>NZ_JACHKZ010000068.1 GCF_014207855.1 Comamonas odontotermitis | reverse complement strand
GCTGTTGGCGCAGACCGACCGTGTTAGACCCCTCTCAACCCACCTCATAGCGTCGATAAGGAACTGCGCAGCACGCAGCCCTCAGGCTGCGTGACTGCCGATCTGAAGGCAAGCCAACGCACTTAGGTGGAGCAGCACCCCGACAGGACTATTGTCTTTGTTGGAGGTGCTTTTATGCAAACAAGCTTCATCGGAGTGGATGTCTCCAAGTCGCAGCTGGTCATCAGCGTAGATGATCAGCCGCCTCTGAGCGTAGCCAATGACATGGCGCATATCACTCACTGGCTAGCTGCAATGCCCCGCGATTGCTGTATCGCAATGGAGTCCACAGGGCGCTATCACCTGCTGCTTGCTCAGCTTGCCTCGCAAGCGGGCTTGGTGGTCTATGTGCTCAATGCACGGGATGTGTATTTCTACGCCAAAGCCCTTGGGGCTAGGGCCAAGAGTGATGCACTCGACTGTGCAGTGATCCGGCGCTACGTGCAGGAGCACTATCAGAGCCTGTACCCGTGGCAGCCGAGTACGGAGCTTCAGCAGCAGTTACATGCATTGCTGAGACGGCGTGCGCAAGTCAGTGCCCATCAAGCTGCAATCAAACAAACACTCAAAGACATCTCACTACCCGGGCAGCAACTAGCCAGCCTGATGCAGTCACTCAAAGACTTGCTGGAAGCAATGGACAGGCAGGTCATTGACCTGATTGCCAAGGACGATGTGATGCAACAAGGCTGCACCCGATTGCAGACGATCACGGGTATCGGCCCGCAAACCGGAGCCTTGCTCACCGAGTTACTGAGCCGCTTGCACTTTACCAATTCGGATGCACTGGTCGCCTATAGCGGGCTAGATCCGCGAGCCAACGATTCAGGCACCAAGCGAGGAAGAAGGCGTTTGAGTAAGCGAGGCCCGGCTTTGCTGCGCAGGCAGATGTACTTGGCCGCATTCGCGGCCAGTCACAGCAAAGCTCTCAAGCCTGTCTATGCGCACATCAGAGCCAAAGGCTTCTCCACGACGGAATCGCTGGTGATTCTTGCGCGCAAGCTTTTACGAGTGGCATTTGCAATTTGGAGAGGCCAGACCGCCTTTAATCCGGAGCAACTATTGCCGAAAGTCGCTTGACGCAAAACATAGAACCT
>NZ_JACHKZ010000067.1 GCF_014207855.1 Comamonas odontotermitis | reverse complement strand
CCCGAGGCTGGGGGCACGAGGCTGTGGGCGCTGGCTTTGAGGCGCCCGGCAGCATCGTAGGTGTAGGCGCTGGAGAGCTGGGCATTGTGGGCGGGGGCAGAGCCTGCTGCAGGCAAGGCATGGCGCTGCAGGACGTTGCTGATCCGCCCTGCTGTGTCCCATGTCAGATCGAAGATGCCGGTGTGCGTCAACTGTCCTGCGGTGTTATAGCTGCGCTGTTCGACCAACGCGCCCGCATCGGTGGGCGAGGCTTGCATGCCTGGCCACTGCCAGCTGGTGGGCATGCCCAAGGGGTTCCACTGAATGTACGAGACCAGAGGCACGCCGTTCCATAGCAAGCCGGTGATAAGGCCAGTGCTGTTGTACAGGTAGGTGAGGTTGTAGCCGCTCGGGTAAGCAATGGTCTGCACGCTGCCTGCCCCGCCCTGGCCAGCAGGCACATAGGTGTAGGCAATGGATTTGGTGGCACCGCCTGCCAGGATCTGGGTCTTGCGCAGCACGCGGCCCAGGGCGTCGCGCTGGTACTGGGTGGTGACTCCCGGGTCTTGCACTTCGCTCAGGTGCCCGATGCTGGCATTGGGCGCGGCAGCGGTGTTGTAGGTGGTGCCGGGGAGGTCGTAGCGCAGAACGGACGATGTGCCGTTGTTGTAGTTGATCTTGGTGATGCGGCCCAGGGCATCGCGCTCTACGCCTATGGTGCGGCCTGTGGCATCAGTGGTGGATGCCAGGAGGCCGCGCACGTCGTAGGTGGCGGCTCCAGTACCAGCATCGGGGGTGACCTCTTGCTTGGCGTTGCCCAGCGCATCGCGGGTGTAGTTGGTGGTAACGCCCTTGAAGTCTTTGGCGGCGGTAAGACCGTCGAACTTGTTGTAGGTAAGGGTGGCTGCGTTGTTCAACGGGTTGGTGATTTGCGTAACCCGCTTAAGATCATCTAACCCATAGGTCGTGGTTTGATTCAAAGCATTTGCCTGGCTGGTCAAACTCTGGCGCGGGTCATAGGTGAAGCGAGCAGTCTGGCTGGTACCAATGGTCTCTGTGGTCACCTTATTTGCGCCATTGACTGTGCGTTGTAATTCAAACGCCATTTGGGCCGCACTGTCTTTGATAGTTTCTGCTGTGCGATTGCCTGCGTTGGGCTTTGTTGCACAAATCCGGGCCGCAGCGGTAGTAGGCTCGGATGATGAGTGAGACGAACTGGGGTCGGCGCAAGTACCGCACCACAAAC
>NZ_JACHKZ010000066.1 GCF_014207855.1 Comamonas odontotermitis | reverse complement strand
AAGCTCGACTTGTCCGCTGGCTACGCAGGCCGTGAACCGAAGTTCTCGCAGGCGCAGAAGGCCGCAGCCATCGAGCACTACCTCACCCATGACCGATGCATCGCGGCCACCATGAGGGCGCTGGGCTACCCCAGTCGTGGAACGCTTACCAAATGGGTGCGTGAGGCATTCCCTGAGGCCAGAAGGGCTCTGGTTGGCAGTGTGGGTCAACGAAGGTATCCCGAGAGCTTGAAGCAAGCGGGAGTCATGGAGCTTTGCACTCGGCAGGAAAGTGCGCAAACAGTGGCTGATAAGTTCGGCGTATGCCGGCCAACGTTGTACAACTGGAAGAACCAGCTGCTGGGACGTGAGGCACCCGCATCAATGAAACACACCGATCAATCACCGCAGGAGCGAGAGCGCGAAGAACTCGAGCGCCAGGTTGAGATACTGCGCCGCGAAGTCAGGCAACTGCGCCTTGAGCAGGACCTCTTGAACAAGGCCAATGAACTGTTAAAAAAAGGTCTGGGCGTCGATCTGCAGCTCCTGTCCAACCGGGAGAAGACACTGCTGATTGACGCCCTCAAGGAGCACTACCGCCTGCCAGAGCTCCTTGCACAGTTGGGTCTTGCACGCAGCTCATACTTCTACCATCGGTCCCGCACAGTGGTCGGCGACAAGTACCTTGTGGTGCGCCAGTCCCTTACCGAGATCTTTGAGTCCAACCACCGCTGCTACGGCTACCGCAGGCTGCAAGCCTCTCTGGCCAGAGAGCAAGGCCCGATCTCCGAGAAAGTGGTGCAGCGGCTGATGAAGCAAGAGAATCTGGTCGTCGCAAAGCCCAAGCGGCGCAGGTTCGCGTCCTACCTCGGCGAGATCAGCCCGGCACCAGATAACATCATCAACCGTGACTTCCAGGCGGCCACCCCAAATGAAAAGTGGCTCACGGACATTACAGAATTCCAGATCCCAGCAGGCAAGGTGTACCTGTCACCCATCATTGATTGCTTCGACGGCATGGTGGTGAGCTGGGCCATTGGAACGAGCCCGGACGCAGAGCTGGTCAACTCAATGCTGGATGCAGCTATTGAGACAGTGGCAGACACAAGCGATCGTCCAGTGGTCCACTCTGATCGTGGTGGCCACTACCGTTGGCCAGGCTGGCTCTCTAAGATGAGCGAGGCGAACCTCACCCGCTCGATGTCTCGCAAGGCCTGCTCTCCTGACAACGCGGCTTGCGAAGGCTTCTTCGGCCGCCTCAAGAACGAGTTGTTCTATCCTCGGGACTGGAAGGGCACGACCATCGCGCAGTTCATTGAGGTGGTCGACTCGTACATCCGCTGGTACAACGAGAAGCGGATCAAGATATCCCTTGGCTCTCTCAGCCCTGTCGAATACCGGGCGAGCCTTGGACTTGCGGCGTAAACCAGTCCAAGTTTTTATCCGCATCCCC
>NZ_JACHKZ010000065.1 GCF_014207855.1 Comamonas odontotermitis | reverse complement strand
AAGGACAGCCCCGGCACAGCCAATGTACTGCGCTTTGAAGACAAGGCGGGCCAGGAGCAGCTGTGGCTGCATGCGCAGAAAGACCAGCTCACCGAAGTCGAGCACGATGAAGACAAATGGGTAGGTAACGATCGGCGCAAGGTCATCGACCGCGATGAATTCAACACCATCCACCGCGACAGAACCGAGATCGTTGATCGAAATGAAAAGATCAACGTGCACGGTTGGCGCACGGAGGAAGTGGACCTGGACGAGACCATCACCATCCACCAGAACAGAAAAGAGCGGGTAGACCTGAACGAGAAGATATCGATTGGCGTCAATCGCACCGAAGACGTAGGCAGAAACGAAAAGCTCAAGATCGGCAAGAACCGCACCAAGAGCGTCGGCGTGATGGAGAACGTCACCATCGGCCTGCTCAAGACCCAGAGCATCGGTATTGCATACATGCAAAACGTTGGCATTGCCAAGATGCAGAACTACGGAATTGTTTACAGCCTCAATGTGGGGCTGATGATGAACACGACGGTAGGCATGAGCCAGACCGCCAAGATCGGCCAGACCAAGGACACCAAGGTGGGCAGCAAATACACGCTGACGGTGGGCGGTGGAGGTGGTGGCGCCGGAGGCAGTGCCCCTCCAGGCATGGCGATGAACATCGTGGCTCCCTCAGGAGGTGCTGGCGGTGCAGCAGGCGAAGGCAGCACCTCCAACATAACGATGGACGAGCGCAGCATTACCCTCAAGGTCGGCAAGAGTGTGCTGGAGATGAAAGCCGATGGCACGGTCAACCTCAATGGCAAGTTGATCACCGTGGACGGCTCCGAGCATGTGCAGGTTAACTCCGAACGCATTGACTTGAACTAGGGCCGCCATGCAGTTGCTTCATGTAGACAACTACACGCCCTTTGAGTGGTTTGCATTTGAGAAGATGGGCCCAGGCAAGCGCATGTATGACGTCGTTATCGTCAAAGCTGCCTACAGCCTGACTTTGATCGGGCAGCGCTATGAACTGGCCCCACTGCCCGAAGGAGAGCATCCTGTCATCCATATGGCGGATGAACCATATGAACGCAATGGCAGCGCTTATGCATCTCTTCGCTTTGCGGGCGACATTGTTCTGTACAAGCCCGCAACAGACTTCTTCATCACAGGTTATGCAACACCACCAGATACGCCGGCAACCAGCTGGGCTGCAGAAATCATCGTCGAAGCCAATGGCAAGGAACACATCCAGAGAATGCTGCTTCATGGCAAGCGCCATTGGCAATGGACATTGCTCAAAGGATGGAGCCTTAGCAAACCACAGCCAACGGACAAGGTCGCTCTTCGTTATGAGCTGTCTTATGGCGGCAGTTTCCCCAAAGATGACCGTTGGGAACGATATACCTCGAATCGGCTTTGTTGCATAAATCGGTTTGAGACTGAGTCTCCCCAAACCCCAGACGTAGTTATGCCACGGCCACCGTTTGGGGCGTGCCCAGCTCGG
>NZ_JACHKZ010000064.1 GCF_014207855.1 Comamonas odontotermitis | reverse complement strand
CCCGAGGCTGGGGGCACGAGGCTGTGGGCGCTGGCTTTGAGGCGCCCGGCAGCATCGTAGGTGTAGGCGCTGGAGAGCTGGGCATTGTGGGCGGGAGCAGAGCCTGCTGCAGGCAAGGCATGGCGCTGCAGGACGTTGCTGATCCGCCCTGCTGTGTCCCAAGATTTCAAGCCAAAGTAGCTACTAACGCTTAGCTATTAAGCGCTAGTGGCTATGAAATCAGGATTAAGCAGCAAAGGTTGGAAGAATGTTGATAAAACTCAGCAAGCCAGTAGCAAGCAAACAACATTGGCACCAGCATAAAACCACCTGAATCCCTAGTCTGAACGAATAACACGGGTTGCAGGTGGCTTTCTGAAGAAATTATCTAAATATTGAAATTAAATTTACAAAAAGCATCATTGCACTTTGCAGTAAAAATTAATCATCGCTAAATAGTTTCTCATCAAATTTCTTAGGCCAAAGGCCATCATGTACGACTGCTTCAAGTTCGATTAAATTTGGCGGATCACAGAATGCAATAAATAAACCTCCATACTTGAGAAATTTATGATTAAAATTCCAGCTTCTCTCGTTTATATTAGTGAAATTTTGAATTGAATCCATCAATTTAATTGTTGAAAAATATCCAACACCTGTTTCTTTTCGCTCAAGTACTTCAGCGCGATCAAGTTGAGATATTACAGCAATATCAAAATCCGTATTGCCTCCAAATAACTTCATTAAGGCAAATTTTTCTTCGTTCGTAAGCTTCATTAAAATGGCCTCATCGTAGCTGTCGATATACGAAACTCTCCATTTATGACCCGACCACTAATACTTACCGCTATTCCATCTATATTGAGAGTGACCCAAGATCCTGTTTGATATGTATTTGTAGCCAGAGATTGAGCTGCTTCGTGCATTTTTATGAAAGCCGCTTCTTGGGATCCGAATTTATTTACTAGCGGATCAAGAAGGTGTTTCTCTTTAAAAACATGCGCCAGTTTATTTGCGTCATATCCTAGATTCGCCACGCTCTTTGCGACACACGTCCCTCCCGACTCAACAACAGGGCTTTTTGACAAAACTGTTACATATCGTCCAGCCCCCCCGACCATTGAAGCCCCGACAGGCCACGATTCAAGGGCACGCAACGCAGCGCTCCACGGCGTTTCCGACTGAAACCCTGCTACTGAAGCATCCCACCAACTTTGCCAGGTCATCAAGCCGAGTGGGTCAGTGTAATTTAGCGGATTCCCGCCCACATAAGCAAACCGACTCCACCCACCCGCCAGCCCGATCGGATCAGTCTGGATGTAGCGCCCACTCGTTCTATCGTAGTACCGGTTGACGTTGTAGGCCAGCCCTGTTTCCTCATCCCACTGCTGGCCGGGGTAGCGCAGGTTGAAGACTACTTCGGGGGCATAACTGGGCATTGAGCCTGTGGCGCCCGGGCTGCCTGTCACGTAGCCTGCATCGCCCGTTGTGGGGCTGGCCTCTCCAAACCCGCTCAAGAGCCACTGCCAGGCCACCTGGCC
>NZ_JACHKZ010000063.1 GCF_014207855.1 Comamonas odontotermitis | reverse complement strand
ACCGACTTATCCTCAGTTGGAGTGATCAGCTCGTCGCAGCGGGATCGGCCTCGGTAGAGAAGGGAGGCGTGGCCTTCAAATGGTCTACCAGTCAGTCGTATCTGAGCACGGCGCAAAACGCCAAACTGGGCTTGAACACAACCACCCCCCTGGCGACCAGTGGGCAAGATGTTCTTGGTTACATCCGAGGCGTGCGAACTGCCGAGGCACCCGATGGTGGAGCGACCTCCACCCAGCCATTTCGCAAGCGCGACAGTGTTCAGGGCGACATCATCAATTCTGGTGTTTGGTACACGGGCGCGCCAGCGGGCACCTATGCGCTGCAGGGGTACAGCAGTTTTGTGCGTACGCAAAAGAGCCGCACACCCATGATCTATGTCGGAGGCAACGATGGCATGCTGCATGGCTTTTCTGCCACGGACGGGGCCGAGAAAATCGCCTACGTCCCTCAAGGCGTTATCGCGTCGTTGAAAGATCTGGCCAGCCCCAGCTACAACCACCAATACTACGTAGACGGCTCGCCCATGACCGGTGATGTCGAGCTGGGCAGAGTGATCACCGGGGGCAGCGGCTCCTTCTACCAGCCTGACTGGCGAACCTTGTTGGTGGGCACGCTGGGTGCGGGCGGGAAGGGCTATTTTGTACTGGACGTCACCAACCCGGTAACTGGCAGCGCCTCCGTTGCGCCGGCGTTTACGGAGACCAACGCAAGCGCCTTGGTCAAAGTGGATCGCACACGCGCAACGGCTGACGTGCGCAACTGCGCCTCCTTTGCCAATAACTCAGCCGAGAAGACTTTCTGCGAAAAAGCTGCAGAAGAAGAAAAGGACATCGGTCACATCACCGCCAAGCCGGTGCTGGACGAGAACGACCCCATGCGCACAACCCAGATTACGCGCATGAACAATGGCCGCTGGGCAGCAGTGATGGGCAATGGCTACAACAGCACCAATCAACGCCCGGTATTGTTGATCCAGTATCTGGACGGCGGCCGGGAGCTGCTGCGGATACCAACGACAACGGAGACGGCGGGCACTGGCAACGCGAGGGACAACGGTCTATCGGCGCCGAGGCTGGTCGATCTCAATGGGGATGGCTACATTGACATTGCGTACGCAGGCGACAACCTGGGCAATATATGGAAGTTTGACCTGACCAGTGACAATGCCAGCCAATGGGGGGTGGCGTTCAGCGGCAGCCCATTGTTTACGGCGCGCGGGCCATCCTCCTTGACATCGAGCGCGCGTAACAACGTTCAGCCCATTACGGTGGCGCCCACCGTGCGGGCCAATGACCGCAAGAAATGCCTGGAGTTTCAAACGGTGGGCGGGATCAAGTCTTGCAAGGCAGACAAGGTTGAAGCTGTGGGCGGCATGATGGTGTCCTTCGGCACGGGGCGCAATGTGACGACAAACGATCCCAACAGTGTTGAGGTTCAAACCTTGTATTCGGTGCTGGATAACACCCGTTACCAGTTGCGCTATACCGATGAGACGAAAAAGCAGTTGAAGGTCTGCACTCTGAGCGGGTGTCCAACGCCGGCAGTGCTGGGCACGGGGGTGACTGCGGCAGGGCTGGTCAAGCGCTCCATTGAAGCGGCCAATATCTCGGGCAACAGTGCGGTGCCGGGGGCGGGTCGCGTTGTGGAAGATGTTGCGCTGTACGAGACAGACGACACGAAAACCAAGTACTGGTTGACGACGAAGAATGGCTGGTACATGGACTTGCCGGCTGTGGGTGAGCGTCTGCTCAAGAACATGGAGATGTATGA
>NZ_JACHKZ010000062.1 GCF_014207855.1 Comamonas odontotermitis | reverse complement strand
CAGTTTGTGGTGCGGTACTTGCGCCGACCCCAGTTCGTCTCACTCATCATCCGAGCCTACTACCGCTGCGGCCCGGATTTGTGCAACAAAGCCCGCACCATCGACAAATCTCACGCAATAAATCGTTTTCATCTATCAATCTTCATAAAAGTGATGGCGATAAAATTCTAGGTTCAGGTCTTACGACTGGTTTGCGGCAGATCAGGGGCTTGCGGCTTTTTTATGCTCTACAGGGTCAGATGTACGAGGGGTTATGAGAAACAAGAACAACAAAGACAGCAAAAACAAAAGCCGGGGCCGCATGGCCATGGGCATGCTGCTGGTGCTGGTGGTCGTCCTCATGGCTGGCATCAAGATGACCTACCGGGGCTGGACCTCGCTTGGCCAGGCCAAGAACAAGGCCCAGGCCGAGCAGCCTGCCCCGCTGGTGTGGCCGCCCCGGGCCGCGCCGGAGTCGGAGCCGTTCTGCCACACCGTGAAACTGACCCTGCCGCAGCTGGAAAAAGCCAACGAAGAGGGCTTTGCCGTGGACCAGGGCCGCCGCTGCATCACCCGCGAAGCCATGCGTGTGCACGAAGAATATCTGGCACGGCGCGCCCAGCACCAGGCCGAACGCGATGCCAATGACAGCCGCCACGCTCTGGAGCAAAAGCTGCAGGCGGAGCTGGAGCAGGCCGTGGCACAGCAAGTGGCGCAGGGCGGCATCACGCTGCAGAGCCTGAGCCAGGCGCGTGAAGGCAAAACCACGCAGATCGCCAGCGTGCTGCTGCCGGGCGCCCATGGTGTTGGTAGCGCAACCAAACCGCTACCCAAGCCGCCTGCCGACCTGTTTGTGCCCATCACCTACCACAGCGGCGGCATGCCCCTGGCCGGTTTTGTCACCCCCAACCCCAAGGATGGCAAACGCCACCCCGTCGTCATCTGGCTCACCGGCGGCGACAGCAACACGCTGGACGACTTCTGGACCGAAGGCGCGCCCAGCAATGACCAAAGCGCAAGCGCCTTCCGCAAGGCCGACATGGTGATGATGTTTCCCACCCTGCGCGGCGGCAACAGCAACCCGGGCCAGCGCGAATACTTCTGGGGAGAGGTGGACGATGTGATCGCTGCCGTGCTGTACGCGGCCAGGCTGCCGTATGTAGACTCCGGCCAGATCTACCTGGGCGGCCACAGCACTGGTGCCACCTTGGCGCTGCTTGTGGCGGGCACCGGTTTGCCGGTACAGGGCGTCTTTGCATTCGGCCCGGTGGCCGATCCTGCCGCGTATTCATCACGCCAGTTGCCAGTCGCCTGGAAAAGGCTGGACAGCGAAGAGCAGCGCCTGCGCGCGCCCATCCACTGGCTGCACGCCATCAAGGCGCCGACCTGGATCATCGAAGGCGCCAATCCACCGTCGAACATGGACGCGCTGTCCCAGCTGTGCAAGGCACGCAAATCAGAACTGGTGCACTGCGTACAGGTGGCGGGGCTCGATCACTTTTCGGTGCTGCAGCCCCTCACGCGCCGCATTGCAGCCCAGCTGGCCATGGGCGAGAACCCCAAGCTGGAATCCACGGCGCCATTGCCGTAAAAGCACGCGCCAAAAGCCCGCGCAAAAAGCACGAAGGCGTTCTGGCAGCGGCCCCATGGCGCCTTCACCCAAGGCGCAGCGGGCCTGCATCGATTGCCTTGCCAGCGTACATCGGGGTACCTGAGCGAATATCGCAGTCATTGCGGTGTTGCCAATGTTACACAGATTGCAGGGGTGAAATCACTGGAGCCTCCCAGGGAGGAATGTGCACAATCTCAATATATTTAATCTTTATCAATTTATCAATTGAGATGGCTTTGTTGCACAAATCCGGGCCGCAGCGGTAGTAGGCTCGGATGATGAGTGAGACGAACTGGGGTCGGCGCAAGTACCGCACCACAAACTG
>NZ_JACHKZ010000061.1 GCF_014207855.1 Comamonas odontotermitis | reverse complement strand
GTCACGCAGCCTGAGGGCTGCGTGCTGCGCAGTTCCTTATCGACGCTATGAGGTGGGTTGAGAGGGGTCTAACACGGTCGGTCTGCGCCAACAGCTGATAGCGGCTCTGGTCCCTCACCCCGACACCTGTAAACATACAAGCGGCTCTAAGTAAGGCAGAGCTTGCGCTGTCAGCTTTTCTTTTGATAACAACCTGTGAGAGACAAACCATGAAGAAATTTGTGCAGATCGGCCTGTCCGCCGTGGCAGGGCTGGTGTTGATGGCCTCGGCCCAGGCGCAGCAGCCGTTTCCGTCCAAGCCGATACGTGTCGTCATCGGCTTTCCGGCTGGTGGCCCGTTGGACCAGCATGCCCGACTGCTGACCGACAAGCTCCAAGGTGTGCTGGGTCAGCCCATCATCGTGGATTACAAGCCCGGGGCTGGCGGCGCAGTGGGTGCGCAGGATGTGATGAAATCGCCCGCCGACGGCTATACCTTGATGCTCGCCAATACTGGCGTGATGGTGATCAATCCGGCGCTCTATCCCAAGCTGCCTTACAGCACCTTGAAGGATTTCACACCCGTGGCGCGCACGGCCATGCAGCCGCTGGCGTTGTTGGTTAACAACAAAGTGCCAGCCCAGAATCTGCAGGAATTCATTGCCTACGCCAAGGCCAATCCAGGCAAGGTCAATTTCGGCTCGGCTGGCAATGGCGGCATCAGCCATCTGGTGCCGGAGATGTTCAAGAGCACAACTGGTCTGGACCTGGTTCACATTCCCTACAAGGGAAGCGCACCGGCTTTTACCGATCTGGTAGGCGGTCAGGTGCAGTTCATGGCAGAGAGCATTCCGCAGGCCGCGGCCTACCACAAGCAGGGCAAGGTGCGTGCGCTGGCTGTGACGAGCAAGGAACGCAACCCTGCCTTGCCCGAAGTGCCCACGGCCATCGAAAGCGGGCTCAAGGGCTTTGAGGTGGTGGGTTTTTACGGTTTCCTCGCTCCTGCGGGTACGCCCAAGGAAGTGGTGGCCAAGCTCAGCAATGCCTTTGGCCAGGTGATGCAGATGCCCGATGTGCGCGGGCGGATGGTGGAACAGGGCGCCGATCCTGCTTTTCTGGGGGCCGACGAGTTTGCCAAATTCCTGACGGGTGAAATGCCGCGTTGGGCCGCTGCCGTCAAGGCTTCTGGCACCAAGATGGATTGAGGCGAGATCAAATAAAACGGCCTGAGCCCAGTGCAATACTGAACCCAGGCCATTGGGCCCGCCAAGGGCAGTCCAACTGAAGAGAACCGCCCAAAACGGGTGTTCAGGCGTTCATGCTCCCCCCCCGCGCAGGGGAGCAAAGTCCTTGCATGCGCTGGCGGCGGCGCGACTGCTGCCAGCCCAGCAACCCCACCATGGCGGCACCAATGAGCAAACCATACTTCGATAGCGTAGGCACGGGGGGAGCGTCCTTGCTGGCTGGTGCCGTCACAGTCACCGTGACAGCCGCCACCTGGCATACCGTCGGGTTGGCAGAGTCGCACAGGGTATAGGTCAGGGTGTAGGTGCCGGCAGGTGTCTGCGCGGTGGTGGTGACGCTGCCCGTGGCTGGGTCCAGCACCACGCCCTGTGCAGCGGCCGCTTGGGTGGCAGGGTCCGCTCCCACAGTGATCGTGGAGTTGGTGGCAGTGGCGGGTTGGCCATTATTGGTGTCATTGTTACGGACATCGGCAACAGGCATAGCCGCAGTTCCGGCAGTGGCTGTGCCCGCATCAGGCTGTGGGTTCACCACTGTGGGCCTGGGAGTTACTGTCACCGTGGCCGTTGTTACCTGGCACACCGCCGGGTTGGCGGAGTCACACAGGGTATAGGTCAGGGTGTAGGTACCGGCAGGTGTCTGCGTGGTGGTGGTGACGCTGCCGGTAGCAGGGTCCAGCATTACACCCTGCGCTGCGGCCGCTTGGGGGCTTTGTTGCACAAATCCGGGCCGCAGCGGTAGTAGGCTCGGATGATGAGTGAGACGAACTGGGGTCGGCGCAAGTACCGCACCACAAACTG
>NZ_JACHKZ010000060.1 GCF_014207855.1 Comamonas odontotermitis | reverse complement strand
TGTGGTGCGGTACTTGCGCCGACCCCAGTTCGTCTCACTCATCATCCGAGCCTACTACCGCTGCGGCCCGGATTTGTGCAACAAAGCCGTTTGGAGTCAATAGTGCACATGAGATCAAGGTCGAATGTGGCTACTTTGGCGGTGAGAAGTACTTTGTTGATGGTGTGCTCGCGCTTAGCCACTGGAGCCTGCGGCCGAGCGGAGTGCGAAAGTTCAGCGCCCACGGGCACGACATCGAAATTCGAGTATCTGTGAACCATAAGGCTGCACGAGCAGAGGCACTGGTCGATGGGAAAGTGGTCGCAGAGGACTTGTTTTCTAGTTTCAATGCAAAGGTGGCGCGGCATCGGGGTGGGTCGCCTTGGCTTGTCAAGGTGGCGGTTTGGTTTGTTGTTGCACTGGCCATCTTCTGGGGGCTGAAGTTTTTTGAGCGAAGGCCTAACTTTTCCATCGAGCGGACCGACTCCAGCGCGCTTCCAGCCGCTGCTTATAGTTGACGCTAAGCGCCCGCATGGACACTTCGTTAGTGACGGCCGGTAGGGTGAGTGCAAGGATGTGCAAGGAAGCGGACACCCAGCGAAGTCAGCTGTCAGCGAGGCCCACGAGCTGGTCCTACCGGCCAACAGCGGACACGCTCGGCCCGACGCGAAAAAATCGCACCCTGCATTACCAAGTTCGAGCAACCATCGCTGATTTGTTCCATGCTCCTCCCCTCTCAGATTGTCGAAATCAGCGTTGACCAAGCTTGGCGCTACGAGACACCGTACCCCCCTTTGGGCTTCCGACCCTTCGCAGAAGGGGAACTCGGCAACGGTGATTCGTTTGGGCTCTATTGGCCTATCGGGCTGGAAACGCGAGAGCCCATCGTGGTCGAGACTTGGCACGATTCATGGCAGATTCAGCCGACGTACTCTTCGGTGTCTTCATTCCTGACCGCGCTTGAGAAAGCTGAGGGCGAATATCCTGAGCCTCCATCTATTGAACAGGACGCACGTTCACCACGAGCGCTGTTCGAGGATGCGAAGTGCAAAGTGCAGGCCCAAGCTGTCGCCGACGCCGTGTCGTTGTTGGAAAGGGCGTTGGAGGTTCTGCCCGAGTACACGGATGCACTTTGCCTCCTTTGGGCCCAGTATGTTCGGCAAGGTCGAATAGATGAAGCACTTGCAATCGCGGTCAAGGCAATCATCAGTCCTCCATCATTTGGAGGGCGTGCGACCAAGCCGCTTGGATGGTTGCAAGGTCGAAGCAATGCGCCGACCTTGGAGCGCGACCCGATTTGGCTGGGTCGCGCGGAACTAAAGCTGTCCTACGGAGGCGTCAAGGAGAACGGAGACTACGCCGTGTATAGAGCGGCCATCCAGACCTACCTCAATGCCTCGCAGTACGTTGAAGCGTGCACACTCATGCAAACCTATGCGGAACTGATGTACGCTGAGACGGTGGCCTTCCAAGAGCGACAAGGGTTCGTGAAGGCTGACTTCGTGGCTACTCAAATTGCTGCTAGCGGTATGCTGCCGCATGGGCCAAGGGCGTAAGACTGTGCTCGGCCATATGCAGTCTTTCAACCCTGACTCTCAATCGCCACCATGACAATCAAAGATGCAGAAGTCATCACTGCTTTAACGAGCAATGGAATTCCACTGGAACGATGGCTTGCTCTTGCTAGTCATCTCACGGGTTACGTCGATGACACGGGGTGTCTCAAGGCTTGCATCATTGAGGATGATGCATTAGCCGCTGCTGCAGTGAAGCTCCTCCAGGAACGCGGACAGATTCATCAGTCATTCATGCTCAAATCATGAAGAGCAGCAAGCAATGGTTGGAACTGCTCTTTGCTTTCAACATTACGATGACAGCCTACGGCCAAGAGCTGTCTTAAGTCTCAATCTAGGGGGATGTCGCCCAAGCCCAGTAGATTGCCGTGGCGGTCGCGGATCTGCATGGCGCTTGCGCTACGGTTATTGGTTTGCTGCATAAAGCTGCTCTTCCACAACTCGGAGCGGTCGTTCCGCCACCATTCACAGACTACTCCCTGAAGCCAGTGCCCTTCCAGAGATTGGCGTTTGCATTGCACTGAGCCGTCTTCACTGGCCGCCGCATCCCCAAGATCGCGGCTTAGCGTAATGAAGCGGGTTTCCTGCCATGATGGTTTGGTGTGATCCGGGCCTAAAAAAAGCAGCATCCATTGGCCTAGCAAGCCTTGGTGGCTACTGGTCTCGGGCTCCAGCGCTAGGCGCTGCATGCGTTGGTGCAGCTCCCCAGGGAGCTGCACCGTGCCAGCCACGCGGTTTGCATCCAGGCGCTGCTGATTGAGTTCGGCAAACTGCAATTGCATTTCACCCACTGGCTCTACCGCTCGAGCCGAGCGCTGTGGCCCACCAAAATAGCGGCCATCCGCATACCGAGTAAGCGCCATCGTAGTGGTAATGCCTGCATAGTCGTTACTACCCATGTGGAAGCTAGAGCGACCATCAGCCAGGTAATTAAAGACCTGGGCAATTGCCAGGCCGTTCTGCACATCCACGGCTATACCGCGCCCTGGTTTACCCGACAGCTCATCTGTGATGATCCAGGTGCCGTTGGACGGCGTAATAACCGGAGGGCCGCCGCAGTATCGTGGCCCGGTTTGCACATAGATCTGCTGGTATTGAAGGCATTCCGGTATGCCAGCTCCCCCGGCGGAGATTCCCATACCTATCAACGCATAGCGGCGGCTGGTTTCACCTTCACGCATCTCGATCTGGCCTTGTATATCAATGCCTACAACACGCAGTTGTGCCGAAGCAACCCAGGCGCTTCCGTCCTCAGGCTCTTGCCCTTGGCAGATGTAGGCCTCCAGTTGGGGGAGTTCTGAGCATTCCAATCGCCGGCTACTGGGTTTTCCGGTTATCTGGAACAGACCCAAATTCTCACGTCCTAACATGGCATCCCAGGCAATTGCCGGTTGCCCGGCCTCGTCCAAGCCAACCAATTTCAGCTGACGCCCTACCTTTCGAGGGGATAACTCACCAACCACGAACTGTTCGCTCATTGCAATGAATCGCTCCATTGCTACAGGCCCCTCTCCCGGAAACTGCACCGTACCCTGCAGTCCGTTGGCAAAACTCACCGTCACGTTGCCCGGCGATCCTAGTTCCACAGCATCCCGTGCGTCTCCACCAAAGCTGCGCCCGCCTTGGTACTGCATCAACGGCGCCGTGACAGTGTTGCCCTTCATCTGACCCGTTGCGGTGTAGAACGTCGCATCGCCATTCTTCTCGTAGCCAAAAACTTGCATGAAGAGGGTATTGCCTTGCACATCAATGGCCAGGCCGCGACCGGGTTTGCCGTCCAGCTCTTCGGAGACGACCCAGGTGCCAGCTTGTGGAGTGAAGTCGCGAGCTGCCCAACTGGCGGTGCAAGAAAAAACTGCTAACGAGACTACGATAGCGGAGCGTAAAAAACGAATTCCACTTGAGATTTGCATTTTCTCTCCCGATTTTTTATCAGTATAGATTGAAGTCTTTTTATAACCCAAGTGTCTGCTATGGGTCGAAAGCGCCTGTTCATTGCTCTTGAAAGCGGTCCTTGGCCTGTGTCTGTTTGCAGCGGCGGCTCTAAGATGTAGTGCAGACCTTCAAGGATGACCCGCTGCAATGACTGCTCTGGGCGCCACCAGTCATCGAACTTGTTGGGCTTTGTTGCATAAATCGGTTTGAGACTGAGTCTCCCCAAACCCCAGACGTAGTTATGCCACGGCCACCGTTTGGGGCGTGCCCAGCTCGGT
>NZ_JACHKZ010000059.1 GCF_014207855.1 Comamonas odontotermitis | reverse complement strand
ACCGAGCTGGGCACGCCCCAAACGGTGGCCGTGGCATAACTACGTCTGGGGTTTGGGGAGACTCAGTCTCAAACCGATTTATGCAACAAAGCCGAGCCACAGAATCCTGCTTGAATGCCAGATTTCCGCTGGAAAACAGCCCCATCTGGTTGGAACGCATGATGGCCACTGCTGCAACCAGCAAGGCGACCAATGCGATCAGCGTCAGAAATAGCGAGAACCCTCTTTGCCGAATCGCCAGAGAACCCGATAAGGGATGGCGAGAGGTGCCCCACCGCAAAGCAGGCGCTCTGGGCGCGCTGTTGAAAATATGAGAGGCCTTCATCACTGGACGAGCAAATTGTTGCGCAAAGGAATAATGCTTTCGGTCACCTTGAAACGATCAGCCCGTTGCGCTGAGGTCAAGGTAATCGTCTGCTTGAGCGAACCCAAATCCTCAAATGCGTAAAGCGTTGCCGGGCTGATACCGGCCTGCTTGACACCATGGGAGTGGGTGACGACCGCCACGCGAATCGCCAGGATCTGATTGATCTTTGAAGAGGCAGCCTTGAGGTCTGCAACGGTCCATCCCGCTGCACCCGGGCTCACCCAGGCGTCGACCTTGCCGTCTTTATCGGTATCGACGCCATACAAGGCAAACAGGTGAGAGACGTCTTCCGCAATGGTGCCCACAGCAGAGCCGGACAACTGCAATACGTCGTATTGGTAAAGCGCATCGCCACTGCCCACTCCAAACAACCTTGCCATTGGATAGCCGCCGGTACTGTTACCCAGCGCTGCCAGATAGGCGTCCTTGGAGTCCACAATTGCCTGCACAGCCGTCACCTGGGAGGCTGCGTAGTAAGCCCCTCCCAAAACCACCGTAGCCGAAGTGCTTGCGGTGGTATTGATTTGGGAGACGTAGCAATCGGATTGCCCGCTGGCGGCCACAAGAACCAGGTCCTTGGGAGCCAGGTCGATGACATTATTGAAGGCCAAGGTAGGTACGGCAGAGCCGGCAGGCAACACGGCGCGAGGCACATCGGCTGCGGCGCCATGCGCTGCCATGACAAAAAGAACATCCGAGCCATTGGCTCCCACGCCCTTCTCCACTAACACCGGCGCTGCAAGAGGTGCTTTCAAACTGCTCACACTGGCAAAGGGAGCAGCCAGGCTCGCTGCGGGCAGCAGCGTTGTGCTTCCTTTACCAGCATGCAGCGTGCAGCCCAGCATGCCAAGCGCAGAGGTATTGGAAAAACCGGAGCCCGCGCTGCGGATGTACTTGTCCAGCTGAGCCATGGCATAGGTGCCAGCCTGGTCGCGCTCACCCACCGAGGCCGAGACCTTTTGCTGGCGCAAGGTGACCGCGATCACCGTGGTCACCGCCAAGGCCAGCAACAAGCCAACGGTGAGTGCCACCATCAGCTCGATCAAGGTCATGCCATGCTGCAAGTGAGTGCGCTTGCCGCCTAATGAGGGGGGGTAATGGCTCATTGGGCTAACACCACTTGGGTTTCAAACTGACTTTTGGCGGCGGGCGGTGTGGTTGCATACGCAGGAGCCTGCCATGTCACCACGATCTTTGCATTGGTTCCTGTGGTGACTTGCGTCACATCGCCCTCTCCATTGGGCAACTCTGCGGCAACCAGATCCTTCCAGGCAGTGAGATTGGCTGCACTCAGGTCCGTGGTTCTGCCAATCTGCATCTGGCTGGACAGCTGGTTGGCGAGCCTGGCCGCGATATCGCGGTCTTGCGCATCGGTGCCAGCCTGTATGGCCCGCGCCTGCATGCCCATCAGGCCGATCACCCCCAGTGAAAAAATCAGCAGGGAAATCAGGACCTCGATCAACATGAAGCCACGACTGGCCTTTTGATTACGTACAGGATATGAACGCATAGGTGCAATCAAGAACAGGTAAAGATGCCACTGCCACCCACAGTACCCAGACAACTGGTGACTTTTCCTGTGGGGGAGACACTGACTTGCCAGCGCTTGGTACCAAGCGACGGCTGGATCAAGAATTGAGCGCCAGAGGAGGCGTTAACGGCACAATCTGCGCCGGTTACACCCGTTGTGGTATTCGCCTTGATGGAGCCATCAGGCATAAAGCACATGGCCGTGGTGCTTGCGCTCACCACGACATCGGCAGTGCCTTCGCTGTAGCCGCCTACATTGACCACCTCAGGCGTGACGCTGCTGGACGCATCCGCCAGCGGGAGCACCACGGTTGCCCAGGATTTGCCATTGACAGCCCCTGTCAACGCCGTACTGGGCATGGGGCTGTCAGTAAAGGTGAACAGCACTTGGCGGCTGCGGCGCAGTGCTTCGGATTGCGCCGTTTTGAGGGCCGCTACCAGCTCCACGGTTTTGCCACTGGCGCGGTTCTCTGCCATGAAAACCTGGAACGATGGAAGCGCTAAGGCCGCAAGGACTGCCATGACGGCCAGGGTCACCATCAACTCCACCATCGTGAAGCCTGCATGCCGGGGCACTTTGCGGACAGGATAAGCAAGCGCTAGCATGCTTGCCCCTTGCGCATCATCCAGCCATTGGCGTTATTGCAAGTGCTGTAGCCGGGGCCTGCAGCCGTCGTGTGGCGCTCGTTAAGGGAATTGATCGTATAAGTGAAGCCCGCGACAGGCCCCTTCCCCACGGCCTGTGCTGTGTACTTGCTATTCGTCAGCTCATCAGGACAGCTGATATCAAAATACTGCAGCGAGCGCGTACCCGCGCATGGCGATGTAGCGGTTGCAGTGCTCGCATAGGTGCGGTTGTCCTGGTAGTAGCGCTCCAGGTCCATGCGCATGGTATCGAGCCCGCTGGTTCCTTCCGGAAGTCTGCCGCGCAACACATAGTCGCTGTAACCTGGCAGTGCTATCGCTGCCAAAATTCCAATGATTGCGACCACAATCATGATTTCAATCAGCGTGAAACCGATTACACGCTTTGAAAAAGCTCTTCTTCTCACCAGACTCCCTCCCATAACCCGCTGAAAAATTTGGAGCAGCGCCGCTCCTCTTTAGCAGCCACGGCTCTCACCTATCATTTGTCTCTATATTTCGATGAACGCTATAAGAATCATATTTTTAGAAAATTTTAGCTATCAATCTGCGCCATGCACGACCGAGGCAGATGAACGGTGCTGATTTCCAGTTGAGCGTTTTTCGATGCGTGGCAACGTCTACACTCCTCCATCGATCACATTCCGTTTGCGCATAACCCATCGCTGAAGGCCGTGCGCAATGGCTTCTCAGGAGGCGCGCCTGTAAGCACGCATGACTCTCCCATCACTGGTAAAGAGTGCATTCCATGTTGGCAAGGCGCTCCATGGTCGGGCGATAGCGGTGGGCGAGATGGCTCGACACTGGGACGGGAGAAGTGGTCAACAATCGCGGGTTGTTGCGATAACAGCCTGGCATTTTTAAAAACGGCGCTTATCAACTGCAATGCCTTCATCGTTCTCATTGCATATGGATCTGGACTGCATGTGAATTTGCCCCAACGCCTGTCGCCCCCCGTCTTATGGCTGCAACGCCATGCACAACCACTCGTGGCTCCGGGGGTCTGCTATGGCCGCAGTAACCTCGCGGCTGATGACAACGCCACGACGGCTGCTGCTGTTGCGCTACAGCAGGCCTGGCGGGCAGAAGGATTGGAGCCGGGTGAGGTGTGGCACTCTCCGCTGCAAAGATGCGAGCATCTTGCGCTCAATCTACAAGCAATTGAGCCTGTTTTCACACTGAAACCCAACCCCGATCTGGCCGAAATGGATTTTGGCAACTGGGAAGGCCTGCGCTGGGACGCCATTGCACGCGCCGAAATGAACGCCTGGACCGCCGATTTCTGGAACCACGCGCCGGGCGGCGGCGAATCGCTGGCCGCGATGATGGCCCGCGTGAACCGTGCTTTGACCGCTGCACGCTCGCAATCACAGGCCACAGGCCAGCCCGTGCTATGGCTGACCCACGCAGGTGTGGCGCAATGCGCACATTGGCTCATCACACGCGGCGAACGCCAGCCCACCGCCAAAGACTGGCCATCGGTCAAACTGGCCTATGGTGAATGGA
>NZ_JACHKZ010000058.1 GCF_014207855.1 Comamonas odontotermitis | reverse complement strand
ACCGAGCTGGGCACGCCCCAAACGGTGGCCGTGGCATAACTACGTCTGGGGTTTGGGGAGACTCAGTCTCAAACCGATTTATGCAACAAAGCCCTGCGGTAGTACAAGTTAAAAGGCGTCCCACGCAAAGGAACAGTTTGCCCCACGACGCGTTGCTTTACATAGATATCGCATCCGCATTCAATGTCTACTTCCTCTCCAAAAGGGGGCTCTTCATTGTCTGGGTTGTTCGGATCTGGTGGACTGTCATCGGGTGGGGTAGTGGGCGGTGGACCGTCATCACCTGGAGGCGGAGGCGCATCCCCTGGCGGCCCCCAGGGCCAGTTGCAATCCCATGGTGTGAAATGTGTCATGGGAGTACGCCACAACTGCGTGCCCACTGGATACATTTGCGCAAGCGCTTTCAGCTCTTCAGCAGTAATGCCAAGCTGCGCAAGTTCGGCGCTGGTGGCGGCACGATCAGCCTCGGTGATTCGAAGTACTGCCTGGCCAGCATCAATGGACAGAATCTGGACTACACGTCCGTTATCCGAGCCAATCCACGCTGTACGCTCAAAGTCATACCAGCCCGCCGGAACCGCTGTACCGACAGGGGCTTGAATGAAGTTATTGGTGTATGTATAGACTGGCTGGTTGAAGCGGACATGCTTGGCGCCAAGCGCCTGTGCCTCATCTGCAGAGAAGTTGGCGGCCCAGGTGTAGCCCACGGTGGTGGGCTACACCTGGCATGGTTTGTGGGCCGTTTTCACCAATGGTGTATTCGGAAACGCGAACAGTGAGTTGCTCCAGATTCTGGGTTGAGCCATCCGCCATTTCTGCCACGGCCTTGGTGCCAGCGGGAAAGACGATGGTCGTGCGGCGTGCGCCTCGGTAGTCCGTGTTCTCCCCTCCCCAATAGGTCTGCAACTCGTTACGGGTGAGGTCAATCTGGCTGTACTGGTTATCAAAGGGGATAAGCACCACATCATCGGCAAAGGCCCAATCGCGCCACGGCGTGTTCACTTTGCGCTGAGCAGAGAGATAGCCCGTCTTTTCAACATGCACGGTGAGCCACCCACCTCCATTGACAGCCATGTCAAACCAGCCATCAACGCGGGTTTGCGTGTAGCCGTACTCTGGATGGCCCTGGATTTTGATAGTCGCCCCAGCCAGGGGGTTGCCATTCTTGTCCAATATTCTGCCGCGCAGGACCGCTGCCCGGATGGGGTCTATGGTTCCTGCAGCGACGTCCTTTTGAATGGGGTCTGTATCGTCATAGAGGAATTTGGTGCTGTCTTTAAAAGATGTCAGCACATTGGGCGGAAGTGGCGTGGCGCGTGTCTTGGGGTCTGGCGGAAGCTTGCCGTCGTCATTGACCCCCAAGAGGAATTGCTGGGTTTGTGTCTTGCCATTCCCGTCGCGCGCAAGCAGGGTGATGCGGTGCATACCTGTGGTGGAAGGTGCCCAACGTACCATTTGTTCAGGCGCCGCCCCCGAGATCGTCACACCCGCAGGGGTACTGGCACCGACGACTTCAACAGCGACGGGAGTGCCTTGGCTGTCCACAGCCCGAACCTGGTACTTCCAGTCAGCATGGACTTGCGCGGTCAGGCCGGGAACGCTCACAAAGCGTGGCAGGTCGGAGGCTTTCTCGAATGGAGACAGGTCACGGTTACCGGAGACCACAGGCCCGCCGCTATCCGTGCGCCCTGCATTGGCGTCAATTCGGATGAAGAGCTGTCCATCGCTGAAGGCGCCGTAGAGGGCCATCAGATCCGGGGTGTTGAGAACATTGTCACCTTCGGGGTCAGTGGCAAGTGCCGATATACCGGCCCAGTCCGCAATGCTGGTGTCGTGGATGCTGAGTTTGGAGAGTGCATTGGCCGCGCTGACAACGCCGGTGACCAAGGCAGAAGATGCCAGCACGATGGTGCAGATCGCCACAACAGCATTGTCTTTGATGCGGCCTGTTTTGATGCCCCACCATCCAGCCACAGCCATGGCGGCGGCAAGTGCAGCAATGAGTGCTGCGCTCATCAGTGGCACTGGCGTGGCGCTGCTGGCTTGAGGGTTTGGTACCGTGAGACCGATGGAGCCATTCCCCTGCCCACTAACCGGACTGATGAGGTAATCGCCCGAGGCACCCACGTTGAGCGTCAGGTACTGGCCTGGCTTGACGCCCAGTTGCGCCATGGGAATGGCCGCTTCAATGTGCTCGGTGATTTTTCCCGCAGCTGTTGTGCTGGCGAGCTTGCGGGCGCCGGACTCTACCGGAGCGGGGCTGCCCCAGGCATTGTTGCTGCAGGTGGCAAGGGTAACCGCGTTGACGGTTGCACCCGTAGTGTCCTGGGTGGTGTCGATATGGACCTGGTAGTCGATACCGGAGAGGGTTTGGGAGCCCGAGGCATCCTGAACCGTAGCGGAGCAGCCGGTAGGGCCACTATTTGCGCCACCATCCGTATCGATATACAAGGTGTAGCGCTGACTTCCAGTGGCTTGTGCAAATGTATGGGAAGGAAAGCATGCGTAAAGCGCAATGGCAATTGCCAAGAGCTGCAAAATCCACGTGGAAATTGAGCGCTCACTTCTTTGAAAAAACCGGCCAAGAATTTGATTGATAGGGATGGTCTGGCTTCCAAGCATTGACAGTTCCTCCAACTGTCAAAGCTCTGCCTCTGACAGGTAAATTTATTTAATTAATTGTTTCGAAGATTTCATAAGTCAGATTCTTTGTCAATGAGGTTTCTTTGGGTTTAGTAAGTTCGTTGCACAGAAACGCCAACAATAGAACGACGCAAATGAGTGACTTTACGGCTTCATGCATGAGGCAAAACGTACCGATTACTTCGGGAGCAGATGCTCGGAGAAATCGGGACCGCATACTCGGCAATGATTTGAGCGGTAAAGGGCTCTGTCACATAAATCATTCTGAGGTCGAGCTTCCCAAAACCACAGGCGTAGTTATGCCACGGCCACCGCCTGGGGTGCTCCCAGTTCGGTGAATTGATTGAGGAAGGAGCCCCGGATGTTGAGCTCGTCCACCCTCCATCTGGAGACTTGCCGTATCCGTCTGCGACCTAGTGAAATCCAGCTAAGGCGTAGCGTTCATCTTGCAATCCGCATCCCTTCCAGATAGACCAGCGTTCGAGCAAGTCCGTCCACTTTACGGATGAGTTGGTTCGGAATGCCCTGCAATGCTTTGTTGTAACTCTCCATCCATGCCAAGCGCTTGGCCTCGCTCCGGCCCACCAGTGGGTCGAGCGAGCGGAAGACCCGAATCAGCATAAGCGCCAGTTCCCCTTCCTTGGCTTTGACAGTGATCGTTCGAGACCGGGCTTTCAGCCTCGATACCGATGCTTCACTGATGCCGAGTACAGCCCCCAACTCGAGATTGCTCAGACCCAGTTGCTCCGCAGCGCATAAGGTGGCCTTGGTGACCACAGCAGCAGCATCTAATGCACGGCAAGGTGAGGCGGGCATGGGCTATTTCCAATCTTCACGCGTTATCGACAAACGACGGCTTCGTTGAGCTCCATGGATCATACAAGGATAGAAGGTAGTACCAGTTCGTGGACCGGACTGACAGCGACTTCTCCGGCTAAGCTCGCGTATCGGGGTGCCTGCTTCCTAGCACAGCAGTAACGCGATTGCTATTCTCCAGCATGTGAGTGGGCAGTAAGGTATGCCACCGGCCGTTCTTGGCCGGTAGGCGACTGTCTCAGAACGACCCACAAGAGACATTCATTCATCAACCGAAAGCGGTCTGTCATACCCAAAAATCTCTGGTGTCCATCGCGTTTTCCGCTTGCAGCCCCTTGGCACATGCGTTCATCATTGCGGTAGACGCATCGCTGTGCCGTGTACTACCGGAACGACCATGTCAGCGGTTGAAAAAGCGCACCCAGTACAGGTAAGCCTTTTCGGTATTGAGGCTATAGTGAAGGTAGCCAATGCGCTTGCGAACCTGGTCCAACAGTCGAATGGAACGCAAAACAGGTGTGCCGGGTTTCATGGAGTTGTATAACGGTTTTTTTCACGTTCAAGCAATCGCCACCCAAGGCTGTAAGACACTTTACTGAGTAAACCATGCCTAGAATGTCCGGCATCGTCCAGCTTATCCCGTCAGTTCTGCCGATACATGGCTTTGTTGCATAAATCGGTTTGAGACTGAGTCTCCCCAAACCCCAGACGTAGTTATGCCACGGCCACCGTTTGGGGCGTGCCCAGCTCGG
>NZ_JACHKZ010000057.1 GCF_014207855.1 Comamonas odontotermitis | reverse complement strand
AGCTGACCAAAAGAACCCGCGTCCCATCCTTGGCAACTAGCGCATTGCTCTCTCCGACTACGAGCTTGACGCCGTGGAACTCGTGGAAGTCATTGCCTTCTAGTGGCTTCAGTCCAACAGTCTTCCTGACCAGAGCTCGACCTGCATTCAAGTCATCCAGGGCAATTTTGGTCAGTTCAAAGCACTGCGGATAGGCATTGTCATTGGCTTTCCAGTGCTCACGTAGAGCACCAAGCATCGAGTCGTAGAGAGTCATAGCCCGCTAGTCTACCGCCCCCAGTGGGCACCTATTCACAGCCCGCCCTGAGCAATCAAGGGTGGGCTTCTTCTTTACTGGGCATAGCCCCAAAGGATTTCCAATGCAAGTATCTACTGACGTTCTGGCAGTTCTCAGCGCTGCGCAAGTTGATGGCTCCAATGTTCTCCTGGCCGGCCAGCTTGACCGAGCCCTCTACACGAAGACAAATAAGGTCCTCGAAGCGGCTGGAGGCAAGTGGAACAAGAAGGCCAAGGCCCATGTGTTTGACGGCGATGCGTCAGAGCGGATCGAGCAAGTTCTTCTTACCGGGTCCATCGACATCCCCAAGGATGAATTCAACTTCTTCCCGTCGCCTCCCGCTGTCGTTGCGCGGCTGCTGGAGTTGTCCAAGATCAAACAAGGTATGCATGTGCTGGAGCCGAGTGCGGGACAAGGTGCAATAGCCTGGGCTTGTGCTGCAGAAGGCGCAGTGGTTGATTGCTATGAGATTCAGCAGGGAAATGCCTTCTCCTTAGCCATGAATGCACCTCACGAACTCGGGAAAACCACAGTCGCAGATTTCTTGACCGTTGATCCACTCCCTGTCTATGACCGCGTGGTAATGAATCCGCCGTTCTTGAAGCAGGCGGACATTAAGCATGTGATGCACGCGCATCAGTTTCTCAAGCCGGGCGGTCTGTTGGTTTCGGTCATGGCTGCAGGTGTCACATTCCGCACCGATGCCAGAACAAAGACTTTCAACCAATTTGTACAGGATCGGGGCGGCCATATTGAGGCGCTGCCAGAAAACTCGTTCAAGGCAAGCGGAACCGGCGTGAACACCGTCATTGCTGTCATCCCAGCCTAACCCCCGCCCGTCTCACCCTAGCCCGCCCTGAGCGGGCATTTCCATTTATGGAGCCCACCATGGCTGAACCTACCCCATCCTCCGCTCCCCTCAAGACTGCCGATCTTCCCCTTGCAGCACGCACCGCACCAGAGCGAATCTGGCTGGATCTGGGTGTTGAAGAAGCCGAGCAGGTCAATTTCGCAGAACTAGGCGAAGTGACATGGAGCCCTAACAACGCAACTGGCCACGGCATTGAATATGTTCGCGCAGATGCCCAGGCGGTGGCAGCACAGGCGCCCGCAGCAGTGGCTGTGCCTGATTCGCTCGCGGCCAAGCTGAAAGAGGCTTTGCAAAAGATCGTTGATGCTTGCGCAGAGATTCCAGAAGCACTGGAAGGCTACCTGGAGCCGCTGAGTAATGCAGTTTCCGATGCTCGCGACGTGCTCGAAATCACACCGCCCCCAGTCGAGTTTGAGGATCCTCGCGTTCAAGCCGTCTACAGCATCCTTTGCGGTGACGAGACTCCACCAAAGAATGAGCATTGGGAGGGGTTCATCGCACGCCGAATTGTTGACACCATCTCCGCGCCCACAGCACCCCAGGCCCAGCCCTCATTCCAGCAGCGCGTGCAACCCTGGCTCATGGAGTGCTTCGGCGAGGTGATCGCTGGAGACCGCGAGGAACGGAACCACCGCTTTCTTGAAGAGGCGCTGGAGCTGGTGCAATCCTGCGGCTGCACTGCCAGCGAAGCCCATCAGCTGGTGGACTACGTGTTCGGCCGCCCAATAGGTGAGCCAGTCCAGGAGGCAGGCGGCGTGATGGTCACCCTGGCCGCGCTGTGTCTGGCCAACGGCCTGGACATGCACCAGGCGGGCGAAACGGAACTGGCCCGCATCTGGACCAAGGTGGATGCTATCCGGGCAAAGCAAGCAGCCAAGCCCAAGCACTCGCCGCTGCCCCAGGCCCAGCCCGCTGATGCGCCCATTGCGTACCTGCAGGAAGCTGACCAGCACCTGCTGCGCCGCTTCATCAAAACAGTAGAGGACGACGATAGTTTCGACATCGGGAAAGAAGCTGTAAAGCGGCTGGCTAACCTGGGCGTTGTAGAGAACTGCGGCTTTGGCCGGTACAAGGTGACTATGTTTGGCTATTGGGTTCACGAGCACTTTTGGCACCAAAACCCATCTCTGCCTCTGAAAACCTATGCCGACCGAGACCTGGAGCGCCGCGCCGCCATGGCTGCAGCCCAGGAAGGCGGCAATGCCGCTACCGGAAAGGATGGTGCAGCATGAGCAGCCCTATCCACTTACCGCCAATCCGCCAGGATGACCCTGTGGGCCATGCCAAATACTGGTTTGGGCCTGAGCTTTGGGAAGTTCTGATCGAACAAGCAGCAAAGGTGCGACTGCATCTCCATTCAGGCTTGATGCCCGGGCTAAGTCCGCGTGCAGCTCTAATCCAGCTTCGGCACCTTGAAAACCGCAACCTGCTTGTGCGAACAGCCAAAAGACAAGGTGGACACATCATTTTCATTCTGCGCGACAAGGTTTTGCGCGACCACCTGACGAATGAAGCCGCCCAGCGCGCCCAGGCGCAGGAGGGCCAGTCCCATGGATGACATCTGGATGCTTGCTTTCATCTTCAACGGTCTGATCGGAGCTGCTGGCAACACCATGCCGCTCAAGCAGTGCGAAGCATGGGCGCGCGAGCTTGGCCCAAATTTCACATACGTGACCTGCGTCAACGTGAAAGACCCGACCTGCCGTGTCTACCGCGACCCATCAACCGAGCTGCGCGAGTGGCAGCAAGACCTGGAGAAGCGCTGCCGCAGGCGAATCAAACCACAGAAGGACAGCAACCAATGACATTTGACGACACCCCAATCAAGTGGCCCAAGGCCCGCGACGTAGGCCGTCTCGGCGACATGAGCCCCGAGGCCCATCTTCGCGTGGGCCTGGATTCTGACAACGATGTCTATGTGTCGGTTTGGGATGAAACCCAGGGCGGGTCGATTGAATTCTGCTGCCCAGGCATGGGCGGAGGCCGCTCAAGTCGCACCCGCATGGCGCTTATCGCCCTGATGGTAGCCATGGAAGCAGATAACGCAGAGTCTCCAGACCGCGACTGGTGGGCACTTCGCATGACGCCGCAACGCGCCCAGGCCAAGAAGGAGGATTGAGATGGCCGAAATGCTTGTGTGGATTCTGATCGCAACTGGCGGCGTCAGCAGTGGCAGTAGCTTCATGCAACCAATCTACTTCAAGGAAGTGAGCCAGTGTGAGCATGTTGCCAAGAACATTGGCGTCATGTTTCCTGTAAACACTCCCCGCTGCATCCAGGCGCGCATTCTTGTGCCTATTCAGCCCGCCCCCAAGGAGGCACCATGACCCCCGAAGTAATTCAAGCCATCGGCAACTACATCGTCGGCCCCATCTGCGTTGCAGCAGTGCTGATTTGGATTTTTAAGGACTAGAGCACCATGCCCGACGACAAGACAGAAGCACAGCCCGAAGCGCTGCGGCTGGCAGACAGTCTGATCGGCAACGCAGAAATCGACGAATGCGAAGGCTGCAACCCCGCTGTGGTTGCCCTGGAGCGCTCTGCCGCCGCTGAGCTACGCCGCCAGCACGCCGAGATACAGCAGCTCAAGGCCCAGCTATCAGCACGGCAGGCTGTGCCGGATGGGTGGCGAATTGCGCTTGAGCGATTAGCCGACCCGCGCAACAAGCACTTTGCAGGCGATGCTCAGATCGTGGCACGCGATGCCCTCTCAGCCGCCCCTCCCCCACCTGAGCGGGAGCCGCTGACGGCTGAGCAGATTGCGGAGCTGTTCATTGAAATGTACGGACAAGAGCCGGTTGATATTACCGAGTTCGCAGAGGTATGCGGGCGAGTTGAAGCCGCACACGGAATAGGAGCCACCAATGAGTAATTTACATACGCCAGGCCCTTGGACGAAGGCTGAGCGACTAAACGGGCCATGGTGGCATATTTCCTCGGAGCACACAGTGGACGGGAAACGCACCATAGGCGGTAGACAGGCCATAGCTTGCGTTCACGGTGAAAGCAAACGCGGAGCTCTGGCCTATGCCGAAATGTTCGAAGCAAATGCTCGCTTGATAGCAGCTTCGCCTGAATTGCTATCGATTCTCAAATCAGCATTGAAGACGGCGGAGCTTGAGAAACATGTGGCAAGGCCATGGCATGAAGAAGCGCGCGCAACCATCGCCAGGATAGAAGGAACCACCAATGACAACCCCTGACCCAAGCCGTGAGGCGTTTGAGAAGCACGTTCTCACCGAAAACGGTATCTATGTGCGCGGCATTGGCTGGATCTCCCGGAACGAACATGGTGACTATGTGGCAACGGACACCCAGCGACGCTGGCTCACCTGGCAAGCCGCCAAGGCCCACAGGTGCGCATCCAATCATACGGAGCCACATCCTCCAACACGCCACTGCATGTGCTCAGACTGTGCACCAAGCTTTAACGGAGACTCCGATGATTGATAGACAAAAGATCCTCTCAATGGCAAAGCAAGTATTGGGCGGTGACTACACGGAAAACGGTCACTGGCCGTTTTTCATAGAAGAACTGGAGCAATACACATCCGCGCTCGCGGCACTGGAGGTGAGG
>NZ_JACHKZ010000056.1 GCF_014207855.1 Comamonas odontotermitis | reverse complement strand
GTTTGTGGTGCGGTACTTGCGCCGACCCCAGTTCGTCTCACTCATCATCCGAGCCTACTACCGCTGCGGCCCGGATTTGTGCAACAAAGCCCTTTGAGAGATGAAATTGCAATACACGCAGAACTTCATCTCGCGTGGCGCAAGGATACCCGCAATAAGGTGACAGGCTCAGTTTTGTCCGTTTTGCAAAATACTGCCCTACGGGAAAATTGGATCGCTGAAAAATAAAAATTCAATATCAAAAACAGCCTGTCGAAAGCATTTATTTATGAGGAATATTCCTCAAAATTTCCACCGCAGAAAATCCACAGTCTGAATAAGGCTCTCACGGCTTTGGGCATTGCGGAACGCGCAAGCCGCAGAAGCGCCATGCACGCATGGCAGGGATGATGGGAGGCGGCAAGACCTACGGGCGCGCGCGTTTTGCGGCGCACCGTGAAACCAAGGATGCCCACCATGCACGGCCATGCCACGGCACGGCGGGCGCTTTCATCACTCGACAGTGACGCTCTTGGCCAGGTTTCGCGGCTTGTCGACGTCCGTGCCGCGTGCCAGCGCCGTGTGGTACGAGAGCAATTGCAGCGGCACCACATGCAGGATGGGGCTGAGCGCGCCATAGTGCTCGGGCATGCGAATCACATGGATGCCCGGCGCGTTTTCGATGTCGGTGTTGGCATCGGCCAGCACATAGAGCACACCGCCTCGCGCGCGCACTTCCTGCATATTGCTCTTGAGCTTTTCCAGCAACTCGTCATTCGGGGCGACGGTCACCACCGGCATCTCGCTGTCCACCAGGGCCAAGGGGCCATGCTTGAGCTCACCGGCCGGGTAGGCTTCGGCATGGATGTAGCTGATTTCCTTGAGCTTGAGCGCGCCTTCCAGCGCAATCGGGTAGTGGATGCCACGGCCCAAGAAGAGCGCGTTGTTCTTGCGCGCAAAGTCTTCGGCCCAGCTCACCACCTGCGGCTCCAGCGCCAGCACGGCCTGCAGCGCTACCGGCAAATGCCGCATCTGCTCCAGGTAATGATCGGACTCGCTCTCGGTGATCTTGCCCTTGGCCTGGCCCAAAGCCAGCGTCAACAGGAACAGTCCCGCCAATTGCGTGGTGAACGCCTTGGTGGAGGCAACGCCGATCTCCACCCCTGCGCGGGTGATGTAGGCCAGCTTGCATTCGCGCACCATGGCGCTGGTGGCCACGTTGCAAATGGTCAAGGTATTGGTCATGCCCAGGCCTTGTGCATGCCGCAAGGCAGCCAGAGTGTCTGCAGTCTCGCCCGACTGGCTGATGGTGACAACCAGCGACCGGGGATTGGGCACGCTTTTGCGATAGCGGTATTCGCTGGCCACTTCCACATTGCAGGGAATGCCAGCCAGGCCTTCGATCCAGTATTTGGCTGCACAGCCGCTGTAATAGCTGGTGCCGCAGGCCAGGATAAGCACGTTGTCGATTTCCTTGAACACGCGCCATGCAGCGGTGCCGTCCGCGCCATCGAACAGCTCGGGCACCACGCTCACCACACCTTCCAGCGTTTCGGCAATCGCGCGCGGCTGCTCGAAAATCTCTTTCTGCATGTAATGGCGGTAGGGGCCCAGCTCTACCGCGCCGCTATGGGCGCGCACGGTCTTGACAGGGCGCTCGCCCGCCTCCATGGTTTTGCCCACCTGGTTCACGATCCAGTAACGGCCAATCTGCAGATCCACCATGTCGCCTTCGGCGAGGTAGACGATCTGGTCGGTAACACCCGCCAGCGCCATGGCATCGCTGGCGAGAAAGTTCTCGTTCTGCCCCACCCCCAGAATCAACGGCGAGCCTGCCCGCGCGCCCACCACGCGGTGCGGCTCATCCTTGTGCATCACAGCAATGGCATAGGCGCCGCGCAACTCCTTGATGGCAGCCTGCACAGCATCAAACAGATCGCCGTTGTAGTGGCTGTCCACCAGATGCGCGATGACTTCGGTATCGGTCTGGCTGAGGAACTCATAACCCTTGGCCTGCAAGGCAGCCCGCAGGGCTTCATGGTTTTCGATGATGCCGTTGTGCACCAGGCCCACGCGGCCTGCGGCATGGGCATCGCCCACGCCCGGGCCCACGCTGAAATGCGGGTGCGCATTGTGCACGGCCGGCGCGCCATGGGTGGCCCAGCGCGTGTGGGCAATGCCGGTGGCGCCTTGCAGATGTTCCTTGGTCACCTGCTCCATCAGCTCCGCCACACGGGCGGTGCTGCGGGCACGGTGCAGGCCACTGCCCTGGTTGCCTTCCAGGCTGGCATCGTGCACCGCCACACCGCATGAGTCATAGCCCCGGTACTCCAGCCGCTGCAGGCCTTGCACCAGCACCGGAACGATATTGCGCGTAGAAACTGCTCCAACAATGCCACACATGGGTTTTCACTCCTTGATCAATGGGTGCAGTGTAGAGATCACAAAAGAAAATTATTCGTCTATTTTTCCAAAAATATGAAATTAAATTTCGACATTTCAATGATTTGAAATATTATTTCTAAATGGATAAGATTTTGAACGAGTTAGAACTCGACATCATTGACCTGCAACTGCTGGACGCCTTGCAGCACGATGCCTCCATCAGCAACCAGGCGCTGGCGGAAAAAGTGCATGTCTCGCCGCCCACGTGCCTGCGCCGCATCAAGCGTTTGCGCGAACTGGGATTGATCGAGGGGCAGGTTGCCTTGCTCTCCAGCGACGCACTGGCACGGTTGCAGGGCTTTGGACTGACTGCGCTCGTGGAGGTGAGCCTGGAGCGGCAAGGCGCCGAGGCCTTGGACGCGTTCGAAGCGCTGGTGATCGCCAGCGAGCATGTGCAGCAATGCTGGCGCGTGAGCCCCGGGCCGGATTTTGTGCTGGTGGTGTACGCACATGACATGCCCGCCTACCTGGCGCTCGCCCACAGACTGTTCACCTCGCAGGCCAATGTGCGCAATGTCAAAGCCTATTTCGCCACCAAGCGCAGCAAATTTGTAACACGTATTCCCATCCAGAAGGGCCCCCACCTGACCCATGTGCAGTGACCGGCGCTGCGCATGTTTTCGATCTGCTGGATGAGGCTAGAGACTTTCACACATCTGGCAAATCACCCATCCGAGCCCGCATTGGCGCGGCGCGTGCGCCACAGGTAATGCAAACAAAAGTCAGGGTACAGCAGCAATACCAGCGGTTCCATGGCGCCGATGCCCCACCGTGGCCGACCCTCGATATGCTCTTGAATAAATAGCTGGAGAGGTATGTACTTCCTGCGCAGTCGAGTACTTTGAGAATGCACTCCGTTCAGCATCTGCCCATGCCTTGCGGCAACGGGCAGATGACTGCTTGATGAAAGCAGGTTTAGCGTTCAACAGCGCTCTCGCTCGCCAGACAGGAACCGCCGCTGCACCAGCAGAAGACCATTACGGCATTGGAGCCCCATCCGTCGGATACCACAGGTAACTTCTCGCAACACACTTGCCGCCTTGCGAGTGAAGCTTCATACTTGCCACACGGGTATCAATTCGTAACTGGTTTATGAAATTCCGGTCAGATAACCATCACGAGTTCACTCGTTGAGAGAAAGAGAGGGTCCGCATGGAACATATGAACAACGACAGCACCTTGCAGCAAGGCCAATGGGGCCGCATGGTTCTGATGCTTGCCTGCGCGTTGGCTGCCGCCGGGGCCTTGTGGCAGCTGGATGCGGCTTGGCCCGCATGGCTGGCCGTGGCGGCCCCAGCGTTGCTGTGGCCCGCATTGGCACAATGGATGTCTCAGCGCAGCAGGCAATCTGACAGCAATGATGTGATTCTTGCCTTTGTGGACGGCGTCATCATCGGTATCTGGATGGCGTTGACACATTTCAACCTGCTGGCCAGCGTTGCCATGCTGATGATCCTGGTGCACAGCACCTTCGTGCTGCAAAGTGCACGCCATGCCGTCCTCGTGGTGGCTGGAGCCATCGCAGGCCTGGCCGTCTGCGGCCTGCTCACGTCGTTTGCCATCCGGTACAGTGTCGGCACCATTGCGGTTGTAGGCAGCCTGCTGGGCCTGGCGCTCTACCTGACGACACAAGGCATCATCACCAGCCGACTGCAGGAATCGCTGGTGCACAAGGAGCAGATGCTGACGGTGATGCGCCGGGTTGACGCGATGACCGGCTTTTTTGGCCGCGCCTACTGGAACGATCTGGCAGCGCGTCTATTCAACTACGCAAAGCAAAAAGACATTCCTGCCTTCATGCTGGTGGTGGATGTGGACAACTTCCGCGATATCAACAGCCGCAAGGGCGAGACAGCGGGTGACGAAGTCATCATTGCTGTTGCCAACACGCTACGCACCTGCGTGCGCCCCGGCGATGCCACCTGCCGCTTTGGTGGCGACTCGTTTGGCGTGCTTCTGTCGGGCGTGAACCTGGATGTGACCAGCAAGATCGCCGACCGCATCCACAACCAGGTGCAGACGCGCCGCCTGCGAGACTGGCCCGATGTGCAGATCAGCGTCAGCATCGGCATCGCCAGCCTGGCCAAGTACCACCAATCGGTAGAAGAGTGGATCAAGCAGGCCGAAAGTTCGCTGGAGCAAGCCAAGGGCGCCCCCCGCATGCCTGCTGCCATGCCCGAGCTGGAGCCGATCTCTGCCGAACACCTGGCCGAGCTGGCAGGCCACCCTGCCCCTTCCGCTTCAGCCCGCGCCTGAAATCAGCGCTTCTGCAAAAAAGCCCGCCGTTCCAATACGGCGGGCTTTTTGTTTGTGCTGAGAGCCGCTTGTATGTTTACAGGTGTCGGGGTGAGGGACCAGAGCCGCTATCGGCTGTTGGCGCAGACCGACCGTGTTAGACCCCTCTCAACCCA
>NZ_JACHKZ010000055.1 GCF_014207855.1 Comamonas odontotermitis | reverse complement strand
ATAAAAGCCTGACGATGACCTACTTTCACACGGGAATCCGCACTATCATCGGCGCGAAGTCGTTTCACTGTCCTGTTCGGGATGGGAAGGAGTGGGACCAACTTGCTATGGTCATCAGGCATAACTTGTTGCTTTGCTGCCAGATTCGTTAGGCAGCGCAGCGAATTCATAGAGTCTTATCAGCTAAATTTGATTGCGCTTTGGGCATAACTGCAGTTGCAGTGTCTCTTTGCATGTATCCCATCTAAGGGCGGGATCATCAAAGTTATAGGGTCAAGCCGCACGAGCAATTAGTATTGGTTAGCTTAACGCATTGCTGCGCTTCCACACCCAACCTATCAACGTCCTGGTCTAGAACGACTCTTTAGGGGGGTCAAGCCCCCGGCAGATCTCATCTTGAGACGAGTTTCCCGCTTAGATGCTTTCAGCGGTTATCTCTTCCACACTTAGCTACTCGGCAATGCCACTGGCGTGACAACCGATACACCAGAGGTGTGTCCACTCCGGTCCTCTCGTACTAGGAGCAGGCTCTCTCAAATCTGCAGCGCCCACGGAAGATAGGGACCAAACTGTCTCACGACGTTTTAAACCCAGCTCACGTACCTCTTTAAATGGCGAACAGCCATACCCTTGGGACCGACTACAGCCCCAGGATGAGATGAGCCGACATCGAGGTGCCAAACACCGCCGTCGATATGAACTCTTGGGCGGTATCAGCCTGTTATCCCCAGAGTACCTTTTATCCGTTGAGCGATGGCCCTTCCATACAGAACCACCGGATCACTATGTCCTGCTTTCGCATCTGCTCGACTTGTCAGTCTCGCAGTTAAGCACGCTTATGCCATTGCACTATCGTCACGATGTCCGACCGTAACTAGCGTACCTTCGAACTCCTCCGTTACGCTTTGGGAGGAGACCGCCCCAGTCAAACTGCCTACCATGCACTGTCCCCGATCCAGATCATGGACCAAGGTTAGAACCTCAAACACACCAGGGTGGTATTTCAACGTCGGCTCCAGGTGAACTAGCATCCACCCTTCAAAGCCTCCCACCTATCCTACACAGATCTGTTCAAAGTCCAATACAAAGCTACAGTAAAGGTTCATGGGGTCTTTCCGTCTTTCCGCGGGGAGATTGCATCATCACAAACATTTCAACTTCGCTGAGTCTCAGGAGGAGACAGTGTGGCCATCGTTACGCCATTCGTGCAGGTCGGAACTTACCCGACAAGGAATTTCGCTACCTTAGGACCGTTATAGTTACGGCCGCCGTTTACTGGGACTTCAATCAAGAGCTTGCACCCCATCATTTAATCTTCCAGCACCGGGCAGGCGTCACACCCTATACGTCCACTTTCGTGTTTGCAGAGTGCTGTGTTTTTATTAAACAGTCGCAGCCACCTATTCTTTGCAACCGCTTTGGGCTCCATTTGTTCAACTTCACCTACTTGCGGCACACCTTCTCCCGAAGTTACGGTGTCAATTTGCCGAGTTCCTTCTCCTGAGTTCTCTCAAGCGCCTTAGAATACTCATCTCGCGCACCAGTGTCGGTTTGCGGTACGGTCGTGTGTAGCTGAAGCTTAGTGGCTTTTCCTGGAAGCTGGGTATCACTCACTTCGTCTGCAAGCAGACCCGTTATCACCCCTCATCTTAGCCCGGCGGATTTGCCTACCGAGCACGACTACAGGCTTGAACCAACATGTCCAACAGTTGGCTGAGCTAACCTTCTTCGTCCCCACATCGCACTACACATCGGTACAGGAATATTGACCTGTTTCCCATCAGTTACGCATCTCTGCCTCACCTTAGGGGCCGACTCACTCTACGCCGATGAACGTTGCGTAGAAAACCTTGCGCTTACGGCGAGCGGGCTTTTCACCCGCTTTAACGCTACTCATGTCAGCATTCGCACTTCTGATACCTCCAGCATCCGTTACCAGACACCTTCTCAGGCTTACAGAACGCTCTCCTACCACGTGCAATAAATTGCACATCCGCAGCTTCGGTAACTGGCTTAGCCCCGTTACATCTTCCGCGCAGGACGACTCGATCAGTGAGCTATTACGCTTTCTTTAAATGATGGCTGCTTCTAAGCCAACATCCTGACTGTTTTAGCCTTCCCACTTCGTTTCCCACTTAGCCAATTTTAGGGACCTTAGCTGGCGGTCTGGGTTGTTTCCCTCTTGAGTCCGGACGTTAGCACCCGGTGCTCTGTCTCCCAAGCTGTACTCTGCGGTATTCGGAGTTTGCATAGGTTTGGTAAGTCGCCATGACCCCCTAGCCTAAACAGTGCTCTACCCCCGCAGGTAATACTTGAGGCACTACCTAAATAGTTTTCGGAGAGAACCAGCTATTTCCAAGTTTGTTTAGCCTTTCACCCCTATCCACAGCTCATCCCCTAGTTTTGCAACACTAGTGGGTTCGGACCTCCAGTACCTGTTACGGCACCTTCATCCTGGCCATGGATAGATCACTTGGTTTCGGGTCTACACCCAGCGACTTGTCGCCCTATTCGGACTCGATTTCTCTACGCCTTCCCTATTCGGTTAAGCTTGCCACTGAATGTAAGTCGCTGACCCATTATACAAAAGGTACGCCGTCACCCCTAAGGGCTCCGACTTTTTGTAAGCATGCGGTTTCAGGATCTATTTCACTCCCCTCCCGGGGTTCTTTTCGCCTTTCCCTCACGGTACTTGTTCACTATCGGTCGATGATGAGTATTTAGCCTTGGAGGATGGTCCCCCCATGTTCAGACAGGGTTTCTCGTGCCCCGCCCTACTTGTCTGCAGCCTAGTACCACCACTGTGCTTTCACATACGGGGCTATCACCCACTATGGCCGGACTTTCCATTCCGTTTTGTTAACACAATGACTATCACTGCAAGGCTTCTCCGAATTCGCTCGCCACTACTATCGGAATCTCGGTTGATGTCTTTTCCTCTGGGTACTTAGATGTTTCAGTTCTCCAGGTTCGCTTCACTGAGCTATGTATTCACTCAGTGATACCTATTGCTAGGTGGGTTCCCCCATTCAGATACCTCCGGATCAATGCTTATTTGCCAGCTCCCCGAAGCTTTTCGCAGGCTATCACGTCTTTCTTCGCCTATCATCGCCAAGGCATCCACCACATGCTCTTAGTCACTTGACCCTATAACTTTGACCTCTATCTCTAGAGAACATCGCTACACTCTCAAGCAACTGCTTTGCGAGGTCTCTCACCTCGCGCGTTATGCCGTAATGTGAATATCTTTGCTGTAGACCTGGTCTCCCAGATCCACACTCTTGAAGAATATTCGTCATTACTGAATAAAAATTGCTCATCGCAAAGTTTCATTCGTTTTGACGCAATCAAATTGTTGTTAGCGGCACGGTGAGATAAAACCTTTACGAATTTTCTCTTTCCGCTAACAACGCTGATTTCGACTCTATGAATTTTTAAAGAACAGCCGTGTTGTGCGATCTATATCGCTCAACAACAAAACAGTCTGTCTCCAAACTGCTTTGGTGTTGATGACCTTTGATGGGTCAGTCTTGATAAGATTTTTATCTTGATGTTGGTGGAGGATGACGGGATCGAACCGACGACCCCCTGCTTGCAAAGCAGGTGCTCTCCCAGCTGAGCTAATCCCCCTGATTGCCTATAGCCTGCGCATTGCTTCGTTGCCTGCTGCTCACACACATCAGTGTGCTTCGCATCAGACGCCTCGCACTGCTTGGCTCTAGTCAATCAGCATTTCACTGATCAACCAAAGCGGCATAAGCTCAACCTCTAATCCGTTGGAAGCTTTTGGTGGGTCTAGTTGGGCTCGAACCAACGACCCCTGCGTTATCAACACAGTGCTCTAACCAGCTGAGCTACAGACCCATTCCATGCAACCACCCGCTACTGCGATGGCCACCTGGCTTGTGTTCCAACAACCGATAAGTGTGGGCGTTCAATTTGAATTGCTTGTTTTCCAGAAAGGAGGTGATCCAGCCGCACCTTCCGATACGGCTACCTTGTTACGACTTCACCCCAGTCACGAACCCCGCCGTGGTAAGCGCCCTCCTTGCGGTTAGGCTACCTACTTCTGGCGAGACCCGCTCCCATGGTGTGACGGGCGGTGTGTACAAGACCCGGGAACGTATTCACCGTGACATTCTGATCCACGATTACTAGCGATTCCGACTTCACGCAGTCGAGTTGCAGACTGCGATCCGGACTACGACTGGCTTTATGGGATTAGCTCCCCCTCGCGGGTTGGCAACCCTTTGTACCAGCCATTGTATGACGTGTGTAGCCCCACCTATAAGGGCCATGAGGACTTGACGTCATCCCCACCTTCCTCCGGTTTGTCACCGGCAGTCCCATTAGAGTGCCCTTTCGTAGCAACTAATGGCAAGGGTTGCGCTCGTTGCGGGACTTAACCCAACATCTCACGACACGAGCTGACGACAGCCATGCAGCACCTGTGTGCAGGTTCTCTTTCGAGCACCAATCCATCTCTGGAAAGTTCCTGCCATGTCAAAGGTGGGTAAGGTTTTTCGCGTTGCATCGAATTAAACCACATCATCCACCGCTTGTGCGGGTCCCCGTCAATTCCTTTGAGTTTCAACCTTGCGGCCGTACTCCCCAGGCGGTCAACTTCACGCGTTAGCTTCGTTACTGAGAAAGTTAATTCCCAACAACCAGTTGACATCGTTTAGGGCGTGGACTACCAGGGTATCTAATCCTGTTTGCTCCCCACGCTTTCGTGCATGAGCGTCAGTGCAGGCCCAGGGGATTGCCTTCGCCATCGGTGTTCCTCCGCATATCTACGCATTTCACTGCTACACGCGGAATTCCATCCCCCTCTGCCGCACTCTAGCCATGCAGTCACAAAGGCCGTTCCCAGGTTGAGCCCGGGGATTTCACCTCTGTCTTACATAACCGCCTGCGCACGCTTTACGCCCAGTAATTCCGATTAACGCTCGCACCCTACGTATTACCGCGGCTGCTGGCACGTAGTTAGCCGGTGCTTATTCTTACGGTACCGTCATGACTCCCAGGTATTAACCAGAAGCTTTTCGTTCCGTACAAAAGCAGTTTACAACCCGAAGGCCTTCATCCTGCACGCGGCATTGCTGGATCAGGCTTGCGCCCATTGTCCAAAATTCCCCACTGCTGCCTCCCGTAGGAGTCTGGGCCGTGTCTCAGTCCCAGTGTGGCTGGTCGTCCTCTCAGACCAGCTACAGATCGTCGGCTTGGTAAGCTTTTATCCCACCAACTACCTAATCTGCCATCGGCCGCTCTGGTAGCACAAGGCCCGAAGGTCCCCTGCTTTCATCCTTAGATCTCATGCGGTATTAGCTACTCTTTCGAGTAGTTATCCCCCACTACCAGGCACGTTCCGATGTATTACTCACCCGTTCGCCACTCGCCATCAGGCCGAAGCCCATGCTGCCGTTCGACTTGCATGTGTAAAGCATGCCGCCAGCGTTCAATCTGAGCCAGGATCAAACTCTATAGTTCGATCTTGAATTTAAAGTCTCTCGACTACTCACTCACTTGACGGAATCAAGAAGGTTAAAACCTTCCTCATTACTGTTTTTGTGAGCGCTTGTTTTGCTCCGAAGAACATATGGCAATCGCCACCAAACGCCCACGCTTATCGGCTGTTAATTTTTAAAGACCTATCCAACACCACCAGCAAGCATCTCTCGATCTCACCAGCCCTCTTGGACCAACTCGCTG
>NZ_JACHKZ010000054.1 GCF_014207855.1 Comamonas odontotermitis | reverse complement strand
CTGACTGGTAGACCATTTGAAGGCCACGCCTCCCTTCTCTACCGAGGCCGATCCCGCTGCGACGAGCTGATCACTCCAACTGAGGATAAGTCGGTTGCTCACATTAACGGCATCGAGCAGCTGCGCGGTGGTTTTTCCACTCCATCCTGCTGTAACGGTGCCATCTTTATTCACCGTCTCGGCCTTTACATAGCCCTTCCATGCATTCAGGGGCTCATAAACACCAGTATAGGTACCTACATCATAACGGGAGGCATTAGAGCCGCTTGCTGCAGTCGATGTTGTCTCTCCTTCATTACTGGTGTTGATTTGCCCAATAATCTCACGGAAAGCTTTTTCCAGATCCTGCCCGGTCATTACGGAGTAAAAACGACCACGCCCATTCAAAGCAGCATGCCAAAGATCCAAGGCTCGGACATTTTCTCCTGTACTCATGTCCGGCCATTTTTTTGTACCAGTGACCAGATCAAGAAAACTCCCGTCATAGCCAAAAGGTACTTTTTGTGTAGGCGCAACGATATTACTAGCGCCAGGCCAGGTGGTAGCGTCATTACTGATGCCAATGGTGTATGTCACCATATGCGGCCAGGTGGCCGGATCATAACGGGGATTCCAGTACCGATCCAAGGTCGCATTTTTGTTATTGGTATCTACGCCGAAAGTTTCAGTTGTAGGAGCTTTTCTATAGTCGGCATTCGGTTGAGGCGAACCAGTCAACCCACTTGTTTGCAACGGGTTGGACCAACTGTAAAAAGCCCAATCGGCAAGGGTATTACTATAAGTATCGGCATACAGTTGGTTGTTGGGCCTGCTTGCAGTCGTAGTGCTTCCGTACACCGTGCCATCAGGCAGTGTGATTGCCTTTTTATTATCGTCCTGAGAGCCACCTGAAACTGTGCCATTCCATCGGCCATCGGTAAACATGATGTGGTAATTACGGCGGCACCCAAGATATTGGGTGCTGGCAGCGTCGGTTCCGCCCGGATTGGTTGACCACGGACTGCTTGCACTCAAGCTGCGCCTCATGTATGCATCCGCCTGGCTGAACAAAAGATGCGAAGGTGTGCCGTTGACAGGTTTTAAAGAATCTACAAAATTGAGAAAATTCTTTCGTTGGGTGCCCACCGTAGTGAGGTCCCCTTGCAAGGGACGCATGGAATTCGTCTTCATGGTGGCACTGTCGACGCTTTTCGCATCTGGCGAGTTTCCGTTATTCCACATAGCCTGCCATGCCAGGCGGATTTTTTTATCGGGAAGCAGCGAAGTATCAGTAAAAACCTGCTTGAGCGCGTACTTCAATACATTGATGCGCTTAGCTCTGGTATCCCATACCCCATTGGAGTCTGGCGCGGTAATAGTGGCCGAACCTACGGATGTATTGGTAATCTGCCAATCCATACTGCCGGAATCATCAATCGAGATGATGACATTGGGGGCAACATAGGGCTCCTTGGTACCAGGAGGACCACTGGCCAAATCAAGCGCCCAAGCTGCATGCGGTGCCACAACTGCACCAACAGCCAATGCGAATAGGTTTTTCCGAAAATGACGGGGGATTGCGATATTCATGATTCCCATCTCTCTATCAGTATTAATATCAAGATATATTTTTAACGCGCATGCTCTCAATCTTTGAGCTTTTGCCGCGCATAGGTCTGCTGCAATACCACCATGGAATTGGGTTTGCGGCCATAGGCAAGCGCCGTCGTGCGATAAACCACATTGGGTAGCATGTTGAGCGCCAAGTAATTGTTAGCAGCACCAACGGATGTGGTTCCATCAGAATTCGTCGTCTGAGTCATGATCAGGCCTGAGGTCTTGCTACTTTCGTCATAAGGCAGAACTTCAACCCAATACCACCCACCCCGATCTGCCGCACTGCGGTCTGCCAAAATCGGATTGGCAGGTTCATCACCAGCCCCCTTCAGTTTTGCCCCGGTGAACATGCCATAACGTGCGCCAATGGTGGTGGCCGGGCTGCCTTGGGTTCCTGTCATCTGTGCCAATGTGATGCCTTTGCTTGCATCGGTATTGCTCCAGAAATTCTGCTTTCCACTGCGTTTGGTGCACAGGCCATTGCGGCATTTCATTGGCAGCTCATCCAAGTTCGCCAGCAGCGATCCCACATCCTTTCCCTCCAGAGGAATCTGGTCTAGCGTATTACTACGGCACGTATTGCCATCATTGCTATTTGTTATGCATTTGGTGCCGTCAGCATTCTGACCTCGGATGTCAAGTTCCGCATCCTGTAATAGCGCCTGGGCAGCCTCGAATGCACGCTGATAATCAGCATCGTTACCCACGACCATCTCGCCAAACAGTGCAGAACGTGAAGCCCAAAGTGCCAGAAGCATTGACAGCATCACAAAGACAATGACAACAAACAACGCAACACCGCGTTGATTGGAGTGCATCGTGCGATGCATGCGTCTGTATATAAAAGATTGTTTTTGCATTTTTATGCCCATTTCCTGCTTACAGCACGCTACCAACTAGCCCTTGGCTGCGTATTTGGTAAACATTCCGAAATGTCATATGAATTCGACCCGCGCGAGCAGTGCCCAGCGCATTACCATTCATGTCAGTCGAGGTTGCCCTCGACATATCCACCTTGGTGGCGCCATCACAGTCGGTGTAGTTGCTTTCCGGCAAACTCATGCGTTCATTGCCAAACAATACCAAGCACACCTCCACTCCAGTGACTCTGCCCCAATTTGCTCCTACACCAGTCGCGTCGACATACCTGATTTTGGGCGACCCGGTTGAGGCACTGTCTTGCAGCAAATATCGAATGCGAAAATTGGCAACGTTGTTGACAATGACCTGCGAGGTTCCAGAAGTGCCGGTACAGCGCAGATCCGTGCCATCCAGTGCAAATCTGCTCTCAAGCCTCATATAGCTATTGTTATCGGCAGTATCTTTATCCTCCGGACCACCCAGGCAATCTCGCGACAATGACTGGGTTGCTGGATCGGAAGATTTTTCGGGATAAACAGTCTCTTTATAGCGTCGATAACCCAGATTCAGTGCATTGTCCGAGCCACTAACCGTATCCACCTTCGGTGTAAAACTTCGATCTGCGTCCGAAGATATCGCTTTAGTCTCGAATGCTACGGGCACCGCATACAAATCAATAGCAGTATTTGTATTACTTTTCGGATTGAGATTAAGATAAAGAGAACCAGCCTGTCGTAATTGCAGCCCAATGGTTCGGAATGCAAAGGCGGCCTGTTGCTGTATCGTATTGGCATCGCTGACAGTACCAGATATACCTCTTGATACCATCAAGGCCCCACCAGCCACTGCAATAACCAGCAACCCTATTGCAATACCAACCATCAGCTCTATCAAGCTGACACCACGCTGCCCCAAGCCCTTTTGAGATCTTTGATTAATATGAGCTTTATGGCGATCAATAATCGCTTCTATTTTTGACATATTAGATACCTGGGCAGAAATAGCGCTTAGAAGAGCCAACGATGTAAGGCGCGCAGCGCGCACTCACAGGGATATATTGCAAGTGACAGGTATAGCCATCCGGACATGCATTGGTGGTTTTATCCGTGCCCGCACCTGCGCTCAAGGAACCATCGGCGGCACGCACCTGGGTCGCATCATTTTGTTTTTTATCGTCAGCCGAAAGTCCTGCCCGCTCATTTTCACGCCATGCAACCATCACCCCCAATTGACGCCGGACGCCCGCGGCAGAGTCCTTTTCTGCTGGCGCAATAAAAATACTGGCCTGGCCAAGTGGCAGTGAATCCTTTACCACCTGCTTCCAAAGCGCCAGATCGTAGGCGGCCTGTGCTGCTGCATCACAGCCACCAGAGCAAGCAACCGGCGAAGGAGCGTTCGCAAAATTCGAAACATAACTATTGAGATTACCCAGTGCATTGGGATTAATCTTCATGCGCTCACTCAAATCCTCGATCAGACGAATAGCCTGTTCACGGCGCACCGTGTTTTGGGTATCAGAGAGCGTGCGCAATTGCACGCCAATAATGCCGAGAATGCCAAGTGCAGCCACAAGAATGGCAATCAATGATTCCAGCAACGTGATGCCATGCTGGCGATGGTTACGCTTTAATCTGTACATTCCACCTCTCCTGACACTGTTTTGAACCGCCCCCCCGCTGACATACACAATGTGGTGGTAGCGGGCGAGCTGACTCCAGAGCCCGCTGGAGAGAGGACGAAGCTGCTCGTGCTGTTGCTGCCTGCCATTCCGTAGCGGTCAAACGACATGGACGAACTGGACGGCTTACGCGTTACATTCACCTTGGTAGGTGGCGGCATAACTCTCAACATGGCGCCACTTGCGTTAACACTCCAACCGCAACCCCATTCCTGATCGGCAGCAGCCTGCTGGCAACCATCGGTGCCATTGGCACTTTTTTGCAAAACAACGCCACCGCCCCGCTTAATAGCTTCAGACCGGGCGTAGTACAGCGTCGACTGCAGGCTTTCAACGGCCCCTCTCACACGCCAGCGCTCAATCAGCCCGATGAAGCTGGGCGCGGCCAAGGCCGCCAATACGGCCATGATGGCGACCGTCACCATCAGCTCGACCAACGTAAAGCCGGAATTCCTCTTCTGGTATTTGCCGTACATCACGTACTGCTCCCCATTGCAAAGCGCAGATTTCCAGCTTGGGCGGACACTTCCCGACTGGCGTTTGATGTAGCAGCCTGCAAACCCACAACGGCAGGAGCTCTACAGTCCTGGGTACCGTTGGATACACGCATCTTCAGGGGTGAGAGGCCTTGTCGCAGAGTACGCGGCCTCGTTGGCTGCAACATAGTTTTTCAAATTAATGTAATTGATACATTTATATTATCAATTAACTTCACCGTCTTTTGCACCTTTCGTCGGCAGATCTACCGCGTTAGTCGGGAGATGGTGTCTGGGCTGCTCTCATTTGGGCGGTGCTGTCCTGCCGTATTTCTCCTCCCTACACCAGTGAGACGCACCGCCCGTATGGCCTTGCACAAGAGCACCCAAGTCACCCATCCATCAACCCACATTAATAGTTTTTAACAATAAATCGACCCATACCCAGAAAGTGCGAGGCGCGTCGATCCAGAGACATCTTCCGAACTCGCTGCCGTGGTCTGGCGCGATCCGCGTTCAGCCCATGCGGCGAGGAGCCTGCAGAGGATGCCTGGCGGTAAAAATCTCAGAAGAGGCTGTATGGCTTGCGCCCACGATAAGACGCACTAATCCGTTGATGAAAAACGGATTCAGCCCAAAAATTGCGCAGAGGAAATGCGAAGAAGCGAGAAAGCTTGCAGCAGGCAAGGCTGACTGCAGGGAGCGTTCTTTGATTGAAAGCCAGATTTTCGAGACAAGGCAAACACTCGGGCGCATTGCCTTGGTTCAGCAATCGAACACTTTGCGACGAAGAGGGCCAGCGGATACCACTCTGAAAGTGAACTGGCGCACCATTTCCGCAGCGAGCGCAGTGCGGTGATTTTTGATGGTTGACGTTTTCCGGGCATGCGCTGGCAAAGCCCGACCTGCAATGGCGTTACGCCATGGATCAACTTCTTGCACTACCCAGGATCTGCCACAGCCTCTTGAATTACCAATGCAGGCTTATTGTGTTTTCTAAGCGATGTGAATGAGCAATCTGTTGAAACCCCATCCATTGCCAGACTTTTCAGACGTGTCGATAGCGGATATTTTAGGCAGCCAAGCGTTTTACTTGCCCCAGCAACTGGCATCGTAGCCTGTATCACCACTCACCTTGCCATTTGCCCCTTGCACACCGGTATTGCTCAAGGTGTAGGTACCGCATTTGTCCTTGGCCTGCGGACCCGGGTTCTTAGGAACGGCCTGCAACGCAAAGGCTGCATTGGAGTTGCCAGGTACGAAATCAATGGTGTAGCGCTTGGCAGGATCCGGCTTTTCCTCGCTATCCACCCACCGGAGTGCGTTGGGTAGCCTCGTCGGATAGACACCTCCAGCAGTAGCAGCACGCTCCATCCATTGCGCAGCCTGCAGCAACCCCGCCCTCGCATCCGCACGGTGTCCACGGCGAATGTATTCGTTATAGCTGGGCATCGCAATCGCAGTCAGAATGGATACCACCGCCACCACGATCATCACCTCGATCAACGTAAAACCGCGCTGCTG
>NZ_JACHKZ010000053.1 GCF_014207855.1 Comamonas odontotermitis | reverse complement strand
CGGTCATGGGTGAGGTAGTGCTCGATGGCTGCGGCCTTCTGCGCCTGCGAGAACTTCGGTTCACGGCCTGCGTAGCCAGCGGACAAGTCGAGCTTGAGCTGGTACTCGTTGTACCAACCCTTCAAAGAATTCTTCGTCGGATAGCCCAGCTGCCGGATGGTGGGCCTGACGCGCTTGCCCAGCTTGATATAGAGCTCAACGGCTCGGATTCGATCTTCGTAAGAATACATGAACTACCTCCTGGTAGTCCAAGTTTTCGTCCGCGTCCCCGGTGGGTCAGGTTTGCGTGGAAATCAACAGGCGGATTGTGTCCAACTGCAAATTAGTACCGTTCATCCGGTTTGAAGATGCGCGCCGACGAGTTGATAGGTAAAATTTCTCAAAAATTCTGCGCCCATAGCAAATTTTATATTTATGAGCCCTATAGCGCTGCAGGAGCGGTGTGGACAAAGGTTTTAACCAGGCGAAGGGGAAGTCTGATGAGAAGAATAGCTTTCCAAAAACAGGTAAGCGGCTTCACGTTAATTGAAGTCATGATCGTGGTCGCAATCATTGGAATTTTGGCGGCGATTGCCTTGCCTAGCTATAGCGACTATGTGCTGCGCGGTCGGCTTCCAGAAGGCACCAGCGGGCTCGATACGATGCGCATGGACCTGGAGCGCTACTACCAAGACAATCGCACCTATGCGAGCACGGCCGCTGCTACATCACCATGTGCAAGCACACGCTCGCTGCAGTATTTTGATATTAGCTGCCCTACGCTCACCAACAGCGAGTACGCCGCTCAAGCGGTGGGCAAGGGCCCTGTCGCGGGTTTCACCTACACGATTAACTTTCGCAATGAGCGCTACACCACAGCCGCCGGCCCTGGTTATAGCACCTGCAGCACCAACAGCAACGGCTGGATGATGCGCAAGGGGCAGTCATGCTAACGCTTACGCGTCATGTCCGCAAAGTGCTCAGGGATATGGGTTTTACCATGGTGGAGTTGATGGTGACCATGGCTGTTATGGCTGTTTTAGCGGCTATTGCGCTGCCGTCTTTCCAAGTCTTCATGGCGGAGAACCGTGCCAGCGGCAAAGCAATGGAATTAGTGGCTGCCATCAAGACAGCGCAAACGGAAGCATTGCGCCGCAGCCGTCAGGTGGTGTTCACTTTGACCAACAGTCCTATGCCCACCACTGCACTGACGGGGGCTGTCGATGGTAAATCCTGGGCTACGGTGGCGCTGCCATTGCAAGACGCACCAAGCAGCGAGACGCCAGAGGTCATCAGCGTTGGCGGGTATAGCGAGGGTACTGCCGATGTGGTGGTAAATACAAGTACAGCCGCCACCTGCTTTATGCCAGATGGCTCGATCAAGGCGAATACCGCAACAGGGATATCAGGTGCGGATTGCGACACCGTTGCTGTCGCTGGCCGCCAGTTCTTGATTCGTCCGTCGCGTGGCTCCAAGGTCTGGCAAGTCAGTGTGTCTCCCTCGGGAAAAATCATGCGCTGCCAAGGCACTTTGGACGCCGGTGGCACCTTTACCTGCTCTTGAGTCATCCTATGCGCCCATATCCAGTTCGTAATAAAAATGCCGACCGTGGTTTCATGTTGATCGAGGTACTGGTCTCTCTGCTGATTTTTTCCTTTGGGGTGATTGGCCTGATGGGTATGCAAGCACGGGCCATACAGGCCGGCACTGATGCGCAAGACCGTGACATTGCAGCCAGACTAGCCAATCAGCTATCCAGCCAAATGCAAATTGGTAGAACCACTGACCTGAGTGCAGCCAATCTCGCTGCTTGGAAAGACCTCGTTGCCGCAGAGTTGCCCAATGGAGAGGGCTCCGTCACGCAAGTGACTACAGGAACCAATGCAAAGATCTTGGTGACATGGTTGGCTCCTACGAGGACCACTGGATCATCGACGACTGATGTCAAAAGCCGGTTCTCAACCCAGGTGGTGTTACCGCAATGAACCACTGCAATTCCACATTTCCAGGCAAGCGTGCTCACTTGCAGCAAGGCATGACCTTGATTGAGCTGATGGTGGCGCTCACCGTCGGCTTGTTGTTGGCTTTGGCCGTGACTACCGTGATTGCCGTCACCTTGCGACAGCAAAAGGTGTCAGCAGCGGTAGGAGAGCGGGATCAGGCTGGTGCATACGCGATCGCTCAATTGGATAAATACATCCGTAGCGCTGGCTCCGGTTTTTCGAACACTTCTCTGTTTGGCATGTTGGGCTGCACTTTGCATGCAACCAAAGGGAGTACCACTTTACTACCTGCCGCGAGCCTGGGTGCACCGTTTGCCAGTGTCAGTAGTTTGAAGGCACCCGCCGTTGCGCCAGTGTTGGTAGAGACGGGTGTAGGCGCCAATGGCTCGGACGTTATTTTTGTGATGGCGGCGCATGGAGGTGCGGCTAATGTGCCTCGCGCAGTGTTGCCAGCTGGTTCAGCCGTGCCTACGTTGGCATTCAACAATGTGATCAGCTTCGCACCCAAAGACCTGGTTCTTGTGGCAGCCAACGGTCATTCTGACTGCTACATCTCCCAAATCAATACGACTGCAAGCGTATCGGCTACTGTTGGCTTAGGTGGTAGCTATTACGCTGCATCTCAGATAACGCCATTACAGGCGATCGTGGATTCCAAGGCTGCATACCTGGCAGCACTAGGCAACAGCGCCGGTGGATATCCGGTAGCCAGACTATTTGGGGTAGGCAATGGAGACATGCTTTACCAATACGATGTATTGCAATTGACAAGCTCCTCGGCAGGCACCATTGCGGAAGATGTCTCTCACGTGTTTGCCCTTTATGGTGTAGATACGGACAACGACGGCAAGGTGGATACTTGGGTCAGCCCTGGCGCTGCAGGATGGACTGTGACAGACCTCAAAGCTGCCTCTTCAAAGATCAATCAGATCCTTGCAATTCGTGTAGCAGTCGTCACCCATTCTCATGGAACCAAGGAAGCGGGCATTAGCCCGGCAACGCTCTATGCGTTTGCGGACTTGGGATCGCTCAAAAAGACTATCACCTTGACCTCGACACAACGCGCTGACCGGTTCAAGGTGATGGAAAGCATTATTCCTTTGCGCAACAATTTGCTCGTCCAGTGATGAAGGCCACTAACATTTTCAACAGCGCGTCGATAGCGCCTGCTTTGCGGTGCGTTGCATCTCGCCGAACCCTATCGAGTCCTCGGCAAAGGGGGTTCTCACTATTTCTGACGTTGATCGCATTGGTCATATTGTTGGTGGCTGCGGTTGCCATCATGCGCTCCAATCAGATGGGCCTGTTTTCCAGCGGGAATCTGGCATTCAAGCAGGATTCTGTGGCTCGTGCAGAGCTTGTGAATGTGCGTGTGTATGCCCTGCTTCGCTCGGGAGGCGCTTTGGGCGATAGTGCCAGTCTTGCTGCAAGCAATACGAGCGTCAATTACAGCGCGACCGCCTTGCCTGGCAATGTGCAGGGAATACCCAAGGCGCTGATCGATGACAGCCTGTTTACCAGCTTCGGCACCAGCAGCAACGATATTGTGGATGCAGATAGCAATACCACCATTCGATACCTGATTGAACGCCTGTGCGACCAACCGGGCAACTCCCAAATTCTGGGGAAAGTCCATTGTGTATCCAACCCAGACAGTAATACTCAGGGTGGAAGCAGTACACAACAAGGGATGACCTTGCCGCAAAATTTTTCGCCTATCTACCGCATTTCCATGCGCGTTAAGGGGCCGCGCGGCACAGAGACCTATCTCCAAAGCACATTTCTCAACCCCCATTAATGAGTGAAGCAATGAATAAAGGGAGGGAGTACTTATGATGCCAATTCAAAAGCTGCTACGAAACGCTATTTGGTCGAGCGCATTCGCTGTGACGGCTTTGGCGCCGGTGCATACAAATGCCAGTTCGGTCGCGTTGTCCGATGTTCCTATTTTTTCCGGGTCCAGTGTTCCCGGCAATTTGACACTCCCGTTGTCGGTGGAGTTTCCTACAGCGCTCAGTGTTGCCAATCTGGGTGCGTACTCCAGCACAAGTACCTACTATGGTTACTTTGATCCAGACAAATGCTACGACTACGTGTACGACTCCAATCCGCCACCAGATGGCATTGCTTCTAGCAATAGCTATTTTCAGCCAGCAGGCAAGGCCAATGCGGCCCATGAATGCTCGGGTAAGTGGAGTGGTAACTTCATGAACTGGGCGACCATGCCGACTATTGATCCTTTCCGCTGGGCATTGACTGGCGGTTACCGATCAACTGACATACAGGGCATGACGATTTTGCAAAAGGGTTTTGCGTCGAATCAGGGAAGCTCTGGAAATTTTCCCAATCGCGGAACTGCTTATGGAGGGACAAATAGCCTCGCTACAGGTAGCGTGAGCAAGGTGTCGCCTTTTCCGGGAACCTCTCTGAACACTGCTATTTTTGCTCAGGGTGTGCGCATGCTATTTACGACAAATGCGGCAGCCCCTAGCGGCTCGGGCGCAGTGGAATATGGCGCCCCGACAATAACACCCCCCTCCAATTTTTTTGTGCAGATTCGAGTCCGGGTTTGCGATCCTTCAGCAACTGCAGGTGGCGTAGAAAGCAATTGCGTGAAGTATGGGTCAGACTACAAGCCAGAAGGCTTGATGCAAAAGTATGCCAACAAGATTCGCTACAGCGTATTTGGCTATTTGATGCAGGGTGGCAATGTACGTGACGGTGGTGTGCTACGCGCCAAAATGGGTTTTATCGGACCTACGTATCCGACTGCAGGTTCCGTGCCGGCGAGTAACCCAGTTGCCGAGTGGAGTGCAAGTACCGGCATCATGGCAACCAATCCGGACAGCGCCTTGGCTGCTGCTACGACCGCCGCTTTCGGCGATAGTATCAAGCAGTCCGGCGCCATGAACTACCTGAACAAGTTTGGCAATTTTGGACGGGCGTACGAAACTTATGACAATGTCAGTGAGCTCTATTACGCAGCAATCCGGTATCTTCAAAACAAGGGCAATGTTCCAGAGTGGACCAACAACGCAACGGGTTTTCTGGATGGATTTCCTGTTGCAACCCAATGGACTGACCCTATTACCCAATCCTGCCAAAAGAACTTTATCCTGGGCATTGGTGATGTGAATACTCATTTTGATAGTAATACGGGAGGCGGAACGCTTACGGATTCACAAGGCCCTGCTAAGCCAGCTGCTGTTGCTGCAGATACTTTCAACAAATCGGCGACATGGACTTCCCTGGTGGAAGCTGCAGAAGGAGGGTCTGTGGCTGGCAGAGGTGGGAGATGGGGAAGTAGTCCTGGGTCGGAGTACATAGCGGGCTTGGCCTATGGCAATCACGTCAAAGACATGCGCCCGGATTTAGCCGGCAACCAAACCGTTTCCACTTATTGGCTGGACGTGATGGAAGGCCAGTATGCCAAGGATCGGAATCCATACTGGCTGGCCGCGAAGTACGGTGGGTTTACAGTGCCTGCAGCCAATAACTATGACCCGGCTACACCTGTAGGACTGCCCAGTTTGGTCGATAGTCAGTGGACCGATGGTGAAATCATCAACATGAATGGCACCAATGAAAAGCGGCCAAGCAATTATTTTCTGGCAGGTAAGGCAAGCCAGATGATTGCTGGTTTGAACAAAGCATTCAGCAGTATTGCTGCAGCGGTCAATGCATACACCACTGCAGTGATGCCATCTTCCAACGTGGTGTCGACAAGCGGTACCACATCCTATGCAGCGAGCTACGGCAGCGAATCGTGGTCAGGCACTATTGGTGCCTCTACTTTGACTGTGGGAGCGTCAGGAACAGCGCAGACGGCTTTGTGGTCCACAGATACGACATTGACGGCGCAGTTCAATGGCACTGGTTGGGATACTAGTCGTGTTGTGGTTGCCTGGGACAAGGCAGTGAACAAAGCCGTACCATTTCGAATTGGCAGTCTTTCATCGGGGCTGAAGTCTGCTCTGGACACTACGTTTGTAGTTGGAGACGACTCCAGCAATTATTTGAATTACCTGAGGGGTGACAAGTCCAATGAAGTCGGAGCTACCTCTGGCACGCATGCGTATCGCTCTCGTACTGCGCCATTGGGCGATATTGTGAATTCCAAAATCACTTTATCTGCAGCGCCCAAAATGCAGTATCTGGACGCAAGCAATCCAGGTTATGCAGCATACAAGGCCTCTAACGCAACGCGCACACCACTGGTATTGTTTGGATCCAATGATGGAATGCTGCATGTCTTGAATGGTAGCGCTACGGGGGCAGATGCTGGCAAAGAATTGTTTTCCTATGTTCCTGGCTTAGCCTTCTATGGGCCAGACGGATCAACTACCAGTGATGCCAATACCAATGGCCTGGCGGCTATCGGCAATCCGGCCTACGAGCACCGTTTCTATGTCGATGCTACTCCTCAGGTGTTCGATGTGGATTTCCAGAAGACACAAGGCAGCACGTTGACTGCACCTACCTGGAAGACATTGGTAGTGGGTGGCCTTGGCAAAGGTGGAAAAGGCTTTTACGCGATTGATATCACCAACCCTGGAGATTTCACCACAGAGGCAAGCGCCGCCGGCAAGGTGCTGTGGGAAATCAGCAATACCACGCCGGGGTTTGAACACATGGGCTATAGCTATGGTGCGCCTGTGATGGTCAAGACCGCAAAGTACGGCTGGACGTTGATCTTGACCTCTGGCTACAACAATGACGATGGGAACGGCTATCTGTTCCTGGTGAATCCCACAACCGGCGCATTGCTTGACACCATCAGCACAGGTACTGCGGCCCCTGGTTTGGCCCAGGCTTCTGCATTCATCAACGCTTACACCGATGGAACTGCTGATGCTGTCTATGCGGGTGATTTGAATGGTCAGCTCTGGCGTTTTGATTTGACGGCTGCGGGTTCAAGCACCTATCCTGCGCCTCAACTGTTGTTTCAGACGGCTTCGCCAAGTGGCGGTCCCCAGCCCATCACGGTGGCACCCATTCCGGAAGTTCATCCCCGAACGCTGGAGCGCGTAGTGTTATTTGGTACCGGAAAATTGCTGGATGGTACGGATATCGCGATGTCGCAGGTTCAAAGCTTCTATGCAGTGACCGATGGCGATGGTAAAAAATTCAATACCGCTTTGACCTCGACCTTGCATCGCAGCGATCTGGTTGAACGCACCTCGCTGACCTCTCCTGTAGCAACCATGCCGACCACCGCGCGGGGCTGGTTCTACAACCTGGGAACCACCGACGGCACTGCCTGGCGTACTCTGCTGACTGCAGCTGCGGCCAATGGCATTGCGGTGTTTACATCCACATTGACCAGTGGTGGCGATGGCTGCAGCCCGTCGGGCTCAAGCAGGGCATATGGGGTGGACTTTGCAAACGGTAGCTCAGTGCTTCAGGATCCCAACAATGCCAATAATGTGGTGGAGAGCTTGGCGCTCAGTGGCATAGCGACAGACAACACAGTCATCAGCCAAGATGGCGAGACCAGCGGATTGGCCGCAAATGATCGAGGGGATTTGGTGCAACTGAAATTCAAATCCGCTAATGGCAATGCCGTAAAGCTGATCAATTGGCGTGAGGTGAACCCAGTGGATTGATGCGACAGGGTTGGCCTTTGTCATTTGGACGGGCTTTGTTGCATAAATCGGTTTGAGACTGAGTCTCCCCAAACCCCAGACGTAGTTATGCCACGGCCACCGTTTGGGGCGTGCCCAGCTCGGTG
>NZ_JACHKZ010000052.1 GCF_014207855.1 Comamonas odontotermitis | reverse complement strand
ACCGAGCTGGGCACGCCCCAAACGGTGGCCGTGGCATAACTACGTCTGGGGTTTGGGGAGACTCAGTCTCAAACCGATTTATGCAACAAAGCCCACCTGATTCCATCATTGAACTCGACGCTCCCCACCTGAGCTTCGAGATGCAAGTGAGGTACATGAGTAGCAGCTTCTCCAAAGCTTGGCGGGATGGCTTGCAGTCCCAACGTCAGCAAAAGCGCAACAATGACAAGAGCAGCTTCTGATCGCTTTGAATCAGAGGATCAACCGCTCCCTACATTCAGCACTCCCGTGCTGACTTCGCATGTGCTCGCGCCATGCTAGAAAGGTGTCGCCAGGATGGACTCAGCACGAGAGCGACTGATTGAATTGGTGCACGAAATTGTCACCACATATGGAGACCCAGAACAAGCAGCGCAATTCGACGCGGCTCAGTGGCTGGATGACTGGCTGAACAGGCCTCAGCCATCTTTGAACATGGCAAAGTCGGCGGATCACATCCTGACCGAAGAGGGTCTTGCTCAAGTCGAAACATTGCTCAAGCGCATGGCTGTTGGTGCATTTGCTTGAGGTGCGGCCACGAGCGGCAGATGAACGATCTCTGACGTCAGACCCAGATGCCTAATAGAACCCGATCATGAGTAAGCAGCGATATTCAGAAGAATTCAAAAGTGAAGCAATTAAACAGATCAACGAATACGGCCGTACCGTGGCTGATGTTTCGGATCATTTTGGGGTCAGCCAGCACAGCCTCTATCAGTGGCTCAAAGTACAAAGATCGTTTCTCGAAAAAGAGGAGTCGCAACTCTCACAAAGCGCAGAATTGCGCTACCTGAAAAAAGAGCTCAAGCGGGTGACCCAAGAGCGCGACATTTTAAAAAAGGCTGCAACGTATTTTGCAAAACAAATTCAAATGAAATAGGTAATTTTAATCGCATTAATTCTGAGCCGTCGTTTGGTTTCCTGCATTGAATTTCATGCAGGAATGCCCCCCTGAAACGGGGAGCCAATTCATTATTGACAAAGCACCCGTTGCCGCTCGTTTACTCAGTATCCTCCATACAATAAGAAACGCCCGGCATCACCGGGCGCTTCTATTGTTAACGCAGGACTATGCAGCTCAGGGCCTGCGGCTCCTGACATGGAATAAACCAAACCCGAATACCAGCAGCGTCATTAGCACCAACATGTGGTTGTTGAGACTTGGCACTGGAGCCGCTGCTGAACCATCCGAATTCGCAGCCGTCAATGGGGTAGTGACGATAATGCTGACTAGACCATTGGCTATGGTCACAGCAGGATTGTTTTGGTACGTCGAGGCACCCCATATATATCCACCAGGAGCTGGAGGCATCACGCCTGTCTCAGTTGCGGTGCAACTTGCAGCAGCTGGAAGGCTGTTGAAGACTGCTGGCGTGCTTACTCCATTCGTCACAGTAATGGTCAAGGGGAACGTCCCGTCGACTCCGCAATTCAGGGAAAAATTGAACACTCCGTTGATCTGTGCAATAGCATCTGCGGGGCCGTTGAACAGCTGGCTCAAATCCAGACTACTGGTCTGGCGTTGCAAGGTATTTGTCACACGTACGGCCACAGGCGCGGATGCCAGTATCGCCGTTGGGCTAGGGCTGATGACGGGGGTACCAACCCAAACGTAGCCTGCTGGTGCTGCGGGCGGAGGGCTTTCCGTCACGGTGCAAGCATCCCCGTCGAAGAAACTCAGCACTGCACTATTGGCGCTGGTGCTACCAGCCTCAACCATGGCAGACCAGTTTTGGGGTGCTTGTGCGCCGCAGGTGACCGTGCCACTAAAAGTGAGTGGTGCGGGCAAACCACTAAGAGGTAGGCCTGTGATGCTCTTACTGACTGTCAAAGGCGCACTAGTGTTGAATATCTGGAGATTAACCGAGCTGCTATTTGAAGAGGCAACAGGATCCACAACGCCTGAGGGGGCTGCAGCATAAGCAACGTTTGGATAGGTTCCGGGAACATTTCCGGCGGAGCCTACGATCGTGAATCGCACTTGGCCACCATTGCCAATTGCTGATATCACGCTGCTGAGGGTCCGCGAGGCACTGTCATAGTTTACGGCCCCGCAAGTGCCAGGAGCTATCTCGACAGCACAGGTTGCGCTGCCATAGATAAAGCCATTTGGCAGCGGATCAGAAAACGTCACATTGCTAACATCTGCAGGCCCGGCGTTCACGACGCTGACCGTGTATGTGACCGCATCGCCGCTTTGTACTGTGACCGGTGCCACGGTCTTGTTGGTGGAAATATCTGCACACACAAACGGCTGCTCAACCAGAGTTTCATTATTGGATCGCTCGGGGTCTGTGACACCAGCCGGTGCAGACGCCCTGAAAACATTTTGAATGGTTCCATTGGCGGACGAGCAGGCAGAAGTCATGTTCGCCACCATCGTGTAGGTGATGGTGATAGCGCCGCCTGACGGCAAGGTAGGCACATTGGTCTGGAACAAATAGCCTGCACCTCCAACCTGACCGGTGTAGTTTTGAAATGTACTGTTGTCCGGACATACGGCGCCATTGGACGCCGTGCATCCAGCAAAGCTGTACACCGCATTCAGCTGCACACCCGCATTGTATGCATAGGGGTAATCCAAAATAAACGCGCCATCTGCTGCCGCTGGACCATTGTTGGTTAATGTCATTCGGTAAGTGACTGTCTGACCAGCGACGAAGGTATCGGAACTCTGCGTTTTGATGGCAACCAAGTCTGCTTGCGGGCAATCGGCCGTTGCACCTACGGCCTGCTCCACTTCAGCGCGATTGTTATAGGGGTCAGGGTCTGTCACCCCCGCAGGCAACCCGCGAACCTGAAACACATTCTGTAGTGGCCCGGAAGGTAGCCCACATTGCAAGGGAGCGTTTGCCACCATGGTGTAGGTGATGGTAATTGCACCTCCCGATGGCAAGGAGGGTACTGTTGTGTTGAATAAATAGCCTGCGCTTCCCACCAAGCCTGTGTAATTTTGGAACGCACTGACATCCGGACATGCTGCACCGTTGGTTGCGGCACAGCTTACAAAGCTGTAAGTCGCGTTGACATTGGCTGCAGCCGTACCGCCATAGCCATAAGGGAAATCTTCCATCCGCGTGCCATCAGCAGCCGTCGGGCCATTATTGGTTAGCGTCATGGTGTAGGTAACCGGCTGGCCTGGCACAAAGACATCAGAGCTTTGCGTCTTCGTCACCTCCAGGTCTGCTTGCGGACAAACGGGAGTGGCGGCCACCGCCTGCGCAACTTCCGCACGGTTGTTGCTTGGATCTGAATCGATTACGCCGGATGGCAATTCGCGTGTCTGAAACACATTTTGCAGTTGGCCCGCTGACAAACCGCAAGCAATAGGAGCAGTCGCGACCATTGTGTAGGTAATGGTGATCGCACCACCGGAAGGCAAGGCGGGTACCGTGGTGTTGAATAAATAGCCTGCGTTACGAACTTCGCCTGTGTAGTTTTGGAATGCACTATTGTCCGGACACGCTGCTCCGTTGATCGCTGTACAGCCGACAAAGCTGTAGGTGGCATTCACGCTGGCGGCTGACGTGCCCCCATTGCCATAGGGGAAATCTTCTATTCGTGTTCCATTCGCCGCCGCAGGGCCGTTATTGCTCAGCGTCATGACGTAGGTCACCGTCTGACCGCTTACAAAGGTATCAGAACTCTGCGATTTGGTTACCACTAAATCGGCGCCATAGTTCATTGCCGTACTAACCGAACTCGAATTGGAATCTGGCATCGGGTCTGTCACGCCTGAAGGCGTACTGACGGCTGCCGTGTTGGTCAGCGAGCTCGGGCCCGAAGTTGCAAAGTTCCCCTGAATCTGAATTGTGACCTTTCCAAGCGAAGGAAACGTGGGCAAAGTACCAGATACGGATGCATTGTTGGCCACGATGCTCGCAGGGCAAGTGGCTCCATTAGTGGCCGCAATACATGAGGCTGACACATTCACCACGCCAGCGGGCAAAGTATCTAAAAAGCTCGCGTTATTAGCCGCATTAGGTCCGTTGTTGTCGAGTATCAGGGTATACGTGAATGCCCCGCCTCCGGTGGCCGATGCAGGGCCCGACTTCACGATCTGCAGGTCAGCAGTTTGTCCCCATGCGATCACAGAAAAGGGCAGCAGCGCAATCGCGGCCCCAAACCTTCGAAGAAGGCTGCTGAGATATTTATTCGTCATTTAGATGCCTCTTGTGCGAAATTCAAAACTGCTAGAGCCTGCTGCAACAATCTTTCGAAAGTCCGTCATTTCTAAAAATTTAGTACTTAGCAAATGTACCCTTGGCAGTGAGCACTTGCAAATAATGTAAACAATACTTTCCATTTGCACGATAAGCCCCCATCACGAGGAATCAGGGTGAAGACACCCTGCATTTGGGCAAAGGCAGGCACAACCACCACCCCTCCGCGCACAGCGGTTCGGTTGACAACTGCCGCGAGCTGCTCCAGCGTGTCGCCCACCGGATGACGGCGGTCTCCATAGGTAGACTCAATGACGACATCGTCCGCAGGTGATGATGGCACCGGCGCCCGCATGATCAGATCGTCATTGCGCCCAAGATCCCCTGAGAAGAGAATGCTGCCGCCCAGCCATTCGATTCGCGGACTACAGGCGCCCAGGATATGGCCCGCTCGTGACAGTCGCCATGACCAGCCCTTCCAGGGTGAACACTCCGAGTCGAAAGGCAACGGTACAAAGTGCTTCAAAGCTGTGTGCGCATCCTCCTCTGTATAAAGCGGCAATGCGGGTTTATGACGCGAATGGCCATGCCGGTTTGCGAACTCTGCCTCCTCTTCCTGAAGGTGCCCCGAGTCGGGAAGCAACAGTTCACACTGCTTATAGATTGCCTCAGTAAAGTACACACGCCCAGTGAAGCCAAGTTGCATGAGCCGCGGGATGAAACCACTATGGTCGATGTGCGCGTGAGTCAAGAGCACTGCATCGATCGCTGCGGCATCCACTGGCAGCGGCTCGCGGTTACGCAGCCGCAGATGCTTGACGCCCTGAAAAAGGCCGCAATCAACCAGTAATTGCCGACCGGAATGCGAGAGCAGATATTTTGAGCCAGTTACGGTGTCTGTGCCACCCAGGAAATCGATACGCATGGTGACCTCTGGCTTAGTGCGTCATCAGTACAGGAATGGTCATGGTCTGAAGCATCGACCGCGTAACTCCACCCATGACCCATTCACGTGCTCGGCTATGTCCATAGCAACCCATGACCAATAGATCCGAGCCAATATCAGCCGCGCTCGACAGCAAGCTGTTGCATATATCCGACTCCTCCGCACTCTTAGAGTGCAGCGTCACAGAAGCTACTCCGCGCACATGCAAGCTGTCGCGCAGTTTGCTCAATGATGCCTGCGCATCGGAGCCATAGGAGATTGCATGCACCTCCCGGGCTCGAAGCAGCCATGGCAAGACCGTCGAAACAGCGCGTGCTGCTTCGGGTGTTTCCTTCCATGCAATCAAAACGCTTCGTCCAATGTCCGGCCATGATCCAGCTTATGGCGACACCATAGCAGGCATGCCACTTAGCTGCGACTTTTCATGCAATGGACTCTGGGCTGTCCATTGCTGTGATTCCAGCAATCTGACCGCACAAACGAAAAAAAGAGCCTCCCGGGCGCCGTATTTGGCACCCGGGAGGCTTTATCCAACCCGCTAAGCGGCTTTCTTTGGGATTAGCTCTGGCGGCGGTTTCGGTACACACCAAGCATTGCCAATATGAATGACAGTGTCACCAAGCCCCACTCCTGCAGCGAGGGAACTGGCTCTGCTGTTTTGATAGGTGCGGCGAAGCTTGCAACTGGCGTGCTCGCCACGTTGTCCGATAGAACCAATTCACCCGTCACCTGGCTAACCTGAGCGGTCATGTTCTGTGCGCTGAATACCGCATTTGCTTGTGCATTGAATGAGACGGAGGTGGTTCCGCCCAAGGCAGTCAGTGCACTCAGCGTGCATACCATGGAGGCAGCACTGATGCTGCAGTTGGCAGGCGCAGTTTGTGCTGGTGTAAAAACCATACCTGCAGGCAGTGTAATAGTCAGTTGCCCATCTGTACTGCCCAGGCCACCTTTGTTGGTTACCGTAACCTGGTACTGCGTGGTCTGGCCAATAGCCAGGCTGGTCGGTGCAATTGTCCAGGTTGGCGCCAGATTAGGGACTGGATTGATCGAGGCCGTTGCGGTTGCCGAGCAACCTGTGGATGCCGCGCAAACGCCTCCCGTGCCAGGAGCGATGGTTGCGGTATTGGTGAGACTCCCCGATTCTGCAACCGTACCGGACAGCGTGAATATCAACTGTCCTCCCGCGACAAGGTCAAAACCAATGGGCGCGCTACCTAGGGCTGCTGGGCATGTTGCGCCGCCTGAGGTGGAGCAAGTCCAACTCCCATTCAGCAAGCCTGATGGACTGGGATCTGCCAGGGTCGCCCCCGTAACATCCAGAGTTCCCAGGTTGCTCACGGTGATGGTGTATGCCGCGACTTCTCCCGGCACAAAAATGGGCTTGCTGACAGATTTTGTAATCTCCAGCGGGGATTCTGAGCAGGGAGATGCTCCTGAGCGAATATGGGCGAGCAGCCCGGAGGACCAGCCGTAATCGGCCATAGAAAAAATCACGGTGTTCAAACCGGTGACCCAGGGGCCATTAAGCTGGGCGGTTGCAGCAGAGCCCGCTCCAAATCCGGCTGCTGGTAACGTCTGAAAACTGTTGTTGATGAAGACACCCAGCATGGCATCATCGTTGTTGTAGTCCATGTTGAGCTTCAAGGCACTTGGTGGCACCTCTGGCGAAAGATTGAACTGCATTCGATAGTAGTTGGTGACCGCCGGGGTGTACGGGTAGCTATAAGGCGGCCGCGTATAGGTTACGCCGGTGGGGTCTGGAGATACCCAGTTGGTTTCGTTTCCAAGCGTAGTTGCAGAAACCCAGGCTGGAGAGATGTTGGCCGCATAAGGAACGCTGGTGGGCTTCCAAGTCGCGGTACTACCAGGGCCAATACTTCCTGACGGATCCGATTGCGTGCTTGAGACCCACCATTGCTGATCTTGGCTACCGTTTGCGAGAAGTTGGCCCGCGTCTTGGTCATAGCCGGTATTGAAAGATAAGGGGCTGGATTTACAAGTGATGGTCGGGATCGTCTGCGCTGCACTCATTCCGCTCAGAAGAAAGGCGAAAGCGGAAATCGAGAGATATGAGATTTTTTTGAATTTCATGATAAAAGTGATACCAAGAAGGCTTTAGAAACTCGGATCTGATCGGGGAATTTCCCAGGCATTCATGCACTGCATCAGTCACAGCATTTGGCTAAATAGACACTTAGAGCAGCTAACACAACCCAGTAAATCGTAGATTTGTGGTTGAGACTAGGCACAAGGCCGCAGCCAGTACAGACGTACGACAAGGCCAAGCAACGACGTACCAAGGGTTGTGTTAGCGGCTCTTAAGATAAGGTCGCTTCGCACGTTCAGTACGCCCACCAGTTGTTAGAGTGGGCTTGCATCCCCAGTTCGTCTCACTCATCTGACCTGCTTACCGTACGGATTCCCTGGCCAACTCTACAAACGACGTTTAGATAGTAATGACAATTACAGCATTCCATCATTAACAATTGTTAACCAATTACGTCATCGATTAGCAGTGGTGCTAACACGCAGCAGAAGTGTATTGCTCCGGGATTCCCGGAGGCTGTGTTGCTTAAGTCAGGCCACCAACGATGTGGCTTGACTGGGCGTTGTTGCACAACTCCAGCTCTGTAGCGCGGTAGGCTCGCCAGATGAGTGAATCGAGCTGGGAATACAAGCGTTAGACTGGAAGGCGTACAACGCAGCCTTGAAGGCCCGAGGTGACTTGAACATCTGGCTGGATAAAGACATGCAGCGGCTGGCTTCTGCGCGAGGCAAGCGTGGGCGCAACCGGACATTCTCAGATGCGTCCCTCCAGTTTTGCCTGACCATCAAATGCTTGTTTGGCTTGCCCCTGCGTCAGACATTTGGGCTGGTGCAGTCGCTGCTCAAAATGGCTAGCCTACGGGGCCTTCAGATTTCGCAGATGGGCACCATGGCTCTCCTTGGCCCTGACATACACAAATCTCGGCGCCATCATTACGTACGGCGCATGGCTTTGTTGCACAAATCCGGGCCGCAGCGGTAGTAGGCTCGGATGATGAGTGAGACGAACTGGGGTCGGCGCAAGTACCGCACCACAAACTG
>NZ_JACHKZ010000051.1 GCF_014207855.1 Comamonas odontotermitis | reverse complement strand
CAATGACTTCCACGAGTTCCACGGCGTCAAGCTCGTAGTCGGAGAGAGCAATGCGCTAGTTGCCAAGGATGGGACGCGGGTTCTTTTGGTCAGCTGAGGTCTGCCAGTGCCCGATTACAGGCCTCTACGCGATCAATGATCGGCAGCAATAGAGCCCTGATGTTGCTTGAGTCTTCGCCCGTGTTCAGCATTGGAACAACGGTGTCGCGTAGCTCTTGCAGTGCTTCACGCTTGGCTTTACGCAACACCGTCTGCCTTCCAATCAGCGCCATCTTTTCTGTGTCGCTCGTGTCTGGCAACATGAGCAATCTCAGAATGGCAAGTCATCTTCTGGCGAGTTAAATCCGCCGTTCGCTGGGTGGCCTGCGGGTGGTTCGCTGTAGCCATGGTTACCTTGGCTGGACTGCGGAGCGGGTCGATTCCTCAAGGGCCGATCTGCAATGTTGGACATGATAGTCGCCAGTTTCTTGGGTTGCTTGGCGCGATCCATGATCTCGGCAGCAGTGAACTCGGTTGCGGCTTCAAATGGAGCTGTCAGCTCCAGACGCCAACCAGTTTCGCCTGTCTTGCGACCATCGCGCATCTTTTCGTACTCGGTCTTTTGCAGAACCAAGCCAATGGGCCGATTTACCAGTTCTGGAAATACCTCGGCAGATTCCTTGAGGGTTTGCTTGGTTTCGTAGTCGAAGCGCTCAACTTCACCTTGAGCCACAGTGACTTCCTTGATCTTCATGCAAGCCATGATTGCATTGATGGTCTTGAATCCCATCAGGTGCTCGTTCTGGGCATTCATTGTCCAGATGTCAAAGCGAGTGGTTTGCTTCGAGTCGGACTCGAAAGTGAAGCCCACGCCGTGTGTTCCCTTGTTGGTACTGACCAACTTCTCGGCTCGAATGAACTTTCCTTTGTACTTTCCGGTTTCGGTCAGAAAGCTGCTGAAATTCTCTGCCTCGCGGGCTGCATTTGCGTCGATCTTGTACATGGTGTTTCCTTGCTTGGTTGCTCTTGGGATTAAAAAACCGCCCTGTTAGGCGGTTGCTGTGAGGCCGTAGAACTCGCATATCTGCTTGTCCACCTCGGCTAGATCATTGGGGATGTGCTGATCCGCAAACATGCCCATGGGAGACTTGCAGCAGTCCTGACCATTGGACTGGGTGGCAAATAGGTACTGGCTGTTGATCACCTCTGTGCGCAGAACGATGGTGAAATAGCCTTCTGGCACGATCATGCTGTCCACCATCTTGCCTACGGTCTTCATGCGGATCTGCCCAGCCTCATCGGTCTGCGTGTGCGTGAGGATGTACACGCGGCGGTGATCCGCCAGTCGCCCAGCGGCCTGGAACACCTCCCATGCATTCTTGGCAATGTCAGTGAACTTGTCATAGCCGCGCTCAGCACTTCGACTGATCAGTTCATTGATCAGCACCGCCTGGTAGTCATCAATTACCACGATGTCCTGGGTGCTGCCTTGAAGCACTTTCAAGATCACGTCTGGCTTATCGGTGCGAACAACATTCCCCTCTGGAGTTGCCTTGGTGCAAGGCCTCCAGTCACTTGCGCGAAACGGCAAAGGCTTGTTAATGCACTGGATCAGTAGGGTGGATGCCGGGTCAAGATTGCGCAGGCTGGTGGATTTGCCGCTACCTGAGTTGCCGAGAATCATGGTCGCTATGGACATGGTGTTTCCTTGGGGGTGCTTGGTTAGAAAGGCAGTGCTGCGCGCTCTGCAGAAGTCAGTCGGTCAATTCCGCTGGAGAAGGTGAATGTTTTGAGCAGTGGTCGGCGCAAAGGTTGGTGGCGGACATACATCCCAGCCAATTGCTTTAGCGCAGGGCTGCTGTTCTTCACGCCCTGTTTGAGCACCAGGCTCAGCGCTTCTACGCGGCCGGGCAATTGCTTCTTGCGAGGGCTTGTTTGCATAGCGCGTCCTTAAACAATCGCGCCCGCATATACAGCGGCCGCACAAAAAGAAAGCGCCGTGATGGCGCTCCAGAGAAAGGTGTGGAAGATGGTTCTCAAGGCTTGGCCTCTGCTTTCGGGGTTCCTTTGCGGGCCGCGCGACGCTGCGAGCGACAAAGCGTCTGCAGCTCAAGCGCCATCTGTTCTTTAAATGCCTGGGCTCTAGCCCTGTCGGCATCAGCCCTTGTTGGATACACACATCCTGCATGCATAAGGCTGTAAACCCATGCGTAAGAGGTTGGATTCATGATTTCTTCTCCTGCAGCGCTTGTAGGCGCCGGTACTTGTCGAATGTCTTGCGGATGTCAGTTGATACCGCAGGGGTGTAGCGGTTGGCCTTCTGTCCTGGCAGTGGGCAAAGAGGGCGGTTGGGCATGGTGAGCATTGGGTAGTTCATAGCTGCTTGACCCTCACTTTCATTGGTTGACCGTCGTCTTGGGAGAGGACGAAGCTCCAGGCTTGCCAGTCGTCTGCGAACAGGCCTTCGTGCTTGGTGTCGTTGATCGAGATGGAGTAGCGTTTCATTTGGCCTCCCTGGCTTTGAGCATTGCATTCGCCCAGGCGTAAGCTTCTGCTGCGACCTGATCATGTGTTGCATTGACAAGCGCCCATCCACTAATTCCGTTCGCTTGGATTGGGCCACCAGCGTTTGCAAGCATCCCCTGCAGTGCTTTGCTGGCAAAGTAGTCGCGCATGGTCATGCCGCCTTGTGCCAGTGCTGGCTCGTACTCTTCGGCCCCGCATGGGTCAACTCGCACGCATCGCAATTCGACAACCTGGCCGAATGCCGGACCGCCTGTGTTGATTTCTTCCATCTCACACCTCCTTGTGTTTGGCGAGGGCGGCGCGGGCCTCGTCGTACGCGGCGCAGGCGAAAGCTATGCCCGCCGGTGCATAAGATGCGTCTTGCATTTCGCCATCTGTTGGGAAGTGCAGGAGCACTGAGTTCAGCGCCTCCCGTAACTCCCTATACCCCTCCAGCAGCTCCCGAGGGATCAGGCCGCACTCAGCCATGACTGCTTGAGCTTCTTCATTCACGCGCAGGTATGCAGCGACAGCCTCATTTGCAAATGCCGCGCTCACATCACCTTGTGCATCGCCGTATTCGAAATACCCGTGCTTTTCGTTGAGTGCTTGCACCTGTTGTTCGCCCAGGTAGGACTGCTTCTCACTCGTCATCTTCAATCCCCTCGATCTGGTTGCATGTCTTGATGAATCGATTCCCAGCACATGGATAGTTCCTGTTCAACCGCTCAGCCGCCTCTCGAAGCTCATAGATCAGCAGTTCGACGTTGTTCTCAAGAACTCGGATACGCTCATCTCTGGCTTCTAATACTGGGTCTGGTCTGTCGTCGTAGTCAGGCTCCATGCCATCCCATCGGGCCTGAGCACGGCTCAGTGCGTAGTGGTTGGACAAGTCATTCATTGGCTTCTCCCCATACTTGATTGGTCATCCGTGAACCACGCCAAAAACCGTCTTCATGCAAAAACATGCCCTTGCCGGTCATTTCCTGTTCTGTCATGCAACGGCGGTCTTTGCCGTGTTCTCCAGTGCGGTGTTTGTCAAAGGCAGCAGTGCTGTTGAAGAAGCGCTTGCAGCCTTGGCACTGGTTGCGGTCGCCTCGAAGTACCTTGCTCATAAGCGCCTTTCAGGCATAAAAAAGCCACCCGGAGGTGGCGAATCCAGCGTGGTAGTGCTGGAGTGTGTTTGTGGTTGACTACTGAATTTGCTCGGTGCGTCCGGCATGCCGAAGCACTTCGCCATAGGCGCCGATGGTCACATGGTCATCGCGATGAACGTGCAGGGCCTGCTTGATGGCGGTTTCGGCGTTGTTCACATAACGATCATGCTCATCTTGTAGCGCCTTGAGCTTTGCTTTCCATCCTCGCTCAATTTCATCCATGCGTTCGCTGGCAGGTGGTGAATAGAACGCCATGCCGTAGTTCTCATGGCCGCCTGAAACCGAATCCGCGAGGTAGGTCAGTTGCTCATGTGTCAGGGCCAGCTCGCATTCGTCGGCGGCGATGCTGATGCATTCTTTCCAGTAGTCCAAATCGGTCATGGCGGTTCCTGGGAGTGTTTGTGAATAGATTTGCCAGGGTTGGCAACATCTATGAATGAAGATGGTGGCCGGTTGCTTGTCCGGCTTGCTTCCGCGTGTTGTGGGCCCGATCCCCGCGTGTGCCCGCCAAGGTTGATACACACGTCGTTTGGCTGGGGGTTGCCTGTTTCCCGGTTTTTGATGGAAGGCCGGAACCTTCTTTGCCGTGGGCGGTGTCCCGCTGTGGCCGCTTCCAGTTCCCTAGACACTCGCGCATCGCAACTGCGCCTTCACCATCAAGAAAAAGAGCGGATCACCCGGTTGGCGTATGTCGGCGGAGGTATCTCGGATTACCTTTTCCCGCGCCCGGTTGCAGTTTTGCTCTACCGCGCTCTTTCATGATGGCCCTCTGTCGAGGATATGAGTACCCAAAGTATCAAATCATCTGAAATGATGCTTTTGGGTTGCTTATGTGGTTGCCTTGGCGATAATCGCGGCCGCATTGGTCACTGCGCTGTACTCCTTATCGCGGTCAATAGATGCAACTGCATGGAGGGCAATCAGTGCCTCCAGGATCTCTGGCGCCATGGCAGCAAGTTGAGCATTTTTTTTCATTTCTGCATCCCACTTCGCGTCCGGGAACTTCCGCCAAATGTCTTGGAACAAAAGGCGAGTTTCACCTTGGTAAGGGCCTCTGATTTGTATTCCTGCTCCCGGAACGTCGGACCATACCCACGGCCCCGGCGTGTGCTTCGCTTCCATCTTCATCCTTCCGCGCCTGTGCGCATAAATTGAAAACGCCCTGAATAGGGCGCTTGGGGGTTAGCGCTCCGCCTGCGGCAGCGCATCGCTGGCTGATTCCCGCACCTCTTGGATGAGGTGTGCAAAGTTCAGGATGTCGTCAATCGGGACAAGCACCGAAGGTTGATCTGCCTTCAATATCTCGACGTGTCCATCGGTTCGGGCACAGAATGTTGTTTTCGAAACTTGAACAACTTGAGGAATGGGGTTTGTCATGTCAGTTTCCTATTTCTATATCTACAAAGACAACGCCAGCCAGTGGCGGTGGAAGTTCAATGCCAGGAACGGCAAGACGATCTCAGTGAGTTCGGAGAGCTATCACAACCTCGCCGATTGCGAAAACTCAGTCCAAATAATGAAGCTTGAAGGCGCTGCCGCAGTTGTCATTGGTGATGACAGCTACGACAAGCTTCGAAAACGTTGACACCAAATTCGGCACGCGCTCTTGTGATTTCCCTCTGATGTCGCCCAGAGGGGAGCGCCGATTGCTCGGTGGACTTATTGGTCTTTGGATTTCATGCCGGTGGAGGTTGGCATCGTTTGACTCTTAGTGTCTATGTAATCAAGTAAAAGTGCCACCGCTTCTTTGACTTGATGGTGTCGCAATCCCGCAATAAGGTGCACCAAGTGCGGCTCTAACTTCTTTCGATAGTTGGACAGTGATGCCGCTGGTGTGTGCTCCGCAGTGATTGGCGTGAGCATCGAGTCGTCGATGCCAAACGCCTTTATGACCATATCTGCGGCTTCACATCTTGGGCAGCCATCCTCATGGCCTCCACACAAGATGCGGGACTCATCAACGCACAACGTAATTGCCTCGATTAGCTCCATGTCTTCGCTCCCAGAAATCAGCAGGGCTCTCAACATGAAAGCCCTCTTGATTTCTCACCCGAGTTGCGACCCTCGGGGCGGGCTGGCATCTTTCCAGCTCCCTTGCTTGCGCTCGCGTTCCCGGTAGTACATCGGCTTGAGCGCTCCCTTTTGGTCTGCCGGGGTGCACAGGGGCAGGGCGATTCTTAGTCGCCGTTCATCCTTCGATAGCGCCAGAGAACTGATTGGGTGGGGTGGTCTATCTGCGATACTTGTTACGGGAGCTGCGAACTCCCGCTGCGCCAACGCAAGGCGCTTAAGGTGACGCCGACTCGGAAACCTTGGCCGCGTGATGCTGACAAGATGAAAGAGCCCGCGAGGCCGATGCAGCGAAGCATCCTAGGAAGGCATAGCTGCCGCGCTAGCAAGGGCGCGCTACAAATACTCAGCAGGATTAACCGTCCTGTGGCCACAGGGCTTTCAAGGTATCAACCATGAAGACCCAAGTGAAGGTGATCGTCAAGATCGACATAGCTAAGTGCATCACTGCAATTTGCTTTGTCATCTACCTACTGACGATGTGACCTAGTACGGAGCAGGGCGGGCAACCGCTCTGCCTCCTGCTGAAGCATCAAGACCACCCCAGCCAATCGATTCTCTGCGCAAACTTTTAAGGAGGTAGGGCGCTAGCTCGATCACTTCACACCCATCGCGTTCTGCAACTAGCTGCGCTCCACTGGAGCTAGACCTTCCTCTTGCATCGAGTCGGTTCAGGGGCCGGATCGCTACCCCTTCGGTCGTTTCGCGGTTGTTGCTGCGATGGGTGAATATTAGGACTAGCTAATTGTCTTGTCAATAGGAGTAGCTAATAAATTTCCAAAATTAGCTACAATCCCTCATGACCGTCACCAACACACCCACGAAAAAGCCCACCACTGAGGGTGGGCGTTGTGAAGTCCGGTGGGGCTTTAAGCTGCAGTAGCTCGCTTCCCGTACACCTTCTTGCAGTACTCAAGCCAGTCATCGATCTGCTCCATCTTCAGTACTGGCATGAGTCGAGAGCTACGAGCATTGACGACAGCACCCAGCAGAATGGCGTTCTTTTGGTGCTCAGGGGGTAAGAGGTCGTAGACCTTTGATAGCCATGTCGCATAGGCAAGGCCAACATCTCGAATTTTCGGCAACTCAAGATCAGGAGCCCTCATCTGGGCGAAGATTTCCTCCTTAGTCGTTGACATGGATTACCCCACCTTCACCTCAAAGTAAGCCTCCTCGACCGCGATGTCTCGAAAGCCTGCCTGACGCGCCTTGTCGTAGGCGGTCTTCCAGGTGGCGGCTACCTTCTCTTCTGCCTTGGAGATGGTTCCGCCTTCTGATGCATCGCTGAACAGCTTGAATGCGCGTTTCAGGGCCTCGTCATTGGGAAAGGACTTGCGCAGCTCGCGCTCGAAACGGGCCTCTGCCTGGCGCTGGTGTTGTGCTTCAATGCTAGATGGGCAGTCTTGCAGTTGCACGCTGATGATGGCTTCCATGACACACTCCTGTACTGGTTGGGAATACAGTGGAAGTGTGCCAAAGCACTGTTTATTTGTACAGTTATTTTTGTGCCATCCAACAAAAAACCGCCCAGAGGCGGTTGTGTTGTTAGCCAGCGAAATCTAGGCTTCACGCTCTTCGAGCCAATGCGATCCGGCCCCGTAAACCTCATTGCCCACTTCTACGAGAGTCTCAAGCATGCAGCGGTTATATGCATTGTCTGGATGCCACAGGCCTGCGAATACGGGGTGTCCCATTTGGTCAAACCTTCCTGCAATTCGCCAAGCGACACGGATCTCTGCCATGCGCTTGGCGGCAGTGATTGGTTCTAGCTGTTCGATTGCATCCATGACCCGATGGTACAGGCAGGGCAAAAAAATGCCACCGCTAGGGTGGCAAAGGTCACAAGAAAAAGCCGATCCTAAAGTTAGGGCGTCGTGCAAGCCAAGAGAGAGGGAGGGAGGAGAGCACGAACTCGGCAAAAATCACTGACACAATAGTAGCGTGAAGCTATGTGTCTTGGGTTTTTGTTTGTCACTTCCGCGCAACCAATAGGCGAAAAAAAGCCCGCTTCATGCGGGCTATAACGTGGTTTTCTCCAATGTGCTTCTCCATCTCACCTCTCTGAAGCAGTTGGATGATAGTTGCAAATGATATGCAATTCAACCTCAATTGTAAAAGCAAATGTAAGTTGAAGAGGTGAATTCGCTGCCGTCTAGGCGGTTGTGACAAAAAAGGAACCCACTCAATGCGGGCTCAGTCTTGGACTCGTGAAGATGTGCCTCTTCTCTCTCCCTCTCGAAGCGAAGCAATCATAAGTCAAATATATCGACAATAAATCATTGATTGTTCAACTATTGTAAGCTGCGTGTAAGGCAATTACGATTCTTTGCTCCACCGGAGCGAAAAAAGGCCCGCATAGCGCGGGCCAAGTACTTAAAGCACAGGGTGCCTCCGCTCCCAGAGGCAAAGTGATGGTAGGGCAGGAGTGGGGATAGCGCTTTGCTCTGGGTCAAGGTCAAGACGTAGGCAAAAGAAAAGCCACCTGGTGGTAGCCTTCAGCAAATAGACTTACAGAGTGCGAGAAAAATCCGCGCTAGGCGGGCTGAGAAAGTGGCTAAGGAGCTTACGCTGAGCGCTTAAATCGAGGCTTATTTGCTGGAATGGCCTGTTTTTCTTTGGGCGCGTTCAGTTGCAGAATCTTGTCCAGAGCAGGTAGCGCAGCAGGATCCCTGGCTTTGAAATAGATTGCAGCATGTCGCGGCATCCACACCTCTGCCATCAATCGACGGAACGCCCCTAGATATTCAACTGGGTACAAGTTGGCTTGCACTTCACGGCCATCTGGGAACGTATGCGTGTATTTCCCCAGGGCATCAGTATCTACGCCGTATTCATCGCGCAGGTGCTTGCACAACAATTTGGCATGCGAGATATCTGGCATACACTTCTCTGGCAGCCTGTAGCCATTCGCCTCCATTGGCCCAACCAGAAAGTTGGTCATTTCCTGCAGTACAGAGAAGGATCCGAGTGGAATTTTGTTCTGGTTGAGCAAGTGGCGCTCCAGGTGGTAGGGGAGTTTAGTTGCTACTCCTTTGCCACTCATCCAGTCGAATACCCACTTGGATACTTGTACGGCGAATTGGGGCGATAGCCACTGGGCCAGATGAATCGCTACCTGAGGATGTATCCAGGTTCCTTGGGTCACATTTGCACCCCTAAGTACTTGAATTAGTTTAGATATCGGAATTCCGACATCCGCTGACAGCGCCTCCATGAAGTCTTCTGTGCCATCGTTTTCACGATAATGGCCGAATTTCTTTCCAGCCGCCTTGCACATTGCGGTGGCATTGATGTACCCATCGGAAGCGCGCTGCTCCACGATAGAGTTCTGAACCTGATGAGAAATCAGGGCTAGGGAGTACTGATGGTCTGGCATGGCGTTTCCTTAACGCATAGGTTGCCATGCAGCTCTGTTTTACACAAAAGTTGATGCACGGCAGTGCTCAACCCTGTATACTTCAAGGCTGCATAAGAAAGCAGAAGCGGTTCTTGTCAGGGATCCACGCAACTGCGCTTGTTTGCTCAAAGTGATCGGCTATCCAGAAATGGATGGCCGTTTTTCTTTGTTCGTTGCATCTTGGGCGCTGAACAGGCATCCAAAGACACGAGCACAATCATAGCAGAGTCCGTACACAGAAAAATGTGGTTAAGTTGATGGAATAAATTTGTACACAAGTCTGTGGATAAGTGAAAAAAGTATGGCTTTTCACCGGACTTAGCTGGAATGAATATTTTAAAGAATTTACTGAGTAAATTTTAAGCGCGTGCACAAACTACTGGAAATCTGAACAGGCTGAGCATCTATACAGCCAAATTTTCATATTGTGATTTGCGAGTTCGCATTGCAGAGGCTGGACTTCTTGACTTTTGGCTGCAGCAGGAACATGAACCGAACATCAAAGAGCCACTCATGGTGGCTCCTTTTGTGGTTGGATGCTAGTCATCCAGCCTTGACAGTTCGTCACTGAGATCCTGCTATCCACCGCACATCCTCAAAACCACCCCAGCCTAAGCGCGCAGAACAGCCCCGCCCAGAGCATCACCAGGGCCACAAACGCCGCCTTGATGTAGCTGGGCCAGCTCAAGAGCACTTTCCAGATATTTTTGTTCTTCCAGGCCATTTGTGGTGAGGGCGTTTCTGGGGCTTGCAGTCAATTTGTGAAGGCTGTATCATTTTTGCCGAGTCCTTGAGTGCAAACCAATGATTCACCTGAAAGCCCTTGCGAAACTCCAGTCGCACGGGCTTTCTTTATTTAAGAGGCTAGATTGACCTCCAGCCTCACCAACCTCTGAGCCAGCGTCTCAGCGTCATAGAGCATGGCTTCTCGTAGTGTCGTGCCTACACTCACAGGCCCGTAGTACACATTGAACGCCTTTGGTGCTGGTTGGTAGTGCCTGGCAGCCTCTCCAATCACATCAGCAATAGTGGGCTGCCACACCTCCCCAAGCAGCTCCCGGCCATCCAAGATCCTACCGTGGTACTCGCCTTGGTCTATCTTCTCTATGCGGAGGGTGGGGAGCATGGGTTACTGCTTGGCCGTCTCAGGAGCTGGAGCCGCTTCCGCTGGTGCAGGTGATGTAACAGTTGGCGTTGGCTGCGCCTCAGCAACCTTGCTGACAGTTGCTTCTACTGGTTTCTTGGCTTCCAGTGTGGGAGTGCCAAGATTGCATTTCTTCTGGATGGCGGCTTGCTGCAATGCGTCGTGTTCGCCCTTCAGCTTTGCATACTCAGCTTCTTGCTGCTTGGTTCCGCCGAGGGCGAAGAGGGCTGGCCAGAACAAAACGATTCCGACACCAGTGATCGCCTTGTCGTTAGACGCTGCCTCATCCAGGCGCCCGCCCAACTGAGTCACCTTCCCCGCAAGCCGTGCATTTTCTGCCGTGATCTGGTCGCAATCGTACGTGTTGTATTGCATGGGCGATACATAGGACGCCGCAATATCTTTAGATGCTGTTGAGCAGCCAGACAGAGCCAATCCAGCGCAAGTTACCCCTACCAAAAACTTCTTCATGCTTTTTCTCGTAACAAAAAGCAGAATTCTATCGGTTCAATCGGCTTTGTTGCACAAATCCGGGCCGCAGCGGTAGTAGGCTCGGATGATGAGTGAGACGAACTGGGGTCGGCGCAAGTACCGCACCACAAACTGG
>NZ_JACHKZ010000050.1 GCF_014207855.1 Comamonas odontotermitis | reverse complement strand
GATCAAGATATCCCTTGGCTCTCTCAGCCCTGTCGAATACCGGGCGAGCCTTGGACTTGCGGCGTAAACCAGTCCAAGTTTTTATCCGCATCCCCTCCCGGGGCTTACTGGGTCATTTCTGCGTGGAAATCAACAGTATTCAAGCTGCAGAATTCTGGCATCGCATTCCTCGGTCAACCCGTCCAGTACCGTCTGGGCCCGTACAACAGCGTCACGGGCATCTCGAGCAATCTTCTCTAATTGCGGCTTGCGTTTTTGCAAAGCCTGTAGCTGGGTACAGAGGGCCTGATACTCAGCGCTGGTACTGCCCGAGATACGTTGGTGGACGAGTTCTCGTTTGATGAGCGCCTCGTCCAACTGGGCTGCGAAGCCAAGCAAAAGCCGCAGGGTCACCTATCGCAATGAGGCAGTCAAGGCATGCAAGCGATTGGGTCGTGCCATCTGGAAAAGCTGGAGCGGCTACCACCGCAGATCACTGGTGGAGACGAAGATGAATTGCTTCAAGCGCTTGGGTGAGAAGGTGATGTCCAGGACGTTTGAGCGACAAGTAGTCGAGCTCAACATTCGGGCATCCATCCTCAATCGCTTCACCGAGCTGGGCACGCCCCAGACGGTTGCCCTGGCATAACTACGTCTGGGGTTTGGGGAGACTCAGCCTCAGACCGATTTATGCAACAAGGCCGCTTAGAGTGGAGATGCTCAGAGAAATCAGGGCCGCATACTCGGCAATGATTTGCGCGGTCACCAATCCTGGCATCGTCAGTCCTGGCTGCGCATAAAGTGAAAGCGCATCAGCGTGCGCTCACGAGCGCTGGCGTGCTGCACCACCGGTAATGGATAGTCCAGGCCAAGCTGCAGCCCGCATGCTTGCAGTTCCAGCGGCTTCATGGCTGCTGGAAAGTGAATATGCTGGTCAGGGACCTGAGCCAGCTCGGGAAGATAGCGCCGGATAAACTTGCCATCAGGATCAAATCTCTGCGACTGCGTCACTGGATTGAAGATTCGAAACCAAGGCTGGGCATCGCACCCGGTAGATGCAGCCCATTGCCAGCCGCCATTGTTTGCAGCCAGGTCGTAGTCATTCAGATGCTGAGCAAAAAAGTACTCTCCCCGACGCCAGTCGATTCCCAAGTCCTTCGTGAGGAAGCTCGCCACCACCATCCGCAAGCGGTTGTGCATGTAGCCCGTTTGTAGCAACTGGCGCATGGCTGCATCCACGAGAGGGTAGCCAGTGCTTGCCTCGCACCAAGCCTGCCATAACTCTGGTGCTTCATCCCACTGAACACGGTCATACTCCGCACGGAAGCAATGCGTGACTACGTGCGGGTGATGCCGCAAGATCATGAAGTAGAAGTCTCTCCACGCAAGTTCGGAAAGCCATGTCTGTGCTCCCTCGCACCCAACGACAGCCTGCTGCATTGCTAGCCTCGCCAGGTGGCGGATGGAAACGGTTCCAAAGCGCAGGTGCACCGAAAGGTAGGATACTCCTTTGCGCCCGGGAAAGTCCCGTGCCTCCTTGTATCCTGCCATTCGCGGCAGAAAATCTTCCAGCAGCTGGCAAGCACCGCGCGTACCTGTAGGCAGAGGCAGGCTGTGTAGGTTGGTGGTCGTAAAGCCCACTTCATTAAGCCCTGGTATTTCCTCTTTTGTAGGCAGGGGAGCTAGATGCCTTGCATAGCGCTCCACTGGATAGGGAGTGAGCTGAAATGCATCAAGCTTTTGTAGCCAGGCACGCTTGTATGGGGTGAATACGCTATACGGCTTGCCTTGCTGATTGAGCACTTCCTCATGCTCAAGCAATACCTGATCCTTGTAATCGCTAAATGCAATGCCTTCCACACGCAGTGCCTCTGCTACGCACCTGTCTCGGGCAATGGAGGCTGGCTCGTAGTCGCGATTCGTCAGCACTTCCTGCACGCCCAAGCTACATGCCAACTGAACGATACACTCCACTGCCGGGCCATGTCGTACTATCAAGCCGCCGCCCGGCGCTCCGCTGCGTGCCGCCAATGCCCCCAACTCTCCATGGAGCTCGCACACGCTCGCATGAATAAATTCAACTCGGCGGTCACTGCGGGTTGGCAATGCGTTGAGGATATCGGTATCAAAAACGAATGCGCAGTAGACGCGCTGAAAGCGTCGTAGCGCGTGATAAAGCGCAGCGTGGTCATAGCAGCGCAGGTCCCGGCGGATCCATACAAGCGCACTATTGACCATATCTGAATGGACTTCTTTGTTTAAAGCAGCTGCATTTCTCATGCGCAACTCCAAATTATACGAAAATTACCCAATCAAGGTCATTATTAAAACAGAGGCATCAAAAATGCAGTACTACTGGGCCACTAAGACAATCCGATTCACATCCACACCTAACCCTCTGGCTTTCTCCAACAACTCACGAACCCGATTTTTATCCATTTTCTTGTCTCGAGATAGTAGCCAGAAGTATTCCTTATTCTCACCAATTACCAGTGCGGTTTGGTAGTCATCATCGAGGATTACAACGTTATATCCTCCATAAAATGGCCCAAAGAATGAAACCTTGAGGGCAGCCACATTAGCCGCCCCAAGAAATCTAGCCGTGCCTTCTACTTCACGCCACTCATTTTTGATTGAGTCAAATCCACGATTCAGAACAGTAATGCCACCATCCGCATTCATGGTGTAGTGTGCAGATACTTGAGTAAGGTCTTTCTCAAATTTGTGATCGATACGTGCCAACTCGTACCAAGTGCCGAGATACCGATTGATGTCGAAGTCCGTCACAGGCCTTACACCATCAGGAACAGTCACTGCACAACCAGCCAAAATAGCATTGGCTCCGAAAAGCGTTGCTGCTATCACTGTCGCACGGATGAAAGATTTTATTGAGATTTGCATAAACGGTCTTTTGATAGTTCGGAGTTAAGGAGCGCACTCGTCAATCCTTAGCAGGATGCATCTTTGTCTTTTTAATTTTTCAATAATTCATTACGAAATAATCGAAATATTTTCCTTATTACGACAATCATGCACCAGTGATATGGCGCACCGCCGAGAAGTACCAGCGGTCGGGCAGACAGCGCATAAGCTTTACCCAACGGGTAAAGCGGCGAGGGAAGTTCATCTCGAAATATCCATGCTTCCACCCACGCAGCATGTGCAGCGCTGCTTCTTCAGGAGCCATAAGAGACGGCATACTAAAGTTGTTCTGTGCGGTTAGTGGTGTGTCTACAAAACCAGGATTTATTATGGAGATACCGATACCTCTTGGATGCAAATCAAGGTAGAGGTTTTCAGCCAAGTTGTTGAGTGCAGCTTTAGTTGGACCATACGCCAGCGACATAGGAAGGCCTCGGTAGGCTGCGACACTACCCACCAGTGCTAGGTGTCCGCGCCCTGCCCTCAATAACACAGGTATCAGCGTATCGAGGAGATCCAGAGCTCCTATATAGTTGACTTTCAGATGTTCTTTCATCTCAGCCAAATCAAAATCGGTGGCTCGTAGGGGCTGATAACGGCCAGCACAATAAAGCACTAAATCAGGAACCCCTCCGGAAAAATCTTGCACAATTCGGACAGCCGAGGACAAAGTATTGGACACAGTCACATCAAGCGGTAACGCTAGACACTCAGGGCGACTTGCGGTGTATGCCTTCAGTGCAGCGGTATCTCTCGCAGATACGACAACACGAGCACCTTGCGCATAAAGAGCCTCTGCCGTTGCTCTTCCTATCCCCGAAGAGGCCCCAATAATCCACACGCATTTACCTTTCCAGTGGACGATCGGTGGGTTCAGTCTCGCATTCAGTACTGACATAGCACTTAATCCTTAATGAAGGACAGCGTCACGTCACCCAAATGAACACCGAATTTACTCATGGCCGCCCGGTTGAGCATGGTGCGCCCATCCATCAGATACATCCAGTCATCCATACTGACGTTCCAGACCTTGCCGTTCACTGGCAGGGCCAGCACATAGTTCCACCGGAAGGCATTGCCAGCCGTCTGACCCTGAGCCTGCCCCACCACGTCGTCTGCGTTTCCGCTATAGCGGCCATCACCCAGATACTTCAGGTGCCAGATGCGCTGCTGCGTGCTGCCGTCGCTGTAGACAAAGTGTTCGTCGAGCACACCTTCGTCGCCGTTCCATTTGCCTGTCATATGCACAGTGAAGCGCTTGACCACTTTTCCGGATCTGTCCGTGAACAAGCCGTGAGCGGTCAACGGTCCGTTGAAGTACTGACGCAGATCCAGTTCTGGGCGCTCCAGGGCATATTCCTGCACAGACGGACCCGCGCAGCCAGCCAGCATTCCCATGAACGTCAGTCCTATTGCGGCGCGGCGCCAAGGCAGGAACGAGAAAGTGCTTGTCATGGATTTCATTTCAGTCTCCAAGATTGGTGCAGGCGCTCGCCACGCCACAGGCAAGCCCAGGCCATCAGTTTGAACAGGCAGGGAAGGCCTGCATATGCCCATGCCAGCGCCTGCAAGCCGGCAGGGTCGGTCGTGCCGCTGCGGTATCCCATTGCGGCAAGAAGCGGCAGGCACAGTCCAGCAGCCAAGGCCAGATTGAGCTTGGCTGCACAGGCCCACCAGCCTAGATAGCGTCCCTCTGCAGAGCCGCTGTGACCAGACTCGTGGATGACGCCGGTCAGTAAAGCACCGGGCAGCGCCAGATCTGCCCCGAGGGCCAGTCCGCTTGTCAGACAGACGATGGTGAAGATCCAGCTGTCGCCGGCCCCGAGCCAAGGGGTGATGGAAAATGCGATCACGCTCGCCAGCATGCCAGCGCGCCAACTGGGCGCCAGCCCCCAGCGCGAGACAGCCTTCACCCACAGTGGCAATCCCGCAGCGGCGGCACCGAAATAGCACAATAGAAGCATTGGCTGCAGATCCGGCGCCTGCAAGCGATCTATCACGAAGAACGGCAGCAGTGTGGCGGGTATTGCTGCTGCCACGCCGTTGAGCATGAATACAGATAGCAGCCTGCGAAAACTTGTGTCCGCCCATGGTGAGGGCTGAGCAGGCCTGGTATGCAGTTGCACGGTGGACGTCGGTATCGCACTAGATCGTTGCAGGCTATGCAGCCCCAGCAAGCCCAGGGCAAGCGCCATCATGAGCACCATGCTGGTTGCATCAAAACCCAGCCAGGTGGGCAGCACGCTGGCTAGGAGCACGCCAGCGAGAGTGGAACCTTCGCGCCAAGCGGTCACGCGCGCGCGCCAAACAGGCTCACCTCCCCAGCGCGTGCCCCAGGCCTGGTGCAAGATGCTTACGGCGCTATAGGCCAGAGTGCAGACTAGCAGGCTCACAGCCAGCCAGCCCAGCAGGCTGGCCTGGCTGCCGATAGGAGGATGCCACAGCGCAGCGAAGCCCAATGCCATGAGCACGCTGCCCAGTACCGCTGACAGCCACGCAGCATGCAGTCCGCGATGCAGCAGGCGATCAGCCATGCGTCCCAGAGCCGGATCGAGCAGCGCGTCAAGGGCGCGGGTGGCTAACAGTACTACCCCCAGGCCAGCCAAGGGCACTCCTGTGACCGCTGCATAGTGATGAGGCAAGTTGACGTACAGCGGCAGCGACATGAAAGCCAGGGGCACGCCGAGACCTCCGTAAGCGAGTCCCTCACGCCAGGGCAGCGGCTTCGATGGGCTTGAGCTGGCGGAGGGCATAGTCGTTGTCTCCTCAGCCCTTGCCCAGCAGCGCAGCGCGTAGGCCAGGCTCCGAAGTCTGATCAGACAGCCAGATGCCAAAAAACAGGCGCGCGTACTCTGCATCTTGAATGCGTGCGGTCTCGCGTCCATTGTGGAAAAAGCTCACATCGCCGGCGCCATCAGTCAAGCCCAGGAGTCGATCTTGCGCAGCGACATCAGGAAATGCCTTCTTCATCATGAGCAGCCACTGGCGTGCCTGTGGTTCGGAGAAGCTACCCACGCGCCTCATCTCGGCCACCGATCGCTCGGCGATTGCCTCGCCCTCCAGCTTGCGGTCATAAATCAGTTCCAAAGCGAACGGCTGGCGCGCATAGTTCGCCGGCTCGAAGCCACTAGGAGCCCAAAGGCGGGCCTCATAGACCCTCAGTCCGAAAAAACGCATGACGCCGCTTCCCAAAAGGCGAGCGGAAGGTATGGTAGAGCTCAGCTCTATAGGCGCGGCAGGGGTAGCTGCCAGTATGTCGTTGGTCATCGCAGTCAGAGTAGGAGCAAGAAGGCTGGCACTCCAGGCCAAAGCTTGGCGCCGTCGAATGTCATGCATGGAGGGGCCTGCGCAAAGTGAACTGAACGACATCGGTGTTGCCAGTATCAAAGGCCGCTTCGCAATAGGCCAGGTAAAACTTCCAAATGCGCACAAAGCGCTCGTCGAAGCCCAGGCTTCTCACGTCATCAAGGCGCTGCTCAAAGGCGTGACGCCAACGTCTGAGCGTTTCTGCATAGTCCTTGCCAAAGCTCATCTTCTTTTCCACCGTCAGGCCAGCGCGTTTGGCCTCTTGCTCGAAGGCATTAACGCTAGGCAACAGACCGCCTGGAAAAATGAACTGCTGGATGAAGTCGGTGGAGTGCAGATAGCGTGCAAAAAGCTCTTCGCGCAGGGTGATGGATTGCAGGCAAGCGTAGCCGCCTGGCTTGAGGCAGTCCCGTAGCACCTGGAAATAAGTACGCCAGTACTCATGCCCAACGGCCTCGAACATCTCGATGGAAACGATCGCATCAAAGGGCTGTACGGAATGTACAGTCACCAGATCTCTGTAATCTTGGTAACGCAGGTCTACCTGTGCCCGCAAGCCCGTTTGTGTGATGCGCTGCATACCCCACTGCAGTTGCTCGCGCGACAAGGTGACGCCGGTAACCTGCGCACCAAATTCCGTGGCCGCCGTCTCTGCCAGGGCCCCCCAGCCACAACCGATTTCCAGCAGGCGCTGACCAGGCTGCAGTCCTGTTTCGCGCAATGCCCGCCTTATTTTTGTGCGCTGTGCCTGCTCAAGGTCTGCCGCTTGCAGGTCAGCACCGCTGAGTCCATCGAACCAGGCAGAACTATAGCTCATGGTCGGATCCAGCCATAGCGTATAAAAATCGTTACCCAAGTCATAGTGGGCATGAATGTTTTTGGCGCTGCCCGCACGCGTGTTGCGGCGAAGCAGGTGCCGCAACCTAAAGCCCAGGCGCCCCCACCAGTGGCCGTACACCAATTGCTCTAGGTAGTCGCGATTGTTGAGGCAAAGACGCAATAGAGCACTGAGGTCATGGCTGTCCCATTGGCCCTCTATATAGCCCTCGGCCAGTCCGATATCACCCGAGCTCAGGATACGATCCAAAGCTTCCCAGTGCTGAATTGCACAGCGTGCATCTGGTTCCTCTGCGATTCGCTTCGGGAAATGCCACACGCGTCCATCAGGCAATTGCAGATCCAGTTGACCGTGCTGCAAATGCTGCAGCAGTTTCATGACACGTCTGGCACTGCTTGGCAGGGAGTTTGCTGCGCCGGCGGACTTGCTCAATAGGGGGATAGTGGTCGTGTTCATCGTGTGACAAAGCGCTCGGGCGCAGGTGGTTTGCGATGGAAAGGAAGCTTCTTCGCCCACAAGCGCAATGCCTGCCAGTGGATGCGGAAAATGACTCCGAGTGTCATCAGCGGCGTGCCTAAGAAAGCCTGGCGCACGGTTAAAGTGCTCAAGGGACACAGTGCCCCTTCGACGCCCGTTCGCAGCAGCGGCCCTCTCTCGTCATAGAGATCCACAAGCGCTAAATGTGAGCTTTCACTGCGTTTGAAGCGGAAGCGATACTCTCCTTGGGCCTCGCAAAATGGCGAGACATGAAAGCACTTGTGCGCCACCTGCTCGCAATCCCAGGCGAGCTGAGGCCCGGCAAGAAGATAGGCATGACGTTCACCAAAGGTGTTGTTGACCTCGGCCAGGACTGCTGCTAGCGAGCCATCTCCTCGGTGTGCATACCAGAAGCTCACCGGCTTAAAGACGTAGCCCAGCACGCGGGGAAAGGTATGCAGCCAGATCTCTCCATCTGCGTCCCGGATACCTTCTTCCTGCAACAGCTTTTCGAACCACGCTAGAGAGTCCTGGCTACCGTCGCCATGGTCGCAGTCATGAAAACTTAGCCAGCCGCGCCGATTGCGCCGCAAAATTGCAATGGGATGCTCACGCAGGCTTCGCATTGGAAGCAGCAGAAAATATCCGGGGTAACGGAATTCATGCTCTACGGGTCGAAGCCGGCGATGCCAAATCTGGCCAAAACCGATCAAAGGACGAGCGTTCATAGCGCCCCCTCTGTGGCCCTAGAAACAGGTACAGGCTTGATTCTTGCAAGCGAGTTCGACACATCCTGTGCAACTTCAAGACCCGAGCGCAGTCCATCTTCATGAAACCCATAGCCGCACCATGCGCCGCAAAACCAAGTCCGAAGATACCCCTGCAATTCACCAATCCTCTCTTGTGCTTGTACAGCAGGCAGATCGAAGACCGGATGACTGTATTGCATGCGTGCGTGAACCTCGTGTTCAGCGATTGGTCGCGCTGGATTGAGCGAGACTAATACAGGTTGTTTCCAGGGCACAGGTTGCAAACGGTTGATCAAGTAGTGGAGGCATACACCCGCCTCTTCCATGGAATGACTGACAGCCCGCTCGTAATTCCAAGCCGCCCATGCTTCTCTGCGTTTAGGCAAAATGCCGGTGTCGGTATGCAGCACCGCCTCGTTAGATTGATAGCGAATGCTGCCGAGCACCGATCGCTCACGTTGTGTTACATCGTCGCCCAGTATTTTCAAAGCCTGATCGCTGTGGCATGCCAAAACGACGGCGTCAAACCGCTCTGCGCCATGGCGCGTCAGTACACTAACGCCATGTCTTTCTCTCTTTAAACCTAAAACGGGACTGTTAAGCCGAGCTTCATGGCGCGCGTCCTGCTGCAGGCGAGCCACCATGCTACGTACATATTGCCGCGACCCTCCGCGCACCGTGTACCACTGGGGCCGGTTTGCTATCTGTATAAGACCATGGTTATGGCAGAAGCGGATTAGTGTGCCTAAGGGAAAACGAAGCATTTGGTCGGTGGGACAAGACCAGATGCAGCCAACCATCGGTAGTAGATAGTCTCGGCGAAACGTGTCGCCGAAACCATGGGCATCCAGAAAATCCGCAATGGACATCGCAAGTTGAGCGTCAGATTGCTGTTGGGCGATGCCAGTAGTCAATCTGTTGAAGCGCAAGATTTCCAGCAACATTCCTAGAAAACGAGGTCTGAGGAGATTTTTGCGTTGTGCAAAGATACTGTTCAGTGAGCTGCCGCCCCACTCAAGACCCTCTGTACCGTCTGAATTTGGCACTTGAACGGAAAAGGACATTTCCGAAGTCGCTGCCTCTACTTGCAGGTCGTCAAAGAGGCTTGAAAGCAGCGGGTAGGTACAGCGGTTGAACACCAAAAATCCTGTGTCAACACCATAACTCTCTCCATCGAGGTGTAGGTCTACCGTATTGGCATGCCCACCGAAATGACTTGCGGCCTCTAACAAGCACACGCTATGAGGCATTGGATGTTCTGCGAGGCGCCACGCAGCGGCCAGACCAGCAACACCCGAACCAACGACAGCTATACGATGCATGACAGCCCCTTGATGCTCCCTAGCCAGCCCTCGAAAGAACTACAGGAATGAAATTTAAACTAAGCAGTTCATATTGTATCCCAAAAAGTCTAATTTTGCACCAGAAGTTATCTGTCCTGATCTTGCAAGGCGTAAAATCATGACATGAACGCTCGCTCAACAATCAAGGATCAAATTCAGCGTGTCCGCCAAGAGGCCATCGTCGCTGCTGTAAACCGGCTTTTGGCGACCAAGGGCTACGATGCAATGACCGTCGACGAGGTGGCAGCCGAAGCCGGTATGGCTAAAGCCAGCCTCTACAAATTATTCGGATCAAAGGAAGAGTTGGCAGGAGCCGCCATGGTCGGTGTACTGGATCGCGCCCTGAGCTTCGTGGAAGAGCTGCGCGGCAAGGCTGAACATTCAATCCACATAGACAAGGCCATCAACGCGCTAGATCAGCTCAAGGCCGTTGCACGCTGGGCTATGCAGGTCCAACTAGAGGGAGAAATGCCTTCATTGCCAGCACAGAACTCAAACCTAAGTGCTTCACTACAGTCCAATGATGAATATATGGATCGCCTCATAGCGTTGAGCAACCGTCTTAGTACCTGGATTATTGAAGCGCAAACCGGAGGCCAACTTCAACCGAGGCTTCCTGTTGAGCTAGTGCTCTACACCCTATTCGCGCGCGCGTGTGACCCTGTGTTAGGTTTGCTTAAGGAGTCAGGACAGTACACACACGATCAGATCATCGAATGGTTAACTAGTACCACCTTTGACGGCCTGGCTGCTTTTAACACGCCTAGCTATAGCCCCTGAATCGGGCGTTGTCGCCATACAGAGACTTCCCTTTAAAGCAAGCGCTGATGGGAAGTCTCTGTATGGCAACACCCCCTGTAATTCAACAATGCCACCTAGATATCTCCACTAAGTGGACGCCAAACGGCGCAGCCAACGCATTAATATACCGATTATTGGAATTTTCTCATAGAGTTCTTCCGCAGCATCCCAATAGTCGCGATGATGTGACACAAACCCTTGTGCATCGAAAATCAGAAAGGAACTTCCATGAATGCATTGCACATCTTTTTTTCCTAAGTACCGCATCTGAAAGTGAAACTCCCATTCAATAAACGCCTTATTAGCTTGTATAAATTTTTGGGTAATCACAAAACGTGGCTCTCGCAGTGAAGCAAACATATGCTCAAAAATTCTAATGATTGCGAAAACCCCATACACCTCGTTGAAGGGATCTTTGAAATAGGCTTCAGGTGCATAGTAGCAATCTAGCTCCTTAAGACTCTCTGGTGTTAGATTCTCATAAAACTGAACAAGTTTATTCAATGCTGTATCGACATCATTGAAATCAAAATTGAAATCTTTAATCATCGAGCCACCCCTTGAGGATTAATACTATACCCCAATAGCGCGGCTTTGTTGCATAAATCGGTTTGAGACTGAGTCTCCCCAAACCCCAGACGTAGTTATGCCACGGCCACCGTTTGGGGCGTGCCCAGCTCG
>NZ_JACHKZ010000049.1 GCF_014207855.1 Comamonas odontotermitis | reverse complement strand
ACCGAGCTGGGCACGCCCCAAACGGTGGCCGTGGCATAACTACGTCTGGGGTTTGGGGAGACTCAGTCTCAAACCGATTTATGCAACAAAGCCCTATTTGGATATTCATCAGAAAGACCCATGCAACCGCATAATCTATCTCCGTAAGCGGTTCCACCAGCGGCGCGGCACAACTGAGATATCCGTGCGCAGCTATTAAATGATTCCCCAGCCCAATTGCAAACATCGTAATGCCAGCTGTCTTCATCGGAATCATTGCGATTATTTGATAGCGCAAATACCCTGGGTTGCGAACATATCGCCAAGCCACCATCTTCTATGCAGTCTTCTTTTTTGCAATAGGCATAGGGATCACCCGATACCCCAGTCGCTCCAGGGCCACCCTCCCATTTGCATTGTCCTCCTGCTGCAAATGCATGCTGGCTACATATCCAAAATAAAAACGCCAACATGAAGCGTATTGAGCATTTTATTGAGACCTTCATATCATTTCCCTCAATTCAATATAATTTTCAAAGACCAATTTCAATTGAATAATTATCAAGCTATTTTATTTATTTCATCTGAGCACAAATCAAAAATTAGACTATCGTCAATTTTTAGAACAAAAAAAGAAAGCACAGGCTTTATGAGCGCAATTATCAATTATTTTAACAACCAGTTTATTCCGCATTATTCAGCCAAACAGAGGCAGGTCTTGACCTGCCATTCATGATGATTTGAGCGGCGGTGGACAGCTGACTTGGTGGAATATATTCACCACATTCAATAAATTTTCGCAATGACCAATTATTTTCAATAGTCTTCTGGCAAGACATTGGTGATAACCCGAGGTCATCTGGGGCCGATACTGCTCCACATCAAAACTCTGTCACTCATGCAACGCAGCGCTCCCAGTCATCCTGAAGCAACGGCCAGGTTGTAGTACCTCGCTGGCCTTTCGCAGAATTGCTCGTTGCTACTTTGCTCTGAACTGAAAAATGTATCTATCGACACAGTACAGGTACTAGAGCTGGCCCAAGAGAACGCTTCCCTGTACCAGACACCTCGGGATAAGAGAACCGTGGGCGCAATCAAGAATCGTTGAACAATTTCCTATAACACACTCAACAAAATAAAGAACAAGACCTACAAACTTTCGATATTGTTGAAATCCCTGATGGAAGTTAATTGGAAGGAATGTTACTTTTAGCAAGCTATTTGCAGGTACATTGCAAGCGGCGCGCGGCGGAGGGCTGCAGCGCTGTGTGTTCACCGTTTTCATCCTGGCCAGCGACCGCTGAGCCGCTTTCTTTTGAGGAGCCACTATGAAGCGTCGTTTTTTCTGCGCTACCGCAACCCTGGTAGCCAGCTTCGGTTTTGCCACGGCAGCCGCCGCCCAGACCAAGTGGGACTTTGCCACTGCCTACGGGCCCGGCAACTTCCATTCCAAGAACAACGAGCTGTTTGTGAAGGATGTGGATGCAGCCACCGGCGGCAAGCTCAAGATCACGCCCCACTTCGGAGCCTCGCTCTTCAAGATGCCCGAGATCAAGCGTGCCGTGCAAACCGGCAATGCGCAGATGGGTGAGTTCTTTCTGGTGAGTTTCCAGAATGAATCGCAGATTTTTGGCGTGGACGGTCTGCCTTTCCTGGTGAACAGCTATGACGACGCCTTCAAGCTGTACCAGGCCCAGAAGCCCGCGCTGCAAAAGCTGCTCGATAAGCAGGGCCAAGTGCTGCTGTACGCGGTGGCGTGGCCACCGCAAGGCATCTACACGAAGAAGCCGGTCAATTCGGTGGCCGATCTGAAGGGTATGAAGTGGCGCGTGTATTCGCCTACCACGGCTCGCATTGGCGAGCTGATCGGCGCGCAGCCGGTGACGGTGCAAGAGGCCGAGCTGGCGCAGGCGCTGGCCACGGGGGTGGTCGATGGCCTGATCACGTCGAGCGCGACTGGCGCCGACAACAAGCTGTTTGAGAATCTGAAGTATTACTACAACGTGCAGGCCTGGATTCCAAAGAATGCCGTGACGGTGAGCAAGAAGGCTTTTGCCGCACTGGGCAAGGCCGAGCAGGATGCATTGCTGAAGGCCGCAGCCGCCGCAGAGGAGCGTGGCTGGAAGGAGTCCAAGGAGGTGGATGCCAGATCGATCGCAGCACTCAAGCAGGGCGGCATGAGCATTGAGACGGGCTCTGCCCAGCTCAAGACCGATCTGGCCAAGGTAGGGGAAACCGTGGTGAAGGAGTGGACCGAGAAGGCTGGCGCCGATGGCAAGGCGATTTTGGACACGTACAAGGCTGGCAAGTAAGGATCAGCGCCGGATCACGAGGGCATATGCGCCCATCTGCCCCGAAAAACCGTTCAAGGTCATCTCGCGCTGCGGCAGTGGCTTTGCACAGGTTTTCATTCAGGTAGATGGGCGTCTTTGTCAGTGATCACCGCCTTGGAGCACAAACATGCGTAAATTTCTAGATGGCTTGTACTCTGCCGCCGCGTGGCTGGCAGGGCTGTCCATGATCGGCATTCTGGTGATGGTGCTGCTCACCGTTCTCAGCCGCGTCATCGGCTTCAACGCACCCGGCACCGACGCCTACGCGGGCTACGCGATGGCAGGTGCGGGTTTTCTGGCGCTGGCCAGTACTTTCAAGAAGGGCGAGCATATCCGCGTCACCTTGCTGCTGGGCGCACTCAAGGGCAAGGCACTCAAGGCAATGGAAGTTGCCGCGCTGCTGATTGCCACCATCCTGGCTGGTTTTCTGGCCTTTTATTCTGCGCGGCTGACCTGGCAGTCATGGGACATCGATGATATTTCGGTGGGCATTGATGCCACGCCGATGTGGATTCCGCAGATTTTCATGGCCTTGGGCACCCTGATCTTCTTTATCGCCCTGTTCGATGAGCTGGTGCTGGAGCTGTTGGGCAAACGCGAGGCTGTCGTGAACGAGGACGCACACCATGAGTGAAATTACCGCAAGCATTGCACTCATCGTGGTGCTGCTGCTGCTGCTGGGCGGCGGTGTATGGGTGGGCCTGACGCTGGCTGGCGTGGCCTGGTTCGGCATGGAGTTTTTCACCGCCCGCGCCGCGGGCGATGCGATGGCCATCACCATATGGGGTTCGGCCAGCAGCTGGACGTTAACGGCCCTGCCCCTGTTTGTGTGGATGGGCGAGATTCTCTACCGCACCAATCTGTCGGAGAGCATGTTCCGGGGCCTGGCGCCCTGGGTCAACGCCCTGCCCGGCCGCCTGCTGCACACCAATGTGATCGGCTGCACGATTTTTGCTGCGGTTTCGGGCTCGTCTGCTGCGACATGCGCCACCGTGGGCAAGATGAATGTGCCCGAGCTGATGAAGCGCGGCTATCCGCAGGACCAGGTGATTGGCTCGCTGGGCGGGCCCGCCACGCTGGGTCTGTTGATTCCGCCCTCCATCATTTTGATCGTGTATGGCGTGTCGGCAGAGTTGTCGATCTCGAAGCTTTTCATGGCCGGGGTGCTGCCAGGCATCATGCTGGCGGTGATGTTCAGCGGCTGGATCATGGTGTGGGCGCTGATGAATCCCTCCAAGGTGCCCAAGGCCGATGCGACGATGAGCTTCAAGGAGAAGATCTACGAATCGCGCCATCTGATTCCGGTGGTGCTGCTGATCGCCTCGGTGATTGCCAGCATCTACACCGGCATTGCCACTGCGACGGAAGCAGCCGCCATTGGCGTGGTGGGCTCGCTCATTCTGTCGGCCGCGCAAGGCGCGCTCACCTGGAAGAATTTCAAGGATTCGCTGTTTGGCGCCACGCGCCTGTACTGCATGATTGCCTTGATTCTGGCTGGCGCCGCGTTCATGACGCTGTCGATGGGCTATATGGGCCTGCCACGCCAGCTGGCCGAATACGTGGGCAGCCTGAACCTGTCGCCCGCCATGCTGATTGTGGTGCTGGGCATTTTCTACATCGTGATCGGCTGCTTTCTGGATGGTATCTCCACCATCGTGCTGACCATGAGTGTGGTTCTGCCCATCATCCAGGCTGCAGGAATCGATCCGCTGTGGTTCGGCATTTTCCTGGTGATCACCGTGGAGACCGCCCAGATCACACCGCCCGTGGGCTTCAATCTGTTTGTGCTGCAGGGCATGACGGGCAAGCAGATCACCTATATCGCCCGGGTCTGCGCGCCGTATTTCTTCCTGATGGTGATTGCACTGGTGATTCTGTGGTTCTTCCCGCAGATCGTGACGGTGCTGCCCAACCATATGTAAGCCCCTTACGCTTACGAAAACCGGCTCCTGCAGCCGGTTTTTTTGCGTCGCGGGCTTGCAACAGCGCTCGATACAAACTTGCCTGCGCATTCACAATGGCCCGTGATGCGCAATTTTCCCGCCAAAATCCTGTTGCTCTCTACTTTGCCGCTCTGGGCCATCATGGCTGTCTTGATGGCAGCAGAAGCGGCAGGACACCGCTGGAATGTCCATGGTGATTTCATCCCCATGGCATTCGGCGCCTTGATCACCGGCACGCTGGCGGTGATTGCCGAAGGCATTGCCGTTCCTCTGGCCTGGCGTTGGCTGCGCCTCCATCCTGCGCGCCGCACCCCATGGCGCTATGGATTGTTGGTTTTTGGAAGTGTCAATTTCCTGATCATCGTCGGCGCCGTTGTCTACGCTGTGCTTTTTTGACAACCGGCCAACCACCGGAGATACCCATGCAGATTCACGGCTCCTGCCATTGCGGCGCTATCAGCTTTACCGCCGATATCGACCCCGAGCGCGTCACGGTCTGCCATTGCAGCGATTGCCAGGCGCTGTCGGGCGCGCCGATGCGAGCCATTGTCAGGGCGCCCATCGATCAGTTTCAACTGCAGGGCAACCCGAAGGCCTATGTCAAGACCGCGCAAAGCGGCCAACGGCGCGCTCAGGTGTTCTGCCCCGAATGCGGCACGCCCCTCTATGGCAGCGAGGCCGTGAACCCGCAGCATGTCGTGATTCGCCTGGGCTGCGTGGCCGAGCGCGCGCAACTGCCCCCGCGCAAACAGATCTGGACGCGCTCTGCGATGCCGTGGATTCATGACCTGGAAAGCGTGCCCGCCTTTGCCGAAGGCAGCTGATTTCATAAGAAAATAGCCTTCAGCGCATGCCCACTGCGCGCGATTCGCTTAATTTTTTATAGCATCTGCCAATGGCGTACTTTGCCGCCTGTCCCCATGACCCGCCTTTTTGAGTTTGCCGATTCAGAGATCAGCCATATCGAGCCCCTGCCTGACGGGCTGGTGGTTCGTTTTGCAGCAGCCATGCTGCGCGTATCTGGCGCCGATGGGGCTGCCTTCTCAGGCACCAGCGTTGCGCAAGGCTACACGGACCGCCTGAGCCTGGTATTGACCGATGTTCTGGTAACCGGCGACACGGCAGCCTGCATAGGTCGGCTGGCTGAAGGCCAACTGGTGCTTGCGCAAAAACGCCTGCGCGCCCTGCCCGTACCCAGCCTGTATGCAGCAGATGGCGCCACCGCAGTGAATGGAGCTGGCTTGCGGCTGGAGCTGCAAGGCGCCCAGGGTGCCTGGCTGCGGATCGATGCGACAGGCTTGCGCTGCGAAGAAGCGGCAGGTGCGCAGTTTCATGAGGTTTTCCAATGCTGAACCTGTCAACCGCCGGTGCGGGCTTGGGCTTGCCCAAGGTGCTGGTGAGCGCCTGCCTGCTGGGCCAGCCCGTTCGTTATGACGGAGGCCACCAACTGGCGCATCACCCGGTACTGGCTCGCTGGCTGGCGCAGGGCCAGGCGGTTGCCATCTGCCCAGAGGTGGCTGGCGGCCTGCCAACACCGCGCCCACCTGCAGAAATCACGACAGGCGGCAGCGGTGCCAGCGTGCTGGCTGGCCGCGCACAGGTGCACGACAGCGCAGGTAACGATGTGACGGATGCCTTTGCCCGCGGCGCCCGGCTTGCGCTGCAGCTGGCGCAGAAGCACGGCATACGGGTCGCAGTGCTGAAGGATTTCAGCCCTTCCTGCGGATCCAGCCATATTTACGACGGCCATTTTGCAGGCCGCAAGGTGGCTGGCGACGGCGTGACCAGCGCCTTGCTGCGCGATGCGGGCATCGTGGTATTTGGTGAACACCAATGGGATGCAGCCGCTCAGGCCCTGCAAGCTCTGCAAGCCGTGGCCTGCGCCGCGGGCAAGGATTGATCGACATGCGTTTTGAAGGCACTTTGCAGTCGTGGAACGATGAACGCGGCTTTGGGTTCATTGCGGCCGATCAGGGTGGCGACCCTGTTTTTGTACACATCACGGCCTTTGGCCCGGGCGCCGCGCGGCCCCAGCCGCAGCAGCGATTGAGCTTTGAGGTAGAACCGGGCCCGGGGGGCAAGAAACGGGCGCGCAAGGTGCAGCCAGTCCGTCCGCGTGCGGGCACTGCTGGCCCTACCAGCTCTTCGGGCAAGACCTTCCGAGGCACCCAATCACGCAGCCCCGCCCCAGCCCGCCCGGCCAGGACCAGTGCCCGCTGGGGAACCGCCAGCCTGTTTGCCTTGCCGGCGTTTGCACTGCTCGGTATGGTGCTGGGTGCGCTGTGGCGCCCGCCATCGTGGCTGCTATGGTGGTATGCAGGCCTGAGTGCATTGACCTTCGTCATCTATGCCATGGACAAATCCGCAGCCCAAAGCGGCCAATGGCGCACCAAAGAGAGCACCCTGCATTTGCTCGCCCTGGGCGGCGGATGGCCTGGAGCACTGGTGGCGCAACAGGTACTGCGCCACAAATCGGCCAAGACGGAGTTTCGCGCGGTTTTCTGGCTGACCGTGCTGTTGAACGTGGCTGCCTTGGTGTACATATGCTCGCCCGCCGGGCGCCATCTGCTGCCTTATTAGGTCTACCGTCCTTTGCTGCCGATCATGGACCGGCCGACACCAGTACTTCTCGTTTTGATACGGTTCAATGGGTGTTGGCGGTAATGCCGAGCGCCAGACGCTCGATGCCTGCTTCGCTCAGATCATCGGTCGCGTAGCTCTGGCGCGCGGGCCACTGGGCAAAGTTGCGTGATTGCGAGCGTTCATAGTGCGGGTCATAGTGCTGCGCCATCAGCTCGGCAAACAGGGGCGACAGCGCGCCTTGCTGCGCCCAGGTCTGCCAGCGGGCCACTGCTTCCTTGCCTTGCAACTCCTTGAGGTAACCCAGTTTTTCTGCCAGCAGGGCCGCATCGTCGCCCAGGTAGGCATAGTCGCGCAGCAGGTAGGCCAGGCGCGCTTCTGGCGTTGCCTGGATTTCGACCACGGGCGCCGCGCGCAGGTGCGCCACCAGCGGCAGGGGCAGCGCGATGCGGCCGATCTTGGCACTTTCCCCTTCGATGAACACCGGGCGCCCCAGGTCGAGCGTGCCGATCTGCTCGGCCAGCAATGTCTCGAAGTGCTTTTGGCTGGGCTGGGCAACGCCCGGCAGGCTGCCCAAAAGAGAGCCCTTGTGGCTGGCGTAGCCTTCCAGATCGATGATCTGCGCGCCCTGCTCCGCCATGGCGTGCAATACGCGGGTTTTGGCGCTGCCGGTGGCACCGCACAGCACACGCAGCTGCAGCCGGGGCACCAGGGTGTCCAGCTGCTCGATCACATGCGAGCGAAAGCCTTTGTAGCCACCAGCGAGCTGCTGCGCATCCCACCCCACCAGGCGCAGCCAGGTGACCATGGAGCCGCTGCGCAGGCCGCCTCGCCAGCAGTACACCAGAGGCTTCCAGTTGGCAGGCTTGTCATGGAAGGTGTCGCGCAGATGCCGCGCCAGATTGGCGCTGACCATGGCCGCGCCCAGGCGCTTGGCTTCAAAGGGGCTGACCTGCTTGTAGATGGTGCCGATCTGCGCGCGCTCGTCGTTGCTGAGCACGGGGCAGTTGATGGCGCCGGGTATGCGGTCCTGCTCAAACTCTGCGGGCGAGCGGGCGTCGACGATGGTGTCGAACTGGTCAATGTCGCTGATGCGAACGGGCTGGCGATGAGACATGGCAGAAGGCTCGGGGCTCCCCAATGGGAGCCAATCAAAAACAGGGCGCCGCTGTCATGGCAACAGCAGCTTCGCAGTGTTTGATCGAGCCTCGATACATCCGTTTGCGCGCCCCTTTTTTGGAATGGGCGCACGCTGCGCGCGAAAGCTGGCATTATCCCACCGCGCGCCCGCCAGTGGCAGGTGTTCAGCCGTCGACTGGCTGCGCGGGGGTCTCCAGGGTCAACTGGTACAGAGCCAGATCCAGCCAGCGCCCGAACTTGAAGCCCACTTGCGGCATCAGGCCCACGCTCTTGAAACCGAGCCTTTCATGCAGCGCGATGGAGCCCGCGTTGGCGGCATCGATGGCGCCGACCAGTGCATGCACATCGTGCGCGCGGGCCTCGGCAATCACCGCCTGCAAAAGCCGCTTGCCCAGCCCCCGGCCGCGTTGGTCGTTGCGCACGTAGACCGAATGCTCCATGGTGTACTTGTAGGCTGGGTAGGCACGAAAGCTGCCATAGCTGGCAAAACCCAGCAGCGCACCGGCCTCGTCTTCCAGGCCGATCACCGGCCAGCCGCCCTTTTGCTTGGCGGCAAACCAGGCGACCATGCTCTCTGCCGTGCGCGGTTGGTAGTCATACAGCGCCGTGCTGTTGACGATGGCATCGTTGAAGATGGCCAGGATTGCAGGCGCATGGCGCTCATGGGTGCAGGGCACCAGTTTCGGTTCACTCATCACTTGCTCCGGAAAAATTCGGTGTTCACCAGGGCCAATGCATAGCGCGCTGGCGTTTTGCCAGTGTTGGAAAACACCAGCGTCTGGTTCAGCTCCATCGCAAGACAATCGCCCGCATGCAGCTCCCAATGCTGATCGCCCAGGGTCAGCTGCATGGTGCCTTCCAGCATCCACAACTGCTGGTGCAGCGGCTGGCTGCGCAGAGCATGGTCAAACGCCACGCTCTGGCCCGGCGGAAAGCGCACCTCCACCATCTCCAGCGGCGCGGGATAGCTGGCGGGCGAGAGCTGGCGGCGCACATAGCCGGTGGCCGGGTCCTGCCAGCGCGGCTGGTTGGCAGCGCGCGCCAGGGGCTGCGCCACATCGCCACTGCACTCTTCCTCGAACAGCGATGCCAGCGGCACCTCCAGCGCCTTCGCCAGCTTGCCAAGGACTGCGGCGGTAGCGCTGGTCTGGCCGCGCTCGATCAGCGAGATGGTCGAACGGCTTACGCCGCTGATCTGCGCCAGAGCATCGAGCGTGTGCCCGCGCGCCTTGCGCAGGCCATGCACGCGGATGGAGAGAAGCTCGTCGATGGACATGAATCCATCATAGAGGAAAAATTTCTATTTTATTAGAATCAGTGCATTCCAGAATTCAAAATGCACTCAACAACGGCGCTTGGTGCCTGAAGTAGACGGCCTATGCCGGCCTGTGCAGCAACGCCATGGTGTGCATATCAAAATACACCCCATCCACACAGAAGCCATCGCGCAGCAGCCCTTCGCGCACAAAGCCAAGGCGCTCGTACAGTGCAATCGCTCGCACATTGTCTGCACGCACGGCAAGCTCCACCCGTGTAAAGCCATAGGATTGCGCAGCTTGCAGCGCGGCCTGCATCAGCCGCTCTCCAATGCCCTGGCCGCGTACTGCAGGCAGCAGGCCCATGCCGAGCATGCCCACGTGCGCGCGCGCCTGTCCGTGCACGGGTTGCACGCCGCACCACCCGCACACCTGGCCGTCTGCCAGCGCCACGTAATAGGGCTGCCCCTTGTCGATATAGGTTTGCAGGTACTCGCGCATCTGGGCAGGTGCTGGCGCGCATTGCGATGCGAGGTAGTGCTTTTCGCGCGCCACCGTATCAAATACCTGCCAGACGGCGTCGAACTGCGCAGGCTGCAAGGCTTCAATGGATGTCTGCATTGCACTCACAGCCTTCTGCGCAGCGCTTCAAAAAACAGGGTCGATTGCAGGCGTTCGCCATTGGCCTGCTCGGCCACCCGTGCGGCCAGCGCCGGATCACACGGCGCCAGCGGCACGCCGGTGGATTGCGCCAGTACCTGGGCCTGGCAGGCGCGCTCCAGGTAGTACAGGTCGTCAAAGGCGTAATCCATGCGCTCGCCGCAAACGATGATGCCGTGGTTGCCCAGAAAGCTGATGTCCGCCCCCTGCATGGCATGGGCGATGCGCTCGCCCTCGCGGCCGTCCAGTGCAAAGCCGTTGTACCGGCCATCCACCGCCACGCGGCCATGAAAGCGCATCGCGTTCTGGCTCAGGGTGGTGTCCAGGGCGCGTTGCTGCGTCAGGGTAAGCGCAGTTGCATAGGGCATGTGCGTATGCAGCACGCAGGTCTTGCGGGCAATGCGGTGCACGGCCGTGTGGATGAACATGGCGGTGGGCTCCACGGCATGGCCACCTGCGACCACGCAGCCCTGGTCATCGACAATCACCACATCATCGGCCTGCACTTCGCTCCACATGAGCCCGCGCGGGTTGAGCAGAAAGTGCCTGCCATCGGGCAGTGCCATGCTGAAATGGTTGCATACGCCCTCGCCCAGACCAAAGTGCGCCGCCGCACGCAAGGCCAGCGCCATGTCTTCTCGCATCTGGACGACATCGGGATCGGTGAACAAGGGGTGCGCAGTGCTGCCTGGGGTATGGGGTGCGTTCATGGGGCGGCCACTCTGTAGAGGGAGATGGATGAAGTTCCACCAGTATGGAAGGCGCCTGCGCCGCAGGCAAGCGCCTGGGGCACGAACCGGCTGTTACTGTCTCCTTCATGCGCTCCGTATTTCTGCCAATTGTGTCCGCAATCCATCGCTATCCTCGGCTTCAGGATATGTCATCAAAACCGCCTCTGGCGCCCACCAGTCAAACGCTAAATGCTATGAAAAACATAGAAATCATCGACGGTAACCTGCTGGACCAGCCAGTGGATGTGATCGTCAACGCCTGGAATCGCAACATCATTCCCTGGTGGCTGCTGCTGCCGCGGGGCGTATCGGGCGCCATCAAGAAGCGGGCGGGCTACCGGCCTTTCTGGCAGCTGGGCATGCTGGGGGCCATTCCGCTGGGCGGCGCCGTCGCCACCGGTGCTGGCAGGCTGCCGTTCAAGGCGATCGTGCATGTGGCTGGCATTGATATGTGGTGGCGTGCGTCGCAGGCCTCCATCCAGGCCAGCGTGCATTCGGCCATGCAGATCGTCCATACGCGCGGCTATCGCTCCGTGGCCTTTCCCGCCCTGGGCGCAGGCACCGGCGGGCTGTGCGAGGAGCAGGCCCTGCACTGGATGCACGAGAGTCTGGAAACCATCGACAGCAAGGCGCATGTGGTGCTGGTGCGTTTTGGCGGCGCAGGCAGAGCAGATCGCGTGGGCGATGTGGGCCGAATAGGCCGAGCAGCGGTAAATTTCAGCGGAGCGTAGACCGCGTCGCGCACTTCACGCACCAGCCGCCCAAGGGGCCATGGTCGTGCTTTCACACCTGCTGCCCCGCACGCAGGCAGCTAATTTCCAGGCTGCGCGTGTGCATCGATTTCTGCGCGAGCTGCCCCAGCCTTGAAACGGCTCTTTGGCAAGCAAAAACGCAGCCCGGGGGCTGCGTTCCTGTCTCCAGCGCATGCAGCACTTATTTGATGAGCGTCACACCCGTCTTGGATTGCGCGTCGTCAAAGCTCACCTCGGGGGCCAGCTCGATCACTTTCAGGCCCTGCTCAGTCACATCGAACACGCCCAGGTCGGTAATGATGCGATCGACCACGCCCACGCCGGTCAGCGGCAAGGTGCAGCTCTTGAGGATCTTCAGGTCGGTGGTGCCGTCCTTCTTCTTGGCCACGTGTTCCATCAGCACGATCACGCGCTTGACGCCAGCGACCAGATCCATCGCACCGCCCATGCCCTTGACCATCTTGCCCGGAATCATCCAGTTGGCCAGATCGCCCTTCTCGGACACCTGCATGGCGCCCAGGATGGACAGGTTGATCTTGCCGCCGCGGATCATCGCAAACGACTGGTCCGAGCTGAAGATGGAGGAGCCGGCGATGGTCGTCACCGTCTGCTTGCCGGCGTTGATCAGGTCGGCGTCAATGGCGTCCTCGGTCGGGAAAGGGCCGATGCCCAGCATGCCGTTTTCCGACTGCAGCCACACTTCCTTGTCGCCGGTGTGGTTGGCCACCAGGGTAGGAATGCCGATGCCGAGATTGACGTAGAAGCCGTCTTCCAGCTCTTGCGCCGCACGTGCGGCCATTTGGTCTTGGGTCCAAGGCATGTCAGGCTCCTTATTTCTTCTCGGTGATGGTGCGCTTTTCGATGCGCTTCTCGGGCGTGGCATTCAGCACCAGGCGGTGCACATAGATGCCGGGCAAGTGAATTTCGTCGGGCTTCAAGGCGCCGGTCTCGACGATCTCTTCCACTTCCACAATGCAGACCTTGCCGCAGGTGGCGGCTGCCGGGTTGAAGTTGCGCGCCGTCAGGCGGAACTGCAGGTTGCCGCTCTTGTCAGCACGCCAAGCCTTGACCAGCGACACATCGGCAACGATGGAGCGCTCCATCACATAGGTCTCGCCGTCGAACTCGCGCAGCTCCTTGCCCTCTGCCACCTGCGTGCCCACACCGGTCTTGGTGAAGAAGGCGGGAATGCCAGCGCCGCCAGCACGCATCTTTTCAGCCAGGGTGCCTTGCGGGGTGAATTCCAGCTCCAGCTCGCCTGCCAGGTACTGGCGCTCGAACTCCTTGTTCTCGCCCACGTACGATGCGATCATCTTCTTGATCTGGCGGGTCTCCAGCAATTTGCCCAGGCCAAAACCGTCGACACCGGCGTTGTTCGACGCCACGGTCAGGTTCTTGGCACCGCTGTCGCGCAGCGCTTCGATCAGCGCCTCGGGAATGCCACACAGGCCAAAACCGCCCACGGCCAGCAACTGGTTGTCTGCGACCACGCCTTGGAGTGCAGCTGCCGCATTCGGATAAATTTTATTCACACGTGTCTCCTAATTAAGAAGGGCTTGTTCCGCGAATGAAGCATACTACGTATTAGCATACGTAGTATTTCGTAAAGGGGACAATTTTTGCCATGCGAGTGACACCGCTTGATTATCGACAGGCCTTCGAGATGGCGCCCGTGGGCCTGGTGGTTTCGCACCGCCGCATCATGATCGATTGCAACGAACAGGTCTGTTCCATGTTCCGCACCTCGCGCGAGCTGATGATCAACCAGTCCTTCCAGATCCTCTACCCCAGCGCCGACGAATTCGAGCGCCTGGGGCGGCGCATTGCCCCCATCATGGGCGCGCAGGGCCTGTATTCCGACAACCGCATCATGAAGCGCGCCAACGGCGAGATGTTCTGGTGCCATGTGATGGGCCGGGCTTTCAACCGCGATGATCCGCATGAGGGCGGCGTGTGGAGCTTTGAAGACCTGAGCGCGCTGCGCCCGGTGCGCGCCGAGCTGACGGCGCGTGAGCGCGAGGTGGCCGCCCGCCTGCTGGAAGGCATGACCAGCAAGGAGATCGGCCGCTGTCTCGATATCAGCCACCGCACCGTCGAGATCTACCGCACCCGCCTGATGCGCAAGTACGGCGCGGAATCATCGGCCGCACTGGTGCAGAAACTGCTCGCTGGCGGCAGCTCGCTCGACATCGTGCTGGGGCCGGACGAGGTCTAGCTGCAGCTTCGGTATCTCGAACCCCGGCAGCAGCTCCGCCAGCGAAGGCGGGGGAGCGCGCAGTATTTCCATGGCTGGATCGTCGTAGCGATAGCGCACAAAGAAGCCATCAATGGGATTGCTCGCAAAGAACGCCGCTTGGTAGCTCTTCTTGAAGACGTCCCAACAGTCGCCCCCAAAAAGTTCAGTCAAACGCTCTTCAATATGGTTCCACACTTCCGGCAGGCACTCTTCATAACTCACATTCAGCAGCGACCACGCTCTGACCCTGGGCTTATCTAGCTGCCTGCCGTCACTGGTCACCACATCCAGCATCTTGCGCGGCGACCTAACGTTCCAATAAGTAGTCACGCGGACATGGACGTGCCGAGGCCTGAGTGCGTCAAACGGCTTTGTTGCATAAATCGGTTTGAGACTGAGTCTCCCCAAACCCCAGACGTAGTTATGCCACGGCCACCGTTTGGGGCGTGCCCAGCTCGG
>NZ_JACHKZ010000048.1 GCF_014207855.1 Comamonas odontotermitis | reverse complement strand
GCTCCTATCGCTATGGAAGAAGGTCTGCGCTTCGCTATCCGCGAAGGTGGCCGTACCGTTGGCGCTGGCGTGGTTGCCAAGATCATTGCGTAATCCTTTTCAATAACAAGGAATACACAATGTCCAAGCAAAAAATCCGCATCCGCCTGAAGGCGTTTGATTACAAGCTGATCGACCAGTCGGCTGCCGAAATCGTGGAAACCGCGAAGCGCACCGGCGCTATCGTGAAGGGGCCAGTGCCACTGCCGACCCGCATGAAGCGCTTCGACATCCTGCGTTCGCCCCACGTGAACAAGACTTCGCGTGACCAGCTGGAAATCCGCACTCACCAACGTCTGATGGACATTGTCGATCCTACCGACAAGACCGTTGACGCTCTGATGAAGCTGGACCTGGCTGCCGGCGTGGACGTCGAAATCAAACTGCAATAAGGCCTGAAAACCACATCTCCGGATGTGGTCAATAGCCCTTTCTGACGCGAACTTGCCTATTTGGGAAGTTCGCGTTAGAATTTATGGCTTCGTGCTTTAGCTATCTGAATGATCTTTTCATTGAGGGTGTGAGCGCGAAGTTTTTATCAACCTTCTTTCGTGCAAGGGGCTTTTGGCCTTGTGCAACACCGAGCCAATTGCAGTTTCGGTGGCGGAAGTTTTGGAGCAACAAATGAGTCAAAGCAACTCCCTCGGGTTGCTGGGCCGTAAGGTAGGCATGATGCGCCTGTTCACGGATGACGGCGATGCAGTGCCTGTCACCGTGGTGGATGTATCTAACAACCGCGTGACCCAGGTCAAAACCCAAGAGAACGACGGCTACGTGGCCCTGCAGGTCACTTTTGGTCAACGCCGCGCTTCGCGCGTGACCAAGCCCGCCGCTGGCCATCTGGCCAAGGCAGGTGTGGAAGCCGGTGAAATCACCCAGGAATTCCGCGTTGGTGCAGACACTGCCGGCAAGTATGCCGCAGGTGCTTCCCTGCCAGTGACCGAGATCTTTGCAGTGGGCCAAAAGGTCGACGTGCAAGGCACCTCGATCGGTAAGGGCTACGCCGGTACCATCAAGCGTCACAACTTCAGCTCGCAGCGTGCTTCGCACGGTAACAGCCGTTCGCACAATGTTCCCGGCTCGATCGGTATGGCACAAGACCCAGGTCGCGTGTTCCCCGGCAAGCGCATGACCGGTCACATGGGCGATGAGACCGTGACTACCCAGAATCTCGACGTGGTTCGCATCGACGAAGCCCGTCAACTGCTGTTGATCAAGGGTGCGATCCCTGGCGCGAAGAATGGCTTCGTGACCGTGCGCCCCGCTGTCAAGGCAGCCGCTAAAGGAGCGAACTAATGAAGCTCGAACTCCTGAACGAACAAGGTAAGGCAGCATCCCAAGTGGACGCTCCTGAGACCGTGTTTGGTCGTGATTTCAACGAAGACCTGATTCACCAGATCGTCGTTGCTTACCGCGCCAATGGCCGTCAAGGCACACGTGCTCAGAAAGACCGTGAACAAGTAAGCCACACCACCGCCAAGCCTTTCAAGCAAAAGGGTACTGGCCGTGCACGTGCTGGTATGTCGTCTTCGCCTCTGTGGCGTGGCGGCGGTCGCATCTTCCCGAATCTGCCTGAAGAAAACTTCACGCAGAAGATCAACAAGAAGATGTACCGCGCCGGTATGGCTTCCATCCTGTCGCAGCTGGCTCGCGAAGGCCGTCTGGCCGTGGTGGAATCGCTGAAGGTGGATTCGCCAAAGACCAAGGCTCTGGCTGACAAGTTCAAGTCCATGAACCTGGACTCGGTGATGGTGATCGCTGAAGAAGTGGACGAAAACCTGTACCTGGCATCGCGCAACCTGAAGAACGTGTTCGTGGTCGAGCCACGCTACGCTGATCCAGTGTCGCTGGTGCATTTCAAGAAAGTGCTCGTCACCAAGGGCGCGATCGACAAACTCAAGGAGATGTTCGCATGAGCACGCTGAAGTTTGACGAAGGTCGTCTGATGCAAGTGTTGGTCGCTCCCATCGTGTCCGAAAAGGCCACCCTGGTTGCTGAAAAGTCCAACGCTGTGACGTTTAAGGTGCTGCAGAACGCTACCAAGCCAGAAATCAAGGCCGCTGTGGAATTGATGTTCAAGGTTGAGGTGCTGGGCGTGTCTGTGGTGAACACCAAGGGCAAGACCAAGCGCTTTGGCAAGACCATTGGCCGCCGCGACAACGTTCGCAAGGCTTATGTCCGCCTGAAGCCCGGTCAAGAGCTGAACCTCGGGGAGGCTGCTTAATCATGGCTGTTATCAAGCTCAAACCAACTTCCCCAGGCCAACGCCATGTGGTGAAGGTGACCCGCAGCCACCTGCACAAGGGTGAAGGTTTCGCCCCCCTGCTGGAGCCTCAGTTCCAGAAGGCCGGTCGCAACAACAACGGTCACATTACTACCCGTCACAAGGGCGGTGGTCACAAGCACCACTACCGTGTGGTGGACTTCAAGCGTAACAAGGACGGTATCCCCGCCAAGGTTGAGCGCATTGAATACGATCCTAACCGTACCGCTCACATCGCTCTGGTGTGCTATGCAGACGGCGAGCGTCGTTACGTCATTGCTCCTCGTAACCTGGAAGTGGGCGCAACCATCATCAGCGGCTCTGAAGCGCCGATCCGCGTGGGTAACACCCTGCCGATCCGCAACATCCCTGTGGGTTCGACCATCCACTGCATCGAACTGAAGATCGGCGCTGGTGCGCAGATCGCTCGTTCCGCTGGTACGTCGGCAACCCTGCTGGCTCGTGAAGGCGTCTACGCTCAAGTGCGTATGCGTTCGGGCGAAGTCCGCAAGGTGCATATCGAATGCCGCGCAACCATTGGTGAAGTCGCCAACGAAGAGCACAGCCTGCGCCAATTGGGCAAGGCCGGTGTCAAGCGTTGGATGGGTATCCGCCCAACCGTTCGCGGTGTGGTGATGAACCCAGTTGACCACCCACATGGCGGTGGTGAAGGCAAGACCGGTGAAGGCCGTCACGCAGTTGACCCATGGGGCAATCTGACGAAGGGCTACCGTACCCGTAACAACAAGCGCACACAGACCATGATCGTGTCGCGCCGTAAGAAGTAAGGGGTAACAAATGACTCGTTCTCTCAAAAAGGGCCCGTTTGTTGACCATCACTTGCTGGCAAAGGTTGAAAAGGCCATCGCCACCAAGGACAAGAAGCCAGTGAAGACCTGGTCGCGTCGCTCCATGGTTCTGCCCGAGTTCATCGGTCTGACCATTGCCGTGCACAACGGCAAGCAGCACGTGCCCGTGTATGTAACCGACCAGATGGTGGGCCACAAGCTGGGCGAATTCGCCCTGACGCGCACCTTCAAGGGTCACCCTGCCGACAAAAAGGCGAAGAAGTAAGGAGTAGACCATGTCTGAAACACGTGCAGTCCTCCGCGGCGTTCGCCTGTCGGTTGACAAAGGCCGTCTGGTTGCGGATCTGATCCGCGGCAAGAAGGTTGACCAAGCTCTGAACATTCTCGAGTTCACGCAGAAAAAAGCTGCTGTGATCGTCAAGAAGGTTCTGGAGTCCGCTATCGCCAACGCTGAGCACAACGACGGCGCTGACATCGACGAGTTGAAGGTCAAGACCATCTTCGTCGAGCAGGGCACAACGCTCAAGCGTTTCACCGCTCGCGCCAAGGGCCGCGGCAACCGCATCAGCAAGCCTACCTGCCACATCTACGTGACGGTTGGTAACTGAGGCCTAAAGGAAGAATATGGGACAGAAAATCCATCCTACCGGCTTCCGTCTGGCGGTGAGCCGCAACTGGGCTAGCCGCTGGTACGCAAGCAACCGTGATTTCGCCGGCATGCTGGCCGAAGACATCAAGGTTCGTGAGTACCTGAAAGAGAAGCTGAAGAACGCTGCCGTGGCACGCGTTCTGATCGAGCGTCCTGCCAAGAACGCCCGTATCACGATCTACTCGGCTCGTCCTGGTGTTGTGATCGGCAAGAAGGGTGAAGACATCGAGAACCTGAAGAAGGAACTCGCTGCTCGCCTGGGCGTGCCAGTCGCTGTGAACATCGAAGAAGTGCGCAAGCCTGAAATCGATGCCCAGCTGATTGCTGACTCGATCACCCAGCAGCTCGAAAAGCGTATCCAGTTCCGTCGCGCCATGAAGCGTGCGATGCAGAACGCGATGCGTCTGGGCGCTCAAGGTATCAAGATCATGTCGTCGGGCCGTCTCAACGGTATCGACATCGCACGTACCGAGTGGTACCGCGAAGGCCGCGTGCCTCTGCACACCCTGCGTGCCGACATCGACTATGGCTTCTCTGAAGCCAAGACCACCTACGGCATCATCGGTGTCAAGGTGTGGGTCTACAAGGGTGACACTCTGGGCCGTAACGATCTGCCAGCGGCAGAGACGCCACGTCCTGAAGAAGAGCGTCGTCCACGCGGTCCACGTCGTGACAACCGCAATGGCGATCGTCCATCGCGTGGCCCACGTCGTGCCGCTGGTGGTAATGTGGCTCCTGCAGACGGCAGCGACAAGCCTGCCGGCGCTGGTGCCGATTCCGTTAAGCGCGTTCGCAAGACTGACGCGCCCGCTACAGCAGCGGACGGTAAAGGAGAATAACTATGCTGCAACCTGCTCGCCGCAAATACCGCAAGGAGCAAAAGGGTCGCAACACCGGCATCGCAACGCGTGGTAACTCCGTTGCTTTCGGTGACTTCGGCCTGAAGTGCACGGACCGCGGCCGCCTGACGGCCCGCCAGATCGAGGCTGCACGTCGTGCAATCTCTCGTCACGTCAAGCGTGGCGGCCGTATCTGGATCCGCGTGTTCCCTGACAAGCCAATCTCGACCAAGCCAGCCGAAGTCCGTATGGGTAACGGTAAGGGCAACCCAGAGTACTACGTGGCTGAAATTCAGCCCGGTAAGATGGTGTTTGAGATCGTTGGCGTGCCCGAAGAACTGGCCCGTGAAGCGTTCCGCCTGGCTGCCGCCAAGCTGCCGCTGCGCACCACGTTCGTGACCCGTCAACTTGGCGCTTAATCAGGAGAAATCGAAATGACGAAAGCTGCTGAACTGCGCCAAAAAGACGTTGCTGGCCTGGAAGCCGAGATCAAGTCCTTGCAAAAGGCTCACTTTGGTCTGCGCATGCAAAAGGCAACGCAACAACTGGGTAACACCGCTACGCTCAAGGCTACCCGCCGTGACGTGGCTCGTGCCAAGACCATTCTTGCTGAAAAGCAAGCCGCCAAGTAATAGGAGCCGACATGACGGAAGCTAAAAAATCCCTCAAGCGCACCTTGATTGGCAAGGTGGTTAGCGATAAGCGTGAAAAGACCGTGACCGTTCTGGTGGAACGTCGCGTGAAGCACCCTATCTATGACAAGATCATGATCAAGTCCAGCAAGTACCACGCCCACGACGAAAAGGGCGAGTACAAGATGGGCGATACCATCGAGATCACCGAGAGCCGTCCGCTCTCCAAGACCAAGAACTGGGTGGCTACCCGTTTGGTGCAAAAGGCTGCTCTGGTTTAAGTCTTTTTTGACTTGCGCCAACGCAACTTGAAAAACGACCCACAATCTGTGGGTCGTTTTTTTTCGCCGTGCCGTTCCCGAACAAAACCTCTTTTGGGCAGTAATCCTGCGCAGCAAGGTATTGGGAGCCATTTTTATGGCCGCATCCGGATGGATGTGGCTCAACTGCCAGATTGGCAATTTACAAGGAGTACACCATGATCAAAGTTGGCGATTCGCTGCCATCCGTAACGCTGAGCGAGTTTGTCGCTGTCGAAGGCAACGGCTGCAGCCTGGGCCCCAATGCATTTGACGTGGCCAAGGAAGCTGCTGGCAAGACCGTGGCCGTGTTTGCCGTGCCTGGCGCGTTCACCCCTACCTGCTCGGCCAAGCACCTGCCTGGCTATGTAGAAAAGGCTGCTGAATTCAAAGCCGCAGGCGTGGATGAAATCTGGTGCCTGTCGGTGAATGATGCCTTTGTGATGGGTGCCTGGGGCAAGGACCAGCACACCGAAGGCAAGGTGCGCATGATTGGTGATGGTGATGCAGCGTTCGCCAAGGCCACCGGCCTGACGCTGGATCTCAATGGCAAGGGCCTGGGCCTGCGCAGCAACCGTTACTCGGCCTTGGTCAAGGACGGCAAGGTCGTGACGCTGAACGTGGAAGGTCCTGGCAAGTTCGAAGTCAGCGATGCGGAAACGATGCTCAAGCAAGCCAAGGCTTGATGGAGGCCCCAGGGCCGGGCAGCGCTTGCCAGTAGCAAGCGTGCGATCAGTCCTCAATTGCGCAAAAGCACGCCTAGGCGTGCTTTTTTTACGAGGCTCAAGGCTCGCGCGGTTGTCGCACCATGGCGAGGCCTTACCGTGGCAGAGGTAAAGCCTGGCAGGTGGTCATGCGCGGTATCAACGGTTGCGGAAGTCGTCGTGGCAGGCCTTGCAGCTGGCCGCTGCTGGGCCAAAAGCAGCCTTGAGTTTGTCCAGATCTCCGGTTTTGGCAGCGGCAGCGAGTTTGACGGTTTCCGCCTGCATCTTGTCTGCCAGGTCTTTGAACTTGGCTTGCTCCTTCCAGATTTCCGGCTTGGCCTTGCCACCTTCGTGTGCAGCCTCAAACCCGGCCCAGGGCAATTTGGCCATTTGCGCCACGATATCGGCGTTCTGCTCGGCTGCCTTGGCATCAAAGGGCACCTTGCCGTTGGCCATGGCGCCCACGCGCCCAAAGTGCTGGGCCATCACAAACAAGGCTGACTGGCGGTACTTGATGGCGTCTTCGGCTTTGGCAAACTGGGCAGAAGCGCCCGTACTGAAGCCCGAAAGAGCAGCGGCACAAGCCAGGGCGGCGAGCAGAGGGTGTTTTTTCATCATAGTGGGGACGTCCTTTTATCAGTATTGCGGGGACTGTATGGCACGGCGATGGGGCATGGGGCGGAGCGCCTGGCCGGTTGCCAGCCTGCCAGAATGTGCTCCACAATGCGATCGCTGACCGCTTTGTAGCACATCCCGCAGTCCAAGACCATGACCACTTCCACGAACTCCGTTGCACCTTCTATCCGCGTTTGGGACCTTCCCACGCGCTTGTTCCACTGGCTGCTGGTGCTGTGCTTCATCGGCGCATTTGTCACGGTCAAGATTGGCGGCAATGCCATGCTGTGGCACCAGCGATGCGGGTACGCCATCGGGGCGTTGTTGCTGTTCCGGCTGTTGTGGGGCGTGGCGGGGGGCTATTGGTCGCGTTTTGGGCAGTTGGCGCTGTCGCCAAGCCGGGTGCTGGGCTATGTTGGAGGCAAGCCGGATGCGCGCGATGACGTGGGCCACAGCCCGACGGGTGCCTGGGCCGTGCTGGCCATGCTGGTGCTGCTTGCAGCGCAGGTGCTCAGCGGCTTGATGAGTGATGATGAAATTGCTTTTGCCGGGCCGCTGGCTCGCTTTGTATCGGGTGCCACCACCGGACAGGCAACCTACTACCATGCACACGTTGGCCAATGGCTGTTGCTGGGCCTGATTGGCTTGCATATCGCAGCTATCGTGTTCTATATCGTACGGCTCAAGAAACCGCTCATTCGTCCAATGATCCACGGGGACAAGCAGTTAGGGGTTGCCTCGATGGCACCCGCACTGCCCGCATCCCGGGACACTGCGGGTTCGCGTCTGATGGCGTTGGTGCTGGCTCTGGTGTGTGCTGCGGTGATGTGGTGGGTATCGACGCTGTGAACACATTGGAAGCGCCTCATGCACTGAAATTTGCATGAAAATAGCTTCTGGCCTTATTTTTATGACACTTAATGCTATTGTTTTTGATGGTTTATAGCCGAATTTCGGCCTTGAGGTAGTGCGTACCCGCAATAGGGTTGTGGTAGTACGGCGGAATTTCCTCGAAACCGAAATCAGCATACAGCGCGCGAGCCGATTCCATGCTGTCCAGTGTGTCGAGCAGTATGCAGTCGTAGCCCAGCTGTGCTGCGGTGGTCAAGGTGTGGTCTACCAGTTGGCGGCCCAGGCCAAAGCCGCGAAACGCCTTGCGCACATAGAGGCGCTTCATCTCGCAGGCGTTGGCATAGTCCACATCATCGATAGCGCGCAGGGCGCAGCAGCCAGCCACGGTGCCTTCCACAAGTGCCAGCACCAGGTTGCCGCGCGGCGCAGCGTATTCGCCGGGCAACTCGGCCAGTTCTTCCTCAAAGCCCTGGAAATCCAGGTCCACATCCAAGGTGCCTGCGTATTCCACAAAAATTTCGCGTGTCGCTGCCAGCTCTTCTGGGCTTGTCGGGTGGATGAGCGTTATCTCGGGTCTGTCCACGGCCTGGGTACGTAATGAAGGAAAGGGCAGTGTAGCGCCCCGCCTATGCTGCACTGCAACAGAAAAGCCCCACGCACTTTGACTGCATGTGCTCATGATCGGAAGCAGCGGCAAGCTGGAAGCAAAAAGCCGCCTTGGCCGAGGCGGCTTTTGATGGCTGGTGGCGCATCAGGCTTCTGCAAGCAGTTTTTCGATCAGCTTGTGCAGTTCGGCAAAATCTGGCGCGCCGACATAGCTCTTGACGATCTTGCCCTGTTTGTTGACGACGAAGGTGGTGGGTGTCAACTGAATGTCGCCCCAGTCCTTGGCGATTGTGCCGGTGTTGTCGATTGCAACCTTGAATGGCAGCTTGCGCGACTCTGCGAAGTTGACCACATAGCTGGGCGGATCGTAGCTCATGGCGACAGCCAGCGTGTCGTAGCCCCTGTCCTTGTACTTGTCGTAGGTCTTGATGATTTCAGGCATCTCGGCCACGCAGGTGGTGCAGCTGGTAGCCCAGAAATTGACCAGCGTCACCTTGCCCTTCATGTCTGCCGTGGTCTTGGTCGTGCCGTTGAGCAGCACGAACTGGCTCTCGGGCGCGGCTGCCTGGCCAGTGCCGTGGTACACGTAGGCGCCCACGCCTACTGCTGCTGCGATGGCGAGGCCGGCGATCAATGAGGTGGAGGATTTGTTGGCCATTGCGGTGGGATCAAAAGCAGGGCAGAAAGTTCTGCACCAGACGCATTATGCGTCGGAAGGCTGCTGAGGATGCCATCACAGTTTTTGCGGGTCTGCAGGGCCGATCCTGGATATTTTGCAGCCAGCCTCCCGTTGGGTAAGCGCCGATAGCTCTTTTTTTGATAGTGTTGGCGTATCCCCGTTTCTGCAGGGGCGGCACGCGCCGAAACTGGCAACTGGCGATAATGCCACCATGCGCTCTCTCGTCTGTGCCTTCACTGCTCTGGTTCTGCTGGCTGCGTGCAGCCCTGCGCTCAACTGGCGTACGGTGGCGCTGGCTGACGCGCCCCTTACGGTCATGCTGCCCTGCAAGCCTGACCAGGCTGTTCGCGATGTGGACTGGGGGGCAGGCCGCGTGCCATTGTCCATGGTGGGGTGCGAAGCGGGTGGCGCGACGTGGGCCGTGTCCCATGTGTTGCTTGGGCAGCCGCAGGACGCACCTGCAGTGCTGGAGCGCTGGCAGCGAGCGCTACAAAAACAATTGCAGCTTCCGGCCACCATTCCTGCGGGAGAGCCATATTTGATCAAAGGCGGGTTGGAGCTGCCCCAGGCCATGAAGGTGGAATGGGACGGGCGCAACGCAAAGGGTGACGCCGTAGTGGCAGATGTGCGCTGGTTTGCGCGGTTGGAGAGCAGTGGTGTGCGCGTCTACCAGGCCATGGTGCTGTCGCCTGGTCAACCTGTGGCGGCTGCAGCGCGTGATACTTTTGTACAAGGTTTGCAATTGCGTTGAGGGTTTTATCGCTTCTCCGATTGCATGCCAGTGTGGCTTATACGGCTGCGCAGAATCGTGGAAGATGTTCTAAGCAACACTACCGATGTTGCGCTGCCGCATAACCGCTACACTGCAAGTATGTTGCAATGCACCAAGCACTTGCCATACATTGCTTCAATGCCATTGACACTTTTTGTTTTCCTCTGATGACCAATCGGATCCTGTTGATCGCCCATGCACCGCTCGCTGATGCGCTGGCGCAGTGTGCTGCGCACGTGTTTCCCGACAGCGGCGAGCACTTGATGGCGTTTGACGTGGAGGCGAGCGCCGATCCAGTAGTGACCTTGCAGGAGGCACAGGCGCTGGTCGCCAAAGGCGGCAGCGGGCCGCTCCTGGTGCTGAGCGATGTATTTGGCGCCACGCCGCACAATGTGGCCCAGGAGCTGGCCAAGCAGCGTGCCGATACGCGACTGGTGGCGGGCGTGAATCTGCCCATGCTGCTGCGCGCGCTGTGCTACCGGAAAGAAGAGCTGGACAGTCTGGTGGCTCGCGCAGTTGCAGGCGGCAGCCAGGGCATCATGCAAGTGACCCAGACCACGCCACAAAATCAAAATACCCGAGTCCATGATCACGACCACTGTCACCATCAGCAATAAACTGGGCCTGCATGCCCGCGCTTCGGCCAAGCTCACCAAGCTGGCAGGCAGTTTTGCCTGCGAGGTCTGGATTACCCGGGGAGAGCGCCGTGTCAATGCCAAAAGCATCATGGGCGTGATGATGCTGGCAGCAGGCATTGGCACCGATGTGACGATCGAGACGGATGGCGCAGATGAGCAGCAGGCCATGGAGGCGCTGCTTACGCTGATCAACGACAAATTCGGCGAAGGCGAATAAGCCGCGCTTCGCGCATTCCGGAGCGCGGTTTCATTGCAGGCGCGACGCGCTGCAATGCCTTTTATGCCGCAGGTGCCTCTGGGCAAACTTTCGGGGTGAAAGCTATCCGCCTTCCAGATATATGTGGGCACAGGCGGTGCGCGCCATCACGAAACCGCCTCTATGACACGGCAATCTCGCAAAATTATGTGGTCTGCTTGGTGAATCGGGCTTGGGCAGGCGTATAAATGGGGCCATTGCCGAGCGGCATGAGCGCCGAGCCAGAGAGAGGAAACCCAGCATGACATTTGCCATTCACGGAATCGCAGTGGCCCGGGGCATTGCCATTGGTCGGGCAGTGATGGCGGCGTCCAGCCATCTGGATGTGACCCATTACTTGATCGAAGCCGAGCAGATTGAGCGCGAGATCGAGCGTGTGCGCAAAGGGCGTCTGGCTGTCATCGAAGAACTGCAGCACCTGCGCAGTGATCTGGGGTTGGATGCCCCGCAGGAGCTGGCGCCCTTGCTGGATGTGCACCTGATGCTGGTGCAGGACGACATGCTTTCCTCGGGCGTGCGCCAACTGATCACCGAGCGCCTGTACAACGCCGAATGGGCGCTGACGGCGCAGCTGGAGTTGCTGTGCCGCCAGTTTGACGAGATGGATGACGAATACCTGCGCGAGCGCAAAGGCGACCTGCAGCAGGTGGTGGAGCGGGTGTTGCGCCATATGCGGGGCGTCTCCAGCCCGGTGGAAGCGCCTGCCAGCGCACCGGCAGGCGATGGCGCCGAGAACCAGCAGGACTGGGTGGAAGGCAGCCGTGAAGCGCCCATGGTGCTGATTGCCAACGATCTGTCGCCTGCCGACATGCTGCAGTTCAAGCAAAGCGTGTTCGCCGGTTTTGTGACGGCGGTGGGGGGCAAGACCAGCCACACGGCGATTGTGGCGCGCAGCATGGATATTCCAGCGGTAGTGGGTGCACGTACGGCCAGCCAACTCATCCGTGCTGACGACTGGGTCATCATTGATGGCGATGCGGGCGAAGTGATTGTGGATCCTTCGCCCATCCTGCTGGAGGAATACCGCTTCAAGCAGCGCCAGATTCGCCTGGAGCGCGAACGCCTGTCGCGTCTGCGCGATACGCCATCAATCACCATTGATGGCGAGCGCATTGAGCTTTTGGCCAACATCGAGCAGCCGGGCGATGGTCCCGCCGCAGTCAACGCAGGCGCTGTGGGGGTGGGGCTCTTTCGTACGGAATTTCTGTTCATGGGCCGGGGCGGCAAGCTGCCCGGCGAAGAAGAGCAGTACCGTGCCTACCGGGAGGCGCTCGAAGGCATGCAGGGCATGCCTGTCACCATCCGTACGCTGGATGTGGGCGCCGACAAACCGCTGGACAAGGCGCAGCCCAAAGATTACCACCTGAACCCGGCACTGGGCCTGCGCGCTATCCGTTTTAGCCTGGCCGATCCCGACATGTTCCGCACGCAACTGCGCGCCGTTCTGCGTGCCGCTGCACATGGGCCGGTGCAGTTGTTGTTTCCGATGCTGGCGCACGTCAGCGAGATCCGGCAGACGCTGGCGCTGGTCGAACAAGCATCGGCAGAGTTGCGTGAGCGCGATATTCCGCAGGGCCATGTCAAGCTGGGTGCGATGATCGAGATACCGGCTGCGGCGCTTGCGGTGCGTACCTTTCTCAAGTACTTTGATTTCGTGTCCATCGGCACCAACGATCTGATCCAGTACACGCTGGCTATCGACCGCGCGGACGAGGCGGTCGCGCAGCTCTATGATCCGTTGCACCCCGCAGTGCTGCGCCTGATTGCGGAAGTCATTCAGGCCGCGAAGGCCGCTGGCAAAGAAGTGTGCGTGTGCGGCGAGATGGCGGGGGATGCGGCCATCACCAAGCTGTTGCTGGGCCTGGGCCTGCGCAGCTTTTCCATGCAGCCTGCGCAGATTCTGGCCATCAAGCAGGAAGTGCTGCGCGCGAACACGCGGCAGCTGGCCAGCTGGGCGCAGCAGGTCATTGATGCGGAAGACCCGTCGGAGCTGCTGGAGAGCTGAAGCCGGGCGTTGCTCAGCTTCCTTGCGTGCGAAAGCGGTTGCGATACTCGGTGGGCGTGGTGCCCAGCTTGCGGCGAAAGGCCCGGTGCAAGGTATCGGTGGTATGGAAGCCGCAGGTCTCGGCCACGCGCTCCAGCGAGGCATCGGTGGCTTCGAGCTGCTGGCGTGCTGCTTCAACGCGGGCAGCCTCCAGGTAGGCTGCAGGTGTCATGCCCAATTCGGTCTTGAAGATACGTGCCAATTGCCGGTCGCTGACATGCATCTGCTCTGCCAGGTCGAACATCGACAATGGCTGAGCCAGGTTCTGCGCGATGTACTGGCGCAAGGCGTCCATGCGGCGCGTGGAGGACAGCGGCTCCAGCATCACGCTGAACTGGCTTTGTCCGCCGGGCCTCTTGAGAAACATCACCAGATGGCGCGCCACGCGCAATGCGAGCGGATTGCCGAAGTCCTCGGCTACCAGCGCCAATGCCAGATCGAGGCAGGTGGTCAGGCCCGCTCCAGTCCAGATGTGGCCTTGCTGGATGTAGATACGATCTGCATCGACATCAATGTCGGGGTGTTCATGGGCCAGCTGTGCTGCAGTGGACCAATGCGTGGTGGCCTGCTTGCCGCGCAGCAAGCCAGCGGCGGCCAGAATGTGCGCGCCTACGCACACCGATGCCACGCGCCTGGACTGAGACGCCAGCGTCTTGACCCGTTGCACGACCGCTGGATCGGCCAGTGCCTGCACCCGACCCGTGTCATCAATGGCGACTGAGCCGGGGACCACCAGTGTATCAATGGACTGGTTGCGGAGGCTGGCAAAGTTGATATCCGGCAATACGCGCACGCCGGCGGAGGTTGTGATGGGCTCCATGGTCTCGGCGGCGAGCAGAACGCGGTAGCCGGTGGGTTGTGTCATCTCGCGCTGCAGCAGCGCAAACACTTCGGGTGGGCCGGTGACATCAAGCAGATCCACGCGGTCAAACAGCACAATCACGATCCGGCGTTCTGGGGGATGCATGTGGGTCTCTTCAGGGGCAAGGGCGGGGCATGTCGGTTTCTGCGGCAAAGACGGCATTGTCTGGCAGGCGGTCGCTACCTAAGATGCCTCACATCCCCCGTCACTGGGCGGTTCCTGCAACTGATACAGCGAGAAACCATGAACACTGCCACTTTACGCGAACTCAATGGATTGGATCCACAGCCTGCCACTCTGGCGCGATCGACCCTGATTCTGGTGGACTACCAGAACACCTATACCCGAGGCGTGATGGAGCTCGACGGCTGGCAGGCAGCGCTCGATGCGGCTGCACAGCTTTTGGCGCAGGCCCGTGCGCAAGGTGCCAAAGTGATCCATGTCATCCACGATGGCGGTGAAGGCAGCCCCTACGATATTCGCGCCGACATTGGCCAGATCCATGCCAGTGTGGCGCCCCTGTCCGATGAACCTGTGGTCATCAAAGGTGCCCCCAACGCGTTTGTCAACACCAGCTTGGCGCAAGAGGTGGATGCGGCTGGCAACAAGCAGGTGGTGATTGCCGGTTTCATGAGCCATATGTGCGTCACCTTCACCGCCGAGGGCGCTTTCCTGCGCGGCAACCAGCCCACGGTGGTTGCCAGTGCCTGCGCCACAAGACCGTTGCAGTCTGCCGCTGGCTCAGTGTCTGCCCTGCAGCTGCACCAGAGTGCCATGGCCACCATTGGCGATCTGTATGCAGTCGTGGTCAATAGCTGCAAAGAACTGGGCTAAACCTCGCGGCTTTTGCCCTTGTCCCTCAGGCCGCTTGCTTGAATAACTTGTTTGTTCAGGCACCAAGAAAAAAGCAGCAGATGCCTGCCGCTTTCGCTTTGCCAATGGCTGTTGCGCCGGTTGGAGATCGTAAATACGTTCTTACACTGTTCTATTCTCGAAGGAAATGGGAAAAAACCACAAATTTTTGCCAAAATTCTCGAAGAAGATGAGAATAAATATCGAAGTAGATGCGAATGATTAGGTTGGGCTAGGTCTCACAGCAAGGAGTCATGCGTATGCCAGTTCGCAAAGTTCCGAAGAACCATTTGTTTGTCACGGGACGCCATGCGACCGAGCTTTCGCGTGAGATGGTGGAATTTGAGTCTCCGCTGGAGAAGGAGTACATGCTGCTCCTGGACTTTGATCCTCGAGTAGCCGGGTATGAAGCACAACCAGTGCGCATCCATTGCCTACTGGGCGCTCCTATGTTCCGGACGTTCTAGTGAGGTTTCACCCAGGATCAGACGGCATAGAGCCTGCCCGCGAATTGGTTGAAGTAAAAACGTCAGTGGATTTGGATCGCAACGCTGCAGAATACGCGGTCAAATTCGCTGCTGCGGAGCAGTATGCTCAGGAAATGGGCTGGAAATTTTGCATAAAAACAGAGCGAGACATCAGAACGCCTCGCCTGGCGAACATCAAATTTCTGCGTAGATACCGCCGGGATATACCACCGCCCGAGGACAGCGATAGGGTGCTGGAACAACTGAGGCGTTGCACTGGCCAAGGGTCATCAGAAGATGTCATTGCGGCTATAGCCACTACGAATGACGAACGGGGCCGATGGTTGCCTGTGCTTTGGCACTTGGTTGCGACGCGGCGGATTCAGACCGATCTGGATAGCACATTTGGCCATGATGTGCCGCTATGGCTGGAGGCGTAGTCCACATGGCGTCTATCCCAGCTCCACTCAAGAAGCCCTCGGTATTGCAAATTACCAAGGGTGCGCGTGTTCAACACAATGAACGCGAATACATTGTCTTGCGGCTCGTGGATCTCAACTTGGTCCTCGCACGCGAGGTCGTCTCGGGCGAAAAAGTCTTGCTCAAGCTGGATTCGCTGAATGCTCCGAGCCGCTCCCCCGAGCAAGAGCAGGCAGTTGCTCGCGAAATTGCCTTGGAAGAAATCAGTGAGGAGGCATGGGCGCTGGCTGACTACCGGCTCAAGATTCTGGAGCCCCTCTTGCATGGGCGCTCCGACCGGTCGCGGCAAGACTACGCCGAGGCAGCTGCGCAGGCAAACGTGGGGGTGAGCACGATTTATCGATGGCTGAAAGACTACATGGCTACGGGCCTTGTGTCTTCCCTGCTTCCTCAGCGCCGAGCTGGAGGGCAGGGGCGTAGTCGTCTAAGCGCGGAGGTGAAATTAATTGTCGATCACTACATCCTTGAGCGCTACCTGACACTACAAAAGCCCAGCTTTGCCGAAGGTGTCCGAGAAATCCGCAGGCTGTGCGATGCGGCAGGGTTGAGTCCCTTACCATCTGCCTCCACTATCTATCGCCACCTGGGATGGATTGACAAGCAGGATCGAGTCAGACAACGGGAAGGCGCATACCAAGCGCGTCAGCGCTTTGCCATCAATAAAGGATCGATTCCTGACGCGGAATGGCCCCTGGCCATGGTCCAGGTGGACCATACATTGCTGCCAGTGATCATCGTGGATGACGAGCATCGCAAGCCGATTAACCGCGCTTGGATCACCCTGGCTATTGATGTGAATAGTCGGGTAGGCCTGGGTATGTACTTGGCATTGGATCCACCGTCTGCGATGTCTGCAGGCATGTGCTTGGCGCATGCCATCCTTCCCAAAGAGTCCTGGATGGCTCGCTTGGGATGCGCCGACATTGAATGGCCGTTCTATGGCGTGATGGACGTCTTGCACATGGACAATGCGCGCGAGTTCCGGGGCCGCATGCTACTTGCGGCTGGTAAGGAGTATCACATTGATATCCATCTGCGTCCTGTCAAGCAGCCGCACTACGGAGCCCACATTGAGCGTTTGATGGGCACGGTCTCGCAACAACTCAAGGCAGTGAAAGGTGCAACCTTTTCTGGTCCTGCGGAAAAGGGCGAATATGACGCCGAGGGCAATGCCTGCATGACCTTCGATGAGCTTGAAAAATGGCTTGTCCTGATGTTTGCACGCTACCATCGTGACATCCATTCAGGCATCGGAACGACCCCTCTCACCAAGTGGCGTGAAGGTATCCTTGGTACCAAGAAAAAGCCTGGCCGGGGCTTGCCGCCACGCCGCACTGATACAGAAAAGGTGCGACTGGATTTCATGCCATACGAGGAGCGGACTGTGCAGGACTATGGCGTTGTCATTGACCGGGTGCATTATTTTCACGACGTATTGCGGCCTTGGGTCAATGCGCGTGATCCAGACCATCCCAAGCATGCGCGCAAATTCCGCTTTCGCTACGATCCACGCGATATCAGCGCGCTGTATTTTTTTGATCCTGATTTGCAGCGCTACTTCCCGATTCCGTACCGGGATAGCGGACTGCCGCCGGTCAGCATCTGGGAGTTGCGTGCGGCCCAGAAGAAAGCGGAGGAGATCGGTGTTGATGTATACAGCGAGCGCGAGGTATTTTCGTTAATCACTCGCCAGCGCGAGATTGAAGACGCTGCCGCAGCCAAAACCAAAACTGCACGACGTGCCAAGCAGCAACGGGTGCAGCAGGCCAAGGCGCGGGAGACCAAGAAAGCTGAGCTGCCCACAGTCAGTACAGTTGCCTCCTCCAGCACTGCGCCTGCATTGAGGGGCTACGATCCTGACAAGATTCGCCCATTGGATGACGATGAATAAGGTCACTGGCAATCTCGCCCATTTGCAACCCAAGGCGATTGAGGCCCTGGGACTATCGGATGACGAGCGCATCCGCTTCATCCGAGCGGGATCATGGCTCTCTCTAGGCCATGCAAAAGCCGCGCTTGCCCAATTCGAGGAGCTGCTGACCTATCCAAAGGTCACGCGAATGCCTTGCTACCTGCTGGTTGGCCCATCGTATAGCGGCAAGACATCGATTCTGGAGCGGTTCATGGAGTTGCATCCACCTGACCTTGATCCGACCCAGGAAGTTACGATTTGTCCCGTGCTCATGGTCGATGCGCCGCCCAAGCCAGACATTGCTGACTTCTACAGCCGAATCCTAGATGCCTTGATGAGCCCGTACAAGCCCACAGCTCCTGCCTACGAGAAGTATTCGCAGGTCAAGCGGCTGTTTCGCCAGATGGAGGTCCGGGTACTGATCATTGATGAGATTCACCATTTGATCGCGGGTAGCCAGAATCGCCAGCGAGAATTTCGCAATGCACTCAAGAGCTTGAGCAATGAAACCAAGGTGAGCATCGTCGCCTCTGGCATTGAAGAGGCCTACAACGCCTTCAATGCGGACCCGCAACTCTCCAGCCGCTTTGTTCCGATAGAAATGCCTCGCTGGTCGCCTGGTGCAGATCTTGGAGCTCTGTTGATGACGCTGGAGCGGCGTTCTCCTCTGCGTAAACCTTCCGCACTGCATGCTCCCGGCTTGATGATGGCGATCCATGCGCGCAGTGAATCCATGCTGGGTGACATTTGTGACCTTGTTAAGGAGGCAGCAGTAGATGCAATCCGCAGCGGGGAAGAGTGCATCACGGTTGATCAGATAGCGAGGCTGCAATGGGTGCCACCCTCCAAGCGCAAGATGTACCGTCGGCCACTATAAACTGTGCCGTTCGCCAAGAACCTAAGGCAAATACGCAGCTTTGGCCGATCCGGTACAAACCACTGCCTGATGAATTGCTCTCATCCTGGCTGGTGCGGCTTGCACATGGCCATGGCATGAAGGTTCAAACCTTCTGCAATCTGATTTTTGGCAACCGCAGGCAGGTCTGGAACCGCGACATTGACCGCCTGGCGCCGGGCTGGCTGGTCGAGACGCTGTCTGTGCATACCGGAACCCCGATAGAGATTGCGCGCAAGACAACACTGCAGGTTTTTGAAGGGACCTTGTATCCTCGTTTTCATCCCACTGGGACCCTCTTGTGGATTCAGACCATGCAGATGTATCACCGCCAGCGCGAGGGCTTGGGGCAGCAGTACTGCCCTGGCTGCTTGGCGGAAGACGTGGTGCCATATTTTCGCAAGACTTGGCGCGTGAGCTTGAAAACTTTTTGTCTTCGTCATGCGTGCTACCTGCTCGATCGCTGCCATGTTTGTGGTGCCTCCGTGGCATTTCATCGGGTAGATATGGCTCAAGGTGCCTTGCCAGATGTGGCGTTGTCACGATGTCACCAATGTGGCGAGGATCTTGGTAGTGGTCCTCAGCACGCGCCGCGTATCTGGGATGAGGATGCGTTCGCTGCTATGGCAAAGATCATTGACGCGCTAGATGCCGTCGCCGCAGGTGTACAGACCCCGTTAAACAACAGTACGTTGGCAGTACTTAGGCATTTGAGTGCAATGTTGCTGGGGCAACGGCGCAAGCTCAACTTGCGGGCCTATCTCTCTGAGTGCTTTGGCGTGGAAGAAATTTTGATAGATCGCCGAAAACGAGCCACCTTTGAGGCGCAAGGGATTGAGTTGCGGCACACGATCGGCTTTGTTGCATAAATCGGTTTGAGACTGAGTCTCCCCAAACCCCAGACGTAGTTATGCCACGGCCACCGTTTGGGGCGTGCCCAGCTCGGT
>NZ_JACHKZ010000047.1 GCF_014207855.1 Comamonas odontotermitis | reverse complement strand
CGAGCTGGGCACGCCCCAAACGGTGGCCGTGGCATAACTACGTCTGGGGTTTGGGGAGACTCAGTCTCAAACCGATTTATGCAACAAAGCCATTCTGAAGGATGTAAAATCCCATCAAATACTGGTGAGAAAATATTTTTGAGATTTATTTCAAAAAAAGAGGGGTAACCTAAAGTTACCCCTCTTTTGCATTTTGCGAAGCTCCGCAGCGGGACACATTGGCCATCTGCTGGGCGGATACTCAGGTTGTTTTTGAGCAGGCTCACCACATGGGAAAGCCGATGTCAGCGACGCAGGCGATCGGCCCAGACTGGCGTTGCATTCAGGAAGATGCGCTTAATTGCCCCGCTTGCGTTGAAGGGCGGCCCAACCCAATGCAGCAAAAATCAGCGACAGCAGCATGGTGGCCAGGCTGTTCAACGATGGAACGGGGGCCGCGTCTTGTGGGCTGGCCTTGTCGTCGTCTTTGACGGTTACCTGGGCTGGCGCACCAGTGACGGTGTAGTCGGTTACGTTGCTGGGGGGCGCAATGGACAGTGTGGCGACCACATCGCCATCGCCCACCACTGTATTGGCAGTAGCGGTTATGGTGCAGGTGGTGGACGTCTGGCCGCCCGCAATGGTGATCAAGGCGGGGCAGGTGGATGCGTATCTTGGATTGCTTGGGGGCAAGCTCAGGTTCACATTCAAACCGGAAGCCCCAGCTGCGGTATTGGATGTGATGGTGCAAACAGATTGTTGGTTCGGGGAATCGAACAACTCCGTCGGTGTGCAAACAAGGCTGACCACTGGTGGAGGTGGCGTGTACGAGCAGCTGAGATCGGCCAGTGCCTCGGTATTAAGTTGACCGGCGGCTGTGCTGAATTGTGCTGGTGGCGTAATTCGATTCGTAACTGTCGGGGTCGCCGTGCAGGCGGAAATACCCGTCGCATCGCCTGGCCATTCCACCGCGGCAGATATCTGGCAGCCAGCCACCGGCAGCGTGGCCCCGGTCAGGGTGAGCGAGCTGGAGCCGGCCGTGGCAGTCAATGTGCCGCCGGTGCAGGTATGCGAGGCGCTTACGAGCTTGAGCGGCGCCGGCAATGCATCGCTGATGTTGACTGCGGGAATGGGGGCTCCCAAGCCTGGGTTCTTGATGGTGATTGTCAGCGTGGTCTGCCCGCCGGGGGTGACTGCCGAAGGCGCAAAGGCTTTGCTGACGCTGGGGGCGTCTGCCATGTAGATATCGGTACCAGAGAAGTCCGCGTTTCCTGATCCATAAGCGGTTACCGTAATCTCCCGCACGTAGGGCGGCAGGGTGATGTAGCCACCGTTACTCTGGATGTTCTGGTTGGCAGCCCCAGGGGTGGTCGCACGCAGGATGCTGGTGGGCGCTGCGAACCATGTATACGCGGGAACCTGCGTGTACGGAGCTGCGCCCGTTGGATTGTTTGTCCGGGGGAAGCTGGCCACATTGCTCAAATCGCAAGGCTCGATGACCTGCGTTGAAGGATTGAGGCATTTGGCACTGATGTCGCGATAGGTGGAGGCGCGCTGATCGTAGAACGCGATGCGCGTGGGTACGGCGGTGCTCGATGGCGTAAAAACGGTGGTGATCCCGCTCCCTGGCGAGGTCACAAATGCGGTATGCCCTGCGGGGACCGAAAAGCCGCCGCCGCCTGCAGGGCTCACAGACATCGTTCCCAAACCGCTCGCAGAGGTATACAAGGGCAGATTGTTGGGCTGCCCTGCGAAATCCATGATGACCTCATTCTCCACCGCATGGGAATAGTTGGCCACGGCAGCTGAGGCAAGTGCGAAGCCGAGCCAGCGAAGTTTCTTCATCATAGTTTTTTCATTAGTGAGTGGTTACATTGATAGTGGTCAATGCAATTTTGTTCGTAAACCCTCGCAATGCAGCACGGCCTTATTCAGGTTGACAGTGTTTGGCAAAGTGTGGCTTGGCATGCAATGGGATATGCAGCGGTTCAAGGGAGAGGCGATCTCCTTCACTGCATAGCTGTACAGGCTTGAATGCCTGGCGGGCCTGGCATGGATGAAGGTGTGTAGCGGGCCACAGGCTGCTCGCGCATAATTCCCTGCATAACTACCGATGCAAAGGAAAGCCCGTGTCAAAAATAGCCATGGCTGTGTTGGGATTGCTGGTCTCGATGGGAGGGGGGGCCGGCAATGCCTGGGCCATCAACAAGTGTGTGGATGCCAATGGGCGCACCAGTTTTCAGGATGAGCCGTGTGCTGCCGGGCAAAAGGCGCAGGAGGTGGTGGTGACGCCATCAAGCCGGGGTGTCAATCCCGCCGAGGGCAGCAAGCCATCTGCGCCTCGATCTCCCTCCGCGTCTGGCGCATCAGGGGCGTCTGCTCCGGCTGCGCAGGCGGGGACGGGGGCGGAGCGTCCCAGCGATTGCCCCAGTGCACAAGAGATGCAGAGGCTGCAGGTGGAGGCTGAGTCCGTCGCCCTGCCGCTACCCATTCGCAACCAGAAGCGGCAGGATTTTGAAGCGCTCAAGCAGCGCTGCGGCTAAAGGGGCGAAGAGGGTGAGGGTGGTGCAAGCAATTGCACCACGGTGGCCGCAGGCATGGCCCGGCCAAACAGGTAGCCTTGGCCGATGCGGCAACCCGCAGTGATGAGGGCCATGCGCTGCTCCTGGGTTTCGATGCCCTCGGCCACGATATCGAGTGACAGATCGGTACCTAATTGGCACATGGCCTTGACGATGGCCAGAATGGCACGCTCATGGGTCATGCGCTGGACAAAGCTCATGTCGATCTTCAGGCAGTCGACGGGGTAGTCGCGCAAATCGGTGAAGGACGAATGCCCGGTGCCGAAGTCATCGAGTGCGATGCGTACCCCTGCATTTTTTAGCATGGTCAGTGCGCGGGCGACCAGTTCGGCACCGCGGTCGCCGAGGATGTATTCGGTGATTTCGAGCTCCACCAGATGCGTTGGAATCTGGTGCTGGTGCAAGCGCTTGAGCATGCGCTCTGCGAAGTCGTCGCGCAGAAACTCGACCGGCGCAGCATTGATGGAAATGGGCGGTACCGCGATGCCGAGCGACAGCCACTGTGCAATGTCGGCAAACACCCGCGTTTGCATGGCGTCACTGATCTTGGTTGCAAGCTCATAGTCCTTGAATGCCTCTGCCACAGTGTGCGGCAGTTGCACGCTGCCTTCGGGCGGTTGCCAGCGCAGCAGGGCTTCAAATCCGACGATTTCACCCGTGTCGATATGGACCTTGGGCTGGTAGTAGGGCTGGACGAGGTGGTTGCGTACGATTTCCCGGGCCTGGTTGACCTGCGAAGCGGCGCGCATCGTCGCCTCGTGCATTTCCTTGCTGAACAGGCGCACACCACCGCGTCCAATGGCCTTCATGTCATTCAACGCCGTGTCGGCGCATTTGAGCAGGCCTGACGTATCGCGCGCGTCGCGGGGGTAGAGCGCGCAGCCGATGCTCATGCCGCCGTTGATGGGTTGGCCGGCATAGTTGATGGGCGCATTGATCTGCTGGCGCACGATTTCGGCCAGGGTCAGCAGATCGGTGTCGTCCGCAATATGGCGGATTGCTATTGCGAATTCATCGCCACCCAGGCGTGCAAGTACCGAGCCGGGCGGAAGCAGTGCCGACAGCCGGCGTGAGAGCACGCGCAGCAAATGGTCTCCTGCCACATGGCCCAGGGTATCGTTGATGTACTTGAAGTGGTCCAGATCCAGCAGCATGATGCCAAACTGCTGGTCGTGCTCGCGTGCATGTTTGATGATTTGCTGCACCTTGGCCTTGAAGACCCGGCGATTGGGCAGGCCGGTCAGGTCGTCTTGCTCATTGGCTTCACGCATGTGCAGCGTCGTCTCGCGCTGCAAGGTCACATCGCGTGATACGCAGAGAATGGCCGTGACGCTGCCATCGGGCGCCTTGATGGGGGTAAGCACATTATCCCAATACTGCGGCTTTTGGCCCGGAATCTGGCTGATGCCCTCAAAGCGCGCATTTTTGCCTGCCATGGTCTGCCGCAACGCGCGCTTGCCACGCGGGCGGATTTCCGGCGGGAGCAGCCCGAGCCATTGCATGCCGAAGCCCGAATCCGGTGCAACGCCCAGCGCATCGCAGCCGGATTTGTTCATGTGGGCCAGCGAGCCATCGGGGCGGATGACCTTGATGCAATCCATGCTGACATCCAGCATCTGTGACTGGGCCAGCACCTCCGCCTGGAGCAGATGAGATCGGTCAAATTGATCCTGAATGTCGACCGCATTGACCAGCCATGCAGACTCACCGCCTTCCAGGGCGATAGGGTAGGCCAGGATGCGACACCAGCGATAAGCCCCTGAATGGTGGTGCAGGCGCGCATCGCATTCCAGATGCCCACAGGCGCCTGCATGGGGTTGGCGCTGACTCAGCCATTGCTGCTGTATGGCATCTCGCTCCTGAGGGTGGGCCTGCGCGGTCCAGTCGCTGGCAAGCTCTGTCTGTGCCAGGGCTCCCCATCGTTGCCAGGCCGGATTCCAGTAGGGCGCCCGATCATCGCTGCCTTGTATCCAGGTGAGTTGTGGCATGCAATCTGCCATGGCCTGCAGCTGGGTGGGCGTGAGAGTGGCTGTTGCATTACCTGGGGTGCAGGCCGCGGCAGCAGCAGACGGGTGCTGTGGGCGATGCAGATAGTGCAGAGGATTTGTCACGAAGGAAGGCCGGTGGGTGGCGCACGGCAAGGCTACGCCTTTGATTTTGTTAAAAAGAGTATAACCATTCCTTTTTCCTATAGCCGTTGAAAAGAGCGACAGATTGCTGCCGTTTGTGAATGGGATACGCTTGTGCTTACATTGCAGTTACTGGAACGATAGGCAAAATGGTATCGGTCCCAGAGAGAAGATAAACTAATTTGACAATTTAAATAATCTATTATTTTTATAATTAAATATAGATTTTTTATAAATAACGAGAGGCGAAGCGCCAACAGGAAATGCGCAAATACGGGTCTCGTTTACAAAACCATGAGGTCGCAGCTGCGGGAGAGCGCTGTTGCAGACTTTTATCAGGGTAAGTGCTGCAGCGCAATAAGGTGCATGCCTCACTACAATCAAAGGAACGGCACTGCGGTGCCAGTCATGTTGGTGCGGCATGCATCAGCACGTTGTTCAGGCCAGAAAGAGACAGGAGATCCGCGTGTCGGAAAACACCCCAGGAATTGCAGCCGCTTCCGAGCGCGTCATCAAGAAGTATCCCAACCGTCGTCTGTATGACACCCAGACCTCTGCCTACATCACCCTGGCAGAGGTGAAAGGTCTGGTCATGCAGAATGAGCCGATTGTCGTCAAGGACGCAAAAACTGGCGAAGACCTCACGCGCAGCATCTTGCTACAGATCATTCTGGAAGAAGAGGCGGGCGGCGCGCCCATGTTCACCGAAGCGATGCTGGCCAACATCATCCGTTTTTATGGCCATGCGATGCAGGGCTTCATGGGCTCGTACCTGGAGCGCAATGTGCAGATGTTTACCGAGATGCAATCGCGCTTTGCCGATCAGATGAAGGGCGCAGCGCCCGAGGCGTGGCGCAGCTTCATGGGCATGCAGGATATGTCGGCTGCTGCAGGCAATTACCAGGCGCAGTCGCAGCAGTTCTTTCAGCAGATGCAGGAGCAGATGCAAAAGCAGACCGAGCAGATGCTGGCAGCCTTTGGCGTCAAGCGATCCTGATTGCATCTGGCGGGGCTGGCGTTTTCCGCCTGTGCCATATGATGCCTGGAAGCTTCTAAACTGATAGCTAAGCCCGCACGTGCAATAAGCGCTGGCGGGCTTTTTATGATTTCTGAGCTGGGCTGCGGGCCGGGCGGCACGTTGCGCACAAACCCTTGCGCAGCGGGCTTTCACGCAAAACTGCGAAAATACCCGCCCTATGACCGAAACCATCACCCCCGCGAATTCCGTCCCTGACACAGCCAAGGTCCCCAAAGTGGGCTTTGTGTCGCTGGGCTGCCCCAAGGCGCTGACCGACAGTGAATTGATCCTGACGCAATTGAGCGCAGAGGGCTACCAGACTTCCAAGACCTTTGAGGGCGCGGATCTGGTGATCGTGAATACCTGCGGCTTCATCGACGACGCTGTCAAGGAGAGCCTGGACACGATTGGCGAAGCACTGGCCGAGAATGGCAAGGTGATCGTGACCGGCTGCCTTGGCGCCAAGATGGGTGAGAACGGCGGCAACATGGTCAAGCAGATGCACCCCAGCGTGCTGGCAGTGACGGGGCCGCACGCCACGCAGGAGGTGATGGATGCCGTGCACACCAACCTGCCCAAGCCGCATGATCCTTTCATTGATCTGGTGCCGGGCAGCTTTGGTGAAGCGGGCATCAAGCTCACGCCCAAGCACTACGCCTACCTCAAGATCAGCGAGGGTTGCAACCACCGCTGTACTTTCTGCATCATCCCGTCGATGCGGGGCGATCTGGTCAGCCGCCCGATCGGCGATGTGCTCAAGGAAGCCAAGGCGCTGTTTGAAGGTGGTGTGAAAGAGTTGCTGGTGATCAGCCAGGATACTTCGGCCTATGGCGTGGATGTGAAATACCGCACGGGCTTCTGGGACGGTAAACCTGTCAAGACCCGCATGCTGGAGCTGGTGCAGACGCTTGGTGAGCTGGCCAAGCCCTATGGCGCCTGGGTGCGCTTGCACTATGTCTATCCCTACCCAACCGTGGATGCCATCCTGCCTCTGATGGCGCAAGGCCTGGTGCTTCCGTACCTGGATGTGCCGCTGCAGCACAGCCACCCCGATGTATTGAAGCGCATGAAGCGCCCTGCCAGCGGCGAAAAGAACCTGGAGCGGATCAAGGAATGGCGCAAGATCTGCCCTGAGCTGGTGATTCGCTCCACCTTCATTGCAGGCTTTCCGGGCGAGACCGAAGAGGAGTTCGAGCATCTGCTGGACTTCATCCGCGAGGCCGAGATTGACCGCGCTGGCTGCTTTGCATACAGCCCGGTAGAAGGTGCAACTGCCAACGACCTGCCGGGCATGCTGCCGCAGGAGGTGCGTGAGGCGCGTCGTGCCCGTTTCATGGAGGTGGCTGAAGAAGTGTCTGCCAAACGCCTGGAGCGCCGTGTCGGCCAGACCATGCAGGTGCTGGTGGACAAGTCCATTGGTCTGGGCAAGAAAGGCGGCGTGGCCCGCACCTATGCCGATGCACCTGAAATCGATGGCGTGGTTCACCTGATGCCACCAGAGAAGGCCAGCAAGACCTACAAGGTGGGCGAGCTGATCAAGGTGCGTATCCTGCGCAGCCAGGGGCATGACCTGGTGGGCATCCCTGTCTAACTGTCTGATCCTGATCGGCGCTTAAATACTATAAAAATAATAGCTGCTGGCGTGCGTTCAATGCGCGCCAGCAGCTTTTTTGTTTGAAAAATGCTGTTTGATCGTGCCGCAGGAAAGGGGCTCAGACTACCTGCAGGCCAGCGAGTTCGGGATAGTCCACCGGGTATGTGGGCTGCATGTCCAACAGCGTGTGGTTGAGCAGGGTGCTCACCATCAGGTTGCGGTGCAGCTTGTCGTCAGCCGGAATGATGTACCAGGGCGCATGCGCGGTCGAGGTTGCCTCCAGCAGGTCTTCGTAAGCCTGCTGGTAGTCGTCCCACTGCTTGCGTACGTCTAGATCGCCCAGGCTGAACTTCCAGCGCTTTTCGGGGGTATCGATGCGCTCCTGCAGGCGCTTGCGCTGCTCGTCCTTGCTGATGTGCAGCATGCACTTGAGAACGGTGGTGCCGTTCTCGGTCAGCAGGCGCTCAAAATCGTTGATCTGCGCATAGCGCTGTCGTGTCGTGTCCCTGCCGATCCACTGGTTGACGACGGGCACCAGCACGTCTTCGTAATGGCTGCGGTTCCACACCCCGATTTCGCCCTTGGCCGGCACCATGGCATGGCAGCGCCACAGGTAGTCGTGGGCCAGCTCTTCCTTGGAGGGCGCCTTGAAGGTGACCAGCCGCACGCCCAGCGGGCTGGTGTATTTGAACACGCCGCGTACCGTACCGTCCTTGCCCGAGGCGTCCATGCCCTGCAGTACCAGCAGGATGGAACGCTTGCCCTCTGCCTGCAGCGGGCGCGCCAAGCGGGCCAGTTGTTGGTTCAGCGCTTTGAGGTCTTTCTCCTGGGCTTTGATGCTGTCGTGCGCAAACGGTGTTGCTGCGGGATCGTAATCGGCCAGTTTGACCCTGCCTTTGGTGGGAACGCGGTATTTCTTGGTATCGGGCATAAGTGTGTATCAGCGCAGCAAGTGCAAGCTGCCTATGATTTCAGTTTTCTCGCAGGCTGTCACCGCTTGGGTGTGCACATGTTGCAACGGCGAATCACGCCCGCCCTATGCCCTATCAACGTAGTGTTGTCGTGGCCTGGGCTGCAAGCAGGGGCTTACACCATTTTGCGGATGGGCCGCTTCTTCCAGACTGCCTTGTAGTACCAGGTCTGCAGCCCGAGGGTGATGCTGTAGGAGAGCGGAAACGCCATCCAGATGCCGATCAGGCCAAAGCGTTGGCTCAGCAGCCAGGCCAGAGGCAATTCAAGCACGGTCAGCACGGCAATGGTGATGGCGGTGGGAACCACCACATCGCCGCTGGCACGCATCAGTGCCGACAGCGATGCAAAAGCGCCAAACAGCAGGCCGCTCCAGAGCACGATGTACAGCAATTCGACGGCCACATGCAGCACCTGCTCGTCGGTAATGAAGATGCGCAGAAGCGGCCGGGCGAACACCGAGCCCACGAGCGCAGTAGCGCCGCCCAGAGCCAGATTGATGGTGAGGGCAGTGCGCGCGATGGCTGGCAGGCGCTCACTATGGCCTGCGCCGATGGCTTGCGCGCCCAGGATGGATGCGGTGATCGCAATCGAGATCAGGGGAAACTGGGCAAAGGAATTGATCTGATTGACGGCGCCATACGCGGCCGTGGCGCTGGAGCCAAAGCCATTGATCAGGGACATCACCACCAGACCCGCAAGCGATGTGGCAATCATCAGCACACCGGTGGGAATGCCAACGCGCAGCACGCCTTTGAGAAGCACTGTATCAATGCGCATGGCCCTGAGGAGCGCGCGGCCCGGTGCGAGTGCGCTGCCCTGGTGGCGCAGGTGCACACCCAGCCAGACCAGGGCGATGCTGAAGCCCAGGATCATCGATACCCCCGCACTGGCCACGCCCAGCTGGGGCAGGCCCCACCAGCCTGCAATCAGTGCGGGTGTGCTGACAAGGCCGATGGCGGTGGACAGAATCAGCGACCACATCGGCGTGAGCGTATCGCCTACGCCGCGCAGCAGCGAGGTGGCCAGCAGGAACACAAACAAACCGGGCATGCCCAGGAGCACGATGCGGGAGTAAATGGTCGCTTGCTCCAGAATGTCTGCCGGTGTGCCCAGCAGCTGCATGATGGGGCGCGTAAACAGTCCGCCAAACACGGCTACCACGGCGCCAAAGATCAGGCCTACGAGCAAGGTGGTACCGGCAATGGCGCGCACCTTGTCCAGCTGGCGCGCGCCCCAGGCCTGCCCGATCAGCACCGAAGCCCCGGCGCCCAGGCCAATGACAAAGGCAATGAACACGAACATTACCGGGAAGAACGCCGCAACTGCTGCCAGCGCCTTGAACCCCATCATCTGGCCCAGAAACATGCTGTTGAGCGTGCCCGAGAGCGACTGCAGAATGTTCGACAGAATCATGGGCCCCAGAAAGACCATGAACACTTTCCACAGCGGGCGCTGTTGTGGAGTTGGGCCTTGCTGCTGCGGGGTAGGTGCAGCAGCAGGCACGCGAGAAGTGGATGCTTGCATATGTTGTAGTGGTTGTAGAGGGCAAGTGGGAGAAGAAGGAGGGCTGCAGGCTGGGCGTTATCGCGTGCGGCATGAGCCAGGAGGCCCGTGCCTGGTGCCCACCACTGGATTGGTGATGACCGGGTGGCGTAGATCAACCCGTCCAGACGGCGCGGCTGAGCTGGTGGAGATAGGCCTGCACGTCATCCGGCCAGCCCTGGGTCTGCAGTTGGAAGGCCGATTCCTTTCGGGCAAACAGTGCCCGGCAGGCTTCTTCAAAGCCGGGCTGGTCTCCAGCCATTTCCTGCATGAACTGGTAGGTGGCTTCTGTTGCGGCGCGGCGGGCATCCTGCTCTGCGTGGGCATTGCGGGCGTCTTCAATCAGGCGGCGCAAGGCAGCTGAGGCGCCGCCAGGCTGGCGGCCCAGCCATTCCCAGTGGCGCGGCAGCAGGGTGACTTCCCGTGATACCACGCCCAGTTTGGGGCGGCCAACCGCGCGTGATCGGGTCTGGGTGGCGCTGCGGCTGTCGCCGGCAGTTGCCGATGGGGTATTGGCTGCGGAGCTTGGCGACAGGGAGGATGGATGCTCTGCCAGTTCGGCACGCCAATTCAAATCCAGCCGCAAACCAGTGGCATCGTCAAATACCCATGGCGCAGGTGTGCTGCCTTGCGGATGCAGTTCGTCGTGGTTCTGCAGATAGCGCAACACGCTCAGCCGGTCTGCCTGCAGTACGCGATGCGTGCCTTGAAAAATGGTCAGCCGCGTAGCGGCTTGGTCGTGGCCCATGGTGAATCCAGAATTTCGATCAATATGGAGCGAGATTCTACCGGGGCAAAAATAAATGTGTATTTTAAAGGGGTAAAAATATGTTTCTGGTTTGGAATGGAGGCAATGGACGCAAAAAAGCCTCCAGGTCGATGACCGGAGGCTTGGTAAGGTGTTGATCTGCAGGGCTGGCGCCGGGCCAGCGCCGCATTACACGCGCTTGCGGTATTCGCCGGTGCGGGTGTCGATTTCGATCTTGTCTTCCTGGCTCACGAACAGTGGCACGGCCACTTCAAAGCCGGTGGCGATCTTGGCAGGCTTGAGCACCTTGCCGGAGGTATCGCCCTTCACGGCTGGCTCGGTCCAGGTGATTTCGCGCACGATGGTGGTGGGCAGTTCCACCGAGATGGCCTTGCCGTCGTAGAACACGACTTCAGCTTCCATGCCGTCTTCCAGGTAGTTCAGCGCGTCAGCCATGTTTTCGGCTTCCACTTCGTACTGGTTGAACTCGGGGTCCATCCACACATACATGGGGTCTGCGAAGTACGAGTAGGTGCAATCCTTCTTGTCCAGGATCACGTTGTCGATCTTGTCGTCGGCCTTGAACACGTTTTCCGTGCCGAAGTTGCCGATCAGGCTCTTGAGCTTCATGCGCACGGTAGCAGCACCACGGCCGCCGCGAGCGTATTCGGTCTTCAGGACGATCATCGGGTCTTTGCCGAACATGATCACGTTGCCGGCGCGGATTTCTTGAGCGATTTTCATAGCAGTATTTGCCTGTGTTGGGGCCGCTCAAACGGCTACGGGCGGCAAATGATGCAGTGGACGAAGGCACTGCCTGTGCTGCGCCGTAGCATGTTCCGCGGCGTTGAGCGCATCCGTTGGGCCGATTGGCGATCCAAAGGCGGAAAAGCGCAAAGACTTCGATTCTAACCTTTTTCGCCCGCAAACGCCATGAGCTGTTGGGCAAGGCTCGCCTGCCCCAGCAACCTGTGGCGTGCAGCCTGCACGCACTGCGACCATGCATCAAGCACGGCCGCGTCGGGTGCTTGCCACTGCAAGGTGTCATCTGCGGCGGAGATGCCGTTCCACACTGCGTGGGCCAGCCGCAGGCTGGCCGGGGCGTTCAGCCAATCCAGGAAAGCTGCCAGCTTGGCGTGGTGGGCGTTGTCATCCTGCGGATAGATCTGCCAGATGAAGGGCTTGCCTGCCCAGATGGCACGCACGAGGGAGTCTTCGCCGCGGACAAAGTTCAGGTCGCTGGCCCACAGCATCTCGTCAAACTGCTGTTGGGTGCCGGTGGGCAGGTAGTGGACATTGGAGGCGGTCGCCGCCTCGGGCGTTGCCTGCACCAGCGCTGTGGGGCGCCCGGGCGTGACCAGCCACTGCGCATGGCTTGCGCTGGCAGCAAATACCTGCGCGAAAGCGGCAGGTTCATAGCAGAACAGCGAAAAAACGACGTCACTGACCTGCAGACCATGGCGGGCACGCCAGGCAGAGCGGTCAAATGCGGCCTGGCGTTTTGCCAGGTCTGCTTCGCGCAGCAGGCCACCGGTTTTGGGGGTGAATCCAGGGTAGAAGAACCAACGCGTGAGCCCCGCGGCAGGCCCGCTCATCAGGCGAGAGGGCAGGCGGTGGCAGCGTTCCACATAATCTTGCGCAGAAAGGTATTCCAGATTGATCCAGACTGGCGTGCGAGGTTTGTCTTGCGCCTTACTTGCAATGGCCTGCTGAAAGGCCTGAGGGATTTCGCAGCCAAAGGCCTCGATCACTACGTCGCCCGGGCCATCTGCCGGGGCCAGCAGGGGCCACGGCAATACCTGCACCTGGCGCGCGCCGTGTGGCGCCATCCAGGCCAGGGCGCTGGCATCGTCCACCCACAGGCGCACCTGGCAGCCGCGTTGCGCCAGATCGGCGGCCAGCCGCCAGCACACGCCGATGTCGCCAAAATTGTCGATCACCTGGCAAAAGATATCCCAGACGGGGCGAGGGGTGGAGGGGGCGTCATGCATCAGGAGGGCGATGATAGTGCAGTCTCCATGAACACTCGTGCCGCCACTGCGCTGGGCGACAATGTTGCTCAGCCATGAAAGACGGAGGCATGCCCATGGATACGAACACTGCAAATCTTCTTCAACAGGATCCCGGCCCTGCGGCGCTGCAGGGTATCAAGGTCGTGGAGATGGGGCAATTGATTGCCGGGCCGTTCTGTGGCAAGACCCTGGGCGAATTTGGTGCCGAGGTGATCAAGATCGAAGCCACAGGCACGGGCGATCCGCTGCGCAACTGGCGGTTGCTGCAGAACGGCACCTCCGTCTGGTGGCAGGTGCAGTCGCGCAACAAGAAGTCGGTCGCGCTCGATCTGCGGCAGCAAGAGGCGCAGGACATCGCCCGCCGCCTTATTGCCGAGGCCGATGTGCTGGTGGAGAACTTTCGCCCCGGCACGCTGGAGGCCTGGGGCATGTCGCCCCAGGAGCTGCATGCGATCAATCCAGGGTTGGTGATGCTGCGTATCTCGGGCTACGGCCAGAGTGGCCCGTACCGCGATCTGCCCGGCTTTGGCGTGATTGGTGAAGCCATGGGCGGCCTGCGCCATCTGACGGCCGAGCCCGGTCGCGTGCCGGTGCGGGTAGGGGTGTCGATTGGCGATACCCTGGCGGCGCTGCATGGCGTGATTGGTGTAATGATGGCGCTCTACCACCGCAAGGTGAACGGGGGAGCCGGCCAGGTGATCGATGTGGCCCTGCATGAAGCGGTCTTCAACGTGATGGAAAGCCTGATCCCCGAATACAGCGCCTTTGGTGTCGTGCGCGAAGCCGCAGGTAGCGCGCTGCCTGGCATTGCGCCTTCCAACGCCTATCCCTGCCAGGACGGCTGGGTACTGGTGGCTGGCAATGGCGACAGCATATTCAAACGGCTGATGGACACCATAGGCCGCCCCGATCTGGGCAATGCACCAGACCTGGCAGGCAACGCAGGGCGCGTGGCGCGGGTGCAGGAGATCGATGCCGCCATCGGCGCCTGGACGGCCGAGCGCGGTATTGCCCAGGTGATGGATGCGCTGGCTGCTGCCCGCGTACCCGCAGGCAAGGTCTATACCGCCAAGGACATTGCGGAAGACCCGCATTACCGCGCGCGCCAGATGATTCTGCAGCAGCACACCCGCGATGGCCACACGCTCGAAGTGCCGGGCATCGTGCCCAAGCTCAGCGGTACACCGGGAACGGTGCGCAGCAGCGCGCCGCACCTGGGTGACGATACCGATGCGGTGCTGCAATCCATGGGGCTGGATGCGCAGCAGATTGCGGCACTGCGCGAGCGTGGCATCGTCCAGTAAACTGCAGTTGGGATGAAAATTGATGGATGGCGCTTGATTGATTAGCGTCTAAAGCTATCAAAATCATAGTTTTCCGGCTGCCGCCAGGGTACGCCACGGCATAGCACAATAGTGCCATGTCCAGTCCCGTGCATTCTTCCGAACTTCTGGCCCAGGTGGCCGCGCTGCCAGCGTTGCCCGGCGTATACCGCTACTTTGACGCCAGCGATGCCCTGCTGTATGTGGGCAAGGCCATCAATCTGAAGCGCCGTGTATCCAGCTATTTTCAGAAGGACCACGGCGGCACCCGGATCGGCCACATGGTCAGCAAGATCGTCCGGATGGAAACCACGGTGGTGCGCTCGGAAGCCGAGGCGCTGCTGCTGGAAAACAACCTGATCAAGACGCTCAATCCCAAGTACAACATTCTCTTTCGGGACGACAAAAGCTACCCTTATCTGAAGATCACCGGCATCTCCATCCATGATGGCAACCTGAAGGCGCCCCCCAGCCAGGCCTATCCGCGCATTGCCTATTACCGTGGCTCCACCGACAAGAAGCACCGCTACTTTGGCCCCTATCCCAATGCCTGGGCGGTCAAGGAAACGATCCTGCTGCTGCAGAAAGTCTTTCGCCTGCGCACCTGCGAAGACAGCGTTTTCACCAACCGCACGCGGCCATGCCTGCTCTACCAGATCAAGCGCTGCAGTGCTCCTTGCGTGGAGCACATCGGACCAGAGGACTATGCTGCAGATGTGGCGCATGCCGAAGCCATGCTACGTGGCGAAGCGGACGCACTGCTCAAGACGCTGGAAGCGCGCATGATGGCGCATTCGGACAAGCTGGAGTTTGAGCAGGCGGCCGAAATTCGCAACCAGATCAAGGCATTGGCCAGTGTGCTGCACCAGCAGAGCGTGGAGACCACCGACGACCGGGATGTGGACATCCTGGCCGTCAAGGTGCAAGGCGGTAAAGCCTGCGTCAACCTGGCTATGGTGCGTGGCGGACGGCACCTGGGCGATCGCGCCTATTTTCCGGTGCATGTCGAGGACAGCACCGCCATCGCACAGGCTGATCTTGAAGAAAATAATAGCAATCAGCGCTCTCCTGATGGTCGCAGCCAGCCGGTAAAGCATGTGGAGTCGCGCGTACTGGAAGCCTTTGTGGCGCAGCACTACCTGCAGGTGGCGCCGCCGCCGGTGCTTGTGGTGAGTGATCCGGTCGACACCTCGCTGCTGCGGGCACTGTCAGAGCAGGTGGGACAGCGCATAGCCGCGGTCTCGCAGCCGCGCGAGGAGCGCCGCGTATGGCTGGAGATGGCCGAGAAGAATGCGCAGCTGCAGCTGGCGCGCCTGCTCGCCGAAGAAGGCTCCCAGCAGGCGCGCACGCGTGCGCTGGTCGATGCGCTGGATCTCCCCCAGGACGACATCGACCAGCTGACCATCGAGTGCTTCGACATATCGCACACCGCAGGCGAAAACACGCAGGCCTCATGCGTGGTGTTTCACCACCACAAAATGCAGAGCAGCGAATACCGGCGCTACAAGATCGAGGGTATTACTGGTGGCGACGACTACGCCGCCATGCGCCAGGTGCTCACCCGCCGCTACAGCAAGGTCGCGGAGGCGCAGCGCGATGCAGGTGGTGCGGAAGTCGCGCAGGGCAGTGCGAGGCTGCCCGATATCGTGCTGATCGACGGCGGCAAGGGCCAGGTGGGCGTGGCGCGCGAAGTGTTCACGGAACTCGGGCTTGATCTTTCTCGCATCGTGGGCGTGGAAAAGGGCGAGGGCCGCAAGGTGGGCCTGGAAGAGCTGGTGTTCTGCGATGGCCGCGACAAGGTCTATCTGGGCAAGGATTCGGCCGCGCTCATGCTGGTTGCGCAGATTCGCGATGAAGCGCACCGCTTTGCCATCACCGGCATGCGCGCAGCGCGTGCCAAGGTCCGCGTTGGCGGCAGCAGCCTTGAAGAAATACCGGGTGTGGGCCCCAAGAAGCGGGCGAGGCTACTGCAGCGCTTTGGTGGCGTACGCGGCGTAGAGGATGCCAGTGTGGATGACCTGATGACAGTGGAAGGCATCTCGGCAGCACTCGCAGAGGATATCTACAAAGCCCTGCATTGAGCGTTGGCGCGCATGGCAATGTGTCACAACAAGGGCCGTGCCGGCGGGCCATTGCATGCCACAATACATGCATGTTTTTCACCATCCCCACCATCATGACCTGGACGCGCATCGTCGCGATCCCGCTCATCATCGGCGTGTATTACTCGCCCCTGGACATGGCCACGAAGAATCTGTGGGCCAGCGTCATGTTCGTGGTGTTTGCCTTCACGGATTGGCTCGATGGTTTTCTCGCCCGCCGGCTCAACCAGACCTCGTCATTCGGGGCGTTTCTCGATCCGGTGGCCGACAAATTTCTGGTGTGTGCTTCGCTGCTGGTTCTCGTCTACCTGCAGCGCGCCGACGTGTTTGTGGCCCTCATCATCATCGGACGCGAAATCGCGATCTCGGCACTGCGCGAATGGATGGCACGCATCGGCGCCAGCAAGAGCGTGGCCGTACACATGATTGGCAAGATCAAGACCACGGTGCAGATGGTGGCCATTCCGTTCCTTCTCTACGACGGAAAGATTGGCCCCGTCGATACCGGCGTGTGGGGAACCTGGCTCATCTGGGCGGCTGCCGTACTGACCGTGTGGTCCATGGTCTACTATCTGCAAAAGGCATTGCCCGAGATCAAGGCTAGGGTTGATTCGTAGTGCAAGCGCTCCGGTTTGCGCTAGACTGCATCGCGTCTGGGCGAACCAATTGGCTTGCCAGGTGCGCTGGGCTTGACTCCATCAGGCACCAGCCAATCGATCAGGCTGAAAAAAAGTCATTTTTTTCGCGATCACCCAGAAAAATCCGTCTAGAATCCTTTCGTTGCCAAGGCACTGGGGTTGAGACAAAATGCTTTTTCCCAGTGGTGTTGTTTTTGCGATCTAAGGCTTTACGGGCCACGCCCTTACTGCCCATAATTTCAAGATACACACTTCCTTAACTCTCTTGATTTATAGAGGCTGCTTGTGAATAAAACTGAACTCATTGAGCACATTGCTAATAATGCTGACATTTCCAAGGCTGCCGCTGCTCGCGCGCTGGAGTCCACCATTGATGCAGTGAAGAAAACCTTGAAAAAAGGTGGTACAGTCTCTCTGGTAGGTTTTGGTACTTTTGCTGTTGGTAAGCGCGCAGCTCGTACGGGTCGTAATCCCCGCACTGGCGCAGCGATCAAGATCAAGGCTGCCAAGGTGCCTAAGTTCCGCCCCGGTAAAGCATTGAAAGATGCTCTGAACTAATTCAGGTTATCAGGTGGGGTGCTTAGCTCAGTTGGTAGAGCGGCGCCCTTACAAGGCGTAGGTCGGCGGTTCGACCCCGTCAGCACCCACCACTTAATAACCAGCAAAATCAACCCCTTAGAGTTATCTAAGGGGTTTTTTCTTTGTCTATTTACCCGCCAGAGGGTCAGCCCAGATCAGCCCATACCAGCCGAATTTGATTGCTTACCAACTTACCTAGGCGTAGACTCGCGGCCTGCAAACCAATCAATTCGGCAAGAGGCATGGCAGGAAAAAAGCAGTTCCCCAACGGTTCATGGCAGTATGTATTCAAGAAAAAGGGCGTGCTAGATAAACCCATCTACCTGACGTTCAGCACAGAGGCCGAGGGGGATGAGTATGCAGCGCGCCTTGATGCGCTCCTGTCCCGGGGCATCGTTCCGGCGGAGCACCAGCAGCAAGAGCGCGTGCTCACCATCGCAGAGTTGGTGCGAGAGTACGAGCGCGACGCGCACCCCTCGGCAAAGGATCGCGGAAACTTCGGCACGATCATCGACAAGCACGGCCAGGTGCCGTTGACGGAACTCAATGCTGCTTGGGTGGATGCATGGATCACTGAGATGAAGCGCCTCGATAAATTGGCGCCTGCAACAATACGGGCAAAGGTGGGGGCTCTGGCCAGATGTACAGATTGGGGCATGCGCAAAGGTTTGTTGACGATGCCCGATCACCCGTTGCGCACACTGCCCGATGGGTATTCGCAGTACACAAGTGCAGACAGTGCTATTGCCGGAGTGAGGCGGGAAGACATTGAGCGCGACCGTCGCCTGGAGCGCGGCGAGTATGAGCAGGTGCTCGCCAAAATCGAACAAGGCTTTCTTGATCGCAAGCAGCGGCCCTTTGCATTGGAGCCGAAATCTGCGTATCGCTGCTTGTTCGTCCTGGCTGTAGAGACCGCAATGCGGTTGCGTGAAATGTTCACCTTGACTGCAGAGCAGGTGGACCTGGGGCGGAAAACGGTATTTTTGGAGAAGACGAAGAACGGCAGCAAGCGTCAAGTGCCGTTGTCTAGTGTTGCGCGTGAAGTGCTGCAGGCGTACCTTACTGATGTCGGTTCGCTTGCGCCTGGTGCGCCGATTTTCCCGTGGTGGGATGGGGATACGAGCAGTCTGAATGCAGTGTCAGACAAGCTGTCGAGTGAATTTGCGGAAATTTTTGAGCAGGCAATATGTCCAGGCCTTCGCTTCCACGACTTGCGGCACGAGGCCACAAGCCGATTCTTCGAGCGTACCAAGCTCACAGATACGCAGATTATGAAAATCACTGGCCACAAATCGCAGCGCATGTTAATGCGTTACGCCAATTTGCGAGGCACTGACCTTGCTGACGCGCTTTGGTGATCGTGGCTTGCTCTTGCTTATCAGCCTGTCTGCAGTCTGCGCCATGATGGCTTTCTCGGCGTAATCCAGAACGTGCTTGGTCAGGAGGACGTAGGCTGAGCCGACGCGCGCAGCTGGCAAGTTGCCTGCGTTGATTAGGTCGCGCACAGTCTGAGGGTGAACTTTCAGGATCTCTGCAGCGCCTGCTATGTTGACGGTGGGTGAGGTCATTGTGTTTTTCCAAAAAAGAACCCCGCATCAAGAGCGGGGCTGGTTCCATTTGTCTTGCTCGCGCTCTTTCTTGGCGCGGCGGATTTGACGCCTAGTTGGTCTCATTGGGGGCTCCTCCCGCCAATACCCAGCAAACGGGCTTCTGGTCATCCATGGGCTTTACCTTGCCTTCGGACTGCAATGCCAGCAGCTTCTGACGGATGAATGCTGAATGCTGGTTTCGGTTGTTGCCTCGCATGGGCTTGCACTGTCTGGCAATGTCGCCGGTGGCCCAGCCCCCTGGGCCGTCCAGCGCAGCGAGGATTTGGGTTTCGTAGCTGGGCTTCATCCCTCACCTCCATGCCTTCTCAACGATCTTGATGGCAGACCAGAAGGCGCCATAGATCAAAGCAACAACGAGGCCGATCATGGCTGCGAATGGAATGATGGCCACGGCAATAAAAATCACACCATAGACCGGCTCGTCATCCTTAATGGCCCCAAAGGCCACGCACAGAGCGATGAAGGCTGGGCATAGCCATAGCATCAGAAAAACTGCATCACTCATGCCTCACCTCCAGTGCCGCGAGCGCGGATGTGTATTGCTCCAGTTCTTCTATGAAAAACGGCCAGTGACCGTTTTCCGTGTAGTCACCGCCCAATA
>NZ_JACHKZ010000046.1 GCF_014207855.1 Comamonas odontotermitis | reverse complement strand
CACCGAGCTGGGCACGCCCCAAACGGTGGCCGTGGCATAACTACGTCTGGGGTTTGGGGAGACTCAGTCTCAAACCGATTTATGCAACAAAGCCGAATCCTACATCTGCTATATTGGTGCAGGGCTTCCACCTGCTGCCAATCAAACCTTTAGGTGATTTGTCTGCCTTGGTATGGCTTTGCGGGAAACGGGAGGAGACATTACCACCCGCGTCTTTCCGCCCTTGCCCTTCTCAGTAGTGGCATGGCGGTCGGCCAACGAAGTAAAAAAGATGCGCCGGCCGCGATGTTCATGGCGATCAGCAGGTCGTCGAAGATGGTAATGGTTGGTTTTATCCAGAATTTGATTTGGTGCGTTGATCGAGAGTTATCGCAGTCGACCCACGACCCCATTCGTCGTCTTCCATCAGGATGCTCATCTGTGTTTCCTTTCACGATGAAACCTGAGCAGAAATTCACTGGGTCAATACAGTTGCTTCGTAGGGGGCGCCTAGCCGGGGGCGCCCAGCCGGGGGCGCCCAGCCGGGGGCGCCAAGCCTTGTCGTACGTCTGTACTGCCTGTGACTTCGCTTGGCGCGGCCTGACGTGGCCCGGCCTAGCGTGGCTCGGCCTAGCGTGGCTCGGCCTGACGTGGCCCGGCCTAACGTGGCCCGGCGCCTTGTCTCCATCGCAAATCTACGATGTTCTGGGTGGTGTTTGCGGCTCTTCTTCGTGCTGCGTTCGCGCGATGACTGCACGCCTGTGCCGGGGTTTCGGCCCTTGTGATCCCCGCTGCAGGCTCAGGGCTTATTGGCGGCTTGCGGCTTGGTCAGCAGCAGATCGACGGCGCGGACGTCGTCCAGTGTCAGGTTGCCGCTCGCTTGCTTGAGCTTGAGCTGGCCCAGTAGGGTGTTGTAGCGGGCCTGGGCCAGGTCGCGCTTGGTCTGGAACAGCTGGCTCTGGGCATTGAGCACGTCGATGTTGATGCGCACGCCAACGTCGTAGCCGGTGCGGTTGGCGTCCAGTGCAAGCTGGCTGCTGGCTTCGGCGGCTTCCAGGGCCTTGACCTGGCTGGCACTCGATTGCACGCTGAAAAAGGCATTGCGTACGGTTTGCGTCACTGTGCGGCGCGCGTTGTCGAGGTCTGCCTCTGCCTTGGTCTCCAGCGCCACGGTTTCCTTGACCCGGTTTTGCACGGCAAAGCCCGAGAAGAGGGGCACATTCAGGACGACGCCTACTGTGCCCTGCGTGGCGTTGTAGCCGTTGGTGGGCATGGTGATGCTGCCCTTGGGGTAGAACTGCTTGCCCACACTGGCCTGCAGGTCGACGGTAGGCAGGTGGCCGGTTTCGGCCTTTTTTGTGTCGAGCCGGGCATTGTCGACCGCCAGTTGCGCAATGCGGATCTGTGCCTGATCGGCCTGCGCCTGATCGACCCAGGGCAGCACGCTATCTGGCGTGAGCGCGGGCAGTCTGGCGGGTTGCTGCAGCGGCCAGGGCTGGTTGCCGGGCATGCCAACCACGTTGTCGAGCGCGAGCCGTTTGACGGTCAGATCGTTGTCGGCGGCAATCTCCTGGGCGCGAACGAGGTCAAAGCGGGCCTCGGCCTCGCGCGAATCGGTGATGGTGGCGGTGCCCACGTCAAAATTGCGTCGGGCAGCTGCCAGTTGCTCCTGCACCGCTGCTTTCTGTGCCTGCACGAAGCGCATGGTGTCTTCGGCGGCCAGCACATCAAAATAGGCCTGGGCCACGCGCACCAGCAGGTCTTGTGCTGCGGCGTCGAGCTGCAGCCTGGCGATGTTGGCGCCGAGCTTTCCCTGCTCCAGTGCAATGCGGTTGGCGGGCCGGTATAACGGTTGGCTGGCAACCAGGCCCAACTGGTGGTTGGGGCCGGTGATCGTCAGTTCCGGCTTGCTGACTTCGGTGCGGCTGTATTGCGACTGCGCCTGCAGGGCGACCTGCGGCAGCAGCCCGGCGCGGGCTTGTTCGCCGCGGCTGATGGCTGCATCCACATTGGCTCGCGCGGCCAGCCATGCAGCGTCGTAGCCGCTGGCCTGCTCGGCCATCTGCGACAGGCTCTGGCTGTGGGCGGCGGTGCCGCCCCAGGCGAGCAATGCGCCAGCAATGCAGGTGTGGAGCCAGGAGAGGCAGGGCAGGGCAGGTGCTGGGCGCATGGTGTGTGAAGAATTTGGCCACTGGCGCTGATGTAGCAAGCGCCGGCAGCGCTGTTTTTAGTAGCGAGGAACGCGGGGGTCGCGCTCGGCGCTCCACAGGTCGATGCCGCCGGTGATGTTGGACACCTCGGTAAAGCCGTTTTGCGTGAGGAAATGCGCCACCTGCAGGCTGCGCATGCCGTGGTGGCAGAGGCAGGCAATCGGGCGGTCTTCGTCCAGTTGCGAGAGGGCAGCCGGAATCTGCTGCATGGGAATATTCAGCAGCTCGAACCCATCGGGGCTGACCGAGGCGGTCTGCACTTCCCAGGGCTCGCGCACATCCAGCACCAGAGGCTGTGCCCCGGCGTGGCGGGCCAGCCATTCTTGCAGCTGTGCAGGGCGGATTTGCTCCATAGCTTTCTTTCCGCCATGCAGCCGTGCCAGAGGCCGCTGCATGGCAATGGGTGCGGGTCAGAACTTGAAGCGGGGGGCTTCCGGGAAACCCTTGAGGCGTGCCACCACGGTGTCCCAGGGCTGGCTCACGTCGATCTTGCCTTTGGTGCGGGTGTACAGCGTGGTACGCATCATGGGCTCGTTGCCGACAAAGGCAATGAGGCGGCCACCTTCGTTGAGCTTGTCGAAGAAGCCTGCCGGCACTTCGTGCACCGAGCCGCTGAGCACGATCACATCGTAGGTGCCGCCAATGGCTTTGATGTTGGAGCCGTCATCCAGCACCACGTCCACGTTCTTGATCTGCGCGCGGTGCAGATTGGCGCGGGCCAGTTCCACCAGCGCAGGCTCGATCTCGATGGTGGTGACCTGCTTGGCCAGGCGCGACATCAGCGCAGCCATGTAGCCTGAGCCGGTGCCGATTTCCAGCACGTTGTCGTTGGGCTGCAGCTTCAGGTCCTGCAGCACGCGGGCTTCCACACGCGGGGGCATCATGCAGTGGCCGTTGGCGATGGCTTCTTCACCGTCGTCGCCGAGCAGCGGCAGCTGGATGTCCATGAAAGCCATGTCCTGCAGGCCGTCAGGTACGAATTCTTCGCGGCGCAGGGTGCCGATGAGTTCGAGCACCTGCTCGTCACCCAGGCTCCAGGGGCGCACCTGCTGCTCCACCATGTTGTAGCGTGCGAGCTGGTACTTATCACTTCCATCGGTGACCATGTTCAAGGGCAAACTCATTCCAGACTCCAGTTGACTTGTGGGGTGAGATAAAACGATGACAAACCCCTGATTTTAGGCTGCTTACGCAGCTTGCGCGGGTTGGTGCCACTTTTGCGCCATCCATTGCGCAAAATCATTGGCATGGCGGTATTGAGGTGCTGCAGGCCGGGGCAAAGCTCCGCTTTCATGGCAGGGCACCTTGGGCGTCAGGGGCCAGGCCGCGCACCAGGGTGTCGGCCTGCAGCCGCAGAAACGCCGGTACATCAAACTGCGGGTTGGGCAGGCACAGCCCGCCCGAGCTTTGGGCAATGGCGCAGAAGATCAGCGGGGCCAGTACCAGGGTGGTGCCGTAACCCACGTCCATGGCGCGCAACTCACCCCGGTCGATGCCGCGCTGCAAAATGCGCTCGACCAGGCGATTGCCCGGCACGACCACTTCCTGCCGGTAGAACGCGGCGATTTCGGGGAAATTATGGGCTTCGGCCATCACCAGGTGGGGCAGGCCACAAGCTTTGGTGGCGCCGATGCGTGTCCACCAGACCTCGTAGCAATAGTGGATCAGGCTGGCGGTGTCGTCCTGGTAGTTGTCCAGCTCCAGGCTCCATTCGGCAAATCGGTCGGCCAGCACATGGCGCACTAAGGCCTTGAACAGTTCTTGCTTGCTCGGAAAGTACAGAAACAGCGTACCTTTGGAGACCCCGGCCAGTCGCGCCACTTCTTCTACCCGGGTGGCTGCATACCCTTTGCTGACAAACAGGTCGAGCGCGGCCTCCAGCAGCTCACCCGGGCGCGCTTGCTTGCGCCTGCTTCTTCGGGCAGGGGGAGCGCCGGTGTCAGGGGGTAAATCGAAGGTGGGAGAGCCCATGCGAACGAATGGAAATCTGGCCCCGGAAGGTGGCCCGGGGATGGCGAATGGATCAGAAAATTACTGACCCGCTGGTTATTAATGTAGTGCCGGGGTGGCATGGCGTCAAGCCCGGCACGGCCATTGAAGCGCTCGCCAGCCGTCCCCAAATAAAGCCACGCGCTGACGAAATGCGCCGCATTTTCTCTGGTACAACAGTCAGCCATACCGTCACTTGTTGCATATGTCTCCTGGAGCACGCATGGTCATCGATGAACGTTCCACTACCGAAAAAATCTATCTGGCGGGAGGCTGCTTCTGGTGCACCGAAGCCGTGTTCTCCCGTGTGCGCGGCGTGCAAAGTGTGACCAGCGGCTACGCCAACGGCCATGTAGCACAGCCCAGCTATGAGGCGGTGTGCAGTGGCACCACCGGCCATGCCGAGTGCATTGAACTGGTGTTTGACCCGGCCGTGCTGCCGCTTGCGCAGGTGTTGCAGATCTTTTTTGCCACGCACGACCCAACCACTCTCAATCGCCAGGGCAATGATGTGGGCACGCAGTACCGCAGCGGGATCTACACCACCAATGCGGAACAGTTGGCGGCAGCGCGCGCATTCGTGCAGCAACTGGCAGACAGCGGTCAGTTCGGCGCGCCGGTGGTGACCGAGGTGGCGCCGCTCACCCAGTTCTGGCCGGCCGAGATCTACCACCAGGAATACTTTGAGAACAACCCGCGCCAGCCCTACTGTCAGTACGTGGTGAGCCCCAAGGTGGACAAGCTGGAAACCCGCTTTGCCAGTTGGCTGAAATAGGCGGCAATGTCTATGCAGGTATTTGGGCAGGCATAATGCAACACAATTGCATCAGCACTGGTTCATCCATTCCATGTCCGCACGTACCCCATCCACCACGACTGCTGCCTTGCGCGTAGATGCGCTGCCTGCGGGCATGCGGGCAACGCGTGCCACCAAAGCCTTGCTGGCCTTGGTGGCCGCGCAGCCGGACATGCAGTGGTCTGCTGCCGATGTACAGGCGCGCCTGCAGAAAATGGGGGTGGATGTGAACCGGGTTACCACCTACCGCTTGCTCGACAGGTTGGCCGCCGCCGGAAAACTGGTCAAGAGCGTGGACAGCGAGCGCTTGACCCGTTATTCCGTCCCCTCCCGTGCCGAAGCGCTGCATGTGCGCTACGAATGCACCGATTGCCACCAGGTGCAGGCGCTGGACGAGAGTGCCGACAACGCCCAGATGGCCCACGCCATGGCGCAGTACTTGCAAACCTTGCAGGGCCAGGGCCTGGCGCCTTCACAGAGCGAGCTGCGCCTGCAGGGGCTGTGCGCCGACTGCAAATCAGGCCATCGCTAGCAGCCCTCTGCAAAAGCCGCTGCCTGCGCCGCATGTTGCGGCTTGCTGGCTTGGCCGCGCGCAGCCCAAAGGCACTCAGGCTTTCTTGGCTCCGATAAGCCCCGTCGAGAGCATGGTACCGCCGATGATGATGGCGCCGCAGCCCACCATCCAGGCCGTGATCGGTTCGGCCAGAAACCAGTTGCCGTAGAGCAGGGCGGACACCGGCGCCAGAAAGGTCACCGCAATGGCGCGGCTGGGCCCGGCTGTCTGGATGATGCGGAAATACAGAATGTAGGCAATGCTGGTGCACAGCAAGGCCAGCGCCGCCACTGCCAACCATGACGAAAGCGGCGGTGTCTGCACCGGCCACAGCGCGATCGTGGGCAGCAGCAGGCCAAGCGCTGCGCCAATCATGCTGCCAGTGGCCGTGGCCAAGGGCGGCACGCCCACCAGGTAGCGCTTGGCAAAACTGGCGGCAATGCCGTAGCTGAGCGATGCACACAGGCAGGCGCCGATGGCGGTGTAGGCAGCCCAGCCGCCGCCGGTGCTTGCCGGCCGGTCATGCAGGGCCAACAGAGCCACGCCGGCAAAACCCATCAGAAGGCCAATGGCGCGCAGCGGCGTGATGCGGTCGCCCAGCCACAGCCAGGCCACCAGCGCGCCGAACAATGGCGCTGCGGCATTGAGCACCGATGCCATGCCGGTGGGCATGTGCACCACGGCGTACGAGAACAGGGCAAATGGAATGGCTGAGTTGATGAGGCCGGAGAACAGCACCGGGCGCCAGTGCGCGCGCAGCGCAGGCCATTCGCCGCGCAGCAGCATCACCGGCAGCAGAAACAGCGCGGCCAGCGCTACCCGCAGGCCTGCCGTGGGCACAGGGCCGAACTGTGACGCGCCCAGGCGCATGAACAGAAAGGACGCACCCCACAGAATGGCGAGCACGACAAATTCCGGCAGCCAGCGCATGACGGGGACGGATGCGGTGGAAGGCGCGGCGGTTGGGCGCGGCGCTGTCTGTGCTGGGGCTTGGGGCGTGGTGGTGCTGGGCATGGTGGAGGCAAATCGGCTCAAGGCGGTGGTTATAGCCAGGCAAGGCCTGGAGCCGATGGAAGTGACAAGTGCTCCATGCTAGCGGGCTCGGCTGCGGCGATTGGTGACATTCTTGCGCTCTATTAATGCGTTACCGTAATTGCTACGGATTTGGGAGCTACCGGCGCCTGCCAATCGGGCACAGGTGGTCATTTTCGTTCAATTTCTATTTTGCAGGCTGCGAAGGGGCGTGTGTCATCTGCCCGGGAGCGGCTCCCACAGTGCCTACAATAGCCTTCTCCTGGCATCACGGCTTCCGAGCGAAGCCGTTTTTGTGTGCGCCGGGCTAACCAAAGGGTTTCGTACTGTGCCGATTTCTCCATCGATCTTCAAAGCCTATGACATTCGCGGCATTGTGCCCAGCACGCTGAACGAAAGCGTCGCGCTGAAACTCGGCCGCGCCTTTGGCCAGCAGGCCCTGGCCGCAGGCGAGATGGTGGTGGCCGTCGGCCGCGATGGCCGGCTCTCGGGCGATGAACTTGGCCGCGCGCTGATCCAGGGTCTTGTGGAGGCGGGTGTCGAGGTGATCGACGTTGGCCGCGTCACGACGCCGATGCTGTACTTTGCAGCCAGTACCCTGTGCCACAGCGGTATTCAGATCACTGGCAGCCACAACCCCAAGGATTACAACGGTTTCAAGATGGTGCTGGGTGGCCGCGCCATCTACGGCGACGAGATCCAGAAGCTGCGCCAGATCATGGAAAAGGAAGCCTGGCGCATGCAGGGCGGCGGCAAGGTGCGCGAGGCCGATGTGACGCAGGCCTACCAGGAGCGCATCGTGTCCGATGTGAAGCTGGCCCGCCCGATGAAGATTGTGGTGGACAGCGGCAACGGCATTGCCGGGGCCACGGCGCCGGGCATTTTCCGCGCGCTGGGCTGCGAGGTGACCGAGCTGTTTTCCGAGGTGGATGGCAATTTCCCCAACCACCACCCGGATCCGAGCAAGCCCGAGAACCTGAAGGATCTGATCGAAGCGCTGCAGAACTCCGATGCCGAGCTGGGCTTGGCCTTTGACGGCGACGGCGACCGCCTTGGCATCGTCACCAAGGACGGCCAGAACATTTTCCCCGACCGCCAGATGATGCTGTTTGCGCAGGACGTGCTCTCGCGCGTGCCAGGGGGGGAGATCGTCTACGACGTGAAATGCTCGCAGCGCCTCGCGCCCGCCATCGCGGCGGCAGGCGGCAAGCCGGTGATGTTCAAGACCGGCCACTCGCTCATCAAGGCGCGCATGCGCGAAACCAATGCACCGCTGGGCGGCGAGATGAGCGGACACATCTTCTTCAAAGAGCGCTGGTACGGCTTTGACGATGGCACCTACGCAGGCTGCCGCCTGCTCGAGATTCTGAGCCGCGCGCAAAACCCCAGCGCGGTGCTCAATGCTCTGCCCACCAGCTACAGCACGCCCGAGCTGAATGTGGCCTGCGAAGAGGGCGAGCCGCACAAGCTCACCGCCCAGCTGCAGGAGATGGCGCCTGCCGCCTTTGCCGCGCCCGCCGTCATCAACACCATCGATGGCCTGCGTGTTGACTGGCCCGATGGCTTTGGCCTCATCCGCGCAAGCAACACCACGCCGGTGCTGGTGCTGCGCTTTGAGGGCCACAACCAGGCCGCGCTGCACCGCATCGAGCAGGACATGAAAGCGCTGCTGCAGAAGGTCAAGCCCGACGCTGTGGTTGGCAGCGCCGCGCACTGACGCCCCCGCCAGGAAAGCCGGAAAAGCCCGATGGGATTGAGCCTGATTCTCTACCGTTGTGTGGCGCGCCTGGCGCGGCCCCTGGTGCGGCGCAAACTGGCCCGCCGCGCGGTGGCAGAGCCCGGCTATGCCGAGGCGGTGGAGCAGCGTTTTGGTGATTACAGCGATATGCCGGCCTACCAGGCACTGCCCGATATGCCGCTGGTGTGGATTCACGCCGTATCGCTGGGGGAGACGCGCGCCGCGGCCATTTTGCTGCGCGAGCTGCGCATGCAGATTCCTTCGCTGCGCCTGCTGCTCACCAACGGCACAGCCACTGGCCGGGAAGAGGGCAGAAAACTGCTTCTACCCGGAGACATCCAGGTCTGGCAGCCGTGGGACGACAAGGCTTCCGTGCGGTCGTTTCTGCGCCGCTTTCGGCCCGCCATTGGCATTCTGATGGAGACCGAGATGTGGCCCGGGCTCGTGGCCGAATGCCAGAAGGCCCGTGTGCCGCTGGTACTCGCCAACGCGCGGCTCAATGAAAAATCGTGGCGTGGTGCCAAGCGGCTTGCATGGCTGTCACGCCCGGCCTACCAGGGCCTGTCTGCCGTCATTGCCCAAAGCTACGCCGATGCAGCGCGCCTGCGCGAGGTAGGCGCGCCGGTGCAGGCCGTGCTGGGCAATCTGAAGTTCGATGTGCAGCCCGATGCCGAGCAACTGGGCAAGGGCCAGGCCTGGCGGCGTGGCTCCACAAAACCCGTGGTGATGCTCGCCAGCAGCCGGGAGCGCGAAGAGCAGCTATGGCTGGACGTGGTTTTGCAAAGCAGGGCGCTTGCGTCCGCCCAGCAGGCGCCAGATGCTGTCGATGGCGAAGCATTGCATGCCTCTGAGGCGCCTTCACAAAGCCTGTGCTCGGTGCAGTGGCTGATCGTGCCCCGGCATCCGCAGCGCTTTGACGAGGTGGAGACGCTGCTCACCGGCGCGGGCCTGGGCGTATCGCGCCGCAGCCAGTGGCAGGATGGCCCCGAGGCTGCCGATGTGTGGCTGGGCGACAGCATGGGCGAGATGCAGCTGTACTATGGCCTGGCCGACGCCGCCTTGCTGGGCGGCAGCTTTGCGCCCCTGGGTGGGCAGAACCTGATCGAGGCGGCCGCCTGCGGCTGCCCGGTGGTGATGGGGCCGCACACCTTCAACTTTGCGCAGGCGGCAGCCAGCAGCGCAGAGGCTGGCGCTGCAGTGCGTGTTGATGACATGGTGCAAGGCATTGCCCAGGCCGTGCTGATTGCCAGCCAGCCCGCGCTGCACAGCAAGATGCAGCAGGCGGCCTTGCATTTTGCGCACCACCACCGAGGTGCGGCCAATGCCAGTGCGCAGATGATTGCCGCGCTGCTGGAATCGACCGAGGGGTTCGTCAACACCGGTTTTGAAGCGTCGATCTTCGACGAAGAGTCGCGCGGCTGAATGCTTCTGCCTCCACGAGGCGCCATCGTGGGTGCGGATAGCCGCAGGCTTTGGGCGCGATAGCCAGAATTGGCATTGACTTCAAGTGCGCTTCAATTTTTAGACTGCAGGCCATTTCCTGTTTTTCTCGATCTGGCAGATATGCAAGCACAACCCCAAGCCACCTCCTGGCGCAACATTGCACTGGCGATTTTTGCGGCGCTGACCGCTGCTTTCCAGATCGGCAAGGCCATCATTGCGCTGCCACTCCTGCAAGGCGCGCCGCTGCACCTGAGCCTGCGGGAAACTGGCTTGGTCATCTCGTCGCTCGCCATGGTGGGGGCTGTGCTGGCCATGCCGCTGGGCCTGATGGTTTCGCGCTTCGACGCGCGCAAGGTGTTGTGCGCCGGTGTGGCGGTGCTGGCTTTGACCAACTTTGCTGGAGGCCTTGCCTCGGGGCTTTCGTTGCTGATCGCGTCGCGCGTCGTTGAAGGCATTGCAGTGGTGGTGCTGCTGATCTGCGCGTCGAGCGTGGTGGGGCGCCAGGCCGCGCCCCGTGAGCGGGATCTGGCCATGGCGCTGTCGAGCACCGCAGTGCCCAGTGGCATTGCCCTTGTAATGCTAGGCGCCACCGTGGCGGCTTCGCTGGGTTACCAGCTGTCCTGGCAGTTGCTGTGGCAGCTCAATGGCTGGGTCGCGGTGGCCAGCGGCCTGGTGGTGTGGCTGGGCCTGCCTGCCATGCCTGCGCTAGCGTCAACGGCTGCGGACGGCGGCGCGTGGAACGCCATCGGCCGCGTGGCGCAGGCGCGGGGGGCGCAATTGATTGCCCTCTGTTTTGCGACGTACGCGATGATCTATTTCGCGTTCTCGGGCTTTCTGCCCCTGCTGCTGCGCGATCTGCTGGGCCTGTCGGCACGGCAGGCGGGCTATGTGAGTGCCGCCATCGTGGCCGTCAATGTGCTGGGCAATATCAGTGCCGGTGCGCTGATGCGGCGTGGCGTGCCGCCGCGCTGGGTGGTGGGGGTGGGCTTTGCCATCGGCGCGGCGTGCATTTCGCTGCTGTTCTGGGCCCAGCTGCCCATGCAGGCGTCGGTGGCCGTTGCCATGCTGATGACCGGGTGCATGGGCTCCATCCCCGGCGCACTGACTGCAGGCGCGCCCAAGGCCGCGCCCAGCGCAGCGCTGGTGCCGCCCACCATCGGCTTCATGCTGCAGGGCAGCTATGTGGGGCAGTTGCTGGGGCCACTGGCGGCCGGGGTGCTGGCCCAGGCCGGTGGCTGGTCGGTGGTGGCCTGGATGCTGCTGGCCCTGGCTGCGGGCGGCGTGCTGCTGGCCCGCAAGCTGTGAGTGTGAGGAGGGGGGCGCTCTCTGCCTGCCCAAGGATTTCTGCAAAATTCCCGGTCATGGCCTGAGGGCGGTCCTGGGCAATTGCAGCGTTGCCTTCTTCGTCGATAGCTGCGGCTATTGCTTTCAACAGCCGCCTTTGGGCGCATCCCGATTCGCATCCGTCCCCTGGGGTGAGGGCTCTGCAGTGCATCCCTGGCAGCTCTCGTCCTGCGCGGGTACCAGCCGGTCGCCCAGCCAGACCCGGGGGCCGGCGCCTTTTTCTGCAATGCAGTCGGCGCGGTTGAAGACGTTGCATACCTTCATCGACAGGCAGCCGCAGCCGATGCAGTCCTGCAGGCTTCTGCGCAAGTGCATCAGCTCCTGGATGCGCTCGTCGACGCGGTTGACCCAGGTTTGCGAGATGCTGCTCCACTCATCGCCCGTGGGCGCATGGTGCTTGGGCAGCCCATCGAGCTGCGCGGCGATTTCTTCGAGCTGAAAACCCAGGCGCTGGGCAAACACGATGTAGGCCACCCGCCGCAGGCTGGAGCGCCGGTAGCGGCGGTGGCCCGCGCCGCTGCGCACGGATTCGATCAGGCCCAGCGATTCGTAGTACCTCAGTGCGGAGGCGTTGACGCCGCTGCGCTGCGCAATCATGCCAATGGGCAGCAACTCATCATCCCCAGGATTCATGGTGGTAATCCATTTTTCAATTGACTTAAAGCTTACTTTAACTTGAAAAATGCGGCGCAGCAACGGGCAAAAGCAGAGTTTGTCTCTGTGCGGCCATTGCGGTCACGCCCGTGCTTCGCCTTCATGCCTGCCAGCACTCCGGTCTGGCGGGCCAACGGATGGGGCTTTGGTTCGCGCCTGCGTTCCGGGGTTTGCCGTCCACTCATGGAATTGAACAATGACATCAGCAATCAGCGCGCACTGGGTTGTGCGCACCGGTCTGGCGACTGCGGCCAGCATGGCGCTTGTCGGTTTGACGGCCTGCAAGCAGGCCAGCGGGGGGAGTGAACCCGCCGCCGCAGGCGAGCCACCGCCAGCGCAGGTGAGCACGGCGCAGGTGCAACTGCATCCGGTGCAGCAATGGGACAGCTTCAATGGCCGCATTGCCGCCAAGGAGAGCGTGGAGATCCGCCCCCGCGTGGGCGGCTATATCGACAGCGTGAACTTCAGCGAAGGGCAGGCCGTGCGCAAGGGGCAGGTGCTGTTCACCATTGATGCAAGGCCCTACAAGGCAACGCTGGCAAGCGCCCAGGCGCAGCTGCAGCGCGCCAAGGCGGCGCAGGCCCTGGCCAGAACGCAGGACCGGCGGGCCCGCGACCTGCTGGCAGACCGCGCCATCTCCGCCGAAGAGGCCGACAACCGCGCGGGCACCCTTGCGCAGACATCGGCAGAAGTGATGGCGGCAGGCGCCGCAGTGGCCGCGGCGCAGCTGGATCTGGGCTTTACCGAGGTGCGCTCGCCCATCAGCGGTGTGGCGGGGCGCGCTGTGCTCACGGCGGGCAATCTGGCCCAGGCCAACCAGAGCGTGCTGTCCACCGTGGTGTCGCAGAACCCGGTGTATGTGTACTTTGATGCCGACGAGCAAAGCCTGCTGCGCAGCAGGCAGCAGGCGGTCAAGAGCAAGAGTGAGGGCAAGAGTGCGGGCGGGAGCGGGGGCGCAGGTGCAGCGCAGGTGCGCATCGGCCTTGCCAACGAAGACGGTTTTCCGCACACCGGCCAGGTGGGTTTCACCGACAACCGGCTCGATCCGCAGACGGGCACGCTCACCGTGCGCGCCACGCTCGCCAACGACCTGGGGCTGTTCACGCCCGGCATGTTTGCCCGCGTGCAGATGCAGGGGCGCAGCGATTTTCAGGCCGTGTTGATTGACGACAAGGCGGTGCTGACCGACCAGGACCGCAAATATGCCTACGTGGTGGGCGAGGGCGGCCGTGCAGAGCGGCGCGAGCTCAAGCTCGGCCGCATGTTCGAGGGCCGGCGGATTGTGGAATCAGGCCTGCAGGCGGGCGACCAGCTGGTGGTGGCCGGCATGCAGCGCATCTACTACCCAGGCATGCCGCTGGCACCCAAGCCGCAGGCCGAGGCGGGCAAGCCCCAGGCGGCTCTGTCAGAAGAAAAAACGGCCACAGCGCCTGGCCAATAAGCGGAGGGTGCTATGGATTTTTCAAAGTTCTTTATTGACAGGCCGATCTTTGCCATCGTGCTGTCGGTGATCATGTTCGCCGTTGGCCTGATTGCGATTCCGCAGCTGCCTTCGGGCGAATACCCCTAAGTGGTGCCCCCGAGCGTGGTGGTGCGTGCCACCTACCCGGGCGCCAACCCCAAGGAGATTGCCGAATCGGTGGCTGTGCCGCTGGAAGAGGCGATCAATGGCGTCGAAGGGCTGATGTACATGAAATCGGTCGCGGCGTCGGATGGCAGCCTGCAGGTGGTTTCCACCTTCCGCCCCGGCACCGACCCCGACGCAGCCGCCGTGCGCGTGCAAAACCGCGTGAGCCAGGCGCAAAGCCGCCTGCCCGAGGAAGTGCGGCAGTACGGCATCACCACGCAAAAGCAGTCGGCGACGCCCCTCATGTACGTGGGCCTTGCATCGAACGACGGCAAGCTCGACACGCTCTACCTGCGCAACTACGTTACCCTGAAGGTCAAGGACGAGCTCGCGCGCCTGCCCGGCATTGGCGATGTGGGCGTGTATGGCTCGGGCGACTACGCGATGCGCATCTGGCTCGACCCGGACAAGGTGGCAGCCCGGCAACTGACGGCCAACCAGGTGATTGCCGCCATACGCGAGCAGAACGTGCAGGTCTCCGCAGGCCAGCTGGGCGCGGAGCCCAGCACCAAGGGCACGGAGAAATTGCTGTCGATCAATGTGCAAGGGCGTCTCAAGACCGAGCAGGAGTTTGGCGACATCGTTCTGAAAACCGGCGCCGACGGCCAGATCGTGCGCCTTGCCGATGTGGCCCGCATTGAGCTGGGCGCCAGCGACTACACCCTGCGCGCCGCGCTGGACAACCAGAACATGGCGGCCATCGGCATCTTTCTGACGCCCGGCGCCAACGCACTGGGCGTGGCCGACGAGGTGTACAAGACGCTCGACCGCCTCTCGGCCACCTTGCCGCAGGGCGCTTCGTTCGAGTACCTGTGGGACCCGACGGTGTTCGTGCGCGACTCCATCCAGGCGGTGCAGCGCACCCTGATCGAGGCGGTGATACTGGTGGTGCTGGTGGTCATCGTCTTTCTGCAGACCTGGCGCGCCTCCATCATTCCGCTGCTGGCCGTGCCCGTGTCCATCATCGGCACCTTTGCCTGGCTCTACCTGCTGGGCTACTCGATCAACACCCTGACCCTCTTCGGGCTGGTGCTGGCCATCGGCATTGTGGTGGACGATGCCATCGTGGTGGTGGAGAACGTGGAGCGCTTCATCGAAAAAGGCCACAGCCCGCGAGAAGCTGCGCACCTGGCGATGAAGGAAGTGTCCGGCCCCATCATCGCCATTGCACTGGTGCTGTGCGCGGTGTTCGTGCCCATGGCGTTTCTCGACGGCATCACCGGCCAGTTCTACAAACAGTTTGCGGTGACGATTGCGATCTCCACCGTCATCTCGGCAATCAACTCCCTCACGCTCTCGCCAGCGCTGGCCGCCAAGCTGCTGCAAGGCCACGGCGCGCGCAAGGATTGGCTGGCACGCGGCATGGATGCGGGCCTGGGCTGGTTCTTCCAGCGGTTCAACCGCATGTTCAATCGCAGCGCCAGCGGTTATGAAAACGTTGTGGGGCGTTCGTTCAAGATGCGCGGCGTCGTCTTCGTGGTGTACGTGGCGCTGCTGGGTGGCACAGCCTGGCTGTTCAACACCGTGCCCGGCGGCTTCATCCCCATGCAGGACAAGCTCTACCTCTTTGCCGGGGCCAAGCTGCCCGAGGGCGCATCGCTCAGCCGCACCGATGAGGTGACGCGCGAGCTCACCCAACATGCGCTGTCGGTGGAAGGCGTGCATTCCGTGCCTGCGTTCGCCGGTCTCAACGCCTTGCAGGGCACCAACACGCCCAACCTGACGAGCGCCTACGTCATCCTCAAACCCTTTGGCGAGCGCCAGCGCAGCGCCGCCGACATCAGTGCCGAGCTGAACGGCAAGCTCTCGGGCATGGAGGGCGGCTTTGGCTACGCGCTCATGCCGCCGCCCATCCAGGGGCTGGGCAATGGCTCGGGCTACTCGCTGTTTCTGGAAGACCGGGCGGGCCTGGGCTATGCTGCGCTGCAGCAGGCGCTCGATGCCTTCCAGGCCGAGATCGCCAAGACGCCGGGCATGCATTACCCGGTGAGCGCCTACCAGTCGAACATTCCGCAGCTGGAGGTGAAGGTGGACCGCACCAAGGCCAAGGCCCAGGGCGTGGCGCTGAACGACCTGTTCCAGACGCTGCAGGCCTACCTGGGCTCGGTGTATGTCAACGACTTCAACGCCTTTGGCCGTGTGTACCGCGTCATGCTGCAGGCCGATGCCGATTACCGCCAGACGGCAGAGGACATCGGCAGGCTGCAGACCCGCAACAGCCGGGGCGACATGGTGCCGCTCGCATCCATGGTGAGCGTGGAGCCCAGCTACGGCCCTGACCCGGTGCTGCGCTACAACGGCTTTCCGGCCGCCGACCTGATTGGCGATGCCGACCCGCATGTGCTCTCGTCTGGCGAGACGCTGGCCAAGCTGCGCGAGATTGCCGACCGGGTGCTGCCCCCGGGCATCGAGCTGGCCTGGACGGAGATGAGCTACCAGCAGGTGGAGCAAAGCCATGCGGCAGCCATCGTCTTCGCGCTGGCCGTGATGCTCGTGTTCCTGGTGCTGGCGGCGCTGTATGAGAGCTGGACCATGCCGCTCGCCGTCATCCTGATCGTGCCCGTGTGCATCTGCGCGGCGCTCTTTGGCGTGTGGCTCTCGGGCGGAGACAACAACGTCTTCGTGCAGGTGGGGCTGGTTGTGCTGATGGGCCTGGCCTGCAAGAACGCGATCCTGATCGTGGAATTTGCCCGCGAGCTGGAAATGCAGGGCGCCAGCATCTGGGACGCCGCGCGCGAGGCCTGCCGCCTGCGCCTGCGTCCCATCGTGATGACCTCGATTGCCTTCATCGCCGGGGCCGTGCCGCTGCTCATCGGGCATGGCGCAGGTGCCGAGGTGCGCGCCGCCACCGGCATCACCGTGTTCTCGGGCATGCTGGGCGTCACCATCTTCGGCCTGTTCCTCACACCCGTGTTCTACGTAACGCTGCGCAAACTCAGCGGCACGCAACTGCGGCCGCACCCGCAAACCCCTTCTTCCGCTATTCCTCCCTCGGAGCATGTCCATGGCTAAACCCCTTTTGTTGAGCAGCATGACCCTGGCATGCAGCATGGCGCTGTCCGGCTGCGCCGTGGGGCCTGATTTCAAAAGCGCAGCACCCGCTGTGCAAACGCCCGCACAGTTTGCCCGGCAGGAGGCGAGGGCGGGGGCAGACGCGGCCCCGCTGCCATCGGTCGACGTGCGCGACGCTGCCTTCTGGCGCGAATTTGGCGACGACACCCTCACAGCCCTGGTGCGCCAGGCGCTGGGCGGCAACCACGACCTGGGCGCAGCCCTGGCGCGCCTGCAGGCGGCCGATGCCGTGCTGAGCGAGGCGCAGATGGACCGCTTTCCCACCGTCACCATGAATGCGGGCGCCACCCAGCAAAAGCAAAGCCAGGATCAGCTGAGCCCGGGCCAGCCGCGCTCCACCCGCAGCTACAACGCAGGCATTGCCGCGCAGTGGGAGGTAGACCTGTTTGGCCGCGTGCGCCGCGCGGTGGAAGCGCAGCAGGCGCAAAGGCTGGCCACAGAGGCCGATCTGGCCGCGCTGCAGGTGGTGATTGCCGCACAGGTGGCCGATGGCTACGCACAGCTGCGCGGCACCCAGTTGCGGCTGCAGATAGCCCAGGCCAACGCCCGCAACCAGCGCGACACCCTGCAGCTGGTGGAGCGGCGCCTGCAGGCCGGCATGGCGACAGACCTGGACGCCAGCCGCGCCCGCGCCTTGCTGCTGGGCACCGAGGCGCGCATTCCCAACCTGCAGGCGCAGGCCGCGGTGCTGCAGCACCGCCTGGCCGTGCTGGCGGGCCTGCCGCCGGGTGATCTGATCGCCATGCTCGATGGAGCCCGGGAGCTGCCTCGCCTGCCCGCAGTGCCCCGGGCTGACACCCCCGGCGAGTTGCTGCGCCGCCGCCCCGACATTGCGGCTGCCGAAGCGCGCCTGCACGCCGCCACGGCGCGCGTGGGCGTGGCCACAGCCGATCTGTTTCCGCGCCTGTCCATCGGCGGGCTGCTGGGCAGCTTTGCGCTGGGCGGCAACGACCTCTTCAAAGGCAGCACCGCCACCAGCAGCGTCTTTTTGGGCTTGGACTGGTCCTTTCTAGACGTGGGCCGCGTGCGCGCCCGCATCGCGGCCAGCGAGGCGGGCGCTGCCGAATCCCTGGCGCAGTACCAGCAAAGCGTGCTGCAGGCCCTGGAGGAAACCGAAAACGCCCTGGTGCGCGCCAACCGCAGCCGCGAAGAGCTGCAGGTATTGACCTCCGCCACGCAGCAACGCGACAAGGCATCCAAACTGGCACAGCGCATGTACCAGGGCGGCACCATCGGCCTGTACGAAGTGCTCGACGCCCAGCGCGAGCAACTTGCCGCCCAGGACGCCAGCTCGCAAAGCCAGGTGGAGGCTCTGCGCAACAGCATCGCGGTCTACAAGGCGCTGGCAGGTGGGTGGCAGGGCTAGGACGGCATGTGTGGCGTGCCCATCTCACTTGCTTTTCACGGCAAGTGCCTGGTGCCTGCTCTATGTAATGGGCCAACCCATCAATGAAAGGGCCTCCCCGGTGCCGCAATGGCGGCGGAGGAGGCCGACAAACGCTCATCAGAAAAAGCCGGCCTTGATCTCTCAAGGTGCTCGTGCAAGTGATGGGAGTGGGTGGAACGCACGAACTCGGCACAAATCACTGATGCAATATTAGCCTTTGCCTATCAATTTAATTTTCTCGTTTGTCTATTCTTGTTAACTGTAGAAAAAGCGAGCCCGCGAAATGCGGGCTCAGTGCTCAGTCAATGGCTTTGGATGAGGCAGATCGCCTGCGGCTACGCACCAGCCCGAGGGCCGCTACCAGTGACGACAGCGAGAACAGACCCAGCATGCCCAAAGTAGGGACTGGAGCTGGTGTGCTTGCGACCGGCTCCGGAGGAGGCGGCGGTGGCGGCGGAGGGGGAGGAGGAGGCGCTGTCAGATTGATCAAGATGGTGCCATCGGCACAGTTGGCTGCATCTGCCGCGTCACACAATCTGTAGGGCAGGCTGTAAGAGCCTGCCGCCACGCTGCTGTCCACGCTGACAGCGCCGGTGGCGGGATCCAGCGTGATGCCCGCTGGCCAGGTCCCGGTCACCGCGATCGTGGTGTTTGCCGGATCTGCTGGCACAGAGGTGCCTGCTGCGCCGGTGAGCGTGTCGTTTTGGCGGATATCCGGGATCGCAACGAAGGTAACGCCTTGAACGCCGGTGTAGGCGTCATCTCCGGCGAAGGGGGTGATACTGGCGCCGATCTGGAACCCGACCCCATCTCTTGTGCCAAATTGGCCCAGTGACAACTGGCTGTATGTGCCGGTGAAGCGATAGATGCCGCAAACCCTTCTCGATCCCGTGAAACAGCCTTCTGGATTGGCCGTGCCTCCTGCAAAGGGGCCGGAGACAGAAAGCGTAGCGGTGTCAATTTGGGTGACTTGATTGGAATTGATGGCAACGACAGCAGGATCACCGGTCGTTGTGAGTGTTCCCTGAACGGTGACCCCGGAGTTGTCCAGGCTGTAGAAAATCAGAATGGGGTCGATGACCGGTTGTGAGAAATCAATGTGTGCGATGGATGGCGCCACGATGGTGGCGGGGGCGTTGAGCGACCGCACGAACTCGAAGGTGGTCGTGTTGAAGCTCGGAGGGTAAATGCCCGCATTGGTGTTCCCCCAGGCAATCCCGTTGTTGAGGTAGAGCAAGGAGAAGTTGGTGTCAACGTTGGAGATGTTGACGGCGGTTCCATGCAGAGAACCAGAGAGAGTAGATACGCTGGTGCTGGGCGCCCCTCCGGAGAAACTTGTCCAATAGTCGGCGCCCCAGGCGTGCGAGGTCACTGTGGCCAATAGCAAACCAGAGGCAAAAAACTGCGTGCACTTGCGCGGTTTCATGATGCAAGACTTCATCTCCGCACCCTTCAGACAAATTTTGTAACTTTAAATTTTACTTACGTTTTATCTATTGGGTCAATTGCAGCAATTAATAGAAATTGTGATCTGCTGTTGGGGAGGTAATTTTTCTCGAATTCTTCCTCTTCAAGGGCGTTGGCCTTGCCTGAAAATGGCACACCTTTCCAGCTCTTTTGAGCATAGATGGGCTTTGTTGCATAAATCGGTTTGAGACTGAGTCTCCCCAAACCCCAGACGTAGTTATGCCACGGCCACCGTTTGGGGCGTGCCCAGCTCGG
>NZ_JACHKZ010000045.1 GCF_014207855.1 Comamonas odontotermitis | reverse complement strand
ACCGAGCTGGGCACGCCCCAAACGGTGGCCGTGGCATAACTACGTCTGGGGTTTGGGGAGACTCAGTCTCAAACCGATTTATGCAACAAAGCCAATAGACGCCATCCGTGCTGCTTTGAAGGTGTACCGCGTGCAAGGTGTAAAACCCATTGAAGAGGCATTGCATCAAGTAGCTGGCGCATACACGATTGAAAAATCACGCGTGGAAACTGAACACGCTCAGGCTTCCGAACCTGCGAAGAGCCTGTTTGCTCGCGCTGGAGCAGTAATCAAAAAAACTGCCGAAGTCGCTGACAACCTAGACAAGATTAGGAAGGCTGGCGAAGGCACCTACACCCTTGCCGCAAGTGTAGGACCTTTGTTGGTCACTTGGATTCAATCGCTACCAAAGCAATAACCAACCATACAACGGAACCTAGCCAGGGGTTCCGTTGAAAAACTGGCAAATTTCTGGCAAAAAACATACCAAGGGGGGAAATGAAAAAAGCACCTACAGCATTCATTGCCATAAGTGCTTGATTCATTTTAATTTCTTGGTGGGTCCTGCGAGATTCGAACTCGCGACCAACGGATTAAAAGTCCGCTGCTCTACCGACTGAGCTAAAGACCCGCCTTGGCTTGCTCAGTCGCTATATAAAGCTCCCTCGCTCACAACAGACATAGATTGTAGCGTAAGTTTTTTGTCATTTTTTCAAAAATGCCATTTTTTCCATGACCCAGCCTGCTGCACACATGCCGAAGGTTGCGGTCACCGCTACGGATGAGCCGTAGCCATGGCAGTTGAGTGAGCCATCGCCGTCCACGGCACATGAGGGATCGGGGCCGGCCACTGCCTCTTTGCTGAAAATGCAGGGCACATTCATCTTTTTGCCATCTTTGGGTGCGCCATATTCCTTGCGCAAACGGTATCGCACCTGGGCAAGCAAAGGGTCATGGGTGGTATGGGCCAGATCGTCCTGCTCTACCTTCCAGGCATGGCGTTTGCCGCCGGCGGCGCCAATGCAGACAAAGGCACGTTTGTGGCGCAAGCCCCAGGCAGCCATGGCAGCCTTGGCGCGCACTTGGTCGCATGCATCCACAAAACCATCGACGCCATCCAATAACGCGGCACAGTTTTCGGGGGTCAGAAAGTCCTCGACCAGATCGATCCGGCAGTGCGGATTGATCTGCGCGATGCGCTCACGCATCGCATCGACCTTGGCCATGCCGATGGTGCTGGAGAGTGCGTGGATCTGGCGATTGATATTGGATTCGGCCACATTGTCCAGATCGATCAGGCGCAGATGCGAGACACCGCTGCGAGCCAGCGCCTCCGCAGTCCATGACCCAACGCCTCCAATGCCGACAACGGCTATGCATGCCGACCGCATGTTCGCGGCGGGGCGAACACCAAAAAGGCGATCCAGGCCGCCAAAACGCCTTAGGAGATCTGCGTCCACCTCGGCGCCCTGCCGATCGGACGCCACAGGAGACAGATCGCTCATATCACTTGAGTTTGGAGAGTCGCTCTTTGGCCGCGTTGGCCGCATCGCTTTCCGGGTAGGCCTTGAGCAGGTCTTCCAAGGTCTTGCGCGCAGCCTTGGTATCTTTGAGCTCAATCTGGCAGTTGGCTATCGACAATGCCGAATCGGGCGCACGCATGTGTTGCGGCGCAGTGGCCAGGATTTGCTGGAAATTGCTGATGGCTGGTTTGTAATCACGCGTGGCGTAGTAGGCATTGCCGAGCCAGAAGCGCGCGGATGGCACATAGCCACTCTTGGGATAACGCTGGATGAAGCTGCTGAAAGCGCTGGCTGCATCGGCAAACTTGCCGCTGCGGAATACGCCCAGCGCTGCTTCAAAATCGCGCTTTTCAGCGGGGTCGGCCTTGAATTCCTGGCCATCCACCGTGACGGCGACAGGCTCGAACTGCTGCAGGCGTGCTTCCATGCCTTTGGCCAGGTCTGCCTGTCCGCGCTTCAAATCGGCGACCTCACGACGCAGGGTCTCGTTTTCGCCGCGCAACTTGTTCATCTCGGCACGCATGGATTCCATTTGGGACTGGAAATCCAGCAGACTGCGGCGCACCTGCGAGGTGTCTTCGCCGTTCTGGTTGCTGCCCTGCGTAACCTGGTCGACACGCTGGCGCAATTCCAGAATGGCGCGGCGCGCGTCGGCATCTTCAAACAGTGCGGCCTGAGAGGCGCTAGCGCATGCCCACAGGGCAGCGAGCGCTATCAAACGAGGAGTTCTGCGAGTGAGGATCATGGAGCCTATTAACGGTAGTTCAGTTCAACGCGACGGTTTTGTGCGTGTGCGTCTTCCGAATTACCCTCAGCAGCCAGCTTTTCCTTGCCAAAGGAGACGGCTTCCATCTGGTTGTCGGATACGCCCAGCACATTCAGCGAGCGACGCACGGCTTCGGCACGCTTTTGGCCCAGTGCCAGGTTGTACTCGCGGCCGCCACGGTTGTCGGTGTTGCCTTCAAGCATGACCTTGCGCGAAGGATTGGCCTTCAGGAACTTGGCGTGCGCGTCGAGCGTGGATTGGAAATCTGGCTTGACAGAGTAGCTGTCGAAGTCGAAATAGATCACGCGGGCAACGCCCACGGGGCCTTGGCCGTTGGCGCCGCTCTGGTTCAGGTCCACACCGCCCACGGTGCTCTGACCTGCACCGCCGGTGCCTGCGCCATTGCCAGCAGTTGCAGCGCCCTTGTCTTCCACAGGGGCGTTATCCAGAGAAGGTGCAGAGCTGCAACCAGCCAACACGGCAGCGGCCACCAGGGCCAACGAAGCTTTTTTGAACGACAACATAAAACTCTCCGAAAGGATTTCTCGTATAAAAGTACTGACTCAGAACACTAGCAAAATTCTTGTTTTAGGGTTGGTATGGGCCCCAATCGGGCTCACGGATGTCTCCATTCTGCCCGGCCAGTCGTGCCTTGATCTTGCCATCGAGCGTCGTGGTCATGAGCGCTTCACGGCCTCCTTCGCGGGTGGCATAGACAATGAGTCGGCTGTTCGGAGCAAAGCTGGGGCTTTCGTCGTTGCTGGTATCGGTAACCGATGTTACAGAACTGGAAGCCAAGTCCATGACCTGCAATTTATAGCCACCACCGGCACGGGTGATGTAAGCAAGTGTCTTGCCGTCAGGACTGATAGAGGGAGAGATGTTGTAGGAACCACTAAACGTCACGCGTTCGGCGCTGCCCCCTTGGGCGCCCACGCGGTAGATCTGCGGCGCACCGCCCCGATCACTGACAAAGTAGATATAGCGGCCGTCCTTCGAATAGGTGGGCTCGGTGTCGATGCCACTGCTTTGCATCAGGCGGCGCGGCTCGCCACCGCTCGATGGGATGGTGTAGAGCTGCGAGCCGCCATCGCGGCTGAGGGTGACAGCGAGCGTGCTGCCGTCCGGCGACCAGGCTGGCGCACTGTTGGAGCCCCGGAAATTGGCGATCAGGCGGCGGCGGCCTGAAGACACTTCGTGCACGTACACCACAGGCTTGCGCGATTCAAACGACACGTAGGCGAGCTGCGTGCCTGCGGGAGACCAGGTGGGCGAGATGATGGGCTCGGGGCTGGAGAGCGCCGATTGTGCGTTTTCACCATCCGAATCGGCTACCCACAAGGTGTAGCGGGCCCCGTTTTTGGTGACATAGGCAATGCGGGTGGAGAACACGCCCTTCTCGCCAGTGATCTTTTCGTAGATGTAGTCGGCAATCTTGTGCGCTACCAAGCGCAAGTCTGCCTGCGGCACGTTGTAGCTCTGGCCTCCCAGGTCAGCGCCTTTGACGGCGTCCCACAGGCGAAAGCGTACATCAAAGCCGTTGCCGCCACGCGCCACGCTGCCAACCGACAGGTATTCCGCGCCCTTGGCAGTCCATTTGGCCACATCCGGGCGGGAGGTTTCGTCGAGCTGCTCGCCCGAAGCGTCCACCGCCTTGAACAGGCCACTGCGGATCAGGTCGGCCTGCACGATGGCCGAGATTTTCTGGGGAGCACCGCCCTCACCGCGGAACTGGGGAATGGCAATGGGATACTGCCTGATGCCAACACCCCTGATTTCGACATGGAACTGCGCCAGTGCCGGGAGTGCTGGGGCTGCCAGTGCAGCGCCGAGAAGGTGACGACGATGGAACAGCGGCTTGGCCGCCTCCGAAGAAATAGATGGGAAGCGTTTTTTAGTCATTACCGACCATCATAAATGCGCAATGTATACCGAACATGCCTCAGAAGGCAGCAGGATGTTACACACCCTACAAAATCACTATTATCTTCCAAGGAAGACAGCCGGTCATTCTAGAATCTTGCACACATGTCCACAACAGAAAAACCATCTTCTGCGCATGCATCTGCGACCGCGCCAGCGCCTTCGGGCAGTGATCCTGCTAGCACGGTAGCCCAGCTGTCACTACGCGCCCGCCTCTCACGCCTCTCTCCTTACTTTGGCTACCAGCGCTGGACCTGGGTGCTCGCTGTGCTGGCCACGGTGGTGGTGGCCGGTACCGAAGTGGCCATTCCGGCCCTTCTGCAGCCGCTGGTGGACAAGGGCTTCACCGGTGGCACCTTGCCGCTGTGGGCCGTGCCGGTAGCAATTGTTGGCGTTTTTTTCATTCGGGGTGTTGCGCAATTCATCAATCAGTACGCGCTGGCGCGCATTGCCAACGACGGGATGATGCGCCTGCGCGAGAACCTGTTCAACCGCGTGCTGGACGCGCACCTGAGCCTGTTTTCCAAGCAATCGGCCAGCGCGCTGTCCAATACCGTTGTATACGAGGTACAGAACGGCGCCACGCTGATCGTCCAGGCGCTTCTGATGCTTTCGCGCGACGGCTTCACCGTGATTGCATTGCTGCTTTACCTGCTCTATACGAACTGGCAGCTCACCTTGATCGTGGCGGTGCTGCTGCCCAGCGTGTCGTGGATCATGAAAAAGCTCTCGAAACGGCTCTATCACATTACCAAGGCCAGCCAGCAGGCAACGGACGAGCTGGCCTATGTGGTGGAGGAGAACGTGCTCGCTCACCGCGTGGTGCGCATCCATGCCGCCCAGCCCGCCCAGGCAGGCCGCTTTCTGGCATTGAGCCGCAGGCTTCGCCAACTGGCCATCAAGGCCACGATCGCGTCCGCTGCCATGACGCCGCTCACCCAGCTGCTGGCAGCCGTTGCGCTGTCCGTCGTGATCTGCATTGCATTGTGGCAAAGCCGCGCCACGGCTGTGAGCGCCCAGGAAGTTACGGTTGGCAGCTTCATCTCTTTCATCTCCGGCATGCTGATGCTGATTGCACCCATCCGGCGCCTTGCCGATGTGGCCAACCCTTTGACACGCGGCGTGGCAGCACTGGAGCGCGGCCTGGGCTTGCTGGGCGAGGTACCACCCGAAGCCAGTGGCCAGCACCGTATGGACAAGGCACGCGGCGCCATTCAACTGAGCGATGTGACCGTGGAGTTTGGCAGCGACAAGGCCCCTGCTCTGAGCCATCTCTCACTCATCATCCATCCGGGTGAGGTGGTGGCTCTGGTGGGACCCTCGGGCGCAGGAAAGACCACCCTCGTCAACCTGCTGCCGCGTTTTGTCGAGCCCTCCAGCGGCTCCGTCAGCATCGATGGCGTGTTGCTGCATGACTGGGATCTGCACAGCCTGCGCAGCCAGTTCGCCATGGTGAGCCAGGATGTGGTGATGTTCAACGACACCATTGCCGCCAATGTGGCCCTGGGCGCGCCAGTCGACGAAGCACGCCTGCAGCAGTGCCTAGCAGCCGCCAACCTGCAGGATTTTGTAGCCCGTCAGCCACAGGGCGTGTACAGCATGGTTGGTCACAACGCCAACCAGCTGTCAGGCGGCCAGCGCCAGCGCCTGGCCATTGCGCGCGCGCTGTACAAGGATGCACCGATCCTGATTCTGGACGAAGCCACCTCTGCGCTCGACACCGAATCGGAGCGGCTGGTGCAGGAGGCCCTGGCGCGGCTGATGCGGGGCCGCACCACCGTGGTGATTGCGCATCGCCTCTCCACCATCGAGCATGCCGATCGCGTGGTGGTGATGGAACGCGGCCAGGTGGTGGAGCAAGGCACGCACGCACAACTGATGGAGCTGGGCGGGCTGTACGCCCGGCTGCAGTCGCGCCCCAACTGACGCCCCCCAGCTCTGCACCCAAAAAAGCCCCAAACCTTTCAGAAGGTTTAGGGCTTTTTGCTATAGATTTTGCAATTAAGGCGTTTTACTGGCGCACGCCAGCGCATGGTTTCATGAAAATCAGCGAGCCAGCCACTGGCCAGCCATCACCAGTTGCTTTGTATCTTGCGCTTGCCCTGCGGAAAGGCCGGTTGCTGCGGCACATGCACGCCCGGCGCGGCGGCGGGCTTGGTTGCATCCACCGCGCCAGCCGCTGAACCAGCTGCTGCTTTGGTGCCGCCTGCTGCGCCACCCGCCTGGGCCAGCCAGCGCACCACTTCGGCGCGATCCGCCCGGGTGGCGAAGTCCACCGCCGTCAGGCCTTGCTGGTTCTTCAGCTTGGGGTCAGCGCCCTCTTTAATCAGCAGCTCGACCGCGCTGCGGGTGCCGTACTGCGCAGCCATCATCAGCGGCGTGGTGCCATTGGGTGATGCCGCATCAATGTAGGCGTGGTGCTGCAGCAGGAGCGCCACCATTTTCAGGTCGGAACCATCTTCGCTGGGGGCCGATACAGCATAGTGCAGCGGTGTCCAGCCTTCGCGGTTCACATCGGCGTCGCGGGCGATCAAGGCCTTGGCCAAATCCACCTGCCCCTTGATGGCAGCCATCATGAGCGGCGTCTCGCCCTTGCTGTTGGGCAGATTCACGTTGGTGGAGGGCAAATCGATCAACCCCTTGGCAGCACGGTAGGAGTCAAGCTTGAAGGCCTGCGTCAGCCCTGTCTCGCCGCGCTCGTTCACGGTGTTGGGATCAAAGCCGCGCTTGACCAGGGCAGCAATGCCGGGCGCATCGTCACGAATGATGCGGGTGAAGAAGTCATCGTAGGAGCCTGCCTGCGCCAAGCCGCCAGATGCTGCAAAAACAATAGCTACCAGCGCTTTATGGTAGCGCACCAAAGGCTTTTTCTTGTGGAACAGCATTACAACAGCACTCCTGGGAACAGCCGGTCAAAGTTGCGGTTGGTGACTTCTGCCACTGCTTCCTCCGACATGCCGCGCACTTGGGCAATCTGCTTTGCCACAAAGGGCACGTATGCGGGCGTATTGGTCTTGCCGCGGAACGGCACCGGCGCCAGGTAGGGGCTGTCGGTTTCAATCAGGAGCCGGTCTTCGGGTACAAAGGCCGCCACGTCACGCAGATCCTGGGCGCTTTTGAAGGTAACGATACCCGAGAATGAGATGTAAAAGCCCAGATCCAGCGCGGCGCGCGCGACTTCCATGGTTTCAGTAAAGCAGTGAAAGACACCGCCTGCGCTGCCCACGCCACCGGTTTCGCCCTCTTCGCACAGAATGCGCAAGGTGTCCTCAGAAGCGCTGCGCGTGTGGATGACCAGCGGCTTTTGCACCTGCTGCGCAGCCCGGATATGGGTGCGAAAGCGCTCGCGCTGCCATTCCAGATCAGCAATCGTGCGGCCTCCCTTGCGGTCTTCCATGCCGTAGTAATCAAGCCCGGTCTCACCAATCGCCACCACACGCGGCAGGCCCGCGCGCTGCACCAGATCGTCCACGCTCGGTTCGGTCAGGCCCTCGGTGTCGGGGTGTACGCCAACGCTGCACCAGATGTTGTCGTAGCTGGTGGCCAGCGCATGCGCGTCAGGAAACTCTTCCATCGTGCAACTGATGCACAGAGCGCGCGTCACCTGGGCTTCGGCCATCTTGGCGCGGATGGCCGCCAGATCCTGCGCCAGCTCAGGAAAATTCAAATGGCAGTGGGAATCGGTAAACATCAAAACGTCAACAACTGGCACCCGCAGGAATGCCTTGAATATCAATGGGGTCGGGAATATGCAGCGTGTGCAGCCAAGGGGAACGCCCTCGCCCAGTATCACCCGCATAGCTCAGATCAAGAAATTACCGCTATTGTCTCTGCTCAGGCGCTTTTGCGGCTGTCCATAAAAGCAAAAAACCCTGTCAGACAGGGTTGAGAGAGGCAGATAGGGCCGATCAGATGGTTTGCGTAGCGCGATCCGCTTGCAGCGCCGTGCCCAGGATCTGTTCGATCTTGTAGCGCAACTCGTCGGTTTTGGGGTCTTTGGGGAAGCGCACGCCGATGCCCTGGGTTCGGTTGCCGCTGGCACCTGCAGGCGTCACCCAGCCCACCTTGCCAGCAATGGGATAGCGCTGTGGGTCTTGCGGCAGTGTGAGCAGCAGGTATACATCGTCTCCCAGCGCGTAATCCTTGGGCGTTGGCACAAAAATGCCGCCATCCTTGAACAAGGGAATGTAGGCGGCGTACAGCGCTGCCTTTTCCTTGATGGCCAGTTGCAGCACACTGGGGCGCGCAGCAGCGGCAGAAGCTGCGGACGCAGCAGATGCGGGGATAGGACTGTTCATAGGCTGCAAGGATAACCAAATGTAGTGTCAGCTATCAAGCACATAGCGAAAACGGTGCGTGGTTGATGCGCGTGCACCACTTTTCCTAAAAAAACCGCCAGCCCGCTTGAGGCAAGCTACCCAGGCAAATCGCCAAAATGGCAGCCAAACCCCATTACCGGCGCGATTGCAATACCGATGCGGCCTGCGCCACCAATGCCTCCAGCATCAAGCCCTGGTTGAAGGGATGGTCTGCGGTCTTCATTGATTGCGTGAGTGCCTTGCTCCAGCGGCTGAGCACCGCTAGGCTCGGCGGAGCGGGCAGATCGGCCTTGTCAAAAAAGCGCGGTGCAGCCCCCACGCGCAGCATCAGCAGATCGTGGCAGAGCTTTTGCAGCGCATCCACCACCTGCGGCCCCGCCAGGCTGGCCAGTGCCCCTGCCTGGCCCTGGGCAAGCTCCTTGGGCCATTTTTTCCAGACCTGGGGAGCGCGCCCGGCCTGCAATTGGGCCAGCGCATCTTCGGGTCGGCCGCCTGCGGCCTGCAAGGCGCCCGCTATCTGGTCTGCAGGCACGCCCTGCCCGGCCAGCCAGGCGCTGGCGGCGTCTGCCACCGGCCACTGCATGGTGTGTGAGAGGCAGCGGCTGCGGATGGTGGGCAAAAGCTGGTGCGCGGCCTCGGTGGCCAGCACAAAGCGGACGTCACCCGGCGGCTCTTCCAGAGTCTTGAGCAAAGCGTTGGCGGTGATGGCATTCATCTGCTCGGCCGGGTACACCAGCACCGCCTTGCCGTTGCCGCGGCCCGATGTGCGCTGGGTAAACTCCACCGCATCGCGCATCGCATCAACGCGGATTTCCTGACTGGGCTTGCGCTTTTTGTCGTCGATATCGGCCTGTGCCTTCTCGGGCAAGGGCCAGCCCAGGGCCAGCATGGTGGTCTCAGGCATCAGCACGCACAGATCGGTGTGCGCGTGCACGTCAATCGCATGACAGCTCGCGCAATGCCCGCAGGCGCCGTGCTCACCGGGCGTATCGCACAGCCAGGCACGCACCAGCTCGATGGCCAGCGCAAATTGCCCCAGGCCAGAGGGCCCCTGCAGCAACCAGGCGTGGCCGCGCTGCTTCAGCAAGGCATCTCGCTGTTGTGCAATCCATGGTGCAACCATCGGTGCCACTGGCTGCGCCGTGTTTTTTTCAGACGCCGCCATGCTCAGGCCTCCACTGCCAGCCAGCCGCGCCGGGCAACGGCAGCGCGCACGGCCTGCCATACGTCCGGACGCGGCTGGTTGGAATCAATCCGTGCAAAGCGCCCGGGCTGTGCAGCCGCGCGCGCCGCATATCCGGCGGCCACCTGCGCAAAAAAGGCCTGGGGTTGCGATTCAAACCGGTCAGGCACACGCGCATGGGCCAGGCGCTCGGCCGCCACCTCGGTGGGCAGATCAAACCACACGGTCAAGTCCGGCTGACGAACAAAATCAGCCCCCAACGACGGATCGGATTGCACCATACGCTCCAAATTCGATAGCACACCGAGATCGAAACCCCGCCCGCTTCCCTGGTAGGCAAACGTGGCATCGGTAAAACGGTCGCACAGCACCACATCGCCGCGCACCAACGCGGGCTCGATCACCTGCTGCAAATGGTCTCTTCGGCCAGCAAATACCAGGAGCGACTCGGTAAGCGCATCCATGGGCTCGTGCAGAAACAGGGTGCGCAGCTTTTCCGCAAGCGGCGTGCCACCCGGCTCGCGCGTCGTCACCACCGTGCGCCCTGCTGCCACAAACGCATCATGCAGACCCTGGATGTGCGAAGACTTGCCGGCACCATCAATGCCTTCAAAGGTGATGAACAGGCCGCGCTGGGCCGATGCGGAAGGAGCGGAATGGGTGGGTGTCATGCTGCGCAGGATTGTACGCAGCTTGAGAGCCGGATTGGGCAGCAGGTTGGACTGCTGCTGGATAGGCCAGCGCCCGCTCACTTGCCCCGCTGAAAGGTGTTGACCGCCCGGTTGTGCTCGTCCAGGCTCTCGCTGAAATGGCTGCTGCCATCACCCCGGGCCACGAAGTACAGAGCCTTGGTCTTATCGGGCTGCACGGCAGCCATCAGGGATGCCTTGCCCGGCATGGCGATTGGCGTGGGCGGCAGGCCGGTGCGCGTGTAGGTGTTCCATGGCGTATCGGTCTGCAGGTCGCGCTTGCGCAGGTTGCCGTCAAACTTGTCACCCAGGCCGTAGATCACCGTGGGGTCGGTCTGCAGCAGCATGCCGATGCGCAGGCGGTTGGCAAACACCCCGGCCACCAGCCCCCGGTCGGCGGCCTTGCCGGTTTCCTTCTCGACGATGCTGGCCAGAATCAACAGCTCATCTGCCGACTTGAGCGGGCTGTCTTCCTGCTTGAGCGACCAGGCAGCCTCCAGCCGCTTGTCCATGGCCTGCATGGCGCGGCGCAGCAAGGCAATATCGCTGCTGCCCTTGGAGAATGCGTAGGTATCCGGGAAAAAGCGCCCTTCTGCCGCCATGCCCGGCTTGCCCAGCGCTTCCATGATCTGCTCGGGCGTCATCACCGCGCTGTCGTGCTTGAGGTTCTCTTCCTTGGCAAGCGCCGCCCTCACCTGCCGGAAGTTCCAGCCCTCGACAATCGTCAGCACGCGCTGGCTGTCTTCGCCACGCACCAGGCGCGCCAGCATGCTCTGCGGCGTGGTGCCCACAGGAATTTCGTAGTTGCCTGCACGAATCTTTCGGTCCTGCCCCGAGAGGCGGAACCACCAGTACAGCAGATCGGCATTAACGCCGATGCCCGCTGCCTGCACGGCCTGCGCCACAGCGCGCGGCGGTGTGCCGGGCTCGATCTCCAGCTCCACGGGCTTGTCGCCCGCCACAATCGGCTGGTGCAGCCACCAGTAGCCCGCACCCGCCACGGCCAGCGCCGCCACCACGATCAACACCAATAAACGCTTCACAACCCTACCACCTCTGTGCAATGGATCGCGCATCATAATTCACCCATGACACAAGCATTACAAGGGCATCTCGCCCTGCAGCACCTGGGTGTGATCCGCGCCGAAGGCGAAGACGCCGCCATCTTTCTGCAAGGGCAGCTGACCAACGATGTGCAACTGCTCCCCGTAGGCCAGGCCCGCCTAGCGGCTTTTTTATCCGCCAAAGGCCGCATGCAGGCCAGTTTTATTGTCATCAAACGTAGCGCTGGTGAATTCTGGCTCATCACCAGCAGCGATGTGCTGGCTGCAACGCTCAAACGCCTGTCCATGTTCGTGCTGCGCGCCAAGGTCAAGATGAGCGACGCCACTGATGCCGTGCAGCTGATCGGCCTGGCCGGCGATGCCGTGCCCGCAGAAGCCCGCGGCCTGGCGCCCTGGCAAACCGCGCAACTGGGCGATGCATCCATTGTGCGCCTCTTTGCCGCCAGCGGCGAAAGCCGTGCATTGCTGGCCGCCCCCAGTGGTAGCCCCCTGCCCGATGCGGTGGCAAACAGCCCGCGGCTGGATGCGGCGGCATGGCTGCTCTCACTGGTGCAGGCGGGGGTGCCGCTCATCACGCAGCCCATGGTTGATGCCTTTGTGCCCCAGATGGTGAACTTTGAATCGGTGGAAGGCGTGAGCTTCAAGAAAGGCTGCTATCCGGGCCAGGAAGTCGTGGCGCGCAGCCAGTTCCGCGGTACGCTCAAGCGGCGCATGTACCGTGTGGCATCGCCTGCACAACCGGCCGTGGGCCAGGAAGTATTTACCGCGAATGACGCCGAGCAACCCGTAGGCACCGTGGTACAGGCTGCCGCAACGCCCAGCGGGTTCGAAGCACTGGTGTCGATGCAGATTGCCGCTGCCGCCGACGCCCTGCACCTGGGCAGCAGCACCGGCCCCGCGCTGCAGGTGCTGGCACTGCCTTATGCACTGAAGGACGATATCTGAGAACGTGTTTACGATCTCTACGCAGCCGCGTTGGAGTGCAATCGGGATGAGTTCGAAGCGCTGGGCCGCAGCTTGCACCGGGGTGCAAGCAAGGGTCAGCCCACAGAAATCGCCCGATTTCACTCCAACCCGTAGGGACAGTGGGTTTGGGGGCGCCCGGTCAGGGCGCCCGGCTAGGGGCGGTCTGCGTCGTTGCAGCGCTTGCCAATAGCTGGCTATTGGCTGCGCACTGCGCCGCTAGGCGCGCCCCTCGCAGCCCATCCCTAGCCGGGCGCCCCGAAAATCACTGTCGCGGCGCGAGGAGATCGTAAACACGTTCTGAGTGGAGCGACCCTCGCCTTGCGCCTTTCTCACCGAGGCGTCTGGCTGTGGATTCATCAAAAATACGACAGTTAACTGCCGCTTTCCGCCAATTTTTCGCCAAGTGCCTGTTGCGCAAGGAATTTTGGCACGATTGCCAGAGTTTTTGATAAAATTGAGCGACTTTGCAAGCAGGAGCTGCCATGTTGGCTCCACTTGCAGAACGCTACAACTACTCAAGCGCATCTTGACCATCACTCCTCGCCGGGACTGGGAAACCAGCCCCGGCTTTTTATTTGGCAAGATGGCAATGCACCAGTTGCTATCAAAAACAAAGTTCAGGCGCGCATCCAGTTAGCACCTGCAAGGGTTTTTCTACAAATCCTTGGTCATCGAAACATGCGGAATGCCCGCCTCCTCATACAGTTCACCCACCACGGAAAACCCGGCGCGGCGGTAAAAATTCTCTGCCGTGCACTGCGCATGCAGCTCCACCTGACGCTTGCCCTGACGGCGTGCAGCATCCACCAGCGCATCCAGCACCTGGCGGCCCAGCTGGGTGCCGCGCAAGGGGCGAGCTACCGCCATGCGACCGATGCGCATCACATCTGCACGGCTTTCCTGGTTGACGCTGGGAAGCATGCGGCCCGTGGCTACGCACATGCCCAGGCCGTTGATGGCCACGGCATGCAGTGAGGTCACATCAAATTCGTCAGCCTCGATTTCCTCGGGAATGCCTTGCTCGCGCACAAACACCTGCATGCGCAGGCGCATCGCCTCCTGGCCCAGCACGTTCCAGCTGCCGGTCTTGACTTCCACCATCTCCTCGCCCGCCTCGTAACGCTGCACCATCTGGCGATAGGCATCTGGCAAGGGTACCGGCCGCTGCGCGCCATCGGCAAACACATAGACCATGGTGGCTGAAACCAGCAGCCTGTCGGCACAGAAAATGCCCGCCTCGAACTGCACCGAGGTAGTGCCAAGGCGGGTGACGCGAATACCGATATCGACCACATCATCCAGGCGGGCCGAGGCATGGTACTCGATCTGCGTGGCCTTCAAAAACAGCTCGCCACCCAGGCGCTGCGTGCCCTCTTCATACGGCACCGCCAACTGGCGCCAGTATTCGGACATGCCGATATCGACATAGTTCAGGTAATGGGCGTTGAAGACGACCTTCTGCAAATCCACTTCCGACCAGCGCACGCGCTGGCGGTTGCGGCAGCGGAACTCGCTGAGGGACTGGGCGGGTTGAGAAAATAGAATGATTGGCGTAACAGACATAGGACAGACAATAAAAAACAATCAGCGCGATTTATGACAAGGCGCCGGCATGTATTTGATGGGATAGCCTTCGCAGCTCCATTCAATTCTTCCAGCCCGCATTGCCGGAACCAAAGTGAATACTGCGGGAGGGTCTTCCAGAACGACAAAGATCTGCCCGTCGGGGGAGACCATTCCTCCTGCGATCTGCTTGTTTTGAGGCACTGCCAGGGATCTTCCAGCATCGCTTAAAAACCCGGCCTTTTCCGCTCGGTCAGTGATTTCATTTTTTAAAAAAGCCACACCCATCAATGCTTCGGCAACCTTGGCCCGTGACCCATAGCACTGATACGCTGGCAAAAAGAGCGACAGCGCCAGGATGCACATTGCATACAGCAGAACCAGTAACAAAAGATCAAACAAAATTCCTGCGATCCACTTGCCCAAATCCTTCAGGTGCTCGATCGCTCCCAGACAAATGTGGTTGGCCCAGCCAAGAATACATAACGTCGCGGTAGCAAGTATGTAAAAGGAGACTTGGGATTCGCTGCAAACAAATACAAAAAAATCAACTATCCATGCGCCAAGCAAAAAAAGCAGGAGGAGTTTGGGAGCCGACGCCAGCCGCAAACGCAGCGCAGATTTGCAGCGCGAAATTGCAGAGGCATCCACCTTCGTCATGTCAATCAAACGCCGCCCGCAGTGCCTTGGCCATGTTCGCGTGGCAGGCTCTTGCCTCTTTCAGCGCGCGGCCCATCTTCACAAATTCGTGCGCCACACCGGGGTAGACATCCAGCTCTACCGCCACGCCGGCCGCACGCAGCTTGTCCGCGTACATGACGCCTTCATCCACCAGCGAATCACATTGCGCCAGATGCAGGCTGGCAGGTGCCACGCCGCGCACATCCGGCGCCAGAAGCGGAGCAAAGCGCCAGTCGTTGCGGTCAGCCGGGGTGCGGGTGTAGTTGGCGAACATCCAGCTGATCATGGGCTCGGTCAGGATGGGGCCTTGCGCGTACCGTGCATGCGAAGGCGTATCCTGGTGCGCGGCGCAGCCGGGGTAAATGAGCAATTGCAGCGCCAGCGAAATGCCGGCATCGCGCGCCAAAATGGCGTTGACCGCCGCCAGGGTGCCGCCCGCGCTGTCGCCACCCACGGCCATGCGCCGGGTATCGGCGCCCAGCTGCATGCCCTGCTGCGCGAGCCACTGCAGCGCGTCCCAGGCATCATTGCTGGCGATAGGAAATTTATGCTCCGGCGCGAGGCGGTAATCTACCGAGATCACCATGCACCCGGCCTGGTGCGCGAGCTCGCGGCACAGGATATCGTGCGTGACCACGCTGCCGATGGTAAAGCCGCCGCCGTGCGTGAACAGCAGCACCGGCTGCAGCGGATCCCAGGTGGCTGCGTACAGCCGTGCAGGAATCTGGTAGCCATCGCGCGCCGGAATGTGCAGGTCTTCGACACGGTCCAGCGCGGGCTTGGGAATCTCCAGCACGCCAGAGCCCACCTCGTAGCCCTGTCGCGCCTGCTCCACGGTCAGCTCCCACATCGGCGTATGCTGGGCACGGGCCATGCGTTCCACCACGCTTCGCATGGTGGGCGTGAGCTCGGCAATCACCTCGGCGGGCATGGGCAGCTCTACGGCGGCATGGGCGACGGATCGGGGGGAGAGTTCGGACATAAATCACGGCCTGGTGCAACACGGGCGGCACCAAAAGCTATCAAAACAACAGCAAAATCGACCGTACGCGGGGCGCCAAACGCCCCACCGCCAGCCATGCGGACTGCGGCGATTATCGGTTATCCACCCCACCCCTTGCCGTCACCTATGCACTCGTACCGATCCGTTCGTGACGAATTCACTCAAAGGTAACCTCCACGGGTTGCGCACCCGGCAGGCCTTGGTAGTCGATGGTGATGGTCTGGCCCGCCGATGGCGTCAGCAAGGCCGAGAATGATCCCAGGCTCACCCAGTCACCCACTTTCAGCGCGATGCCTTCTTTCTGCAGCGCCTGCGTGAGCCAGATGACGGCATTGAGTGGCTGTGCCATCAGGTCGCCGCCGCGCCCCCCACCCAGTTTGGTGCCGGTCTGGTCTCTGATGGTGATCTCCATGCCCTGCAGCGCCGCCAAAAAGGCATAGCGCTCATCACGGAATGCTGGGATGCGTATCGAATCGCCAATCACGCCCAAGCGCGAGCCCACATTGATCGCCTCCACAGACGCGCCGTTCAAGGTCTTGGGGTCCTCCACCATCAGATCGGGCAGCTCGATATAAGGCACCACGCGGTCAATGCTGTTCAGTACCTGCAGCGGTGTCGTGGCGCGGTTGATGGCCGTGCTGGACACGCGCACTACCATATCGGCCTCGAACAGGGGCCGTGCCCCAAAGCTGGCAGATACTACCGTGCGGTTGGCCAGCAACGCCCCTTTGTAGAGGCGCCCCCACACTGGTTGATCGGTATTAAAGCGCTTTTGTACGGCGGCGCTGGTCAGCCCCGCTTTGTAGCCAACAGGTTTGCGACCCGCGGCCTCAAAAGCGGCCATAAGCTTGTTGCGCGTACATTTGCCGTCTTCTGGGCTCATCTCGGGTGGATTGGCGGCAGGCGTCCTGGCTTCGTAGGATTGAACCCATTGCGCAATCTGCGCATCGTCCAGGCAGACCGCCTGGGCCCAGGGGGCCGCAGCCAGGGCCAGTGCGGTCAAGGCATGGCGAGAAGTGCGAAAAAGCGTGAGCTGTTGCTGCATTCAAAATCTCCAGAGCGTTCCAGGCAATACCTCCAACATACCATCGGCGCCACAGCGGCCAACTCAGGGAAATCACGGCACACGCCCTTCACAATCCAAGGCTGCGCCGATAATTCTTGATGCACGTCAAGTGATTATTTATCCATGATTACGATGGCACTTTAGATATTGATAAGAAATATCTTAATTCAGCTTCTCGCTTCAGAGGAAAAACAACATGCAATGGATCGCCTGCTTGGGAACAGACCTACAACCATTGGTATCAACAACAGCATTGAGCCCATGCCCCATTGACTCAAGCCTGGCACAGGCGTTGGCGTCGAGCTCTGTTGCACTGCCGTAGCCGCGCTTGCAGTGCACGGCGTGCAGTTGCCACCTGCTGAAGGCGTGATGGTCGCTACATTGGTGATCACCTTGGGCGCTGTGAAACTCACCTTTGCAGTGACCGTGTAGACCACCGAGCCACCCACAGGAAGGCTTGTGATCGTGTCGCTGATGGCTCCGCTTCCAATGCCCGCGCAGACTGCGCCTGCGCTGGTTCTGCAGGTCCACAGCTGGCTGGCGATGCCCTCGGGGATCGGGTCACCGATCACCGTACCGTCTGCCGGCACGCTTCCGCCATTGATCACCGTCACCGTGTACTCGATCGTTCCACCTACGGCAACCGTCTGCAGGTCTGCCGTCTTGCTGATCTGCAGCTGTGGTGTGGAGCTGCCGGTGACAGATGCCGTGCATGGTGGTGCCATCACTGACGCAGCCTTCGCTTGTGCGGCCTTCATATCAACCCCGCACACGCCTCCACCGGATGGGGTAACGCTCGCGCCGTGTTGGTGATGGTGGCCGGAGGCGCGCTGCTCACTGTGGCCGTCACGGTATAGGTGACAACAGCGCCCACAGGGAAGGTTGCAATGGTGTCGCTGACTGTCCCATTGCCGCTGGCGGTGCAAGTAGTACCGCCCGCTGCGGCGCTCAAATTTCATCGAAGACATGATTATTTTCATGTCTATGTAAATTCATTTTTTATTTATTAAATTCAATTAAATTAAATTGGATTAAATCTAATTTCATTCAATTAAACTCAATTCATTAATACATCTTAATAAATTGATTTTCGTTTAAACGGTATAAAAAACCCGCCAACACAACCCGATATCAATCTTTGCTCTTGAGGGTACCTGGTACGCCAGGTGCCCTTTTGAAGGCCAATTTTTGATTTATAAGGCTGTGTTAGCGGCTCCGATTGCGTCAGCTACGCTTGATTCGTGCAAAGGCAAGGCCTATCAAGCCCAGCCCTGCCAACAGCAACATGGCAAGCGAGTTGGCTGGCACGGGCGCAGGCTCACGTGGAGCGGCGCTTGTTACCGTTGCACTGGCTTCGCACCTTGCAGCCGCCGGGGTCGAGACGCAGGCTGCATCGCCAGAGGTCACCTTGGCCGTATTGGTGATAGCTGCCGTGGTCGTTTTGGTGACGACCAGTGTCACCACAGGCTCGTTAGCGGCCCCTGCGGGCACGCCAGCTGCTTTTACGCAAGTGATATCAAACGGACCGGTACCCGTGGTTGGCGAGCAGACCCAGCCATTGCCAGGTACGGCACTGGTGACTTGCTCACCTGCAGGCACGCTGATAACGATCTTGGTGTCCGGGTCGCTATTGATCGGGCCGCCATTGCCGACGTTAACGGCATAGGTCACCGACGAACCGGGTACCACCACCGTCTTGTCTGGCGTAATGCTGACCGTCAATGAAGGTGCATTCAACTGGTTATTGATCGTGCCACTTGAACCGGTTGCAATGGGGCCTGCAGGCGGCGTGGTCGTTTCAGGGGCCCAGGTGTAGCTGGTGGGTGCTGTTGGCTTGCTGCCTTCAGTCAGCGTCGTGCAATTGGCGCCTTCGGGAACATCGACCGTGGCGGAACCCGTAGTCGCCGTACCGGTGAGGGTGACCGAGCCGGTATAGGTACCCGTGTCGCATACCAGTGTGAACGGATAGCTGCCAGGTGCACCGGCCGCAGGAGCCCCTGCCACATTCACGGTAATGGTGACCGGAATCTGGCCGCGCGTGAGCGGATTGGTGATGGAGGCAGTTGCACCGGGGGCAATGGGTCCCACAGGTGGGGTTGCGGTTTCAGGGCCCCAGGTGTGGCTGGTGGGCGCCGTTGGTTTGCTGGTTTCAGTCAGCGTTGTGCAATTGGCGCCTTCAGGCACATTGACGGTCCCCGTGCCGGTGGTGCTGGTCCCTGTGAGGGTCACCGAGCCGGTATAGGAAGTTCCGTCGCACACCAGTGTGAACGGATAGCTGCCAGGCGCGCCAGTCGCAGGCGCTCCGGTCACATTCACGGTAATGGTGACCGGAATCTGGCCGCGCGTGAGCGGATTGGTGATGGAGGCAGTTGCACCGGGTGCAATGGGTCCCACAGGTGGGGTTGCGGTTACAGGGCCCCAGGTGTAGCTGGTTGGCGCCGTTGGTTTACCTGTTTCAGTCAGCGTTGTGCAATTCGCTCCCTCAGGCACATTGATACTACCTGTGCCGGTGGTGCTGGTCCCTGTGAGGGTCACCGAGCCGGTATAGGAAGTTCCGTCGCACACCAGTGTGAATGGATAGCTGCCAGGCGCGCCAGTCGCAGGCGCTCCGGTCACTGTCACGGTCACCGGAACAGAGATCTGGTTGCGGTTCAGCGGATCGGTGATCTCCGCCGTTGACGCGGACGTGATGGGACCGGGCGTGAGCGTTGCGGTCTCGGGGCTCCAGCTGTAGTTGGCTGGCGCCGTTGGCTCGGTGGTGACAAGCGATGTGCAATTAGCGCCTACTGGCACATTGACTGAGCCAGAAGCTGTGGTTCCGTTCGCAGGCACAGTCAAGGTGCCGGTGTAGGTGCCGGTATCGCAAGTCAAGGTGAAGCCGTAATTGCCAGGTGCTCCAGTCGCAGGTGCTCCGGTCACATTCAGCCTGATGGGAAGAGCAACCTGATTGAGGTTCAGCGGATCGGTGATCTCCGCCGTCGACGCAGACGTGATGGGACCGGGCGTGAGCGTTGCGGTCTCGGGGCTCCAGCTGTAGTTGGCTGGCGCCGTTGGCTCGGTGGTGACAAGCGATGTGCAATTAGCGCCTACTGGCACATTGACTGAGCCAGAAGCTGTGGTTCCGTTCGCAGGCACGGTCAAGGTGCCGGTGTAGGTGCCGGTATCGCAAGTCAAGGTGAAGCCGTAATTGCCAGGTGCTCCAGTCGCAGGCGCTCGGCTTTGTTGCACAAATCCGGGCCGCAGCGGTAGTAGGCTCGGATGATGAGTGAGACGAACTGGGGTCGGCGCAAGTACCGCACCACAAACTG
>NZ_JACHKZ010000044.1 GCF_014207855.1 Comamonas odontotermitis | reverse complement strand
AGTTTGTGGTGCGGTACTTGCGCCGACCCCAGTTCGTCTCACTCATCATCCGAGCCTACTACCGCTGCGGCCCGGATTTGTGCAACAAAGCCATTCAAAAATAACAATAAAAAAGCAGGCTTATAGCCTGCGTTTTTACGTATACACTTGCCTGCCTTCAAATCAATAAGGCCGTATACCAAAGATTATTTGCGACACGTTAGTCTGCCATATATTGCTTGCGCAAGACACATTTGTCTCCGCTCGAAGGGCGTTCAACGGCAACGGCAATCAAATTGGGGCAATGTACGGCCATGCGGGTGTATATATATTTGCACAGATTTTCCAGTGTGGCTGGTCCCAGGTCAGGAACTTCGTCCAAGAATTGGTGATCCAGTTCGTTTTTTACCAGCTCGATCTTTTGGCGAATATATCCCAGGTCTTGCAGCATGCCAGAATCACCTGTTGGTGCTCCGAACAGCGTAATTTCGGCCTGATAGGTATGCCCATGTATACGCCGGCTGCCTGCCGCATCTATGGTGCGGTGCAGGGTGTGGGCAGCCTCAAAGAAAAATTTCTGACTCAGTTCGTACATTATCGAATTCCTATTACTTTATGAGTTTGCACGCTGAGATTCCAACGAGGATGCTGCAGGCAATAGTCAATCGCTGCAGACGTATTTTGAAGCTGGTCAGAATTGTCCATTGGCTGAAGATAAAAATTGTCGAACGCCAAATGGGTAAACGACGCAGGATCAACCCCTGGTTGAGGATAGACCAGTTTCAGCTCCTGGCCCGTAAGTACAGCAAGCTTCGAGTTGGCCTTGGGGCTTACGCATAACCAGTCGATACCATCCGGCGGAACGAGCGTGCCATTCGTCTCCATGGCGATAAAAAAGCCTCGTGCGTGCAACGCGGCGATCAAGACAGCGTCCACCTGCAGCAAAGGCTCTCCACCCGTGAGAACCACGAAGCGACGCTCCATATTCTCCGTGGGCCATTGCGCTTCAATGGCTGCGGCAAGGTCAAGGGCAGAGCGAAACTTTCCACCACCCTCCCCATCTGTTCCGACAAAATCCGTATCACAGAAGGTGCATACTGCAGTCGAACGGTCTTCCTCTCGGCCACTCCATAAATTACAACCAGCAAATCGGCAGAAAACTGCAGGGCGGCCTGCATTTGCCCCTTCACCTTGGAGTGTGTAAAAAATCTCCTTGACGCTGTAGCTCATCCCGTAACCTTATGCCGAAAATCTGTCTTTGTATATTTCATATGCGATATGCAAAGTACCTTCATTGCTTTCCGTAATACAGGTAAATCAGTACAAGTTGCATGATTGCCAATGATTCAATTCTCTTTGTTGAAGAACCCTGAAATAGGTCATCACTCGCATCTGCAGGAAATCAACAAAGCCTTCCATTTTCGCATGTTCAGGCAGGGCAAGTCCTGCAAGTCAAGCAAGAACCAGCCACACCTGGGTTTATTAGTCGTTGCTAGCGCCACTCCCGATACGTCCGGCCCTGCAAGAAGCACGAACGGGAGGCACTGTGAGCCAAGCCACTACCAAAGCCCGCCAAGGGTCGTGCTGCTGCCCCACCTAACGCGCATTGATCAGCAAGCCGCAGCTGGCTTACATGAGGGCCGTGATGAAAGCCCCGCAGATATCGCGCCATGTGCAGCAGCCGCTTGCAGACCTGGGGTATCTGGTTATCCCAGCCATAGACACCTTTGCACACCCGACCCGGGCATCACCACCTTTGATGGGCATGGATTGCTCGAAATGCGTGTGCGGCCAAATGGCCGCACACGCAAAACGAACGATCAGGCTGCTTTGTTCGCCTGGCCTGCCCTTGCGAACTGCCGGCGCATCACAATGCCAGAAACCAGCGACATCAACAGCACAAGCAAGCCCATGCCCCATTGACTCAAGCCTGGCACAGGCGTTGGCGTCGAGCTCTGTTGCACTGCCGTAGCCGCGCTTGCAGTGCACGGCGTGCAGTTGCCACCTGCTGGAGGCGTGATGGTCGCTACATTGGTGATCGCCTTGGGCGCTGTGAAACTCACCTTTGCAGTGACCGTGTAGACCACCGAGCCACCCACAGGAAGGCTTGTGATCGTGTCGCTGATGGCTCCGCTTCCAATGCCCGCGCAGACTGCGCCTGCGCTGGTTCTGCAGGTCCACAGCTGGCTGGCGATGCCCTCGGGGATCGGGTCACTGATCACCGTACCGTCTGCCGGCACGCTTCCGCCATTGATCACCGTCACCGTGTACTCGATCGTTCCACCTACGGCAACCGTCTGCAGGTCTGCCGTCTTGCTGATCTGCAGCTGTGGTGTGGAGCTGCCGGTGACAGATGCCGTGCATGGTGGTGCCATCACTGACGCAGCCTTCGCTTGCGCGGCCTTCATATCAACCCCGCACACGCCTCCCCCGGATGGGGTAACACTCGCCGTATTGGTGATGGTGGCCGGAGGCGCGCTGCTCACTGTGGCCGTCACGGTATAGGTGACAACAGCGCCCACAGGGAAGGTTGCAATGGTGTCGCTGACCGTCCCATTGCCGCTGGCGGTGCAGGTAGCACCACCGGTGGCAGAGCAAACCCAGCTTTGCGAAGCGATACCGACAGGCACCGCGTCGCTCACTGTCGTCCCATCGGCAGCTACCGAGCCGCTGTTGCGCACGGTGACGGTGTAGATGACGGTGCCACCGGGCACCAAGGCCGTGGTGTTGGCGCTCTTGGTGACCTCGATGATCGGGGCCGAGCCCAGGGTCACCGATGCCGTGCAAGGTGCCGCCGTGTTGGCCGGTGCACACACCCCTGCCCCGCCTGGCGTGCTGCTGGCGGTGTTGGTCACGGTCGCTGGAGGCGCATTGCTCACGCTCGCCGTGATGGTGTAGGTGGCCGTCGCCCCGGCCGGGAAGGCTGCCAGGGTGTCGGTGACCGCACCCGTGCCGCTGGCCGTGCAGCTGGCCCCGCCCGCTGCTGCGCAAGTCCAGCTCTGGGCCGTGATGCCCGCAGCTACTGGGTCGCTCACCGTGGTGCCGTTCGCTGCCACGGCGCTGGTGTTCCTCACGACCACCGTGTAGGTGACGGTGCCGCCGGGGATGAGCGTGCTGGTGCTCGCACTCTTGGTGATCTGCACCTGTGGCAGCGGCGTGCTGCTGGCCGTGGCCTGGCAAGGCGGCGCTGTGTTACCTGGCGCGCAGGTGCCCGCTGGCGGCGTGCTGCTGGCCGTATTGGTAATGGATGCCGGTGGCGTGCTGCTCACGGTCGCCGTGACGGTGTAGGTCACAAAGCTGCCGGGCGGGAAAGTACCCAGCGTGTCGCTGATCGCACCCGTGCCGCTGGCCGTGCAGGTCGCGCCCGCTTGCGCTGCGCAAGTCCAGCTCTGGCTGGTGATGCCAGCGGGGATGGGGTCGCTCACGGTGGTGCCGTCTGCGGCCACCGATCCGTTGTTGGTGACCGAGACGGTGTAGTGCACCACGCCGCCTGGGGCGATGGTGGGTGCATCCACGCTCTTGGCCACCGAGATTTGCGGATCGGGCGAGACAGCGGCCGAGGCGCTGCAAGGCGGGGCAGTGTTGCCCGGCGTGCACAGGGTGCCCGCAGCGGGGGTGGCAACCACCGTGTTGCCGATGGTCGCTGGCGGATTAGCGCTCACCTGGGCGGTGACGGTGTAGGTGGCGTAGCTGCCCGCAGGGAAGCTCACAAGGGTGTCGTTCACTGCACCCGTACCGCTGGCGGTGCAACTGGCGCCGCCACTGGCCGCGCAGGTCCAGCTCTGGCTGGCAATGCCTGCCGGGATGGGGTCGCTCACTGCCGTACTGTTGGCAGGCATGACACCGCTGTTGCTCACCACGATGGTGTAGACGATGGTGCCGCCAGCGACCACGGTGGTGGCATTGGCGCTCTTGACCACCGAGACCTGGGGCAGTGGCGGCACGCTGGCCGTGGCGCTGCAGGGGCCCGGTGTGTTGGTGGGGCCGCAGACGGTGCCGCTCTCGCTGGGCATGGCAACAGCCGTGTTGCTCACGTTGGTGGGCGGGGTGTTGCTGATGACAGCGGTGATGGTGTAGGTCACCTCGCCGCCAGAAGGCATGGTGGCGATGGTCTGGTTGATGCCTGCCGTGCCGCTTGCCTGCGGGCAGGCTGCGCCGCCGCTGGCCGCGCAGCTCCAGCTCTGGCTGGTGATGCCGCCAGCCACAGGGTCGGTGATGAGCACATCACTGGCTGCCGAGGATCCGTTGTTGCGTACCTTGACGATGTATTGCACGGTGCCACCGGGCACGAGAGCCGTGGTGTTGGCGATCTTGCTCACTTGGATGATGGGAGCCGAACTCAAGGTGACGGCTGCCGTGCAAGGTGCTGGCGTGTTGTCCGGTGCGCACACCCCTCCCCCGCCTGGTGTGCTGCTGGCGGTGTTGGTGACCGAGGCCGGTGGGGCATTGCTCACGTTGGCCGTGATGGTGTAGGTGGCGGTTGCCCCAGCTGGCAAGCTGGCAATGGTATCCGTGACGGCCCCGGTTCCACTGGCTGTGCAGGTGCCACCGCCCGATGTGACACAGGTCCAGCTCTGGGCGGTAATACCGGTGGCAACCGGATCGCTCACCGCAATACTGCTGACTGTTGCCGAACCACGGTTCTTGACGATGACGGTGTAATTGACGGTTCCGCCAGGTATCAGGGTGTTGACATCAGCCGTTTTGGTGAGGCTGATGACGGACGCAACCGCTGTTGTGGCCGTGCTTGTGTTGTTGCCATTGCTCGGATCGGTGATATTGGCAGGAAGTGCTACGGAGGCCGTGTTGGTGATCGGACCGCTATTGCTGCTGGAGACCGTTCCTGTCACCGTGATCGTTGCGGAGCTGTTGGCTGGCAGGCTGGCCATTGTGCCGCTGACGGTGTTGCCCGTAACCGTTACGCTGGCAGGGCATACCGCCCCGCCGGTAGGGCTACCGCAGGTAGCAGCTACGCCGGTGACCGAAGCCGGAACCGCGTCGTTGAAGGTGGTGCCGTTGGCGTCTGTGGGGCCTGCATTGCTGACCAATAGGGTGTATTGGATGGCGTCCCCAGCCAGTACGGTGGCCGGGCCGGTCTTGACCACAGAGATGTCGGCACTGGGCAGCAGCAAGGCATTGGGGGTGCTGGCTGTCGCATTGCCTTGGCTGGGCACATCAACGGCGCTGACGGTGTTGACGATGGTGCTTGCCGTCATGCTGGAGGCAAACATGACTGGCAAACTGTATGTAAGCGTGCCGTTGCCGCCCGACGGCAAGGTGGCACCGGCAACCGTGAACTGGTTCTGCCCTGCAGCGCCCGTGATGGCGCCGCAGCTGGCCGTGCCCGAAGCAAGGCAGGAAGGTGTGCCCGTCAAGGTAACCCCGGCAGGCAGCGTATCGAAAAGATTCACCTGGGTGGCATCGGCGGGCCCGGTATTCTGTGCGGTCACTATGTAGGAGGCTGTGGTGCCGGGCGTATACGTGGTTGGGCTGGGGGTTTTGAGCTTGGTCAAATTGAAAACCACACCCGATACCACGTTATCCGTGTCACTGGCGGTGTTGTTGGCCTGGTTGGCATCGCTCACTGAGCCGGGTTGCTCCACGGTTGCGGTGTTGGTGACGGTGGCGCCGCTGTAATTGATGGGTATTTGTGCTGTGACCGTATAGGTGACGGTGCTGCCCACATTGATATTGATGGTGTCGCTGATCGCCCCGGAGCCAGATGCAGCGCCGCACGATGCACCCGCAGTAGCCGTGCAGGTCCAGTTGCTGAAAGTCATGCCCGCTGGAGGAGTGTCTTGCACCAAGGCGCCTGCCACGTTGTGAGGGCCGGTATTACTGACCACGACCTGGTAGGTTGACGGGGCGCCGGTGCTGATGGTGGCCTGGTTGTCGGTCTTGGTGATGCCCAAGTCTGCGGAGCCGCTGACCGCCAGCGTAGCCACCGTGGCCTGTGAATTGCTGATGCCCTGCGCTGATGTGAGAGTGCCCGCCGCCAGTGTGTTGGTGAGATTGCCTGCAGCACTGGCAACCACGTTGAATTTGAGCGAACAGGTAGCCCCCGCGTTGATCTGCGCGCCGGACAAGGTGACAGTCGATGCGCCCGGCGTTGCCGCCAAGGTGAATGCGCCCCCGCATCCTGAGCCGGTAAACGATGCGGTGGCGGGGTTGGCCACCGTCATGCCCGCGGGCAAGGCATCGGTCAACGCGGCGCCTGTGAGGGTGATGTTGCTGGGATTGGTGTTGAAGAACTGGATATTGACCGTGCTGGGTGTCCCGACCGGCACATTGGCGGGCGAGAAGGTCTTGTTGATGGTGACGGTGGTGCCGATCACTCCAAAGCTTGCAGAGACTCCGCCACCGGTAGGACCTGAACCATTGAGGCGGAAGCCATTTGTAACACCCTGATCGGTGGTGAGCGATCTAGCCGCTATGGTATTGGTTATCGCACCAATCGGCGCTGTGGGCGAGACCTGTACGTTGAGGGTGACAGTGCAAGTGGTGTTTGGATTCAGGTTGACGCCGGAGAAATTGATCGTGCTTCCTCCTGCTGGGGCCGATATGGTTGCACCCGTGCAGGTGGTCGCCAGGGCCGGTGGCGTGGCCACTACCATGTTGGCCGGCAAGGTGTCGCTGCCGGTGATATTGGTAAGGGGAAACACCGGTGGCCCGGAAGTGAATGTCGCTCCGTTGTTAATGGTAATCGTCAACGTAGATACCGTCCCCGGAATGCCTTGATTCGGACTGAATGACTTGGCAATTGCCAATCGCGTGAAAATGGTGACGCTTGCACCAATTGCCGAGAGATTGCTGCCATTGGCAGTCACGATGCCGCCGACGGGAATGGTATTGGTCACCGATCCGGATGCAGATAGCGGCACATTGATCCGCACGGACAGCGTGCAGACGCCAGAGGTGGTACCGTCGGAGGCAGGGATTACCCCCCCGTTCATGGAGAACGTTGTGGCACCCGGTACCGCAGTAATGACGCCACCAGCACAAGTGGTAGTGGCTGCCGGGTTGGCGGCCACGGTGAAGCCTGCGCCCATGGTGGCCAGATTGTCTGTCAGGCTGGTGACAACGTCTGGCACCAATAAAGGATTGCGCAATGCGATGGCAACGGTTTGCACGCTGCCCGCTACATCATATGGTGTGCCTGTAAATGAATAGTTGGAAATGTTCTTGCTGGACCCGCACAGTGCCTGCGCGGCTACCGGTCTTACAGTCAGCGCAGCCGACGCCGCGTTGTAATTGACGCCACTGAAGTTGCCTGCGGGAATCGTGTTGGTCAGCACCACATTGGGTGATGTGCACAAGGTGCCCGTATTGACAGCGGTTACATCGACCTTGACCGTGCAGCTGTTAAAAGTGGTTGCAGTAGTCGCCACTGCGGGTAACGACGCTCCTGAAATCTGTACGCTACCGGTGCCGGGCAGCGCCGTGACCAAGCCGCCGCAGGTGTTGGCAATGTTGGGGACGACCGCTACCGTCATGCCGGCAGGCAAGTTATCGGTCAGGTTGATCGGCAATGCGCTGCCGATATTCATATAGTTAAAGGCCAGCGTCAAAGTGGATGTGGTGCCCGTGATGATTGGATTGGGGGCGAAAGACTTGCTGATAGACGACGCATTGCCCACCGCGACCCCGCCTGAAAAAGCGGCAGGGTTGGTGACCCCTTGCGTGTTGGTGATGTTGTTGGCTGCGACGCTGACGTTGACCGTTCCCCACAGGGGGGTACTGGTAGGCAGCAAGATGACATCGAAACGGATGGTGCAGCTGCCATTGGCAGGAATGGTGCCGCCCGTCAGCGTACCCGAGGTGGCCGAGAAGGTTAAGGTGCCTCCGCAGGTGGTGCTCAGGTTGTTGGGCGTTGCAAAACCAAGTTGCGCTGGCAATGTAAAGGTGGTGGCCGTGTTCGTTGTTGCAAATGTGTTGGGGTTGTTGAGCGTGGCGGTGAATGTATATGCCGGGCTGCCTACTTTCAGGTAGCCACCGCCCCCATTGGTATATTGCCCGGCCCAACTGCCCGTGAGCGATTGCTTCGGGATGACGGCCAGCGTGGCCGAGGTAGCCGCCCCATTGGAGCCTTGCGATGAGGTAAGCCCGCCCACCGGAATGGTGTTGGTGTAGTTGCCGGTGACGCTGGCCGTGACGGAGACGGTGACCGTGCAGGAACCACCACTGGCGCCAATGGTGCCGCCCAACAAGCCAAAGCTGGTACCACCCGGTGTGGCCGTGACCGTGCCGCCGCAGGTGGTGGCCGCATTGCTGGGCGAGGCGACGGTGAGGCCGCTGGGCAGGGTATCGGTAAAGGCTGCACCTGTTGCTGCGCTGGTGCCGGTATTGCCCAGGGTTACCGTGATTGTGGATGTACCAGTGGCATTCATGGTGCTGGGGGCGAATGCCTTGTTCACGGTAACGGCCGCCTGTGCAGCCGTAGCCATGAGCAGAAAGATCAGCAGCAGACCCGCCACCCAGGCACGATGGAGCGCCCTGCCCCAGCGATTTGCACCCAGCGCGCCGGAGCGCCCCTCCTCGGCTTGCTGCCAATGATCACCAGATGCGTGATTGCGTTTGATTTTGTTTATTACCATCTGGCCCCGAAGATAATATAAGAATGCGCTCATATTTCCCCCTGGATTGGAAATTGGCAGTCTCGGAGTTGAATGTCTCATATTTTTTATATGGCAAAAATATTCTATCTACTTAAAGCAGAGTGGGCGCAAAAAAGCCATCAAATTTCACCATAGATATGAAGAATAATTTTTATATCCGTGAAAATTCATTTCATTTTTATTAAATTTAATTGAATCAAGTTGGATTTAATCTAATTTCACTCAATTAAATTCAATTTATTAATATTTTCTCGATCAAATGATTTTCATTGGAACGGTATAAAAAACCCGCCAACACAACCCGATATCAATCTTTGCTCTTGAGGGCACCTGATACGCCAGGTGCCCTTTTGAATGCCAATTTTTGATTTACAAGGCTGTGTTAGCGGCTCCGATTGCGTCAGCTACGCTTGATTCGTGCAAAGGCAAGGCCCATCAAGCCCAGCCCTGCCAACAGCAGCATGGCAAGCGAGTTGGCTGGTACGGGCGCAGGCTCACGTGGAGCGGCGCTTGTTACCGTTGCACTGGCTTCGCACCTTGCAGCCGCCGGGGTCGAGACGCAGGCTGCATCGCCAGAGGTCACCTTGGCCGTATTGGTGATAGCTGCCGTGGTCGTTTTGGTGACGACCAGTGTCACCACAGGCTCGTTAGCGGCCCCTGCGGGCACGCCAGCTGCTTTTACGCAAGTGATATCAAACGGACCGGTACCCGTGGTTGGCGAGCAGACCCAGCCATTGCCAGGTACGGCACTGGTGACTTGCTCACCTGCAGGCACGCTGATAACGATCTTGGTGTCCGGGTCGCTATTGATCGGGCCGCCATTGCCGACGTTAACGGCGTAGGTCACCGACGAACCGGGTACCACCACCGTCTTGTCTGGCGTAATGCTGACCGTCAATGAAGGTGCATTCAACTGGTTATTGATCGTGCCACTTGAACCGGTTGCAATGGGGCCTGCAGGCGGCGTGGTCGTTTCAGGGGCCCAGGTGTAGCTGGTGGGTGCTGTTGGCTTGCTGCCTTCAGTCAGCGTCGTGCAATTGGCGCCTTCGGGAACATCGACCGTGGCGGAACCCGTAGTCGCCGTACCGGTGAGGGTCACCGAGCCGGTATAGGTACCCGTGTCGCATACCAGTGTGAACGGATAGCTGCCAGGTGCACCGGCCGCAGGAGCCCCTGCCACATTCACGGTAATGGTGACCGGAATCTGGCCGCGCGTGAGCGGATTGGTGATGGAGGCAGTTGCACCGGGGGCAATGGGTCCCACAGGTGGGGTTGCGGTTTCAGGCCCCCAGGTGTAGTTGGTGGGCGCCGTTGGCTTGCTGTTTTCAGTCAGCGTGGTGCAATTGGCTCCCTCAGGCACATTGACGGTCCCCGTGCCGGTGGTGCTGGTCCCTGTGAGGGTCACCGAGCCGGTATAGGAAGTTCCGTCGCACACCAGTGTGAACGGATAGCTGCCAGGCGCGCCAGTCGCAGGCGCTCCGGTCACAGTCACGGTCACTGGAACAGAGATCTGGTTGCGGTTCAGCGGATCGCTGATCGTTGCCGTTGACGTAGGCGTGATGGGGCCGGGCGTGAGCGTTGTGGTTTCTGTGCCCCAGCTGTAATTGTTGGGCGCCGTGGGCTCGGTGGTGGTGAGCGATGTGCAATTGGCGCCTTCCGGTACGTTGACCGAGCCGGAGGCCGTGGTTCCGTTTGCAGGCACGGTCAAGGTGCCGGTGTAGGTGCCGGTGTCGCACACCAACGTGAAGTTGTAACTACCCGGCGCCCCAGTCGCGGGCGCTCCGGTCACATTCAGCGTGATGGGAAGCGCAACCTGGTTGCGGTTCAGCGGATCGCTGATGGTTGCCGTTGACGTGGGCGTGATGGGACCGGGCGTGAGCGTTGTGGTTTCTGTACCCCAGTTGTAATTGTTGGGCGCCGTGGGCTCGGTGGTGGTGAGCGATGTGCAATTGGCGCCTTCCGGTACGTTGACCGAGCCGGAGGCTGTGGTTCCGTTTGCAGGCACTGTCAAGGTGCCAGTGTAGGTGCCGGTGTCACACACCAACGTGAAGTTGTAGCTGCCGGGTGCCCCAGTCGCGGGCGCTCCGGTCACATTCAGCGTGATGGGAAGCGCAACCTGGTTGCGGTTCAGCGGATCGCTGATGGTTGCCGTTGACGTAGGCGTGATGGGGCCGGGCGTGAGCGTTGTGGTTTCTGTGCCCCAGCTGTAATTGTTGGGCGCTGTGGGCTCGGTGGTGGTGAGCGATGTGCAATTGGCGCCTTCCGGTACGTTGACCGAGCCGGAGGCCGTGGTTCCGTTCGCAGGCACGGTCAAGGTGCCGGTGTAGGTGCCGGTGTCACACACCAACGTGAAGTTGTAGCTGCCGGGTGCCCCAGTGGCAGGCGCTCCGGTCACATTCAGCGTGATGGGAAGCGCAACCTGGTTTCGGTCCAGCGGATCGCTGATCGTTGCCGTTGACGTAGGCGTGATGGGGCCGGGCGTGAGCGTTGTGGTTTCTGTACCCCAGCTGTAATTGTTGGGCGCCGTGGGCTCGGTGGTGGTGAGCGATGTGCAATTGGCGCCTTCCGGTACGTTGACCGAGCCAGAGGCCGTGGTTCCGTTTGCAGGCACGGTCAAGGTGCCGGTGTAGGTGCCGGTGTCGCACACCAACGTGAAGTTGTAACTACCCGGCGCCCCAGTCGCGGGCGCTCCGGTCACATTCAGCGTGATGGGAAGCGCAACCTGGTTTCGGTTCAGCGGATCGCTGATGGTTGCCGTTGACGTGGGCGTGATGGGGCCAGGCGTGAGCGTTGTGGTTTCTGTGCCCCAGCTGTAATTGTTGGGCGCCGTGGGCTCGGTGGTGGTGAGCGATGTGCAATTGGCGCCTTCCGGTACGTTGACCGAGCCGGAGGCCGTGGTTCCGTTTGCAGGTACCGTCAACGTGCCAGTGTAGGTGCCGGTGTCGCAAACCAATGTGAAGTTGTAATCGCCGGGCGCTCCAGTGGCAGGCGCTCCAGTCACATTCACTGTAATAGGAAGAGAGACCTGGTTGCGAACCAATGGGTTGGTAATGCTCGCCTGTGAGGTCGTCGATGCCACGATGATTGCTGGCGGCAATACGTAGGTGGGTGCCTGCCAAGAATACAGCGCGGGTGCGGCTGGGCGCGACGCCAGGTCTTCAGTGATCTGGCAGTTGGTTGAACCGGCCCGAATATTGACAGACGTTTGTGCAGTCGATGTATTTGCAGGTACGGTGATGCTGCTGCTGTACGTGAGAGCAGGATTTGTACAGGTCACATCAAAATTGAACGTTGTCGGCGCGTTGTACTGTGGACCTGATATCGCCTTGGTCACATCCACTGTTCCACAGGGTACGACCAGGTCCGCCGATGCAGACTGGGGAGTTGAGGCTTCATACGGGGAATTTGGATCGAATGCGAATGAAGCTGTATTTGTGAGGGTTTGCCCACAGGTCAGGCTCGCATCCAAAGTGCCATTCACCGTATAAACCACCGTGGAGCCAGAGGGAAAGATCGCATTCAATTGCTGAATGCCGCCAGTGCCCGATGCATTGGAACACCCTGCGCCCGAGCAAGTCCACGTTGCGCTGCTGATGCCTGCAGGCAGCGGGTCGCTGAATGTCATCTGCGCCGCAGGAATTGGATATGTGCTGTTATTTCTATAGGTAACCTGGTAAATGGCATTGGAGCCCGTTACCGATTGCACGATTTTTGTTACGTCCACCGCTGAAGCAATGGAAAACACCGCGTTGCGAACTTCGTGGTTATTGGTAAAAGCCCCTGTCGAGGAACCAAAACCAAGCCGCAAACTCGCTGGCGCAATATAGGGAAAATCAACACCATTCAACGCGGTGGTTGTTACCCCTGCCCGGGTCATCTTCAGGGTAACGGTATAACCGGTGCCCACCGTTTTTGGCTGGAGCACCATTTGCACCGTTGTGGGCTCAGGCCTGTTAAGAACCGCCGACGTATCAATACCGCCAGCGTATTGCATGCCACCAATATAGGGATAATTGCTTGATTGGGGCCCCCGAAGCACTATGTTGTCTGTGTAAGATGCTGGTGGGCCACCACTGAAATTACAAGAACCATCGGAGGCTGCACCTGCGCCCGGTGTTGGATCGGGACCAGAGAAATTACCCCACTCGTCAAGGCCAATACCCAGAAAAGCGCCGGAGCCGCCGCAATACCCCAAGCTACCACCGTCAAATGCGCCCCCCATGTTTCCTGGCGTGGCATTGGCGTCGTACAGGAACACGCTAAGACCATCAGCCCCCAGGATGCCGCCCCAAGAGACATATTCAAACTCAAGGAGAATAGGATCCGTAGGCGCAAAATTGCCCCCCCCAGAGGACAGCAGTGCACTGCCTGTCTGACTGGTCGCGGCATTGTTCAAGCGCAGCCAGCCGGAGCCTACAGGATCGACCCCGGTTGCAGCCGTCAGACTTGTTTGGGGCCCAAGCGTCCAGTTGGGCGCCGTGGTACCTGTAAAGGGTTCACGTATCGCAGAATGACCAGGCAATGCAGCTGCCGCCAGAAACAGACCGCATAGCAGCCGATTTGCATTTCTTAATATATTTATCATATGAAATTACCCTTCATATATAGATAATTGCCACCTTCATCTATCAAGCACATCCAGGTTAGGGATCATTCTTATAAATTAATAAGTTCATTTACCCCCTTTTAAATATGCTTTATTTGCAAAAAGCAATTAAATTAATGAACTATCTAGCAAGCGAAAATTGATATAATTAATCAATTTTTAGGAATTTTTTTCAAGATGCCATCCGATTTATTTTTGTAATTAGAAAAAGCGCGTCAAAACAGGTTTTTCGCATGCATCCAAATAAGTTTCAATGAGCGATGTGGGGGCGCTATTTCTTACCTCTACCTCGTTAGCCCCCGTTATCATCCAGCAGACATGCTGTGGCCATTTTTTTCCGAAGGCCTGAATCATCACGGAAGTGAGGCGCTGGCGATTGAAAACCACATGGTTCCAATGAATGGCATTGATACCTGTATCTCTTTGAATGGCCTTGTACCTGCCATAATTTTTTGGATACAGCAGTATGACGAGTATCGAAAATCGCTCTTCAATCGATGCGGCCGAAGATATTTCTGCCAATATCTTTATACGCCTCTGCTCCTTGGAGTGGTTGCACAAGTCGGAAAATAGTTCGTTTCTGGAAGCTGTAAGCATTTTTGAAAATTCCCCCACCCTGAGATCTGTTGATGTATTCAAATTTTGGTTTTCAATAAATTTTTAAAAAGGCTTGCACTTCTCTTCATACTTGAAGAGATAATTTTTTATTCTTCGGATTTAGTTGCGCGTGTACCAATTGCGTCTGCAATAACGCCTTCAATGGGCAAGAGCCACATTCAACAAAACAAGACTTGCCACCAATAGCGGTGGCATTCATGCCAAAAGCACAGGCAAAGACCCTGTTGGTATCAGTGGCGGTCGGGAAGGCATTCAAAACCGGGCTCCCGTTGGCGCGGCTGGATACAGCCAGCAACGCGGCGGCAGGTAAGTCATAGCCCACACGGGTGGAAGGCGTCACAGGCCCTGCGGTCTGCCCTTCAAAGGGGTTGCGTGTTGTTTGATGGTGACAGGAAACAGCAACTGGGCCGGTACTGGTTGTTAATAGATATGAGTTATTACCAGAACGATGACCGATCCCACGAGGAAGTGCGGTGCTGGATGGCGGAGCCGTTGACTTGGACAGATTCGGTAGGGCACCACCCCAGGAGTGAGGTGCTATGGTCAGTGCGCGGCTCTGGCATACAGCAGCAGTGCCATTGCCTCCAGAGTTGACACTATTAGTAACGGATGATGGGGCTACCAGAGTCTGGCAGCTCGCATTGGAAGGGATGTGAACTTCTGGTATTAGCGGGGCACGGTGGCCATTCGTAGTGACGTGGAGCGCAGGCAAGAGGATGGTGTCTGCCGCTGGTGCTGTTGCATTGGCGCTACTGGCGTAGCCATGGCTCGCGGCACTCGCACCAGTCTGAACAGAATCAGCCCGGCTATGGGTAACCTGGTGCTTGATCAGCATTGAATGCGCCGGCAGAACGTCTTTAAAGGGAGATGCATTCACCATGGCCTTTAATTCGGCCAGGACGTTGCTGACACCCACCTTCCTATCAAATGGCTTTGGATGATGGCCAGCGAAGCTGGTATTGGTAGCCAGTATGGGTGTTTTTTGAGCATGAGCCAGCTGGGCTCCTGCCAATAAAAGCATGCCGAACAGCATGAATCTCAGTGACTTTGATAATCTACCCATAGCAATACTCTCGAATTGAATCGTCGGTTAATAGTCGGCATCTAAAATTGCTTTGGTTTACAGGTATGAATACTGCTATACATCTGCAGTTTTTGTCACAGGATAAATTTCTAGAAAATTTAGTTTTTCTGATTTTTCTGCGATATTTATATTTAAGAAATCTATCGTTTAAACTTTCACCAAAGAATTTGCAAATTCATATTCCAAAAAAGATTTACTTTTCTTCTAAGGAGGAAGAAAAGGCTGCTGATTTCTATGTTTAATAATTCAGATTGGAGATGAACTATCAATTGCAAAATTCTGTTTGAAAATTCTTAAAAACAACGATCAGAGACCGGGGGTTGACGCAAGTCACAAGCAATAGATGACAAAGTTAACTTTTATCTTTTTGACCAGTTAGGCTATTGAAATCTAATTTTTCTCGAAAAATACTTATTCTTTAAAAACAATAGATTTTCAACCCTATTGCATAAGCAATAAATATCAATTAATAGAATATTCATTGCTTTTTGAAATATGCCACCGGGCATATGCTCGCCCACCAGCACCAGGGGCATGCTGCAGCCGGCGAAGCACCGCCGTCCCCCTCTGATTCGCCGTTGCTTTGCTGGGGGCGCCTAACTCGGAGCGCCTGGCCCTAGCCGGGTCGTCAAGGTCTTGCCGTATGGCTGTATGGCTGTATGGCCTGCGCGGCCCGGCCTTGCGCGGCGGCGGGCCGACGCCCTCATCTCAGCCGCCGCAAAGAGCCTGCAACGGCCCTGCAGTGGCGTTTGCTGGCACAGGCCATGCCTGTGGCTCCAGCGGTTTGTAGGGAAATGAATGAGGGAAAACTTCAAGGCATGGTGACTCGCCTTGGCAGGCAATCACGCAGATGGGGTTTGACAAGGGGCCTGTACATGCCGTTTGCGGCCTTCGTGGCCTTTGCGGCGGTATTGCCATAAGGCCTAAAGCTGCGCAGCGGCTGCATGGATACCTGCCGTGATGAATGCAGTGGCGGCAAGGCACTGCCCTCGGTTGCAAGCTGTCATTGATAGATGCCTTGCCGGTTTTTTAGGGGCAAACCAGCCAGGCTGTGGTGCTGTGCCATAGGTGCAGTGTGCACGACGCCTTGGGCCTCTTGGCTTGGATACAAGGCCTGGCTGGGTGTCGCTGAGGTGGGGACAACGGCCTTGTCGCACATTCGCTCTGCAGGGCCCTGCCCCTGCGCCCTTGTGCGCCTTATGTTCCCCTACGCGGCCTGCTGCATCCTCTCTGCAGTTGGCACCTTTGATTTCTGTGTTGTGTTCGCTTTTGAGGCAAGCACTCGGAGAACCCATGGTGGCCATGGCAGCGCTTTTTCATACCCCGCGCCGCGCCCGCGCGCCCAGCACAGCAGGCGTTTGGGAATGCCGAACTCGGATCTTGCAGCTCAGGCTAGCTGGCTTTGCCGCGAGCGGGATCCGATACTGGCAGAGACGCTGGTGTGCCATGGCTGTCTTCCAGCGATTTCATCAGGTCTTCAGCCATGCTTTCGAGAACCTTGAGGTCATCGGCGCTCATTTCGCGCGGAACGCGGTCCAGTATGCACAGGGCGCCCAGCACGGCGCCGCGCCTGTAACGCAGGGGCGCTGCGGCATAAAAGCGCACACCCAGGCTGTCTACATGCGGATTGCGGGCAAAGCGCGGGTTGCGCTGCGTGTCTTCGATCACCAGGGGGGCGCCGTCGGCGATCACAAAGGAGGCCAGTGCGTCGGCCCGCGCCATTCCAGATTGCGCGAGCTGGTTGTCTGCGCTGTCAAAAACGGCTCCGGGCATGTAGACCCAGTCTTTGTCGACCCAGGCAACATAGGCCCACGGCACCTGAAAGGCGTTGCAGGCCTGTATGGCGGCCTCGCGGTAGTGCTCCAGGTGCGCAGCGTGGAGCACGCCGCTTTTGCTGAGCGCTTTGAGGCGCTTGGCTTCGTCCGCCGGGATTTCGGGTTTGACGGCTTGCTGCACCAGCTGTTCATTGCCCGACTCCACCTGGATTCGGAGCGCGAGCTCATCAATGGTGCGCACGCCGTAGTCGGCCTGGATGGAGCGGATGGCCTCCGGGTCCAAGACCTGGGTTTCGGTGTTCCACAGCGCCACCACGATGCCCAGCTCAGGCCAGCGTTGGCGGATGCGTTTGCACAGCTGGCGAAGCTTGGTTTGCGGATGCGGGTGAAAGCTGCAGATGCACACTGCGCGAAGCCCGGCCCAGGCATTCAGGTCGGTGTCGCGGGGGAAGACGGGCAAGGCTTCCGCGTCGTGGGCGGCTGGCAGACCGTACAGTTGCAGGGCATGGGCAGCCATGGCTGCGGCCTGCACATCGATGTCCCAGCGCAGGCCCACGCACAGGATCAATGGTGCGGCGTCTGCCTGCTGGCCTGCCTTGCCCTCTTCTGTCCCAGGCGCGCCTGTCTGCATGGGCTTGGCGGGCGGGTAGTGATCGCGCAGCTCTTCGACCAGTTCTGCCGTGCCAACGGACAGACGCAGGCGGTGTTCTGCCGTTGATTGGTTGACGTAGTTGTGCGCCGCAAGCTTGAGCGCCGGAATGGCAACGCCATCGTAGAAGCGCGTCAAGGCGCGGGCGGTGTCCTGCTGGGTGGGCTTGGCGGGCAGTTCTTCGTCGATACGGCGGGTTGCCACATCCACGGCTTCGTCCACATTTCCGCCCAGCAGGCGCTGGAACAGCTTTTGCGGCGGATCGAACACCGATTCGCTGCCCAAGAGTATTTCAAAGAACCCCAGTGCCGGTATATAGCGCCCGAGCACGAGCAGGCATACGGTCAGGGGCGTGGACAGGATCAGGCCCACCGGCCCCCACAGCGCAGTCCAGAACGTGGCCGCCAGGATGATGGAGAGCGTGGACAGACCTGTGCTGGAGCCATACAGCCACGGCTCGATGATGTTGTTGCTGATGAGCTCCAGCACAAGGATGAGGGCCAACGTCCACAGGAACAGATCCCAGCCCGGATCGACGGCGAATGCCAGCGTGAGGGGGAATACCGCCGAGATCATGGGGCCAATGTAGGGCACAAAGCGCATGACGGCTGCGAGCGCTCCCCACAAGGCCGCACCGGGCACCCCGATGACCCACAGGCCCAGCCACATGGGGATGCCGTAACTCAGGTTGACAAAAAGCTGCATGCGCAGGTACTGGCCGATGCGGGTGGCCGCCTCGCCCAGCGCATCGGTTGCCATGTGCATGTTGCGCCCCATGAGGCGCAGCAGCCTATCCTGCAGATCGCTGCGATCGAGCAGGATCAGGATGACAAACAGAAAGACGATGCCCGCAGTGGCAATGGGCTCTCCGACCTTGGCGAAGACGTCCATGGCCTTCTGAAGGGGTTTGGCGGCGGGCTCCTGGATTTCCACCTTCTGGGCACGCGCGGGCTTGGGCTTGCCCGATTCGGGCAGAGCGATTTCGGTTTCGACGGTGTTGAAGACCTTGAAGGCGCCATCGAACACGCTGGGGCCCTTAAAGTAGTCTTTGAGGTTGCGCAGCTTCTGCCGGATGGTGTTCTGGTAAGTGGGAAGCTCCGCGCTCAGCACCGTTGCCTGGCTGCCCACATACAACGCCCCTGCGCCTACCCCCCCAACGGCCACCATTACCACCAGAACCACCGACAGCAGTCGGGGCAGGCCCCAGCGCTTGAGGCGGCTGACCGCGGGGTCGAGTAGAAAGCCAAGCAGTGCAGCCAGTGCCAGCGGCAGCAGTACGTTGCGGCCCACATAGAGGCCAAAGATGACCACCATGGCAATCACCAGCCCCACCATCAGTCGCAAGCCGGGCAGGATGGAGAGCAGCGGCGCCAGGGCGTCGTTGTTCAATGCGGATGGATGCTGCTGCAGCCCTTTGGCCGGAGCGCCCTCTTTTGGCGCAACATGGGGCGCGAAGCCGCCCGCACCGGGCTGGGGGTCATGGTCTTGCAATGGCGAGCGAAGGGTACGGCGGAAGGGCTGCATGGTCAGGCGGATGGAGGCTTGGGCATTTTGCCGCCATTACAACGGCTTTTTGGCGCGAGGCCTGTCATCCGCTTGCTGATCTTGTGTGAACGCCGCTCAGAACCGCTTACACCACCCTTGATACGCCGTTGCATCGTTGGGGGCGCCTAGCCGGGGGCGCCTAGCCGGGGGCGCCTAGCCGGGGGCGCCTAGCTGGGTGAGCCCAGCCGGGAGCGCGTAGCCTTGTCGTATGTTTGTACTGCCTGCGGCTTCGCCCAGCGCGGCCCGGCCTGGCGCGGCCCGGCGCCTCCTATCAACCGCAAATCTACGATTTGCTGGGTTGCGTTAACGGCGCCTATTGCAGTATCTGGTTTGCTATAAAAAAAGATCAGCGTTTTGCACCCGCTGCATGTGCGCAATGCTTATAAAAAACGCTTATATCGCATGGTGTGCGACCCCAAAGGGCCGCTCCAACAGGTGTTGGCAGATGTTGCGATTCGTCGCAGCTAGATCAACCCGCGCACCATGGCGCTTTGCACCGCCTGGGCGCGCGAGCGTACCTGGAGCTTGCGGTAGGTGTTGCGGATGTGGGTGTTGACCGTCATGTGGCTGATCTGCAGGTGTGCTGCAATCTGAGCGCTGGTATTGCCATTGGCCACCATGCGAAGCACTTCCCGTTCGCGGGAAGAGAGTTGCTCTGCCGACACCCGGGGCACGGTCACGATGCTCAGATCAGCGTCGGGCGCGGGTTCTGCCCGGCGCAGGAGGCGCTTGACCAGATGCGGTGTGATGGCTGCCCCTCCATTGGCCACCTGCAGAATGGACTGTGCATAGTTGCCAAACCAGGAGTGTTTGAGCAGATACCCCGACGCCCCCAGATCAAACGCCTGGCGAACAAGTTGCTCCTGATCGGCCGCGGTACATACGATGGCGTGGCTGCCCGGCTTTTGGGCCGTTGCCAGTTCCAGCAACTGGTCGCCGGAGCGATCGGTCAGATTCAGATCGATGATGAGCACATCGAAATCGGCAGAACGCACCAGGCGCTTGCCATCCTTGAAGTTGAGCGCGCGGCCAACCACCTGGATGCGCTCGTCCAGTGCCAATTCCTGCAGCAGGACGTTGACAAAGTGGATATCGTCGTCGATCACGATGGTGCGGACTGGCTTGTCGCGCTGCCCCACCAGAAAGGATGGCCACATGGATGGCGGATTGCTGAACATTTCAAATCCGTTGTCCGTGTAGTCATCATGCGGCGTTAAAACCTCTGCGCCCTCCAGTGGCTCCGGGTATATCTGGGTCATCGTTTTGCTCCTCTCTCCTGCTTGCCAGGCAGCCTCGTGGCCAGACCGCGGGAAACAGTCGCACGCCTTCAAAAGGCGTTCTGCGAGCAAGTGGAGAGAGCGGGATTCATGTATTGCAGTACTTACACTTGAATACTATCAATATTCAAAGTCAATCTCAATTGGCTTTGTTGCATAAATCGGTTTGAGACTGAGTCTCCCCAAACCCCAGACGTAGTTATGCCACGGCCACCGTTTGGGGCGTGCCCAGCTCGG
>NZ_JACHKZ010000043.1 GCF_014207855.1 Comamonas odontotermitis | reverse complement strand
CAGTTTGTGGTGCGGTACTTGCGCCGACCCCAGTTCGTCTCACTCATCATCCGAGCCTACTACCGCTGCGGCCCGGATTTGTGCAACAAAGCCGCTATTGGCCGAAAGCAGCCATCCTAACCTCAGAGCTATATAGGGCGATCACTATCCCCAACTTCCTGGCTTCGTTCCGATTTCGCACCCTTCAACAACTGCTTGCAACCACGCACTCCGGGAGCCTGCCTTTGCCAATTTGCCCATAGCGCGAAAATTCGCAGCATCAATGGGAACCCATAAAACGGCCATCCCGCCGCAGCCCGAGATGCGCAATCAGCCTGTGGATAATTTTGTGCAATGTTCGGGCTGTTGCGCGGTCAACTCCCTTTGATCTCCCTCGGAGAAAAAAATACACACCGGGAAGCGCATTTCTGTGGATAAGTTAATTTGATAGCAGCTTACGCAGGCGTTGTGTGGGCCTGGAGCAGACAGTCGATAAAAGCCTGCGCCACGCGGCTGGGGGCGGGCGAGAGGCGCCACATGGCGACGAATTGGCACTGGTAGTGGAAGCGGTCCGGGCCTACCGCCTGCATCAGGCCCTGCTCTTCAAACCGGGCGGCGTAGTGGTCGGGCAGAAAGCCCAGAAAGCACCCGGACAGAATCAGGGTTGCAATCGATTCCTGGTCAAAACCCGTGGCGGCGCGGGGCAGGCGCACGCTGTGCGAGAGCTCCATGTTGGGCGAGTGGTAGCCCAGCCCGGCAAAGGGGTAGTGGCGCAGGGCCTCCCAGTCGAGGCTGTCATGGGGCTTGTGCCACAGGTCATGCCCGGCGGCGCAGTACAGCTGCATGTTTTCGCCAAACAGGTCGCGGTACACCAGGCTGGCCGAGCTGCGGTGCGCGGGGATGATGCCGACATGAAAGCGTCCGTCCATCAGTCCGCGCTCGATGGCGTTGATGGAGCTGACATGCAGCTGCAGGTTCACATCGGGCGCGGCGGTGTGGAACTGCGCAATCGCGCGGTGAATCTGCGCCTGAGGGTTGCTCACCGTCTTGTCGAACACGGCGATTTCCAGGTTGCCGCCCATGCGCGCATGGATGTCGTCGATGCGGCTGCGAAACAGGTCGACCCCGCCGAGCAGCTGCAAGGTGGCCTCGTAGACCTGGTGGCCCTCGGGGGTGAGCGCAAAGCCCGCGCGTCCGCGCCGGCACAGCACCATGCCCAGCCGGGTTTCCAGGTCCTTCATGTGGCGGCTGAGGGTGGAGGTGCCGATGTTCAGCTCCAGCTCGGCGGCCGACATGCCGCCGCATTCCACCACGCTTTTGAAGACCTGCAGAAGGCGCAGATCCATGTCGCTGAGCTGCCCGAGCACCGCCCGCGCGCGGCGCGCGGCAGCCGGGGGATGGGGCAGGGGTGCAGAAACAGGGGGGGTGGCGGCCATGCGCATAGCTTAGCGGCTTTGCCGCAGGGGCAACAGCTTGCGGTGCAGGGCGGCGTCTATCCCATCTGGCGAGGGGTTTACGGAGGATCCCTAGAATCCAGGCTGGTTGTGCCACTCACCCGCAGGAATGCCCATGTCTCGTACCGCCGTTCTCGTCATTGATGTGCAGCAAGGGCTGTGCGAAGGCCCGGGGGCCGCCTGGGATTGCGCCGGGCTGATTGCCCGCATCAACCGGGTGACTGTAGCTGCACGGGTGGCTGGCATACCCGTGATCTGGGTGCAGCACGCAGAGCCGGGGCTTGAACCGGGCACGCCCGGCTGGCAGCTGGCGCAAGGCTTGCAGGTGGAGGGCGCCGATCTGCGCAGCAACAAGACCACGGGCGACGCCTTCTGGAAAACCGATCTGCTGCCCACGCTGCAGGGCCTGGGTGTGCAGGAGCTGGTGATCTGCGGCATGCACACTGAATACTGTGTGGATGTAACCACCCGCGCGGCGCTGCGCCATGGCTACCCGGTGGTACTGGTGGAAGACGCACACACCACCTGCGGCAATGCCGCCGTCACCCCGCAGCAGGTGATTGCGCACCACAACATTACCCTCAGCACCACCAGCAGCTTTGGCCCGCGTGCGCGCCTGCAGACGGCGCAGCAGTGGGCGGATGGTGTAGCCAGTAATCCATAAAAATGCCTTTTAGCGCAAGCGGGTTAAGCGCCTCAAGCTATTGATTCGATAGTGTTGAGGCGCAGTGCCTACTGCTGCCGCCACATCCCTGGCGCGGTTTTGGCGCTATGCTTTCCCCTCACTTGCCACACCACGGGATTGACCATGCTTTTGGGCCTTGCTGCCAACCGTTTGCACCACCGCAGCGATGATGCGGCGCTGTTCACCTTTTTGCGCGCTTGCGAGCAGGGCATCCGTGAGCTGAATATTGGTTTTCATGCCGTGGGCCGCACCTATGACGCGATTGCTGCGGCCGAAATGCTCAAGGGCCACAAAGGCCTGGTGCGCTACCCCTACGGGCGCGAAGGCGGGCTGATGAAGCTGGTGGCCGAAGTGGTGGGCATGCCCGACGAGGGGCGGGTGCTGGACGGCGCCATTTACCTGACCGATCCGGTCGATCCCTCCTCCATCTTCCCCGAGGCGTTGGCGCTCAAGCGCCAGTGCGTGATCCACGGCAAGCCATTTATTTCGACGGTGGCGAGTGCGCGCGATTGGGTGGAGATGGAGCGCATCCATGCCGGCCTGCCGCGCGACCGCCATGCAGACAGCTTGCACAGCTATGCATCGCAGACCCTGGCGCTGATTGCCCACGATGCGATGAAGCCCGCGATGCTGGAGTTTGCGGCGGCGAATTTCGAGCTGCTTTCGCGCTACGGCCGCCGCGTGGGCACGGGCACCACGGGCCAAAAGCTCAACGAAATGGCCTGGAGCAAAGGCTGGCCCGCTGGCACGCTCTGGGTGAGCCGCTACAACAGCGGCCCGCTGGGGGGCGATGCGCAGATTGCCGATCTGGTGCTGGAAGGCCGCTGCCAGCGCGCCATCTTTTTTGAAGACCCGCATGTGGCCCGCCAGCACGAGGCCGACATCCAGCTGCTGGAGCGTGCGGTGACGACCAAGACGCTCGATGTGGTGTGCATGACATCGCCCGCTGTGGTGCAGCGCTGGTGCGATGCGGCTGTCAGGCGGGCGTAGGCGCCCGGCAAGGGTAGTCTTTGTACTCTAGGGAACCTCTGCAAAACTCCCTGCCGTGGTCTGAACGTGGCGTTCAGGCTTGCTGCGGCTCCAGCGTCTTGGTGTAGAGCGAGGCGCCGTTCAAATCCTTGAGCACCACGGTAAGCGCCCGGCTCTTGTGATCAATGTCAAGCTGGCCGAAGAACTGGTAGCCCTCGCTCGGGGCTGAATTGGCCTTGGGCGGCGCCTTGTGGAAGACGACATCGAGGCCAAAGGTCTTGTCCGCCTCGTTCGGCCCAAAGCCGCCTGCATTGAGGGGGCCGGAGACAAACTCCCAGAACGGCGCAAAATCCTGGAACTGCGCACGCTCGGGGCTGTAGTGGTGGGCGGCGGTGTAGTGCACATCGGCCGTGAGCCACACCACGTTGTGGATGCCTGCGTCCTTGATGCCTTTCAACAGGCGCGCCATCTCCAGCTCGCGCCCCTTGGGCACGCCGTGCTCGCCGTTGGCAATGGCTTCCCACTGGTCGCGGCCTTCGGCGTCCTTGCCATCGGGCACGAACAGGCCGATGGGCATGTCGGCGGCAATCAGCTTCCAGGTGGCGGTGCTGGCCTTGAGGCCCGCGAGCAGCCAGTCGAGCTGGGGCCTGCCGAGGAAATCCGTCTCCGCGCTCTCCACCGTCTGCAGGTTGTGGGTGTTGGGGCCGCGGTAGGTGCGCATGTCCAGCACAAAGATGTCTGCAAGCGGCCCTTGGGGCAGGTGGCGGTATACGCGCTGCTGCTCGGCGGCGCCAAAGGGGCGCATGGGGGCGTATTCCATGAAGGCGCGGCGGCCCCGGGCGGTGAGCAGGTGCACGTTTTTCTCGGTGTAGCGCTTGTCATTGGCAACGCTCTTGCTGTCCGAATAGTTGTTGGTGACTTCGTGGTCGTCCCACTGCCAGATCTGCGCGACCTCGCTGCCCAGCGCACGCACGTTGCGGTCCATCAGGTTGTAACGGTAGCGGCCCCGGTATTCGTCGAGCGTTTCGGCCACCTTGGCCACCTGGGGCGTCACCAGGTTCTTCCAGGTGCCGCCATCGGGCAGGGCGATGGTCTCGGAAATGGGGCCGTCGGCGTAGATGGTGTCGCCGCTGTGCAGAAAGACATCGGGGTTGGTCTTGCGCATTTCGTCATAAATGCGCATGCCGCCGATGCTTTCGTTGATGCCATAGCCCTGGCCCACCGTGTCGCCGCTCCACACCAGGCGGAAAGGGCGCGTGGCCGGGCCCTGGCTTGCCAGCGGCGTGCGCAAATGCCCCAGCACCGCAGGTGCGCGGGTATTGTTGCTGGCCAGGTCATCGAGCACCACGCGGTAGAAGATGTCCTGCCCGGCAGGCAGGCCTTGCAGATCGACGCGGCCGGTGCCATCGGTATCGGGCAGCAGGTCGGGGCCGCGCACCAGGGTGCTCTGGGCAAAGCTGCTGGTGGTGGACCATTCCACGCGCATGCGCGCCTCGCGGCTGGCGCGGGCCCAGACGATGGCGCTGTTGGCCAGCACATCGCCGCTTTGCAGACCCGACAGCAGCAGGGGCCGTGCGGCATCCTGGGTGATGGCGGCGGGCGCCGTCTGCGCGCGCAGAATGCCTGGCAGCAGGCTCGTGCCCGCCATGGCGGTGGACGAGAGCAGAAAGCGGCGGCGGGCGGATGGATCGTGGGAGGACATGGCGGTTTTATCGGTAGCAGCAAAACTGCTACCTTAGTCCTGCCATATGACGCAGTGATGAAGCATCAAACAGTCCTTTGGTGCTTGAGGGGTGAGTGCTGATAGCTCCATTATTGATAGCACCGAAAATTTCCATCTGGCCCGCAAACCGCCTGCGGTTCGGCGCCATTCTCTGGGCTTTGTCTCCGGCTTTACTTGCGAAAATCTGCAAGTGAGCTTTGATATGTCAATATTTGAATAAGAAAAAAAGCGGCCCACAATGCCACATCCACACTGGAAAACACGGGACGCCGCCGTTCCTAGGAGAAAACCATGAGCTTTGTGCAGATCGACGAGAAGACCACAGGCGCTGCGCTGCGCACCGACGCCGCCTGGCTGGAGGCGCACTGGATGCCGTTCACCGGCAACCGCAACTTCAAGGCCAAGCCGCGCATGATCGTGGGCGGCCAGGGCGCCTATTACACCGATGGCGAAGGCCGCAAGATTTTTGATGGCCTGTCGGGCCTGTGGTGTTCGGGCATTGGCCATGGCCGCAGGGAAGTGGCAGAAGCCATCGGCAAGGCCGCGCTGCAGCTTGATTACGCGCCTGCCTTCCAGTTTGGCCATCCGGCCTCGTTCGCGTTGGCCAACAAGATCAAGGAACACACGCCTGCGGGTCTGGATCACGTGTTTTTCACCGGCTCGGGCTCGGAAGCCGCCGACACCTCGCTGAAGATGGTGCGCGCCTACTGGCGCCTCAAGGGCCAGGCCAGCAAGACGGTGCTGATTGGCCGCGAAAAGGGCTACCACGGCGTCAACTACGGCGGCATCTCGGTAGGCGGTATCGGCGGCAACCGCAAGATGTTTGGCCAGGGCATTGCGGCAGATCACCTGCCCCACACTCAGCCGCCGGCGGGTACCTTCCAGAAGGGCATGGCTGAAGACGGTGGCCGCGCGCTGGCCGACAAGCTGCTTGATGTGATCGCCCTGCATGATGCGAGCAACATCGCAGCCGTGATCGTTGAGCCTTTCTCTGGCTCGGCAGGCGTGGTGATTCCGCCCAAGGGCTATCTGGAGCGCATCCGCGAAATCTGCACGCAGAACAACATCCTGCTGATTTTTGATGAAGTGATCACCGGTTTTGGCCGCTGCGGCGCCTGGACGGGCTCGGAAGCCTTTGGCGTGGTGCCCGATATCCTGAACTTTGCCAAGCAGGTGACCAACGGTGCGCAACCGCTGGGCGGCTGCGTAGTCACCAAGGAAATCTACGACACCTTCATGGCCGCAGGCGGGCCTGAATACATGCTGGAGTTTGCCCACGGCTACACCTACTCGGCCCACCCGGTGGCCTGCGCAGCGGGCGTGGCGGTGATGGACATTCTGGAGAAGGAAGACATGCCCGGTCGCGTGAAGGCCCTGGCGCCTTACTTTGAAAACGCCGTGCATAGCTTGAAGGGCGCCAAGCACATCATCGACATCCGCAACTATGGGCTGGCAGCGGGCTTTACCATTGCGCCAGTGCCTGGCGAGCCTGCCAAGCGCCCCTACGAGATCGCGATGAAGTGCTGGGACAAGGGCTTCTACGTGCGCTATGGCGGCGACACCATCCAGCTGGCGCCTCCGTTCATCAGCGAAAAGGCCGAAATCGACCGCCTGATCAACGCCCTGGGCGATGCGCTGGCGGAAACCAACTGATTGTCATAAAACCTATAGCTGCCGGCGCTCTTGTACAGGGCGCTGGCGCCGTTTTTGATTTGAATCCAAGAGAGATTGTGATGAACCACGACAAGAATGTGACTGCCACCGTTGGCCACTTGATCGACGGCAAGATCGTGCACGATGGCGGCCGCACGCAGCCCGTGTTCAACCCCGCTACCGGCCAATCGACCGTGAGCGTCGAGCTGGCGAGCAAGGCCACGGTAGAAGCGGCCATCGCCTCGGGCGAAAAGGCTTTCCCCGCATGGCGCAACACGCCGCCGCTCAAGCGTGCGCGTGTGATGAGCAAGCTCAAGGTGCTGCTGGAAGAAAACGCCGACAAGATCGCCGCGATGATCACCGCCGAACACGGCAAGGTGCTGGCCGATGCACATGGCGAGCTGCAGCGCGGCATCGAGAACGTGGAATTCGCCAGCTACGCACCTGAGCTGCTCAAGGGCGAGCACAGCCGCAACGTGGGCCCCAATATCGATAGCTGGAGCGAGTTCCAGGCGCTGGGCGTTACGGCAGGCATCACGCCGTTCAACTTTCCAGCCATGGTGCCGCTGTGGATGTGGCCCATGGCCGTGGCCTGCGGCAACAGCTTTGTGCTGAAGCCTTCCGAGCGGGACCCCACCAGTGCCCTGTTCATTGCCCAGCTGGCGCTGGAGGCGGGCCTGCCGCCGGGCGTGCTGAACGTGGTCAATGGCGACAAGGAGGCGGTGGACACGCTGCTGCACGACCCGCGCGTCAAGGCCGTGAGCTTTGTCGGATCGACCCCGATTGCCGAATACATCTATGGCGAAGGCTGCAAGAGCGGCAAGCGCGTGCAGGCCCTGGGTGGCGCCAAGAACCACGCCGTGGTCATGCCCGATGCCGATGTCGCCAATGCGGTGAACGCCATGATGGGCGCCGCCTATGGTTCCTGCGGCGAGCGCTGCATGGCGGTGCCGCTGATCGTCTGCGTGGGCGACGAGGTCGCTGAAAAGATGATTGCCGGCCTCAAGACCGAGATCGCCAAGATGAAAGTCGGCCCCGGTACCGACAACGCCAACGACATGGGCCCGCTGGTCACCAAACCGCATTTCGAAAAGGTGAAGGCCTATGTGGACAGCGGCGTTGCCGAGGGTGCACAACTGCTGATCGACGGCCGCACGCTGAAGGTGGCGGGCCACGAAGAAGGCTACTTCCTTGGCCCCTGCCTGTTTGATGGCGTCAAGCCCGGCATGAAGATCTACCAGGAAGAGATCTTCGGCCCTGTGCTCGGCATCGTCCGCGTGAAGACGCTGCAGGAAGCGATGCAGCTCATCGACGACCATGAGTACGGCAACGGCACCTGCATCTTCACCCGCGACGGCGAGGCAGCACGCTACTTCACCGACCACATCCAGGTTGGCATGGTGGGCGTGAACGTGCCCCTGCCAGTGCCTGTGGCCTACCACTCCTTCGGCGGCTGGAAGCGCAGCCTGTTCGGCGATCTGCACGCCTACGGCCCCGATGCCGTGCGCTTTTACACCAAGCGCAAGACAATCACCCAGCGCTGGCCCTCGGCAGGTGTGCGCGAAGGCGCGGTGTTCAGCTTCCCCAGCAGCCGCTGAGCGCAGTCTGAGGCAAGAACCAAACCAAGGGCGCCCACGGGCGCCCTTTGTCATGGTGAATGCAGGCCCTACCGGCTTGGGCTCGTCATTCATGGTGCTGGCATGGCGCCAGTGGTCATTGGCGCTTATCCGTTAAGCGCGTATAGCTACCAAAATAATAGTTTTTGCTTCTGCGGGCGGCGAGCCGTGCCACTCTACGCCGCGTGGCCTATTTTCCGTCCCCGTCGTGCTGCGCGCCCTTGCTGTCGGTGATGGCAGCGCCCATGCCCGCGGCGGGGTTGACGCCTCCGCCCTGCGCATCGGTGGGGGCTGCACCAGGGCTGGCGGCAGTGGCCGATGCCAGTGCAACTGCGGGTGGCAAGGGCTCCTGGGTATCGGCCTTGGCATGCGGCAGCACATCGTGCGACTTGACGATGGGGTCGTTGAACAGGGGCTTGTCGGGTACGGGCTGTATCTGCGCTGCCACCGTGCCAGGCGGTGCCGAGGCATGAACGGAATGCGCCTGGTCGCAGGCGCTCAGCAGTGCGGCGCTGGACAGCAGCATGGCCACCAGGGCCGTTTGCGGAAATCGTGGCATAGGTTCCCCCTTTTTCTAGTCAACAGGCGTGCCCGCGGCAAACGCTCGGTAGAACCATTGTGAGGGGCAAGGAGCTGTGGCGTTGTCAGCCGATGGCGGCAATTGCACGCAGGATTGCGGGGGAAACCGCGGGTTCTGGTGGGCGCTTCAGAACCCTTTGCAGAGCCCTCCCCAGAGGGGGTGGAAGTAGACCACCCGAGACCGCGTTCAGACCACGGCAGGGCGTTTTGCAGAGAATTCTTAGCGCTGGCCCGTAAGCGCCAGATAGGCGTTGCGCGTGGCGGGCGATACGCTTTGCACCACTTGCTCGTAGCTGGTCTGGTTGCGCAGTTGCATGCGCGCGGAGGCTACAGCCTTGGATTTGCAGTACCAGTGGCAGGTGTGCTGCATCAGGTACATCTCTGCCAGCAAGGTGTAGGCCCGCTCCTTGGGGCTGCGGCCCTCGGCATTGGCTACTACAGCGGCAATGCCGTCTGCATGGATGCGAATGGCGGTGCGCAGGTCAAAGCTGCCCTTGTCGCCTTGCAGCTTTTCGATCAGCTTGGCAAACGGAAAACCCAGTGCCTGGGTGCCGATACGGAAGGTGGCGCCGTTGGCGGGCTCGGGCGCCTTGGCCAGTGCGTCGGCAAAATTACCAAACTGGCTCGCCAGGCTGTTTTCCACGGGCTGCTGCAGCTCCCAGATCTGCTGCTGGCGCGCGGGGTCTTTTTCGTCAAGCGCTCGCATGTAGCTGCCCACCAGGCGCTCCATGAGCTTTTCAATGTCGTAATTGCGCAAAAAATGCGCCAGCACGGCAATGCGCTGCTTTTGGGCCTTGGTGCGCAGCACAAAGCTCACAACCAAAATAAGAAGAACCAGTAGCAGCAAATCCATGTCAGGTGGGCCCAAGCGGCCAAAATAGCGCAAATATGCATTCTATCGGCAGCAACCCCCTGCTGTGCAGCCGAACACCCGTTCCGCAAGGCGCACAAGTGCTTTCCAGTAGCTGGGTCATTTTGCTGCAGTGCAGCGAGTCCGTCACAAAAGGTCATAACTCTTTTTCATAGGACTTGGCGGCGTTGCTAATGCGGCATGATGAGGCCTGCGCCTACAATGGCTTGCAGTGGCGCTGTGTATAGACCGCAAGGCTTTGCGGCCTGTTGATGGAGTTGCCTTCAACCGCTTGTGCATGGATTGCCGGGAATGCCCACCTTGTTTCCGGCCTTGAATGCACATTCCTGCCAGCTGCCTTATTTGTGAATACTGAGTGATGCCGGAGATCGCTATGACTGATAAGAATTCAACACCGACCGCGGTGGATAAACGTGCCCTGTTGCGCCAGTCCGCACTGGAGTATCACCAGTTTCCCCGCCCTGGCAAGGTGGCGATTGCAGCCACCAAACCCATGGCCAACCAGCACGATCTGGCGCTGGCCTATTCGCCCGGCGTTGCGGCTCCCTGCGAGGAGATTGTCAAAGACCCCGCTGCTGCTTTCAAATACACCAGCCGTGGCAATCTGGTGGCCGTGATCTCCAACGGTACGGCGGTGCTGGGCCTGGGCGACATCGGCGCGCTGGCATCCAAGCCGGTGATGGAAGGCAAGGGCGTCCTGTTCAAGAAATTCGCTGGTGTTGACGTCTTTGACATCGAAATCAACGAAAAAGACCCGCAAAAGCTGGTGGATGTGATTGCCGCGCTGGAGCCCACCTTTGGGGCGATCAACCTGGAAGACATCAAGGCGCCCGAGTGCTTTTTTGTGGAGCGCGAGCTGCGCAAGCGCCTGAATATTCCGGTCTTCCACGACGACCAGCACGGCACGGCCATCACCGTGGCCGCAGCCATGGTCAACGCGCTCAAGGTGGCGGGCAAGAAGATCGATGAGGTGAAGCTGGTGGCTTCGGGCGCAGGTGCGGCAGCGCTTGCCTGCCTGAACCTGCTGCTGGAGATCGGCCTTAAGCGCGAAAACGTCATGGTTACCGATATCGCTGGCGTGGTCTACAAGGGCCGTACCGAGCTGATGGATGAAGATAAGGCTCTTTTTGCGCAAGATACCGAAAAACGGACGCTGTCGCAGGTGATTGATGGCGCAGACGTGTTCCTCGGCCTGTCTGCGGGCGGCGTGCTCAAGCCGGACATGGTGCAGCGCATGGCTGCGCGCCCCATCATCTTTGCGCTGGCCAATCCCAACCCCGAAATCACGCCCGAAGACGCCAAGGCCGTGCGTGATGACATCATCATGGCAACCGGTCGCTCGGATTATCCGAACCAGGTCAACAACGTCCTGTGCTTCCCCTACATCTTCCGCGGTGCGCTCGACTGTGGCGCCACCACCATCACCACCGAGATGGAAATTGCCACGGTGCATGCCATTGCCGATCTGGCACAGGCAGAGCAGACCGAGGAAGTGGCCAACGCCTATGCGGGCCAGGATCTTTCCTTTGGCCCGGAATACCTGATTCCGAAGCCGTTTGACCCGCGCTTGATGATGAAGATCGCCCCTGCAGTGGCCGAAGCTGCTGCTGCATGTGGCGTGGCAGAGCGCCCGATCCAGGACATGGACGCCTACCGCCAGCACCTGCAGACCTTTGTCTACGCTTCCGGCACCGCGATGAAGCCCATCTTCATGGCCGCCAAGAAAGCTGCCAGAAAGCGCATTGCCTACGCCGAAGGCGAGGAAGAGCGCATCTTGCGTGCGGCGCAGATCGTGGTGGACGAGCGCGTGGCTCGCCCGACCCTGATCGGCCGCCCCTCCATCATTGCCCAACGTGTTGAGAAATTCGGTCTGCGCCTGAAGGAAGGCGTGGACTATGATGTGGTGAACGTGGAACAAGACCACCGTTACCGTGATTTTTGGCAAACTTACCACCAAATGACGGAACGCAAGGGTGTGACCGTGCCGATTGCCAAGATCGAGATGCGCCGCCGCCTGAGCCTGATCGGCAGCATGCTGCTGCACAAGGGCGAGGTGGATGGCCTGATCTGCGGCACCTGGGGCCAGACCATGCACCACCTGCAGTACATCGAGCAGGTGATCGGCCGCCGCGCCGGTGTGGACACCTTCGCCTGCATGAACGGCCTGCTGCTGCCGGACCGCCAAGTGTTTCTGGTGGACACGCACGTCAATTACGACCCGACTGCCGAGCAACTGGCCGAAATCACCATCATGGCGGCGGAGGAATTGACGCGCTTTGGCATCAAGCCCAAGGCAGCGTTGTTGTCGCACAGCAACTTTGGCTCGTCCAACCAGCCCAGCGCCGTCAAGATGCGCCAGGTACTCGACCTGCTCAGGGTGCAGGCACCATGGCTTGAGGTGGATGGCGAAATGCATGGCGATGTGGCGCTGGATCCCAAGCAACGCGCCAATGTGATGCCCAACAGTCCGCTTACGGGAAGCGCCAATCTGCTGGTGCTGCCCAATATCGATGCGGCCAACATCTGCTACAACCTGCTCAAGACGGCGGCGGGCGGCAATATTGCGATTGGCCCCATCCTGTTGGGTGCTGCGCAGCCCGTTCATATCATGACGCCAAGCGCTACCGTGCGCCGTATCGTCAATATGACGGCAATTGCGGTTGCAGACGCGAATTTTGCCCGCTGATAGCTACGATTTGATACTCTTCAGCGGCTCGTTTTCGGGCCGCTGAATGGTGAAAGTCTGAGACGCCTGCTCAAATTTTGGGCAGGCGTCTTGCATTTTGGGGGGTAATCCGTCACACTGGCTGGCTGAATTTCGGGATAACCCGTAATTCTGAAAGGTGTCGTGAATGCTGAATGCACTGGCTTCGATAGCCCGCCGGTCTGTGATGGTGTGTGTGGCGAGCGCCAGTGTCATGCTGGCGCCGGGCTTGGCGCAGGCGCGTGGCGGGCTGTTTTCTGGCGATGGGCTGGATACCGTCACTCTCGCTGATCTGCCCGTGCAGGGGCGCAAGACCTATGCGTTGATTCTGGACGGCGGCCCTTTCCCGCATGAGAAGGACGGGGTGGTTTTTGGTAACCGCGAGCGTATTTTGCCCCGGCAAAAACGCGGCTATTACCGCGAATACACCGTCAAAACCCCAGGCTCACGTGACCGAGGCGCACGCCGCATTGTCTGCGGCGGCCAGGTGCCGACGGTGCCAGACACCTGTTACTACACCAGTGATCACTACAACAGCTTTCGCCGTATTGTGAATGAGTGAGTCAGATCAGTCCTATGTCGCTTTTCCGCAAGAAACGGCTTGCGCAGAGGGATCGGGTAGGTCAACAATGCCAATGGAACCCCTGATGGGGCATGGTTTTTCAAGATGCTAATGGAAAGAGCTACGGAGATGGACGCTCCACTTCGTCAGGTACAGGATACGCCGCTGCGCTTTGTGCGACCGAACATCGTGCAGGCCATCCGCGCCTACCGCCTGGAAGATTTGCGGGATGCGGCCCAGGCTCTGGGCCAGCATTTTTTGTATGCCAATCTGGCGCATGCCCTCTCCAAGGCCGATGTGCTGGAGCTGATCGGCATGCAGTTCTACTTTCCGCCGCACTATGGCAAGAATTTTGATGCGCTGTACGACTGCCTGACCGACCCGCTGCACAAAAGTGGCCCCCAGCCTGGCTTTGTCGTGGTGCTGGACCAGATTCCGACTGCCATGAAGTTTGACCGCGAAGCGCGTGAACAACTGCTCGACGTTTTCATGGATGCTGCCGAATACTGGGCAGAGCGCAAGATTCCGTTTCGCTGCTTTTATTCGTTTCTGTAGAGCGGCACGCTTTCACCTGCAAAAACGCCCGGTCAAGCCGGGCATTTTTTTGCCGAAATTTTGATGCAAGTACGATTTCAGCGTCCAACTGGCAAGCACATGACGCTATCAATTTTCAATCACGAAAAATGGGCCGCCAACGCTTCGTATTCGGCCACAGGTACTTCTTCGGCGCGGCGCTGCAGATCAAAGTCGCCAGCAAAGCCTTTTTGCTCCAGCCATTTGCCAAGAGTGTTGCGCAGAATCTTGCGTCGCTGGCTGAAGGCGACCTGGACCATCTCTTCGAGCAACTTGGGATTGAGCTGCGCGGGCTGCTCGCGCGGCACCATGCGCACCACGGCACTGTCCACTTTTGGGGGCGGGTCAAAGCTTTCTGGCGGCACGAACAGCACGTTCTCCATTGCGTAGCGCCATTGGAGCATCACGGTGAGGCGCCCATAGTCGGAGGTGGCCGGCCGGGCCACCATGCGGTCGATCACCTCTTTTTGCAGCATGAAGTGCTGATCCTGCACCACGTCCACCTGCTCTAGCAGGTGAAACAGGATGGGGCTGGAGATGTTGTAGGGCAGGTTGCCCGCCACGCGCAGCTTGGGCACCCCCAGGCGCTGGGCAATGGCGCGAAAGTCCACCTTGAGCACGTCGGATTCGACGACGTCGAGCTCGGGGCGCAGGCGCAGGCGTACTGCCAGATCGCGGTCCAGCTCGATCACGGTGAGTTTGCCCAGGCGCTCGACGAGGGGCTGGGTGAGTGCCATGAGGCCGGGGCCGATCTCGACCATGGGCTGGCCCGGCTGCGGGTGGATGGCCTGGACGATGGAGTCGATGATGCCGCCGTCGGTCAGGAAGTTCTGGCCAAAGCGTTTGCGGGGGATATGTTTCATGCAATGACAAAGCGGTGCCAAAGCACCGCCTGAAAAATAAGGGAAGACCTGCGGCCTTTACCGATGATGACACCGCCGCACTGACAAAGCAGCAGGCAGGGTCATCCAGGCTGGTTACTGTGGCGGATCGCGGTATTCCACATAGGCGCGAGCGCGCGCTTCCTGCGCCCAGGTGTTGAAGGATTGCTCCAGCTTTTTCTCGCGCACGATATTGCGTACCAGATCGCGCTGTTCGCGCTGGTTCAGCTTGGCTTCGCGGCGGCCTTCCAGCTGGATGAGGTGGATGCCAAAGCGCGAAGCGATCGGCTGGCTGATATCGCCGGGCTGCAAGGCGTTCATGGCTTCTTCGAACTCGGGCACGAACTGATGCGGATTGGTCCAGCCGAGGTCGCCGCCATTCTTGGCGCTGCCGTCTTCCGAGTAGCGGCGCGCCAGCTCTTCAAACGTGTCCTGGCGGTCCATCACGCGGCGGCGATAGTCTTCGAGGCGCTCCACCGCCTGCGCTTCCGTCAGCTTGGGGCCGGGGCGCAGCAGGATATGGCGGACATGGCTTTGGGTGACGATGGCAGGTACTTCGCCGGAGTTCTTTTCCAGCACCTTGAGAACGTGGAAACCTGCAGGTGAGCGCACCGGGCCGGCAATGCTGCCGACGGCCGTGGATTTGGTGGCGTTGACGAACAGCTCGGGGTAGCGATCTGCAGGGCGCAGGCCCATGGCGCCGCCGCCCTTGCCATCAGGAACGTCGGAGAATTCGCGCACGGCGTTGTCAAAGCTCTCGCCGCCGCGGATTTTGTCCACGGCAGCCTGGGCTTTGGCCTGGAGTTTTTGCACTTCATCGGGGCTGGCGTTTTCCGGCACCGCCACCAGGATGTGGCCAAGGTTGAGCTGCAGTGCCGAATCGGCCACGCCGGCCTTGGCCTTTTGTTCACGCAGGTATTGGTCTACCTCCAGGTCGTTGACCTTGACCTTGGCATCGACTTCCACCTCGCGCAGCTTCTGGATCGTCAGCTGCTTTTTCAGATCGGCACGGAACTGGGCGAGCGGAATGCCTTCACGCTGCAGGCGCTCGTGCAGCTGCGGCATGGTCAGGCTGTTTTGCCGGGCGACGTTTTCCTCGGCCTGCTGGATGGTGAAGTTGTCGACCGAGATGTTGCGCTCGGCAGCCATCTGCAGCTGGATCTTTTGCGCGATCAGCATCTCCAGGGCCTGGCGGCGCAGCGCCGAAGGCGTGGGCGCGTTGCTGCTTTCGGCCTGCGCCACCATGCGGTCGTACTGCTGCTGCACTTCGACATTGGTGATGGGCTCGGAATTGACGACGGCGACGATGAAATCTGCCGAGCGAGGCGCCAATTGCGTGCTGCGGGAGGCTGCGGGCGCGCTGATGCCAGCGCCTGCTGCTTCCTTGAGGCGCATGCCGCCAGCTCCCTTGTCATTGGCTGCCTTGAGCCCTTGTGCCGAAGTAGCCGTGGCGAGCAGCGCGAGGCTGCAGGCTGCGCTCCAGGTAAGAATGCGTTGTTTCATGTTCGAATGCATCAATCGTAATTGCTGAAGCGGCTGGGAACGGCCGCTCCCTTGCCGGTGGGCAGCATCTGGTAGCCGGGCACGTTGTCGCGCATGCTGACCAGGGGGTCGGAACCGAGCGTGAGGCGGGTCAATCCAGTGAACTCGATCTGGAACAACAGTTTGGTGTTGGCCTGTACCAGCGAATTCTGCAGGCGCTGCAGCACGACGCGGCTGCTCCAGCAGCAACCGGCGTATTCCAGGCCGATGACCGAATCCACCAGTTTCTTGTCGCGCATGCTGTAGTTCAGGCGGCCGACAGTGTACCAGCGGCCTTCGCCTTTGGCTTTTTTGCCGCCGTCGCTGAAGATCTGGTCAACCGGCCATTGCCAGCCAACATCCCACTGCTCGCTGGTCTGTGCCTGAAAGCGGTAGGCCACGGCCAGGGTTTTGTAGTCGCCAGGCTTGTAGCGGGCGGACATGGTGGATCGCACCGAGCGGCCGTTGTCCGGGTTGAACTGCACGGTGGTGTCAAAGCCCCATTTCGGCGTCCAGTTGATGCCGGCGCCCAGCATGATGTCCGACCAGCGCTCGTTTGCCGGGCTGGCGCCGGGCATGACGACTTTCTGGTCGGAAAAGCGCAGGCGCTGGGCAATGCCAAAGCGCGCAGCTTCCGCGCCGGTGTCGGCATCCAGAAAGCGCGTGGTGGCGCCCACGGTCAGCATGTTGTTGTCGGCAATGCGGTCGTAGCCACTGAACGAGTTGGAGCTGAAGATGGTGGCAAAGCTGAAGTCGTACGGCGCCGTGTCGTACACCGGCACCATGCTCTGGTCGCGGTAGGGTGTGTAGGTGTAGAAGGCGCGGGGCTCCAGCGTCTGGATCAGATTGCGGCCGAACAGGCGCGTGTTGCGCTCGAACACCAGGCCGCTGTCGAGGCTGACGGTGGGAATCGTCAGGCTCTTGTTGCTCACCGTGCTGTAGAGTGAGTTGTCAAAGCTGTAATGGCGCGAGTTGAGCATCAGCTTGGGCGTGATGAAACCCTGCGGCGCCACGAAGGGGCGGCTGATTTCGGCCTGCATGTAGCCACGGTCGGCATTGGGCTGGCGCAGCAGGTTGTCGTCGGCACGGAAACGCGTTGCATCGGCTTCGAAGCTGGCTTCTAGGCCAAACGGCAGGTTCTGCGGAGTGTAGCGGTACTGCAGCTGCGGCATGCGGTCATACGGCGGCACGATCGGCGAGAGCGGATCCTGCAGCGTCTGCCACTTTTGCGCACGCAGCAGCAGGCTGTGGTCGTCGCGCGACCAGCTGACGGAGGCTTCGCTGTTGAGCAGGCGCTCGTTGAGCTTGTAGCCATTGCTCTGGAAATCGTGCCAGTAGTCCGAGTCACTGACGCGCTTGAGGTTGATGTTCAGCCCCAGGCCGCCGATGGGCGAATTCAGGGTGCTGGTGTGCTGCCACAGCCACGACCAGCGGTCCCGATCGCGCAGCTTGTCGCCGGGCATGTACAGGCCCGCCAACGTGCCTTTGTAGGTCGGCTCCAGGTAGCGGAATTCCCCGGCCAGCGCCGCACCTCGTTTGAGCATGACCGTCGGCGTGATGGTGGCGTCGCGGTTGGGCGCGATGTTCCAGTAGTACGGCTGCGAATAGGTGAAACCGCTGTCGCTGTCCAGCGACATGGTGGGCGGCAGCAGGCCGGACTTGCGCTTTTCCGACAGCGGAAAGCTCATGCGCGGAACGGGCAGGATCGGCACGCCCTTGAATTCGAGCACGGCATTCTCGGCCACACCCACTTCTTCGAGCGTGTCGATGCTGATCTTGTCGGCGCGGATCATCCAGTCCGGTGTCCAAGTCGCTTCGTCGTTGCGCTGGCAGGTGGTGTAGGTGCCCTGGTGCACCACCGAACGGTCGCGGTCGATGAAATCCACCTGCGAGGCCACGCCATAGGCGTTGTTCTGGAGCAGGCGGTAGTTGGCGTCCTTGAAGTAGCCCTCAAACGAATCGAGCTGCAGCTGCAACTCGGTGCCGTCAAACACGCTGCCTGCGCGGTTGATGTGCACGTTGCCATCCGCATAGGCCGTGTCGCTGGGCTCGTAGTAACGCAGGCGGTCGGCGCGGATCATGGTGTCGGCGCGGCGCAGCATGGCGTTGCCGGTGACCGTGGTCATGTCGGCGGTCTGCCCGGTCAGATCGTCGCCTTCCAGGAAGACTGGCATCTTGCCGCGCTGGCTGGAGCCCAGGGTCTCCTGCAGGCGGGGGCTGGTGCGCAGCACCAGGCCTGCATCATCTGCAGAGGCCGCGGGCGCTGTCTGGCCAATGGCCGGGGCCGTCCATAGCATGGCCATGCACAGGCTGGCGATGGCCGTGGTGGAAAAGCGTGTGGATGCTGTCGCCATGCGCTGCGCGCCGCCGGCTGCGCTTCGGGCAGGGCGGGGCGAGCGGGGCGCCACATCGGTCAAAACGTGAATATCCATGGGAAATTGCCACTGGCCTGTACATCATGCAGCGCATGCAGGCGGGTCTGCGCCCCGACGGGGCGGCGGGGCTTTGTAGAATCTGCATTATCCATGAGCCATTCTATTTCCCCCATGTCTGACCTTATTGCTGCAAATTCTGCAGCGCCTGCTCCAACTGACACCGCCGCGCAATCTTTACCGGTGGTTACGGCTGTCACCTGGGCCGACCCCGCCCGCGAAGCCTTGTTTTTGGCATGGCTGCAGGCCGTGGCGGGCAAGCATGGCCTCGTGCCCTCGACCGTACGCCTGGCTTCTGCCGATGCCAGCTTTCGTCGCTACCTGCGGGTTGATGGCAGCCAGGGCGGCACGCGCATCATCATGGACGCGCCACCCGACAAGGAAAACAGCGAGCCCTTCGTGAAGGTGCAGGCCTTGCTGGCGCAGGCGGGGCTGAATGCGCCCCAGATTCTGGACTGGGACGCTGCCCATGGCTTCATGCTGCTGTCGGATCTGGGCACGCAGACGGTGATCGAGAAGTTTAACCCTGCAGACCCCAGTGCTGCCTATGCCTGGTACATGCAGGCCGTCGATATTCTGGTGGACTGGCAGAAGGCATCGCAAGAAGGCGTGCTGCCGCCGTACGACGAAGCCGTGCTGCGCCGTGAGCTGCAGCTCTTTCCCGACTGGTACATCGCCAAACACCGCGGCGTGGTGCTGAACGACAAGCAACAAGCCGTGCTGCAGGGCGCGTTTGACGCCATCGTGGCGCAGAACCTGTCGGTGCCCCGCGTGTTCGTGCACCGCGATTTCATGATGCGCAACCTGATGGTGCCATGGGGTGCAGCCGCGTCGGCCCAACCTGCCAGCCCCCTGGGCGTGCTGGACTTCCAGGACGCGCTCCATGGCCCCATCACCTATGACATCGCCAGCCTGCTCCGCGATGCCTTCATCAGCTGGGACGAGGACTTCGTCATCGACATCACCATCCGCTACTGGGAAAAGGCGCGCAAGGCAGGCCTGCTAGGCGCCCAGAGCGCCAGCGGCTTTGGCGAGGATTTTGGTGATTTCTACCGCGCAGTCGAGTGGATGGGCATTCAGCGCCACCTGAAAGTGGCCGGAATCTTTGCCCGCCTGACCCTGCGCGACGGCAAGCCCCGGTACCTGGCCGATGCACCGCGCTTCATCCAGTACATCTGCGCCACGGCGGCGCGTTACCGCGAGCTCAAACCCCTGCTGCGCCTGGTGCAGGAAATCGAGGGCATCGAGGAGCAGAGCGGCTGGGTGATCGGCCGCGGCTGATGCGCGGCAGGAATGGATAGAAATCGACCTTTGGCGCCTTACCATCTAGCTACCATCAAGCGCCAATAGCTATTGAATTTGTAGTACTTCTGGCCTGAAACATGCCCCGTTTTTATTGCCCTGTGGAGCTGCGCGTTGGCGCCGAACTGGATCTGCCCGCCGAGGCTGCGCGCCATGTGCAAGTGTTTCGCATGCAGCCGGGCGACGGCATCACTCTCTTCAACGGCACGGCAGGCGTGCCCGCAGGCGAATATGCGGCCACCATCGTGCAAATGGGCCGCAGCCATGTGGCCGTGCGCATCGACAGCCATGCCGCCGTGGAGCGCGAGGCGGCTGTGGCGGTGCATCTGCTGGCTGGCATCACGGCGGGCGAGCGCATGGAATGGCTGGTGGAAAAGGCTACCGAGCTGGGTGTGGCCAGCATCACGCCACTGGAGGCAGAGCGTTCCGTGATGCGCCTCAAGGGCGACCGGGCGACCAAGCGCCAGGAGCGCTGGCAGGCCATTGCCGCCAGCGCCTGCGAACAGTGTGGCCGCAACCAGGTGCCGGTCATCCATGCGCCGGTCGATCTGGTGCAGTGGAGCCGGGCAGATGCACTGGCGGGCGCCCAGCGTCTGGTGCTGTCGCTGGCCGAGGGTACGCAGCCGCTGCCCGTGGCCTTGCAGGCGCGCGTGGCAACGCAGCCGGTGGTATTCCTCTCCGGCCCCGAAGGGGGCCTCAGCCCCGCCGAAGAAGCGCTGGCCCGTGCCCAGGGCTTTGCTCCGGTCACCCTGGGCGCGCGGGTGCTGCGCGCCGAGACCGCGCCCCTGGCGGCACTGGCGTACCTCGCCGCCTTATAAGAACCTGCGTACTACCCCTTTACGCCGCGACGGTGGGTAGCGGACTTAAGTCCCTCTTATCCAGGCCCACTGTACCAAGTCCTCGTCATCGGCGGGCATCACCCCCAGCTTGGGAAAAAGCTCGCCCTGCCCCCGGTACACCAGCCGGACTTCAGACTTTGCATAAAAAGGCTGCATAGGGTGCCCGGCAGGCAACAGCGCTTCATACCACCCGTTGGCCGGGGCCAATGTGCCCGCAGCGCTCAGCCCAATTTCTGACAACTTGGGTGACGGCAGAGTGTCAGCTGTCTGCGGATTCTCGCCCTCGCCATTCAGAGGCTTCCACTCGTGCATCTTGACAAATGTCAGGTACTGAAGACGTCCCTCTTCCGTAAAAGCGCACTGTGCAATCCAGTCCTCACCCAATGGGCTCTTGATTTGGTAGAGCGCAATGCCTTGCGCATGAATCAAGGGTTCTCCAAAACATTCGTTTGCATGGGCTAGCCTGGCATCGGCTGCTGGCAGGCATGGCGGCCATTCGCCCGGCCATGGACTTCCGGCCTCCGACACAGCCGTATGCAAGGTAATGCTTTGAAGCCCCCATACGGTGGACTCATCGTCCTCGCCCTTCTCTAGAACCTGCCAGTGGGGCTGCATGGTATGGACAGGTGCGTGTGGCTTTGTTGCACAAATCCGGGCCGCAGCGGTAGTAGGCTCGGATGATGAGTGAGACGAACTGGGGTCGGCGCAAGTACCGCACCACAAACTG
>NZ_JACHKZ010000042.1 GCF_014207855.1 Comamonas odontotermitis | reverse complement strand
AAGGACAGCCCCGGCACAGCCAATGTACTGCGCTTTGAAGACAAGGCGGGCCAGGAGCAGCTGTGGCTGCATGCGCAGAAAGACCAGCTCACCGAGGTAGAGAACGATGAGTCGAAGTGGGTTGGTAGAGATCGTAGCAAGACGATTGACCGAGACGAATTCAACACCATCCACCGCGACAGAACCGAGATCGTTGATCGAAATGAAAAGATCAACGTGCACGGCTGGCGCACCGAAGAGGTGGACCTGGACGAGACCATCACCATCCACCAGAACCGCAAAGAGCGGGTGGACCACAACGAGACTATCTCGATTGGCGACAACCGCAAGGAAGATGTCGGCAAGAACGAAACCATAGACATCGGCCTGAACAAGAAAGAGACGATCGGTATCACCTATATGGAGAACACCGGCATCGCCAAGATGATGAACATTGGCATGGCCTATAGCCGCAACGTCGGGCTGGCCATGAACTCGCTGGTGGGGTTGATGCAGGCGAGCGAAGTGGGCCTGACCAAACAGCTCATGGTCGGTCAGACCTACTCGGCCACCATCGGCAAAAAAGTGGAGCTGAAGGTGGGAGAGCGTAAGGATGAAAGCGTAGGCAAAGTCTCTGTGCACACCGTTGGAGACCACTTTGAGCTGGTTTGCGGCAAAGCCAAGATCGTGCTTAAAAGCGATGGCGGCATCTACCTCAAGGGGGCCCATATCGAAATGCAGGCCGAGGATGGGATCAATGGCGATGCAAGCATGATCCAGTGGAACTGCGGAGCGAGCCAATCGCCGCCTGCTACCCCCAAGGGTGATGAAGATTCTGGCGATGGACCCGGCGATGGAGCATCTCCCTCGGGCGCTTCACCCGCAGGCGGTAATTCATTTGTGGCGGGGGCTGACGGAGGTGCACTGCCAGGGATGGGCGGCCTTGTAGGCATGGGCGGTGCCGCAGGCGGGCTGGGTGGACTGGCAGGTGCCATTGGAGGCATAAGCGGTGGTGCATTGGGCGCGGCTAGCACTGCGGCAGGTCTAGCCAGCTCCCTGGGTGCGGCGGCAGGAGGCAAGCTCGGGGCAGTCAGCAGCGCGCTGAATATGGCGGGCGGGTTGATGGGCGGCTCGGCGACCGCCTCTGCAATCCCTGCAGCAAGTCCATCCCCTGGGCCGCTCATCAACTTCTGACCAAGCCTGGCAGCACAGAGGCGCAGACGCGCCAAACCTTAAAACAACCCAATAACAAGTATCCGGAGAACTCTTCATGACAGGTTTGCCAGCAGCGCGCCAGACAGACATGACCAAGCACGGAGGGCCCATCACACAAGGCTCGCTCACGGTACATATTGGATCATCGGGAGGCGTAGCTTGCTCGACCTGCCCAGGAGGCGTATCGGTAGGCAACCCTGTCAACCCCATGCTGGGTGCCAAGGTGCAAAGCGGCGAAGTCGATCTGGCGCTTCCCGGCCCGTTGCCATTTGTGGTCTCGCGCGACTACTCCAGCTACCAGACCGACACCCCGGCGCCGGTTGGACTGCTGGGCCCGGGCTGGTGGCTGCCCACAGAAGTCGGCTTGCTGCAGACACAAGACTTGCTCACCCTCAACGACAGCAAAGGCCGCAGCATCCGGTTTGACCCGCTTGCGCCAGGGCAGGCCGCCTACAGCCGTAGCGAGAATCTGTGGATCGTGCGTGGTGGGCTGGATCGGCTCGATCTCAACAAAGAACTGCCTGTTTCTCGCCTGAATCTCGCGTGGATGGGACTGCATGAAGGCGACCGTCGCAATCCTGCGCTCTTCTTTGTCACCAACAACCTGCTAGGGCCCTGGTGGGTATTGGGCACGACTGCTCCGGCAGATCAGGTGACAGGCAAGCGTCTGCATCTATTCGGAATCAATGATCGCTTTGGCCGTTCGCTGCGGCTAAAGCGTAGCGCAGAAGGGCATGTCGTTGCCGTGCAGGATGGCGTGGGGCGTCAGTATCGGCTGGAGCTCAAAACAACATTGGCGGGCCTGGCAACCGAGGCCTCCGGGGGCTGGGGGGATGATTGTGGCGTGCGTTTGATGGCGGTATATCTGACCCATGATCCGCATGAGCCAGACCTGCCCCACCATCCACTGGTTCGTTACGAATACAGTCCGCGGGGCGAGCTCATCGCTGTTTATGGCCGAGACGGCAATCGAAATCGAGCCTTTCAATACCATCCTCAACTGCCAGGCCGCATGACGGCACATGCCTATGAAGGCAGGCCCCCCGTGCTTTATGTCTACAACGAAGCAGGCAAGGTGGTCGAGCAGCAGCGGCAAGGAGCACTGTCCTACCGCTTTGACTATGCGCAGGACTGCACCACCGTCACCGACAGCCTTGGCAGAAAAACAACCTACCACTTCGAAGGTGAAGCGGGCCTGCGCCGTGTGGTCAAACTAGAACATCCGGATGGCAGCACAACGCAAAGCCGATTCGACGCCAGCGGGCGCCTTACCGCCAGCATCGACGCTCTGGGGCGAGAGACCCGCTACGACCTCGATGTTGCCACCGGCAACCTCCTGGGCATCACCTCACCCGACGGGCTGCAAACCCGTTGGGATTACAACGCCCATGGCCAAGTCGTTCATGTTGCGAACCCGGGAGGGGCAAGCGAACACATCGAATACGACGCAATGGGGCGGCCCAGTGCCAGTGTTGACGCCCTGGGCCACACAACCCGCTATCGCTATGCCGAGCCGCAAAGCGAGACGCCCAATGCCATTGAAGATGCAAAAGGAGGTCAAAAGCACCTCACCTGGAGCGCGGCAGGCCTGCTCACCAGCTATACCGACTGCTCGGGCAGCACCACCCGCTACCGCTACAACCGCTGGGGCCAGCGCACCGAAACCACTGGCGAAGAAGGCGCGCGCAGCAGCAGCCGGTACGACGACCTGGGCCTGCTCGTGGCCCACACCAATGCGCTGAACCAAACCACCACCTATACCTACAACGCTGCCGCAGACCTGATCGGCGTCACCGCAGCCGATGGCACCAGCGTGGAATTCGGGCGCGATGCGCAGGGCCAACTGATCACCTACCAGTACGCAGATCGTGCCCAGCCACTGGTCCAACGCTTCCAATACGATACAGCGGGGCGCCTAACCCAACTCACCAATGAAAACGGTGCCCACACCACATTCGCGTACGACGCCATGGACCGACTCGTCCAACAGATCAACTTCGACGGCCGCACGCAAGGCTGGCACTACAACGCGGCAGGCGAAGTAACGCAAAGCCTGGATGAAAATCTGATCAGCCGCCACCAATATGACAAGATGGGCCGCTTGCTACAGCGCCAGACCTTCGTGCAAGAGCGGCCCCAAGACATCCAGCAGGAGCACTTTGCCTACGGCGAAGACGGCAGGCTGCAAAAGCCCTGGCATCGGACGGAGCTGGGTGGCAACACCATCACGGTGGAATTCATCCGTGACCCCGTAGGCCGCAACATTGAAGAAATCCAGTGCATTACCGGGCCGGATGGAAACCAATCCTGGAGCCATACCGTCAAGCGCGCCTTCAACGCACTGGGCATCGAATCGCAAACCCACTACGAAGGCTTGGCCGCCATCGAATGGCAGACCTACGGCGCGGGCCACCTGCATGGAGTGGTACTGGATGGCCGAAGCGTGATCGACTTCGAACGCGACAAACGCCACCGCGAAACGAAACGCCAGTTCGGCCCCACGCAAACCCAAAGTAGCTACGACGCGTTATCGCGCCTGACCTCTGTGCATACGCACAGCCCGCTCATCGGCGAGCAAGACTCCCTTGGGCGGCAGCACCACTACAACGCCGCTGGCCAGCTCACCCGCATAGAAACCGCCCAGGGCCTGCACCAGTATGGCTACGACAAAGCGGGGCGCCTGGTAGGCGCAATCCAGCCGGGTCTACCTGCGCAGCACTACCGGTTTGACCCCGCCGGTAATCGCCTGTTCGAAGAACGGCAGGTTCAGACGCCGCAATCAGATTGGGATGAAACCGTGCGCCAGCACATGCAGGATAAAAACTTCAACCTCCTGGGCAAGGGTAGCGTGCAGGACACCCATGGCGGCGAGCCCAAATGGATGGACAACCGCGTCAAGGACGACGGCGAGTACTACTACGAATATGACGCCTGGGGCAACCTCAGGCGCAAATACAAGGCAGAAGGCAACGAAGAGCACCGCTACCACTACGACAGCTACCACCGCCTCATCCGCTATACGCTCGAATCAGACACCCGGGTGCAAGGGGCGAACTACCACTACGACCCGTTTGGGCGCAGAGTGGCCAAACAGGTACAGCACGCAGACCAAGACGGCAACCTGATAGGCGATGCCAAAACCACCTACTACGGCTGGGACGGAGACCGCCTCGTGCTCACCGAGCACAACCAGCGGCAAATCCACACCATCTACGAGCCTGGCAGCTTTACGCCCCTGATCCGCGTTGAAGGAGACAAGGCGCAGCCCAAACGCACCCTCGCGCAAAAGCTGCAAGCCCAGAGCCAAACAATGGATCGCAAGACCCAGACCATACTCGAAGGCCTGGAGCAGGAATGGCGCGAAGACAGACTGAGCGCAGACTCGCAACAGTGGATGCAGCAGGCGCAACTGCAACCCGAAACCCTCAAGGCCATGCTGGATGAAAAGCCGCCCGGGCGCGAGCAGCAAATCCACCTGTACCAATGCGACCACCTGGGCACGCCATTGGCGTTGATCGACCAGCAGGGCAAGATCGCCTGGGCGGCCCGCGTGGGGCCATGGGGAGGTGTTATTGCGCAATACAACCCCGAGAACCTGGAGCAGCCCATCCGGCTGCCTGGGCAGCATGAGGACAGCGAAAGTGGGCTGTACTACAACCGGCATCGGTACTACGATGCGGTCAGAGGAAGTTATATCAATCAGGATCCCATTGGGTTGCTAGGGGGGATGAATACTTATGATTATGCAAAGGGTGCACCTATTAGACGAATTGATCCGAAAGGATTGGAGTGGAGATTGGGGGATTCTTTCCCGAAAGATTCTTCTGATCCAGATAGTCCACTCAATATGAATACAGTTTATTGTGAAAATGAAAATATAAAAATTAATGCAGGTAATTCCGGGTGTTGTCAAAATGTTCTTGGAACGACGATAGCACATGAGGAATCTCACAAAAAGGATATAATTAAAGCCAATCCTAATGTATGTAAGGGGAATAAGGGAGTTACTCAAATTGTTAATTCAGATGCAAGAGAACGTCTTGATTCGGAAAGGAAATCTCATGAGCTAGAGTTGGCAATACTGCAGGATGCTTTGAAAAATCCACCAGCCGGGTGCACGGTTCGTGGTATAGAGGCAGAGATAAGTGCAACTATGGATGGACTCTCTAAGGTTAAGGCTGGAACTTATCCGAAATAAAATGAAACGAATTTTCAACTATTTTTTTGCTATTGCCTGTGCAGCAATGAATGCATTCAATCCATCTCATGCAATGCAGAATGATAATGGGGCAGTCTTGGATTATTCTCTGAAGTTGTCTTTGAGTAAAGATGTAATACGGATTAATCTTGAGAATAAATCTCCTGTCAAAATGAGAATTAGAAAGGATGCCTTGCCGTCATCTTTGCTTATTAGAGGAATTCAGTTGTATGCATTTGTTGACTCGGAAGAGTTTACGCCTGTACCATTGTTTATGCCGATGGGAAGCAATCCTGAATTGATTTCCATCCTGCCTGGAGAGCATGTTTTAGGGGAAATAAAAATAAAAAGAATATTAAGGAATGGGTGCGATATTTTAAGTGTAAATCCAATCATTGTATTTTGGTTGTATTCTGCAAAAAGTGATAAGAATGTACTCCCTGCGTCGAATGGCATTTTTCGCATTAAGAGGGAGGATGTGACATGCGATTGAAGGCGGATTCAAGGACGAAGTGCAATACCGCTTAACGAGACATGGATTAGCTCGTGAGGTGCCTTGAATCCGGCCTGCAGCGGGCGCACGCGGAGCGCGTATGGGGATTTCGCTGGATCGGGCGCTCGCTGCAGTTAGCGGCTCACTCTAGTTTGTGGGATGCCACAGAATGAACAAAGCCCTGCGAGGGACTTCTTGTTCTGCGTGTGGCTCTGGAAGTGGACATTGAAGTGCTACGTTTGCCTTTTTCTCTATAGGAGGAATCGTTTTGAATCCGTCTAGTCCACTCATCGGCGAGGCCAATGCATTCAAACGCCAGCACCACTACAACGCCGCTGGCCAGCTCACCCGCATAGAAACCGCCCAGGGCCTGCACCAGTATGGCTACGACAAAGCGGGGCGCCTGGTAGGCGCAATCCAGCCGGGTCTACCTGCGCAGCACTACCGGTTCGATCCCGCCGGTAATCGCCTGTTCGAAGAAAGGCAGGTTCAGACGCTGCAATCAGATTGGGATGAAACCGTGCGCCAGCACATGCAGGATAAAAACTTCAACCTCCTGGGCAAGGGCAGCGTGCAGGACACCCATGGCGGCGAGCCCAAATGGATGGACAACCGCATCAAGGACGACGGCGAGTACTACTACGAATATGACGCCTGGGGCAACCTCAGGCGCAAATACAAGGCAGAAGGCAACGAAGAGCACCGCTACCACTACGACAGCCACCACCGCCTCATCCGCTATACGCTCGAATCAGACACCCGGGTGCAAGGGGCCAACTACCACTACGACCCGTTTGGGCGCAGAGTGGCCAAACAGGTACAGCACGCAGACCAAGATGGAAACCTCATAGGCGATGCTAAAACCACCTACTACGGCTGGGGCGGAGACCGACTGGTGCTCACTGAGCACAAACCAGCTGCAAATCCACACCATCTGCGAGCCTGGCAGCTTTACGCCCCTGATCCGCGTTGAAGGAGACAAGACGCAGCGAGAACAACGCACCCCCGCGCAAAAGCTGCAAGGCAACGGCAATACGATAGACAACGAGCAATGGGGATAAAAAATGGCCGTTGCCGGCCATGGGGAGAGAGAGGGTTGAAGGAGGCCTACATGCCCGAATAGTTCGGGCCGCCGCCGCCTTCCGGCGTTACCCACACGATGTTCTGTGTCGGGTCCTTGATGTCACAGGTCTTGCAGTGCACGCAGTTCTGCGCATTGATCTGCAGGCGCTGGGCCGAGCCGCCTTTTTCCTCGTCGGCCACAAACTCGTACACACCGGCAGGGCAGTAGCGCTGCTCGGGGCCGGCAAATTTGGCGAGATTCACATTGACGGGGATGGTGGCATCCTTGAGCGTCAAATGCGCGGGCTGGTTTTCGGCATGGTTGGTGTTGCTGATGAACACGCTGGAGAGGCGGTCAAAGGTCAGCTTGCCATCGGGCTTGGGGTATTCGATGGGCTGGCATTCAGACGCGGGCTTGAGGTAGGCGTGGTCGGGCTTGTCGCGGTGCAGGGTCCAGGGGATGTTGCCACGCAGCACGAACTGCTCCAAGCCATTCATGACTGAAGCGGTCACCAGTCCCTTCTTGAACCAGCTCTTGAAGTTGCGGCTCTTGTTGAGCTCGTCAAACAGCCAGCTCTTCTCGAATGCTGCAGGGTAGGCGCTCAGCTCGTCGCCCTGGCGGCCAGCCACGATGGCGTCGTACGCAGCCTCGGCGGCCAGCATGCCGGTCTTGATGGCAGCGTGGCTGCCCTTGATGCGGCTCACGTTCAGAAAGCCAGCATCGCAACCCACCAGCGCGCCGCCCGGGAACACGGTCTTGGGCAGGCTCATCAGGCCACCTGCGGTGATGGCGCGGGCGCCGTAGCCAATGCGCTTGGCGGGCTTGATGCCCTTGGCCTCGTCCCCTTCCAGGTAGTAGCGGATGTTGGGGTGGGTCTTCCAGCGCTGCATCTCTTCAAAGGGCGAGAGATAGGGGTTGGAGTAATCGAGGCCGGTAATGAAGCCGAGCGTGACTTTGTTGTCGTCCAGGTGGTAGAGGAAGGCGCCACCGTAGGTGTCGTTGTTCATCGGCCAGCCGGCGGTGTGCATGACAAAGCCCGGCTGGTGGCGCTGGGGATCGATTTCCCACAGTTCCTTGACGCCGATGCCGTAGGTCTGGGGGTCCTTGCCAGCGTCCAGCTGGTACTTGGCAATCAGTTGCTTGCCCAGGTTGCCACGCGCGCCTTCGGCAAAGATGGTGTATTTGCCGTGCAGTTCCATGCCGAGCTGGAAGTCATCGGTGGGGTTGCCGTCCTTGCCCACACCCATGTTGCCGGTGGCCACGCCCTTGACGGAGCCGTCTTCGTTGTAGATGACTTCGGCCGCGGCAAAGCCGGGGAAGATTTCTACGCCCAGGGCTTCGGCCTGGTCGGCCAGCCACTTGACGACGTAGCCCAGCTGCACGATGTAATTGCCTTCATTGTGAAAGCAGGGAGGCAGCAGCCAGTTGGGGGTGCGCAGGCCCGATTTCTCGGTGAGGAAGATCATGGCGTCTTCGGTCACGGGTTGCGTGAGCGGGGCGCCTTTTTCCTTCCAGTCGGGGATGAGTTCGGTGAGGGCTCGGGGGTCCATGATGGCGCCCGAGAGCGTGTGCGCGCCGGGCTCGGAGCCTTTTTCCAGCACCACGACGGAGACGTCCGTTCCCTTCTCCGCAGCCAGTTGCTTCAAGCGGATGGCGGTGGCCAGACCACCGGGGCCGCCGCCTACGATGACGACGTCGTACTCCATCGACTCGCGGGGGCCAAATTGGGCCAGTATTTCTTCGTTGGTCATCGGGGCTCCGTATCCGTAATTCTTGAAAAACGCTCAGGCAAATCACACTGCCATGCCTTGCGCGCATGGTGTCATGCAATGCCAAGGATTTTATGTGTATGTTGCAGTGCGGTAACTGCTTGGTTCCTAGGGTTAGCCCTAGATTATTGCGGTAAATGCGCGTCAGCACTCTGTTTTTCTGAGACGGCGGGTTCGCGTGGCTGAAAGTCCGCGACAGGCTGCCTTGTTGCGGTGCAGCAGCCGGGGCTTGCAGATCGTAAGATGGCGGGCATGAAAATCCTGCTGCCTGATCACAAACGCTGGGTGCACGACTCCCCCATGGAGGTTCGCTGGGGAGACATGGACTGCCTTGGCCACGTCAACAACACCGTGTACTTTCGCTACATGGAGAGCGCCCGAGTCGAATGGCTGCGCTCCACGCGCGAGACGCCGCACGACGGCAACCAGGGGCCGGTGGTCGTCAATTGTTTCTGCAACTACCTGCGCCAGATCGAGTATCCGGCGCAACTGGTGGTGAAGATGTCTGTGAGCGACCCGGCCCGCACGGCGTTCGAGACCTGGTACGAGATCGAGAAGGTGGGCGAGCCCGGCGTGGTGTATGCCAACGGCGGCGCCACGGTGATCTGGGTGGATTTTGATCGCCAGAAGGCCGTCGATCTGCCCGCGTGGATGCGCGCGATGCTGGATGGCTGACGGCAGTTTTGCTATTGAATGAACGGCTGCTGGCGTTTGATGCTTTAGCGCTGATGCATCATTGATCAATGATCCGGCGCGCAAAGTGCTCCAGGTAATCCATCAGCTGGTTGGAGCCCGCGACAGCTGCCGCCTCGTTGCCCGACGATATGCCCTGTGCAAACGCCAGATGGGCGCGGGCGCCTTCCATCAGGTCGCCTGCGTGCTGGTACGCATACCAGAAGCGTCGGCATTGCACGATGAGCGGAACCACACAGTTGACAGCAGGCAGATTGCGGCTGGCCAGGTGGCTGATGGTGTCGAGCTCATGGTCGGCGCGCATGTAGTCGTCGATGCGGCCGCGCTCTGCTGCGTCGTGCATGAGGGCTGCGCAGCGAACGATTTCCTCTCTCTGCTGGGTGGTGGCCCGGCGTGCGGCGCAGGCGGCAATCAATTGATCCAACACGCGGCGGGTGGCCACGATGTCCAGGTGGCCCGCCAGATCAATGCCAGATACCAACAGGCCGCGCCGGGGCTGCGGCTCGATCAGCCCGATGGACACCATCCGCAGCAAGGCCTCGCGCACCGGCGTGCGCCCCAGACCCGTGCGCTCGGCTATTTCGGCCTCGACCACCGGGCTGCCCGGCTGCAACTCCAGTGTGCAGATCAAGGCCTCTATGGCGTCATATGCAACATCGGCAGCCCGGCGCTTGGGAGGGGGAAGGGGCTTGGTTTTGACGGTGCGTGGGCTCATGGAATACGGAAAGAATGTCTGGCAGACGGTGAGGCCATCAGCGTCAAACAACGGATCGGATGCCGCGCAGCAAAGTCTACAGCCTAATTCCCCAGGCAAACGGATCACCATCTTCTATCAACAAATGTGCGTCTGCGCTGAGGTGGGCGCGTCCGCGGATGGTAGGCAGCACCTGGCCTTCGGCGCCTGGCTGGTAGCTGGCTTCGAACATGCTGCCGATCACGCTCGCCTGACGCCACACGGCGCCCGGCGCGAGCTTGCCGTCTGCTGCCAGGCAGGCCAGCTTGGCGCTGGTGCCGGTGCCGCAGGGCGAGCGGTCATAGGCCTTGCCGGGGCACAGCACAAAGCTGCGGCTGTCGGCGCTGTCGTCCGGGGCAAACAGCTCGATGTGGTCGATTTCGCCGCCATCGTCGCCGCGGATGCCTTGCGCCTCCAGCGCCTGGCGCACGGCCCAGGCGTAGTGGGTGAGGGCATCCAGGTTGTCGCTTTGCACACGCTGGCCGTGGTCGTTGACGAGAAAGAACCAGTTGCCACCCCAGGCAATGTCGCCGGTAACGGCGCCGATGCCGGGCACCTGCACGGTCAGGTTGTGGCGGTAGCGCCGGGCCGGTACGTTGTGCACGCTCACGCTGCCGTCTGCGTGCAGGTGTGCGGAGATATTGCCGACGGGGGTTTCGATGGTGTGTTCGCCGGGCCCGATGAGGCCCAGGTAGGCGAGCGAGGCCACGAGGCCGATGGTGCCGTGGCCGCACATGCCCAGGTAGCCGCTGTTGTTGAAGAAGATCACGCCTGCGGCATGCGCCGGGTTGACCGGCGCGCACAGCAGGGCTCCCACCACCACGTCGCTGCCGCGCGGCTCCAGCACCGTGGCTGCGCGCCAATCGTCGTGGCGCTCGGCCAGCAGGGCGCGGCGCTCGGCCATGCTGCCCGTGCCCAGGTCAGGAAAGCCATCGATCACCAGTCGGGTGGGCTCGCCGCCGGTATGGCTGTCGATGATATGGATTTTGTGCATGGCAGAAAGCTCCGGGGAGGGTGGCTGAAAAGGGGCGGAAAAATGCTCAGGCAAAACGCGCCGCGCTGAAGGGCGCCAGCGCGAGCGGCGGGGTGCGCTGGCAGGCCAGATCGGCCACCAGGCGGGCCGTTCCTGCCGATTGCGTGAGGCCCAGATGTCCATGGCCAAAGGCGTAGATGACGTTGGAGGTGGCGCTGGCCGTGCCGATGACGGGCAGGCTGTCGGGCATCGACGGGCGAAAGCCCATCCATTGCGTGCCGCCCTGGATATCGAGCTGCGGCAGAAAGCGCTGGGCCTTGCCCAGCATGGCGCGGGATCGCTCGAAGTTGGGCGGCAGTGCAAGCCCTCCCAGTTCCACGGCGCCGCCCACGCGAATGCCGTCGGCCAGCGGCGTCACGACGAAGGCGTGGTCGTTGAAGTAGAGCTGGCGTTGCAGTGCAAAGCCCTGCAGCGGCAGCGTGGTGTTGTAGCCACGCTCGGTATCCAGCGGCACTTTGTCGCCCAGGCTGGCAGCCAGCGGTTTGCTCCAGGCGCCGCAGGCCACAACCACCGTGCGGGCCTGCAGTACACGGCCATCGGCCAGATGCACCTGGGCGCCCGTGGGCGTGGTGGACAGCGCCCGGGCGTGGCCGGTGGTCAGCACTGCCCCGGTTTGCAAGGCGAGCTGTGCCAGCGCTTGCGTCAATTGCCTGGGGTTGCCCACCTGCGTGCCGTCGGGGGTGAACATGCCGTGCTGAAACTGCGGCGCCAGGCCGGGCTGCAGGTGGTCGATGTCGGTGCGGCCCACGCGGTGAAATTGGGCCCCCGCCTGCGCGCGGTTGTCCCAGTCCTTCTGCGCGGCTTGCAGGCTTGCCTCGGTGTCGTACAGATCGAGCGTTCCCACCTGCCGAAAATACGATTGCAGCGCGCGCTCGCGCATCACCTGCTGCATCTCCGTCTGGGCCAGATGCATCAGCTGCGTTTGCGCCGCGAGCGACTGCGCATAGGCCTGCGGCCTGCTGGCCCGCCAGAAGCGCCACAGCCAGGGCGTGATCTGCGCCAGATAGGCGGGGCGGATGCTGAGCGGCCCGAGCGGATCGAGCAGCCAGCCCGGCACCTTGCGAAACACGCCGGGCGCAGCCATGGGGCTGACCTCCGGAAAGGCCAGAATGCCCGCGTTGCCCTGGCTGGCGCCGTGCGCGATCTGCTGGTGCTCCAGCAGCGTGACCGAGCGGCCTTCGCGCTGCAGGTACCAGGCCGACATGGCGCCGATGATGCCGGCCCCGATCACGATGACATCGCAGGAGTTGCTTGCTTGCATGGAGGGCATTGTCAATCAAGAAAGGGCTGGTGCGGCGGGCATGGCGGGCGGTTTACAGCGAGGCGCCCACCTTGCGCAGCTCGGCAATGGCGGGGGCCTTGGGCAGCCAGATCTTGTCGTAGTCGCGGGCGAGGGCGGCTACGTCCAGCGAGGGCTCGCTGCGCATGGGGAAGTTGGTGGCCTTGAACTTGTCGATCAAGCCCAGCTCGGTGGTGACGATGTCCTTGATCTGCGCATCGAGAGACTGGCGCACCAGCTCGCGGATCAGCTCCTTGTCCTTGCTGTCCAGCTTGGCCCAGACGCGGCCGGACACCAGTGGCGCAAACGGCATGAACAGGGCATTCATCTGCAGCATGGCCTTGGCTACCTTGTCGTAGCGCTGGTTCCACGATAGTTCGATGTCGGCTTCCAGGCCGTCGACTTGGCCGTTGGCCATGGCGTCAAACACCTGCGGCGTTGGAATGGGCGTGGGCGCTGCGCCCAGCTGCTGGTAGAAGTCGCGGTAGGCGGGCGTCGGGTTGATGCGCAGCTTCATGCCCTTGATATCTTTGACGCCGGTGATGTCCTTGGTAGCAAACACCACCCGCATGCCGGTGATGCCCCAGCCCAGGCCGATGGTGCCGGTTTCCTTGGGCAGCACTTCCAGCAGCTTGAGGGCGGCGTCGTGGCGCACGAGCTTGGCGACATCGGTGGTGGAGCGCACCAGGTAGGGCGCATTGATGGCGGCGATGGTAGAGACGCGCGAGCCCAGCTCGGCAGCCTGAATCCATCCCATGTCCAGCGCGCCGGTCTGCATCTGCTGCATCATCGCCGCTTCGTTGCCCAACTGGCCGGAATGGAAGACGACAGCCGAGAGGCGGCCATTGGTCTCCTTCTTCAAAAGCTCCCCAAAAGCCAGCGCAGCGCGGTTCCAGGAGTGGCCGCCCGGCGTGATCAGGCCCAGCCGGAACTCCTTAGCCTGGGCGCGGGCCTGGCCGATGAAGGCGGGGGCTGCCAGTGCAGCGCTGCATTGCAAAAAACGGCGGCGTGAATGGGTCATGGAAAGCACCTTTCGAGGAGTTGCGGTTACTTGATCAGGGCCAGGGAAAGTTGCGGAAACAGCGACAGCAGCACCAGTGCGATGCAGCAGATCAGGAAGAACGGCAAGGTGACCAGAAACATCTTGCCCGGCTTGGCGCCGGTGACGGCAGCGGCCACGAAGAAGGACAGGCCCACCGGCGGCGACATCAGGCCGAGCACCAGGTTCACCACCACCACCACGCCAAAGTGACGCGGGTCAATGTGGTAGATCTCGGTGGCGATGGGCAGCAGGATGGGCACGGTCATGATGAGCCCGGGGATGCCGTCGATCACGGTGCCGATGACCAGCAGGATCACATTGGTGAGCAGCAAAAAGCTGACCGGGTCCTTGGCGACGGTCTGAATCCACGCAGCCGCTGCCTGCGGCACCTTGCCGTAGATGAGCAGCCACGAAAACACGGCTGCCGCCGCTACCAGAAACAGCACAATGGCCGAATACACGGCAGAGCGCAGCAGAATCTGCGGCAGCATGGCAAAGCGAAATTCCCGCGTCACGAACTTGCCCACCAGGGCCGATACCAGTGCGCCAACGGCTGCCGATTCGGTCGGGTTGGCAACGCCAGCCAGAATGGAGCCGACGATGACGATGGGAATGAGCAAGGTGGGGGATGCCTGTACGATGGTGCGGGCACGCTCGCGCAGGGTCTTGCGCTCGCTGCGCGGATAGTTGTAGATGAAGCCCATGCAGGCGATCACCAGGAAAAACAGCAGCGTCAGCAAAATGCCGGGCAGGATGCCCGCCATCAGCATGTCGCCCACGGCCACCTGGGCGAGCACGCTGTACACCACAAACATCACCGAAGGCGGAATGATGGGGCCCAGCATGCCGCCGTAAACGGTGACGCCTGCGGCAAAGGTCTTGTCGTACCCCTGGCGCTCCATCTCGGGAACCATGATCTTGCTCATGATGGCGACCTGCGCGGTTGCCGAGCCGATGATGGACGCCAACATCATGTTGGCCAGAATGTTGACGTAGGCCAGCCCCCCGCGCACCGAACCGACAAAGCCCATCGCCAGGCTGACCAGGCGCCGGGTGATGCCGCCACTGCTCATGATCTCGCCGATCAGGATGAACAGGGGAATGGCGATCAGGCCGTAGCTGTCCACACCGCCGAACATCTGTGTGGGAAAGGACTGGAAGAGGACGGTGGCGTCCGTGTCGACGATATAGACAATGCCCGCCAGACACAGGCACACGCCAATGGGCACGCCCAAAAGCATGATGGCAAGAAAGAAGATGCTGGTGATCATGGTGTGCGGGCGGGCGATTAATTGACGGTTTCTTCGGCGTTGCCCAGGTCGAACCCCTGGATGGTGGCGCGCGGCACCACGCCCATGTCTTCGGCCAGGTTGGCGGCGGCATGCACCGTAAAGCTCACGGCAAACAGCGCCACCACGATCTGCACCACCCAGGTGGGCCAGTTCAGGGTCTGCGTGCGCTCGGTGTAGAGAAAGTTGAAGCTCTCGGCGGCATAGGCCTTGGCGTCGAAGCCGAAGCTGGCGATGCCCACCGGATCCAGCCAGACCCAGCACATGGCGATCATGGCCAGGCCAAAGAGCAGTACGCACAGCGTGGCGGCCATCTTGAGCCAGCGCGCAGCGCGCTCGCCCACGGCATCGGTCAGCAAGGTGACGGCAAAGTCCAGCCGCAGCCGGGTCATGGCCGATGCACCGATGAAACACAGCCACACCACCAGATACACCGCCGCCTCGTCTACCCAGTAGATGGGCATGCCGCTGTAGCGCGTGGCCACGTTCAGCAGAATCAGTGCCGCAATCAACCCCATGAGCCCGGTCAGCGCCCAGCGCTCCAGGCCCAGGATGGCAGCAGAGGCCCCCTGCAGGCTGCGGGCCCACAGCGGGCCCGCCAGTGCTTCATTGCCTGTATGTTCTTGTGAAGGCATGGCGGGCTGCCGGTTCAGTCGACCGAGCGGTACTGGGCCGGACGGGTGGCCAGGGCCTGGTTCACGATGCGGGTGATGAACTCGCGTTCTTCGCCCACCACCGGCATGCGCGGCAGGCGCATGTGCTCGCTGCCCATGCCCGCCAGCACGTCGATCAGCTTGAGGTTCTGCACCAGCTTGTTCGAGACATCGAGGTGCAGCATTGGCGTCATCCACTGGTAAAGCTTGAGGGCTTCGTCAAACTTCTTGGCCTTCATCAGGTCGTAGAGCGCCACCGTCTCGCGCGGGAAGGTGCAGCCCACGCCGGCGAGCAGGCCGTCAGCGCCCAGGGCCAGGGCTTCGTATGCGAGATCGTCCACGCCGCAGAACAACTGGTAGCGGTCGCCCACGGTGTTGCGCAGGTCGGTGATGCGGCGGATGTCGCCGGTGCTTTCCTTGATGGCGGCAATGTACGGGTTGTCTGCCAGCTCGGCAAAGTGCTCGGGCTTGAGGTCCACGCGGTAGGCGACCGGGTTGTTGTAGACCATGATGGGCTTTTGGGCTGCATTGGCCATGGCGCGCACGTTGGCCATCGCCTCGCGGGAGTCGGCCACATAGATCACCGAGGGCATCACCATGAAGCCTGCCACGCCCAGCTTGTTGGCGCCGTCGATGTAGCGCAGCGCTTCGCGGGTGCTGGTTTCCGACACATTGGCCAGCACCGGCACGCGGCCGCCCGAGGCATCGAGCGCGATTTTCGCCACCTCCAGCTTCTCTTCCAGCGACAGCGTGCTGGCCTCGCCCAGCGATCCACAGGTCACGACGCCGTGGATGCCATTGCGGATCTGGAAATCGATGTGCCGGGCCGTGCCTTCGGCATCGATGCTTTCATCGGCGTGGAACTTGGTGGTGACGGCAGGAAAGATGCCTTGCCAGCGTGGATTGCTCATGCGTGTGCTCCTGATATAGATGTGGATCGCCCGGTTGAAGTTGTTAAATATATTAATGAGATATTTGAAATATCTGATAGGTATTTTCGAGCACGGGAAAAGCACGTTATGCGGCTGGCGCAATTGGGTGTAAAGGGCGTGGGGAGGGCGTGGTGAGAATGGCTGTACAGCCCTGGCTTGCCAACCCCCCCACGCAGCGGAGATGGCCGGCGCGATAACGCCAAGGAGCCCTCGGGTTGTGCCCGCACCCGTACCCGCCCACAGGGCCTTCCTGCGAGGCGATGGGAAATCAGCCAGCCATGGCTTGCGAGTGATGGGCTACGGGATGGCGGAAAAATGGACCGTCAGCGGTCTGCGCCCGCCGCTTTTGCCGCAGGTGCCTGCCAGCGCGCCACAAACCAGAAATAAAAGCCTGCCCCTGAAAAAATGGCCGCCAGTACGCCCAGCAGCAGTTGCATGTCGGGGTGGTCGGCGTAAGGGCCCCAGAGCAGGCGGGCCAGCAGAACGAGCACCACGATGGCGGAGATCACCGCGCAGCGCCGGTTGCGGGCCAATACCTTGCGCTCTGCCTGGGCGATGAACTTCAAGGCGTGATCGCCGCTGAAGCCCGCAGCCTCCAGCTTGGCCAGCAGGTCTTCGCGCGACTTGCCTTTGCGGATATCGCGGGCAAGCAGAAAGCGCAGGATGGAGTTGGATGCAGAACCGGCCATGGCAATGAGAAAACGCTGAAAAAGGATGCCCGGCTTGTTATGGGTGTGTGCTTGGGCGTTGCAGGGATCGCCATTGTGCCTGCGCCGCAGGCGGCACGCGGCTCCCCAGGGCCCATCTGCGGCCTCTTCACAAAGCGGATTGGGCTACGGGTTTACGCTGATTTTGGTATGAATGACGAAATTAAAAGATAAATTGACTATATAAAACAAATAATATGACGCTTTAATGCGTTCATATTGACATGAATTACTTGTAACATTTCTCCATCCAGATTGCGGATTCAAGGAGAAAATCATGGGCGACAAAGCCAAGAAAAAACTGGGAAAAGCCGACAAATCGACGGCGACGACACTGGCGGCAGCATCTGCCCCGGCCAAGACGGGCACGCCAGCGAACACGGAGGTGAAGAAAGTCACCATTCTGGGCGCCGGAAAAATCGGCTTTGCGATGGCGGTGCTGCTGCAGGTAGCGGGCGGCTACCAACTGCGCATGGCAGACCAGTCCAAGGCCCAGCTCAAGGCCGTTGCGGCGCTGGGCGTGGAAACGGTGCACATCGGCAAGGGAGACGACCTGGCTGTGGCAATGCAAGGGCAGTTTGCCGTCCTCAACGCCTTGCCTTTCCACATGGCTATTGAAGTGGCCACCCTGGCCGCCAAGCTGGGCGTGCATTACTTCGATCTGACCGAAGACGTGCAATCCACCCACGCGATTCGCAAGCTGGCGGCCAAGGCCAGCAGCGTGCTCATGCCGCAATGCGGCCTGGCGCCGGGCTTCATCGGCATCGTGGGCAACGATGTGGCCCAGCACTTTGACGTGCTGCACGACCTGAAGATGCGGGTGGGCGCATTGCCCCGCTACCCGCAGGGCACCTTGCGCTACAACCTGACCTGGAGCACCGAGGGCCTGATCAATGAATACATCAACCCCTGCGAGGCCCTGGTGGATGGCGAACCGCTGACCGTGCATGCGCTCGAAGGCCTGGAGACCTTTGCGCTCGATGGCATCGAATACGAGGCCTTCAACACCAGCGGCGGCCTGGGCACACTGACCGAAACCTGGGCCGGCAAGGCCCGCAATGTGGATTACAAGTCGATCCGCTACCCCGGCCACTGTGCCATTCTGAAGCTGTTGCTCAACGAGTTGAAGCTGCGCGACCAGCGCGAACTGCTCAACAAGATCTTCGACAGCGCCATTCCCGCCACGCGCCAGGATGTGATCGTGATCTTTGCCAGTGCCACGGGCCGCAAGGGCGAGCGTCTGATGCAGGAATCCTATTCCGCCCGCATCGTAGGCACCACGGTTGCGGGCCATGCGCTCACCGCCATCCAGCTGACAACGGCCGCTGGCATTTGCTGCGCACTCGATCTGGTGGCGGGCCAGGTGCTGCCGCAAAAGGGCTTCATCGGCCAGGAATCCATCCGGTTTGCGGATTTCATCGACAACCGCTTTGGCCAGTACTACCGCGCACAGGACCTGAACGCGGCACTGGCGGCATAAACCCCAGCGGTCTGAAGGAGCTGCTCGCGCCTGCATGGTTGGCGCGGGCAGCTTTTTTTTTGGGGATCGCAAAAGCTTTTCGCCCTGGAGGCCGCGGTGACCGTGGCAGTGCAAGGGGTCCATGAAGGCGGGTGGCCTCTTAGCCGTGACATATATCAAGAAATGTCGCTCCCCAGGCAAACGCGCATTGCCTAGTTGAAGTCTCCACGGTAGATTCCGTGCGCTTTATGACGAATTGTCAGTCATGTAAGACTATGATTCAAATTTGACTGGCAGAACACGGTTTTTGCACTCGCACAGTACGCGGTGCTCTGGCGGCCAGCGGGACTTCATCGAGGGAAAGGTTTTATGGTTGATTACAACAAACAGGCTAATGCATCGGTGGCGACAGAGGCGTTGGAGCCGCTTGCCCGTCCAACACGCCGCCAGCTGCTGGCCACGCTGGGCGCTGCCGCCGGGGCAGGCGTTGCCGGCTGGTTGCCCACCAGTGCGCAGGCCGCACCCACCACCTTGCAATGCGCGGGCGCCTATACCGATGCGCTGTTCCACACGCAGAACCTGCAGCAGTTTGCCAAGCAGGCCGGGGAGGGGAGCAAGGGCGCGCTGCAGATCAATGTGGTCACCAATGCCAAGCTGATGCCCATGACCGAGGTCATGCCCGCGCTCAGCAAAGGCGATTTGGCCATTGGCGAGATTTTCATGTCCAATTTTGCGCAGCAGTACCCGCTGCTGGGCATTGATTCATTGCCCTTCATCGTGCGCAGCTTTGATGACGCCAAGCGCCTGTGGGAAGCCACCCGCCAGCCGATCGAAGCCTTGCTGCAAAAGCAGGGCATCCGCGTGCTCTATACCGCGCCATGGCCCGGCCAGGGCCTGTTTGCGCGTGCACCGGTCAACAAGCTCGAAGACGTGAAGGGCCAGAAGTTCCGCGTCAACAACGACGCTACCAAGTTCATTGCCCAGGTTGCGGGCGCCACGCCGGTCGATACGGCGGCCAATAACCTGGCCAAGGCGATTCAGAGCGGTCAGGTCGATGTGATGGTGACATCGAGCACCACTGGTGTGGACAGCCAGTCGTGGAACGCCATGGGCATTTTTGTGGACATGCGCGCCTGGATTCCCAAGAACCTGATCCTGATGAGTGAAAAGCACTGGGCCAAGTTGCCGGAAGACGCCAAGAAGTCGTTGGAAGCCGCCTCCAGGCAGGCCGAGGCGCGCGGCTGGCAACTGGCGCGTGATGCGGATGATGCGGCCCAGCGCGTGTTGGTGGAGCATGGCACCAAGATCAGCCAGCCCAGCTACGAGCTGCGCCGCACACTCGATCTGATGGGCGAGAAGTTTGCCCGCGAATGGTCAAGCAAGGCTGGAGTGGAAGGCGCGAGCGCGCTGATTACCTATTACTTTCCCAGCAGCAAGAGCTGATCTGGCAGCAAATGCTCTGGCTGTCCCTGCTGCTTCGCTTTGCCTTGCCTGCGGGGTAGACATCCAGGCATTCATGTAGAAAGAGCTGCCTGCGCTTGTCTGTAAAGCGCAGGCAGCTGTTTATTTTGCAGGGCCTATCTGATGTTCTCGGTGTGCCTATCTGGTGACCGATGAAAGGCGGAGTGATGCAGCGGGCTTACTTGGCGTACATCGCAGCGATCTCGCCAGCATACTTCTGCATCAGCTGCGGGCGGCGGAGCTTCAGTGTCGGGGTCATCAGGCCGTTGTCTACGGTCCAGGGCTCGGTCACCAGTTGCACGGCGCGGGGCACCGCGTATTTGGCAAAGCCGTGGCACAGGTTTTCAATGCGCTGCAGCACCGCCTTGCGCACGGCCGGGGCCTGCAGGCTTACGCTATTGTCGGGGTCAAGGCCGTGGCTCGCAGCCAGCTGCTTCCATTCTTCGCGGTTGACGACGGCCACGCAGGCGATGAAAGGCTGGTGCTCGCCCACCACCATGGTCTGCTCGAACAGTGGGTCAGCGCATAGCGCCTGTTCGATATCGCCGGGCGGCACCTTCTCGCCGGTGGCGGTCACGATGATTTCCTTGATGCGGCCGACAATGCGCACCTCACCATCGATGATCTCGGCCTGGTCGCCGGTTTTCAGCCAGCCGTCGTCGGTAAACGCCTTTTGCGTGTCTTCGGGGCGGTTCCAATAGCCCACCATCACATTGGGGCCCCGTGCCTGGAGTTCCTTGTTCTCACCGATGCGCACTTCCATGCCTGCCAAAGGCTTGCCCACGGTGGACGGGTCATTGTGTTCCAGCGAGTTGGCGGTCAGCACGGGAGAGGTCTCGGTCATCCCGAAACCCTGCACCAGTTGCAGACCCAGGCCCAGGAAGCTGTGCGACACCACGGGCGGAATGGCAGCCCCCCCGGTGACGGCGATGCGCAGGCGCCCGCCAAACAGATCCAGAATCGGCTGCGCTACGCGCTTTTGCAGAAAGCTCCATGGTAAAAGGCGCGCCAGGCCGCCCTGGGGCGCATCCTTGTTGGCAAGGCCATGGGCCTCGCAATGGCGCTCCCAGCCCTTGGAGCAGGCTGCAGCAAACAGCGTGCGCTTGAAGGCAGCGCCTGCGAGCTTTTCCTGAATCTTTGCGTAAATGCGCTCATAGATGCGCGGCACCGACACGAGGATGGTGGGCCGGATGGCCAGCATGTCTTCGGCCAGCTGCGCCACCGAGCGCGCATATACCACGGTGCTGGCCACGGCCATGGGCAGGTAGTAGCCGCAGGTGCGCTCAAAGGTATGGGAGACGGGCAGAAAGGACAGGAACACATCGTCCTGTGTCGGCACCACGCGGCCCAGAACGGCCTTCACGTCGCTCATCACATTGCGGTGGCTCAGCATCACGCCCTTCGGTTTGCCGGTAGTGCCGCTGGTGTAGACGATGGCAGCCAAGTCTTGGGGCTGTGCAGATTGCACAGGCTTCGACTCTGTCACTGCATCTGCACTGCCCGATTCCTGAAGCCAATCCTGCAGGCGAACAACGCGTAAAGCGACCGCCCCATCTGCGCCAGAAGCGCCTGTTTCGATAGCGGGCTGGTTGGGGTCATCCACCACCACACAGCGCAGGGCTGGTAGCGGCGTACCGGTGGCGGCAATCTTCTGCCATGCCTCCAGCCGGTTGACGAGCAGCAGCGAAGCGCCTGCGTCTGCCAGGATGAAGGCGATATTGCCCGGATTGTCGTTCGCGTGCAGCGGTACGGTAACACAGCCCTGGGCAAGGCCTGCCTGGTCGATGCAGATGGCGTGCACGCTGTGGGTGAGCAGGGTGGCGATGCGGGCGCCGCGTTCAAGTTGCAGGTTGCCGATGGCTTGTGACCATGTAGCAACCGCCTGTTGCATATCGCTCCAACTGAAGGACTGCCATTGGTTGCTGGGAGCGTCGAACCAGCGATAGGCCTCACGGGCCGGGGTGGTGTTGCAGCGGTACTGAAAAAGCGCGGGCAGGGTGTCAATGGTGCGCAGATCGGGCATCTGGCCGTGGCTCGTCGTCATGTACTTCAATTCTCCTTATGGTAATCATCGCATCGATTGGCTTGTGTTCGGGGCAAGGCGGGCTGTGAACGATCGTTGCGGCCTACCGGTATGCGATGGCCGCGATTGTCGATGCGCGCCGCGTCGGGCTCGCTTTTTAGTGCTGAGGTTGATGGAGGGTGGCAGACAGGTATCTCCAACCGATACTTTTGCCGCTGAAATACCCAATCATCCTGCAAGAGCCCAAACCAGAAGCCCGATTGCGACAACGATCAGCAGGGTTGCTATGGAGCCACGGCGACTGCCGGGCATTTGTGTTGGCGTGGCAACTGCCGTCGCAATATTTGCACTGCGGTCCATGCGGGCCAACTCTTCCTCATCCATGGGGGCGGCACGCTCCCATTCCTCCACGGCGCGGCGGGCTGCTGCGTAATCGCCTTCTGCCACCAGCAGCCGCACCAGGCTACCAGCGGGCAACTCGCCCACAGCGCCTTGCAGATGCTCACCCTGTACATGGCTGGCAATGCCATGCTGGCGCAGCACATCCTGCAGCACATGGGCCTGGATAGCTCCAGAGGGTTCGTACACGCTGCGCATCGGTGTCTCCTGAAATTGAATATTGATAGAACACTGCTCTCGACTGCTCTCGACTGCTCCGCTATGCGCTTGTCGCGCACCTTGGTCACCGGCATCCGGGTTTTACAGACTGCTTGCAGACGGTTTTTGAAATGAATGAACAGATGGTAAATGTTTTGTAAATATGCATGGCTTTGTTGCATAAATCGGTTTGAGACTGAGTCTCCCCAAACCCCAGACGTAGTTATGCCACGGCCACCGTTTGGGGCGTGCCCAGCTCGG
>NZ_JACHKZ010000041.1 GCF_014207855.1 Comamonas odontotermitis | reverse complement strand
CCAGTTTGTGGTGCGGTACTTGCGCCGACCCCAGTTCGTCTCACTCATCATCCGAGCCTACTACCGCTGCGGCCCGGATTTGTGCAACAAAGCCGCGATCATCGGAAGATCGCTCCTTGATTCTGCGCGGTCAAATAGTACTGGTACTTTCCATCTAATAGTGCATAGTTTGTAGCTGCTGGATTTCGCTTACTTGCGTAGCTAATGCCGACAAGCGCCGCCGCTTTTTCGGCCTCCCTCAGAAGACCAACCGCCTTTGCCGCAGCCTCTCGCCATGGCCGGACATCATCAAGGACACTTTTAAGATCTAGCCCGAAGACGCTAGCGGTTGCGTGATCAGTAAAGTCAATGAATTTGAGGTCCTCTTGGGAGCGCAAAATCACATGCTGAATTGGCGGAAGCTCCGTGTTAGTGTCATGCACGCGCTCGTAGGTGGGCGGGTCGGTCGGCAGCTGGAGTAAAGCCCCAAATTCCAGTGCAGCCGTAAAAAATGCATCCGAGGTATAGAGAACTCCATACTCATCGCTCCTGCCCAGCGGAGGATCTAAACGGCCCAAGCGGTATTGAGCAGGAGAGGGGCTGAAGTCCCCACCAGGGAATCGAAAGAGTCGATGGAGCTCCATGCCAGCGCTTAAGCAGCGCAAGCGGACTGTGAGGCCATTGTGTTGAAGAGTCTCTTCGTAGTTAGGTATCTGTGTGATCATGAGAGGGCATGACTGAGGCCCTCCAAAGCGTGGTCAATGACATACTCATGAAGCTTTGCAGCTTCGAGCTTTTTCAATTCGCCTATCACAGCCAAGTCTATACCGCTGCGCTTTGGTGATACGCCTAGCATTAGCTCTACCCCCGTCAGTCCGCCTAACGAAGGCTGAACTGAGCGCAAAAAATCCCATAGGAGGGCCATAGGCGCATTGAGCAGGCGAAAGCGCTCAATCAGCCTTGCCAGCATGACCGAGTCGAGTTTTGGACTGATCTGGAATGCTGGGTAGCGACGGCCATTTTCTCGCCCCGGCGGCAATACTGAAAAGAGCATTCCCTTCTTTTCCCGCTCGTACACATTCGCTCTAGTGCACTGCATGCGCTTGGCCATGGATTCGGCCGTGAGAAGCTCCGCGTTTAGGTCCTGGGGAGGGGAGGTGCTTTCCAGCAAAGAGACTACCTTTAAGAAGCCTGATGGCAAGCGACCAAGATTAGAGCTGACAGATGCAAGGCCGATCTCCTCCAGATCACTAAGGCGGATGCCTAAGCGATCAAGCATGGAAAAAGATACGGCCAATAGCATGATAGGAGCCTGAGTTGAATTTGAACTTACTTTGGAAGATTGTTGAGACATGGGACATGCGCCGCCAATGCGGCTTCTCAATCAATGGAGGGCAATTGTTGCCACACAGGATGGAAAGAAGCGCTTGTTTCGCCTTAACCGCCACGAGGCCAGCGCAGCCAGGGTATTGCCAGAGCGCAGATACCGGTTCTCTAGCTTTTTCTGTGAAAGTACCGATTCGTATCTGGCCCAAGCGATCAGAATTTTTGCTGTGAATGGGCTACTGAAGTAGTCATCACATATCCATAGAACAAGTGCTTCAAGGGTCGAAAAGACGTGTGGACTGGCGCCTTCAAAGCACTGCTGGAGGGCATGCAGAAGCGCTTCTCTGTCGCCGACTTCCGCAGCCTTATAGATAGCCGTCAAGCGGTCGATATAAGGACGAAGCGCCCTGGCATCAAACCATGTAGGTTGAAATCCATATATCGCCTGAAAAGCGCTCTTCAGATATGAAGGAAGCTCGTCGTCAATGAACAAGCCGCGCAGCGAATACGGATAGATGATTCGGCAGACAGTCTTGTCTTCATTGCTACGGCTTTCGCCATGAGCTTGAACCTTTATTTCTTCCTTGACCTCTTGCTTGATTTCTGCTCTGACTTTTTCTTGGGCCTTTTTCGTGAGCGTGATCCTCTTACGATCACCCGCCACATACAGACTCTGCAAGTGAGAGAGCAACTTTTGCTTATCTGCATCTGTGAGTGGTGAGTCCATCCCCTCTTTTTGCACGCCGGCCGCATGCAATTGCTCCAAAAGCTGCTCCGGTGACTTTCGAAGCTCTTCGGCAAACGATCTGACCGTTTCTGGCTGCGGTTCAAGACGAATGATCCGCCCTTGTTCGTGGCACGGTAGTGTCATGTAGCGCCCTCGCACATAGACACCTATAACGCGGGAACCATCAGAACAGTCAGCTTGAGTCAAGTTTTCATCACGCATTCTTTCAATTTATTCAATTTCGTCAACTTTGTCAAATTCTCAAAACGGCATCCACATCCAAGGTGAGGGCAGCACGGCGAATCGGTCTCGCAAGGTCTCCAACCTCGTCATCAAGGAGTCAGTAGTTAGCTTTTGGGCACACGATCGGCTTGGCAGAGGCCATCTTGGTCTGAAGTGCCTGTTCATGTGTCTTAAGAATGGGCTTCCTACAACCTGTCGGCCTGCTACAGCAAAGGCCACTGTCCACCACTCATCTGAAACTCGGGGCGATTCATCATGTGAATTAGATTTCGTGTACCATGGGAGCAGAGCGTGTTTGAACCTCCCCGCTCTCTAAACATACGAAGAGGTCCGCGTAGCACTCCCCACGGTCAGCTTGTAAAGAGCAAATAGTGGGTCGGTTAGGCAGCGGCTAACCACATGAGCAACTGCGTTGCTCGCCAATTTTCCTGATTGTGGGTCTGAGCTTTGCAGCTCTCTCTCACTATGTGTGTAAGCGCCAGGCGAATCTGTTCTCCTGACCGCGACCTGAAAGCCAGATCCGTTGATCTGGCTTTCGCCTTTTTAATCCGCAATCTTCGTACAGCGACTGCTCAGCGCGCGCAACGCCCGATCTGCACAGGCGCGAGGAATGATCCATCCCCCGTATTTCGTATTGCGAACACCATCCCAGCGGCAGATGTCGAACATGACCTGCTCTAAAGAACCCGATGATGGACCAGATACTGCCAAATCCCCACTTGGCAGCCAGACCGTTCGTATCCTTCCCTCTGCACCAGTCATAGCGAACAAGCTCACGATCCACCCTTTATGGATTGGAAGACGCTTCTAGACGCTCCTCCAGCAGGGCCACCAGAATAGATGGACGCACTTGCAGTGCCTTGGCCAGACTAAAGAGCGTTCCTACTGTCGGTTGCCGCTGTCCCAGCTCCAGCATGGATACATAGTTGCGCTCCACCCCAGCCTCAAATCCCAGCTGTTCCTGTGTCATGCCCGCCTGTTTGCGGTACATGCGCAACACATCTCCAAATGCCCGAGGCAGATCCAATCAAAACTCCAACAATAGTTGGAGAAATTGAATCAAGCCGCTACCATTCAGTCTTCCAACTATAGTTTGAATAACTAATCATTCATCGTCTTTCATTCACCGGCAATCGAGATATGCGCACTTTCTCATCCCCGTTTCAAAAGTGGCTGTCGCTGCTTTCCTTCTTCATTGCATTCGTTTTGAGCAGCCTGGCGCTGCCTGCACACGCAGGCCTCAAAGTGCTGGGTGTCGAAATTGGTGTCTCGACGCTGGAGCAGGTTCGCAAGCAAGCAGCGGCCTCCGGTGCTGTAAAAAACGGCGGCACCAACACCTGGAGTGAAGGTCCAACGCTGGAAGTACCAGGCAGCAGCTATGAAATCCAAGGGCTGAATTCAGTGCTCTATATCTTCACGCCGGATGAGAAATTGACGGCTGTGGTGATGACCATGCAGAACCATCGATTCGATGAGGTATTCGATGTCTTGGCTGGCAAATACAAGATGGTCAAGAAGGAGCGTCCCTTTGTTGGCAACAACTTTGCGAAGTTCTCTGCACCCGACTCCATCATTGAACTCGACGCTCCCCACCTAAGCTTCGAGATGCAGGTGAGGTACATGAGCAGCGGCTTTTCCAAGGCCTGGCGGGATGGTTTGCAGTCCCAACGCCAGCAAAAGCGCAACAATGACAAGAGCAGCTTCTGATCACTCCGAATCAGAGGACTAACCGCTCCCTGCATTCAGCACTCCTGTGCTGACTTCGCATGTGCTTGTGCCATGCCAGAAAGGTGCCGCCAGGATGGACTCAGCACGAGAACGACTACTTGAAGTAGTGCACGAACTTGTCACCACACATGGAGATCCAGAACAAGCAGCGCAATTCGACGCGGCTCAGTGGCTGGATGAATGGCTTAACAGGCCTCAGCCATCTTTGAACATGGCAAAGCCCGTTGATCTCATGCTGACGGAAGAGGGTCTTGCTGAAGTCGAGACGCTGCTCAAGCGCATGGCGGTTGGTGCGTTTGCCTAAGGCGTGCTCAGATGCGGCAGATGATGATCTCTAACCTGCCCCTCTGATGTCCAGTAGAACAATCATGAGTAAGCAGCGATATCCAGAAGAATTCAAGAGCGAAGCAGTCAAACAGATTACGGAGTATGGGCGTACCGTGGCTGATGTCTCAGAACACTATGGCGTTAGCCAACACAGCATCTACCAATGGCTAAAAGTACAAAGGACATTTGTAGGTGAACGCCAGTCACAGCTCTCACAAAGCGCAGAGCTGCGCTATCTGAAAAAAGAGCTAAAGCGGGTGACCGAGGAGCGCGACATTTTAAGAAAGGCTGCCGCGTACTTTGCTAAACAATTCAGATGAAATTAATGGCTATGGTTTGAGCGCGGCCGAGCGTGAGGCTGGAATCTGTTTACCTGACCAGGGCAGTCCACTTTGCAACTATCCATCTTCGGATAAATTCTGCGGGGGCTGCGTTGCTCTTAGGGACAAACAAAACGGCAGTATTGGGTCGCTGTACTCGCGTTGCAAAACTCTTTGCGATCTCCAGGCCGATGGAAGTAGATTTCTCGGTTTCGTCAGGGCTCAGAGGGCAAAGCAACAGCATTAGATGCAGTGCCTCAAAAGCTGTAAGCACTGCAGACTCTCCATTTTTTTCTATCAAAAAAGAAGCGACGCGTCTTGGCCTATGGCTTTCGTTTGAAATGAGCAGTGTGTTTGGAAGGACGCCGTCTTCATTGACAAGCATAGGCGTCGGAATCGTCCAGTCCTCTTCATCTCCTGATTGCAACACGCGAACTTGTGTAACTTCGATCGCAGCGAGGGCGGGTAACACGTGCTTTAGAAAGCCTGGCAGGTTGTCTTGTTTGGCATCTACCAGACTGACAGAGCGTATGCGCTGAGAGGAGCCTGGCGAGCCCACTGCCATATCAGCCACGGCTGGTGCTGATCCCGCATAGGCGGTTTGAGATGATGATGTTTGAATGGGGCGCGTGGCTTTGACGGGTTTGTTGTCCAAGTCAGGGAAGCGACGCCTTCCAAAGACCGGCTTTGTTGCCGATCCAAGGCTCGATGATGCATCCTGTTCACGAAGAGTCGATGCCTTGGGCTTGGCTGATGTCCGGCGGGATTGGACTTCCGGGGTGGGGCTCAAGGTGCCCCGCTTTACTGGCCTTTGTGAAGCACTAAGGCTTAGCTTAAAGCGCAGTGCCCGAAATGGAAACGGATGGGAGCAACTGCGCAACTGGTAAACGAGAAATGTGCCATGGTCTACATCTCCTTGTGGAAGCCATTTGCCCGTTACCTCAAGAGTAGTGAGGCCTTCAAACGGAAAAATGGCTTGAGGATAGACATCATGACCCGCCGTAGAAGCTTTCAGGCAAGAAGAAGGTATGAGGGCTGCAGCTCGCCATGCTGCGTCACTACCCGCGATGCGAGCAACGTCTTCAGCGCTCGCCTGCGGAATGCGCTCGGCTAATTCAAGATTCATGTTGCCAATGGGCGATAGATGGACTTTGCCATGCAGGTTACTCCTCGCCAATGGTGGCTCAAATAAGCGGGAAATCAGTTCGCTGGATGAGCCAAAATAGAAGCGGACCAGTTCCATGCAAGGCACCACCAAGTACCGCCTTTCTGGTAACGCTACACGTATGCAGTAGGAATGGGTGTTGTTGAGATGCCACGGATGTTGTGCCAGCGGCAAGAGAAACTGGCCATTCTCAAAGCTTGAGCCTGCCTTGACCAAGCTGGTGTGCTCGCGATCAATTGTGAGATTTTCGAAGGTCTCTTCTTCATAGTTGGGGCGGGCGAGCAGTGTCTGATCTTGCCAAAGATCCCCAATACGCAACAGCAATGTAGTACCGACACTGACCCACCTCTTGGTCTGTTGGCTCGCTGGCAGGGTGCAGTCGGGTTGTAGTAGGGATTTTGGGTTCTCTAGAGGGGTGCTAGCGACCACTTTTGAGAGATAGACCAACACCGACGGGTGTCGTCGGCGGGTCATCCGGTCGGGAAAAGCGATCGGACCGAACCAGTCAATGCGCCATATGTCCTGGCCTTTGGGAAAGGCTGCGATGCGCAATGATGGAGCGTTACTTTCCACTAGGCCTCGGCGTGGTATGACGCTTTTAAGCGCCGTGCGTGAGCTCGAAGTAGTTCAGTTTTTCGCATCACTTCGATATTTTCTCAACTACTTCGAGATTTTCTCATTTACTTCGAGTCATTGACATACACCCCAGCCGCATGGGCCTGCTGATCGGCATGGTAGCTCGATCGCACCATGGCGCCGACGGCTGCGTGCGTGAAGCCCATCTTGTAGGCCTCTTCCTCGAACATCTTGAAGGTGTCAGGGTGCACGTAGCGGCGCACGGGCAGGTGGCTGTTGGACGGTGCCAAGTACTGGCCGATCGTCAACATGTCGATGTTGTGGGTGCGCATGTCGCGCATCACCTGCAGGATCTCTTCATCCGTCTCGCCCAGGCCCACCATGATGCCGCTCTTGGTGGGTACGGTGGGGTGCAGCTCTTTGAACTTCTTGAGCAGATTTAAACTGAACTGGTAATCAGAGCCCGGACGTGCTTCCTTGTACAGGCGAGGCGCGGTTTCCAGGTTGTGGTTCATCACGTCGGGCGGCGCGGCTTTGAGAATCTCGAGCGCGCGGTCGTCGCGGCCACGGAAATCGGGAACCAGAATCTCGATCTGCGTGGTGGGCGAGAGTTCGCGGATGTTCTTGATGCATTCGACAAAGTGGCCGGAGCCGCCGTCGCGCAGGTCGTCACGGTCCACGCTGGTGATCACCACGTACTTGAGGCGCAACTGGGCAATGGTCTTGGCGAGGTTCAGGGGCTCGTTCACATCGAGCGGGTCAGGGCGGCCGTGACCTACGTCGCAGAACGGGCAGCGGCGCGTGCACTTGTCGCCCATGATCATGAAGGTAGCGGTGCCTTTGCCGAAACATTCTCCGATGTTTGGGCAACTGGCTTCTTCACAGACGGTGTGTAGCTTGTTCTCGCGCAGGATGTCCTTGATCTCGTAAAAGCGCGTGGTGGGGCTTCCGGCCTTGACGCGGATCCATTCGGGCTTTTTGAGCAACGGCGCCTGCTCCACCTTGACGGGGATGCGCGAGAGCTTGGCGGCCGCTTTTTGCTTGGCCAGCGGGTTGTAGTTGTCGGCAGATTGCGCTTCGCGCACGACTTCGTTGGTACTCATGGCAGGTCTCACGGGGATAGGCGGGTGGACAGCTCGCTGGCCAAAATGGCGGCGACTTCATCCCACTGTGCATCGACGCCTATTGTAGAAAGATCGACGGTTTGCAGCCCCGCATAGCCGCAAGGGTTGATGCGGTGGTAGGGTTCCAGATCCATTTTCACGTTCAGCGCGACGCCATGGTAGGTGCAATGGCGGCTGACCTTGATGCCCAGCGCCGCAATTTTCCCCAGGCCATCAAACACCGGCTCAGGTGCAGGTGTGCCCGGTGCGCGCATTTGTGGGCGCTGGGGCAGTAGTGCATGGGACGAGGGGTCATCAAGCCGCACATAGATGCCAGGGGCGCCTGCCACGCGATGCCCTGTCACACCGAGTTGTACAAGGGTGCGGATGACGGCCTCCTCCAGGCGGAAGACGTACTCTTTGACGAAGTACCCGGCTTGCTGCAAGTCGATCAAGGGATAGGCCACAACCTGTCCCGGGCCATGGTAGGTGACCTGACCACCACGGTTGGTCTGCACCACTGGTATGTCGCCGGTATGCAACAGGTGGCTGGGCAAGCCCGCCAGGCCTTGGGTAAATGTGGCAGGGTGCTCACAAATCCATAGCTGGTCGCGCGTATCGGGAGTACGCTGTGCCGTGAACTGCTGCATGGCCTCAACAGTTGCGGGGTACTCGGCCAGGCCTAAAAAACGGGTCTGCATGGGCAAGAGGGCGGCGGCAAGGGGCCGACAGGGTTCGCGCAGGTGACAGGGCTGCGCTTAGAGCACAACCTTGACCATGGGGTTGGAAGTGAGCGCCATATACAGGCTGTCCAGCTGTTCACGGCTGGTGGCGGTGACAGTAATCGTTACGCCGAGGTACTTGTCTCCGGCACTTGGGCGCAGCTCTATCTTGCTCGCATCGAAGAAAGGGTCGAACTGCTTGGCAATGGTGGTGACCGTGTGGACAAAGCCGTCCTGGTTAAGCCCCATCACCTTAATCGGAAAGTCTGAGGGGTATTCGATCAGCGAATCCTTGTGCGGATCGTCGCCATTTTTTGGAGTGTTGGAAGGTGTTTCAGAAGAGGTCATTTTGCTATTAAAACAGAAGCTTGAAGGGTACGAACGGTCAGCAGGAGTGCCGTCTTTGGCATCGGAATTCTGTAAGGCTAATCTTACAAAAAACAAGCTTGTGTAAACGCACTCGCGCAGCAAAAAACCAAGCGCCTGCGAAAACGCTTTCCGATTCCAACGGGTTTATCCTTATAATCGCAGGCTTTGGCTGGTGTTGTTCTAGGGGCAGACTATATGACTACAAGTGCTCCAGGAGATGAACATGCGGCCGAAGAGCCGGACTTCAAGCCCCTGACTGCCGAAGAAGCAGCGGAGTGGCGCAGACGCAATCCATCGGTGTCGGTGGGGCGCGTTGTGAAGTGGCAGCTGGTGGTCGGGGTTGTGCTTGCTGCATTGGTGGGCCTGATCACGCAGCGGGCCGGGTGGTTGTGGTCGGTAGCATATGGCGCGGCGGCGGTAGTAATACCCGCTGCCCTTTTTGCACGTGGGCTACGGATGCAACTAGGGGCTGGGCAGGAAAATCTTGCCATGGTTCGGTTCTTTGGCTTGGAGATCGCAAAATTGGTATTGACCGTGGTGCTGCTATTGCTGGCGCCGCTGGTGGTGCCGGGGCTCAACTGGTTGGCGCTGGTGTTGGGCCTGGTTGTGGTGATGAAGACGTACTGGTTGGCGCTGTGGCTGCTGACCAGATCCGAATAACAGTTTGTATTTGAGAAGAAGAGTTGTCCGATGGCAGCAGACGCGAATGCACCCACTGCAAGTGAATACATCGTTCACCATTTGCAGCATCTCCAGAACATCAAGCAAAAGTCGATCATCGACTTTTCGGTGGTCAACCTCGACTCGGTCACTGTCAGCGTGATCCTGGGCCTGCTGGGCATCTTTGTGATGTGGTTGGCAGCGCGCAAGGCCACGTCGGGCGTTCCAGGCCGCTTCCAGGCTGCCGTGGAAATGCTGGTTGAGATGGTGGACAACCAGGCCAAGGCCAATATCCACAATGCCCAGTCGCGCAAGTTCATCGCTCCGCTGGCGCTTACCGTGTTCGTCTGGATTTTCCTGATGAATGCCATGGACATGCTGCCTGTTGATCTGCTGCCCTTGCTGTGGCAGGGCGCTACTGGCGACCACCACGCCTACCTGCGTGTAGTGCCGACGGCCGATCTGTCGACCACGCTGGGCCTGTCTACCGCCGTGCTGATCCTGTGCCTGTACTACAGCGTCAAGATCAAGGGCGTGGGCGGTTGGGCGCACGAGTTGGTCTCCGCACCATTTGGCACCTCCAAGAATCCCTTCTTTGCCGTGATCCTCGGCATTGTCAATCTGCTCATGCAGATCATTGAATACGTTGCCAAGACCGTGTCGCATGGCATGCGACTGTTCGGCAACATGTACGCTGGTGAGTTGGTGTTCATGCTGATTGCCCTGATGGGTGGCGCAGCGGCTATGTCGCTCTCTGGTGTGTTGCTCCCCGTGGGGCACATCATTGCAGGCACGATCTGGGCAATCTTCCACATTCTGGTGATTACTCTGCAGGCCTTCATTTTCATGATGCTGACGCTGATTTACCTCGGCCAGGCGCATGAAGCTCACTAACTGTTCCCTTTCCTTTTTCTCTTAACCTTTCTTTTTTATCTCAGGAGTCATCATGGAAAACGTTCTCGGTCTCGTCGCTCTGGCTTGTGGTCTGATTGTTGGTCTGGGCGCTATCGGCGCTTCGATCGGTATTGCTCTGATGGGTGGCAAGTTCCTGGAATCGTCGGCACGTCAGCCTGAGCTGATCAACGAACTGCAAACCAAGATGTTCATCTTGGCTGGTCTGATCGACGCTGCATTCCTGATCGGTGTTGCTATCGCCCTGCTGTTCGCTTTCGCCAACCCATTCCAACTGGCCTAAGCTCCGATCAACGCCGTAGATAGAAAGGTGTTGCCGTGAGTATTAACGCGACCCTGTTCGTTCAGGCCATTGTCTTCTTGATTCTGGTGCTCTTCACGATGAAATTCGTGTGGCCACCTATTGCCAAGGCGTTGGATGAGCGAGCAAAGAAAATCGCCGATGGTCTTGCTGCTGCCGATAAGGCAAAGTCCGAGTTGACAGCTGTGAACAAGCGCGTTGAGGAAGAACTTTCCGCAACCCGCAATGAAACAGCGTCGCGTATCGCGGACGCAGACCGTCGTGCCCAAGCAATCGTCGAAGAGGCCAAGTCTCGTGCGACCGAAGAAGGCAACAAGATCATTGCAGCTGCACGCGCTGAAGCCGAGCAGCAAGTGATCCAGGCGCGCGAATCGCTGCGCGAGCAAGTTGCCGCTTTGGCCGTCAAGGGTGCTGAGCAGATTCTCCGCAAGGAAGTCAATCCAGCGGTCCACAGTGATTTGCTCAATCGCCTGAAGACTGAGCTGTAAGGAAGCAACGAAATGGCAGAACTCGCCACCATTGCCCGTCCTTACGCTGAAGCCTTGTTCAAGGCTTGCACTGACAAAGGTGCAAGCCTGAGCGAAGCCCTGTCTTGGACGGACGAACTGGCGGCGATTGCCGCCGATCCGGAAATGCGCCAACTGGCCGACAATCCCAACGTCACCAATGATCAGGTGGTCGATGTGATGGCTGGTGTATCGCTGGCACGCGGCTGGGCCTTGTCAGACCTGGCTCGCAACTTCCTGCGCACGTTGGTGGAAAACCGCCGTCTGGAAGCCTTGCCAGAAGCGGCCAAGCAATTTCGATCCCTGGTGAACCATGGAAATGGTTCATCGGATGCGCTGGTGTACAGCGCCTTCCCCATGGATGACTCCGCTTTGAATGCGTTGGGCGCCGTGCTGGAAAAACGCTTTGGCCGCAAACTGAATCTGAGCACCGCGGTGGACGAATCGCTGATTGGCGGTGTCCGTGTCGTGGTGGGCGACGAGGTGCTGGACACTTCCGTCAAGGCCCGTCTGGAACAAATGAAAGCAACCCTCACTGCGTAACGCAGATCGAGGATTCGGCTAAACAATGAAAAGGAAAGAGTGATGCAACTCAATCCCGCAGAAATTTCTGAACTGATCAAGAGCCGCATTGAGGGTCTGTCAGGCAATACCGATATCCGTAACCAAGGTACGGTGGTGTCGGTGACCGACGGTATCGTGCGCGTGCATGGTCTGTCCGATGTGATGGCTGGCGAAATGCTGGAGTTTCCAGCAGGTGCCGATGGCCAACCTACCTATGGTCTGGCGCTGAACCTGGAGCGCGACTCCGTGGGCGCCGTGATCCTGGGTGAGTACACCCACATCTCTGAAGGCAACATCGTCAAGTGCACTGGCCGCATTCTGGAAGTGCCCGTCGGCCCCGAGCTGGTGGGCCGCGTGGTCAATGCCCTGGGTCAGCCCATCGACGGCAAGGGCCCGATCAACGCCAAGATGACCGACGTGATCGAAAAGGTTGCGCCTGGTGTGATCGCACGTCAATCCGTGGATCAGCCTCTGCAATCGGGTATCAAGTCCATCGACGCCATGGTGCCCGTGGGCCGTGGTCAGCGCGAGCTGATCATTGGTGACCGCCAGACCGGCAAGACCGCTGTGGCAATCGATGCGATCATCAACCAGAAGGGCCAGGGCGTTGTCTGCGTGTACGTAGCCATCGGCCAAAAGGCTTCTTCGGTGAAGAACGTGGTGCGTGCGCTGGAGCAAGCGGGCGCGATGGAATACACCATCGTCGTGGCTGCTACCGCTTCCGAATCTGCAGCAATGCAGTACGTGTCGGCTTACTCCGGCTGCACGATGGGCGAATACTTCCGCGATCGCGGCGAAGACGCGCTGATCGTGTATGACGACCTGTCCAAGCAAGCTGTGGCTTACCGCCAGGTTTCGCTGCTGCTGCGCCGCCCACCAGGCCGTGAAGCTTTCCCTGGCGACGTGTTCTATCTCCACAGCCGTCTGTTGGAGCGCGCCGCTCGCGTGAACGCTGATTACGTTGAAGCCTTCACCAAGGGTGAAGTCAAGGGCAAGACCGGTTCGCTGACGGCACTGCCCATCATCGAAACCCAGGCGGGTGACGTGTCGGCCTTCGTGCCTACCAACGTGATTTCGATTACCGACGGCCAGATCTTCCTGGAAACCAGCCTGTTCAACGCCGGTATCCGTCCTGCTATCAACGCCGGTATCTCGGTGTCCCGCGTGGGTGGTGCTGCTCAGACGAAGCTGATCAAGGGCCTGTCCGGCGGTATCCGTACCGACCTGGCACAGTACCGTGAACTGGCTGCGTTCGCGCAGTTCGCTTCTGATCTGGATGATGCAACCCGCAAGCAACTGGACCGTGGTGCCCGCGTGACCGAGCTGCTCAAGCAGCCTCAGTACAGCCCACTGCCCGTCGCTCTGATGGCCGCTTCGCTGTTTGCCGTGAACAAGGGTTTCATGGACGACATCGACGTCAAGAAGGTGCTGCCTTTCGAACACGGTCTGCACCAGTTCCTGAAGACCAGCTATGCTGCTTTGGTGGACCGCCTGAACGAGAAGAAGGCTTTCGACAAAGAAGGCAAGGACGAAGCTGAACTGACTGCAGCCATCACTGCATTCAAGAAGTCCTTCGCTTAAGCCGGGCGAGGAGTCATCATGGCAGCAGGCAAGGAAATACGCGGCAAGATCAAATCGGTGGAAAACACCAAGAAGATCACCAAGGCCATGGAAATGGTTGCTGCATCCAAAATGCGCAAGGCGCAGGAGCGGATGCTGGCAGCCCGACCATACAGCGAAAAGATTCGCGCAATTGCAGCTCACCTGAGCCAGGCAAACCCCGAGTATGTTCACCCCTTCATGGTGTCGCATGACGCCAAGAAGGTGGGCATGATCGTGGTGACGACTGACAAGGGCCTGTGCGGCGGCATGAACACCAACGTGCTGCGTGCCGTGACGAACAAGCTCAAGGACCTGCAATCCGCGGGTGTCAGTGCAGAAGCCGTCGCCATTGGCAGCAAGGGCCTGGGCTTTCTGACGCGCGTGGGCGCCAAGGTGGTGGCCAACGCCACCGCCCTGGGCGACACGCCGCATCTGGATGCGTTGATCGGCCCCGTCAAGGTATTGCTCGATCAGTACGCTGAAGGCAAGCTGAGCGCGGTCTATCTGTGCTACACCAAGTTCATCAATACGATGAAGCAAGACTCGGTCGTCGAGCAGTTGCTGCCCCTGTCGCAAGAAGCGATCCAGGGTTCGGCACCGGCTTCCCACGGCTGGGACTATATCTACGAGCCCGATGCGCAAAGTGTGATCGACGAGCTGCTCGTGCGTTATGTGGAATCGCTGATCTATTCAGCCGTTGCAGACAACATGGCTTCCGAGCAGTCTGCCCGCATGGTGGCCATGAAGGCCGCTACCGATAACGCCGGCAACGTCATCAACGAGTTGAAGCTGGTCTACAACAAGACGCGTCAGGCTGCGATTACGACCGAACTGTCGGAAATCGTCGCAGGCGCCGCCGCTGTGTAACACAGCTCGACTGAAATCAATATTGGAGCAACGAAATGGCTCAAGTACAAGGCAAGATTGTTCAATGTATCGGCGCTGTGGTGGACGTTGAGTTCCCACACGGCCAGGTACCTAACGTGTTTGACGCACTCAAGCTCGAAGGCACTGCGCTGACGCTGGAAGTGCAGCAGCAGCTGGGCGACGGCGTGGTGCGTACCATTGCACTGGGCTCGTCGGACGGTCTCAAGCGCGGCCTGATGGTGACCAACACCGGCAAGGCGATTACCGTGCCCGTGGGCAAGGCAACGCTGGGCCGCATCATGGACGTGCTGGGTAACCCCATCGACGAGCGCGGCCCCGTGGACCAGACGCTGACCGCTTCCATCCACCGCAAGGCTCCTGCATACGACGAACTGTCGCCTTCGCAGGAACTGCTGGAAACCGGCATCAAGGTGATCGACCTGGTGTGCCCGTTTGCCAAGGGCGGCAAGGTGGGTCTGTTCGGTGGTGCCGGTGTGGGCAAGACCGTGAACATGATGGAGCTCATCAACAACATCGCCAAGGCGCACAGCGGTCTGTCCGTGTTCGCCGGTGTGGGTGAGCGTACCCGTGAAGGTAACGACTTCTACCACGAAATGTCGGACGCCGGTGTGGTGAACCAAGAGTCGTTGAACGACTCGAAGGTGGCCATGGTGTACGGCCAGATGAACGAGCCGCCAGGCAACCGTCTGCGTGTGGCGCTGACTGGCCTGACCATGGCTGAAGCGTTCCGTGACGAAGGCAAGGACGTGCTGTTCTTCGTGGACAACATCTACCGTTACACCCTGGCCGGTACCGAAGTGTCGGCTCTGCTGGGCCGTATGCCTTCCGCAGTGGGCTACCAGCCTACGCTGGCCGAAGAAATGGGCCGTCTGCAAGAGCGTATCACCTCGACCAAGGTTGGCTCGATCACCTCGATCCAGGCTGTGTACGTGCCAGCTGACGACTTGACCGATCCGTCACCTGCCACCACCTTTGCTCACTTGGACTCCACCGTCGTGCTGTCCCGTGACATCGCATCGCTGGGTATCTACCCCGCTGTGGATCCGCTGGATTCGACCAGCCGCCAGCTGGACCCCCAAGTGGTGGGTGAAGAGCACTATGCCGTGGCCCGCCAGGTGCAGGGCACGCTGCAGCGCTACAAGGAACTGCGCGACATCATCGCGATTCTGGGTATGGACGAACTGGCTCCCGAAGACAAGCTCGTCGTGGCCCGCGCTCGCAAGATCCAGCGCTTCCTGTCGCAGCCTTTCCACGTGGCCGAAGTGTTCACGGGCGCTCCAGGCAAGTACGTTCCGCTGTCGGAAACCATCCGCGGCTTCAAGATGATCGTGAACGGCGAGTGCGATCACTTGCCCGAGCAAGCCTTCTACATGGTTGGCACGATCGACGAAGCCATCGAGAAGGCGAAGAAGATCTAAGGCCCGTGCCGGGCAGTGTTCGCAAGATTGCTGCCCGCCCCGGACGTATTTCTTTTTCACTCTGAGGATCAAAGATGAACACCTTCCACGTTGATGTGGTCAGTGCTGAAGAATCCATCTTCTCCGGTGAAGCCCGCTTTGTGGCTCTGCCTGGTGAAATGGGCGAACTCGGTATCTATCCCCGCCACACGCCGTTGATCACCCGCATCAAGCCGGGATCGGTGCGCATTGAGAAGACCGACGGCGCTGAAGAGTTCATCTTCGTGGCCGGTGGCATTCTCGAAGTGCAGCCTGATCGCGTGACCGTGCTGTCCGATACCGCTGTGCGCGGCAAGGATCTGGACGAGCAAAAGGCGGTTGAAGCCAAGCAAAAGGCAGAAGAAGCCGTCAAGAACGCCAAGGGCGAGCTTGATCTGGCCAAGGCACAATCCGAGCTGGCCGTCATGGCGGCGCAGATTGCAGCACTGCAAAAATTCCGCAAGAAGCGTTGATCAGCGCCTTTGTTGCATCTACAAAAAGCCACCGCATGCGGTGGCTTTTTTATGGCTGTGTAGATACTGGAAAACAGCACCGGTGAGCCCGAAGGTCACGCATGGGGCGAGCGTTCGGCTAAAGGCTAAGGGCTAAAGGCTAAGGGCTAAAGGCTAAAGGCTAAAGGCTAAAGGCTAAAGGCTAAATCAGTGTTTTGTGTTTATTTATCAAGCGCTTAATGCTGTGAAAATATAGTTTTAGCGAGGTCAGCGAACAATGGGAATATCCGGCAGCTCATTGTCTGCTACTGCAGACTGGCGAGGAAAATTCTGCTCCAGCAACTGCGACACCTGGGTGATGGCCTTTTTCAGAGCCTCTTCGTACAGGCCGCCACGCAAATCGCCAGCCAGGCCTGCAATGATGCTGTGCCACTGGGCCGTATCCACACGGCGCGCAACAGCCCGGTCTGCGACGATTTCGATGGCGTGCTCGGTCAACAGCAGATAAATGAGCACGCCATTGTTGTGTTCGGTATCCCATACGCGCTGCTTGCTGAATTCCATCACCGCCCGCTCTCGCGCTGGCGCATCACGGCGGATATAGCTCCAGGGCAAAGCGGTTTCCACATACACGCGGATCTGTCCAGTATGCATGGCCTCTGATGCCGCAATGGCTTGTGCAATGCGCTCGCGTGCTGCCTGCGGCAAAGCGTAGGAGGCATCACGGTCCAGAATGCGGTGGCGCAACTGACGGCCAAGACGTTGAAGCCAACTACCCATCACCAGCTCCCCGACGCGCCGCCGCCGCCAAAGTTACCACCACCGCCCGAACTGAAGCCTCCGCCCCCACCGCCAAAGCCTCCACCCCCGCCAAATCCTCCGCCGCCAAAGCCGCCCCCACCACCGGTAATGACGCTGCCGGGGCGCAGGCCACCGGTCAGGAGCACCATGAACAGGGCGACGATTCCAGCTCCCACGCCAATCAGCAGACTGGCCGTGAGCATGGTCGCCACCACGCCAGCAACACCGCCGGTGACCAGGGAGCCAAAGCCGCGGCCCAGCAGGGCACGCAGAAAGCCTCCACCGATCATGACAATCACGAAAAAGAAGATCAACAGCTCACCCACATCCATGGAGGAGGCTGCCGATTTGCCCTGACGCTGCTGGGGTTGGCGGGCAGGCGCGGGCAGTGCTTCGCCTTTGATGAGTGCGCTGATTTGGCCTACTGCAGCCGATAGCCCCGCACCATAGTTGCCCGCTTGGAAGGCAGGCTTCATGGCTTCGTCAATGATGCGTGCTGCACGCAGGTCGGGAATGGGGCCTTCGAGGGTCTTGGCCACTTCAATACGCATGCGCCGGTCGTCTTTGGCGACGATGATCAGGAGGCCGTCGCCAATATCCTTGCGACCAATTTTCCAGGTGTTGGCCACTCGGTTGGCGTAGGCTGCGATGTCCTCCGGGGCGGTGGTAGGCACCATCAACGCAATCACCTGCGAGCCGGTGTCCTGCTCCAGCTGCTTCAGCTGGGCCTCGAGGTTGGCGGTATCTTGCGCGCTCAGGGTTGCTGTCTGATCGATCACATGTGCAGTGAGCGCAGGAACTGGCAACACTGCTGCATGCCCCAACCAAGGCAAGAACGCTACAGTAAATATAGCTATAAAGCGTTGCAGAGCGCGCGCAATAAGCACTTTTTTCCTTGATTACTTCTTGTCGGTCGAGAAATCAACCTGTGGTGGCTGTGAAATCTGAGCTTCGTTCTGCACCGTGAAATTGGCCTTGGGCTGGTAGCCCATGACCTTGGCCGTCAGATTGGTGGGGAACTGGCGGGCCAACACGTTATAGGCCTTGACGGTGCCGATATAGCGGTCGCGCGCAACAGCGATGCGGTTTTCCGTGCCCTCCAGGGTGACGCGCAGATCGCGGAAGGCCTGGTTGGCTTTCAGGTCAGGGTAGCGCTCGGCCACCACCATCAGGCGCGACAGCGCGCTGGAGAGCTCGCCCTGCGCCTGCTGGAATTTGTTGAATGCTTCGGGATTGTTGATCAGCTCGGGCGTGGCCTGGATTGAAGTGGCTTTGGAGCGCGCCTCAATCACCTTGGTGAGCGTGTCCTGCTCAAAATTGGCTTCGCCCTTGACCGACGCGACAATGTTGGGCACCAGGTCGGCACGGCGCTGGTATTGGTTGAGGACTTCGCTCCAGGCCGCAGTGGATTCTTCGTCCAGCCGCTGGAAATCGTTATAGCCGCAGCCCGTCAGTACCACGGCTGCTGCCACCATGACCATCAGTCGCTTGATTGTATTGATCGTATTCATTGTGCATTCCCTATTGGATGTGGCCCGATGTTCGCTGCAAGTTGATGCGTTGACAAGGCGCCCATTGTGACAAAGATTGTCGGGGCGGTTTGTCAGCGATTATTGATGGTCATGTGTATGGCCCCGGTTCCCACAACCGCTGGCCGCGCTACCATGGGCCCATGAAACGAGATTGCAATGGATGACATCGTCAAACAAGCCATGGCCAAATGGCCGAATGTTCCGGCTTGCTACGGCTGGCTCGGGCTGGACGCGCGTGGCAACTGGTGGCTGCGCGATGCGGTTGCGCAGGCCGCAGGCGGCTTTGCCAGTGGCGCGCCAGGGGCCAGAGGTTCACGGATCGAGCATGTGAAGTTGGCCGAGTTCATCGGCCGCAACTACCTGCACGATGCGCGCGGTTGCTGGTATTTTCAGAACGGGCCGCAGCAGGTGTTTGTGGAACTGGAGGCGACGCCATGGATCTGGCGTGTGCAGATGCAGGCGGGAGAGGTGCGTATCCACAGCCATACCGGCACTGCCTTGCCGTCGGCAGACGTGCAACAAGTTTTGGTGGATGAAGGGGGTATGGTGTACCTGGTTGCATCAGCCGGTATGGGCATGGTGCATACACAGGATGTGCTGGACGTCTCGGCCGCGCTAGACGCCGGCCTGCTGCCCGCTGCGGATGAAGTTCGGCGAGAGACTTTGGCTCAGAACTATGGTTTTGTAAGTTCTCCCGCCCAACTGGCAAGCGCCGCCAGCTAGAGTAGCGGGCATTGTCAGGCAAGAAAAAACCGGCCTGGGCCGGTTTTTGCATCTGGTCGCGTGGATGACTACTGCGCGTGATCCACCATGTATTGCACGGCAGCGCGGATTTCATCGTCCGAGGCGGAAGAGCCGCCGCGGGGTGGCATGGCGCCTTTGCCTGAGATGGCAATTTTGACCATGTTGTCGATGCCCTGCGCCACAAAGGGTGCCCAAGCGGCCTTGTCGCCAAACTTGGGAGCACCGGCTACGCCAGCTGCATGGCAGGCAAAGCAGGCTTTGTCATACAGGCCCTTGCCGTCCGCCGCTGCAGTAGCCGCGGGCGCTGCCGCAGCGGCTGGCGCAGCAGGTGCAGCCTGAGGTGTGGGGGCTGCTGGCGTTGCCGCGGCTACTGGGGTAGCAGCACCGCTACCGCCTTCGGCGGCAGGGCGCTCGGGAACGGGAAATTTGGCACCAGCCGCATTGGCCATATAGACCACGCCTCGTGCAATTTCGGTGTCGTCAAAATCACCGCCACCCTGTGGCGCCATGGCGCCCTTACCGGCGAGGGCCGAATGTACCAAGGCGTCCAGCCCTGTCTTGAGGCGAGGAGCCCAGGCTGCGGCATCTTCAAATTTGGGAGCACCGGCTGCGCCCGTGGAGTGGCACGCTGCGCACTGCACCTTGAAGACTTCTTCACCGGAGCGCAGTGGCCGGTTGGCGTCGCGGATCTCGACCGAGCCCACTTTCTGGATACGGGCAGCGACCAACGCGGGTTCGTCCACTGCGCCGGCGCCGGGCTTGTTGGCGGAGGTGACATACATCACCAGGCCGATAATGGCAAAAACGGGGATCACGAATGCAAAGATCACCGTCCACAAAAGCTGCTTGGGTGTCTTGATGGGGCCGGTGTGTGCTTCTTCGTGCTGGATGTCGCTCATTACGTCCTCAAATTCTTCGTGGCTTGTTGTTCATCGTGCAGAGGCCAAAATCATTATATAGAGGGGCTTTGCTTTGTAACCTACGGGCTAGCCCCAGCGTTGTTTCGATCACACCCCCACCCTACAGGGGTAAAAAAATGGCCTGCCAGTATCGGCAGGCCATTGTGCGGCAGACAGGCTGTAGCAGTGCTTATGGTTTGCCAGCAATAGGAGCCGCCTGGGAGACAGCTGTTTTGGCATCTGCTGGTACCCCATCCGTCCAGCCGCCACCCAGGGCCTTGTACAAGGCGACCTGGTTCTGCAGTTGCGCCAGGCGCACTTGCACCACTGCTTGCTGCAGTGCAAACAGCGAGCGCTGTGCATCCAGCAGATCCAGATAGTTTGCAACGCCGTTGATGTAACGCAAATCAGACAGCTTCAGGCGAGCGGATTCGGCTTCTACCTGGGCTTCCTGTGATTGCAATTGATCGGCCAGCGTTTGTCGGCTGACCAGCGAATCGGAGACCTCGCGGAATGCCGACTGGATGGCCTTTTCGTACTGGGCTGCTGCAATCTTCTTCTGTGCCTCTGCCACTTCCAGGTTCGCCTGGTTGCGGCCCGCGTTGAAGATGGGCAGGTACAGCGAAGGAGCGATGGTAAATCCCTTGGACTTGGAGTCGAACAGGTCGGACAGCTCGGAGCTGGCAAAACCGGCATTGGCCGTCAGCGAGATGTTGGGATAGAACAGCGCACGTGCTGCACCAATGTTTGCATTCGCTGCAATCATGCTTTGCTCGGCCTGGCGAAGATCCGGGCGGCGCAGCATCAGATCCGAAGGCAGACCAGCGGGCACATCGGCCATCACGGGCAGATCGCTCAGGCGCTTGCCCTGCAGGCTGGTCAGCAGCTCTTGCGGAGGCGTCTGGCCCAGCAGCAAGGTGAGCGCATTGGCGTCCAGGGCGCGCTGGCGCGTCTGCTGAGCCAGCGTGGCTTTGGCGCTTTCTGTCAGGGATTGCGCCTGGCGGTAATCCAGCTCCGAAGCCACGCCTGAATCCAGGCGCAGCTTGGTGAGCTTGATCGATTCCTGGCGGGTCTCCAGAGTGCGGCGCGAGAGGTCCATCAGCTCTTCGTCGGCCTGCAGCGCGAGCCAGGTGCTGGCTACCGAGGCCACGAGGCTGATCTGCGCAGCCTTGCGGCCTTCTTCCGTCGCCAGGTACTGCGCCAAAGCCTGTTCCTTCAGGCTGCTGATACGGCCGAAGAAATCGATTTCCCAGCTTTGGATGCCGACGCCTACGCTGAAAGCGTTGCCGTAGCTGCCTGTGATCTGGTTGCGCTGCCGGGTGGCAGCTGCAGACACACCGACCTCTGGAAACTGCTGCGAACCCTGCACCTGGTACAGCGCGCGGGCCTGCTCGATATTGAGCACAGCCACCCGCAGATCGCGGTTGTTGTCCAGCGCAATCTGGATCAGCTGCTGCAAGCGCGGATCGGTGAAGTAGTTCTGCCACGGAATGTCCGCCGCCGCCTGCTGGCCCTGCGTGGAGGCCACCGGGTACTGATCCGCCACTGGGGCGGCCGTCTTGTCCAGCGCAGGAATCAGCGAGCAGCCAGAGGCCAGCAGCGCCGCTGCCAGCACGGTAGGAATGAGTTTCTTATTCAAAACGAGGTCCTTTCCCCGTTGCGGAGTTCATGTCTTCTTGGTTCATCACTGCGGAGTGCGAGACGGGGCCAGGCGCTGGTGCCGATGGCGAGGCGCCGCCATGAGGGCCGGAGCCATCCTTGCCATTTTTGCGGCCAAACAGCCGGAACACTTCCACAAAGAACACCGGAACCAGGAACACAGCCATGAAGGTGCCGATGATCATGCCCCAGAACACGCCCGTACCGATTTCATGCTGGCTGACCGCGCTCGCGCCCGATGCGATGTAGAGCGGTACCACGCCAAGAATGAAGGCCAGCGAGGTCATCAGAATCGGACGGAAACGCAGGTGACCGGCTTCCAGTGCAGCATCCAGCGCGCTCATGCCCTGGTCGTGCAGATCCTTGGCGAATTCCACGATCAGAATGGCGTTCTTGGCCGACAGACCAATCACGGTGATCAGCGCCACCTGGAAGTAGATGTCATTGGGCATGCCGCGCAGGTGCATGCCCCCCACTGCTCCCAGAACACCCAGCGGCACCACCAGCAACACGGCCAGTGGAATGCTCCAGCTTTCATAGAGTGCTGCCAGGCACAGGAACACCGCCAGGATCGAGAACGCATACAGGATCATGGCCGACGAACCCGCCTTCTTCTCATCGAGCGACTGTCCGGTCCACTCATAGCCAAAGCCTTGCGGCAGTTCGGCAGCGAGCTTCTCCATCTCGGCCATTGCCTGGCCACTGGTGTAACCAGGTTTGGCCTGGCCGGTAATGCTCATGGATGGATAGCCGTTGTAGCGCGACATCTGCATCGGGCCGGTGACCCACTTGGCGGTTGCCAGCGTGGACAGTTCGACCAGCTTGCCATCGGCATTGGGCACTGTCAGCTTCATCACGTCTTCCGGTTGCATGCGGGTTGCGGCATCGGCCTGAATGGTGACGCGCTGCATATATCCCTTGTTCGGGAAGTCTGTAGAGTTGACCGAGCCCAGCGCGGTGGACAACGTGGTGGCGATGTCACCCATATTGACCTTTTGCGCATAGACAGCGTCGCGGTTGATGTCGACTTGCCATTGCGGAGCATCTTCCACGCCATCAAAGCGCACACCGGTGAGGATGGGGCTCTGGCTCGCTTTGCCGATCAGCTCGTTGCGGGCCTGCAGCAGGGCTGCATGACCGTTGTTGCCACGATCCTGCAGTCGGAAGGTGAAGCCGTCGCTGTTGCCCAGTTCGGGGATGGAAGGCGGCACCAGCGTATAGATGAAGCCATCGCGCAGGCCCATCATGGCGCCCAGCGCCTTGCCTGCAAACGACGTCGCATCCGAGCCCGGCGCCGTGCGCTCCGACCAGTCCTTGAGCGTGGTGAAGGCCAGGCCCATGTTCTGTGCCTGCCCCGAGAAGCTGAAGCCCAGAATGCTGACGATGTGCGCGGTTTCAGGCTGCTTGAGCACGTAGTCTTCCAGCTGCGACATGGCGCCGCTTGTGCGCTCCTGCGTAGCGCCTGGCGGCAGTTGCACCAGCGAGATCACGTAGCCCTGGTCTTCCGTTGGCAAGAACGCTGTAGGCAGCGCCTTGAAGCCGAACACCACGCCAGCAATCACTGCGGCATACACCAGGAAAGCCAGAATGGTGCGCTTGACCACGCCAAGCAAAGTCTTCTGGTAGCCCTTGGTGGCCTTGCCGAACATGCGGTTGAACCAGTTGTAGAAGGGGCCCAGCAAGCCGGTCTTCTTGTCATGCGCATGGCCCTTGGGGATGGGCTTGAGCATGGTGGCGCACAGCGCAGGCGTCAGGGTCAGCGCAAAGAAGCCGGAGAAGAAGATCGAGATCGCCATCACCAGCGAGAACTGGCGGTAGATGTTGCCGGTAGCACCCGAGAACATGGCCAGCGGAATGAACACCGTCACCAGAATCACAGTAATACCGACCACTGCGCCCTGGATCTGGCCCATGGCCTTGATGGTTGCTTCCTTGGGTGAAATGCCTTCTTCAGACATGATGCGCTCGACGTTTTCCACCACCACGATCGCATCGTCCACGACGATACCGATCACCAGAACCATGGCAAACATCGACAGAATGTTGATCGTCAGCCCCACGCTGTACATCACCGCAAATGCGCCCAGCAATGCGATGGGCACCACGATTGTCGGGATCAGGGTGTAGCGGATGTTCTGCAGGAAGATCAGCATCACGATGAACACCAGCACAATGGCTTCAAGCAGGGTGTGGATCACCTTCTCGATCGAGATCTTCACGAATTTCGATGTGTCATATGGAGCAGACCATTTCACGCCAGCAGGCAGAAAGGATTCGAGCTCGCCCATCTTGCTGTAGACCTCTTTGGCCGTTGCCATGGCGTTTGCCGTGGAGGTGAGCTGAACCGCCAATGCGACAGCAGGCTTGCCATCGAGGCGCGAGTTGAAGCCGTAGCTCTCGGCACCCAGCTCCACCCGTGCCACATCCTTGATGCGCACCGTGGAGCCATCGGAGTTGGAGCGCAGCACCACGTTGCCAAACTCTTCCGGCGTGGTGAGTTGGCCAGGCACCACGATGGTGGCATTCATGTTGGTGCCCGGCAGGCTGGGCGTGTCGCCCAGCGAGCCACCCGAGATCTGCTGGTTCTGCGCGGCGATGGCTGCGTTGATCTGGGCAATCGACATGTTGTAGCCCTGCAGCTTGGTCGGATCGACCCACACACGCATGGCGCGGCCCGATGCAAACAGCTGTGCCTTGCCAACGCCGTTCAGGCGCTGGATTTCGGGCAGAACATTGCGATTGACGTAGTCCGAGATTTCATCGCGTGAGGTCTCCCCGGTCTCTGACTGGAAGGTCAGAATCATCAGGAAGTTGCTCATCGACTTGTCGACGCGCACACCCAGCGATTGCACGATGGTCGGCAGGCGTGGCGTAGCCCGGGCCAAGCGGTTCTGCACGTCCACCTGGGCCAACTCAGGGTTGGTGCCGGGCGCGAACGTCACGGTCAGCGTACCGCTGCCGGTGGCAGAGGCAGAGGACTCCATGTACATCAGGCCTTCGGCGCCATTGATTTCACGCTCGATGAGTTGCAAAACCGAATCGGTCAAGGTCTGTGCTGTGGCGCCGGGATAGGCGGCCGTCACGGTAATCGTTGGAGGCGCAACCGATGGGAACTGCGCCACCGGCAGGCGGGTGATGGACACGATACCTGCGAGGACCACGAAAATCGCGATCACCCAAGCAAAGATCGGTCGGTGAATAAAAAACTTTGACATGCAGCTGTGTCCTGTTTATTTGCTGGATGCAGCGTTGTTGTCGGCTTCGGCCGAGGCCGCTGGCTTGTCCGCAGGAGCGGCTGCATCCGCCGGTTTTCCATTGCCGCTGGATGCTTGTGCAGGCTGGCTGCCCGGCTCCTTCCATGGCACGGGGGTTACCTTCTTCGCACCCATGCCCAGCTTGATGAAGCCGTCAATCATGACCTTGTCGCCCGACTTCAGGCCATCTGTCACCACCCAATTGGTTCCCTTGGACTGGCTGATCTGAACGGGGCGCGGTGCCACCGAACCATCTTCGGCCACCACCATCACGGTATTGCCCTTTTCGTTGCGGGTGACAGCTTGCTGAGGAATCAGCACCGCGTTGTCGACCTGGGCTTCTTCGATATGCACGCGCACATACATGCCGGGAAGCAGCATGCCATCAGGGTTGGGCAACTCAGCGCGTACGCTGACCTGGCCGGTCGTGGGGTCCACCGTCAAATCAGTGAACAGCAGCTTGCCTTCCTGGGCATAGGGACGACCATCATCGGTATAGACCTTGACCTTGGCGGCGTTATCACCTGCCTTGGCCAGCTTGCCCGAGTTCAGCGCTTCGCGCATGCGCATGATGTCGGAGGACGACTGCGTGATGTTCACATAGAGAGGATTGATCTGCTGAATGACAGCCAGCTCGGTCACCTGGCCCTGGCCCACCAGCGCACCTTCGGTCACTAAGGCACGGCCGATGCGGCCCGAAATAGGCGCGGTGACCGTGGCATAACCCAGGTTGATGCTGGCATTGGTGACAGCCGCCTTGCCGGCAGCAACCTGCGCCTGGGCGGCTTTCTCGTTGGCCACGGCCACGTCATAGTCCTGCTTGCTGATGGCGTTGGCTTCCACCAGCGGCTTGTAGCGGCGCGCGGTAGAGGCAGCCTGTGCCAGCGTGGCTTGGGCCTGGGCCAATGTCGCCTGGGCGCTTTCGAGGCTGGCGCGGTAAGGTGCATTGTCGATCTGGAACAGCACCTGGCCCGCCTTCACATCAGAGCCTTCTTTGAAGGTGCGCTTTTGCAGGATGCCTGCAACGCGTGCGCCCACCTGTGCAACGCGGAATGGCTCCAGGCGGCCAGGCAAATCCGATACGACGGGAATGCTCTCGAGCTTGACGGTCAGCACGCTCACTTCCGGCGGTGGAGGAGCGCCCTGAGGCGAGTGCTGTTCTTGTTTCTTGTCGCCGCAGGCAGCCAAAACAAGCGCTGCAGCCAAGGTGAGGGCAAAGGTGCTGGATTTCATACGTTGGCGAGAGGTTTGCGGTCTTTTGTCAGCGGCTTGGTGTGCTTCATACATTGGCTGCATGAAAGTCCCTTCGGAAGGTGTGAAATGAAAGAGGTGAACCGCGTAGGATTCGGCGGGAATTGCCTGTGGTTAGTGGAATGCTATCTTCAATTCCCAGAAAAATGCTCCGCAATTATACATACATGCAGAAATGTATAATAGAGCTTATTTTTAAAACTTTCATTGCCTGCAGCGAGACACTGGGGGCAATGCGCTACAGGAACGGACGAGCAGAGCATGGCCCGGCGCACAAAGGCAGAAGCGGATGAGACGCGCACCAAGCTGTTGGATGCAGCAGAAGAGGTTTTTTTTGAAAAAGGCGTAGCGCGCGCGTCGCTCAACGAAATCGCGCAACGCGCAGGCGCTACGCGCGGTGCGGTGTACTGGCATTTCAAGGACAAAGTGGATGTCTTTACCGCGGTGCTGTCGCGCATCTGCACTCCATTCGAGGAAATCTGCGATGACAAGTACGGCGAACTCTCGCCGCTTGCGCGGATTCGCCGCTCCATCTATGCAGTGTTTGACAGCATGGACTCAGATGAGCGGCGGCGCAAGGTATTTGACACGGCGCTCTTCAAACTGGAGTACGTTGGCGAGCTGGAAAGCGTTCGTGAAGGGCATGTGGAGAGCTCTGAGTGTTCGCAGCGCAAGTTTGCGGATGACCTGACGCTGGCTGCGATGGAGCAGGGCGTGGTGATGCCCATGACGCCTGCCGAGGCGGCGCTTGGCTTGCATTCATTGTTTGTCGGGCTTATCCATGGCTGGGTGCTGAATGAAGGCAACTTCCAGCTGCGCAGAATTGGAGAGCTGTCGGTGGAGGCTTATCTGGCAGGTCTGGGCTTTCGGCAGGAAGCTTGATGGCGTGATGGGCGATGCAGGTTAAACAGCCTGCATCCCGTGCCATAATTGACGGATTGCTGAAAGGCAATTGTGTATATGCGCGGCTGTAGCTCAGTGGATAGAGTATTGGCCTCCGAAGCCAAGGGTCGTGGGTTCGATCCCCGCCAGCCGCGCCAAGTCCCATCCGCCTGCACTGGTAAATCTGGATTGACTTGGGTGTAGTTTTGAATTTGTGTCCAAATCTACGCTACAATACGCAGCTTAGCGGCTGTAGCTCAGCTGGATAGAGTACTTGGCTACGAACCAAGGGGTCGTGGGTTCGATTCCTGCCAGCCGCACCAAAAAATGAAAAGCCTCAAGTGTCATCTTGAGGCTTTTTTATAGATTGAAGCACTGTTTCGGGTTTGTTGGGGTTGCGGCCCTTGAAGAAATTTGCGAGAAATCGGAATTTTCTAAAAACTGCCAAAAACAATGCTACAATCTAGTTCTTCTTCGGAGGGGTGCCCGAGTGGCTAAAGGGGGCAGACTGTAAATCTGTTGGCTTACGCCTACACTGGTTCGAATCCAGTCCCCTCCACCAGAAATGGTTGAAGAAGCAGCTTTGCGGCAATTGCGTTTGTTCGTAATTGATGCGGGAGTAGTTCAATGGTAGAACCCTAGCCTTCCAAGCTAATGACGCGGGTTCGATTCCCGTCTCCCGCTCCAGTTTGCAGTAAAGCGATGCTGTTGCAATTTTAAAAATTGCCCATGTGGCTCAGTGGTAGAGCACTCCCTTGGTAAGGGAGAGGTCGGCAGTTCGATCCTGCCCATGGGCACCATATTTAAGTGCGCACGGTTCTGGTTGCGCTATATCCCTCTAGGTTTAGGTTTTTTCGGAGTCAAGAATGGCAAAAGGAAAATTCGAGCGCACCAAGCCCCACGTGAACGTGGGCACCATCGGTCACGTTGACCACGGCAAGACCACCCTGACGGCTGCTATCGCCACCGTTCTGTCCAAGAAGTT
>NZ_JACHKZ010000040.1 GCF_014207855.1 Comamonas odontotermitis | reverse complement strand
CCAGTTTGTGGTGCGGTACTTGCGCCGACCCCAGTTCGTCTCACTCATCATCCGAGCCTACTACCGCTGCGGCCCGGATTTGTGCAACAAAGCCCGGCCCGGCGCCTAGTCTCAGTCGCAAATCTGCGATTTACCAGGTTGGGTTAACGGCTCTTAGGCTCTTAATGTGACACTGAGCCCCGGCCGGAGGTCTAACGGGCGGGCGTGTCCTCGTTGATGGCATGGCGCTGGCCCAGATCAGCAAGGTGAACCGGAGGTAACGGCTTCGGTTGCACGCACGATTGCCAAGCCTGTCGCGGCTGTCATTGCCGGGGGCTTCAATCTAGCGTGTCCACCAATGGGCCCCTTGCGAAGAGCATGAACGGCGCGCTCATGCCCTTCCTGCCAGAGCAGGTTCGCTTAGAAATATGCAGAAAAGGCGCAGAGCCAACACCACGGGTCTGCATGACCGAACAAACCGGTGCTTTCCGCCAAGAGCCCGCATTTCCGGCTCATCGACCAAAGAAAAAAGGGCTTGATGAATTTCACCAAGCCCTTGATTTCTGTACTCTAAATTGGTGGGTGATACATGGATCGAACATGTGACCCCTGCCGTGTGAAGGCAGTGCTCTACCGCTGAGCTAATCACCCCCGGAAAGCCGCCTTTGCAGGCCACTTTCTGGAAAATCTGGTGGGTGATACATGGATCGAACATGTGACCCCTGCCGTGTGAAGGCAGTGCTCTACCGCTGAGCTAATCACCCTAAGAAAGCGACCTTTGCAGGCCACTTTCTGGAAAACTGGTGGGTGATACATGGATCGAACATGTGACCCCTGCCGTGTGAAGGCAGTGCTCTACCGCTGAGCTAATCACCCCGGATGACGTTTCCGTCAAGACCGCTATTATGGCAGCAATTTGATGCGCGCCCGGTAAATCAGGCTATTTTTCGCCAAATTGTTTTGTCGCCGCTTGATTTGTCGATCTGCGCAAGCACTTCTTCGTGCGCGGCCAATTCTGCGTCCGAAGGTACGATCACGGGCAGGTCAAAGTGACTCAAATCCTGGCGCTGTACCACGATACCGGCCTTGCCGATAGACGAACCGAGCGCGCCGGGTGCAGCATCCATGGACAGCAATTGCTCCTGCCCGCGCGTCATGTTGATGTAGACGTCTGCCAGCAGCTCTGCGTCCAGCAAGGCGCCGTGCAGGTCGCGGCCCGAGTTGTCCACTTCCAGGCGATCACACAGGGCATCGAGCGAGTTGCGTTTGCCGGGGAACAGCTCCTTGGCCATCACCAGGCTGTCGATCACGCCGCTGACCATGCTGGTCAGGCTGGGCATGCCCACGCGCTCGAACTCCTTGTTCAGGAAGCCCATGTCGAACGGCGCGTTGTGGATGATCAGCTCCGCGCCCTGCAGGTATTCCTGAATCTGCGCCGCCATTTCATGAAAGCGCGGTTTGTCGGCCAGAAACGCCGTCGTGATGCCGTGCACGCGCAGCGCATCTTCGTGGCTTTCACGGTCGGGGTTGAAGTACAGGTGCAGGTTGTTGCCGCTGAGCTTGCGGTCTACCAGTTCCACGCAGCCCAGCTCGATCACGCGATCGCCTTCGGCGGCCGACAGGCCGGTGGTTTCCGTATCCAGAACAATTTGGCGAGCCATCCCTACATCCTCTCAATCATGTGCCCGTGCATGCTACCTCAGCCGCTGCGCCCTGCCCTTTCTCGCTCCTGAGCGAAGAGCCTGGACGCCGCAGCAACGCCCTGCGGGTGCAGGCGCTCAGTGGTTTTCTTTGGCGTGGTTGATCGAGTATTTGGGGATTTCCACCGTCAGGTCTTCGCGCGCCACAATGGCCTGGCAGGAGAGGCGGGACTGCGGCTCCAGGCCCCAGGCCTTGTCCAGCAGATCGTCTTCTTCCTCTTCCGAGGGCTCCATCGAATCAAAGCCCTTGCGCACGATGACGTGGCAGGTGGTGCAGGCGCGGCTCATGTCGCAGGCATGTTCGATGTTGATGCCGTTTTCCAGCAGTGCTTCGCAGATCGATGTGCCGGTGGGCGCCTTGATTTCAGCGCCATTGGGGCAGTATTCGGCGTGCGGGAGGATCTTGATAACTGGCATGGGGTCGTTTTCTGGTAATTTTTTAAATGGATTGCACGTTCTTGCCGGCAAGCGCCTGGCGAATGCCGCGGTTCATGCGTTCGGCTGCAAAGGCTTCGGTGCCTTTGCCCAGGGCTTCGCTGGCCGCTTCAATGGCTGCAGCGTTGTCGCCCGTCAAGGTGGCGCGCAGCGCGTTCATCAGCGCGTCGATCTGCTCGCGCTCGGCGTCGCCCAGCACGTCGCCATCGGCATCCAGCGCGCTTTGCGTGGCAATCAGCAGGCGGTCGCCATCCACCCGCGCCTCCACGAGCGCACGCGCCTGCATGTCGGCCTGCGCGGTGCTGAAGCTGTCCTGCAGCATGCGGGCGATCTGGTCGTCCGACAGGCCGTACGACGGCTTGACGTCGATCTGCGCCTGCACGCCACTCATCTGCTCCTGCGCGCCCACCGAGAGCAGCCCATCCGCATCGATGGTGAAGGTGACGCGAATGCGTGCGGCGCCCGCTGCCATCGGAGGGATGCCGCGCAGCTCGAAGCGCGCCAGGCTGCGGCAGTCGGCCACCAGATCACGCTCGCCCTGCACGACATGGATCGCCAGCGCGGTCTGGCCGTCCTTGTAGGTGGTGAAATCCTGCGCGCGCGCGGTCGGAATGGTTTCGTTGCGGCTGACGATGCGCTCGACCAGGCCACCCATGGTTTCGATGCCCAGCGACAACGGGATCACATCGAGCAGCAGCAGGTCGCCATTGGTGTCGTTGCCCGCCAGCTGGTTGGCCTGGATGGATGCGCCCAGCGCGACGACTTCATCAGGGTTCAGGTTGGTGAGCGGTTCGCGGCCAAAATAGCTGGCCACGGCCTGCTGCACCTGCGGCATGCGGGTGGAGCCGCCTACCATGACGACGCCCTGCACTTCGTCCTTGTCCAGTTGCGCATCGCGCAAAGCGCGGCGCACAGCAGCCAGCGTGCGGTCGGTCAAATGGCGGGTAGCAGCGTCAAAATCTGCCCGACTCAGTTCAAACTGAATGTTGGCACCTGTCAACTGTGCGCTGAATGCGATCGATTCAGAGGCAGTCAAGCCTTCCTTGGCCGCCTTGGCGGACAGGCGCAGCACGGCCTTGTCCTGTGCGCTCTGTGCGACGGCACCAGCCTTGGCCAGCGCCCATTGGGCCAGCGCCGCATCGTAGTCATCACCGCCCAGGGCCGAATCTCCGCCGGTGGCAATCACCTCGAACACGCCACGCGCCAGGCGCAGGATGGAGATGTCGAAGGTGCCACCGCCCAGGTCGTAGACGGCATAGATGCCCTCTGCCGCATTGTCCAGGCCATAGGCGATGGCAGCGGCCGTGGGTTCGTTGATGAGGCGCAGCAGCTTAATGCCGGCCAGTTGCGCGGCATCCTTGGTGGCCTGGCGCTGCGCATCGTCAAAGTACGCGGGCACGGTGATGACGGCGCCATACAGGTCGTTGTCGAACGTGTCTTCGGCGCGGTAGCGCAAGGTGGCCAGGATCTCGGCACTGATTTCCACCGGCGACTTGCGGCCCGCCACGGTCTCGATCGCCACCATGCCAGCACCCTCGGGCTGCACCAGTTGGTAAGGAAGCTGCTCGGGGTGTTGCACATCGGCCAGGGTGCGACCCATCAGCCGTTTGGCCGATGCAATGGTGTTGGCGGCATCCAGACCCGGCGCGGTGAGCGCCGCGTAGCCAATGTCACGCTTGCCGCCCGCATGGTAGTGCACGACGGATGGCAGCAGCACGCGGCCATCGTCACCAGGCAGGCATTCGGCCACGCCATTGCGCACAGCGGCCACCAGCGAATGCGTGGTGCCCAGGTCAATGCCCACGGCGATACGGCGTTGGTGCGGATCGGGTGACTGGCCGGGTTCGGAAATTTGGAGCAATGCCATGGATGCTATTCTTTTATGAGTTCTATCACTTGCGGGGTGCGCACTGGCGGCCTGTTTGATACAGATCGCTATGGAGGCAACGCCCAGGTGCAACAGGCAGCGCCTGCAACACTTGCCCGCAAGTCGCGGTACAGGGATTATTGTCCCAGTTGCTCGCGGCGGCGGTCGATATCGGCGCTAAATCGCGCAACAAACATGAGGGCTCTCACCTGCTGGGCGGCTTCTGCGTAGTTGCGTTCTGCGTCAATCAGCTGCTCGCAACGCGCAAGCATGCTGCGGCGCGAAGCCTGCACTTCGTCCTCCAGGGCATCAACAGCGGCAGCGCTCTGCGCGTCTTCCAGGGCTTCACGCCACTCCATCTGCTGCATCAGAAACGCCGCTGGCATGGCCGTGTTGTCTTCGGCACGGATCGGGGCGCCATGCAGCTCACACAGGTAGGCGGCGCGTTTGAGCGGGTCTTTGAGGCGCTGGTAGGCCTCGTTGATGCGCACCGACCATTGCATGGCCACACGCTGCGCTGCAGCGCCCTGGGCGGCAAACCGGTCGGGGTGTGCTTCTTTCTGCAAGAGCTTCCAGCGCTCGGCCAGTTGGGCCGTGTCTTGCACAAACTGCTCGGTCACGCCAAACAGCTCAAAATCATTGGATTGCAGGTTCATCGTTCTTCAAATCGCCTTGGCTCATTCGGCACGCACAGCCGCCTTCTAGTCGGCGGGTATCGCAAACAGAATCGCCATTGTCCTCGCGCGGCATGGCGTTAAAAAACCGCCTGGCAGTGTGCGAAGGCGGTTGGTTGCCAATCATCAAAAAAGAGCTGTTTGCCGTCTTCCACCTGGTTTCAAACCTTTTATTGCCTGAAAACCTGCTTGGAAAGCCCCGAGCTCTCTTTTAAGGAGCTTACACGCGAAAGCTCTCGCCGCAGCCGCAGCGGTCACGCTCGTTGGGATTGTGAAACTTGAAGCCTTCGTTCAGGCCTTCGCGCACAAAATCCAGCTCGGTGCCGTCGATATAGGCCATGCTCTTGGGATCGACCAGTATCTTGACGCCGTGCTCCTCGAACACCACGTCTTCGGGTGCGGCCTCATCCACGTACTCCAGCTTGTAGGCCAGGCCGGAGCAGCCGGTGGTCTTGACGCCCAGGCGCACGCCCACGCCCTTGCCGCGACGCGACAGGTAGCGGTTGATGTGGCGTGCAGCCGATTCAGAAAGCGTGACAGCCATTGGTGCTTATGCCTCCGCCTTGGCGGTGTGCTTGGCCTTGTAGTCGCTCACCGCAGCCTTGATCGCGTCTTCTGCCAGGATCGAGCAGTGAATCTTGACAGGAGGCAATGCCAGCTCTTCAGCGATCTGCGCGTTCTTGAGCGCAGCGGCTTCGTCCAGCGTCTTGCCCTTGACCCATTCGGTCACCAGCGACGACGAGGCGATGGCCGAGCCACAGCCGTAGGTCTTGAAGCGTGCGTCTTCGATCACGCCGGTCTCGGCGTTGACCTTGATCTGCAGCTTCATCACGTCGCCGCAAGCGGGCGCGCCCACCATGCCGGTACCAACGGATTCGTCACCCTTGTCGAAAGAGCCCACATTGCGGGGGTTTTCGTAGTGGTCGATGACCTTGTCGGAATATGCCATTTTGGATACCTCTTTACTGTTGCTTCGTGGTGCCGGGGCTCAGTGAGCAGCCCACTGGATGGTGCTCAGATCGACACCGTCCTTGTACATTTCCCACAGGGGGCTCAGTTCGCGCAGCTTGGCTACGTTTTCGCGGATCGACTGCACGGCGTAATCGATATCGGCTTCGGTCGTGAAGCGGCCGAAGGTCATGCGCAGGCTGCTGTGGGCCAACTCGTCGCTGCGGCCCAGGGCGCGCAGCACATAGCTGGGCTCCAGACTGGCCGAGGTGCAGGCCGAGCCGGACGACACCGCCAGGCCCTTGATGCCCATGATCAGCGATTCGCCTTCCACATAGTTGAAGCTGATGTTCAGGTTGTGCGGAACACGGTGTTGCAAGTCGCCGTTGATGAAGACTTGCTCAATGTCCTTCAAGCCATCGATCATGCGTTGCTGCAGCGCCTTGGCGTGGGCGTAGTCCTTGGCCATTTCTTCCTGCGCCAGGCGATAGGCTTCGCCCATGCCCACGATCTGGTGCGTGGCCAGGGTGCCCGAGCGCATGCCGCGCTCGTGGCCGCCGCCGTGAATCTGCGCTTCCAGGCGCACACGTGGCTTGCGGCGTACGTACAGCGCACCGATGCCCTTGGGGCCATAGGTCTTGTGCGAGGCCAGGCTCATCAGATCAATCTTGAGCTTGGTGACGTCGATTTCCACCTTGCCTGTGGCCTGCGCTGCATCCACGTGGAAGATGATGCCTTTTTCGCGGCAGATGTCGCCGATCGTCTCGATGTCCTGGATCACGCCGGTTTCGTTGTTGACGAACATGACGCTCACCAAAATGGTGTCGGGGCGGATGGCTGCCTTGAAGACTTCCAGATCAACCAGACCGTTTTCCAGCACGTCCAGATAGGTGACTTCAAAACCTTCGCGCTCCAGGGCGCGCATGGTGTCCAGCACGGCCTTGTGCTCAGTCTTGACCGTAATCAAGTGCTTGCCCTTGCCCTTATAGAACTGGGCGGCTCCCTTGATGGCCAGATTGTCCGACTCGGTCGCGCCGCTGGTCCAGATGATTTCACGCGGATCGGCGTGGATCAGATCAGCCACTTGCTTGCGCGCCTTTTCCACCGCCTCTTCCGCAGTCCAGCCCCAGGCATGGCTGCGCGAGGCCGGGTTGCCGAAATTCTCCGACAGCCAGGGAATCATGGCTTCGACCACACGGGGGTCCACCGGCGTGGTGGCGCCGTAGTCGAGGTAAATGGGGAAATGTGGGGTCATGTCCATATCTGGCTTCTCTGGCATGTGCGGGCGAGGCACATGCAAAATCACAAAACACTTTGTGCTCACAGCACAGGCAGATGCCGCATACAGGCGCACCCACCCTGCCCGGCGCTCCGCACGCTCCGGGCGGCGGCGCCAGGCGCCGCGTCAAACCTTAGGATTTGGCAAATGCATTGCCTACATTGCCGAGTGCGAACACCGAGTTCGGCGCAGTCACGCGGATAGGCTTGACCACAGGCGTGGTCGAAATGGCGCGGCGCACCACGGGCTTGTCTTCGATCTGGATGCCCTTGGCGAGCTGATCGTCCACCAGCTTTTGCAGGGTGACAGAGTCAAGAAACTCCACCATGCGCTGGTTCAGCGAAGCCCACAGCTCGTGCGTCATGCAGCGGCCAGCTTCGCCCATGCAGTTTTCCTTGCCACCGCATTGGGTGGCGTCAATGGGCTCGTCCACCGACACGATGATGTCCGCGACGGTGATTTCGGCAGCCTTGCGGGCCAGTGTGTAGCCGCCACCTGGGCCACGTGTGGATTCCACCAGTTCGTGGCGGCGCAGCTTGCCAAACAGCTGCTCCAGATAAGACAGCGAGATTTGCTGGCGCTGGCTGATGGCAGCCAGGGTGACAGGGCCATTGTTCTGGCGCAGAGCCAGATCAATCATGGCAGTAACAGCAAATCGGCCTTTGGTCGTGAGACGCATAATCGTTCCTTAGAGGTCAGGCTTGATAACCATAGACATCCGAAGCAAGCAAGCCACCTGCATCGGCCTCGTCTTAGCCCGTCGCTCTACCCCGTTGCCAGGGCAGGTCCCATTCATCGATAGGCTTTATTCTTGTTGTTGAGTAATTTGTGTCAGTATAGCACAATGTCCCATAAATTCGCTCGGGTAAGCAAAGATTACTGACACAACCAGTTGCCACTAGGCGCTGCGGGTATTCCCTGCCTCTGGAGAGGCCCCACCAAAAGCCCTTTGCTTGAGCAGGGTCAATTGGTCGCGCGCCTGGGCTGCCGCCTCGAATTCGAGGTTGCGGGCGGCCTCCATCATTTCCTTCTCCAGCCGTTTGATTTCCTTGGAAATATCGCGCTCAGACATTTCCTCGACCTGCGCCTTCTGCAAAGCCACCTTTTCGGCCCGCTCGAACTCCTCGCTGGCCTTGGTGCTGTAGACACCGTCAATCAGGTCGCGCACCTGCTTGACAATGCTCTTGGGCACAATGCCATGGGCTTCGTTGAAGGCCATCTGCTTGGCCCGGCGGCGCGTGGTCTCGTCCATCGCCCGCTTCATCGAATCGGTGATCCGGTCGGCATACAGAATGGCCTTGCCATGCATGTTGCGAGCCGCCCGGCCAATGGTCTGGATCAGGCTGCGCTCGGCTCGCAGAAAACCTTCCTTGTCGGCATCCAGAATGGCAACCAGGGACACTTCCGGAATGTCCAGGCCTTCACGTAGCAAGTTGATGCCCACCAGCACGTCAAAGGCGCCCAGGCGCAGGTCGCGGATGATCTCGACGCGCTCGACCGTATCCACATCCGAGTGCAGGTACCGCACCTTGACGCCGTTGTCCGTCAGGTACTCCGTCAGCTGCTCGGCCATTCGCTTGGTCAAGGTCGTGATCAGCACACGCTCGTTGGCCTTGACGCGGGCATGTATCTCCTGCAGCACATCATCCACCTGGTGCGTTGCGGGGCGCACTTCCACCTCGGGGTCGACCAGGCCGGTGGGCCGTACCACCTGTTCCACCACCTTGCCGGCGTGCTGCTTTTCGTAATCGGCCGGCGTGGCCGAGACAAACACCACCTGGCGCATGCGCTGCTCGAACTCCATGAACTTGAGCGGCCGGTTGTCCAGCGCGCTAGGCAGGCGAAAGCCGTACTCGACCAGTGTGGTCTTGCGCGCCTTGTCACCGTTGTACATGGCGTTGAGCTGGCCGATCATCTGGTGGCTTTCGTCCAGGAACATCAGCGCGTCTTTGGGCATGTAGTCGGTCATCGTGGGCGGCGGATCGCCCGGCTTGGCCCCGGAGAGGTGGCGCGAGTAGTTTTCAATGCCCTTGCAGTGGCCCACCTCGCTCAGCATTTCCAGATCGAAGCGCGTGCGCTGCTCCAGGCGCTGCGCCTCCACCAGCTTGCCTTCGGCCACCAGTTGCTTCAGCCGCCCGGCCAGCTCTTCCTTGATGGTTTCGACAGCCGCCAGCACCTGGTCGCGCGGCGTCACATAGTGGCTGCTGGGGTAAATGGTAAAGCGCGGCACCTTCTGCCGCACCCGGCCCGTGAGCGGGTCGAACAACTGGATGCTTTCGACCTCGTCGTCAAACAGCTCAATGCGCACTGCCAGTTCGCTGTGCTCCGACGGAAACACATCGATGGTGTCGCCACGCACACGGAACGACCCGCGCGAGAAATCCATGTCGTTGCGCTTGTACTGCATGCGCACCAGCTGCGCAATCGTGTCGCGCTGGTTGATCTCGTCGCCCACGCGCAGGATGAAGCGCATCTTGGTGTACGACTCGGGCGAGCCGATACCGTAGATGGCAGAAACAGTGGCTACCACAATGGTGTCACGGCGCTCCAGCACACTCTTGGTGGCCGACAGGCGCATCTGCTCGATGTGCTCATTGATGGCGCTGTCCTTTTCGATGAACAGGTCGCGCTGGGGCACATAGGCTTCGGGCTGGTAGTAATCGTAGTAGCTGACGAAATATTCCACCGCATTCTTCGGGAAGAACTCGCGGAACTCGCTGTACAGCTGCGCGGCCAGCGTCTTGTTGGGCGCAAACACAATGGCAGGCCGCCCCGTGCGGGCAATGACATTGGCCATGGTGAAGGTTTTGCCCGAGCCGGTCACGCCCAGCAAGGTCTGAAATGCTTCACCATCATCAATGCCCTCCACCAGCCCGTCGATGGCAGCCGGCTGGTCGCCTGCGGGCGGATAAGGCTGGAACAGCTCGAATGGAGAGCCGGGATATTGAACAAACTGGCCCTGGCGGGCTGCCTCGGTAGTGACTTCGTGCATAGGTCGGGTATGCCACGCGCGAGCGGGCATCGCTAGAATACGGGGGTTAACCCCTGAGCGTACGGCAAATTCTCGATATGAGATTCTTGCATCTTGGGGCGAAACGCCAGATTTCTACCTTATTAGGACTCCTCATGTCTCTTTTTTCTTCCGTCGAAATGGCCCCCCGCGACCCTATCCTGGGTCTGAACGAACAATTCGCAGCTGACACCAACCCGAGCAAGGTGAACCTGGGCGTGGGCGTGTATTTCGACGACAACGGCAAGCTGCCGCTGCTGCAATGCGTGCAAGCCGCCGAAAAGGCCATGATGGACAAGCCTACGCCACGCGGCTATCTGCCCATCGACGGTATCGCCGCTTATGACAGCGCTGTCAAGGGCCTGGTGTTCGGCGCCGAGTCCGATGTCGTCAAATCCGGCCGCGTTGCCACCGTGCAGGCCGTGGGCGGCACCGGCGGTCTGAAGATCGGCGCAGACTTCCTGAAAAAACTCAGCCCCAACGCCAAGGTGCTGATCTCCGACCCCAGCTGGGAAAACCACCGCGCCATCTTCACCAACGCGGGCTTTGAGGTGGGCAGCTACCGCTACTACGATGCAGCCACCCGCTCGGTCAATTTTGACGGCATGCTGGCCGACCTGAACGCCGCTGCGCCCGGCACCATCGTGGTGCTGCACGCCTGCTGCCACAACCCCACCGGCTACGACATCACCGCCGCCCAATGGGACCAGGTGATCGCCGCCGTCAAGGCCAAGAACCTCACCCCTTTCCTGGACATGGCCTACCAGGGCTTTGGCCACGGCATCAAGGAAGACGGCGCCGCCATCGACAAGTTCATCGCAGCGGGCCTGACCATCTTCGTGTCCACCTCGTTCTCCAAGAGCTTCAGCCTGTACGGTGAGCGCGTGGGCGCCCTGTCGGTAGTCTGCGCAGACAAGGACGAAGCCGCCCGCGTGCTGAGCCAGCTCAAGATCGTGATCCGCACCAACTACTCCAACCCACCCACCCACGGCGGTGCCGTGGTGGCCGCCGTGCTGAACAACCCCGAGCTGCGCGCTCTGTGGGAAAAGGAGCTGGGCGAGATGCGTGTGCGCATCAAGGAAATGCGCCAGAAGCTGGTGGACGGCCTCAAGGCTGCGGGTGTGAAGCAGGATATGTCCTTCATCACCACGCAGATCGGCATGTTCAGCTACTCCGGCCTGTCCAAGGACCAGATGGTGCGCCTGCGCAACGAATTTGGCGTGTACGGCACCGATACCGGCCGCATGTGTGTTGCTGCGCTCAACAGCAAGAACATCGAATACGTCTGCGCTTCGGTAGCCAAGGTCATGGCCTGATACCGCACCAGTCGGCAGGCAGCTTGCAGCTGCAGCTGCAGCTGCCATGGTATGCAAACCCTGCCCCGCAGCCTGCGGGGCTTTTTTTTGGTTCAAAGCCTTCTGCTCCTGCGGGATTACCATGATTCACGAGGCCAGGCAAGCAACCGGTTTGCAGCTGTTTGCAATTGGCAGCAGGTTTTTAAACGTGTCCTACAAAACAGGCTACATTCTGTCGCTACGCTCGGTACACGCTGGGCCGTTCGTTGGTCTGCGCTGGTCGCTCAATCTCTTTTTACATGGCTTTTAGGAGGAACTTGCATGTCAATCATTGGAACCATTTTTGTCGGCCTGATCGTGGGCTTGCTTGCGCGAGCCCTCAAGCCGGGCGACGACAAGATGGGCTGGATCATGACCATCTTCCTGGGCATTGCCGGCTCGCTGCTTGCGAGCTATGCCGGTGTCGCCATGGGCTGGTACCAGGAAGGCCAGGCGGCAGGCTGGATTGCCTCCATCGTCGGCGCCGTGATCCTGCTGTTCATCTACGGCCTGGTGCGCAAGAAGGCCTGATCGCAGGCGTGCCAACCCCTCCGTCGACAAGGCTGCCCCGCACCCGCTGCGTCGGCAGCCTTGTTTTTTCCTCGGTCTGCCTCACTTTTTTGCCATGAAATTTGCCCGCAAGCCTCGCCCTCCATCCGCTCTGCAGCTCGCCATGGACACCGGCAACCCGGCACTGATCGAAGCCGTGGAGCAGTCGCGCAAGCTGCTGCACCGCAAGGCCCTGACAGCGGCGCTTGCCAGCGCAACACCAATTCCGGGATTGGACATGGCAGTGGACGCGGCCCTGCTCTCGCGGCTGATCCCGCAGATCAGCACCCATTTCGGCCTCAGCGACGACCAGATTGCCCGCCTCTCGCCTGCCAAGCGCGACAAGGTGCAGAACACCGTCAACATGCTGGGCGGCGTGCTGATTGGCAAGCTCATCACCAAGGACGTCATCATGCGCGCCGCCAAGGCCCTGGGCATGCGGCTGACGGCCCAGCAGGCCAGCAAATATGTGCCCATTGCAGGCCAGGCAGTGGCTGCGGCACTGGGCTATGCGACACTACGTTACCTGGGCGAACAACACCTGCGCGACTGCGTGCGGGTGGCGCATGAAGCAGGCATCGTCCTGCCTGTCAGCTACGCCCGTGATTAACCGGCCTTTTTGCCCTGCAGCGCCCTTCCCAAAGGCGCCAGGTGCCATTCAATTCATATGCTCCTAGATTTCGAAGAATCCCAACTCGTTCTGGTGGACTACCAGGAAAAGCTGATGCCCGCCATTTTTGACGGCGAGCAGGCCCTGCGCAACGCCACCACGCTGGCGCGCATTGCCCGCCTGCTGCAGGTGCCCGTTTTCGGCACAGAGCAGAACCCCAGCAAGCTGGGCCCCAATGCGCAAGAGCTGCGCTCCCTGTGTGACAAGACCCTGTCCAAGATGTTCTTCAGCGCGGTGCCGGAGGGCCTCAATGAATGGCTGCGCCCGCCAGCCAAGCCGCAAGGCGGCAACGCCCGCAGCCTGCCCAAGCATCTACAAAAACCCCAGCAACAAGCCCCCGAGCGCAACAGCATCGTGATTGCGGGGTGCGAAGCGCATGTCTGTCTGCTGCAGACGGCACTGGAACTGCTGGAAGACGAGTTCGAGGTCTGGGTCGTCACCGACGCCTGCAGCAGCCGCACCGAGCGCAACCGCGACGCCGCCTTTGACCGGCTGGCAGGTGCTGGCGCCGAGCTGGTGACCACCGAGATGGTGGCATTCGAGTGGCTGCGCAGCTGCGAGCACGAAGACTTCCGCGAAGTGCTGCAGTGGATCAAATAGGGGTCATCTTAGAAAACAGACTGCAAAGTACGCTAACTGTCATGAGCCGGGCGGGGCACCAGGGGTAGAGGTCGATCAATTCTTTGATGGCACGTGACCGCGATCAATAACTTGACCCGCTGCCGATCACTCGCAACTGGGATTGCCTGCGGGCGTGAGCGAGCTCCTTGCGAAGCCCGGCGCCTGAAAGGTCACATAAAAGAGAGCCGCCGAACTTGCCCGGCAGGCCGCACCTCAGCAGGCCCGCACGCTTGTGATTGTCATTCAAGCTGCGGAGAGTTTGCAATGGATCTGACCCCGATGCATAGGCGCCCCATTGCGCGGGATGTCCACCACCAAGTCAAGACACCGCGTATGCCGTTGTCGAGCATGAAGACGGTCGCGTAGAGGTCACCAAGCGCGACTTCTGTGCCGTCAAACGCGACCGCCGCGCCCTGGCACAAGGGCGCTGGACTCAGGTCAGGCGTAGCTACGTCTGTTGGCGAGTGTCTTGCACATTAACCGGTGGCCACGGGCGTCCGGGCCGCCACGCGCTCAAGCTGTCTACGACACCGGGTCCTCGTGTGACGACCACTTGGCGCGCTGGCCGCCCAGCCAGGCTGCGTCCCCTTCGTCGCCCAGCGACGGGATCACCGCTAGGTTCTGGTAGGCGTGCGGTGAGAACACCATCTCCAGGTCTCTGATCTTTTTCTCCACGTCGCTCGTGTCGCCGCTCTGAACCCTCTTGTCGTCGTTCGGATCGCCGGCCGAAGGATGCATGCCCCAGGCCACGTTCCGGCCCAACTGCATCGTTTCGATATTCTTGACATAGACACGCGTTACACGCTTCACGCCCGCATCGCCCGCCTTCAGCGGCGTCTCCCACTTGGGAGGCTGCGGGTCCTCGTCAGTTTGGGTGGCCGCCTCGGCCCAATCCTTGGCATAACCCGGCTGGTGCGAGACATAGAGGCCGCTGCCCTTGGCCGTGCCACTGTTCGATCCAAGGTGTGAGGCATCCAAGCCCTCGTTGAACATCGACGTGAAGCTGGCATGGTTGGTGCCGTGGTAGCCGACGAATTGGTAGCCAGCATCCTGGAGACTCTTGTGAGCGTCCTGCACCGATTGCGGGGCCGGGTCGTGCCTCAGCAGACCGGTCGCATGAGGTGCTGTGTGCGGATTCGGGCCGGTGGGCGCAGGCAGGCCGACCGCCTGCGTCATCCAGGGCTGGTCGGCATGCGCCTGCAGGCTGGTCGGAACCTGGGCCCGCAGTCGCAGGTTCGCCAGCCGCAGACCGGCCTCCTGCCCGGATCGCGTGGACAAGGTGGACAGCGGTCCCGAGTTGCGTTGACGACCGGCCTGCGTCGCCACGTTGGTGGCGTCGGCTTCTCTGTGGGACAGGGCAGCGGGCGCCGTGCGCCGCAAGCCATTGACGGAAGAACTGTTCATGGCAGATGTCGTAAATGAAGGCAATGACTCATTGTTAGAGACAGATCCGGAGACCCTGAGCCTGGATCCGAAGCATCGGGCGGCTTTACGAAGAGCCCCGTCGCGGGCAGGGCCGCGAACCTAGAGGTGGCCCCGGAAATCTGAACAGGTCGATAAGTATGGAAACTGCTCCCAAGGACGAGGACATCGCCAATGACGATAGGAGCGGAGATGAGCAGAAGACCCCGCCACACGCACTCAGCGGCATTCAAGGCCAAAGTGGCACTATCGGCCATTCGTGGCGACAAGACGCTGGCGGAGTTGGCACAGCTGTACGATGTTCACCCCAACCAGATCACCGACTGGAAGAATCAGTTGCTCGCACGGGCGGTTGACGTGTTTGGCGGCGAGCAAGCCAAGCCAGAGCCGGCGATCGACCTGAAGGCGCTGCACGCCGAGATTGGCCAATTGAAGCTGGAGAATGATTTTTTGGAAGGTGTGCTCATCAAGCGTCGGCATGCTGAGCGCGAAACGATGATCGATCCAGACCACAATCTACCGATCCGGCGCCAAGCCCAGCTGGTAAATATCAGCCGCGGCTCGGTGTACTACCAAGCAAAGTTGGTAAGCGATGCCGATCTTGCGCTGATGCGTCGCATTGACGAGCTGCATCTGAAGTTACTGTTCGCCGGAGCGCGCATGCTGCGCGGCGAGGGTGTCTGTCGTTGTGGGCCGCAAGCACATGACCACGCTGAGGCGGCGCCTGGCATCACAGCCCCCTACAGAAAGCCCAACACCAGCAGGAAAGCACCCGGACACATTCTCTATCCGTACCTGCTTAAGGAGGTTTTTGTTTTGAAGGCTTACGAAGCCGTTGGCCACCAAAAAAATCAGTTGCTGCGCATGCCCGCTTTGGTGATGACTTTGCTGATCATGTCCTGTGCATCGGCACCATCAAGACTCACCTGCTGCATCAGCTTGCTGCGTGCGTCTTCGCTCAGCTCCACGCGGCGTGCGCCATCGAAGCGCTTTTCCCAGTAAGCGATGTTCATGCTTTCCACGCGCACGGTGCTGCCGGTACGGGGGGAATGGATGAACTTGCCGTCGCCCATATAAATACCGACATGGCTGAAGGCGCGGCGCATGGTGTTGAAGAACACCAGATCACCGGGTTTGAGATCTGCCTTGGCGATCTGTTCGGTGGCAGCAGCCTGCTCCTCAGCCCGGCGAGGCAGTATCTTGCCCCAGCTTTCTGCGAACACGGCGCGAACAAGGCCGCTGCAGTCCAGCCCGGTCTCGGCGCTGTTACCACCACGGCGGTATGGCACACCGATCAGATTGAGAGCATTGCTGATGAGCACGCCGGCCTGGTCCTTGACCTGGTGGTGCACATCATCGAGCTTGGCCAGACTGGTCTGGCCGATGCCAAGCAGCAAATCCAGATCGGATGGCTTTTTATCGCTATCGGGCGCAGCATGGGCACTTGCCGCCACGGCCACGATGAGGGTGCAGATCCATTTCAAAGACATAGCGGGCGACTTTAGCACGGAATATTTTGGGCACAATTCATAAAAATGTAACGGAGTTCAGCAAATTCGATGCGTATAAACCCGGGGATGAGATATTGAAAGCCATATATCGCAGTGGATCAATCACTTACACAAATCTGCACAGCATGCTGTTTTAATTGCAAATTTCTCTAAATTGAAATTCAGAGCATAGTTTGTCAACTTGTGTCTATTCGCAACCGAAGTTGCAATTGATTTAGCACAAAATTTATGCAGGTATAGCGTAAACGCGGTAGGCAGCCTAGCGTCATGAGCTTCGTTTGGCAGTCATTGCCATCGCAACCGCTACCTGCCTCAACACATCAGAACGCCCTGCTGCTCCTGCGCCGTTGCCTGCAAAAAGCGCCACACGACCTGGATGCCCGGCACCTGGCGCAACTCGGGCGGCATGGACATCCAGAACGTTCGGGTGAACTGTGCCTGCTCGGGCAGTACGCGCTGCAAGAGCGGGTCTTTGTCTGCCAGAAAGCCGGGCAGCACGCCCAGCCCTGCCCCGGTGCGCACGGCCGTGTACTGCGCAAGAATGCTGGTGCTGCGAAAGCTGAAGCGCTGCTGCGAGGTCAATGTGTCCAGAAACTGCAGCTCCTTGGTGAAGAGCTGGTCGTCCACATAATGCACAAAGCGGTGCGTAGCCAGATCATCTGTTGACGTGATCAGCGCGTGGCGTGCCAGATACTCGCGCTGGCCGTAGAGGTACAGGCGGTACTCGGTGAGCCGGCTGGTGACGACCGTGTCGCGGATCGGGCGCTCCAGCGAGATGACGATGTCGGCCTCGCGCCGCGACAGTTGCAGCATGCGCGGCACCGCCAGCAGATCAATGGTGAGCAGCGGGTAGCGCTGTGCCAGCACCGCCAGATGCTTGGCAAGGATTTGGGTACCAAACCCTTCGGTCACGCCAATGCGCACCACACCACTCGGGGTTTCCGTGCCCTGGCTCGCAGCAACGGGCGCTATGCCGCGGGCGATCTGGTCCATTGCCTCGGCACGTGGCTGGAGCTGTCTGCCAGCGTCGGTCAGCTTGTAACCACTGCCCTCGCGGGTGAACAAGGTGGCGCCCAGCTGTTTTTCCAGCGCCTGGATGCGGCGCGCAACGGTGGTGTGCTCCACGCCCAGCGCCTTGGCTGCGCCCACCAGCGTGCCAGCCTGCACCAGCGCGCCAAAGTAGCGCAAATGGTCCCAGTCCATATCGTCAACCCCTCAAATAATGCACGGCATTATTGTGCAAATATGCATAGATCGGAAGAAAAGACGAGAACCTGTGGGCAGCGCCTTCCCCACTGAGACGACACGCGGACGGAACATTGCCTAGGCAGGCGGCAGTCCTGTGCCTGGCACATTCGGCATCGCCGCGCGGCTGGGGCGTTTGGCACGCCAGGCCTTGTGCAGATCCAGTGCAGGCTTTTCCACCAGATGCCAGGAAAGCAGTGCGACAGCCCAGGTCAAGGGGATTGCAATGGCAGTCATCTGGTGCGGGGTGGCAGTCGGGTCCCACTGCGCAATCAGTTGCTGAATCGGCCAGCCATACAAATAGGTGCCATAGGAGATGTCCTGCACCCAGCCGGGCAAGGGAATAACGGGCACATACGCCACCCAGAAAATGCCGTAAGCCAATGCGGCAGAGAACGCGAAATCGTAATACAGGGTGCTCCGGCATCCCCAGGCGATCAGGCCCAATGCGGCCAGCAGGCCAAAATGGAGTGGCAGCCAGTCCTTGTGGAGATAGAACAATGCGCCACAGGCAAAGAATGCCATCAGCCGTGCGGCTTCAGCGCCCCCCAGAGGATCGAGCTGGCCCGGCTGACAGGCCCAGATCACCATGGCGATCACGGTGCAGGTTGCCGTCCAGCGAAAGGACACCAGCCGCAGCAGGCCAAAGACTGCCACACACAGGTACATGCGCGCCTCGATGGGCAAGGTCCACAACGAGCCATTGACGGGCGCGCCGTAGCGGTTGTGCTCGAACACCCCCGGCAGAAACCACTGTATATCCGCCAGAAAGAAGTTGGTTCGGATATAGCTCCATGTCATCGGATCCGCCCAGTATTCAGCGGCGGGCTTCGTGGTTACCAACGGCCCCATCACCAGCGCGCAGACGATCAGGCATACCAACAGCGCAGGAAACAACCGTATCGCACGCGCCGCGAGAAACCCTAGCGTAGAGCCCCGCCGGTCGAGGCTGCCTGTGACAAGAAAACCGCTGATCACGAAAAAAAGCGCAACGGCAATGTCACCCGAGTATCGGTATCCCAAAAAGCGGCTCACCCAGTCCACCTGACCGCTCCCCAGCGCGGCCAAAGCAAAGCCATGGCCATAGATCACCAGGGTTGCGGCGATCAACCGCAGCAGGAGCAGATTGTCTTTGCGGCCATTTGCGCCACCTGCGGCACGCAGATAGTCACCCAGAGTTGGTTGCATGGAGTCAGTGCAGGTATGCCAGCTGGCAATGTTCATCGTGTAAATTGCAACCAGCCCCCAGGGTGGCTACAGCGATATGGCACAGATTCTAGGGGGAGCGGCGAAGCAGCCCCTGTTACCCTAGTACCTCGGTACCTCAGCGGCTGCCACTCCATGCCGCTGCCCCATCGCGTATGGCGCGATCGTCACGCACCTGGCTCACGTCGCACGCCCAAGGCACAAAGGCAGCAAACGCGCCCGGCGCCGCCTCGTGGCGCAACAGTCTCTATGCCTGCACGCGCCGCCCACGCAGCCACGCATAGGCGCCGCCCAGCAGTACAAACCACAGTGGCGTAGCAACCAGCGCCTGGCGGGTGTCGGCTTCCAAGGTCAGCAGCACCACAATACCGGCAAAAAACGCCAGGCACAGCCAGCACATGACAACCCCGCCGGGCATCTTGTAGTGCGATTGCTGGTGCAGATCGGGCCGGGTTTTGCGGTAGCTGATGTACGACAGCAAAATCAGCGACCAGACAAACATGAAAAGAATGGCCGACACGGTGGTCACCAGCGTGAAGGCCTCCACCAGATTGGGCACCACCCACATCAGGAAGGCGCCGCCCAGCAGGCAGATGCAGGAAAACACCAGCCCGCGCGATGGCACGCTGCTGGCCGACAGAATGCCGAACGCGCGCGGCGCGTCACCCTGGAGCGCCAGGCCATAGAGCATGCGGCTGGTAGAAAAGACACCGCTGTTGGCCGACGAGGCTGCGGATGTGAGCACCACGAAGTTGATCACGCTCGCAGCAGCGGGCAGGCCTGCCAGCACGAACAGCTCCACAAACGGGCTCTTGCTGGGCACCACATCGCGCCAGGGCGTCACCGCCATGATGGCGATCAGCGCGCAGACATAGAAGACGATGATGCGCACGGGAATCGAGTTGATCGCGCGCGGCAGCGTGCGGTGCGGATCCTTGGCTTCGGCAGCCGTGGTGCCCACCAGCTCAATGCCCACAAAGGCAAACACGGCGATCTGGAAGCCCGCGAAAAAGCCCATGGCGCCATGCGGAAACATGCCGCCGTCGTTCCACAGATTGGCAAAGCTCGCCGTGCGGCCTGCGGGCGAGGTAAAGCCGTGCAGCACCATATAGAGGCCCGTGCCCACCAGGGTGACGATGGCGACGATCTTGATCATTGCAAACCAGAACTCCACCTCGCCAAAGAGCTTGACGGTAAGCAGGTTGAGCGACAGCAGCACTGCCACGCAGGCAATGGCCGGCGCCCATTGCGGCAGATCGGGCCACCAGAACTGGGCGTAGGCAGAAATGGCAATCACGTCGGCAATCCCGGTGATCACCCAGCAGAACCAGTACGTCCAGCCGGTGAAAAAGCCCGCCCAGGGCCCGAGCAGATCGTCCGAGAAATCGATGAAGCTCTTGTACTGCAGGTTCGACAGCAGCAGCTCGCCCATGGCGCGCATCACAAAGAACAGCATCACGCCGATGATGGCGTACACAAACACGATGGAGGGCCCGGCCAGGCTGATCGTCTTGCCGGAGCCCATGAACAGGCCGGTGCCGATGGCGCCACCAATGGCGATCAGCTGGATATGGCGGTTGCTGAGGTTGCGCTGGAGGTCGTCGGCACCCACGTGCCCCGATTGCTCCGCCGGGGCCTGTTTGCTCATAGAAAAGCTCGGTGCAGTGCGTTGGCGATAAAAGTTGCGCGGCATCAGCCCGGAAGCTTCCGGGCCCGCCGCGAGGGTGCGCAAGGATAATGCAGGGGTTTCCCCTGAGAAGCCTGCAAGGTTATTTTGCTGCGCAACTAAGAGCCGCCAGCACAACCCAGCAAATCGCAGATTTGCGGTTGAGACGAGGCGCGAAGCCGCAGACAGTACAGACGTACGACAAGGCTGGGCGCCCCCGACGAAGCAACGACGTATCAAGGGTTGTGTTGGCGGCTCTAATTGGCCAGGTCTACCACCTTGCTACCCACACGCTTCGCCAGGGCCTGCAGCGGCGCGACCGCGCCGGTTTCCAGTACAGACAGCGGATAGCTGTCGCTCTCGATATCGAAAGAAACCAGGCTCAGGCCCCGCGTGCGCAGATAGTCCCCTGCCTCCAGCAAGGCATCGTGGCTCAATGCCTTGCTGGCCGCCAATGGCTCCAGCGGAACCGCGCGCTGCTGCACGGTCTTGAGTGCCCGCAAGGCCCAGATGGCGTCGCCCATGTCCAGCTTCCAGTCCAGTTCAAAGTTCTGGCCCCTGCGCTGCAGGCCGTCCACCAGAGCCAGCCATGGCGTGACATGCTCGGGCGCGTCAATGCCACGGTTGGGCAGGTCATCGGCAAAACGGTTGTAGTACTGCTGCGGCTGCGTCAGCGCCTGATGAACTTCGCCCCATAACTCGTCAACGTCTTCAAGATCCAGCGCCTCACCCACGGCGGTGCACAAGGTCTGCCAATCTTCGCTTGTTGCAGCAGGCGGCGCAGGAGGTGCAGGCGCTGCCGATGCAGCATACGCTCCCCCCGTAGCGGCCTTGCCGCCCAGCAGCCGCCCTATCCAATCAAACCAACCCATCACAGCCTCCTTCATGGACTGATAGCAGTGCAGTATGCACCACGATCCACCCCTTGCCATCAATGTGCGCCCCTGCACAGGCCATGTGCACTCGGCGCTCTTGTCTGGGCGAATGCGCACATCTACCATGTGCAGTAACGGTGCGCTGCCTGGCTGCAACCACCGCCGTCACGATCCAAGATGTTCAAGAGACCCAGGAGACAAGCATGAATGCACCGCAATCCACCAGCACGCTGGCGCCCACCGTCAAGCTGCTCATCAACGGCCAGATGGTCGAATCCAAAACCACCCAATGGCGCGACGTGGTCAACCCTGCCACGCAACAGGTGCTGGCGCGCGTGCCCTTTGCCACGCCCGACGAAGTGAATGCCGCCGTGGCCAACGCCAAGGAAGCGTTCAAGACCTGGCGCAAGACGCCCATCGGCACCCGTGCCCGTATCTTTTTGAAGCTGCAGCAGCTGATCCGCGAGAACATGAAGGAGCTGGCAGCCATTCTGACCGCCGAGCAGGGCAAGACCCTGCCAGACGCCGAAGGCGATGTCTTCCGCGGGCTGGAAGTGGTGGAACATGCCGCCAACATTGGCAACCTGCAGCTGGGTGAGCTGGCCAACAATGTGGCCAATGGCGTCGACACCTACTCGCTGCTGCAGCCCCTGGGCGTGTGCGCAGGCATCACGCCATTCAATTTCCCCGCCATGATTCCGCTGTGGATGTTCCCCATGGCCATTGCCACGGGCAACACCTTCGTGCTCAAGCCTTCGGAGCAGGATCCGATGGTCACCATGCGCCTGTGCGAGCTGGCGCTGGAAGCGGGCGTGCCACCCGGCGTGCTCAACGTCATCCATGGCGGCGAGGACGTGGTCAACGCCATCTGCGATCACCCGGACATCAAGGCCATCAGCTTTGTCGGCTCCACCAAGGTCGGCACCCACGTCTACAACCGTGCCAGCCTGGCCGGCAAGCGCGTGCAATGCATGATGGGCGCCAAGAACCACGCCATCGTCATGCCTGACGCGAACAAGGAGCAGACCCTCAACGCAGTGCTGGGCGCCGCCTTCGGTGCCGCCGGCCAACGCTGCATGGCGCTGTCGGTGGCCGTGCTGGTGGGTGATGCGCAGAAGTGGATTCCCGAGCTGGTGGAAAAATCCAAGACGCTCAAGGTCAGCGGCGGCACCGAGCCCGGCACCGACGTCGGCCCGCTGGTGAGCTGCGCCGCCCTCTCGCGCGTGGAAGGCCTGATCGAGCGCGGTCTGGCCGACGGCGCCACGCTGGAGCTCGATGGCCGCAAGCCCCAGGTGGCCGGCTACGAAAAAGGCAATTTCGTCGGCCCCACCGTGTTCTCGGGCGTCAAACCCGGCATGAGCATCTACGAGCAGGAAATCTTCGGCCCCGTGCTGTGCCTCGTTGCTGCAGACAATATCGACCAGGCCATCGAATTCATCAACGCCAACCCCAATGGCAACGGCACGGCCATCTTCACCCAGTCGGGCGCTGCAGCGCGCAAGTTCGAGGAAGACATTGACGTGGGCCAGGTTGGCATCAATGTGCCCATCCCCGTACCCGTGCCGCTCTTCTCGTTCACCGGCAGCCGCGCCTCCAAGCTGGGCGATCTGGGCCCCTACGGCAAGCAGGTCGTCATGTTCTACACCCAGACCAAGACGGTCACCGCCCGCTGGTTTGACGACAGCACCACCAGCCAGGGCGTCAACACCACGATCAGCCTGAAATAACCTGCCCGGGCGGGCAAACCAGGAAACACGCAGATGGCAAGGCCCCGGCCAGCCTTCTGCGCAATTCCAGTGCGTTTTTGCTGCGATGATGCACGGCATGGCTTTCATACCCCCATTCCGCTCTGAAGGGCGCGGTACGGCAAGTACTGCGCCTCGTCCAGATAAAAACCGTTGGTTTTCACCCGCCTGCCAGGCGTTAACAGCTATTATTTTTGCAGCAAGCACCGGGCTCGCCCAGGCGCAGGCAGGCGCAGCCTGCGTGCCCGGCGGCACGGTGGAGCAGACCAATGCCTGCGCCCTGCAGGCCTTTCAGCAGGCCGATACCGACAACAACATCCTCTATGGCGACGTGATGCGCATCCTCTCCGCCCACGAGCGCCCTGCCCTGCGCCGCGACCAGAACGACTGGAGCCGCCAGCGCGCCGCCACCTGCAAAAAGCAGGAGGCCGCACACGAGGCCCGGCCCGACTGGAGCCGCCGCTACCATGAATGCCTGGTGGCCGAAACCAGCAAGCGCAAGAAGGAACTGATGGTCTGGCTGCACGAAGGCCCGCCGCCCGGCGCAGTACAAAAACAATAGGTGGCGCCCCACCACCATCGGCCCTAACGCCAGAACACTGTGAACCGACAAGAACCAGGAGACAAGACGATGGATTTCGAGCTATCAGAAGACCAGCGCGCCTTTGCCGACACCGCGCGCCAGTTCGCGCAGACCGAGCTGGCGCCCCACGCTGCCGAATGGGACCGCGACGCCGTCTTCCCCCGCGACGCCATCCGCCGCGCGGGCGAGTTGGGCTTTTGCGGCCTGTACGCGCCCGAAAGCGCGGGGGGCCTTGCCCTGCCCCGGCTCGATGCCACCCTCGTGTTTGAAGAACTCGCCGCAGTCGATCCATCGACCACCGCCTTCATCACCATCCACAACATGGCTACCTGGATGCTGGGCACCTGGGCGACTGACGCCGTGCGCGCCGAATGGGGCGAGGCCCTCACCAGCGGCGAAAAACTCGCCAGCTACTGCCTGACCGAGCCCGGCGCGGGCTCGGACGCCGCCTCGCTCAAGACCCGGGCCGAGCTGGTGGGCAACGAATACATCATCAATGGCAGCAAAGCCTTCATCAGCGGCGCAGGCGCAACCGATGTGCTGGTGCTGATGGCGCGCTCAGGAGATGCCCAATCGGGCGCCTCGGGCATCAGCGCCTTTGCGGTGCCCGCCCAGGCCCAAGGCGTGAGTTACGGCAAGAAAGAAGAAAAAATGGGCTGGAACAGCCAGCCCACCCGCGTCATCAACTTCGACAACGTGCGCATCCCTGCCCACAACCTGCTCGGCCGCGAGGGCGAAGGCTTCAAGATCGCCATGAAGGGCCTCGATGGAGGCCGCATCAACATCGCCACCTGCTCGGTGGGTGCCGCCCAGGGCGCGCTCACCCAGGCCCAGCAATACATGCAGGAGCGCAAACAGTTCGGCAAGCCGATTGCGAGCTTTCAGGCGCTGCAGTTCAAGCTGGCCGACATGGCCACCGAACTGGTTGCTGCCCGCCAGATGGTGCGCCTGGCTGCCAGCAAGCTCGATGCCGGCGCGCGCGACGCCTCCACCTACTGCGCCATGGCCAAGCGTTTTGCCACGGATGCGGGCTTCAACGTCTGCAACGACGCCCTGCAACTGCACGGCGGCTACGGCTACCTGAACGACTTTCCGCTGGAGCGCCTGATGCGCGACGCGCGCGTGCACCAGATCCTGGAAGGCACCAATGAAATCATGCGGGTCATCATCGCACGGCGCATGCTCGACGGGGACGCGCCCGAGGTGATCCGCTGACCATGACGCGCATCAAGAAAATCGCAGAATTCGTTGGGCACCATACGCCGTACCATCTACACCTGATCTGCATCTGCATCTGAATGACGCTCACTGGCCATACGCCAAAAACTGATACCCATGCCCGCACGCCCCATCTCCCCCGAAACCCTGCAGCTCATCGACACCGTGCGCGACGCGCTCGCCGCTTGTGCCGATGTGCAAGAAAAGACCATGTTTGGCTGCCATGTGTTCATGGTGGGCGGCAAGATGTGCCTGGGCGTGGAAAACGACGAACTGCTGGTGCGCCTGCCGCCGCAGACCCATGCCCAGGTGGCAGAGACAGCAGGCGTGCGACCGCTGTCGCCACGCGGGGGCATGCAAGGCTACTTTCTGGTGGGCCCCAGCGCCTATTCCACCCGCGAGGCCTGGCAGCACTGGATTGACGGCGCCCTCGCCTTCAACCCGCTGGCAAAGGCCACGCCCAAGAAAAAGCCCAAGACAGCCGCGAAAAGCGCTGACCCTGACCCACAGGACCCAAAAAAACAAAAGCGCCCCGCCGCCCCTGCACGCAAGCGCCACAGCGTGTTTGACAGCGACCTGTGAGCCCAATCCGCGCAGCCTTTCACCGACCAGCATCACCCAACGGAGCCCCGCATGACCATCCGCATCGTTCAGCTAGGCAGCCCCCGCGCACAGAGCGAGGGCCTGCGCATCGGCACCGTGCGCCGCCCGCCACGCGGTGTGCCCAAGGCAGAATTTGCCAGCCGCAACTACTACGACGTCTGGTACCCCGAACTCTCGCCCGAGCCCGAAACCATGCAAGTGGCGCTTGAATCGCACCGCCTCGCAGACCATGGCGATGCCACGCAGGCCGACAAACTCTGGAAGAGCTTCGACAAAACATTCAGAAAACAGCTGGCCGAGGCACCCGCCGCACGCACGCTCGATCTGCTGGCCGCGCTGTCGCACCAAACCAATTTCGCCATCGGCTGCTACTGCGACAACGAGGCACGTTGCCACCGCAGCATCCTGCGCAGCCTGCTGCAGGATCGGGGTGCCGCCGTAGCCCCATGAAACCCACCAACCCGTCCATCAAAGAACTGGCCTGCAGCATTTGATTGAAAAGCACTAGCAGCTATCAAATGAGCAGCAATTCAACCGACTCACAGCAATACCCACACCAAGCTTCAAGGAGACAGACATGGCAAACATCGGATTCATCGGCCTGGGCAACATGGGCGCGCCCATGGCCATCAACCTGGCCAAGGCAGGCCACAGCGTCAAGGCATTCGACCTGAGCCAGGAGGCGGTTGCCAAAGTGGTGGCAGGCGGCGGCGCGGCCGCATCCAGCGCGCAGGACGCTGCGCTAGGCGCCGAAATCATCGTTACCATGCTGCCCGCCAGCCAGCACGTGGAAGGGCTCTTTCTGGGCAACGGCGCGAGCGGCGGCAGCCAGCCCGGCCTGCTGCAACACATTGCCAAGGGTGCGCTCATCATCGACAGCTCCACCATCGCCGCCGCCACCAGCCAGAAAGTAGCCAAGGCGGCCGAGGCCAGCGGCATCGGCTTCATCGATGCACCGGTCTCCGGTGGCACCGGCGGCGCCATCGCTGGCACCCTCACCTTCATGGTGGGCGGCAGCGCGACCCACCTGGAGCGCGCCCGCCCGCTGCTGGAGAAAATGGGCAAGAACATCTTCCACGCCGGTGACGTGGGCGCGGGGCAGACCGCCAAGATCTGCAACAACATGCTGCTGGGCATACTGATGATCGGCACCAGCGAAGCCATTGCCCTGGGCGTGGCCAACGGCCTTGATCCCAAGGTGCTCTCCGAAATCATGCGCCGCAGCTCCGGCGGCAACTGGGCGCTGGAAGTCTACAACCCCTGCCCCGGTGTGCAGGAAGCCAGCGCCGCCACCCGTGGCTACACCGGCGGTTTTGGCACCGACCTGATGCTCAAGGACCTGGGCTTGGCCCAGGAAAGCGCCATGACGGTAAAGGCCAGCACCCCGCTAGGCGGCATGGCCCGCCAGCTGTACGCGGCCCACAGCATCGCCGGGCATGGCGGGGAGGACTTCTCCAGCGTCATCAAAATGCTGCAAAAGAAAGGCTGACGGAGCCGCCTCGCACTTTACGGTCTTCAGGCTGTGAACAGGCCCAGACCCTGCGGCCCGAAGACAAACCGAGGCACCCGTGCTGCCCCACCACCGGCATCGCACCTCCAGGCATAGTGGCGCCGCCCCTGTGCCCTTTTTGCCTTAATTGCCTATGCTGCAGGCAACTGCCCTTTTTGCACAACATTGCAGTCTTCGCAGTTGACTGATTCATTGAATTTTTGATTGAATGCCTCACAGGCAGGCTCACCATGCAATACACCATCCACCACCACGAAGCAGACGCCAAAGGCGCGTTCTTTGTCGACAAATCTGGCCAGCGCATTGCCGAGATGACCTACAGCCGCACCAACGCCACCATGGTCATCATCGACCACACCGAAGTCGACGAATCGCTGCGCGGCGAAGGCGTAGGCCGCCAGCTGCTCGATGCGCTCGTGGCCTGGGCGCGCGAAACCGGCACCAAAGTATTGCCACTGTGCCCCTTTGCCAAGGCACAGTTCGACAAGGACGCATCGATACGCGATGTACTGGTGTAATCGGCTGCCAGACTCTAGGGCCTCAATAGCACCTGGCGCACATCCATCAAGCGCTGAACGCTATTGGTTTTAATGCGATCCACAGAACAGGCCCAGCATTCCTGGCCTCTTATTCCAGCCCAATGCTCTGCACAATCGCACCCTCTTCGGCAAAAGCCTTCTTCGCAAAGGCGCTGTAATCCTGCGCATTGCGGAACTCCAGCCGCACACCGTAATTTGCAGCCGCCTGCTGAAAGGCAGGGTCGTCCATCGCAGATTTCACGGCGGCTTCGAGCTTGCGCACAATCTCGGGCGGCAACCCCCTGGGCCCGGCAATCCCCAAAGGCGACGGCGTCACCACGTCATACCCCTGCTCGCGGAAAGTCGGCACATTGGCAAAGGCTGGCGGGCGCGTTTCTGACGCAATGGCCAGCGCGCGCAGCTTGCCCGACTGCATATGCGGCAGCACCGTATTGCCAAACACCCCCGTCTTGGTGTGGCCCGCAATCAAGGCATTCACCGCCTCGGCATCGCCCTTGTACGGCACATGGGTGAACTGCACGCCCGCCTTCTTCTCCAGCAAAGCCATCAGCACATGGTTGGCCGAAAACTTGCCGGGCGTGCCGTAATCCACTGAGCCGGGCTGCCTTTTGGACTGCTCCACAATGTCTTTCACCGACTTGAACGGTGAATCCTGTGCCACGGCCAGCAGAAAATCGTACGACATATAAGCCGCCACATAAGACAGATCGGCAATCGGATCGTAGGCCACCTTCTGAATATGCGGCTGGCGAAAAATACCCACCGGGCTCAAGGTCAGCCGGTAACCATCGGGCTTGGCATTCTTCATGTCCATCACCCCCATCGACGCACCGGCCCCCGGCTTGTTCTCGATGATGACCGACTGCCCCAACTGCTTGCCCATCGACAAGGCCAGCGCCCGCGCCACCACATCGCTCACACCACCCGCCCCATAAGGCACGATCAGCACGATAGGCCGGTTGGGATAATCGGCTTGCGCTACAGCAGGCGCGGCAAAACCCGCAGCGCCCAGGGCGGCAATGCTGGCCACCGCAGCGGCAAAAGTACGGCGTTGCATGGTTGTCTCCTTGCATGAATGGTTGTTTGCCCTGCAGCCTAGCGAAGCCACCCGCCCATACCCCCAACACAGGTGACAGCGCCGTTGCACCGGCGCTCCAACGCAGGGAAAACCATCAGGATGCAGGCCTGAAGCCACAAGCGCCAGGCGGGTGCATGGCGCCAGGGTTCCCCATCCTGCCAACAACTCTGCTTGTAAGAACTCTACCTGCACAACCTCGAAGAACCAAAGCCGCAACTTTCTTCAAGGATAAATAATGGCCCTTCATTCCCTTTAACTCTAAAAGCTACTAAGCCATAAAAATCAGAATAATAATATTCAACATCAGGTTTATGGGAAGAGATTTTGTACACACTGATCTCCTTTCCCATTATTCTAATTGGAGAGGTCAATTTTTTTGAGTCGAAACTAATTCCATTCTTTCTCCACTCTGAGATTCTATTTTCTTTTTTCTTAGGAATAGAGAAATTAAAATATTCCGTCGAGAAGCAAAAAAAATCTTCAGTTTTCTCGCAAAATGAAATCTTTCCTTTATATAAATGAGATGTAATTTTCTGATCATTCATCGAGAAAAATATTGATGCCTGCCCATCCCCAATTGGGGTATATGTCCAATTATTTGCTTCGGCGACGGCAACAGAAGAAGACAAAAACAAAGTTGCACCTATCGCTGCATACTTCCACATGTGCATTTCCCCTTGAACAACTCCAAAGCATAGGCATCAGCATCGATTTCAATCGATAATTTATCAGTTGTACCATTCAATCGATGCTTTAAGTACTCTGATCCACCGGGATTTAACTTTACATTACCATTCATAAGGTGGCGAAATTCATGTAAGAACACCGCATATGGATCCTCGCTACCTTTTTCAAAAGGATTGAAAAAATTATTTTCAAGTTTAAAATAATCAGATGTGAAATTCGTATAAAAGATTTTAGGGTCAGTCGTTGGACTGCCAGGCCTTCCATTTGCTCCGACTTTCCATTTAGAATAATAAGATAATAAATACTCGGCATCAGACGAGCACAAAGATTTAATCTTCGTCTCCAGCTTAGCACCATATTCACGCAATTGTCTAACCCACAGAGGCGGAGGAGTAGTGAACTCTTTGCCGTGCCAAACCACTTCAAAGAGCCCTAGTGGATCAACCCCATTTAGCGGATTCCCCCCCACATAACCAAACCGATTCCACCCCCCATCCAGCCCAATCGGATCCGCCTGGATGTAGCGCCCACTGACCTTATCGTAGTACCGGTAAACGTTGTAGGCCAGCCCTGTTTCCTCATCCCACTGCTGGCCGGGGTAGCGCAGGTTGAAGACCACTTCGGGGGCATAACTGGGCATTGAGCCCGTGGCGCCCGGGCTGCCTGTCACGTAGCCTGCATCGCCCGTTGTGGGGCTGGCCTCTCCAAACCCGCTCAAGAGCCACTGCCAGGCCACCTGGCCTTGCGGTGTACTCAGTCTCCTGGGGGTATTGAGGTGGTCGCTATGGATCGCGTAGATACGCCCGTTGATCTGCGTGACGATGGGCATCAGGCCCTGTGCAGTGGGCAGGTAGATGACCTCGGTCATGTCTGGCACTACCGAAGCGCTGGCGCTGCTGGCACTGCGCTGATTGCTGTAGATGCCCAAGACTGCGCTGCTGTCCGCATCAGCGTATAGCGTGTGGGTGGTGGCCGCAGGTGTGTTGGCTGTGGGGTCGGTCTTGAGTACGCGCTGGCTGGCGCTGTAGTACACATAGCTGACGGCATGGGGATCGGTGCTGCTGGCCGTGGTTGCTACCTTGGCTACTTTGCCATTGGCACCGTAGAAGACGTAGTGGGCAC
>NZ_JACHKZ010000039.1 GCF_014207855.1 Comamonas odontotermitis | reverse complement strand
ACGAGTGGCATTTGCAATTTGGAGAGGCCAGACCGCCTTTAATCCGGAGCAACTATTGCCGAAAGTCGCTTGACGCAAAACATAGAACCTAACACTGCCCAGCAAATCGTAGATTTGCGATTGAGATGAGGTTTCGGGCCGCGCCTGGCCGGACCACGCCAGGTTAGGCGCCCCCGACGAAGCAATGACGCAGACCGCCTCTAGCCGGGCGTCCCTGACCGGGCGCCCCTAGCCGGGCGCCCCTAGCCGGGCGCCCCCAAACCCACTGTCCCTCCGGGTTGGCGTGAAATCGGGCGATTTCTGCGCGCTCGCCCTTGCTTGCACCCCGGTGCAAGCTGCAGTCCATCGCTTCGAACTCATCCCGATTGCACTCCAACTCGGCTGCGTAGAGATCGCAAACACGTTCCTAGACCGTATTTATATGCTTGTGGATTGTCGATGGTCCGTTGGGACAGGGAGCGTCCACGAAAAAGCCACCTCTGAAGGTGGCTTGGTGGAACAGCGGCAGATCAGGAATTTCTCAGTGCATCGACAGGGCTGCTGGTGGTATTGGGGGCGTTATTTTCGTGTTCCATTGATTTTCTTTGGATCAATTCGATCTTGTAGCCGTCCGGGTCGGTCACAAAAGCGATTACCGTGGTGCCCCCTTTGACGGGGCCGGCCTCGCGCGTCACGTTGCCGCCATTGGCCTTGATCTTTTCGCAGGCGGCATAGGCGTCTGGTACGCCTAGAGCAATGTGGCCATAGGCCGTGCCCAGCTCGTACGATTCCGTGCCCCAGTTATAGGTCAGCTCGATTTCCGCCTGACCTGGATTGCCCCCTTCGTAGCCTACAAAGGCCAGCGAATATTTGTATTCGGGGTTTTCGGAGGTGCGCAGCAGGCTCATGCCCAGCACCTTGGTGTAGAAATCGATGGAGCGCTGCAGGTTGCCGACGCGCAGCATGGTGTGCAGAAGACGCATGGGGTGGTTCTTTCTTGTAGGGGCGCGGTTCCTGTCGCCGCTGGTCCGTTCATGTAGAGGCTTGGCTGCAGCTTTGCAGCTTGCCTTCATTTGGGCGGCCAGCCTGGCGGTCTGGATGACGCGGGTTCTGGAAAGCTTAGTTTATCGGTGGCACGGCAGGCGTGCTCCACAAAAGCACAACCCCTGCACAGGGCAGGGGTTGTTGGCGAAAAAAGGTGCCTCAGCGGCTCTGAGAGAGATTACTCTACCTTGGCCTTTTCGCGCAGATCCTGCTGGTATTTCTGGATCTGTTGCTGACGCAGTTGCTGCACGATCTGTGGCTTGACTTCGTCAAACTTGGGCAGTTGTGCATCGCGCATGTCGTTCACGCGGATGATGTGGTAGCCGAACTGGGTCTTGACCGGGGTGTCGGTCATCTGGCCCTTTTTCAGCTTGGTCATGGCTTCGGAGAACTCGGGCACGTAGTTGGCTGCATTGCCCCAATCCAGATCACCGCCGCGCTGGCCCGATCCAGGATCCTTCGATTCCTTCTTGGCCACGTCTTCAAACTTGGCACCCTTCTTGATCTGTGCGATCAGGGCCTTGGCCTTGTCTTCGCTGTCCACCAGAATGTGGAAGGCATGGTATTCCTTGCCCTGGTTGGCCGCAACGAACTTGTCATATTCGGCCTTGGCAGCTGCGTCGGTGATGGGGTGCGACTTTTCGTAGGCGGCAAACAGCTCTTGCGTCAGGATGCCCTGGCGAGCCAGTTCCATCTGGCCCTTGAAGCTGTCGGTAGCGTCCAGGCCTTGGGCCTTGGCGGCTTGCGCGTAGATTTCGCGCTCGATGATGGCTTCCTTGATCTGGGCTTCCTGGTCAGCCGTCACAGGGCGGCCGCCGCGCTCCATCTGTTCCTTGAAGGTCTGCATCAGCGATGCAGGCACGGGCTTGCCATTGACGATACCAATGTTCTGAGCCATCGCGGGCAGTGCAGCAGAACCGAGCAGAGCAGCTGCAACCAGACCGGACAAGAGCTGTTTTTTCATGCGAAATCCAAAATATTTATCAATGAAATGAAATATACACCAGTGATTTCATGGTTTTGGTGTACTGAGGACTTCAATGGCAAGGGCATGTAAACCCGCGTCAATGAATGCTTGCAGCGCATCATACACAAGCCGATGCTGGCCAATGCGCGATGTGCCGGTAAACAAGGGTGAAGCGATGCGTACCCGGAAATGCGTGCCCACGCCTGTGCCGTTGGCGCCTGCATGGCCTGCGTGCTGCCAGCTCTCGTCAATGACTTCGAGCTGGGTAGGCGCGAGGGTGCTGTGCAGCACGGCCTCAATGGCGGTGGCGGTGATGTCCTGGGTTTGCATGGCTACTATTGAAACGATAGCTAAAGGCGCTATGTAGATGGGCGATAGGGGCTGATTTTTTAGAGTTTTTATTTGGGCAGCGAATCGGGGGCCTTGCTGGCGGGGGGCGTTTCCTGAATGTGGCGGCTCAGATACAAGGCTTGCGCCACCACGAAGGCGAGCATCAGGCCCAGACCGCCAAACATCTTGAAGGTGACCCAGGTGTCCAGATCGAACTGGTAGGCGACCCAGATATTGATGACGCCCATGACGAGAAAGAAGATGGCCCAGCTGTAGTTGAGTTTGTTCCATACGGGCTGGGGCAGTTGCACCTGGGCAGACATGAGTTTCTGAATCAGGTTCTTGCCCATGATCCAGTAGGCGCCCAGCAGCACGGCAGCCATCACCCAGTACAGCACCGTGGGCTTCCACTTGATGAAGGTGTCGTTGTGCGAGATAAGGGTGGCGCCACCAAAGATGACGATGACGCCCAGGCTGATCCACTGCATGGGCTCGACCTTGCCGGTCTTCATGCGCAGGTAGGCAATTTGTGCAATGGTGGCAACAATGGCTACGCCCGTTGCCACAAACACGCCCCATACCTTGAAGGCGACGAAGAACAGCAGGATGGGGAAAAAATCGATCAGGAATTTCATATGCAGGGCGGTCCGGGTGGGCGCAGCGCGTGGCGTGTTGGAGTCGTTCTTGTGGGCTCGCAGTCTGCGGCGCGGTGTTTGGAAGGCTGTCAATGATACGCGAGCCAGCTTGCCCAGACTTAGGCCGCGCTGAAGACGTTGCTTGATCTGCAGCAATGCGGCAAATGGGTATGGGAGCGCGGCGGTGCAGAAAAGTTCCGCCGCGCCGCCGCAGCGCCCGCCATCACTTCAAGTCTTCGAAATCAAGCGCCGCCGAGTTCATGCAGTAGCGCAGTCCGGTGGGCTGGGGGCCGTCGGGAAAGACGTGGCCCAGATGCGCGCCGCACTGTGCGCAGACGGTCTCGACCCGCACCATGCCGTGGCTGCGGTCCACGTTTTCGGCGATGGAGCCGGGGATGGCCTGCGAGAAGCTGGGCCAGCCGCAGCCCGCGTCGAATTTGGTGTCGCTGTCGAACAGCTTGGCGCCGCAGCATACGCAGTGGTAGCTACCGTCAGCCCAGTGCTGCTCGTACTTGCCGGTAAAGGGGCGCTCGGTAGCGGCGTGGCGCGTGACCTGGTAGGCGACAGGCTCGGCCTGTTTGGCAGCCAGCTCGGCTTGCCATTGGGCATCGGTTTTCTGGATGGGAAAGCTCATGATGAACAACTGATGGCAATGTGTTGGGCCCAGTCGGGCGGGAGGGCTGCCAGGTCTTCGCAGCCCGCATGTTCCTGATATGGCGCTGCCAGCACGCTTTGCAAGCGTGCAAAGGGCACCCAGTCCCCGCGCTGCGCGGCCTCGATGGCCTGTTGGCCCAGGTGGTTGCGCAGCACGTATTGGGGGTTGGTTCTGAGCATCAAATCAGCCGCCTGTGCAATATCAGCGCGCGCCAGAGGCTCCTGATACTGTAGCAGCCAGGTGTCAAAAGCCGCATCGCCTGCAAACCAGTGGGCAAGGGCAGGCAGGCGGTCATTTTTTACCGCTTGCGACAATTCGCGCCAGAAGAGGGTGTAGTCCACCCGGTGCTGCTGCATCAGGGTGAGCAGCGGGTTGGCCAGGTCGGCAATGCGGGCCGCTTCGCCCGGCAGCCCCAGCTTGGCGGCCATGGCGGCGAGCATGGCGCTCTCCAGTGCGGGCTTATAGGCATCAATGGCGGCGATGGTCTGGGCTTCGTCGTCGATCAAGGGAAGCAGCGCCTGGCCCAGGCAGTAGAGGTTCCAGTAGGCAATCTGCGGCTGGCGCGAAAAGGCATAGCGGCCGCTGCTGTCGCTGTGGTTGCAGATGTGGCCTGCATCGTAATGGTCCAGAAACTGGAAGGGGCCGTAGTCGATGGTCAGGCCCAGAATGCTCATATTGTCGGTGTTCATCACCCCATGGCAAAAGCCCACGGCCTGCCACTGGGCCACCATGCGGGCGGTGCGCTCGGCAACATCGCCCAGCAGGGCCGCATAGCGCTCCGGCGTGCCGCTTGCGTGGTGGGCGGCGCTGGCAAAGTAGCGCTGTACCACGTAATCGGCCAGGGTGCGCAGCTTGTCCAGCTGGTCGCGTGCCGCAAAGTGTTCGAAGTGGCCAAAGCGCACAAAGCTGGGCGCTACGCGGGCCACCACGGCAGCGGTTTCCACCGTCTCGCGGTACACCGGCTGCGGTGAGGTGACCAGTGACAGCGCCCGCGTGGTGGGAATGCCCAGCGCATGCATGGCTTCGCTGCACAGGTATTCGCGGATGGATGAGCGCAGCACCGCGCGGCCGTCGCCCATACGCGAGTATGGCGTCATGCCTGCACCCTTGAGCTGTAGCTCCAGCCCTTGCTCGCTGGTGCCCCCGCCTGGCGCCGCCAGTTCTCCCAGCAGGATCGCACGGCCATCGCCCAACTGCCCGGCCCATTGGCCAAACTGGTGGCCGCTGTAGACGGTGGCCATGGCGTCCATGCCGGGCAGCAGGGCATTGCCGCCCAGCACCTGGGCGGCAGCTTCGGTCTGCAGCCAGTCGCTGTCAAAGCCCATGGCGCTGGCCAGGGGGCCGTTGCCCGCATTCAAGGCCAGCTGCGGCATCGGCGTGGGCTGCAGGCGGGTGTAGAAAGCGGGCGGCAACTGGGCAAAGCCGTTGATCCAGCGTGCGCCGGTCTGCAAGGCGGCCGAGGCTTCGGCCATATGGGGGGAAGAGGTGTTGGACAGGGTGGAATCCATGCAAGCATTGTCCGCCCAGGCTTTGCCCTGTGTGCGGCTGTGTTTATTGTCAGCGCTGAAGGAAAGTTTGTTGCGAGCGCAATCTTGCTGCGATGTCGCAAGATTTCAACGCCGATGCGGCCTGCTGTGCAGGCAAATCGCCTGGGATGGGCGCTTTTGGCCGTAGCGGGCAGGGCTTGCACGGTATTATGTCGGCCTGCCATTCATTGTTTGTTCCACGCCATCGATCCCGACCAAGAAAAGTAAAAAAGCACCGTGCGTCTCAATTCCATCAAGCTTGCTGGCTTCAAATCGTTTGCGGAGCCGACCAATTTCATGCTCCCTGGCCAACTGGTGGGCGTGGTGGGGCCCAACGGCTGCGGCAAGTCCAACATCATGGATGCGGTGCGCTGGGTGTTGGGCGAATCCAAGGCGAGCGAGCTGCGCGGCGAGTCGATGCAGGACGTGATCTTCAATGGCACCAACCACCGCAAGCCAGCCAGCCGCTCCAGCGTGGAACTGGTGTTCGACAACAGCGATCACCGCGCAGGCGGGCAGTGGAGCCAGTTCACCGAAATCGCCGTCAAGCGCGTGCTCACGCGCGACGGCACCAGCAGCTATTTCATCAACAACATGCCGGTGCGTCGGCGCGATGTGCAGGATGTGTTCCTCGGCACCGGCCTGGGCCCGCGCGCCTATGCCATCATCGGCCAGGGCACGATCAGCCGCATCATCGAATCACGCCCGGAAGAGCTGCGCCTGTTCCTCGAAGAAGCCGCCGGGGTCTCCAAGTACAAGGAGCGTCGCCGCGAGACTGAAAACCGCCTCAACGACACGCGCGAGAACCTGACCCGCGTCGAAGACATTCTGCGTGAGCTCAACAACAACCTCGAAAAGCTCGAAAAGCAGGCCGAGGTGGCCGCCAAGTACAACGCGCTCAACGCCAGCGCTACCCTCAAGCAGCAGCAGCTGTGGTTCCTCAAGCGCAGCGATGCGGCTGAAGACCAGGAAAAGGTGCGGATCGAAGGGCTCAAGGCCGTCAACGACCTGGAATCGCGCATGGCCGATCTGCGCCACGTCGAGGCCGATCTGGAATCGATCCGCCAGGCCCACTATGCGGCGGGCGATACCGTCAACCAGGCCCAGGGCAAGCTGTACGAGGCAACCGCCGAGGTGGGCCGGCTGGAGGCCGAAATCCGCTACGTGGTGGAAGGCCGCCAGCGCGTGGAAAACCGCCTGGTGCAACTGGCCGAGCAGATCGCCATGTGGATGGTGCGCAAGGAAGAATCCGAAGCCGAGCTCGAAACCCTGACCGGCCAGGGCATGGACGCCGAGGAAAAGGCCGAAATGCTGGCCGCCCAGCTCGAAGAGCAGAGCCAGCAGCTGCCCGACATGGAAGACGCGCACCGCCAGGCGCAGCAGCGCGCCAATGAGCAGCGCGGCGCCGTCACCCAGGTGCAGCAGCAGATTCAGGTGCTGGCTGCCGAGCAGCGTAGCCTGAACGAACAAAGCCGAGGCCTGGAAGTGCGCAGCGAACGCCTGCGTACCGACCGCAACGCCATGGCTGCGCCCGACGAGGCACGCCTTACCAACCTGAAGCAGCAGAACGACGAGGCTGCCGAGGCCGCCGAAATTGCCGAGGCGCGCCTGCTGGAGCTGCAGGACAGCGTGCCCCAGCTCGACGAGGCCCGCCGCGAGAAGCAGCAGCAGGTCAACAGCGAAGGCGCCCGCCAGGCCGAACTGGCCGCGCGCCTGGATGCCCTCAAGGCGCTGCAGGAAAAGGTGAAGACCGACGGCAAGCTGCAGCCCTGGCTGGCCAAGCATGGCCTGGACGGATTGCAGGGCCTGTGGAGCCGCATCCAGATTGAGCCCGGCTGGGAAAACGCGCTGGAAGCGGCGCTGCGCGAGCGCCTGTCATCCCTGGAGGTGAGCCGCCTCGACATGGTGCGCGGTTTTCTGGGCGCAGGCGCGCAGGATGCGCCGCCTGCGCGCCTGGCGTTCTACAGCCTGCCGCAGGCTCCCGGCGCCGCGCCGCAAGGGCAGATGGCCCAGCTGGCCGACCTACTGCGCGTGCATGATGCAGGCCTGCGCGCCGTGCTGGCCGATTGGCTGTGCGGGTGCTACACGGCGCCAACCCTTGACGAAGCGCTGGCGCAGCGCCCCCGCCTCAAGGCCGGTGAAACCATTTTTGTACCCACGGGTCACGCCGTCAGCAGCCACAGCGTGAGCTTTTACGCACAGGATTCCGAGCAATCGGGCATGCTGGCGCGGGCCCAGGAGATTGAGCACCTGGAAAAGGAGCTGCGTGCACAGTCGCTGATCGGCGAGGAAGCGCGCAACGCGCTGGTGCGTGCCGAATCCGCGTATGCCGATGCATCGCAGCGCCTGGTGACGGCCCGCAACGATGCGGCCGAAACCCGCAACCGTGCCCACGAGCTGCAGGTGGAGACCCTGCGCCAGACCCAGTTGGCAGAGCAGGCGCGGGCCCGCACGGCACAGTTGGATGCCGATCTGTCGGAAGTGACGATCCAGCTCGAAGAAATACAGGAGCGCCGCGTTGCCGCCGAGGCCCGCTTTGAAGAGTTGGACATGCAGCTGGCCGACAGCCAGGAGCGCCACGCGCAGCTCGACGAGCAGGTGTACGAGTCCGAACGCAAGCTCACCGGTGCCCGTGAACAGCTGCGAGCGCTGGAGCGCCAGGCGCAGGAAGCCGTGTTCGGCCAGCGCAGCATGGACGCCCGCCGGGCCGAGCTGGGCCGCACCATGGAAACGGCCATGCAGCAGGCCAAGGCCCTTGCCGATGAACAGGTGCGCGCCCAAGAAGAGCAGGGGCGCCTGAACGACGCAGCCGCCCAGGGTGGTTTGCAGGACGCGCTGAACCTGAAAATGGAGCGCGAAAAGGAACTGGCTGCGCGCCGCAGCGAGTATGACGATCTGACCGCCCGCCTGCGTGGCAGCGACGAGCGCCGCCAGCAGTTCGAGCGCGAGCTGCAGCCGCTGCGCGACCGCATCACCGAATTCAAGCTGAAAGAGCAGGCTGCGCAACTGGGCCTGGAGCAGTACACCACCTTGCTGAGCGATGCGCAGGCCGACATGGAGGCATTGGCCGCATCCATCCAGGAAGGCAATGTGCGCCTCACGGGCCTGCAAAGCGAGATTGACCGCCTGCACCGCGAAATCGACGCGCTGGGTGCGGTCAACCTGGCGGCGCTGGATGAACTGAACCATGCCCGTGAGCGCAAGACCTTCCTTGATTCGCAGATGAAGGACTTGACCGAGGCGATGACGACCCTGGAGGACGCGATCAAGAAGATTGACGCCGAGACGCGGCAATTGCTCTCTGGCACGTTCGACACAGTGAACCAGCACTTTGGCCGCATGTTCCCCGAGTTGTTTGGCGGCGGCCAGGCCAAGCTCATCATCACGGGTGACGAGATTCTTGATTCTGGCGTACAGGTGATGGCGCAGCCACCGGGCAAGAAGAACCAGACCATTCACCTGCTGTCGGGGGGTGAGAAGGCGCTTACGGCGATTGCGCTCGTGTTTGCGATCTTCCAGCTCAATCCCGCACCGTTCTGCCTGCTGGACGAGGTGGATGCACCGCTGGACGATGCCAATACTGAACGCTATGCCAAGCTGGTGGCCAGCATGAGCCGGGGAACCCAGTTCCTCTTCATCAGTCACAACAAGATTGCCATGGAGATTGCGCAGCAACTCATTGGTGTAACAATGCAGGAGCAGGGCGTTTCGCGCATCGTGGCCGTGGATATGGAATCCGCGCTGTCGATGGCTGAATCGGCCTGATGGATAAGCGGCTGGCGCGCGCACGCATCGGGCAGAATGCTTTTCGCAATGCAACGCCTGTTGTGCCCTGCTGTTTGCGTCGGTCCCAGGATATTTAGAACGAAATCGTATGAGTAATTTTCAACTGGCTCTGGTCATCACCTTTGGTGTCATTCTGGTGTTGTATGTCGGCTTCAATACCTGGTCTGCCCGCCGCAACGAACCCAAGAAGCCCAAGCCCGACGAGGCTGGCGGCCCAACGCCCGTGAGCGAGGATGATGCCCGCTTTGAGCCCGGCTTTGATGGCAAGGTGGGTGGTGCCACGGGCGATCCGGTGCTGGACGCGCAACTGGGGGGACAGGGCCCGCGCCTGGGCGGCAACCTGGGCGGAAACGCCAGTGCCGATGCATTTCCTGCGGGCACCGTGGCGCGCAGCGGCAACCCTGGTACCTACCTGGGGGATCGCCAGCAGATCCTGGATGCGCTGACAGACGCCATCGCCCCCGTTCTTACCGATGGCATCGTTTCGGGCAACGCGGCCATTGCCGCCATGCCCAGCAGCTTTCGCGCGGGCAACAAGGCCTTCAATATCGAAGGCATGAACCAGGCAACGCAGACCTGGGAACTGCCCAAGGCAGGCGAGCGCTACACCGGGTTTCAGGCCGGAATCCAGCTGGCCAACCGCCATGGCCCGATGAACGAGATCGAGTTTTCCGAATTTGTCGGCAAGGTGCAGCAGTTTGCCGACACGATTGGCGCATCGCCCGACCTGCCTGACATGCTGCAGGAAGTGGCCCGTGCCCGCGAACTGGATGCCTTTGCCAGCGAACACGATGCCCAACTGGCCTTCATGCTGCGCGCCAAGCGTGCATCGTGGAGCCCCGGTTATGTGGCACAGGTTGCGGCCAAACACGGTTTTGTGCCTGCTGGCCCTGGCCGCATGGTGATGCCTTCCAGCATTGCGCAGATGCCCGCGATTCTGGCGCTGACGTATGACGCCCAGGCAGCGCTGGCAGATGATCCAGACCAGAGCGCGCTGCGTGATGTGCTGCTGAGCCTGGATGTGCCCCATGTCAGCCGCAGCGAAGCGCCTTTTGACAAGATGCGTGCCGCTGCCGAAGCCCTGTGCGCGGAGATGGACGGTGTCATCTGCGACCAGAACGGCACGCCACTGCCTGTGATGGTGGTGGACCCGATCGCGCAGGATCTGGAGAACCTGTACGACCAGCTCGAAGAGCGCGAGCTGGCAGCGGGCTCGCTGGCGGCGCGGCGTTTGTTCAGTTGATAAAAAAATGAGCTGTTGGCGCTTGTTTTCAAAGGATTTCAGATAGATTTACGTTTGAAATCCTTTTGTAGCGAGCGTGAGCGGCTATTCTTTTGACAAGGCGGGTGGGCGAAGAATGCCACCCGCCTTGTGCTTTGGAAGCAAGTCTTATGGCTGATGAATTTGACCTTTTTTCCGCTCCAGCGCACGATGCAAAAGCGCAGGCAGCTATCAAAATAAAAGCGCTGCGCGACCAATTGGTTCGCTGGGCGCACGAATACTATGTGCTCGACACGCCGAGCGTGCCCGATGGCGAATACGACCGCGTCTACCAGGAGCTGGAAGCACTGGAGAAGGCGCATCCCGAACTGGTGACCCCCGATTCGCCCACCCAGCGGGTGATCGGTGCGGTGCTCGACGGCCTGACGCCGGTACGCCATGCGGTGCCCATGCTCAGCATCCGCACCGAAACGGACAACGAGGCCAGTGGCGCCGAGGCTTTCGATGTGCGCATCCGCAAGGAATTGGGGCTGGATTCATCGGCCCCGCCGGTGGAATACGTGGCCGAGCCCAAGTTCGACGGCCTTGCCATGAACCTGCGCTACGAAAACGGCCTGCTGGTGCAGGCCACCACGCGCGGAGATGGGGAGATTGGCGAGGACGTGACGCACAACATCCGCACCATCCGCCAGATACCGCTCAGCCTGCCGCAGAACGCAGGCGTGCCCCCGGTGCTGGAAGTGCGGGGCGAAGTCTACATGCGCCGCGATGATTTCGATGCGCTCAATCGCAAGCAGGAGGCCGCAGGCGGCAAGACATTCGTCAACCCGCGCAACGCGGCGGCAGGGGCGGTGCGCCAGCTCGATTCCAACATCACCGCGCAGCGCCCGCTGTCATTTTTTGCCTATGGTGTGGGCGAGGTCACCCCCGCGGGCAGTGGTGGGCCGGATTGGCAGAACCACTACGCCATGCTGATGCAGATCAAGAGCTGGGGCTTTCCGGTGGCGCCGCAAGTCTGCCTGGCACGCGGAGCGGGCGAGCTGGTGGCCTTTCACCAGCGCATGGGGGCCGAGCGGGGCAGCCTGGGCTACGAAATCGACGGCGTGGTCTACAAGGTCAACAGCCGGGCGCAGCAGCGCGAGCTGGGTTTTGTGAGCCGCGAGCCGCGCTGGGCCGTCGCGCACAAATACCCGGCGCAAGAGATGGTGACGCGCCTGGACGGCATTGACGTCCAGGTGGGCCGCACCGGCAAGCTCACGCCTGTGGCGCGGCTGGCTCCGGTGTTTGTAGGGGGTGTCACCGTCACCAATGCCACCTTGTCGAATGTGTTTGACATCCGCAAGAAGGGCGTGCGCGTAGGCGACCAGGTGATCGTGCGCCGTGCGGGCGATGTGATTCCCGAGGTGGTGGGGCGTGTTGCCCTGGTGCCCGGTGCCGATGCGGCTTTGCAGCCCGGGCCGCGCAGCCCTTATGTGCCCAATTTTCACATGCCAGCCGCGTGCCCCATCTGTGGCAGCGCCGTGGTGCGCGAGAAGGGCGAGGCCAACCACCGCTGCACCGGCGGCCTGTTCTGCCCCGCGCAGCGCAAGGAGGCCATCCTGCACTTTGCCGCACGCCGCGCGATGGACATCGAAGGCCTGGGCGACAAGCTGGTCGACCAGCTCGTCGATGCTGGTGTGATCCGCACCTTGCCTGATCTGTACAAACTGGGGATCGCCACCCTCTCGGGCCTGGAGCGCATGGCCGAGAAATCTGCGCAGAACGTGCTGGCGGCGCTGGAGGCATCCAAGAAGACCAGCCTGCAACGCTTTCTGTTCGGCCTGGGGATTCGCCATGTGGGTGAATCCACTGCCAGGGATCTGGCCAAGCACTTTGGTGTGCTCGATGCGATCATGGACGCCTCGGTCCAAGCGCTGCTGCAGGTGAACGATGTAGGCCCGGTGGTGGCGCAGAGCATCCACACCTTTTTTGCGCAACCGCACAACCGCGAGGTGGTAGAGCAATTGCGCGCAGCCGGTGTGCACTGGGACGAGGGCGTACCCGCCGAGAAGCCGCCGCAGATTCTGGCGGGCATGACGGTGGTGCTGACCGGCACCCTGCCGACCATGGGCCGCGACGAGGCCAAGGACCTGCTCGAAGCCGCAGGTGCCAAGGTTTCGGGCTCGGTCAGCAAGAAAACCAGTTATGTGGTGGCGGGCGCCGAGGCTGGCAGCAAGCTGGCCAAGGCCGAGGAGCTGGGCGTGCCCGTGCTTGACGAGGCAGGCATGCTGCAGCTGCTCAAGACCGGTCAGGTTTGATGGCACACAAGGAATGCGCCTGGATGACCGGGTGCCGCGGCGCAGCATGGAGTGGCTTGATCGGCCTTGAAAGGACTTGTCTCATCTCAAGGTCGATGCGCAAGGTGCTTCAGCTGCCTGCATAGATCGCAAGGAGAGCAGATGAAACGGGTTCAACTTTTGGCAGCATGCGGGTTGCTCGCTGCAGCCAGCGTGCATGCGCAGGTTTATGCGCAGGGCTCCCAGCCTGGTCTTCAGGGAACTGAGGACTGCAGGCTCGCGCAGCGCGATCTGGACGCCGCACGCAGCTCCATCGCCAGAAATGAAACTGAAAAACGCGATCAGGTGAATGCGGCCATTGCCAAGGCCAATGCGGCCTGCGGCTCCAACACCGAACTCCTGCAGCCACCGGCAAAGACCGTGCAGCCCATCGCGGCGCCTAATATGCCCAATGCGCCCACCGTCATCACCAACTGCAACGCCAACTACTGCTATGACAGCCAGGGCGGAGTCTTTCGCAAATCCAGCATCCCAACATGTTGACCGGGCCCGATGGCCGCGTGTGCCATCGGTCCGGGAATGTACTCAATTGCTGAAGATTGCCGGGCCAGGGATCACAGTGCGGTGAGCGCGCTATCTGGCCTTCTTCTTTCCATCAACGCCTGCAGATGCCACAGCATTGCAGGCGGTAATGATCTTTGACCATGTGGCATTCATGTGGTCATCACGCTCTTTTTCAGTCAAGGTCTCAAAGGGTCGGGTGTTCAGTTGCGTCTCCAACTGCTCCATGGCCTCGTCACGCACCTTGTTTGATTCAAGGCGCGCGTCCACATATGCCTTGCCTGCGGCCTGGTAGGCCAGTTCCCGGTAATCTGCGGCCTTTGGAACGCCGGGCAGAGGCTTGCCCTGCGCGTACATGTGCTGAAACAGGGCTTGCGCGTTGCAAACGACCATGGCGTCTGCGAACTTCAGCGCGGGCTGGGCCTCCTGGGCTGACGCGCACAGCGCTGCGCCGCTGAGCAAAAGCGACAAAGCCAGTGAGCGAGGCCGGACAGTCATGGCGTCTGCAGCTTACTTTTTGGCCTTTTCCGGTGCCTTGTCTGCCGGTTTGGCGGCGGGTTGCTGGGCGGCGGCAAACAGCTTGCCCAGCATTTCGCGCAGCATGCCTGAGCTGCTTTTCTGCATCTGCTGGTTGATCTCGGCCTGCTTGCTTTGCATCAGTTGCGCATGCGGGGATTGGGGGCCCAACTCCAGCAAGGATTTGAGCTGGGGCTCGCTGAAGGTCTGCGCATAGGCATTGGCCAACTGTGCATCCCATTGTTTCTGGTATTGCGGCACCACCTGGCGGGCAGCAGCCATCAGCTGCTGCTGGGCCTGTTGCGCGCCCATCTTGTCGACCAGCATCTGGTAATCGGGTGATTTGGCCGCCAACTGCAAGGCCACTTTGGGCAGGGTGTGTCCGAGCTTGTATTTTTCGACCATGGCCTGGGCCATGTCAACCAGCTTGGCGGCATGGCTGGCTGGCAGAACGCCTGCATAGAGGCCCACCAGCGCAAGGCTCGAGGCAGCGGTGCGGACAAATTGGCGGCGGGATGGGGACAGAGGCATGGACGGTATTCCTTCGAGATTCTGATGCATGGTGTCTGGCGCGGGGGCTGCTAACCTGCCGGTGCTGCTAGCGCATTTCCTTTGGCGGTTCCAGATCGACGGCATGGAAGCCAAACGCGCCCCGCTTGCGGTCTTCAAAGTAGCGCTTCAGGGTTACCTTGACGGTGCGGAAGGCAATGTCGTCCCATGGGATTTCCGCTTCGGTGAACAGCCGCGCCTCCATCGTCTCCCAGCCAGGGTTGAATTCGCTGCTATTGAGTTGCGCCAGGTAAAAGAGATGCACCTGGCCGACATGGGGCACGTTGATGACGGAGAACAGCGGCCCCAGGGTGATGTCTGCACCGGCTTCCTCGTCGGTTTCTCGCGCGGCGCCTGCGCCCGTGGTTTCGCCCAGCTCCATGAAGCCTGCGGGCAGCGTCCAGTAGCCCTTGCGCGGCTCTATATTGCGCTTGCATAGCAGCACCCGGTCGCTCAGGTAAGGCACCGTGCCAACCACGTTGAGCGGGTTTTCATAATGGATGACGCGGCAGGCGGGGCAGACGGCGCGGATCTTGGTGTCGCCATCGTCGGGAATGCGGTGCTCTACCTTGGTGCCGCATTGGCGGCAGTAATCAACGGGGGCGCGAGATGTCATGGGCGCTATTGTGCGCTATTGGTGGGGTTGTGCAGCGGGTGGTTGCAAAATGGCTACCCCCTGTTGGCCGAGCGCATGCAGTACAGTAAAAAGCCACCGCAGAGGGTGGCCTTGTGAGCGGATGCCGGCAATTACCCCAGCTGGATCTTGAGCGATGGCAGGCCGGTAACGCCGCCTTCGAGCACATCGCCCTTGACGACGGCGGCCACGCCTTCGGGGGTGCCGGTGAAGATCAGATCACCTGCCTGCAGCTCCCAGGCCTGCGACAGCACTTCGATGGTTTCTGCAATGTTCCAGATCAGCTTGCTCACGTTGCTGCGCTGGCGCTCGGCGCCATTGACCTGGAGCCAGATGTCTGCATTGTTCACATCACCCGCCTGGGCTGCGGGCACCAGGGGTGCGATGGGGGCGCTGGCTTCAAAGGCCTTGCCGATCTCCCAGGGGCGACCCTGTTTCTTCATCTCGCCCTGCAGGTCGCGGCGGGTCATGTCCAGGCCCACGGCGTAGCCCCAGATGTGCTGGGCAGCGTTGGCAGCCGAGATGTTCTTGCCCCCCTTGCCAATGGCCACCACCAGCTCGATCTCGTGGTGCAGGTTGCTGGTGAGTGTGGGGTAGGGCACTGGGCCTGTGGTACCTGCGGCAACCGGCACGATGGCGTCGGCGGGCTTCATGAAGAAGAATGGCGCTTCACGGCCGGTAAATCCCATCTCCTTGGCGTGCTCTTCGTAATTGCGGCCCACGCAATAGATGCGGTGCACGGGGAACAGGTCGCTGCTGCCGTGAACGGGCACACTGGCTTGCTGAGGCGCGGGAATGACGTAGTGGCTCATGCTGGTCTCGGTTGGCGGCGCGCAGGGCGCCTGTTCATGGAACAAAGAATGGATGCAAAAAATTATCGGGCAAAAAGGGCTGAGGGCCGTGTAAAGCCACGCCTTGGCTTGTACGCCTCCTTGCAGCCACTGTCATGCGCGCGACTGGCTGTTGGTTGTGTGCACAATTGCCCAATTGCCTGCGGTATGCTGTGCAGCCATGAAGCTGCACAACTATTTCCGCTCCTCGGCGTCTTACCGCGTGCGCATCGCACTCCATGCCAAGGGCTTGCCCTACGACTATGTGCCGGTGCATCTGGTCAAGGGCGAGCACCGCGCCCCTGCATTTGCCAGCCATATGGGCGATGCGCTGGTGCCCGCACTGGAGACCGAAGATGGCCAGTGGCTCAACCAGTCGCTCGCCATCATCGAATGGCTGGAAGAGACCTACCCGGATACCCCGACGCTCCTGCCTGGCAATGCCCTGGCGCGTGCCCGTATCCGTGCACTGGCCTTGCAAGTGGCTTGCGAGATCCATCCCATCAATAACCTGCGCGTGCTGGGGTACCTGAAGAACGCGCTGGGCCAGAGCGAAGAGGCGAAGAACGCCTGGTACCAGCACTGGTGCCGCGCCGGGCTGGAGGCCTTTGAGCGCCAGCTGGCGCTCTTGGCTGCCGAGCGCAAGGCGCAGGGCCTGCCGCCTTCCACCTTCTGCTGGGGCGATAGCCTGACCCTGGCCGATTGCGCGCTGGTGCCGCAGATCTTCAATGCGCAGCGCTTCAACGTCGATCTGCAGGGCCTGCCGCTCACCATGGCGGCCTACCAGGCGGCCTTGGCGACAGATGCCGTGCAGAAAGCCCAGCCTTCGGCCTGCCCGGACGCACAGGCGTGATGGAGCCCGCCAAGATGGATAACGCCTTCCCCCAAGACTGGATCGTTCCCGATTGGCCTGCGCCCGCTCGCGTGCATGCCTTGTGCACCACCCGCAAGGGCGGGTCCAGCACCGGGCTCTTTGGCACCACCAACCTCAGCCTGAATGTGGGTGATGAGGCCACGCATGTGCTGCAGAATAGAGCGCTTCTTGCGCAAGCCATGCGGTCGCTTGAAGCCCAAAATGCCTCGAAAGGCATAGCGGGCGGTGCCGTCACTGCCGCATCGCCCAGCCAGCCGGTATTTGTGCGCCAGGTGCACGGTACCGATGTGAAATACATCGACCAGTGCGCCACCAGCGGGCAGGATGCCGATGCCAGTGTGAGCGACACCCCTGGCATGGGTTGCGCAGTGATGGCTGCCGATTGCCTGCCGGTGATCTTCTCGCACGCCAATCTGCCCGTGGTGGGCGCGGCGCATGCGGGGTGGCGGGGGCTCGTCGGCCAGGGCGGTGTCGGGGTGCTGGAAACCTGTTTTGCCGCCTATGCCGAACTGGTGCGCAAGCACCTGGGCGAGGATATGAGCCATGCAGACATTGCCGCGCAGACGCTGGCATGGCTGGGCCCCTGCATCAGCCAGCCTGAATTCGAGGTGGGCCCGGAAGTGCAGGCAGCCTTTGTGGAGCATGATGCCAGCGCTGCGGCCTTCTTTGCGGCTGGCAAGCCGGACAAGTTCCAGGCGGATCTGAGCGCACTGGCCCGCCACCGCCTGCAGCGCCAGGGCATCACCCAGCTCTACGGCAACGACAGCAGCCCTGCATGGTGCACGGTGCGCAATCCGGAGCGGTTCTTTTCGCACCGCCGCGATGGCGTGCCCGGTGTGCAAGGCGGCTCGGGCCGCTTTGCGGCTTGCGTGTGGGTAGCTTGAGGGGCGCAGTGCTTCAAATCACATAAAAGATATCTGTAGTGATCTTTTTTGGAGAAATGATCTCTATAGGTGTCTTTTTCTTTCGCTGATGTGGTGCTGAAATGAATACTTTTATACTCATTTTTATGAAAAAGAGTATGATGTGATGCATGACGGATGCATTGATTGATTCCTTGGCGGCCAGCCGCAAGGCCCAGAACATCACCCAGGCCCAGTTGGCCGAGCGTGCAGGCTTGTCTCGCATGGCCGTGCAGCGCACCGAAACCGGCGATGTGGACCCGCGCTACTCCACCGTGGCCGAGATGGCGCGCGTGCTGGGCATGCAGCTGGTGGCCGTGCCGGCCGATCTGGTACCTGCGCTACAGGCCTTCATCCAGTCGGGCGGCAAGTTCCTGGGCCAGCCGGCAGGGGCCGACGCGCCGCCTTCGGTGGTGGAGAGCATCGCCGCCGAGCCAAGAGGCCCGGCCAATCCGGCAAAGGCACGCTGACCAACGCCCGCGTATCGCCATGTCCACTTCCATCCGCTACCTGCGCCTGTACATGCACCAGCCTGTGGCCATGGGAGGCGGGCGCCGCGCAGTCGGTTACCTATCGCAGTACGGCGATGTGCTGCGCGTCTCGTTCGAGGCCGATTACATCGCCGATGCGCAGCGCCCCACCTTGTCACTGAGCTATCTGGGCGGCAGCGAGGCCGATACCCGAGCCATCCTCTCATCCGCCCGCGATGCGCGCCTGGTGCGCACGGATGGGCGCTGGCCCGTGTACTTTCAGAACTTGCTGCCCGAGGGTCACAACCGCGAACGCCTGGCCGCCGAGCGCGGCTGCTCGCCCGATGATGAGTTCGAGCTGCTGGCCGCCGCTGGGCATGACCTGATGGGAGCGCTGGAGGTGGAGCCCGTGCCACAGGGCGAAGCCATTCCTGATGTGGTGCGGCACTGGCACACCACGCAGGGGCTCGATGTGCTGGAGCCCGGATTTGTGGAGTTTCCGGTGGCCGATGCGGCGTCGCTGCCCGGCATCGTCACCAAGTTCAGTGCGGTACAGGACGGCCGCCGCTACACCGTGCACCGCAAGGGCGCGGCGGGCAGCGTCATCCTCAAGCTTCCCAGCACGGCGCATCCCGATCTGGTGGCCAACGAATACAGCTGCTACCGCCTGTGCCAGGCGCTGGGTTTGACCACGGCAGATGCCCAGGTCATCACCCGCGCGCAAGCCGATCTGCCCGAACATGTGCCGTTTGACGAGATTCTGGCCGTGCAGCGCTTTGACCACCTGCCCGATGGCAGCCGCGTGCACATGGAAGAGTTCAACCAGGCGCTGGGCTACGCGCCGCGCCACAAATATGGCAAGGGCCTGCAGCAGGACTGGCCCACGATGCTGCGCGTGCTTGACCGCCTGAGCCCCGAGCCCGTGGCCGACACGCGCGAGTTTCTGGCGCGCACCATCGCCGCCATTCTGATGGGCAATACCGACGCGCACCTGAAGAACTGGGCGCTCATCTACCCCGATGCCCGCCAGTCGCGCCTGGCACCCGTCTATGACTGTGTATGCGTTGCAGCCTTTTTTCCGGGCTCGCCGCCACAGCAGTACGCGGTGAACAAGGCAATTGATGCCTCCATGCGTGCCTTGAGCTGGGACGATGTGGAGGCGCTGGTCAAAGCTGCGGGCCTGCTGCGCGCGTCGCGCCATGTGGCGCTGCTCAAGGACGTGGTGCGCCGGGCGCAGGCGCAGTGGCCCGCCTTGCTCGCCGATGCACCGGCTTCCATGCGCGAGGCGGTAGAAGAGCGCCTGCGCGGCGGTGTGAAGCTGGCCATGGCCTGAGCAGGGGAGCGCGGTGATGGCTGCAAGCGGTGGTTGCAGGTCTGTTCAACCCTTTGCTTCCAGCTTTTTGCCTTAGTTCTTGACTCTCGGCACACGCCCCATCAGGTAGAACGCCTCATTGGGTTGCATGCCCGCAAAACTGGCCATGCGGTTCGAGAGGCCGAAAAACGCGGTGATGGCCGCAATGTCCCAGATATCCTCGTCATCAAAGCCGTGCGGGTGCAGCGCGTCGAAATCGGCGTCGTTGATTTCCTGCGAACGGGTGCAAACCTTCATTGCAAAATCCAGCATGGCGCGCTGGCGGGGGCTGATGTCGGCCTTGCGGTAGTTGACGGCCAGCTGGTCGGCCAGGAGCGGCGCCTTTTCGTAAATGCGCACGAGCGCGCCATGGGCCACCACGCAGTACAGACATTCGTTGTGCGCGCTGGTCACCGTCACGATCATCTCGCGCTCGGCCTTGGTCAGAGAGCTGTCCTCGCGCTCCATCAAGGCGTCGTGGTATGCAAAAAACGCGCGCCATTCTGCAGGGCGGCGGGCAAAGGCGAGGAACACGTTGGGGATGAAACCTGCCTTTTCCTGCACCTGCAGGATTCGCTCCTGGATATCTGGCGGCAGGGTGTTGAGATCGGGCAGGGGGTAGCGGGGTTTGGACGCCATGGCAAATCTCCTTAGAACGCATTCTTGTTGCACTGAGACGCATCATAAGCGGCTGCAAGCTGCCGGGCTGTCCCGGGAATGCTGATGGCGATGTGTAATAAACGCTCCGTTTTTGAGAGCGGTCTGCGCTTTTGCAATGGGTGCGGCAAGGATGATTTGCATGTAACAACCCTGCTGGCTTCCTGTCTGGAGGCGCAGGTTGTCGGGGGCGGCACATTTTGGTCGTAATATGTGCGCCAATTGCAGTGGGTGAGAATCATCCCGATTTAGACCCGCTGACACAACCCTTGATACGTCGTTGCTTGGTTGGGAGCGCCTAGCTGGGGGCGCCTAGCTGGGGGCGCCTAGCTGGGAGCGCCAGGCTTTGTCGTACGCCTGTACTGCCTGCGGCTTTGCCTGGTGCGGCCCGGCCTGACGCGGCCCGGCCTGACGCGGCCCGGCCTGACGCGGCCCGGCCTGACGTGGCCCGGCGCCTCGTATCAATCGCAAATCTACGATTTGCTGGGTTGTGTTAGCGGCTCTTGGAGTTGCAGGGACAGCGCCTTGTATGCCTTCGCGCACGGGTAATGCTCAGCGGCTCTTTGGCATACAAGGGGCCAGCCGCGCTGCACCACATAGACCGTAGAAAGACATGGGCCGCCGTTGCGCCTCGGGCATGCCGGGCGCGAGGCGGTTCCGCCATAACAATCATGCTGGTTCCGTTTTTGATCATGCTGCGCGAGGGCATCGAAGCCGCGCTGATCGTTGGCATCATTGCCAGTTTCCTTCGCCATACGGACCGCGCCGCGTTGATGCCTGCCGTATGGGCGGGGGTCTTCTTTGCGCTGGGCCTGTCGCTGTTTGCGGGGGCTGGCCTGCAGTGGATGGCCGCAGAGTTTCCGCAGAAGCAGCAGGAGCTGTTCGAGGCCGTGGTGGGCTTCATTGCCGTGGGCATGCTGACAGGCATGGTGTTCTGGATGCGCAAGGCCGCGCGCTCCATCAAGAGCGAGTTGCAAGCCTCGGTGGACAAGGCGCTCTCCACCTCTGGCAGCGCCAGCTGGGCGCTGATCGGCATGGTGTTCCTTGCGGTGGCGCGTGAGGGGCTGGAATCCGTCTTCTTCCTGCTGGCCATCTTTCAGCAAAGTACGGGTTGGGGGGCGGCGGTGGGCGCGCTCGCTGGTATCGCGCTGTCCATCCTGTTGGGCGTGGGCCTGTACAAGGGTGGGGTGCGCATCAACATGCGCCAGTTTTTCCGCTATACCGGCGTTTTCATCCTGCTGGTGGCCGCAGGCCTGCTGGCAGGCGCCGTGCGCCGCCTGCACGAAGCAGGGGTGTGGAACCATTTGCAGCAAGTGGTGTTTGACAGCAGTGCGGTATTGCCGGAAGACAGCGCGCTGGGCGTGGTGCTTGGCGGCTTGCTGGGCTATATGCATGCACCCGTGCAGGGCGAGGTGCTGGCGTGGGCTGCGTATCTTGTGGTCACGCTGGCGATGTTTTTCTGGCCGGCCCAAGCTGTTCCCGCTGTAAAACCAAGTGTGCCCGCGGCAGATCTGGCAACACAAAGCACGCCGCACGCCAGCGCCACGCAGCCAGCTTCGCTGGGTGGCGTGGTACTGGGCAGCGTGCTCGTGCTGGTACTGGGCGCTGCGGCTTTCTGGCAGGCGGCAGTTTCCTCGCAGTCTGCAGCCAAGCCGGGCGGCGACGGCTCGCCTGCTGCCGCAGCGGCTGCCGATGTGCCCCAGGTCACCATTGAAATCAGCCAGGGTAGGTGTACGCCCAATGCCGTCAGCGTGCCTGCGGGCAAGGTGCAGTTTCGCATCGTCAACAAGGGCGAGCGCGCGCTGGAGTGGGAGATTCTGGACGGCGTGATGGTGCTCGAAGAGCGCGAGAACATTCTGCCGGGCCTGTCGCAGACGCTGACGGCGCGCCTCGCGCCGGGCCAGTACCAGATGACCTGCGGTTTGCTCAACGCACCACGCGGCACCTTGACTGTCACCCCATCGGACGCTTTCAAGGCCGAAGCTGCCAAGCCGCCGGTGACGGCCTTCATTGGTGCGCTGGCCGAGTACCAGGTGTACTTGTTGACCGAGGTGGCCAGCCTGCAGGATATGCTGCAGGCACTGCCGCAGCGCCTGCAGCCGGCTGGCGATGCCGCGCAGCAGGCGCCCGCCGACGGCTATCCGGCCGATGCCCTGCAACTGGTGGCCCTGGCACGCGGTCAGTACCAGAAGCTGGTGCCATTGGCCGCGCAATTTGGCGACCTCAATGCCCGCATTGATGCGCGCGCCGCCGATTTCGCATTGCGCGACAAGGACCCTGCTTTTGTGGGTCTGCACCGCATTGCAGTCGGCCTGAAAGCCGCAGAGGGCGCAGAGCAATTGCTGCCGCTCATCACCAGCCTGCAGCAGGATGTGGAGCAGCTGGCCCAACGTCTGGGCGACGCCACCCTGCAACCGCAAAACCTTGCCACCAACAGCGCCAAGGCGCTGGAGCGCGCGTCCACCTTGATTCCGGGCGAGGCCACCACACCCGAGGAGGGGCGGTGGGCTCTGCAGTTTGTACGCGGCAGCCTGGCAGCAGCAGACAAGACCCAGCAACTGCTGGCTCCGGTGCTGGCCAATGCCAATCCGGCACTGCTGCAACAATTGCAGGCCAGCCTGGAGAAGGTGCGCCAGCTGCTGGCAGACCAGGGCGTTTCCGCCGATGAAGCGCAAGCAGCCACCACTCCCGGCGTATTGCTCAACCCCGTGCAATGCCAGAATCTGGCGCAGGCGCTGTACCAGGCGTCACAGAGCATGGGCAAAATCAATATGGCCTTGGGTCTGCAGCCATAGTCTTTTACCGATAACACACGAGAAAATAAAGGGCCGCCATGTCTTTCTTTAAAAACAGAAACGATTCTCAGTCAAGCGCTGAGGGTGCAACTGCTGCCGATGCCCGCGATAGGGCATCCGCGGCGACCAGCAGCCGTCGCCGCTGGCTGGGCGAGGCTGCAGGCGTGGTTGGGGCGGGTGTGCTGGCAGGCATGCCGGCGCGCCAGGTCGCGGCCCAGGCTCCTGCGAGTGCGCCAGTGCACCCGCAGGTAGCCGATGCGCCGCACACCACCACTTCGCAGCAGCGTGTGCCGTTCCATGGTCTGCACCAGGCAGGCGTCGTCACGCCGCGTCCGTTGGCGGGCATGGTGGCCAGTTTTGATGTGCTGGCCGACAACAAGGCCGATCTGGAGCGGCTTTTCAAGACCCTCACTGAGCGCATCCGCTTTCTGACCGAAGGGGGCGCGCAGCCGGTGGTTGATCCCAGGCTGCCGCCAGCGGGCTCGGGCATCCTCGGGCCGGTGGTGCAGCCCGATGCGCTGACTGTGACCGTTGCCGTGGGCAGCAGCCTGTTTGAGAAGCGCTATGGCCTCCAGGGTCTTGCGCCCAGGCACCTGACGCCCATGCGCCAGCATCCCAACGATGCGCTGGTGCCTGCGCTGTGCCATGGCGATCTGTCCATCCAGTTCTGCGCCAACACGCCAGACACCAATATCCATGCGCTGCGCGACATCATCAAGAACCTGCCCGATCTGCTGATGATGCGCTGGAAGCAGGAGGGGACGGTGCCGCCCATACCTGCCGCCGCTGGCAAGGCGCCAGAGAGCGCGCGCAATTTCCTCGGTTTTCGAGATGGCTCGGCCAACCCGGATTCGGACAACGATGCGCTGATGCGCCGCATCGTCTGGGTGCAGGCTGGCAGCGACGAGCCCGCCTGGGCCGAAGGCGGCAGCTACCAGGTGGTGCGCATCATCCGCAATTTCGTCGAGCGCTGGGACCGCACGCCGCTGCAGGAGCAGGAGGCGATCATGGGCCGCGACAAAAACAGCGGCGCACCGCTCGATGCGCGCGACAAAACCGAGCACGATATACCCGATTACACCGCCGACCAGGAGGGCAGCAAAACCCGGCTGGATGCGCACATCCGCCTTGCCAACCCCCGCGGCCATGGCAGCGAGGCCAACCTCATCCTGCGACGTCCGTTCAATTACTCCAATGGCGTCACCAAATCCGGCCAGCTGGAGATGGGCCTGCTCTTCATCTGCTACCAGGCTGATCTGGACAAGGGCTTTGTCACCGTCCAGAAGCGGTTGGATGGCGAGCCGCTGGAGGAATACATCAAACCCATTGGCGGCGGCTTCTTTTACGTGCTGCCGGGCGTGCGCGATGCGCAGGACTGGCTGGGCCGCAGTCTGCTGGCTGCAGCAAAGGCATAGCTTCCACGGTATCGACAGAATTAATGATTAAATCGGCCTTTTGCGCACACCGTTCATGCGCGAGATGCTATTGAATTGATAGTTTGAAAGGACAAGAAAACATGCTCGCACGTCGTCATTTCCTGCAAGGCCTGGCGTTTTTTGGCAGCGTATCGGTCACAGCCGCTCCCGCGTGGGCGGCCGAGGGTGTCTCGGCCCTCGATCTGGTCAAGCCGCTGGCCGAATACAAGCTGTATGTGAGCGCCAATCTGCGCGAACTCGTCAAAGGCGTGCAGGCTTTCACCGATGCCGTCAAGGCAGGCAAGATTGACGAAGCCAAAAAGCTCTACGCCCAGGTGCGCCGCCCCTATGAGCGCATCGAACCCATTGCCGAGCTGTTTGCCGACCTGGACAAAAGCATCGATGCCCGCGCCGACGACCATGAGCAGGGTGAAAAAAGCCCCGATTTCATCGGCTTTCACCGCATCGAATATGGCCTGTGGGTGCAAAAATCCACCAAGGGCCTCGCCCCTGTGGCCGACAGGCTGCTGGCCGATTGCAAGGAGCTGCAAAAGCGCGTGATCACGCTCACCTTCCCGCCCGAGAAAGTGGTGGGTGGCGCTGCGGTGCTGATTGAAGAGGTGGCAGCCACCAAGATATCGGGCGAGGAAGAGCGCTACAGCCACACCGACCTGGACGACTTCCAGGCCAACTTTGAGGGCGCCGACAAGATTTTCGAGCTGCTGCGTCCGCTGGTCGAGAAAAAGGACAAGGCCTTCGCTGACAAGACGGCCGCCAACTTCAAGACCGTTTTCGATGTGCTGGCCAAATACCGCAAGCCCGATGGCAGCTTTGAGCTCTACACCAAGCTGAGTGAACGCGACCGCAAGGTGCTGGCTGGCAAGGTCAATACCTTGGCCGAAGACCTCTCCAAGCTGCGCGGCATGCTGGGTCTGAACTGAGGCGCTCACCGCATCAATAATTTTGCTACTGAATCAATAGCTTCCAGTGCCCTGCAAGTGGGCGCCGGAAGTGATTTATCTGCAATTCATGCACTGCATTCGGGCTGGATGGGTGCCATGCTGCACGACAATAGCTCCCATCCAAGATCAATGACAGCAACAGACAGCATATGAGTGACGCAGAAAAGGGCACCGACTGGGCCGCATGGAGCCGCGAGGCCGTCGAGATGATGGTGGCGCGCAACGCCGAATGGCCCAAACAGTTTGGCCTGCAGGCATCGCCCGGCTTTCGCTGGGATCTGGACAGCGCTACGCTGGTGTTGCAGGGCCCTCTGCATGAGGTGATCGCCACGGTCTGTTTGGTGGGCACCACCAGCGACAGCGAAGGCAGCTTTGTCTGGAGCTGGGCCAACGAGGCCATTCCGCGCCAGCACGGCGAGGCACTGGAGGTGGTGCACGATTTTGGCCGCGAACACCACCTGGCCCTGCTGACCACGGCACGCATCCCCGGCGGCCGCCCCGAAGCCACCGAATGCCTGTGCATCGCCGCCCGGCTGCAGCGCGCAGCTGGCACATTCATCGACAAGCAAGGGGAGGTGACCTTGTACTTTACCATCCTGCACCTGCAGGTAGCGATGGGCGAGAACCAGCTGCCCAATTGATCCTGGCGCAGCAGATGTGGGCGTTCGTGCTGTTCTGATAGCGCTCGGGCAGCGCGCCTGGAATCCATGAATGCATGAAAAAACGCCCCAGCGGGCGTTTTTGAAGACGGGCCGAAACGCAAGGTTTCGGCCGGGTGCTGAAATTATTTCTTCAGATCGAATCGATCCAGCTCCATCACCTTGGTCCAGGCAGCGACGAAGTCGCCTACAAACTTCTGCTGGTTGCCAGCTTCGGCATAGACTTCGGCAACCGCGCGCAGGATGGCATTGCTGCCAAAGACCAGATCCACGCGGGTGCCGGTCCACTTCTTGGCGCCGCTCTTGCGGTCTACGCCTTCGTAAGTGCCGTCTTCCAGCGCCTTCCACTGGGTACCCATGTCCAGCAGGTTGACGAAGAAGTCGTTCGTCAGCTTGCCGGGGGTGTGGGTCAGCACGCCATGCTGGCTGCCGCCGGTGTTAATGTTGATGGCGCGCAGGCCGCCGATCAGTACGGTCATTTCAGGGGCCGTCAGGTTCATCAACTGGGATTTGTCGATCAGCAGAGATTCAGCAGAAGCAGGGAGATGGCCTTGCAGGTGGTTGCGGAAACCATCTGCCTTGGGCTCCAGGTATTTGAAGGAGTCGGCATCGGTTTCCTCGGCGGTGGCGTCACCGCGTCCGGGGCTGAACGGTACGGTCACTTTCACGCCTGCGTCGGCAGCAGCCTTCTCTACACCGGCGTTGCCTGCAAGCACGATCAGGTCGGCCATCGAGATGCGCTTGTCGCCATCTGCCGCCTTGTTGAATTCGCGCTGAATGCCTTCCAGCACGGACAGCACCTTGGCCAGTTGCTCGGGCTGGTTGACCTGCCAATCCTTCTGCGGCGCGAGGCGGATGCGGGCACCGTTGGCGCCACCGCGCATGTCGGAGCCGCGGTAGGTGGCCGCCGATGCCCAGGCCGTGCCTACCAGCTCCTGCACAGTGAGGCCCGATGCCAGTACCTTCGCCTTCAGGGCGGTCACATCATCGCTGTTGACCAGCGGGTGCTTGACGGCAGGGATCACGTCTTGCCAGATCAGGGCTTCCTTTGGCACTTCGGGGCCCAGGTAGCGGCTGACCGGGCCCATGTCGCGGTGGGTCAGCTTGAACCAGGCGCGGGCAAAGGCTTCGGCAAAGGCCTGGGGGTTTTCCAGAAAGCGGCGCGAGATTTTCTCGTAGGCAGGGTCCATGCGCAGCGACAGGTCGGTCGTCAGCATGGTGGGCTTCTTGTTGGGGCCGCCGTGGGCGTCGGGGATGACATCGCCCGCATCCTTGGCCACCCACTGGATCGCGCCTGCAGGGCTCTTTTCCTGCACCCATTCGTACTTGAACAGGTTTTCGAAGAAGAAGTTGCTCCATTGTGCAGGGGTCTGCGTCCAGGTCACTTCCAGGCCCGAGGTGATGGCATCGCGCCCGGAGCCGCTGCCAAAGCTGCTCTGCCAGCCCAGGCCCTGTGCTTCGAGGTCGCAACCTTCGGGCTCCTTGCCGACGTGGCTGGCGGGGCCTGCGCCGTGGGTCTTGCCAAAGGTGTGGCCGCCAGCGATCAGAGCCACGGTTTCCTCATCGTCCATCGCCATGCGGGCAAAGGTGTCGCGGATGTCGCGGGCTGCGGAGATGGGGTCGCCATTGCCGTCCGGGCCTTCGGGGTTGACGTAAATCAATCCCATCTGCACGGCAGCCAGCGGGTTTTCCAGATCGCGCTCGCCGCTGTAGCGGCTGTTGGGGTTATTGGTGGGGGCGAGCCACTCCTTCTCGGCGCCCCAGTACACGTCATGGTCTGGCTCCCAGGTATCGACTCGGCCGCCGGCAAAGCCGAAGGTGCGGAAACCCATGCTCTCCAGCGCCACGTTGCCGCACAGGATCATCAGATCGGCCCAGGAGATGCGATTGCCGTATTTCTGTTTGATGGGCCACAGCAGGCGGCGCGATTTGTCGATGTTGACGTTGTCGGGCCAGCTGTTGAGTGGTGCAAAGCGCTGCTGTCCACGGCCTGCGCCGCCTCGCCCGTCCTGCACGCGATAGGTGCCAGCGGAGTGCCAGGCCATGCGGATGAACTGCGGGCCATAGTGGCCGAAGTCAGCGGGCCACCAATCCTGGGAGTCGGTCATCAGTGCCCGCAGGTCGCGCTTGAGGCCTTCATAGTCGAGCTTGCCGAACTCCTTGGCGTAGTCGAAATTGGAGCCCATGGGGTTGCTTTTGCTGTTGTGCTGGCTGAGCAGATCCACACGCAGTGCAGTGGGCCACCAGTCCCTGTTGGAGGTGCCGCTGCGCGGTTGCTGGGCGGTATGGAAAGGGCACTTGGATTCAGTCGTCATGGGGAGTTCTCCGATTCAAACTTGCAGGAACGCTGACGACCTTGCGGCGACAGCAACGGGGCAATGGCGGGCACGTGTTTTGCCATTGGTTGCTGATGATTATGCGATTGCAGTCGCTTGGGGTGTGTGCTTTGCCGATTGAATATACCCAAGTGCACCATTAAGAAAATCAAGCGCTTGGGTCGTGCGAATAGGCTTCAAGAATCCGCCCGGCACCAAAATGGAAACGGCCGCATTGCGGCCGCTCCAAAGAGAATGATGAAGGCGCCCGTCTCTACCTGCGCACGTCCTTGACGAGTGTGCTTTTGCCAAACAGGCTTTGCACCAGATCGACCACCAGCTCAGCGGTCTGGTTGCGCAGGTCGAGCGCCGGATTGAGCTCGACGATATCGATCGAGCCCAGCAGGCCGGTGTCGGCAATCATCTCCATGCACAGCTGCGCTTCGCGGTAGTTGGGGCCGCCGCGCACCGTGGTGCCGGTGCCGGGAGCGATCTCGGGGTCGAGAAAATCCACGTCAAAGCTCAGGTGCAGGTGGGTGGTGGCAGGGTCTGCACCCTGCAGCGGCGCCAGCGCTCGCAGCATGGTCTCACGCATGCCCAGCTCATCAATGGCGCGCATGTCGAACACATCGATGTTGTGGGTCTTGATGAGGTGCTTTTCCTGGTCATCCACGCTGCGCAGGCCGATCTGGCACAGCGATTGCTCTCCCAAAGCGGGCGCAAAACCCGCCAGGTGGGTGAGCTCGCGCGGGCCCAGGCCGCTCAGGCACGCCACGGGAATGCCGTGGATGTTGCCGGAGGGCGATGTCTCGGGCGTATTGAAATCGGCATGGGCATCGAGCCACAGCACATACAGGCGTTTGCCTGCTGCCTTGCAATGGCGCGCCACCGCGCTGATGGAGCCCACGGCCAGGCTGTGGTCGCCGCCCAGCATCAGCGGCATGCGGCCTGCGGCCAGCTCGGCGTGCACGGCGTCGTGCACGGTCTGGTTCCAGGCCACGGCTTCTTCAAAATTGCGCAGATTGCCGTGTGCCGCATCGCGTGGGTGGCGGTGGTTGGCTGGCCCGGCCAGGTTGCCCACGTCGCGTACATCGCAGCCCAGCTCGGCCAGGGCCGGGCCCAGTTGCGCCACGCGCAGTGCGTCCGGCCCCATGGCGGCGCCCAGGCGGCCTGCGCCGATGTCGGTGGGGGCTCCTATCAAGCTGATGGCGGTAGAGTTGTGCATATCAGGCAGTTGCAGCAGTCGTTGTCAATGGGTTGGGGGCAGGGCTGCCTGTGTGCAGCACGCCAAACAGATCCTTGGGATCGGCCAATTGTGGCAGCAGCGGCAGAGGCTGCAGCACACCATGCTTTTGCGCCAGGGCGTGCAGGTAGCGCATGGCAGAGTAGTCTTCCAGCGCAAAGCCGACGGAGTCGAACACGGTGATCTCATCATCGCGCTGCCGCCCCGGTGCCTTGCCGTGCAATACCTGCCACAGCTCGGTCACGGCAAAATCGGGGCCCATGTGCTGGATTTCGCCTTCGATACGGCTTTGCGGCGCAAACTCCACAAACACGCTGGCGTCCGGCAGGATGGCGGCGTCGAGTTCGGTCTTGCCCGGGCAGTCGCCGCCCACGGCGTTCAGATGCATTCCGGGCTGCACCATGGCGCGGGTCAGGATGGTTGCATTGGTCTTGTCGGCCGTCACCGTGGTCACGATATCGGCGCCGTCTGCGGCATGGGCTGCGCTGTCGCATACCGTCACCTGCACTTGCGGTGCATGGGCCTGCAGGTGGCGCACCAGCTTGTCGGTGGCAGCACGGTCGATGTCAAACAGGCGCAGCGCCTGGATACCCATCAAGCCAATGAATGCCAGCGCCTGAAACTCGCTCTGCGAGCCGTTGCCGATCAGGGCCATGGTACGGCTGTTTGCACGCGCCAGGCGTTTGGCTGCCATCACGCTGGTAGCGGCGGTGCGCAGGGCGGTGGTCAGCGTCAGCTCCGACAGCAGCACCGGCGCGCCGGTATCGGCACGCACCAGGGCGCCAAACGCCATGATGGAGGGAAGGCCGCGCTGTGGGTTCTTGGGGTGGCCGTTGACGTACTTGAAGGCGAAATGGTCGGCATCGGCCACGGGCATTAGCTCCATCACGCCGTCGCGGGTGTGCTGGGCAAGGCGCGCGGTTTTGTCGAAATCCTGCCAGCGGGTGAAGTCTTCTTCGAGAGTGCCCACCAGGCCATCCAGCAACGGCGTGAGGCCGATGCGGCGCACCAGTTCGGCGGCGGCATCGGTGCTGAGGAAGTCAACGGTTGCAGTGTAGTGATGGCTGGTGCTGGTCATGATTTGCTCCTTGTTTTATAGCTCTTGGCGCCCAGTGCATGGGCGCTGGCAGCTGCCACCAGTGTGGCGCAGGGCAAAAACAAAGCAAAGTGCAAAAAATGGTAGAAAATGTCAGCTCGTAAAGCAAAATGTAGGCAAGCATTGTGCAATTTGACAAAACTGACCAGGCCTTGATCAGCATGCTGCGGCAAAACGCGCGCGAAAGCGTGGCCACGCTGGCCAGCAAGCTGGGCGTGTCGCGCGGCACTGTCACCAACCGCATGGAGCGGCTGGAGCGCGAAGGCCTGATCGTGGGCTACAGCGTGCGCTTGCGCCCCGATGTGCAGCCCGAGGTATTGCGTGCCTGGATGAGCATCGAGATCGTGGGCAACGACACGCGCCGGGTGATGGCGTCCTTGCTGGGCGAGCCGGGCGTGGCGGCGCTGCACAGCACCAATGGCCGCTGGGATCTGCTGGCTGAGCTGCAGGTGGCGAGCCTGGAGGAGCTATCGCGCGTGCTGGAGCGCATCCGGCTCATCAAGGGCATCAGCAACAGCGAAACCAGCATCCATCTGGAGAGCTTTCGCGTCTCTTGAAACCCGTCAGTCGAGCAGAAAACCCAGGGCGGCGCGCAACTGCCCGGCCGCATGCTGTTCGATCACCGTGTCGTGCGCCAGCACGATGCGCTGCACCGGCCAGTTGCAGATCACCTGTGCGGCTGCGCGTGCTGCCGCCTTGTCGCGGATGGCAAATCGCACGGCCCGTGGCATGGCCAGGCGGCTGCGTGTGCCGTTCAGGCTGTTGAACAGGCGCGCGGACAGCGACAGATCCTGCGGGTAGTACTGCAGCACATCGGTCACGATCAGGCTGCCGCTGGGCTGGTGCAGCCACACGCATTCGTTCAGCAGCGGAATGCCGCCCATGCATTGCATCTGCAACTGGCTGTGCCAGGCGAGGGGCGTGGTGGCATCGTTCAACTGTGGGGGCAGGGTTTGCAGTTGCAGCAGATCGTGCCGCTTGGATGCGAGCCCAGGTGCGCCCCACAACTGTGCCTGCGGATAGAACGGCAGCCAGTCGCCTGCATACAGGTGGTGCATGCGGTTGGGCGCCACCACCCAGGCCACGTTGCCCAGGGTATCGAGTGCGGCGCGCAACTGCGGCGTGGGCGCCACGGGCGAATGCAGCCACAGTTGGTTGCCCGCAAGCCGGGCAACCGTCATGCGCGTGCGCAGCGGCAGGCCTTGCACGCTGATGCGCTGTTGCGCGCTCCACAAATCAGGCGCCAACGGTGTCAGAGGCAAGGGATTGCTAGGCGATGGGTGAGGCGACATGGCAGTCAATGGACAGGTGCGGAAGCGCCGCAGAATTTTAGGGGCCGGGCAGGCGAGAAAGTCCAGCCCAGTGTATGGGCAGAATGGCACATGCCAGCCTGGTTGATCCCTTCAGAGCGGAAGACGCAGCCGCAGGCTCCTCTGCAAAGCTTTCTGCCACGGGCTGAATGCGGTCTCGGGCGATCCGCGCCCCCTCGCATCCTTCCCGCAAAGCGATTGTCGCGGGGCGGGGGGAGATCGTAAACACGTTCTTATACGCCAGATCGTATAGGCAGAATCGTGGTCTTTTTGTATATACATTCAAGCATGTATGTTAAATTTGACATGAGTTAAGCTACGGTTCAATCTGAGATCGAGAGAGTAGACCGGAGTCCCTGCAAAGGAGTGGCAGATGCACTATGACGTGGTAATTGTGGGCGGTGGCGCCGGCGGCCTGGAGTTGGCCGCGCAGTTGGGGCGCAAGCTGGGAGGGCGCGAAGGCCGCGAGCGCGTGCTGCTGGTGGACAAGATGCCCTTCCATATCTGGAAACCCACTTTGCACGAGGTGGCGGCAGGCACGCTGGATGCGCACCAGGAAGGGCTTTCCTATACCGTGCTGGCCCGGCGCAACCATTTCAGCTTTGTGATGGGCGAGTTCATGGCGCTCAATGCAGCGCAGCAAAGCATTCGCCTCGCGGCCATCACCAATGAGGCGGGCAAGGAGGTGGTGCCCGAGCGCAGCATTGGCTACCGGCATCTGGTGCTCGCGCTGGGCAGTGGCTCCAATTCCTTCGGCACACCGGGTATCGAGAACGCCTATCTGCTGGAGAGCGTGCGCGACGCGCAGCGCTTCCATGCCGACTGGCTCAGCGCCTGCGCCCACGCCTCGTATGCCGAACCACGCTCGCTGTCAGTGGCCATTGTGGGGGCAGGTGCAACGGGCGTGGAGCTGTCGGCCGAGCTGCTGGAGGCGCACACCATGCTGCAGGAGAGCCAGGGCAGCAGCCAGCGCTTTCGACTGGAGATCAACCTGATCGAAGGAGGCGACCGCATTCTGGGTGGTTTGCCGCCACGCATATCGGAGCAGGCTGCGACCGCACTGGAGCGCAAGGGCGTGCGCGTGATGACGGGCACCCGCGTGCAGGCGCTGGAGCCGGGCGAAGTCATCACGCCAGATGGCCCGGTTGCGGCAGATCTGATCGTCTGGGCCGCCGGTATCAAGGCGTCCGATCGCAATGCGTTACTGGGCCTGGAGGTCAATCGCATCAACCAGCTGGTGGTGGATGACCGCCTGCGCACCAGCGCGCCGCAGGTCTATGCCCTGGGCGACTGCGCTGCAACACCCTGGGTGGATGGGAAGACCGTGCCCGCCCGCGCGCAGGCCGCGCACCAGCAAGGCAGCTATCTCACCCAGGTTCTGTACGCGGCGCTGAAGGAAGGGCGCTTTGACGAGCCTTTCGTCTACAAGGATTTTGGCTCGCTGGTCTCGCTGGGCGACAACAAGGGGGTGGGCAATCTGATGGGCGGCCTGTCTGGCAAGAACTTCTTCGTGCAGGGGTTGGTTGCCAAGTGGATGTACATGTCGCTGCACCTGATGCACCACCGCGCCATTCTGGGAACCGTCAAAACAGCGGTGCTGGCCCTGGCTCGTTTGCTGCAGCAGCGGGTATCTGGCCGCATGAAGCTGCACTGAGCGAGTGCGATGCGGGGGGCGTGAGCAAGAGGCCATTCGCTCTGCGTCCACCCCGCGCTGTGCTGCAAGCGGCTCCAGAGAGTTTTGCAGAGCGGCCTTAGATCAAACCCTTGGAGGGTCAGGATGTGAAATGTCTCCAGCTTGCTTGGATGGAACTGTTCATCGCGACGGTCTTTTTGAACACTACGCTCTGATCCAAATTAAGACCTGATCAATTCTCAGAATTGCCACAATTTCATCTATGAAAATTGAAATGTAAATAGGCTTTGTTGCACAAATCCGGGCCGCAGCGGTAGTAGGCTCGGATGATGAGTGAGACGAACTGGGGTCGGCGCAAGTACCGCACCACAAACTGG
>NZ_JACHKZ010000038.1 GCF_014207855.1 Comamonas odontotermitis | reverse complement strand
ACGAAAACCAAGTACTGGTTGACGACGAAGAATGGCTGGTACATGGACTTGCCGGCTGTGGGTGAGCGTCTGCTCAAGAACATGGAGATGTATGACAATACAAATATCCTGTTGGTGTATAGCCAGGTTCCAGCCAAAGGCTCTGATGTGGATGTGACGAAAGAAAGCTGCGAATCTACTTCGGTCGATTCGGAGCGTCAGTACCGCACGATGCTCAACATCATGGACGGAGCCAAGCCCAGCATTCAGCTGATTGATGCAGCAGGCAATGGCACGTATAGCGCAGCGGACAATGACAATGCTTCGCGGGTGCAGGTGGACAAGGGCTCGCATTCGCAAATCGCATCGTCCGAGACTGTCATGCTGGATGTGAGTACGTGTAAAGGTGACAGCTGCCTGCGAGACGATGCTGAGCGCATCCTGCGCATGCCCGAGCAATCACTGCGTCCGAGCTGGCGTCAATTGAAATAATGGGAGGGCAAGGAATGCGAGAGAAAAACAGAAGGATGCAGCAGCGCGGTTTTACGTTGATCGAGGTGATGATCGTGGTGGCGGTGGTATCCATTCTGACTGCGATTGCGATGCCCAGCTATAACGAATACATCCGCCGTGGACACCGGGCGGATGCGAGGGCGGGGTTGCTGCAGGCTGCGCAATGGATGGAGCGTGCTGCTACTGCAGGAGGTGTCTATCCGACAAATCTACCCAATGCGCTCCAATGGAAAGATAGTAACGGTACCGCAGATCCTGCGAAGCGCTACACCATCAGCGTGGTAAATGGAAACACCGGCGCGGCCTTTACATTGCAGGCCGTTCCAAAAAGTCCGGGGCCGCAGGCTGCAGACAAGTGCGGCACCTACACCTTGAGCAATACCGGTGTGCAGGGGGCGAATGGCAAGGTGAGTGGTGATACAGGCTACGATGCCAGTTGCTGGGGCAAGTAGCAAGAGCCGTTTTGTGGAGAGCTCGTGTGGATGGGTGGCCGACCTGTGGCTATAGATTGATAAAGGGTCGATTTATTGCCAGGTAGCCGCCTTCAGCTATTGGTTTTGAGAGCCATTCATTCAGCACTCCACCGATCTCCCCAATCCCGCAGTCCTTGCAACTCCCGTCTGTCGCGCTTGGTGGGGCGCCCATCCTTGAGCGTATTGGCGGGTTCGGGGGCCAGGCGGCGCTGTTCGGCGAGCGTGGTCCTTTGGGCAATGCTCTGCGGTGTCTCCGAGTAAAGCGCTTGAGCAACAGGTGCGGGCCCCCGGGTACGGGCCATGGCCGTGATAACCACTGTTTTGGGAATGTTGCCCTGTTGCAGCTCCACGGTGTCGCCTGCTTTTACCTCTTTGCCCGGCTTGGCGCTGGCCTGGTTGACGCGGACATGGCCTTTGTTGATGGCTTCGACCGCAATGGCACGGGTCTTGTAAAAGCGCGCGCACCACAGCCATTTGTCGATGCGCATGGATTCGCTGTCAGGGGTATCAGAAGTGGGCATGGGATGAGGCCGGGGGCGTATTGGCTACGAAGGCAAACTCTACTACAGCGTCAAATCCTTCAATGGCGCCGTTGCCATGGCGGTTGCGCAAATGCAGCTGTGCGTGCAGCGCATCACAGATGGAGCGGCAAATGGCGAGGCCCAGGCCTGATCCGCCATTGGGCACTCCGCTGACAAAGGGTTCTGCCAAGCGTGCCTGCACTGCGGCAGAGACACCTTCTCCCCAATCGCTCACGCGCAGAACCGGGCGATCCTCCTGCGTTGCCAGTTTGATCTGCAGGGGGGCACCGTGCGGCGAATGTTGTATGGCGTTGTGCAGCAGATTACGCACCAGCTCGCGCAGCATCCATGGGTGCGCCATCAGAGTAAGCTCTTCGCTCACCAGCTCAAACTGCAGATTCTTTTCGGCCAGCAGCGGCGATAGTTCTATGACCATGTCTCGAACCACCTCCGTCAAGCTGACGGTCTGTGCTTGTTCCGACTGCTGCAACTGCTCTACTTTTGCGAGCGACAGCATCTGGTTGGCCAACTGGGTAGCGCGGCCTACGGTGGTGCTGATCTCATGCAGAGCCTGGTGTGGCTCCACATCGCCTCGCAGGGCCGACTGAACCTGAACCTTGAGTACCGCCAGTGGCGTGCGCAACTGGTGCGATGCATCGCGTACAAATCGCTTTTGATGCGCCAGCAGGTGAGCGAGGCGCGCCATGGCGTGGTTGGTAGAGTCGACCAGAGGCAGCACTTCAACTGGGGTGGCGGGGGGCACTTTCAGCGGCTGCAGGTCGTCGTTGCTGCGGCTGTTGAGCTGCTTGCTCAGTTGCAGGATGGGCAGGGTGGCCCGGCGCACCACGAACACGACGACACACGCAATGCAGACAAACAGCAGCGCTTGCTTGAACAGGGTGCCCAACAAGATCTCCCGGGCCAGGGATTCGCGGATCTGCAAGGTTTCTGCCACCTGCACAATGGCCATGCCGCGCCCGTTGGCGCTGGCAACGGGTTGCAGCAAGGCGGCAATGCGAACGGGCATGCCTCGGAATTCGCCATTGTAAAAGTCCACCAGGGCCGCATAGGGCGGCTGCTGGGCGATGCGGCCCCTCCACAGCGGCAACTCGGCAAAGCCGCCAATCAGCTCGCCCGCCATGGTGGAGACGCGATAGAACAGGCGCGACTGGTTGTCTGCCTCAAAGGCTTCCAGCGCTGAATAGGGGACCGTGGATTCGACAATGGCCAGCTCGTCATAGCCTTGTACGGTCAACTGTTCGCCGATCACCTTGGCTGACGCCAGCAGGCTGCGGTCGTATGCGGTATTGAGGGATTGGAGCGACTGCTGGTAGAGGCTGCTGGTGTTGTAGACCATGAAGACCACCACTGGTAGCAGGATGCCCAGCAGCAGATTACGTCGGATCGAGCTGTTGGCGAGTTGGGCGCTACCAGGGTTCTGGGTGGTTGTAGGGGCAGGCGCGGTCATATCTTGCGGGGATATCTTGCAGGGAGTGTTGCGCGGTAGCTCGTCAGTCGGCCGAAGAACCGCCTGATTTGAGCAGGTAGCCCAGGCCGCGCAAGGTCATCAGCTGCATACCGGTAGGGGCCAGTTTTTTGCGCAGACGGTAGGCCACGACTTCAACCGCCTCCAGCTGCACATCAGGTTCGCCGGCAAAAACGGTGGCGAACAAGCGCTCCTTGGTGACGGCCTGGCCCATAGGCTGAATCAGCGTCTTGAGGAAGGCGACCTCCCGTGGCGTCAGCTCAAAGATGGCGTCCTGCCAGTAAAAGGCCTCGGCAGACTTGTCGTAGCGCAGGCTGCCAGCGGCCGTAGTGGTCGGCGGCGTATTTTCCGCGGCGGCTGGCTGGGATCGTCGCACCAGGGCACGGATGCGGGCCTCCAGTTCGTCCAGGTCAAATGGCTTGGCCAGATAGTCGTCGGCCCCGGAGTTGAGGCCCAGCACGCGGTCGCCCACCGTGCCTCGCGCCGTCAGAATCAGGGTTGGCGTGGCCAGGCCTTCCGTGCGCGCCTGGGCAATGATGTCCAGCCCATCCATATTGGGCAGGCTCAGATCCAGCAGCACCGCATCGGGCCGCAGCCGTCGCCAGGCCGGCAGCGCGGCAGCGCCGTCGGTAATGGGGGTGACATCCATGCCGCGCCGTCGCAACGTACGTTGCAAGGTGGTCTGCATGGTGGCGTCGTCCTCGATCAAAAGCAGGTGCATGCTGGCAAGTTTGCACCATATTCATGGTAACCCGTACCGTGGATGCGGCATTCGCGCCCTTGGTGTTTCCCCTAGTGAATCCGCTCAGGCGTGACAGCTATTTGACAGGTATTGCCACGATCATCGGTTCATCTACAACATCTTCCAAGGAGACAATCATGCGTCGTGACGAGTTCCTTAAATCCATGCTGGCACTGGCTGCTGCAGGGGCCTTGCCACTCAGCGCCCATGCCGCGGCAAATCTGAAAATGCTGTTGCCCGCCAACCCCGGTGGCGGCTGGGACACTACGGGCCGTGCGCTGGGCAAGGCTTTGCAAGACGCTGGCGTGGCTGGCTCGGTGACCTATGACAACAAGGGCGGCGCAGCAGGGGCCATCGGCCTTGCGCAGTTTGTCAATGGCAGCAAGGGCGATGCCAATGCCATGATGGTGATGGGTGCAGTCATGCTGGGCGGCATTATTACCGGCAAGCCTCCAGTAGATTTGAATCAGGCCACGCCTCTGGCACGCCTGACGAGCGAGTACAACGTATTCGTATTGCCAGCCAATTCGCCTTTCAAGACCATGGCAGATGTGGTGGCTCAGCTCAAGAAGGATCCCGGCTCCGTCAAGTGGGGCGGCGGCTCGCGCGGCTCGACCGAACACATCGCGGCGGCAATGATTGCGCGGGCTGTGGGCGTGGATCCGGCCAAGATCAATTACGTTGCCTTCCGTGGCGGCGGTGAAGCGATCGCGGCCATCCTGGGTGGCAATGTCACCGTCGGGGGCAGCGGCTTCAGCGAGTTTGCCGAATACATCTCGACTGGCAAGATGAAACCGATTGCCGTCACATCCGCGCAGCGCCTGGAGGGCGTGGATGTTCCCACACTCAAGGAGCAGGGTATTGATGTGGAAATTGGCAACTGGCGCGGCGTGTATGGTGCTCCTGGCATCAGCGCAGAGCAGCGCAAGAATCTGATCGACATGCTGGACAAGGCCATGAAGAGCAAGAGCTGGGCCGAGTCGATGAAGAAGAACGACTGGACAGCCGCCTGGTTGGCAGGCGATGACTTCAGCAAATTTGTATCGGCAGAGTTTGCCAGCCTGAAAGACACGATGACCCGCGCAGGCATGGTGTCCTGATTCTTGCACCGCCCTGGCGAAAATACCTCGCCAGGGTAGTTCGCCCGTATATAAAAAAGATAGCTACTGGCGCTTCATTGATAAGCGCTGGGGGCCTTTTTTCAAATTTTCAGGTGCTGGCGGATTGCGAGCTGGAAGCTTGCGATGGCGGCTGGAATGCGAGGTAGTCATTGCCCAGCCTCGGTATTGCGCGGCCTCCGTCCATTCGCCCAAGAATCCGTTTCGCAACACCGCGAGCACCCTGCAACAGATCAAAAGGAGACGCCGATATGAGCCCAATGGCAGATCCCCAAGCAGCGGCCGGTACCGCTGCCAATCACTCGCAAGGCGCAGAGCCTGATTTTGAACACGCCCATCAGCCGAGCACGGTGGCGCAACTGGCCGTCGGCATTGCCGTACTGGTTGTGGCCGGGCTGCTGTCATGGGGGGCGTTGCACATTCCATCCCAAGCCGGTTACAGCGGCGTGGGGCCTGATTTTCTGCCCTGGCTGGCCGCCTGCGTACTGGGTTTGTGCGGCATGTGGCTGTGCTGGGAAGCGCTGAGTGGGGGTTATCGCCACCTCGACGCGCCTGATGGCGCGCAGCATGGCGACTGGGGTGCACTGGTGTGGGTGTGTGCAGGTCTGCTCATCAACGCAGCGCTCATCACCACCTTGGGTTTCATCGTCAGCTGCACCTTGTGCTATGCCGTGGCGACGCAAGGTTTGCGTCGCGCGTCTGGCCAGCCCCATGCGGGCAGCGCCAAAACCATTGGCACTGACCTGTTTACCGGAGCTTTGATTTCGGCGCCGGTGTTCTGGACTTTCACGCAATTCCTGGCAATCAACCTGCCGGGCCTGACGGAAACGGGGTGGCTGTGATGGATATCTTCAACGCATTGCTACAAGGCTTCGCCACTGCAGCTACGCCTGTCAATCTGCTGTGGGCGCTGGTGGGTTGCGCACTGGGCACGGCAGTGGGTGTGCTGCCGGGTATTGGCCCTGCCGTGGCGGTGGCCATGCTGCTGCCCATCACGGCCAAGGTGGAAGTCACCGCCTCGATGATCTTCTTTGCCGGTATTTACTATGGCGCCATGTACGGCGGCTCGACCACGTCGATCCTGCTGAACACGCCCGGCGAGACCGCAAGCATGGTGACCGCCATGGAGGGCAACAAAATGGCCAAGAGCGGTCGTGCCGGCGCGGCGCTTGCCACATCGGCCATCGGCTCCTTCGTGGCTGGAACCATTGCCACTGTGGTGGTCACACTGTTCGCTCCCTATGTTGCAGACTTTGCAGTCAAGCTGGGGCCGCCGGAGTACTTCATGCTGATGGTGTTGGCCTTCACCACCGTGAGTGCTGTTCTTGGCAAGAGCAGTCTGCGTGGCATGACAGCGCTGTTCCTGGGGCTGGCCATCGGCTGTATCGGCATGGACCAGATCACTGGCACCGCCCGCTATACGATGGGCAAGCCAGAGCTGCTGGACGGTATCGACATCGTGTTGGTGGCAGTAGGCCTGTTTGCTGTGGCTGAAGTGCTGTACTACGCGCTGTACGAGGGCAAGACGCGCGACTCGCAGAACAAAATGGGCCGTGTGCACATGACGCGCCGCGACTGGAAGCGCTCAGTGCCTGCCTGGATCCGCGGCACGGTGATTGGAACGCCCTTTGGCTGCATTCCCGCTGGTGGGACTGAGATCCCGACCTTTCTGAGCTATGCCACCGAGAAGAAACTGGCCAAGGGTGAAGACAAGGCAGAGTTTGGTACGAGCGGCGCCATTGAAGGCGTGGCAGGCCCGGAGGCTGCCAACAACGCCACCGTTACGGCAGCGCTGATTCCGCTGCTGACGCTGGGCATTCCCACCAGCAACACCACGGCCGTATTGCTGGGGGCATTCCAGAACTATGGCATCAACCCGGGCCCGCAGCTCTTTACCACCTCAGCCGCACTGGTGTGGGCGCTGATCGCATCGCTTTACATCGGCAATGTGATGCTGCTGGTGCTGAACCTGCCCATGGTGGGCATGTGGGTCAAGCTGCTCAAGATTCCCAAGCCGCAACTGTATGCAGGCATTCTGATCTTTGCGACCGTCGGTGCCTATGGCATGCGCCAAAGCACGTTTGATCTGTATCTGCTGCTGGCCATCGGTGCGCTGGGGGTTGTGATGCGTCGCTTTGATTTTCCTACCGCACCCGTGGTGGTGGGCATGATTCTCGGGCCGCTTGCCGAAGCGCAAATGCGCAATGCAGTGGCCATTGGGGAAGGTAGCTGGAGCATCTTCTGGCAGCGGCCCATGTCGCTGGCGCTGATCATCATTGTGCTGGCTGTGCTGATTGTTCCGCGGGTGCTCAAGGCAAGAGGGAACAAAAAGGCTGCAATAGCGGTTTCCGCCTGAGGCTGCGACCGTTTAGATCCAGGCGCCCGAACGGGCGCCTTTTTTACTCATGCAATGCATGTAAAGGCACAAGGCTTTGGCAAGGGCTCTGCTATATAGTGGTGTACCGGCAATGTATGGTGATCTGGCCGGGATGGTGGCCAGTCGCGGCAGATGGAAGGAATGCGGGCATGGAATCGCAAGAGATGGAAGATGACGGCGTCTATGAAAGCGCTGCAGAGCTATTCAAGGCCATGGCCGCGCCCATGCGGCTCAAGATCATCAGCGCGCTGTGCAATGGTGAGAAGAATGTGTCCGAGTTGCTGGCGTCGATCAATACCACCCAGCCCAATATGTCTCAGCATCTGAACACCTTGTACCAAGCCGGAGTGCTGGGCAAGCGGCGCGAAGGCGTCAGCATCTACTACTACATTGCAAACGACAAAGTAGTGCAGATGTGCCGCAGTGTTTGCCTGCAAATCGCAATGGAAGATTGAAGGTTTCTCTGCACTATGAAAAAGGCAGCCCGAGGGCTGCCTTTTTGCTGGGTTTGCGCAGCCATCAGGGCTTCAGGTAAACGAAGCCTTCTTTGGCTTGCAGGCGCGCTACTTCGGCTACGCCAGATGGCACCATCTGGGCTTCCATCAGCAGTTTTGACGCGTCGATCTTGCGGGTCTGCAAGGTGTTGTTGCACACGCGAAACTCCACGCCTTTGGCGGATAAGGCACTCACTTGTCCGCTGAACTCGCGCCCCTTGCTGTCCTTGGCATCACTGAGCAGGAAATCGATGCCTGGGCCATGCGTTACCACCACGATCTTGTCGGTGGGCGAGGCGTTGAGTTCGTTGGTGATGTTGTTGAGGATGGCTGCTGCAGTCTCGACACCGGTATTGACGTGGTAGACCACTTTGACCTTGTCCTGGGCAAAGCCGATGGCTGCCATCAAGGACAGAAAGATGGCGCATAACAGGCGTTTCATGGGTGGCTCCTTTGCATTGGTAGTATCTCCAGCCCCAAAATATCGCTGGTGACTTATATTAGCTGCAGGCGATTGCTGTGCAAAGCCAGTAACAGTACCTAGTAAACGGCGGGTGGAGACAGGAGTCAAGCATGGTGGCGACACGGGTGAAATGGGCTTACGCTTTCGCGTTGATGCTGGGCTGGAATGCTGGCAGCGCGCAGGCGCATGGCACGGATGGTGCATCGGATCCGCCAATGGCTGCAACCGCCAGCACGGCAGCGGGCAATCCGGCACAGGGCAGGCCCGGTACTCCGGCAGCCACCGTCTCGATGGAGATCAAGCGGGTAGCGCCCGATGTGTATTACGTGCAAGGCTTGTCGGCGTTGGGGTCGCCGCAGAACCAGAACTTCATCTCCAATGCAGGCTTTGTCATCACAGAAGACAGCGTGGTGGTGATCGATGCGCTGGGCTCTCCTGCGCTGGCCAAGACGCTGGTGCAGAAAATCAAGCAGATCACGAGCAAACCCATCAGCACGGTGCTGTTGACGCATTACCATGCAGACCACATCTACGGCCTGCAGGTCTTCAAGGCGCTGGGCGCCAAGATCATTGCCAATGGTCTGGCAAGGGAGTACATCAACTCCGACACCGCCCGGCTGCGCCTGGAAGCTTCTCGCACCGAGCTGGCGCCATGGATCGATGCCGACACCCATTTGGTGAATGCGGATGAATGGGTGAGCGCAGACAACAGCGTGCTCACGATCGGTGGAGTGCAGTTTCAGCTGCAACACATGGGGCCTGCCCATACGCCAGAAGACACGGCGATTTTCCTTCCGCAAAGCGGCGTGCTGTTCATTGGGGATGTGGTGTTTCGTAACCGCATCCCTTATGTTGGGCAAGCCGACAGCCGCCACTGGATTGCCGCACTCGACAGTTTGTTGAAGCTGCCTGTCAAAGTCATGGTGCCGGGCCATGGACCGGCATCGAATGATCCGAAGGCCGACATGCAGCTGACGCGCGACTACCTCAGCTATCTGCGCGAATCCATGGCCAAGGCGGCAGGCAATCTGGACCCGTTTGACGAGGCCTATAAATCAACGGATTGGTCGCGCTTTGAGAAATATCCGCTGTTCAAGGAGGCCAACCGCATGAACGCCTACAACACCTATTTGCTCATGGAGCAGGAAAAGCCATGATCGGCCGTCGTGATGCCATGCTGGGTTTGTTCATCGGCCAGGCCACGGGAGCTTGGGCGATGCAGGCCCAGGCATTGGATGCCTCGGAACAACTGCTGCCCACGACGGATGATTTACAACAAAGCCTGGCATTCGCTACACGCCAAGGCCAACCGCTCGTAGTGCTGGCCACCTTGCATGGCTGCCCGTTTTGCAAGGTGGCGCGTGAAAACTATCTGTTTCCTGCCAGCAAGGAGGGGGCGGTCGTGACGCAAATCCACTTTCTCTCTCGCATGCCTTTGCGTGACTGTGCGGGGCGAGCCACTAGCCATGGTCAAGTGGTCAAAGATTTGGGCATCGGGGTTGCACCGACTGTGTTGTTCTACGGCCGTGGCGGAAAGGAACTGGCTCCACGGCTCACGGCGGGCTCCACTTCCGACTTCTACGGCGCATACCTTGATGAGCGTCTTGCGCAGGCGCGCGCATCGTTCCAGTCCACCAACTAATAGCGCGGAGCAGGCCTTGCTCGATGGTGCACAGCCTCCTCAGAAACGCCATTCCAGAGTCAACACAGGAGCTGAATTTCGCTATTCATATCTGGGATAACGCGGGTATCACCTAGGCCTGGAGGCTCTCAGAACTCTCTAATATTTCAATAAATAAAAATATGCTTATATATAAATAAAGGTGAAGCGATGAGACAACTTCGAAGTGTTCTGATGGCAGGGGCCGCTCTGTTGGGCGGCGGGTTGGTGGCTGCTCCTGCGTGGGCCAATCTGGCCCTGGCGCAGAAGAACGCATGCATGGCCTGCCACAGCGTTGACAAGAAATTGGTGGGTCCGGCCTACCAGGATGTGGCCAAGAAATACGCAGGCCAGGCCGATGCACAGGCCCAGCTCGCCAAAAGCATCAAGGCGGGAGGTTCCGGCAAGTGGGGCGCGGTTCCCATGCCGCCACAGGCAGCGCTCAGCGATGCAGATGCCAGCACGCTGGCTGCCTGGATTCTGGGCGGCTCCAAGTAAGGCAAGCGATCAGCGCTTATTTCTTGAGTAGAGCTTGCTATTGGAAAGGGAGCATATGCGGAGCCAGCTGATGGGCAGGGTGCGCAAGGCGCCAGAGAACTTTGTTCCACCACAGGCGGTGGGCACGGTGTTTGCAGAGGCCAAGGCCGGGCGGCGTGATTTCATACGCAGTGCATTTGCTGCTGCAGCAGGCACCGTAGCAGCTTCCGTGCATGCGCAACAGGCGCCGGTGGCAGACGGAGACCCGAACATTCTGGAGTTGCCAGCGCATAGCAAGGGCCTTGGCCAGCCGGTGGTAACCGATGGCTATGGCAAACCTTCGAGGTACGAGGCCAATGTGCAGCGGCGCCAAAGCCCTGGGCTTACGCAGACCAAGCAGGCTTCGGTATCGTTTGCGCCGCTGCAATCGCTGTTCGGGATTGTTACGCCGAGCGGCCTGCATTTCGAGCGCCACCACCAGGGCTGGTGGGATATCGATCCTTCCAAGCACCGCCTGATGGTCAATGGCCTGGTCAAGAGCGCGAAGGTGTTCACGATGGACGACATCATGCGCCTGCCATCGGTGTCGCGCTTTCACTTCATCGAGTGCGGTGCCAACACGGGCATGGAATGGGGCAATGTGGCCGTGCCGACCGTGCAATATACGCACGGCATGCTCTCATGCAGCGAGTTTACCGGTGTGCCGCTGATCACCCTGCTCGAAATGGCGGGCGCCGATCTGAAAAAGGGCAAGTTCATTCTGGCCGAAGGCGCTGATGGATCGTCGATGACGCGCACCATCCCGGTGGAGCTGATCACTTCCGGCGAAGTGCTGGTGGCCTATGGCCAGAACGGCGAGATGCTGCGGCCGGAGCAAGGCTATCCGTTGCGCCTGGTGGTGCCCGGTGTTCAAGGCGTCAGCTGGGTCAAGTACCTGCGTCGCATTGAAGTGGGCGACATGCCATACGCCACCAAGGACGAAGCGGTGCACTATGTCGATCTGATGCCAGACGGCCAGCACCGCCAGTACACCAGCATTCAGGAATGCAAGAGCGTAGTGACAACGCCGTCGGGCGGACAAATGCTGCTCGACAAGGGCTTCTACAACATCACGGGGCTTGCGTGGTCTGGACGTGGCAAGGTCAAGCGCGTGGATGTCAGCGTGGATGGTGGTCGCAACTGGCGCACCGCCCGCCTCGAAGGCCCTGTGATGGAAAAGTGCCTGACACGCTTCAACATCGACTGGGCCTGGAATGGTGAGGAATGCATCATTCAGAGCCGGGCGATGGACGAGACCGGATATGTGCAGCCTACCTACCAGCAGTTGCGTGCCGTGCGTGGCACGCGCTCCATCTACCACAACAACGCCATCCAGTCGTGGGCGGTGCATGCGAATGGGGAGGTGGCCAATGTTCAGCTTGCATAAAAAAAGGCTGCTGGCGCACGCGTTCTTGGCGCTGGCTGCTGTCCATGGAACTGCATTTGCGCAAACCCCTGGCAAGCCAGCGGAGCGCTTCCAAGGCATTGGCCGCGAGGCGACGGCCAAGGAGGTTCAGGCCTGGGATATCGATGTGCGCCCCGATTTCAAGGGCCTGCCGCCAGGCTCGGGATCGGTGCAAAAAGGCATGGATGTGTGGGAGGCCAAGTGTGCATCCTGCCACGGCGTTTTTGGCGAATCGAACGAGGTTTTCAGTCCATTGGTAGGGGGCACCACTGCCGACGACATCAAGACCGGCCACGCAGCGCGGCTGAAGGACCCGGCTTTTCCGGGCCGTACCACGATGATGAAGGTGGCCACGGTATCGACCCTGTGGGATTACATCAACCGCGCCATGCCATGGAATGCCCCCAAGACGCTGACGACGGAAGAGGTGTATGCGGTAACCGCCTACCTGCTCAATCTGGGCGGTGTGGTGCCCGACGACTACACGCTCAGCGACAAGAACATTGCCCAAGTGCAGCAAAAAATGCCCAACCGCAATGGCATGACGACCCAGCACGCAATGTGGCCGGGCAAGGAGTTTACGAGCGGGGCAAAGCAGGGGGCAGGCCAGCCGGATGTACGCGCCTCGGCCTGTATGCACAATTGCGGCCCCGAGCCACAGGTGCGGTCGGCCCTGCCTGCGCATGCGAGCAACAACCATGGCAACCTGGCGGCACAAAACCGCCTGGTGGGTGCGCAGCGCGGTGTTGAAACCGATGGCGGCAATGGCAAGTCTGGCAAACCTGGCCAGGCAGAGATGAAGGCAGGTGCGGACGCAGGCAAGGCTGCAGCGCCCACTGCGTTGCTGGAAAAAAACGCCTGCATTGCCTGCCACGGTATGGACCAGAAGATTGTGGGCCCGGGATTTGCAGAAATTGCCAAGAAATACCCCGGCAAGAAGGATTACCTGCTGGGCAAGATCAAGGCCGGCGGCACGGGCGTGTGGGGGTCAATGCCCATGCCGCCGCAGCCCGGAATCAGCGACGATGATGCCCAGGCGATTGCCGGCTGGCTGGCGGGGGAATCTGCGGCAAAGCCGTAGCAGGTCTTGCAGGCGGGTGATCGCATCGGCCATTTCCCATATTCACGTATGACAAGGAGACAGAAACATGAACCGCAGAGATGCACTCAAACATTCCGCAGCCGTGACCGGCTTGCTGCTGGCAGCGGGCCTGTTGCCCCGTGCAGCGCTGGCCGCCTACAACCAGAGCGCGTTTGATGCAAAGACCGTGGCTGATGTGGTCAAGGCCATGGGCGCTGCAGCGCCCGAGGAAAGCAAGGATGTCAGCCTGACGGCACCAGACATCGCGGAGAACGGTGCCGTTGTGCCGATCGGGGCTGCTACCACGCTGACCAACGTGAAGCGCCTGCTGGTGCTGGTGGAGAAGAATCCGAACACCCTGGTGGCGGCCTTTGATGTGAATGAGGCCGTCGAACCAAACTTTCTCACCCGCGCCAAGCTGGGCCAGTCTTCGGACGTGTATGCGGTTGCCATCACCGCTGACGGCAAGGCGCTGTTTGCGAAGAAGGAAGTGAAGGTCACCCTGGGCGGCTGCGGCGGCTAAGACAAGACGAGACAAAAGGAGCAAGACATGGCAGATCCAATGCGTATTCGCGCACAGGCCGCGGGTGACAAGACGACGGTGCGGGTATTGATGTCCCACGAGATGGAGACAGGGCAACGCAAAGATGCAGAAGGCAAAACCATTCCGGCCTGGTTCATCCAGGAGGTGACTGCGTCGCTCAATGGCAAGCCCGTGCTGACAGCCGAATGGGGGCCAGCAGTATCGAAGAATCCATTTCTGCAGTTCGTCGTCAAAGGCGCCAAGGCGGGCGACAAGATATCGGTGTCCTGGAAGGACAACAAGGGAGACACGCGAACCGATGAGGCCACGGTGAGCTGATGGTTGCACTGCCGCAAGGGCGTGCTTCGGCCCGGCCTTGCGGCGGCGAAAGCAGCACACCGGGCCAAGCGGCTGCGCACTGTACCTGGGCAGACGCTGCGCTGTCTGCCTTCTCTGACAGATAACAAAAAGGGGTGCCCCATGAGACAAACCAACCACCGGGCCGGAAAGCTGGCCTTCTCCGCCGTACTGGCGTTGCTTGCCAGTGCTTCTGCCTTCGCCCAGAAAAGCACCGCCGATGGCATTGCCGAATACCGCGAAATGCTGCAGGACGGAAATCCTGCCGAGCTGTTCGAGATGAAGGGTGAGGAGCTGTGGAAGCAAAAGCGCGGCTCCAAAAACGCCTCGCTGGAACAGTGTGACCTGGGCAAGGGGCCGGGCGTGGTCAAAGGCGCGTTTGTGGAGTTGCCTCGTTATTTTGCAGACACGGGGAAGGTGCAGGATCTGGAATCGCGCCTCTTGACCTGCATGGAAAAGCAGCAAGGCCTTGATGCCAAGAAAATTGCTGCAACACCCTTTGGCACGGACGAACAGAAGAACATGGAAGGCCTGGTCGCATGGATTGCATCGCAGTCCAAGGGCATGGTTTTCAATCTGCCGCAAGACCATACGCAGGAGAAGCAGGCCTATGAAATGGGCAAGCGCCTGTTCTTCATGCGCGGTGGCCCCCATGACTTTGCCTGCGCCTCCTGCCATGGTGCGGATGGCAAGCGCATCCGCCTGCAGGATCTGCCCAATCTGACCAAGAACCCAGGTGCCTCGGAGGGCTTTGGCGCATGGCCCGCATACCGTGTATCGTCCGGCGAGCTGTGGAGCATGCAGCGGCGCTTGAATGACTGCTATCGCCAGCAGCGATTTCCGTACCCAGGTTACGCCAGTGACGTGACTGTTGCACTGGGGGTATACATGGGTGTCAATGGCAAGGGCGGCAAGGCGACTGCGCCGTCCATCAAGCGCTGAGGAGGGGTGCCATGTCAAAAGCAAACTGGTTGCCCATTGCGGGCATCGCATCGTCCTTGATCGTACTGGGGTGCGCATCGGTGGACAGCAGCGCCAATCTGGATGCACTGACCCAGCAGGCCGTGGCATCGTCGTTCCGCGACCAGGGGATTGCCAAGGTCGATCGCCTGCAGCAGGATGAATCGAATGCCGCGTGCAGCGCCGCTGATGTGGCGGGTGTGCCGCTGGATGCCAAGCGCAGCGCGGCGATTGAGGCCGCCAACCTGACAACCGTGCAGTGGCCCAAGGATGGCAAGCTGGTTGGTGATTGGAAAGAGGGCGAGAAAATTGCCCAGAACGGCCGGGGCATGACCTGGACCGACAAGGCAGGCAGTGCCAATGGCGGCAATTGCTACAACTGCCACCAGATCAGCAAGGAAGAAATCTCGTTCGGCACGCTGGGCCCTTCGCTCTACAACTACGGCAAGATTCGCGGCATCACCGATCCCGGCAGCGCAGAGTCCAAGGCCATGGTGGAGTACACCTGGGGCAAGGTCTGGAACGCCAAGGCCTACAACGCCTGTTCCGGTATGCCGCGTTTCGGCCATGCGGGCATCTTGACCGAAGCGCAGGTGCGCGATGTGGTGGCATTGCTGGTGGATCCCAAATCCCCGGTCAACCGCTGAAAACGGCCGGATCATCAATACTATGAAAACAATAGCTGGTAGCGCTTTGTGAAAGCGTACTACCGGCTATTTTTATTACCATGAGCCTCTCCAAACGCGAATTCCTGCAAGTGCTGGCGGCAGCCAGCGTCGGTGGCATGGGCCTGCAGCGCTATGCTTGGGCCGACAGTGCCGCTGCTGACAAGGCACTGTACGATGTGCCCCAATTTGGGAATGTGTCGCTGCTGCACATGACCGACTGCCACGCGCAGCTCAAACCCATCTATTTTCGTGAGCCGAGCGTGAACCTGGGCATCGGTGCCATGAAGAACCAGCGCCCCCATCTGGTGGGCGAACATTTGCTGAAGGCCTGCGGCATCCAGCCGGGAACCGCGAGTGCGCATGCTTTCAGCTACCTGGATTTTGACGCGGCAGCCAAGCGCTACGGCAAAGTGGGTGGCTTTGCACATCTGTCTACGCTGGTCAAACGCATGAAGGCTTCGCGCCCTGGGGCACTGCTGCTTGATGGCGGCGACACCTGGCAAGGATCGGCCACATCGCTGTGGACGAACGCCCAGGACATGGTGGATGCCTGCAAGCTGCTGGGTGTGGATGTGATGACTGGCCACTGGGAATTCACCTACGGCATGGAGCGGGTGCAGCAGATCATCGAGAAGGACTTTGGCAACAAGCTCGACTTTGTGGCGCAGAACGTCAAGACGGCGGATTTTGGCGACCCGGTGTTCAAGCCCTACGTGATCCGCGAGATCAATGGCGTGCCTGTTGCCATCATCGGCCAGGCGTTCCCATACACACCGATCGCCAATCCGCGCTACATGGTGGCGGACTGGAGCTTTGGTATTCAGGATGACAACCTGCAGAAAATGGTGGATGAGGCGCGTGGCAAGGGGGCCAAGGTCGTTGTGGTCCTGTCACACAACGGCATGGATGTCGATATCAAGATGGCGAGCCGTGTGCGTGGGGTGGACGCCATTCTGGGAGGCCATACGCACGACGGCATGCCCATTCCCACGATGGTGGAGAACGCTGGCGGCAAGACCATTGTGACCAACGCAGGCTCCAACGGCAAGTTCCTGGGCGTGCTGGATTTTGATGTGAAAGACGGCAAGGTCCGCGATTTCAAGTACCGCCTGATGCCGATCTTTGCCAACATTCTGCCCGCCGATACCGAAATGGAAGCGCTGATTACCAAGATCCGCGCGCCATACGAATCCAGGTTGAACGAAGTGCTGGCGCGAACTGATGGAACCTTGTACCGGCGCGGCAATTTCAATGGCACCGGCGACCAGTTGCTGCTGGATGCCATGATGGCGGTGCAGGACGCGCCGATCGCGTTTTCGCCGGGCTTTCGCTGGGGAACATCTCTGCTGGCGGGCCAGGACATCACGCGTGAGTGGCTGATGGACATGACGGCAACCACCTACTCGTATGCCACAGTGACCGAGATGACCGGCGCGACCATCAAGACCGTGCTGGAGGATGTGGCCGACAACCTGTTCAATCCTGACCCTTACTACCAGCAGGGCGGTGACATGGTGCGCGTGGGAGGCCTGCAATACCAATGCGATCCGACGGCCAAGGCAGGGGCGCGCATCACTGAAATGCGTCTCAAAGGCGAGTTGCTGGAGGCCGACAAGAAATACAAGGTGGCAGGCTGGGCGCCTGTGGCAGAAGAAGCCAGGAGTGCAGGCAACAAGCAGATCTGGGAAGTGGTGGAGCCGTGGCTGAAGGACCAGAAGGTGCTCAAGCCGCGTGCGCTCAATGAACCAGGCCTGCAGAACGTGAAGCCCAACCAGGGTCTGGCCTGAGCGAGACCATATAGGGGTAGCGGGCATTGCTAAAACGCGGTAGAACCGCTCCAATAGCGGACATGAGCCCCGCAGAGTTCGATACTTTAGTGGCCACCATCCTGGTGGCCGTTTTTTTCCTGGCCGCAGCGTTGGGGTTCGTCATGCGCGAAACGCGCTTCTGCACCATGGGTGCGATCAGCGATGTGGTCTATCTGGGCGACTGGATGCGCATACGCCAGTGGGCCATGGCCATAGGCGTTGCCATGTGCGGCTTTACCGCCTTGGTGTTGTGGGCTGGGATATCGGCAGCAGACACCCTGTATGCAGGCACCCAACTGATGTGGCTGTCATCCATGGTGGGGGGCCTGATGTTTGGCGTAGGGATGGTGCTGGCGTCGGGTTGCGGAGCGCGCAATCTCACACGGCTGGGCGGTGGCAATCTCAAGTCGCTGGTTGTTCTTCTGGTCATGGCCGTGGCGGCCTTTGCCACGCTCAAGGGCATCACTGCGGTGGCTCGTGCACGGTGGCTCGATAGCGTGCACATCGGGTTCAGTTCGCCTGCCTTGTTGCCTGAAGTCGTGGCTGGCGCGGCGGGCTGGTCCTTGCCGTTGGTTCGTGGCCTGATGGGAGGCGGTCTTGGCTTGCTGCTGCTGCTGTCCGCCTGGTGCGCAGGGGGCAAGCACAGGCGCGATGTCTCTGTGCTTGCAGGCGGCATTGCTGTCGGCTTGTGCGTTGCTGCGGCGTGGTGGCTGGGCGGGTATGTGGGTAATGTGCAGGAGCACCCCGCTACCTTGGAGCATATGTATGCTGCTACCTACACCGGGCGCATCGAGGCTTTCAGCTTTGTGACTCCGCTGGCGCATACCCTGGACTGGCTGCTGTTTTTCAGCGACCGCAACAAGGTGCTGACCTGGGGCATCGCCAGCGTCGCCGGAATGGTGGCAGGGGCCTTTCTCCATGCACTGTGGCGGCGCGACTTTTGCTGGCAAGGTTTTGCCAATACAGCTGATCTGGCGCGGCATCTGGTTGGTGCTGTCCTGATGGGTGTTGGTGGTGTGGTTGCGATGGGGTGCACCGTCGGCCAGGGCATCAGTGCGCTTTCCGCCTTGCAGCTGGGCAGTTTCTTGTCCGTGACCGGCATTGTGGTGGGCGCCGTTCTGGCATTGCGTTATCTGGCCTGGAAAGAATCCCGGTAACCACGGGCTTCATCGGCATGGATTGAGGGGCCAATCAGGAGCAGGTATTCCGCCAAGGCAGAGGTGGCCCTTGGGAGGTGTCATCTGGCTGTTCCGTTGCCTGGCATGGTTGTAGCGTACTATATTGAATGGAGAGCCCATACCTGCAACCAAGCTTCCGTTTATGCGCCTTGCGGTTGTTCTGCTATCTCAAGAGCAAGGTGCAGCAGGTACAGAAGCTGCGAGACCATGAAGGCCGCCCGCTTCAGTCCGTGCGGTCACAGCAAGGCTCGCACGGCCTGCCTTAGCTCGGGCAGCAACTCCGATTCAAACCATGGATTGCGGTTGAGCCAGCCGCTATTGCGCCAGGAAGGATGGGGGAGCGGGATGCAGCGCGGGGTGAAAGCCGGGCTGTCATAGATGCTGCGCCAGTGCATGACGGTATCGTTCACACCTAGCCGCGTCAGCTCCTTGGCCGCATGCAGGCGTCGCAGATGCCAGCGTTGCGCGTGGCCGCCCACGAGTAGTAGCAGTTGCAGATGGGGCAAGTGCGCCATCAATTGCGCATGCCAGGTGCGCGCGCATTCGGGCCGTGGCGGCAGATCTCCTCCATGTGCGTCAAAACCTGGAAAGCAAAATCCCATTGGCAGTATGGCGATACGGCGTGCATCGTAGAAGATATCCTCGCCGATATCCAGCCATTGCCGCAGGCGTACGCCTGAGGGGTCAGAAAACGGGATGCCGCTTTCATGCGCCCGTATACCGGGCGCCTGTCCGGCAATGCAGATGCGAGCTGAAGCGGATAGCTGGAAGACGGGACGAGGCGCATGGCACAAGGCGCGGCCCTTGTCGGGATGCTCGATGCAGATCCTGCACTGACGTATTTCTTTGGCAAGTGCAGTCAATCGCACCATTTCTTCGGTTGGGCCAATGGGTGGCGGTGTTCCTGGCTGCATGTGTTTCATGGCGCGATTGAGCATCTCCATTCTTGCGGTTATGGCACTGGCAATCATTGAAGAAAAGTGCGGTTTGTCGAGGATCTGCAGATTCCTGCCTCTTGGGTATTGCTCGGTGCGAATGTCTTTCATAACGTCACTCGATCAATTGCAAGGGATTGTCAATTTAAGAGGACCTCTCTTTATTGCGATAGAAGAGTCTGGGTAATGTCTGTATTCTGGTTTGAATTTGTGGCGGTTAGTGCCGGGCCAAAGAGAACACCCCCTCCCCCTCTTTACTTTCTTTGGCAGCTGTACAGCACCGGCTTTTTTTCTCATCTGCGCGTTTTCTTTCGCGTTTTTTTGTCGGTAGTGGGAACTTTTCTTGAGCATGCCAGTCTTTTGGATTGCTCAGTAGCAGAGACTGCGCCGTCCCATCGAAGAATGGGCGGTGCGGTTGATGGTCGGACCGAAGCGTCTGAACATGAATACCGAGAAATAAGTAGGATTTTTCGTGCTGGTACCACGCCTTTGTGGAAGCGGTTTTGCATTTGAATGGCATCAACGCAGCTGGCCCGTTCAACCCAGACGTCAGGACTTCGTCTAAAGGATGGAGTCTTTCACCACCCCCGAGTAGTGCGACATCCAACTCCCTGCAACAGGCCTGGCTTGCAGAAGCCGGAAGCTTACGGCGAGCCAGGTAGGCGAGTGGATGGTGTCTTTGCATGCTTTGTCACGGGTGCAAAAAGTCACCGCACCGGATCACCGGCGGAGGCTCTTTCCTGACGACTGTGGACATGCGACCTGTTTCATGCAAACAGGTTGTCGCTGCTTCATTTTTCTCATGCTGATTGAAATTGAAACGAAATTTATTTTTATAAATATTATTGTTTCATTTGTTTAGCATAACGAGTCGAGCGTCTCTGGCTCTGCATGAGGCGGAGCTCTGCTTTTCAATGAACTTATCCGCCAATGGCCCTGTCGGGCGGTGGAAGCTATTGCGTTCAGCTGCTCGATAACAAGTGCGGCGCAGCTGTCGATCATGGAGCCCGCGCGCACCTTTGGCAGTACGCGGCAGAGGGTAGTCATTGAAGGAAGGTGGACAAGCTGTTACTGGGCTTTTAGCAGTTGGAAAACGGAGGTATCCGTTTTCATTTTTTGAAGGAATTTAAGCCATGGCGAACCTTGCGGCGCTGATAAATACATTTCTCTTTCAAACCCGTACGCGCGCACGTTTTACCGCCATTTATGCGGTGTTGCTGATGGGCGCTGTTCCACATCTTGTGGGCGCCACGGTCCTGTTTGACAATTACCGAGGGCGCGACAGCTTGCCCAGCGGCGCGACCCCCGTGTCTCCCAATTACGGCAATAACGACGGCAGCAGGGCGCTGTCGAATCTGATCAATCTTGCAAGTGGGGGGCCTCAAAATATTGCGTCCTCGGGTAGCCTGGATGACATCGACTGGTCGAGCAATGAGCAGCAGCTGTGCAATACGCGCGTGGGCAATGCACCTTGCTCTGATCAGATTCAGGGCCGCGTTGCATATACGCTGGTGCGTTTTCCTACCGCCGGCACCTATACCTTCAAAGCCGCGCATGATGATGACCTTCAGGTGGATTTTTCGACAAGCTTCTCTGCTGCGTCGGCATCCAATTACCGCAACTTTGACTACAACGTGCCGGTTGGGAGCCTGAGCTCCTATACCAGCGAGACTTCCTATCCCGACATTCCGGGCAATTTCGTGGCATCGCAGGACAACAGCTGCTATGCCATGCGTGTTTACTGGAACAACCGGGGCGGGCTGAATTTCTTGCGCATGAAGTGGGTGAAGCCGGGCAATATCGAAGAAATCATTCCTGCTGCGAATCTGCTCGATCCATCGAGGCCCGAATCCTATGCCAGCTGTGCCAATACGTTGACCGACATTGGCGTCTCCAAGACCGGTCCCGCACAGTTCACGCAAGGAGGAACATTGAATTACATCATTACGGTCTGGAACTATGGCCCGACTGAGGTGAGTGGCATCCCTGTTGCTGACCTCTTGCCGGACAACGTCGCCTTGATCAGTGGCCCCACCTGTACCGCATCTGGTGCGGCCCAGTGCGGCACCAGCACAAGCAATGGAAAAGCATGGGTGATGACAACCGGCACATTGCCGGTGAACACGACGGCAGGTAATCCTTCAACCCGGCCTTCGCAGGGCAGCTACCTGACCTACCAGTTCAATGTACGAGCCGCAGCCAATGCATTGAGCATCAAGAACACGGCGACCGTCGCAACCAACGATTTGAACCCGGACAACAACTCCAGCACCGTCATCAGCCAGAGCAGCGGAAAGGTGGGTGTGAGCAAGACCGGTCCGGCCAAGGTAGCCATGGGACAGGAGTTCGATTATCAATTCAGCATCAATAATGGACTCGGCGTGGCTGTAGCCAACGCTGTGGTTGCCGAGCAGTTGCCTGCCAATATGAAAGCGGTGTCAGTCAACGGGGCCAGTTGTGGCGCGTTGCCCAGCGCTGCGGGGGCCCTTCTGTCTTGCCGGTTGCAATCGGGCATTGCGGCAGGAGGCACGGGATCATTCTCGCTCAGGGTGGTTGCCACCAGTACGGGTGTTGTGACCAACTATGCGTCCACGGACCCGAGTGGCGGCTCGTCGACCGGAACACCTGGAGCCAGTTGCGATGCCTCCCGTTATAGCTGCACCAGTGCCAAGACCGAAGTAGTGGCGCCTGCCGTCACCGTGAGTAAGAGCTTTTCGCCTGCGAGCATCGGTGCGGGAGGCTCAAGCCTGCTCACGGTGACAGTGAGCAATGCCAACTCCAGCATTGATCTGCACTCGTTGAATGTGACCGATGTGCTGCCTGCCGATGTATCTGCGACGGGCAACCTGATTGGGAATACCTGTTTTGGCAACCTCTCTGCGCCTGGCAATAGCCAGCTGACGCTGACCGGTGGCACGCTAGCTGCCGGAGCCACTTGCCAGTTGCGTTGGATGGTGACCTCTTCGGTTGTGGGGACGCATGTGAACACCGTTCCTGCCGGGGGTGTCACTTCCGCCGAAGGTGCCGTCAATACCGTACAGGCCCAAGCAACCCTGGGTGTGCATGCGCCAGGTTATCCCTCTACCACCAAAAAACTGGCGTTGGTGAATGGCGTTCCCTACCAGGGCCAAAGACTGCGCAATGGCGATGAGCTTGTCTATGACATTACGGTCACCAATTCAGGGGGTGTCGCTGTCACCACTGATCTGACGGAGACGGTACCCAATGGGGCCATCTATACGGGGGCCAATGAAGGATGGAGCACGTCGCCAGGGTGTTCTTCGGAAGGCTCGACCTGCCAGCAGGCCAACATCAATGTGGCGGCAGGCGGCTCGGTGACCAAGAAATTCACGATGACCATCACCCCGCCGGTGCTCACGCCTACCTTGATCAATACCGTTACCAGCAGCGAAGGTGATTGCGATGACTGCACAGTTTCATCGCCGGGTGTCTTTGCCGATATGGTGGCTGTCGGCGCGGCATCGCAGGAGGTGCGCAAGGGCGCTGATGTCTCCGTTGTTACCAGTTGCACCAACAAAGGCCCAGATTACGGAGTTAACGCGATCTGTACCGTAACAGGTGCTCCTGCGGGCGCTACCACGGTGTGCACGCCTTCTGCTCCGGTTCCTCAGTTCCAGGTGGGCGAAGTTCTGACCTGCACCACGACGTTCAAGGCTGAGCGGTCCGGACCCGTCATGCTGGTCACGACAGCCTATTCCGAGACGAGTGATCCCGATGCCAGCAACAACAAGGCCATCAGTGCCGTGACTGTGATCGAGGCAGAGCCGACACCCGCGGATGGTGCGACCCCTGTACCCATGGATGCACGCTGGGCGCTGGCGCTGATTTCACTGGCGATTGGGGCTATGGCTGTACTGCGTCTGCGTCGTTCTCGCTCCGATTAAGCCGACGGGCTGCGGGCAAGCAGGGCGGTGGCGGGTGAAATGAATGAACCTCGCCGCCACTCCTCAGATTTCAGCCTCTTGTGTCGTGGTTTGAAATCACGGGAGACGTAGAAGCGGCGGCGATTGCTGCAGGTTCTTGGAGCCGTGGGCTGCGTGCTTGGCCCTGCGGGCTAATGCACTTTGGGGTGACGCCTTTGGAGGCGGGTAAAGAAGATGCCTGCACCGCCAAGCCCCAGGGACAGCAACAGCAAGCCGTGCCCTCCCATGGTGGGGACAGGTGCGGGCGATGCTACAGATGGCTTGTCGTCGTCTTTGACAAGCACTTGCGCGGGAGAGCCCGCGATGTCATAGGTGCTCGCCGTGGCGGGTGCCACTGAGAGCTCTGCAATCACGTCTCCATCATTGGCAACCGTGTTCGGAGTTGCCACGATCGTGCAGGTTGCCGATAGGGAGTCTGCGGGTACCACGATCGGCTGTGTACACGTTGTGCTGTAGCGTGGGTTGGACGCTGGCAGATTCAGGTTCACACTGAGGCCTTGCGGCGGAGCGGGATGGGTCAGCGTCAAGGTGCAGGTGCTGACCTGGTTGGCAGAGTCGAATAGCTCCACCGGGCTGCATGCCACGCTGACAGTGGGAGGCAGCAAGCGGGATTGCAAATACCAGTTGTTGCCTACCTGGTGCAAGGTATAGCTGAAGTGCCCGGCGGTGATCGATCCGCCTTCTAGTGTGAAGACGCCATTGGAGGCTCCGTCCACTTTGACCACCAGGATGCCGTTACCCGTCGTGGCTGCACCCAGCCCATTCGCATTCACGATACGCAAGGTACTGACACCGCTCGTGTTACCGTTCACTTCCAGCACGTCAGATGCAGAATTGCTGTCACCCAACACAGTATCCAGTGCCACTACATTGCTGCCCGTGCCGTTGAAGTTGCCTGTGAAGGTAATGCGATCGTCTGCTGCGGGGCTTGTGTCGGCCAAGGTGATGGTGCCGTCATTGGCAACACTGCCATAGACGTGAAACGTACCTGGTGCATCGCTGGCGCGCAGAGTGGCCGCGCTATCAATATTGATCTGCGCTGCCGCACTACTTTCGAACAGATCACCCGAGAGTTGCAAGGTCGCTGCGTTGGCGAGGTGAATGGTTTCCCAAAGCGTGAGATTGCTTCCATTGGCAAGATTGTTGCTGCCGCCGGTAAAGCCCCGCATTGCCAATCCATCCAAGGTCAAGGTGTCAGTGCCTGTGCCGCCATCGAACTGTGGAGCCTGAGTTATATCCACGCCTGCGGCCAGCGTGAGCGCATCATCGCCTTCGTCCATGGCGGTGATTCCTACAAGCGCGCCGCCGCTGGCTCGCATGGTGTCGTTGCCATTGCCCAGATTGATATCGCCGGTAATGGTGCCACCGGTATGAATAAGCTCATCGGCTCCAGTGCCCATGAACACCTTGCCGGTGATGGTTCCCGCGTTATTTAAGTGGACCGGAGTGTCTTGGTACACCACGACGGCATAGCTTTGTGCATCGGCACGAATGATGCCGCTGGCGGTATTGTTGATGGTTTGCAATGCCGTCAGACCAGCGATACGTGGGAGCACCATCACTGCGGCTCGGAAGGCGGCGTCAGGGATGGCTGCGCTGGATTTGATCTCAAGCAAGCCGCTATTGTCGATGGTCATCGGGTTGGCGTTGCTGGACGTGCCCGATTGGGCAGCGTAGACGTAATTGCTCGGGCTGTCGACCACAACGCTGCCGGTATTGTTGATTCGCACAAAACCGGAACTGTTGGCATAACCAGCGTTACCAATGCCTCCAACGGGGGAGGTTGCCAGGGGGCTCGAATTGGTGATGGTGATGCTGCCGCTATTGTCTACTAGCGAATTGATGGATGCCTGCTGGTAGATACCGACGCTGCCCGTCGTGCGCGTTGCATGGGTATTAGTGATATTGATGGGGCCCGAGTTTGTCGTGGTGCCGCTGCCTCCTGTGGCCGCGCTCCACATGCGGGGCTGCAAACCGCTGGTGAATGCACTGGCGGAGGAGACTACATCCACAGGGCCGGAATTGGTGACGGTGAAATTTTGTGCCAGCACCTCAATGGCATTGTTCGATACGCTTGGGCCGGTGGCTGTATTGGTGAGCGAGATGGAGCCGTTATTGGTGACCGTTGCCTGGCTGTTCGCCGCACTTGCGGCAACCGCTACGGTATCGAGGCCGCTATTGGCAAGAGCCGGGCTTGCCGTGGTCATCGTCAGGCTGGCGCCACTGGCGTTGGTGAAGCTTGCGCTGCTGAAATTGTTGGCATTCAGATACCCAATGTTGGCCAGTGCTCTTCCTCCACCTGCAGGGGTTTGGTAGAGTGCGCCGCTCCACGTCATCTTGCCCTGGTTGATGACCGAGACCCCATTGGCCGTATTTTCGCGCGCGTAGATCAAGCCGATGCTGGTGCCGCTCAAGGTCATGTCGCCAGCGCTGTCGTTGGTGAACTGTACATTTGTGGCGTTGATCAGATACTGCCCTGCAGTAGTTCCACTGCATAGCACAGAGCCGTTGGCCGCGCCCATGGGTGATGGCGGAGAACAGGCCGCCCAACTGGTCAGGGGCAGGGCAAAAGCTCCATATGCTGCTGCAATGACAGCCTTGAGCTTCAAGTTCGATGGAACTCTGGAATACATCGGCATATGGTTCATGTAAGCAAAATTAACATGCCGGTAATTTTTTAAGTTTTGTTTTTGCTATGAGTGATGTATCGCTTGAAGCAATGATCTATCTTCTGACTTGGTGGCGTGAATGCCAAGAATGCCAAGAATGCCAAGAATGCCTGGAATTGATGGCGGTATTGGCCGGTGCCGAGGCTTGTTGAAACAAGGGGCACGGCGGTCTCAGAACCCGCGGGCTGACAAGCTGATCTTTGTTATAGATGCTTGGTTAACCGCCATTGGTTCCAGCCAATTGATTGATGTAACATGCACCGATAAATTTGTAATATCAATCAATGGTTGCTCAAATGAAAAGAAATTTTCGTAATTTTTTCAAGGCGGGCTTGCTGGCGGCGGCCTCGATTGCATTCAGTGGCCATGCATTGGCAGCCAAGATTCTGGTGTTGACCACTGCAGAAACTGCGGGTGATGCGATCACCATCAATAACAACTGCATCTCCGAGTTCACGGCGTTGCAGCCTACCCATACTGTGGTCGCCATGCCGGGTAAGCTGAATAACAATGTCTCGCCTTTGACGATGCAGGACTTGTCGCCTGCCACGGGCCCCTACGATATTGTGGTGACCTGCACGGTATATGTAGCGGCCAACCAGGCGGCCATTACCGTCATTTCAGACGGCATGCGGCAACGCACGGCTCGCGCCTTCTTCAATTTTGATGAGCACTTGTCATTCATGCCTGCGTTTATTGCGGCCAAGAACGACTGGACACTGGCGCTGAGCACCACCATCAGAGGGGGCAGCGGCGAGCCGCAGATCTTGAATACGCGCAGCATCTACGCCGGTGCGTTTGCAGGCTTGCCTGTGATGGGCGGGCATTCCTATGGGGCCTATACAGGAGTTCCTCTGAACAACACCCTGTATACGCCGCAGTCGGCACCGATTCCTCCGAGTTCAGATACCGTACCTGGGGCTTCGACCATGGTGGTTCCCATCGAGCAGTCGTATCTTGATGGCAATGGCGCTCCACAAGGGGCTTGCCTTTTCCAGAGCACCGATGTCAGCATGTTTGATTCCGTGCGCTATTCGGGCAACCAGGGCAAAATTTCCACTGCCTTCATCAATGCCACGGCACCGGGCGGCGCATGCAGTCTCTCGCCCAGTATCAATAAATCGTTCAGCCCCAATAGCGTAGCGGTGGGGGGAACTTCCGTGCTCACAATCCGCATCAACAACAACGGTGGCTATACGGATGCAGCAGGGGTATTTCAGCCAGGCGCGCCAGTCTCTAATCTGGTGGTGCATGACAATCTACCTTCTCCTCTGCAACTGGCCAGTGCTCCTACCACGACTTGCAGCGGCGGCACTCTCACGGGAAGCCCTGGTCAAACTGCTCTGGCGCTGGATGGCGCCACCCTGCCTTCTGCCGGATGTACGATTACCGCTACCGTCACCTGGCCGGTTTCGGCAGTTGCGGCATGCACCAATACGGCGGTCATCAACACCATTGATGCGGGTGTCGAATTTACAACTGCCAGCGGCGCGGCGCAGCAAAATGCCACCGCATCCCTGGCATGTCCCCCCATTGCCAGCATCCAGGTCAGCAAATCGGTGGCAGAGACCAGCGTCATGGCTGGCGCGGCGGCACATTTCACCGTCTCCATCGCCAATGCAGGGCCCGTGGCCGGCACGGGCATTGCTGTGAGCGATCCGCTTACCTCCGATTGGAGCAGTGCAGCATGGACCTGTTCGGCCAGCGGAGGTGCCGTCTGCCCATCGGCATCTGGTGCTGGATCCATCAGCCTGACTGGCTTGACATTGCCTGCAGGTGGTGCATTGAACTACGCTGTAGCATCGGTGGCGGCAGGCTCAAGCAACTCCGCCACCAATGCAGTAAGTGTGACCCCCGGCGACGGCCAATGCAGCAGTGGCGCAAGCCCATGCACGGCTTCGGCCACAGTGGCCGTACTTGGCGGCGTACAGATCAGCAAAACGCGCGCCAGTGAGGCGACCGCCAAGGTCGGCGATACCGTGCAATACACGGTACAGGTCAGCAACCCTACCGGTGTAGCTGTGACTCAGCCCATTGCCATTGCCGATCCGCTGCCGGCCGGGTTTGAAAGCGGTACCTGGACGTGCACAGGCGCATGTGGAGCGAATACCAGTGGCTCCTTGCCGCTGGCTGTAGTGTTGAGCGGTCTGGATCCTCAGGCGTCGGCCACCTTCACGCTGTCGGCGGTAGTCGCTGCGTCGGGCCAGGGTACATCCATCGTCAATACGGCCACGGCCACACCCACCGCTCCTGAGTTGTGCCTCAATGGGCAGGCGCAGTGCAGCGCAAGCGCGGATGCAGTACAGATCGCTCCCGCCACGCTGGATACACCCGCGCCCGTTCCATCACTGAATCAGTGGGCGCTGATATTGCTTTCCATCGCTGTTGTCGCGTTCGCATTGATTGGTTTGCGTCGCGTTCAAGCGCAGTGATCCAGGTGAGGAGGGGGCGCGCAGCCCCTCCTTGAATCTGGCGGGCAGTACCTAGGCCGCAGACCCTGCTTGCAGGGGTGATCTCCTGGTATATCGTGGTGTTTACCGCGAAGGAGGTGGCGATGGATGCCTGCCTCTGGCCGCGCCATTGGTTAATGAAATACCCGGTTCGGCACGTCGCACAGCGCAGCTGCAGCGGATACTGGGCCCTATCCGGCACAACCCTCTGCCTCTGGCGCACCAAACTTGGACTGCAGTGGCTCCGATCCGACAGAGCTTCGTTAGCGATGCGCCCCTCTCATATTCCCCCATGCGCCAAATAGCGACCGGCTATTTTGGGTGGTCCGTTGTTTGTCTCTGCTGTGCAGTAGTGGTGTAAACAATTGTCACTATGGTGCGCGAATGTGGGGGAACTAGTTGGTATTTGATTGATAAAATTGAATAATTCTTGTGAATTGATTTGATAAACAGAAAGATATTCATGCAATCTCACAAGCCTCTCCCTACGTTGACCATGCGAGTGACTGCTCTGGCAGTGCACATGGGTGTGGGTGCTGCGTAGGTCAAACCGCGAACTCGCACCAACAAAGCTGCGCTGCAGCGAAGGTGCCGAACCCCACGTTATTGCTGCTGGATCGCCGTCTCTTCTTGCAGACGAGTGAAGTCTCCCTCCCAAGCCACATGGGCTGACGTCTTTACTCGCGTGATTGGCATATAGGCATTGCCCTGCTGCGGTAGTAGCAACTGTGGCACTGATCAGGCGTTGATAGTCCCCGCCGGGTTGGATGATCGATCTGCTGGTCTTCCTCTGGAGTGGACTGTGGCTTCCATGCGCCACAGCAATGAATAGCGCTTCGCGCAAAGAAATTCGGATAGATCGTATCTGGAAAACACGCTATGAAAATGACTCACCTTTTGTGTGCCTTGGTGAAGGCAAAGAGTGCGGCCTCGGCAGCCTTTGCCATCTGCGCCGCACTCTTATTGCTCGCACCTGCAGCCAGTTTTGCGCAATCGGCCGATCTGCAGGTGACCAAGAGCGGGCCTTCCTCGGCATTTGGTGGAGGTACGTTCACCTATACCTTGGTGATGGACAACAATGGCCCCGATTCCAGCGATGGCGCCACCTTCATTGATACGCTTCCCGCCGGCGTCAGCAACGTCGCGATGTCTTGCGTCAGTGCAAGTGCAGGCGCCCAGTGCCCGACCAACCTCTCGGTAAGCAACACCTCGGTATCTGGCACCTTGGCACTATTTCCCAACCAGGGCAAGGTAACGATTCAGATCACCGGCAACTTCCCGGCAACAGGTCCCACCTCATTGACCAATACGGCGACGATTACCGTCCCCGCTGGTGTGAGCGACCCCAAGCCTGCGTCCAATACCAGCGCCGTCAGCACATCGATGTCATACGTGACCGACCTGTCGGTAACCAAGACGCAGAGTTCAGCGACCTACACCTCTGGTGTACCCGTTACCTATACGGTCACGATTGCCAATGCCGGCCCGGCAGCCGCCGATGGCGCACGGATCAGTGATTTCCTGCGCACCTATGCAACGGGCAACTACACCAACCTGGTGGCGACCTTCGTCAGCTGCACCGCCGGTGGCGGCGCCCAATGTCCTGCAAACTCGGCCTTTCTCAATTACTCCGGGGTTGGCGCGAATGACAACTACCTGTACTCCACCACGGTGCCCAAACTGCCTGCCAACGGCTCGCTGACGATTGTCTACACCCTGCTGCCAACGGACACGGTGGCGCCCTGCGGAACAGGCAATGGCGACATCCAGAACTTCGCGTTTGTCTCGCCTCCGGCTGGGACCACGGATTCGAACTCCAATAACAATGCATCATCGGTTGCACTGCTCAAACCGGCCGCTCCCGCCTGCCCGCCAGTCAATCTGTCGGTCATCAAGACCCAAAGCCCGAACAGCTACGCCTCGGGGGTACCGGTCACCTATACCGTCACGGTCAGCAATGCCGGCCCGAACGCAGCCAACGGTGCGGTGATCAGAGATTTCATGCGGACCTATGGCACTGGTAACTACACCAACCTGGTAGCGAACTTCGTCAGCTGCACAGCTGCTGGCGGCGCGCAATGCCCCGCGAACTCGGCTTTTCAAAATTACTCTGGCGTAGGCGCTTACGATAACTACCTGTTCTCCACGACGATCCCTCAGTTTCCTGCAGGCGGTTCGCTCACGATCGTCTACACGATGACGCCGACCGACCTTGCAGCGCCTTGCGGCACGAGCAACGGTGATATTCAGAATTTCGCCTTCATATCCGCACCAGCAGGCACGACCGATTCGAGCTCGAACAACGATGCAAGCTCTGTGGCACTGCTCAAACCAGCTGCTGCTGCCTGCCCGCAGGCGGATCTGTCGGTTACCAAGACGCAGAGCCCGGCGAACTATGTCTCCGGCGCACCCGTTACCTACACCGTTACTGTCAACAACGCGGGCCCAAGTGCGGCAAATGGATCATTGATCAGCGATTTTCTGCGTGGCTACGGCCAGGGAAACGCCACGAATCTGGCAGCGACGTTTGTGAGTTGCACGCCAAGCGCTGGCGCGCAGTGCCCGGCGAATTCTGCATTCCACAACTATTCGGGCGTGGGTGCCAATGACAATTACCTGTACTCCACGACAGTGCCTCAGTTGCCCTCCGGTGGGGCGTTGACGATCGTCTACACACTGGTCGCAACGGACATCGTTGCCCCTTGCACAAGTGGCTCGGGTGACATTCAGAATTTCGCCTCCGTAACGCCGCCAACTGGTGTTACCGATCCGGATTCATACAACAACAACAGATCGGTTGCACTGCTGCTGACCTGCGCAGATATCTCCGTGAACAAATCGGTCTCACCGGTGACCACGGTGAGCGGCGGCGCGGTGACATACACCATTGACGTTGCCAGCGCTGGCCCGGCAGATACCAGCGGCATCGCATTCAGTGATCCGCTGCCAATCGGCTTCAACTACGGCAGCGCCAGTTGCTCCACGCTGACGGCACCTGCCACCTGCGGCAGCGTGAATTACGACGCGAGTACACGCACCGTGAGCAGCACCATTACTTCGATTGGTAGCGGCGGTGTGGTGCGCTTCCTGATTACCGGCACGGCTGGCTCAACACCCGGCACCTACCCAAATACGGCCTATGCGGTTGTGGCGCCCGGTGTGGTCGACCCGATCCAGTCCTCCAACAGCAGTACGGTCAATCTGCAAATTGTGCCGAGCAGTACGCTGACCGTGGTGAAGACCGTCAATGGCGCACCAGCAAGCGGTTTGCCAGCGGCGATGACCTTTACCGGCACGATCACCTGCGGTGCGCAGACACCGCAGAACTGGTCTGTCACCGTGGCCGCTGGTGCAACCACTGGCACCGGCACAGCACTGCGATTCATTGACGGCGACACCTGCTCCATTACCGAAAACACACCGCCCACGGCGCCCGCTGGGTACACATGGACGGGTGCACCAACGATCAGCCCCAACCCGACTGCGGCCATCGGCCCATCTGCGGCACTCACCATCAACGTGACCAACACACTGCAAGCCAATACCAGTACGCTGACCGTGGTGAAGACCGTCAACGGCGCACCAGCAAGCGGTTTGCCCGCAGCGATGACCTTTACCGGCACGATCACCTGCGGTGCGCAGACACCGCAGAACTGGTCTGTCACCGTGGCCGCTGGTGCAACCACTGGCACCGGCACTGCACTGCGATTCACTGACGGTGACACCTGCTCCATCACCGAAAATACGCCGCCCACGGCGCCCGCTGGGTACACATGGACGGGCGCACCAACGATCAGCCCCAACCCGACTGCGGCCATCGGCCCATCTGCGGCACTCACCATCAACGTGACCAACACACTGCAAGCCAATACCAGTACGCTGACCGTGGTGAAGACCGTCAATGGCGCACCAGCAAGCGGTTTGCCAGCGGCGATGACCTTTACCGGCACGATCACCTGCGGTGCACAGACACCGCAGAACTGGTCTGTCACCGTGGCCGCTGGTGCAACCACTGGCACCGGCACTGCACTGCGATTCACTGACGGTGACACCTGCTCCATCACCGAAAACACACCGCCCACGGCGCCCGCCGGGTACACATGGACGGGTGCACCAACGATCAGCCCCAACCCGACTGCGGCCATCGGCCCATCTGCGGCGCTCACCATCAACGTGACCAACACGCTGCAAGCCAATACCAGTACGCTGACCGTGGTGAAGACCGTCAACGGCGCACCAGCAGGTGGTTTGCCAGCGGCGATGACCTTTACCGGCACGATCACCTGCGGTGCGCAGGCACCGCAGAAATGGTCTGCCACTGTTGCCGCAGGCGCTACCACCGGCACCGGTGTCGCGTTGCGATTCCTTGATGGCGATGCCTGCACCGTCACCGAAGACACGCCGCCTACAGCGCCTGCAGGATATATGTGGTCTGGTTCGCCAGCCATCAGCCCCAACCCGACTGCGGCCATCGGCCCATCTGCGGCGCTCACCATCAACGTGACCAACACGCTGACGCAGCAGGATACCGGAGGCAACCCCTCCGTGCCCGCACCCGTTCCATCATTGGGTCAATGGGCGCTGATGTTGCTCTCCATTGTCCTGGCCGGATTCGCCGTGGCCGGATTGCGCCGCCAGCAAGTGCGGTGATTCAGGCGGAGAGAGGGGAGGAGACGCATCGCCTTCTCTCCTGATCCACTGCCGACGCTAGCCTCCCTGCAGCCGTCGTTTTCGCATCGACCGCAAGTCAGCAGGCCGCCAGCCCCCAATCAAAAATGGCCCTTGCTCTTTATAGAGAGCAAGGGCCATTCTCAACTTATGCTCCTCCCGGAGTTCTCTCGATGGAATCGCTAAGTCATTGCGCTTGGCCAATGCTTATTGAACGCGCCTTTCGCCGCACTTCCCCGGCACTGCCATTTCCAGCTCTGCTAGGTCTGCCTTGCCTTGTTCGGCAGGCACAATTTCCAAATTGGCACCGCCCACAAAGGCGCCCATCTTGATGTATTGGCGGACAAAATAGGTCTTGTCCGGCTCGGTCGTTAAATCAATGCCGTTCGGGGAGAACTCTGACTCGGTCTCGATTCTGTGGCTCTTGCCGCCTTCGACCTCGGTGTAGAAAAACACTTTGGATGCGCTCTCGCCGAGGCACTTGCCATCGATCGTGATGTCCTTCTTGAGCGCTGCACCGAACACGCTGTTGCGGTAGACGTAGAGGCCAGCGTTGCCTGCGCTGGGTGGTTGGAAGGTCTTGGCTTTGGCTGACTCTTCTTTGCTTGCCATATTGACCGAAGCGCAACCCGTCAAAAAGGCCGCGAGCAGGCACATGGCCGATGTTGTTTTCCACATGGTTGGCTTTGTTGCATAAATCGGTTTGAGACTGAGTCTCCCCAAACCCCAGACGTAGTTATGCCACGGCCACCGTTTGGGGCGTGCCCAGCTCGGTG
>NZ_JACHKZ010000037.1 GCF_014207855.1 Comamonas odontotermitis | reverse complement strand
AGTTTGTGGTGCGGTACTTGCGCCGACCCCAGTTCGTCTCACTCATCATCCGAGCCTACTACCGCTGCGGCCCGGATTTGTGCAACAAAGCCCTGCTGATTGCTCAATAAGATAGTGGATGATTCTTGAGAATGAATCTTCATATTCCACTTGCGAAGTGAGTATTCATGCTAAAGCCAGATAAATCGTTTGGTTGTAGGTTTTTATGAAGCATTGCCATGCGATTTTCCCTACGATGCGCAATAAGGTCCGGAGCTCAGAAAGTACGTCATGGGGCGTCCTTGTCTGTTGGGCGTGGTGGGGCGGGGCGTCCATCCGGGGCGCGGGCATCGGCGTCGCGCAAACCGCGCTTGACGTCCTGGTATGCCTGCTCCACCCGTGGTGACGGTTGCCCGTCCGTCATATCCGTGGATTGGTCTCGTTCATGGGGTAGCTTGGCATTTGGCCCCGGGTCGTCTTTTCGTGCGGGCTTGTTGGTGTTGATGCGAACTTCCGGGGTGTGCGTGAGGGGTGGGTTGGCGGGTTGAGTCATGGTGGAGTCAGTCCTTTGCGGGTGTGCTGACTCCCATTGGGCGATCACTGCTTTGCCATGTCTGTAGGAGGAGCGAGTTTGCCGCTTCTGCGAGTGGAATTTGCGGTCTGGACTGACACGGTGTGGCAGCTGCGAGGGTAAGCCATGGTTCCGACTTGGATGGCTCGCTTGGTGGGGTGCCGGTTTGTTCATCCAAAGGGCCTTGTATTTCGCATCTTGGCGGAGACAAGCGTGGAAAACACGTATATTCAAGCCTTGGGGATATCTTTAAATTCAGTATCCAGGCTTTCAGCCAAGTGGTGTCGAGAGAGACCGCGTGCACTAAGACTGTCACGTGGCGCCGAAGGAGCAACCGCCCCGGAAACTCTCAGGCAAAAGGATCGGCACCATTTATCCATTCACTCTGAAGAATGCGCCGCGCCATCGTCCGCGGGCATACCGAAGGAGCAAGCGATCACCGCCCGGATGGGGTGACTCGTGAATCTCTCAGGTCCAGAACAGAGGGGGCGTTCGGCGCGCATGTTGCGCCCGGACTCCACCCTCGACGTATCAGGACCTGATTCATCATGAAAACAATCGCCGTTATCGGTGGCGGTATTACGGGCGTGACCACAGCGTATGCCCTGGCCAGACGGGGTTTTTCCGTTACCCTGTTCGAGAAGCAGCGCTATGCCGCAATGGAGACCTCATTCGCCAACGGCGGGCAGCTTTCTGCTTCCAATGCAGAGGTATGGAACCACTCGTCGACCGTTCTCAAGGGCCTTCAATGGATGTTCAAAAGCGATGCTCCGCTGCTGATCAATCCAAAGCCGAGTTGGCACAAGCTGTCATGGTTCTGTGAGTTTCTGGCGGCCATTCCGCACTACCAGAGCAACACGGTTGAAACAGCACGGCTGGCCATTGCTGCGCGGGAGCACCTCTTTGCGTGGGGTGCGGAAGAGGGCATCGATTTTGATTTGAAGCAGAAGGGAATCCTCCATATCTACCGCAACCAGGCTGGTTTTGAGCATGCGGGCAAGGTTTCCAGGCTGCTTGCGCAAGGCGGTCTGGAGCGGCGTGCCGTGACGCCGCAGGAGATGCGGGCGATTGAGCCGACCTTGTCTGGGTCTTTTTACGGAGGCTATTTCACCGAAAGCGATTCGACGGGTGACATCCATAAGTTCACGAGCGGTCTGGCCGCGGCCTGCTCTCGCATGGGGGTGAATTGCCTGTATGGCCAGCAGGTGCTGTCTGTCAGCAGTAATGGAAAGCAAGCCAGTGTGACCGTGCAGCAAGCAGACGGGCCCATGACCTCTACCTTTGATGGCATCGTTGTATGCGCTGGTACCGCCAGCCGCGCGTTGGCGGCCCAGTTGGGCGACCGCGTCAACATCTATCCTGTCAAGGGCTATTCGATCACGGTGAATCTGCTGGATGAAAACAGCCAGGCTGCGGCGCCCAACATCAGCCTGCTGGATGACGAGACCAAGCTGGTCACCAGCCGATTGGGCGATGATCGCTTCCGCGTGGCGGGCACTGCGGAGTTCAATGGATACAACAAGGATATCCGGGCTGACCGGATTCGGCCGCTGATCGATTGGGTGCAGGCGTGCTTTCCGGGCGTCAGCACTCGCAGTGTGGTGCCTTGGGCGGGGCTGCGCCCGATGATGCCCAATATGCTGCCGCGTGTGGGGCGAGGCAACCAGCCTTGCGTTTTCTACAACACGGGCCATGGCCATCTGGGCTGGACTCTTTCTGCAGTCACTGCCAGCATGATTGGCGATATCGTTCAGCAGACACTGGACAAGACCACCATGGTGCCTGCGTCCATGGCTCTCAGCGAGGCCGGAACCTGATCCGGCTTTTCGCTCAAGCGCCCAGGGTTTCATGCCCGGGCGCTTTTTCTCGGTGTGCCATAGCCAATGGCATGGCTGGGCGGCTTGGTCAAAGCACTTTTCAGGATGCGTGTCAGGATGCGTCTCAGGAGGCCGTCAGCGATGCTGACGTTCCTCGCGCAATGCACCGGCCAGCACACTGAAAACACGGTCGTCCGTTGACTGCGCCACATTGAAGCGCAGAAAGCTGCCTGCATTCTGGTTGGGGCTGAAGGCGTTGCCGGGGGCCAGTACGACCTGTTGCTGCAGGCAGCGGCGGGCCAGTGCAGCGGAGTCCACGCCATCCGGTAGCTGGCACCAGATGAACATGCCAGCTTTTGGGGTATGCCAGGGCTCGATGCCGAGCTTTGCCAAGCGAGAGAGGGTGGTGTGCATGCCCTGGGCGAGGTGGATGCGCAGGGCTTCCATGTGCTTGCGATAGCCGCTGTCCGTTAAAGCAGCATGGGTGACATCGGCTGCCAGCCTGCCTCCGGCAAAGCTGGTGGCAATCTTCAGATCGATCAGGCTGTCTATCCAGTCGGGTCTTGCCGCCACAAAGCCACAACGCAGCGATGCAGACAAGGTCTTGGAGAAGCTGCCTATATGAATGACACGGGCGAGGCCGTCGAGCGCGGCCAGCCGCGGTGCAGGGCTGTGCTCGAAATCCGCAAAGATGTCATCTTCGATGATGGTCAGGCCTGCGCGTTCGGCAAGCTTGAGTACCCGGTGGGCGGTGACAGCTGACAAGGTCGCCCCCGTCGGATTGTGTATGCCGGAATTGGTGATGTAGAGGCGAGGGGCGTGCGCTTGCAGCGCTGCCTCGAACTTCTCGATGTCCGGGCCTTGCGGCGTGTAGGCGACTCCAACCACCTGCGCCCGGTGTGCCTTGAGAAGGGCGTGGAAGTTGAAGTAACAGGGATCGTCCACCAGCACGGTGTCTCCCGGCTCCAGCAGGAAGCGGCAGATCAGGTCGATGGCCTGCGTACCCGATTCGGTGAGCATGATCTGCTGAGGCGGCGCCTCAATGTCATGGGCAAGCATGCGCCTCGATAGCAGCTGGCGCAGTGGCAACTGGCCCTGGGGGGAGGCGTATTCCGCTAGTTCGAGGGGGCTGGCGCGGGCCAGCGTGCGCAGAGCCCGGCGCATGCCGCTTTCATAGAGCAAAGCGGGCGGCAGCCAGCCGCAGCCCGGCCGCAGCATTGCATCGCCGGCCTCGAGCGTCTGGCGCGATACCCATAGTGGATCGACGGCACGGTCCAACTTGGGGCCGATCTCAGTGAGTGCCAGAGGCGCAACCGGCCCTTCCACATAGAAGCCGGAGCCTGGGCGGGAGGTCAACACGCCTTGTGCCATCAGGCGCTCATAGGCCTCGACCACAGTGGATACCGATAGCCCCATGACCTGTGCCTGCGCGCGAACCGACGGCAGGCGCGCGCCCGGACCATAGATACGGGCGGCGATGCGTGACTGAATCTCGTGCATCACGGCCTGGATACGGGTGTTACTGCGTGCCATATTGAGGATCTGTACTGAAAATATGCCAATACAGTTTATTTTAATTGTGCTGTATTGTGCATGGATTCAATCTGCTTGCCGATGCTCTACTTGGTGCCTAAGAACCCTCCGCAAAACTCCCTGCCATGGTCTGAGCGCGGTCTCGGGCGATTCGCTGCGTGGTCTTTTTCGTCAATAGCTACGGTTATTGCCTTCAAAAGACGCCTTGCGCCTCATCCCGATCCGCGTCTATCCCTATGGCGAGGGTTTTGCAGAGGATCCCTGGTAAGGAGCAATGGATGGACAAGGTGACGAAGGGCTGGGTGAATGGCCTGATTGGTGTGGCGATCTTTGCGGGTTCGTTGCCCGCAACGCGGGTAGCGGTTGCCGATTTCGATCCGATTTTTCTGACTGCCGCGCGGGCAACGATTGCCGCATTGCTGGCGTTGGCCATGCTGGCTTTGCTGCGCCAACCCAGGCCGGGCGGTGCGCAGGTGTTTTCTTTGATCTTGACGGCCATTGGTGGTGTGGTGGGGTTCCCGCTGCTGACGGCCATGGCATTGCAGCATGTAACTTCGGCGCATTCCATCGTTTTTGTGGGGCTGCTGCCGCTCAGTACGGCCATCTTTGCCGTGCTCAGAGGTGGAGAACGTCCTCGCCCCACGTTCTGGCTCTTTTCGGTATTGGGTGCTGCCATGGTGGCGGGGTATGCAGCGGCGGGCAGTGCGGCAGGTTCGCTGCAGGGAGACTTGCTGATGCTCGCAGCCATTGCCGTCTGCGGCCTGGGCTATGCCGAAGGGGCGCGGCTGTCACGTTCGCTGGGTGGCTGGCAGGTGATCTGCTGGGCGCTGGTGCTGTCGCTGCCGGTGATGCTGCCGCTGGCTTGGTTCAGCATGCCTTCTTCATTTGCCGCTGTCGGTGCGCCTGCGTGGCTGGGCTTGGCCTACGTGTCTTTGTTTTCCATGTTGATCGGCTTTGTGTTCTGGTATCGCGGTCTGGCACAAGGGGGCATTGCAGCCGTAGGCCAGTTGCAATTGCTGCAGCCATTCATGGGGCTCGGGTTGGCTGCGGTGTTGTTGCACGAGCAGGTCAGTTGGGCCATGTTGGCGGTAACCCTGGTCGCTGTAGTCTGTGTGGCGGGAGCCAAGAAGTATGCGCATTAGGCGCTCCACGGCGCGACTTTAAGGTCGCGCGCACCCTGTAGTTCTGGAAATCTGGAAAACCTGTATTAGAATTGTTCAGTGTAGAGTGAACAATATAAATGATGAGGTGTTCCGGTGAAAGAGTTGGCAGGCGAGGGTCAAAAGGCGCGCGAACTATTTATTGAGCGAAATGCAATCCAGGCGGAGCTTGGCGGGTTGCCAAGGATTGCGGGTCGGCTCATCGGTATTTTTTTGCTGGATGGTGGCCCGATCAGTTTTTCTGACCTGGCAGAACGTATGCAGGCCAGCCGGGCAAGCGTCAGTACCAATACGCGACTGCTTGAGCGTCTGGGGATCATCGAGCGCGTCGCCTTGCGCGGAGAGCGCCAGGATTTCTTCAGTCTGCGGGCCAATCCGTTTGCGCTGGCCATTGAGCAAAGCATCGATCAGTGCCAGCGCTTTTCTGAGTATGTTGACGAGTTGCTGATCGGTGCTGAGCTGGGCGAGGACGCGATTGAACGGTTGCGTCAGGCGCAGGTTTTTCACGAGGTCACAGCCAAAACCCTGCAAGGGTTGCTGGCTACTTTGACACGGAACAATTGGACGCATTCCAGAGAGGCGGCGCAGGCAACATCTAGTGCCGAAAATGCAGGCCGCGGCCGTATAGTCCGGGAGTTCTCCGAAGAACGGGCGCAGCAGCTTCCCGACTCGGCGCAGGCTGGAATCCGGCTCTTGGCAGCCAGGCCCGCCAAGGCCAAGCCACCTGCAGGCGATAGGCCCCGGCATCCAGCGTCTGGCAAAACGCCTCGCAAACCCTGAGTTTTCATGAAGAACGTCTTTTTCTGGTTGGGTCCAGCCTGTCTGCTGGCCATGTCTGGATGTGCTTCGGTACCCGATGCACCCAGGCCCTTTCCACTGGTGGCCCAGCAATACTCTGTCGCACCTGAGGAACTGACAGGTGGCGCTGCCACGGCAACGCCAAAGGTATTGGATGCCTGGTGGACATTGTTTGATGAACCCATGCTGAACCAGTTGGTGAAGCAGGCTCTGCAGGCCAGCACCGAGGCGCGCATGAGCATGGCGCGTATGCGTGAGGCGCGGGCCGTGCGCGAGGCAGCGCTGACACAATACCGCCCGCAGGGCGGATTGCGTGCCGGTGGCGAGCGCCGGGGCAGCCGCAATCTGGGGCATGGGTCATCCGCATTGGATATGCAGGGAGCTGGCGGGGGTGCGCGGAGCAGCGCGAACCTGGATGTGCTGGTGTCCTGGGAGCTGGATCTGTTTGGCCGAGGCGATGCATTGCAGCGTCAGGCAGACGGTGATTATGGCTCTGCCATTTATGGCGCTTATGCAGAACGCGCGGCGCTGGTGGCAGAGGTTGCCCGCTCTTTGTTTGAAACCCAGCGCCTTGCTGCGGCGCTGGCCGACGCCCAGGCGACGGTCGCCATACAGACGCGGCTGCAAGAAGTGCTGGCGCGCAAGGTAGAGCGTGGGCTGGCTCCTCTGTCGGAGTCGGCCCGCGTGGACGCAGGCCTTTTATCGGCGCAGGCCAACGCCATGGTGCTGCAATCTCAGTTGGATGCCACACGGCGCGCACTGCTGGTGCTGGTGGGCATGGGCGATGAGCCCCTTGCAGCCCTTGCCCTGGACCATGAGCAGACTCGCCCCCCGGCCTTGCCCCAGGCATTGCCGGCCGAGCTGTTGTCGCGCCGCCCTGATGTACTGCAGGCGCGGGCGCAGATGCAGGCTGCCGCCGGTGGTCTGGATCTGGCGCGGCTTGCTCTGTTGCCGAGTGTGAGTCTTACGCCGGGTATCGGACTGAACTGGCAGAAGCAGGGCGCTTCGCTCAGCACTGGTTTTTGGTCGCTGGCAGCCAATGCGGCACTGCCGGTTCTGGACCGGCCTCGTCTGCTGGCCAATGCCCGCGCTCAAGGCGCACGGGCCGAGCAGGCCGTGATTGCCTATGAGCAGGTGGTGCAGCGGGCCTTTTCCGAGGCAGACCAGGCCTTGCTGCGCATGGCACCGGATGGTCGGCGCATTGCAGCGCTGGAGCAGGCACAACACCGGGCGCAGGCGGCCTATGACGCCTCTGTCAAAGGCTACGGCGCCGGCTTTTTTGACTTGATCGTAGTGCTTGATTCCGAGCTGGTTTACCGCGAAGCCCGTGTGGCATTGACCAATGCGCGGGCTGAGGCGCTCGCCCATGCTGTGCAGGTATTTCAAGCATTGGGCGGTGGCTGGAACAGTGGCGCAAAGGCGCTGGATGCAGACAGTAATGGCGAGGGAATCAATGGCTAAAAGCTCTGAAAACTGGATGGCGCTGGGCGCCGTGGCTGTCGCCCTGATGTTGCTGTCTGGCTGCTCCAGAAGCAATGCCGACAAGACGGCGCAGCCTGCTCCTGCCGAAGCGGTGCGCGCAGTCAGCATGGCTCGGGTGGAGCTGCGCCCGATGGGCATGGCTCAGCAGGCTTCTGGCTTGCTGGTGGCGCGCGAGGAGATTGCTGTGGGTCCTGAGTTGAGCGGTTACCGGGTTGCAGCCTTGTTGGCCGACGAGGGCGATAGCGTGCGTGCGGGCCAGCCCTTGGCGAGGCTGGACGATGGCTTGCTGCAAGCCAGAATCCGGCAGGCCGAGGCAAGCCTTGCGCAGGCGCGTGCCCAGGCCAGGCAGGCGCAGGCCGAATCTGCCCGCGTCGATGGGCTGGACGGGCAGGGGGTGCTTTCCGAGGAACAGATCCAGCAGCGCCGCACGGCCGCAGCCAGCGCCAATGCCAGCGCCGATGTGGCGGCTGCGAATCTGGCGGGGCTCAAGGAGGAAGCCGAGCGCATGACCTTGCGCGCACCGGTGGCAGGGGTAGTGCTGCAGCGCAATGTGCGCCGGGGCGATGTGGCAAGCCCGGGAGGGGAGGCTATGTTCCGCCTGGCGCGCGATGGCATGGTGGAGCTGGCAGCCGAAGTGCCAGAGGACCAGGTCGATCGCATTCACCTGGGTGATGCGGTTGAGGTAACGCTGGCATCCGGAGTAGTTTTGCACGGCAAAGTACGTCTGTTGTCACGACGGGTTGACGAAAAGACGAAGCTGGCCCAGGTGCGGGTGAGTCTGCCAGTGCGCGCCGATCTGCGCCCGGGTGGCTTTGCGCGTGCCGACTTTCTGCATTCCGCCGAACCTGTGGCCGCTGTGCCGGAAAAAGCCATTCATTTCGAGGCGGGTGGCCCGCAATTGGCCACTATCGATGGTGATGACCGTATTCGCAAGCTGCCGGTGACTCTGGGGGCGCGATCACAGGGCTGGGTGGTTCTGCGCGACGGCCCGCCGGTGGGAACGCGTCTGGCATTGGGTGGAGGAGCCTTCGTGCTCGACGGCGACAGGGTTCAGATCAAGCAGCCAGCGACGGTGGAAGCAGCGGCTTCTGCTTCTGTATCTGGCGTAAAAGCTGCGTCTGGCGTTGCCGATTCTGCCCCTGCAGCCAGCGGAGGCCAATGATGAGGATGCGAATATCCGCCTGGTCCATACAGAACCCCATTCCGGTGGTGGTGCTGTTCCTGGCCATCATGGTGGCTGGTCTTCTGGCTTATCGGGCCATGCCGATCAAACTGTACCCGGATGTCTCGTTTCCTATTGTTCAGGTGGCCGTGGCCTTGCCTAGCGCTGCCGCAACCGAGGTTGAAACCCAGGTGACCCGGGTGGTGGAGGACGGCGTTGCCAATGTTGCAAGGGTCAAGCATGTGATCTCGACAGTGACCCAGGGCATGTCCGTGACCTTTGTGGAGTTCGAGATTGGCCTGGAGCCGCAACGCGCTGTGGACGAGGTGAGAGCGGCCATTGACCGGGTCCGGGCCAACCTGCCTGTCAGCATCGAGCCACCGATTGTCGAGCGCCTGGATTTCGATGCCATGCCGCTGCTGACCTATGCCGTCTCGGCGCAGGGCATGGATGATGTGGAGCTGAACTGGTTTATCGAGGATGTGGTGGCACGCAGGCTGGTGGCGCTTGGCGGCGTGGGGCAGGTCGCGCAGGTGGGAGGCGTAGGCCGTGACATTACGGTGACCCTCGATCCAGCAAGGCTGCAGGCGCTGGGGCTGACCGCCGTCGCCGTCAACGATGCGCTGCGCTCGCACAATCTGGATGCATCGGGCGGCCGTGCGCAGATTGGTACGCAGGAGCAGCAGGTGCGCGTGCTGGCTGCAGCGCCGTCGGTGGAGTCGTTGGCGGAGCTGGTGACTGCCACGCGCGATGGCCGTCATCTGCGTCTGAGCGATGTTGCTACGGTAGCCAGTGGCGCCAGCGACCGACGCGGCTTTGCCGTGCTGAATGGTGAGGCTGTGGTGGGTTTTCAAGTCATGAAGACCAAGGCAGCCTCCGATGTGAATGTCGAATCGGCGGTGGCGGATGCGGTTGCCAAGCTTGCCAAAGAGCATCCGGGCGTGGCGTTCCAGCTGGTTTCGTCCGGTGCCAAAAATACGCGCGCGAGCTTTGATGCCACGGTCTACACCTTGCTAGAGGGCATGCTGCTGGCTGCGGCAGTGGTGTTGGTGTTTCTGCGCGACTGGCGTGCCACGGTCATTGCTGCCGTGGCAATGCCGATATCGCTGATTCCCACCTTTGCCGTGATCCACGCGCTGGGCTACTCGCTCAATATGCTGTCGCTGCTGGCGTTGACGCTCGTGATTGGTGTGCTGGTCGACGATGCCATCGTCGAGGTGGAGAACATTCAAAAGCGCGTACAGGCTGGCGCCTCGCCATGGCGTGCGTCGATGGAAGGCGCGGACGCAATCGGGTTGGCCGTGGTGGCCACGACCCTGGCGATTGCGGTGGTGTTTCTGCCGGTTGCCTTCATGGGCGGTTACGCAGGGCCGTATTTCCGCGAGTTTGGCGTGACGGTGGCTGTGTCGGTGCTTTTCTCCTTGCTGGTGGCGCGCCTGCTGTCGCCCTTGATGTGCGCCTATCTGCTCAAGCCCTCGGCCCAGCCGGAAGCGCACAAGCCTTTTACCGGTCGGTATCGCCACTTGCTGGAATGGGCGTTGGCGCACCGCTGGATCTCATTGGGCGCGGGCGTATTGATTTTTGTGGGGTCGCTGCTGCTGGCGAGTCTGCTGCCCACAGGCTTTGCCCCCAAGGGCGATAGCGGAACCGTGCAAATCAGCATGCAAGGTGCGCCTGGCGCCACCACCCAGGACATGCGGGTTGCTGCTGCAAGCTTGACGCGCCTGCTGCGCGAGCAGGGCGATGTTCAGGATGTATTTGTCAGCGTGGGCAGCAGCCAGCGCGATGGCGATCCACGCAAGGGAGCGGTAATCGTCCAGCTCAAGAGCCACCGCTCGATGAGCACCAAGGCATTTCAAGACCATATGCGCCCCCTGCTGATGCGTGTGCCGGATGTGCGGCTGAGCTACAGCGAAAGCGAGGGCGGGGGAACCCAGACCTTGCAGGTGATTCTGGGTGGCCATGACGGGGAGCTGTTGCGGCGCACGGCCAGTGATGCCGAGCGGGAGTTGCGCAACCTGCCCATGCTCAAGAACGTGCACCAGGTAGCACCGAACCCCGGCCCTGAACTGGTGATACGCCTCAAACCAGATGAAGCTGCCCGCCTGGGCGTAACGCCGGATGTGGTGGCCGACGTTGCGCGCATGGCCAGCGTTGGCGACCTGGATGCAACTGCTTCCAAGTTCAATACCGGGCGCCAGCGTTTGTCCGTGCGTGTTCGCCTGCCGCAAGGGGCTCTGCAGGATGTAGGCAGCTTTGGCGCGCTGCGGGTGCCAACTGCCGGTGGCGGTACGGTTCCACTGTCAGCGGTGGCGGACATGCGTTTTCAGGTGGGTGAGTCGCACATCGACCGGTTTGACCGGGAGCGCCGCATTACGCTGGAGGCAGAAGTCAACGGTGCGTCGTTGGGCCAGGCCAATGCGGCCGTGGAGGCCCTGCCATTCCTGAAAAACCTGCCTGCAGGGGTTTCGCGGCCTTTGTATGGCGACGCCGAAGGCATGCAGGAGCTTTTTGCCAGCTTTGGCCTGGCGATCATGGCCGGAATCGGGCTGATCTTTGGCGTGCTCATTCTGCTGTTTCGCAGCTTCATCAAGCCGGTGATCATTCTGGCGGCGCTTCCTTTGTCTCTGGCCGGTGCTTTCCTGGCTTTGCTGGCCACAGGGGGAGAGTTGAACCTGCCGGTGCTGATCGGCCTGCTGATGCTGATGGGCTTGGCTGCTAAAAACTCCATTTTGCTGGTGGAGCACGCCGTGGAGGCCGAGCGCATGGGCAAGAGCCAGTCAGAAGCCTTGCTGGAGGCGGCGCACGAGCGCACGCGGCCCATCGTCATGACAACGATCGCCATGGCCATGGGCATGCTGCCCACAGCTCTGGGTGTGAGTAGCGGTTCGGAGTTCCGCCAACCACTGGCCATCGCAGTGATTGGCGGGCTGGTTTCGTCGACGGCCCTGTCGCTGATTCTGGTGCCGGTGGTGTATGCGGTCATGGACGATGTGGAGAACTGGCTGAAGCCAAGGCTTGCCAGGCTGGTGACAATGCCGTCGAAGCAGGATCAGCATGATGTGCTGCAGATGGGGGATCCGTCTCATCCACCATCATGAAGGCCATCGCCCCTTTCGTGGCTATCGCACTGCCCGAGGATGCAGCCGAATGCCAGCACCTGTGTTGCAAAAGCCGGCTATTGCCGAGCAGGCCTGGGCGGCGAGATCACGGTGCTCGCCTTGCTGCCCCCTCTGCAGGCCGCTTTTGTAGCGCAAAGAGACTTTGGGCGAGGGTTGAGCGTTGACGTAAATTAATGTTGCAGTCTGGTCTGTTGGCCTGTATATCTTTTTCGGGTTACTACAATCCAGGGAGTTCGCCATGGATTCCGTCACCCGTTATTGAGCGAGGATTGCGGTCGTATTGCTGCCACATTTGGTGAGATGTTCGTCTTCACCTCTACAATGCGGTGTAACTGGTTCAATTACATGAAGATACTGCTTTGTAACGACGATGGATATCAGGCGCCCGGCATTGTGGCGCTGCATGACGCGTTGAAGGCGGTAGCTGATGTGGAAGTGGTGGCCCCGGAGCACAACAACAGCGCCAAATCCAACGCATTGACCCTGAATGCGCCTTTGTATGTGCACCAGGCGGCCAATGGATTTCGCTATGTCAACGGCACCCCGGCCGATTGTGTGCACATTGCGCTCACCGGCTTGCTGGGTTACCGGCCCGATCTGGTGGTGTCTGGCATCAACAATGGCGCAAACATGGGAGACGACACCATTTACTCCGGCACAGTGGGCGCAGCCATGGAAGGCTATCTGTTCGGCATTCCTGCCATGGCGTTCTCGCAGATCGAGAAAGGCTGGGGTGAGCTGGAATCTGCGGCGCAAAAGGCGGCGCAGCTGATCCGGCAGTTCGATCGTGCCAATCTGGTGACGGACAAGCCCTGGCTGCTCAACATCAACATCCCCAATTTGCCCTTTGCGCAGATCAAACCAGTCAAGCTGTGTCGGCTTGGGCGCCGCCATGCGGCTGAAAAGGTCATCACCCAGATCAGTCCGCGGGGCGAGACGATGTATTGGATCGGCAACGCCGGATCGGTGCTGGATGACGCCGAGGGCACGGATTTTCATGCCACAGCGGCGGGGCATGTCTCCATCACGCCGTTGAAGGTAGACCTGACAGACCATCAAAATCTTGTGTACTGGTCGCAAACGGCGACCGCCCTGCGCAATGCAGATGCCGAGGTGTCTGGGTGAGTCTGCGCAAACCAGGATTTCCTGCCCGTGGCGCCATGCCTGCCACTGCCAAGGCACAGTCGAATGTGCACCGGGAGTGGATGCGGCTGCCTGCAGATCTGGCGCCGGTTCCCATGGCGGTGCGTGAAACCCTGGGCGTAGAGACGGTAGACTTCACCTCGGCGCGCCTGCGCATGGTGCAGAGGCTGGCGGCTTCGGGGATCGAGCACACGCGTGTGCTCAAGGCCATGAACTCGGTTCTGCGCCACCAGTTCGTGGACAGTGCCTTGGCAGTGCAGGCCTACCAGGATACAAGCCTGCCGATCGGCTTGGGCCAGACCATATCCAAACCCAGTATCGTGGCTCGTATGTGCGAATTGCTGGCGCAGTCGGCGGCAGCGCAATCGGGGCTGGGGCGTGTGCTGGAGATCGGGACTGGCTGCGGTTACCAGGCTGCTGTACTCAGCCTGGTTGCCAAAGAGGTGTATACCATTGAGCGCTTGCGTGCGTTGCATGAAAAGGCGCGGGTGAATTTGCGCCCGTTGCGTCTTGCCAATGTGCACCTGATTCTTGGTGACGGCATGCTTGGCTTTGCCAGCGGCGCGCCGTATGCGGGCATCATTTCGGCGGCTGGCGGCGAGGAGCTGCCGCAAGCCTGGTGTGATCAATTGGCTGAAGGTGGCCGCCTGGTGGCGCCGATTCTGGGCGCTGGCGGACAACAGGTTTTGCTCGTGGTAGATCGTACTGCTGATGGATTTCAGCGTACGGTGCTGGAGCATGTTCATTTCGTACCCCTAAAATCGGGGCTAGGTTAATAAGGATAGGTATGTTGGATTCACGTGGTCTTTTGACGTGGGGAACCAGTCTGGTCGCAGCGGCAGTGTTGGCCGGTTGTGGGAGCACATCGCTGAACAAGGCTCCGGTCGAAGACCGGGGATCCTCTGCAGGTCGCCCATCGACAACCACCAGCGCTACGGGCCCGGCCAGGGTGGATCCGGCAACGCTGCCGGGAGCAGAGAATGCAGGCAAGCCTGGGTACTACACTGTCAAGCCTGGCGAGACGCTGATGCGCATCGCCATGGAGCACGGCCAGAGCTGGAAAGACATTGCGCGCTGGAGCAATCTGGAAAACCCGAATGTGATCGAAGTGGGGCAGGTGCTGCGTGTGGTGCCTCCCACCTCGTCGTCCGTGACGCAGCCAGCGCCTGCAGCACCTGCCGTCACTGGCAGCACATCTACCGTTGCCGCGACACCAGCTCCTGCACCTTCGCCTGCCCCCGCGGCTGCAGAAGCTCCTGCAGCAGACAACAATGTGGGCTTTATCTGGCCATCTTCGGGCACGGTCATTGCCGGTTTTGACGATTCACGCAACAAGGGCCTGGATATTGGCGGCAAGGCGGGCGATCCAGTGGTGGCAGCCGCTGACGGTCGTGTCATTTACGCGGGTGCAGGCTTGCGTGGCTATGGCAATTTGATTTTGATCAAGCACAACAACACCTATCTCACGGCCTATGCCCATAACCAGACTTTGCTGGTCAAGGATGACCAGGTTGTGCGCAAGGGGCAGAAAATCGCGGAAATGGGCAGCTCCGATGCCGACCGCGTCAAACTGCATTTTGAGGTGCGCCGCCAAGGCAAGCCCGTAGATCCATCGCGCTACCTGCCTTCCCGCTGATGCGCGACCAGTCCCAAAGGCCGACGCTGCCGATTCAAGCCGGCAGCGTCGGCTTTATTCATGGCCGCCAGGATTCGTTGCCCGATGGGGACGATGCGGGCGAGGATGCCGCCGCCGATATTGCAATTAGCGAATGGGAGAGTCGCGCCATTACCGCAGACATGGCAGATCACGGGCTGCGCCTGGACAAAGCGCTCGCCAAGTGGGTGCCAGAGTTTTCGCGCAGCTATCTGCAGGCCCTGCTCGAACAAGGGGCGGTGCTGGTCAATGGCAAGGCGGGCTCCAAAGCGAGCGCCAAAGTCAAGGCAGGCGATGCCGTAGCTGTGGAGCTGCGGCCCACACAGCAGAGCCAGGCCTTTTTGCCGCAGGATATTCCACTGGATGTGGTGTATGAGGATGCCTACCTCTGCATCATCAACAAGCCGGCGGGTATGGTTGTTCATCCCGCGCCAGGCAACTGGAGCGGTACCTTGCTCAATGCGCTGTTGGCGCGCGATGCCAAGGCGGCCCAATTGCCACGTGCGGGCATCGTGCACCGGCTGGACAAGGACACCAGTGGTTTGATGGTGGTTGCGCGCGAGCGTCAAACCATGGATGCCTTGGTCAAATTGATTGCAGCGCGCGACGTGCATCGCAATTATGTGGCGTTGGCGCATAAGCCATGGAGTGGTGATGCTACTAAAACAGTAGCGCATCCGATCGGACGAGACCCCCGCAATCGCCTGCGCATGGCTGTGGTGGATCTGGCGCAGCACCCGGGAAAGGCCGCCAGGACGGATTTTCGTCTGTTGGCCAATGCGGACGAAGGCTGCCTGGTGTACTGCAGCCTGCATACGGGCCGCACCCATCAGATCCGTGTACATATGGCTTCGCTCGGTCATCCCTTGGTAGCTGATGCGTTGTATGGTGGCTCTGCCGCTGCGGGCCTGGAGCGGCAGGGCTTGCATGCCCTGCGCCTCGCTTTTGTACATCCGGTTACTGGTCAGGGCATGTCGTGGTTCGCTCCGCCGCCTCAAGATATGGCGCAAGCCATGGAAAATTGGGATATTCGGTATAATTTGCAGGAACTGGCCTGAGTGCCAACGGTGCAGGGCGCTTATTCCCTCGTCCGTGATCTTGATGCCGCGCTATTGAAATGCGGCTTTCTTTGACTTGCAATCCTTTCTTTTGAGCCGTCGCCATCCTTAGCGCGAACGTGTTTACAGGGATTCTTCGCATGCAGACTTTGGAAGCGAAACGGGTGTTGGAGACTGCGCTGATTTGCGCGCCCCAGCCGATTACCGTGCGTGAATTGCGCAGCTTGTTTGCCGACGAGCTGGGCACGGATACCTTGAAAGTGCTGCTGCAGGAGCTGCAGCTGGACTGGACACACAAAGGCGTGGAGCTGGTGCAGGTTGCTTCGGGGTGGCGGTTTCAAAGCCGGCCCGAGATGCGCGAGTTCCTGGATCGGTTGCACCCAGAGAAGCCGCCCAAGTACACGCGGGCGACCTTGGAGACTCTGGCGATCATTGCGTATCGCCAGCCAGTCACGCGGGGAGATATCGAAGACATTCGCGGCGTGACGGTCAACAGCCTGATCATCAAGCAGCTCGAAGATCGCGGCTGGGTGGAAGTGATTGGCTACCGCGAAACCGTTGGGCGTCCGGCCTTGCTGGCAACGACCCGGCAGTTTTTGGACGACCTGGGCTTGCAATCGCTCGATCAGTTGCCTGCGCTTGATGACAGCAACCAGCAGGCAACGATATTTGAAAGCCTGCCGCTGGATGAACAGCCGGTGGCGGCTGGCTCCAGCAATGCAAATGGCGAGATGGCGCAGCCCGAGGGTGGCGCGGTTGCCGGGCAGGGTGACGAATTTGTTCTGGTGGGTGAAGCCGGGCCGGATGTGCAGGCCACGCCGATGGAAGAGGTGGATCAGGAGCAGGTTTTGGAGCCCTCTGCAGGTGTTCAGCACGAAGTGTCTGGCGAAGAGGGTGCTTTGGCTTCAGCGGTAGCTGCTGCAAATACGGAAGATGATGCGCATGAGGATTTGCTGCCAAGCGACGACGATATGCGCGAGACGGGCGTAGAGCCCCAATGGAATGATGACGCCGCTGCTGACAGTGGCAATGAGAAGCATAAAAATGATGAGTGAAAACGGCGATTTGAATCCGCAACCTGGCGCAGAAGGCATGTCGGATGAACCGAGCAAGCCCAAGCGTCGCGCGCCGCGCAAGGCTGCAACGGGTGAAGGCCGCCCAGAAAAGACGGCTGAGCCATCCGCGCAGTCGGAGGCTGGTGATATGTCGTCTGGGTCTGGTGTCGACGAGGTGCAGGCCGAACCGGGGCTGCAGGAGTCTGCACGCCAGGCGCCTAGTGACAGAGGCACGCGCACCCGCCGCGAAGGCGAGCAACGTGTAAGCCGTTATCCGGCGCGTGCACGGCGCTTCCGTGAGCGCGACGGACAGCCGCGCACAGAATCCAATGGAATGCAGGTGGAAGGCCGCGCAGATTCTGTGCATTCGGCAGCGCCTCAGCGAAACCCTGCTGACGAGGCCCATGAGGCCGGTTATGCGTTTGAGGATGTGGTTGCCGGTGCGCTTGAGGCCGCGGAAGAGTCGGATGCGAGCATGCCGCTCAAGCGCGTGCTGCAGCCGCATGTAGAGACCCCCAAGCTGCACAAGGTGCTGGCGCAGGCTGGCATGGGTTCGCGCCTGGAGATGGAGCGGCTGATTCTTGAGGGCCGTATTTCGGTCAACAACGAGCCTGCGCACGTTGGACAGCGCATTCAATATGGCGACAAGATCCGTGTCAACGGCAAGCTGATCAATTTCCGCATCGATCCGCCGCCTGCCCGTGTGCTTGCCTACCACAAGCCGGTCGGTGAAGTGGTGACGCATGACGATCCGCAAAATCGCCCGACAGTGTTTCGCAAGTTGCCTAGATTGATGCATGGCAAATGGCAGTCAATCGGTCGGCTGGATTTGAACACGGAGGGTTTGTTGCTGTTCACCAGCTCCGGGGAGTTGGCCAACAGCCTGATGCACCCGCGTTTTGGCCTGGAGCGCGAATATGCGGTGCGCGTGCTGGGTGCGCTGACTGCTGAGGAAAAGCAGCAGCTGCTGGCTGGTGTGAACCTGGAAGACGGCATGGCCAGCTTTGGCTCGATTGATGATGGCGGTGGTGAAGGTGCCAACCAGTGGTACCGCGTCACCATCTCCGAAGGTCGTAACCGTGAAGTGCGCCGCATGTTTGAGGCTGTAGGCCATGCAGTCAGTCGGCTGATCCGTATCCGCTATGGAGCCATGGTGCTGCCGCGCGGGCTCAAGCGCGGCAACTGGGTGGAGCTGGACCAGCGCGATATCCAGGCATTGACTGCTGCCGCTGGCGCGCCCGTGCGCCAGCCGCGCGGCAATGCCCAGGACAATCGTGGCCGTGGTCGCAATGACAACCGTCCTCAGCAAAATGGCCCCCGCCCTTCGACGGGGCCTGCCAAGAATACCCGTGGCGGCGGTTTGCGTCGTGCGCCAGAAAAACGCAGCAGCCAGCCCGATCCGATGAAGACTTCTCTGGGCTACATTGGCCACGACAGTTTGATGCGCCAGCGCAAAAACGGTGGTTTCAAGCGGGGCGGAAGGTCGTAGTCACGCTACTGACTTCCCGGACACCGTACAATCAAAGGTTTGCTTTTACGGCAAAAATCAACCAACAGGAAAATTCAACATGGCAATCGAACGTACCCTCTCGATCATCAAGCCCGATGCAGTGGCTAAGAATGTTATCGGCCAAATCTACGCCCGTTTTGAGGCTGCTGGCCTGAAGATTGTTGCTTCCAAGATGGCTCACCTCTCGCGCCTGGAAGCTGAACAGTTCTACGCTGTGCACAAGGAGCGTCCTTTCTTCAAGGATCTGGTCGACTTCATGATCTCCGGCCCTGTGATGATCCAGGCTCTGGAAGGCGAAAACGCCATCTTGAAGAACCGCGAGCTGATGGGCGCCACCGATCCCAAGAAGGCTGAAAAGGGCACGATCCGCGCTGATTTTGCTGACAGCATCGACGCCAATGCAGTGCACGGCTCTGACGCCGCTGAAACTGCCGCCGTGGAAGTGGCATTCTTCTTCCCAGGAATGAACGTCTATTCCCGTTAATAGGAATTCTGCGCGGCAGCTGCCGCGCGGCATGTGTAAGTGGCCCGAGCGTGTTTCTATGACCACCAATTTGCTTGATTTTGATTTGGCTGGTTTGACCGCCTTTTGCGAAGGGCTGGGAGAGAAACGCTTCCGGGCCACTCAGCTTTTTCGCTGGATTCACCAGCGCGGAGCGTCCGACTTCGACCAGATGACTGATCTGGCCAAGTCGTTGCGCGAGAAATTGAAGGGTACGACCCACATTACCGCATTGCCGGTGATTACCGAGCATGTATCTGCCGATGGAACCGTCAAATGGCTGTTTGATGTGGGCGATGGCAATGCGGTGGAATCCGTATTCATTCCTGAAGATGACCGCGGCACGCTGTGCGTATCGTCGCAAGCGGGCTGCGCGGTAGGATGCCGCTTTTGCTCGACGGGGCACCAGGGCTTCAGCCGCAATCTGACAACGGGCGAGATCGTTGCCCAACTGTGGTTTGCCGAACACGCGCTGCGCAGGCGGTTTGGCAGCGATGAGCGTGTCATCTCCAATGTGGTGATGATGGGTATGGGCGAGCCGTTGCAGAATTACTCGGCGCTGGTGCCCGCGCTGCGCACCATGCTGGATGACCATGGCTATGGTCTGTCGCGCCGCAGGGTCACCGTTTCCACCTCGGGCGTGGTTCCGATGATGGATCGCCTGTCCCAGGATTGTGCGGTGGCGCTGGCTGTTTCGTTGCATGCGCCCAATGATCCGCTGCGGGACGCATTGGTGCCGCTCAACAAGAAATATCCGCTCAAAGAGCTGATGGCGGCCTGCCGCCGTTATTTGGAATTTGCACCGCGCGATTTCATCACCTTTGAGTACTGCATGCTGGACGGCGTCAATGACCAGCCTGAGCATGCACAGGAATTGATAGCGCTGGTGCGTGAGTTTGCAGGCTCTGGCGGTGCGTGGTGCAAATTTAATTTGATCCCGTTCAACCCATTCCCTGCATCAGGTCTGCTACGATCCCCCGCTGCCCGGGTTTCAGAATTTGCCAAGCAGTTGCTGGATGCCGGTGTGGTAACCACCGTGCGAAAAACCCGTGGCGACGACATTGACGCGGCCTGCGGACAACTCGCTGGTGATGTGAAAGACCGAACGCGTGCAGCAGAGCGCATGGCCAAGAACCGGGTGATTCCGCTGACACAGGCTTTGTAGACGGTAAAAATTGAATGGGAGGGTGTGCATGGCAGAGACCTTGAGGTTGGGACAACAAAGATTCCCCCGTCTGATCGGCGCAGCCTTCCTTGGGCTGGTTTTGGGCAATGTGCTGGTGGGCTGTGCCACCAATACTGCTGCACGTGAAGATGCAGCCATCGTCACCCAGTCGGACGAAACCGAGGTGCAGCGCCGTGCCCGCATTCGTCTGGAGCTGGCAGCCAATTATTTCCAGACAGGTAAGCCCACCATTGCGCTGGATGAAATCAAGCAGGTGCTGGCGCTTGACCCGTCCAGCGGCGATGCCTACAACATGCGTGGCCTGATCTACATGCAACTGGGCGATGCCGATATTGCCGCCGAGAGCTTTACCAAGGCGCAGTCCCTCAAGCCCGGCGATGCGAACATCATGCACAACCATGGGTGGCTGCTGTGCCAGGAAAAGAAATTTGAGGCCGCAGACCGCTTTTTCAATCAGGCGCTGGTGCAACGTCAGTACTACCAGCAGTCCAAAACCTTGATGGCCCAGGGCTTGTGCTATGAGGCTGCAGGCAAGATGGCCGAGGCTGAGGCGACCTTGCTCAAGGCCTATGAATACGATGCGGGCAACCCTGTCGTCTCCTACAACCTGGCCAAGCTGATGCGTCAGCGCGGCGATGACAAGCGTGCGCAGTTCTACATTCGGCGGCTCAATAATGGTGAGCTTGCCAATTCGGAATCACTCTTCCTGGGGATTCAGATCGAGCAGGCACTCGGAGACCGCACAGCAGCGCGCCAATTGGCCAACCAGTTGCAGAAACGTTTTCCGGATTCCAAGGAGTGGGCCCGTGTGGCCAATGGAGGCGTGCTTTGATCGAGTCTGATGTGCAAGAGCAGGGCGCGGCAAATGCAACGGCTGTCCAGTCCAATGAAAATGGCGGGGGCCAGACTGCGGGGGAGCTGCTGCGCGAGGCGCGTGAGCAGGCGGGGTTGCGCCTGCCTGCATTGGCGGCTAATCTGAAAGTGGCAGTTGGCAAACTGGAGGCGCTTGAAGCCAACGACTGGAGCGCATTTCCAGATGTGGTGTTCACCCGTGCACTGGCGTCGGCGGTATGCCGCGCACTCAAGATGGATGCTGCTCCCGTTCTGGCGTTGTTGCCGCGTGCACCCGGGCAGGATCTGCGCAAGGTGAGCGAGGGTATCAATACCAAAGTCGCAGGCGGTGCAGTGCCTGCCAAAAGTGGCGATTTCTCGTCGAGCAAGCCCTTTCCCTGGATGGCTGTTGTTCTGTTGCTGGTGGTGGCCACGGCAGGGGTGTTGTTTTACCCGCAACTGGCAGAGCAGTATAAAAAGCAGGTGGCATCCAAGCCCGAGGTATCCCGGCGTGCCAATACCATTGCAAGCGAAGCGGGTGCCAATGATCCCGTGGCCCTGGGGGCAAGTGCGGAAGGTGGTGATGCTGCTGCCAATGGCGCATCTGTTGCAGGCAGCGGCACGGCTGCTGCCATACCTGCGCCAGAACCTGTAACCGCGCCAGTGGCTGAGGCTCCGGTATTGCAGTTCAAGGCTACGCAAGACAGTTGGGTTCAGGTCAAGGCGGCCGATGGCAAGGTGGTGTTCGAAAAGACCATCAAGGCTGGTAGCGAACAAGGCGTCACAGCCCAGCCTCCTCTGAAGGTGGTTGTGGGCAATGCCGGTGGTGTCGAACTATTGTTGCGTGGGGCTGCTTTTGATCTGAAAAAAGTGACCAAGGGCAGCACGGCCCGTTTTGAGGTGAATTAAGTGCAAGAAGACAACAAGCTGTCTCCCGTACCGCTGGTGGCGCCCGCCGCTCGCAAGAGCCGTCAGGCCCGGGTGGTGTGGGGTGACCGGGTCGTGGCTGTGGGAGGCGATGCGCCAGTGCGTATCCAGTCGATGACCAATACCGACACGGTTGATGCCATCGAGACTGCGATCCAGGTCAAGGAGCTGGCGCAGGCGGGCTCGGAGATGGTGCGCATCACCGTCAACACCCCGGAGGCGGCAGCGGCCGTTCCCTATATCCGCGAGCAACTGGATCGCATGGGTGAGAACGTTCCGCTCGTGGGCGACTTCCATTACAACGGTCACCGGCTGCTCACAGAGTTTCCCGATTGTGCGAAGGCGCTGTCCAAATACCGCATCAACCCCGGCAACGTCGGCAAAGGTGACAAGAAGGACAAGCAGTTCGGCCAGATGATCGAAGCCGCCATTCAGTATGACAAGGCGGTGCGTATCGGTGTCAACTGGGGCAGCCTCGACCAGGAGTTGCTGGCCGAGTTGATGGACGAGAACAGCCATCGCTCTGCGCCTTGGGATGGGCGCCAGGTGATGTATGAGGCATTGATCACCTCCGCCATTTCGTCCGCGCAGCGCGCCGAGCAAATGGGCCTGGATGGCAATCAGATCATTCTCTCGTGCAAGGTGAGTGGCGTGCAGGATCTGATCGCGGTGTACCGGGGCCTGTCTGCGCGGTGCGACTACGCCTTGCATCTGGGCTTGACCGAAGCCGGCATGGGCACCAAGGGCACGGTGGCATCTGCCGCTGCGCTGTCCATCCTGCTGCAGGAGGGGATTGGTGACACCATTCGCGTCTCGCTCACACCGCAGCCGGGTGAGGCGCGCACGCAGGAAGTTGTGGTTGCCAGCGAAATTCTGCAGGCTTTGGGCATGCGCAGCTTTGTGCCCAGTGTCACTGCCTGCCCAGGCTGTGGCCGCACCACCAGCACCACCTTCCAAGAGCTGGCCAAGGATATTGACGAGCACCTGCGCTCACAAATGCCGGTCTGGCGTGTCAAATACCCAGGTGTCGAAAAGATGAAAGTGGCCGTCATGGGCTGCATCGTCAACGGTCCTGGTGAGAGCAAGCATGCAGACATCGGCATCAGCCTGCCGGGTACGGGCGAGTCGCCTGCGGCGCCTGTGTTCATCGATGGCGAAAAGGCCATGACTTTGCGTGGTGACCGCATTGCGCAGGAGTTCCACGACATTGTGCAGGCCTATGTGGAGCGCCGCTACGGCGCCGCTAAGGTATAAAATTGATAGCTATCAGCGCATGCTGGACATGCGCTGATGCTTGTTTTGACTATAGAGATTGAAAGCCCATGGGCAAGAATGAAAAGCTGGTTGCCATCAAAGGCATGAACGATATCCTGCCGCCGGATTCGGCGATGTGGGAGTGGTTTGAGTCCAAGGTGCGTGATCTGATGGGCCGTTTTGCCTACCGCAACATCCGCACCCCCATCGTCGAGCCCACCGCGCTGTTCGTGCGTGGCCTGGGAGAAGTGACCGATATCGTCGAGAAGGAAATGTATTCCTTTGAAGACAAGCTCAACGGCGAGCACCTGACCCTGCGCCCCGAAGGGACTGCCGGCGTGGTGCGATCCGTGGTTGAAAACAATATGCTGTATGACGGCGGCAAGCGCCTGTTCTACATCGGCCAGATGTTTCGCCATGAGCGCCCGCAGCGCGGCCGCTATCGCCAGTTCCACCAGGTGGGTGTGGAGGCGTTGGGGTTCGCCGGGCCCGAGCTGGATGCAGAAGTGATTCTGCTGGCGCACCAGCTGTGGAAGGAATTGGGCATCGATGGTGTGCGGCTGGAGCTCAACAGCCTGGGTCAGCCTGCGGAGCGCAAGGCGCACCGCGATGCGCTGATTGCCTACTTCGAGCAGCACACCGATGTGATGGACGAAGAGGCCAAGCGCCGCATGCACAGCAATCCGCTGCGGGTGCTCGATACCAAAAATCCGGCAATGCAGGCAATGGTCAATGCAGCGCCTCAACTGCTCGACTTTTTGGGCGATGCCTCCAAGGCGCACCTCAAGACCGTGCAGGATATTCTGGACGCCAACGGCGTGGCCTGGTCAGTCAATCCACGTCTGGTGCGGGGCATGGATTACTACAATCTCACGGTATTTGAATTCATTACCGACAAGCTCGGCTCGCAAGGCACCATCTGCGGCGGCGGCCGCTACGACTACCTGATTGAAGAGATTGGTGGCAAACCCGCACCAGCGGTGGGTTGGGGCATGGGGATCGAGCGCGTCCTTGAGCTGATCAAGGAGTTGAATATCCAGTGGCAGCGCCCGTCTATTGACGCCTACGCTATCCTGCCGGACGCATCGCTTCTTCCGCAGGCGATGCGTGTGGTGCAATCCTTGCGCAGTGAAGGCATCAGTGTGCAGATGCACGGCGCGGCTACGGCAGAGGGCATGGGCAGCATGAAGTCGCAGTTCAAGAAAGCAGATGCCAGCGGTGCGCATTGTGCGCTGATTTTTGGCGGCGACGAGATGCAGCGCGGCATGGTCACCGTCAAGCAATTGCGCGATGGCGCAGGTGCGCAGGCAGAGCATGCTATTGAAAACGTAGCTGGTTGGGCACAACTGTTGCGTGCCTGAGGCCGTTTCATTCAAAACAATTTTCGCAACCCTGAACTAGAACAACTATGGCAACGCATTTGGACTTGGAAGAACAGGAACAGCTTGACCAGATCAAGCACTTTTGGAACAAGTGGGGCACGCTGATCACCACGGTGCTGGTCATCGTGCTGGGCGGATTTGCCGCCTGGAATGGTTACCAGTACTGGCAGAATCGCCAGGGCATGCAGGCGAGCGCACTGGGGTCGGCCGTGGAGGCTGCAGTCAATTCGGGCGACAAGGCTCGCATCGACCAGGCTTTTGGCGATCTGCGCAGCAACTATGGCGGCACCTTGCAGGCGGCGCATGCGGGATTGCTGGTGGCCAAGGCTGCCAGCGACAAGGGCCAAATGGACGATGCCAAGGCTGCGCTCACCTGGGTGGCTGACAATGCTTCGGACGATGGCTTGAAGGCGACGGCGCGCATCCGCCTGGCGGCAGTACTGCTGGGCAGCCAGTCTTATGACGAGGCACTCAAGCAACTGGACGCCAAGATGCCAACGGAGTTTGACGCTGTGGTGGCGGATCACCAGGGTGACATCTACCTTGCCAAGGGCGACAAGGCCAAGGCAATCGAAGCGTATCGCACGGCCTACCAGAAGACCGCTCCTGGTGTGGAATACCGCAATGTCATTTCCGTCAAGCTCAATGCGCTGGGCGAGGATGTGAAGTAATCGATAGCAAAAGGCTGTGCGCATGAGCATGAAACACCAAGCACTACCATCATTTGCTGCAGCAGCTTCTGCAGCCAGAGTCTTGACTTTGTCCGCTGTGGCTCTGGCTGTCGCGGGCTGCTCGCTGTTCTCGTCCGACAAGCGCAAGCCTGTTGAGCTCGAACCCAATGTTGCCTTGATTGGTGTCAAGCAAACATGGACGCAGCGCATTGGCAAGGCCAATCCCACCTTGGTCATGAACGTGAGTGGCAATGTGGTGACCATGGGGTCTGCCGATGGCCAGTTGGTGGCGGTGAACGCAGATACCGGCGCTGAACTGTGGCGTGCCAACGTAGGCCAAAAGCTCTCGGCCGGTGTCGGTAGTGACGGCAAGTGGGCTGCCGTGGTCACCGAAGGGGGTGATCTAGTCGTACTGTCACAAGGCAAGGAGCAATGGCGCAAGCGCCTGGCCAACCGCGCCTATACGGCACCTTTGGTGGCTGGCGCCCGCGTCTTTGTGCAAAGCGCGGATCGCTCCGTCAGTGCCTATGATGCGGCAACCGGCAATCCGCTGTGGAGCCAATCCAAGACCGGGGAATCGCTGGTGCTGCGCCAAAGTGGCGTACTGATGGCGTACAAGGACACTTTGGTCACCGGGGTGTCAGGGCGTTTCGTGGGGATTGACCCCAACAACGGCTCGCTGCGCTGGGAAGTGCCCATTGCCAGCCCCCGCGGAACCAATGATGTGGAGCGTCTCGTAGAGCTTGTGGGTGGTGTATCGCGCGTGGGTTCGGTGCTGTGCACCCGCGCCTACCAGATGGCCGTGGGTTGTATCGATGCCGATACGGCGCAACTGCGCTGGACTGTGCGGGCAGATGGCCTCAATGGAATCTCGGGCGACGACGAAGTGGTGGCTGGTGCCGACGGCAATGGTGTCATTACTGCATGGGCACGTGATGGTGGCAGTGTGGCCTGGACAAGCAGTCGCCTCAAGTACCGCAAGCTGAGCCAGCCGCTGGTGCTGGGCAGGTCAGTGATCTTTGGCGACGGCAATGGTGTGGTGCACATGCTGTCCAAAAAGGATGGTTCGCCCTTGAACCGTTTTGCAACCAACAACTCGGGCATCTCTGTCGCGCCGGTCATCGCAGGGAACACCATGGTGGTGCAGACCAACGACGGCGCGGTGTACGGCTTTCAGCCCGATTGAGAGAAAAAGAAAAAGTAGTCAGGAATGAAGCCAGTTATTGCTTTGGTGGGGCGTCCCAATGTGGGCAAATCCACCTTGTTCAACCGGATGACGAAGTCGCGTGACGCCATCGTGGCCGACTTCGCCGGTTTGACCCGTGATCGCCACTACGGCCAGGGCCGGCAGGGCAAGCGCGAATATATCGTGATCGATACGGGTGGCTTTGAGCCCGATGCGTCGAGCGGCATCTTCAAGGAGATGGCCAAGCAGACCCGCCAGGCTGTGGCTGAGGCGGATGTGGTGGTGTTTGTGGTGGATGTACGCCTGGGGCTGTCTGCACAGGACCATGAAATTGCAGGCTATCTGCGCCGCCTGGGGAAACCAGCTCTGTTGGTGGGCAACAAGGCCGAGGGCATGAAAGACGGCTCACAGCTGTCCGAGTTCTATGAGTTGGGGCTTGGTGAGGTCTATCCCGTCTCTGCAGCGCACGGGCAGGGCATCCGCAGCCTGATCGACATGGCGCTCGACAAGGTGCAGTGGCTGGACGAGGAAGAAGATGCAGGCGAGGCAGATGGCCCGCAACCCATTCGCCTGGCTGTTGCTGGCCGTCCCAATGTAGGCAAGTCAACCTTGATCAACACCTGGTTGGGTGAAGAGCGGCTGGTTGCGTTTGACATGGCGGGAACGACGCGAGATGCCATCTCGGTACCGTTCGAGAAAAACGGACAGCAGTTTGAGCTGATCGACACCGCCGGTTTGCGCCGCAAGGGCAGGGTATTCGAGGCCATCGAGAAATTTTCCGTCGTCAAGACGCTGCAGGCTATTGAGGGTGCCAATGTAGTGCTGCTGCTGTTGGATGCCACGCAAGGCGTCACGGATCAGGATGCGCACATTGCTGGCTATATTCTTGAAAGCGGCCGTGCGGTGGTGCTGGCCGTCAACAAGTGGGACGCCTTGGACGACTATGGGCGCCAGATGCTTGAGCGTTCGATTGAAATGCGCTTGTCGTTCATGAAGTTTGCTCCCATGCACTTCATCTCTGCCAAAAAGCGCCAGGGCCTGGGGCCGCTGTGGACTTCATTGATCCAGGCGCACAAGGCTGCCACCTGCAAGATGCCAACGCCTGTGCTCACGCGCCTGCTGCTCGAATCCGTGCAGTTCCAGACACCCAAGAAAGTGGGGCCTTATCGTCCCAAGCTGCGTTATGCACACCAAGGTGGCATGAACCCGCCTGTGATCGTGATCCATGGCAATTCGCTGGAGCATGTGACCGATGCCTACAAGCGTTTTCTCGAAGGACGTTTCCGCAAGGAATTTAATTTGGTGGGTACCCCCTTGCGGATTGAATTCAAGACCTCACATAACCCTTACGCTGATAAAGATTGATAGCGAAAAAGTGAGATGGGGCGGGCTTAACCGGCTCATTGCACGAAAAAGCCTTTTATCAATCAGTTACGTTGCCACTGTGGTAAGGTGGCGTTTTACAACAACATTGTCTGAACACGGAGAATATCGTGAGCAACAAAGGCCAACTTCTGCAAGATCCCTTCCTCAACGCTCTGCGCCGTGAGCATGTTCCCGTTTCCATTTATTTGGTCAACGGTATCAAGCTCCAGGGCCAGATCGAATCCTTTGACCAGTACGTTGTGCTGCTGCGCAACACGGTGACCCAGATGGTGTACAAGCACGCCATCTCCACCATTGTCCCCGGTCGCGCCGTTAACTTCTCGGCATCCGAATCGCAGGACAACGACGCTGCAGCTTAACGCTTTTGATAGCAATATGCCCGTGTCTGGCGCGGGCGAGAGCTCTACATCATTGAGTAATCACCAAATCAATAACGACAAAAAATCCACCCCGGTCATGCTGGTCGGGGTGGATTTTGGTTTTCCGCACTTCGATTCCGAACTGGAAGAGCTGGGCTTGCTTGCGCAAACCGCGGGCCTCGACCCGGTGGCGCGTCTCACCTGCAAGCGCAAGGTGCCCGATGCGGCATTGTTTGTAGGCAGTGGCAAGGCCGATGAAATCCGCATGGTGGCGCAAACCTATGGCGCCAAGGAAGTGCTATTCGATCAGGCGCTAAGCCCTGCCCAGCAGCGCAATCTGGAACGCAGTCTGCAAATGCCGGTCAATGACCGCACCTTGCTGATCCTGGAGATCTTCGCCCAGCGGGCCCGCAGCCACGAAGGCAAGTTGCAGGTGGAGCTTGCCAAGCTGCAGTACCTCAGCACACGGCTGGTGCGCCGCTGGTCGCACTTGGAACGCCAGCGCGGTGGCATTGGTACGCGCGGTGGTCCCGGTGAAACGCAGATCGAGCTCGATCGCCGGATGATCAATGACGCGATCAAACGGACCAAAGAGCGATTGAGCAAGGTCAAGAAACAGCGAGCCACGCAGCGTCGCCAGCGTGAGCGCAATGACACGTTCAATGTGTCGTTGGTCGGATACACCAATGCGGGCAAGTCCACTTTCTTCAATGCAGTGGTCAAGGCGCGTGCTTATGCCGCGGACCAGTTGTTTGCCACGCTGGATACCACCACCCGCCAGATGTACCTGGAATCGGCCCAGAAATCGGTGTCGATCTCGGATACGGTTGGCTTTATTCGTGACCTGCCGCATGGCTTGGTCAATGCTTTTGAGGCAACGCTGCAAGAAGCAGTTGATGCAGATCTGCTGCTCCATGTGGTCGATGCTTCGAACCCTGCCCACCCGGAACAAATACAACAAGTCCAAAAGGTTCTCCGGGAAATTGGGGCAGAGGATGTGCCGCAGGTATTGATCTTCAATAAACTGGATGCAATGGACCCAGTCCAGCGGCCGACAGTGCTTGCCGACAGCTACGAACTGGATGGTGTGCAGGTGCCCCGATTCTTTGTCAGTGCTGCCAAAGGGGCAGGTCTGGATGTCGTTCGCGCCCACCTTGCCGAGGCAGTGCTTGCCCATCGGGCAGCCCTGGAGGCGCGTGATGCTGACGAGATAGCCCCAGACGCTGACGACGAATTATTGGGAAATGCCCACTAGACTGCCACAATGGCTGTCTGCAAGCGCTTTGTAACGCTGATTCATAGAGACATCGCTAATGAAATTTCATTCACGCTTTCCGCGCCTGGCTTTGCTGCCGCAAGGCATACGCGGAATGTTCAATCTGAACGACCCGCGCTGGGGGCGCGGAGATGATGGCAATGGCGCAAGCGGAAACGGCGGCCAGGAGCCGCCGCCCGCGCGCCCGCCATACACACCTCCTGAGAACAACAATCGCCCACCCCAGCGTCCTGGCAGCGGAGGCGCTCCTGATCTGGACGAGCTGTGGCAGGACCTGAACAAGAAGCTCGGCGGTCTCTTCGGGGGCAAAGGCAATGGTGGTGCGGGCCGTAATGCAGGCGGCCCTCAACCCGAATTCAAAGGTGCTGGTGTCGGTGTTGGCCTGATCGCAGGTGTTGCCGTACTGATCTGGTTGGGCACGGGTTTTTTCATCGTGCAGGAAGGCCAGCAGGCCGTCATTACCCAGTTCGGTAAATTCCACAAGACGGTGAATGCCGGTATCAACTGGCGTCTGCCGTATCCCATTCAGCGTCATGAGCTGGTTTATGTGTCTCAGATCAAATCTGCAGACGTTGGGCGCGACAGCATCGTTAAGAGCACGGGCCTGCGTGAGTCGGCCATGCTGACCGAGGACGAGAACATCGTCGAAATCAAGTTCGCGGTGCAATACCGCTTGAATGATGCACGCGCCTGGCTGTTTGAGAGCAAAAACCCGGCAGATTCCGTCATTCAGGTCGCGGAGACTGCGGTGCGTGAGGTCGTTGGCAAGATGAAAATGGATGCCGCGCTCGCTGATGAGCGCGACCAGATCGCGCCGCGTGTTCGCGAGTTGATGCAGACCATTCTGGATCGCTACAAGATCGGTGTTGAGGTGGTTGGCGTCAATCTGCAGCAAGGTGGTGTGCGTCCGCCGGAGCAGGTGCAGGCGGCATTTGACGATGTGCTCAAGGCTGCGCAGGAGCGTGAGCGTACCAAGAACCAGGCAGAAGCCTATGCCAACGATGTGGTGCCGCGAGCCAAGGGAACTGCGTCGCGCCTGATGGAAGAGGCCTCGGCATATAAAGAGCGTATCGTCGCGCAGGCGCAGGGTGATGCACAGCGCTTCTCGTCGATTTACACCGAATACCAGAAGGCTCCGGCGGTGACGCGCGATCGTCTGTACCTGGAGACCATGCAGCATGTCTACAGCAATGTGACCAAGGTGGTGGTGGATTCCAAGCAGGGCTCCAATCTGCTGTACTTGCCGCTCGACAAGATCATGCAGCAAACCCAGAGTACAGGTGGTAATGCATCAGGCGGCGAGACGCCTGCAGCGTCAGCAACGGCGCCTGCCAACAGTACACCGGTGACCGCGCCGTCTGTTCCAGACGCCCGCGCCCGTGACACCAGCCGAACCCGTGACCGCGAGTCGCGCTAGGAGTGAGTTGTGAATCGAATGGGATTTTTTGCTTCAACCGTTTTGGTGGTGCTGGCCTTGCTCAGCTCCACTGTGTTTGTGGTCGACCAGCGTCAATTCGGCATCAAGTACGCCATGGGCCAGATCAAGGAAGTGATCACTGAGCCGGGCCTCAACTTCAAGCTGCCGCCACCACTGCAGAATGTGACCTATCTGGACAAGCGTTTGCTCACCTTGGATAGTACCGACACCGAATCCATGCTGACTGCGGAAAAGCAGCGAGTGGTGATCGACTGGTACGTGCGCTGGCGCATCACCGAGCCATCAGAGTACATCCGCAATGTAGGTACTAGCGAAGGAGCGGGCGCCATGCAGCTCAACCGGGTCGTGCGCAATGCCTTCCAGGAAGAGGTGAACCGTCGCACGGTTCAGGAGCTGATCTCGACCAAGCGTGAGCAAACCATGGCTGATGTCAAGCGGGAAGTGCTCGAAGCGGTCAAGGGCAGCAAGCCTTGGGGCATTGATATCGTCGATGTTCGCATCACGCGTGTTGACTATGTTGAAGCGATCACCGAATCGGTCTACAGCCGCATGGAAGCCGAGCGCAAGCGCGTTGCCAACGAATTGCGCTCGACAGGCGGCGCTGTTGGGGAAAAAATCCGTGCTGATGCGGATCGCCAACGCGAGGTGACCATTGCCAATGCCTACCGCGATGCGCAGGCACTCAAGGGGCAGGGCGATGCGGAAGCGGCCAAAGTCTATGCAGAAGCCTTTGGCAAGGACCCGCAGTTTGCGCAGTTCTATCGCAGTCTTGAGGCCTACAAGTCCAGTTTCAACAAGAAATCGGATGTCATTGTGGTGGATCCGTCTTCTTCGGACTTTTTCAAGAGCTATCGCTCGCCAACGGCCAAGCAATAAGCACTGATTGCTATAAAAACTGAAACGCCGCATTGCAGTTGCAGTGCGGCGTTTTCATTTGCACTCCTTATAGCATTGCAAGCAGTTGGCGCCTGCAAAAATGCAGCAATGGCGCAGTGGTTCTGGCAGGTTATTGCTTCCGTCTTTATGCATCCCTGTAGAATTGCGTTTTTAACAGCCTCTCCAATTTCCCATGTCTGCTTGGATCCTCCCGGATCACATTGCCGATGTGCTGCCGTCTGAAGCACGGCACATCGAAGAGCTTCGTCGCGGCCTGCTCGATACGGCCTGTGGCTACGGCTATGAATTGGTGATGCCGCCACTGCTGGAGCATCTGGACTCCTTGCTCTCCGGTTCTGGCGAGGCGTTGGATCTGCTGACTTTCAAACTGGTGGATCAACTCTCTGGCCGAACCCTCGGCATTCGCCCTGATACCACCCAACAGGTTGCCCGCATCGACGCGCATTTGCTCAATCGCAAGGGTGTGACGCGCCTGTGCTACTGCGGCCCGGTTTTGCATGCCAAGCCTGATCGCCCCCATGCAACCCGCGAACAGCTGCAGTTCGGAGCGGAAATCTACGGTCATGCAGGCGTCGAGGCAGATGTGGAAATCATCACCTTGGCGACCGAGTCGCTGCGTGTAGCGCAACTGCATGATTTTTCGGTGGATCTGGCGGACGTTCGCATTGTGCAGCGCCTGATGGCTGGACTCTTGGTGGATTTGCCTGCTTTGCGCCGCGTGCATGCCGCGTTGGCGGTGAAAGATGCCTCAGAGCTTGCGCTACTGACCAAGGATTTTCCTCCGGCACAGCGCGACGGCCTGCGCGCCTTGCTGAATCTGTACGGCGATGTGGCGGTGTTGGACGAAGCGGAAAAGGCGCTGGCTGCAATCCCCGGCGTATCGCCTATTCTGGTTGAAATGCGCCAATTGGCAGGGCGCGTGAACAGTCCGTCCGTCACTTTTGACTTGGCGGATTTGCGCGGCTATTCCTACTACAGCGGCATGCGCTTTGCCATCTATGCGCAAGGCGTAACGGATGCACTGGTGCGCGGCGGCAGATACGACGAGGTAGGCGCAGCGTTCGGACGCAGCCGCCCGGCGGTTGGTTTCAGTCTCGACATCAAGCAGCTCGTATCCGTGGTGCAGCCGCGCCCTCTGAAGGCTGCGATTCGTGCACCCTGGGTAGACAGGGAAGACATGCGCCAGGTGATCCAGCGCTTGCGGCAGGCGGGAGAGACTGTCGTTTGTGCGCTGCCCGGGCACGATGATGAGATCGACGAATTCGATTGCGACCGCGAACTGGCAGAAGTCAATGGCCAGTGGGTTGTGCGCAGCATTTAACTGTATTTTGTTCTTGGATGGGAAAAGAAATGACTGTTTCCAAAGGTCGCAACGTTGTTGTGGTTGGCACTCAATGGGGTGATGAAGGCAAGGGTAAGCTGGTCGATTGGTTGACCGAAAGCGCCCAAGGCGTAGTGCGCTTCCAAGGCGGTCACAATGCAGGCCATACTTTGGTGATCAATGGAGTGAAGACTGCATTGCACCTGATTCCCAGCGGCATCATGCGTCCCGGTGTGAAGTGCTACATCGGCAACGGCGTGGTGCTGTCCGTGGGCAAGTTGTTCGAGGAAATTGAAGGTCTGGAAAAGGCGGGTGTGCAGGTGCGTGACCGCCTGCGGGTGTCTGAAGCTTGCCCGTTGATCCTGCCTTTCCATCAGGCGCTCGATGTCGCCCGTGAAGCGGCGCGTGAACAAGGCGGTGTGCAAAAAATCGGTACAACCGGCAAAGGGATCGGCCCCGCCTACGAAGACAAAATTGCTCGCCGTGCTCTGCGTGTTCAGGATCTGAAGCACCCCGAGCGATTTGCCTCCAAGCTGCGCGAACTGCTGAACCTGCACAACCACATCCTGGTGAATGTGCTGGGCTCCAAGAACTTCGATTTCGGCGCTGGCCTGGCTCCATACATGAAGGACGGCGAAGTGCAGTTTGACGCTGTGTACGCCGAAGCCATGCGCCATGCCGAGCTGCTCAAGCCCATGATTGCCGACGTGTCACGCGAGCTCAATGGTGTGCATGCCGCAGGGGGCAACCTGCTGTTTGAGGGTGCACAAGGTACCCTGCTGGATGTGGACCATGGCACATACCCCTACGTCACCTCGTCCAACTGCGTGGCTGGTAACGCGGCCGCCGGTGCAGGTGTGGGGCCAGGCATGCTCCACTACATCCTGGGTATCACCAAGGCGTACTGCACCCGTGTTGGTGGCGGCCCTTTCCCCACCGAGTTGGAATGGGAAAAGGAGGGAACGCCTGGCTGGATCATGAGTACTGTGGGTGCTGAGAAGGGCGTAACCACCGGCCGTTCGCGCCGCTGTGGCTGGTTCGATGCCGCGCTGCTCAAGCGCTCGGCTCAGATCAATGGTCTGTCGGGCCTGTGCATCACCAAGCTCGATGTGCTGGATGGCATCGAAGAGCTGCAACTATGCGTGGGCTACGAACTGGACGGCGAAAAGATCGACCTGCTCCCGTTGGGCGCGGACGATATCGAACGCTGCAAGCCCATCTATGAATCCATCCCTGGTTGGACTGAATCCACCGTGGGTGTGACCGAGTATGACAAGCTCCCGCTCAATGCGCGCCGCTACCTGGATCGCATTGCAGAAGTGACCGGTGTGCCCATCGCCATGGTATCGACCAGCCCTGACCGTGACCACACCATCCTGATGCAGAACCCCTATCAAGCCTGATTGCGCAACGCTTTATCGAACGAGGAAAACCATGCTTACTGAAGACGGCAAGCACCTGTATGTCAGCTATGACGAATACCACGGACTGATTGAAAAATTGGCCATCAAGATCCATCAGTCTGGCTGGGAATTCGATACGATTCTGTGCCTGGCTCGTGGAGGCATGCGCCCTGGCGATATTCTGAGCCGTATTTTCGACAAGCCACTGGCGATCATGTCCACCAGCTCGTACCGTGCGGAAGCAGGCACCATGCAAGGGCACCTGGACATTGCCCGCTTCATCACCACACCCAAGGGCGAAATCGCGGGTCGCGTACTGCTGGTGGATGATCTGGCAGACTCTGGTCACACCTTGAATGCTGTGATCAACATGCTCAAGACCAACTACAAGCCGATCACCGAGCTGCGCAGTGCCGTGATCTGGACCAAAGGCGTCTCGACGTTCACCCCGGACTACTCGGTGGAGTTCCTGGCTACCAATCCTTGGATTCATCAACCCTTTGAGGGATATGACTCACTTCGCCCAGAGAAATTGATGGAGAAGTGGAAGATCTGATGAAAGATGGGAGGCTTGGCGTTTTGTAGAAATTTTGTAAATTTGCCAAAACCCTGGGAAAACTCCTATACAATACGATCCATCGACAGCACAACGCCTTGCGAAGCTGCCAGACTCGAAAGAGCGCGGTTCGCAAGGTTTG
>NZ_JACHKZ010000036.1 GCF_014207855.1 Comamonas odontotermitis | reverse complement strand
GCAATTTGGAGAGGCCAGACCGCCTTTAATCCGGAGCAACTATTGCCGAAAGTCGCTTGACGCAAAACATAGAACCTAACACAACCCTTGATACGCCGTTGCTTCGTTGGGGACGCCTAGTCGGGGGCGCCGAGCCGGGGGCGCCGAGCCGGGGGCGCGCAGCCTTGTCGTACGTCTGTTGCCTGTGGCTCGGCCTGACGTGGTCCGGCCTGACGCGGCCCGGCGCCACGTCTCAACCGCAAATCTGTGATTTGCTGGGCTGCGTTCAGCGACTCTAAATAGAATTTCCATTGATATAGATAAACGCGAGGACAATAATTAATATTCCGCATGTATCTCGAACTAAATATTTTGATGTTTATCAAAAATAAATCATGAAAATTCTACCTGCAATAAATTGGAGAGCTGTAGCGTGTCTGATCGGTATTGGTCGGTAGGGTGTGTTGAGTGAATTTGCATTGATGGCATTCTATAAATTATAAAAACAATGCATTCAATGCGATTTAATTAATTTTTTAAAGATTAATCTAGGTGATTGAAAAATATGAAAATTCCTTGGGAAAATTTTCATTAATTTTATTTTTGAGATGCAGAGAATGTGAAATATCTTGAACTGAAGATTCGATACTTGCTAACTTGATTTGTTAATCGCAATAATTTTAAATAATCGATTATTGATCGGTGATGTAGATTAATTGTTTAATTAAACTAATTAAGACGCGAATGCAAGCAATTGAAGATCAAATGGGACGCTGTGCCTCTATTGGATATATGCCATATCTGCGTGATGCCCTCAGTCCCGAGTCGGAGTGCGTAATTGTTGGTGGGACTCTGAGGCGCGATTTGCCATCCGGGCTTGTGATGGGCTCAGTTGGTCAAGCAGGCGTTCGATTCCCTCGATCGATTGCCCGTCGTGTCTTTCTTGCCGCGCGCTGATATGACTGAAGATAAAAACGCGAGGCGAAGCCGCCTCTACGGGCCCACGCCCCGGCAATTGGCATACTTCAAGGAAGTGGCGAGCCACCTCAATTTCAGAAGTGCAGCCGCTGTTCTGTCGCTGAGCCAGCCGGCGCTCACATCTGCGATCCAGGAGCTGGAATCTGTCGTTGGGGCCAAGTTGTTTGACCGCGGTACCCGATCCGTGCAGTTGACAGCTTCTGGCAAGGCCATTCGGCCACAGATCGAGTGGATGCTGAGCAACTATCTGCTGGGTGTGCAGGGCATCGAGCAGATGCTGCAACGAGGCGAAGACATGGTGCGCATTGCCTATGTACCTGCCGCTGCACAGCTGGCGGCCTTGTCGATCATGCAGTGGCAGCGGGCTCGACCCATGGCCATGCTCCACTGGACCGATATGAGCGATGACCTGTTGGCGACGGCCGTGGAGAACGGAGAGGTCGATATCGGACTTGGACTGGGCTTTACTGCGTCAGAGGCGCTGGAGACGCAGCTGATTGCGCAAGAGCAGATCGTGGCCATTGTTAGCGTGCGTCATCCACTGGCGAAGGCGCAGCCCCTGCAATGGATAGAGCTGCGGGATCATCCTTTGGTGATGCTGTCACACAATAACCATCAGCAGATGATCATGCACTCGATGGAGCAAAGCGACGCGGACACTGCCTTCGTCAAATCGGTGTCCCATATCGAATCGCTGTACGCCATGGTGGAGACAGGCATGTTCGTAGGGCTGGTGTCCAGTCTGTATGAAGCCAGCTATCTGGCCAGAGGGTTTGTGACTCTCAAGGCGCAATCGCCTGCACTGTCCCGATATGTGAGCCTGGCGACGCGCAAATGCCCGCCCGGAACGCGCCGGCCCATTGTGCAGGATTGCTGGGAATACCTGTGCATGCACATGAAGAAGGTGGCGTAGAACCTCGCAATTGCTGGAGGCGTTGAGGTGCGGGAACTCCGCAATCCTGAGCGTATTCGCCGCCGCTTCCGCTTTTTTTCCACTGTGCGGTGTGGCCCGCAGATACCGCAATGCATTGCTGGGCTCATCGGATAGCTCAGCAATGAGCTTGGCAATGGTGCGTACACCCCATGGGAACGCGGCCCCCTTCTTCGATCAGGGCGGCGCGCTCCTCACTAGGATCATGCGGTCAGGCGCTCCAGTGCTTCGCGGTATTTGGCTGCAGTCTTTTCAATCACTTCCTGAGGCAGGCGAGGGGCAGGTGCGGTCTTGTCCCAGGGTTTGCCGTTCACCTTGGCCTGCTCCAGCCAGTCGCGCACAAACTGCTTGTCATAGCTGGGGGGGTTGGTGCCGTGGGCCAGTGCATCGGCATAGCCTTCCACGGGCCAGTAGCGAGAGCTGTCGGGCGTCAGTACTTCGTCCATCAACACCAGCTTGCCGTTTTCGTCCAGGCCGAACTCGAATTTGGTGTCGGCAATGATCATGCCCTTTTCCAGGGCGATCGCTGCTGCCTTCTTGTAGATGGCGATGCTCAGGTCGCGGATCTGGGCGGCCAGTTCGGGGCCCACGATTTCGACGGTACGCTCAAAGGTGATGTTTTCGTCGTGCTCACCTGCCTCAGCCTTGGCTGCGGGCGTGTAGATGGGTTCGGGCAATTTGGCGGAGTTGACCAGGCCAGGGGGCAGCTGGACGCCGCATACCGCTTGCGATTCCTGGTACTCCTTCCAGCCGCTGCCAGCCAGGTAGCCGCGCACGACGGCTTCAATCGGCACGGGTTTCAAGCGCTTGACCAGCATGGAGCGGTGGGTGACCTGCGCCACTTCATCGGGCTGCACGACGGATTCTGGCGCATCTCCCGTCAGATGGTTGGGGCAGATGTCGCCCAGTTTATCGAACCAGTACAGCGCCATTTGCGTCAGCAACGCGCCCTTGCCAGGGATCGGCTCTCCCATGATCACGTCAAACGCGGAGAGCCGGTCAGATGCGACCATGAGGATGCGGTCGCTGCCGACAGCGTAGTTGTCGCGCACCTTGCCGCGGGCCAACAGGGGCAGGGAGTGGAGCTTGGAGGTATGCAATGCAGAAGGTACGGACTGGGTCATGGTGATGCAAAACAATGGACGGGCACCCGCCGCGCGCATGGCAGGCGCGCAGGCTCGCTGCGGAGGGCAAGCTCGGAATTGTAGTCGCCATGCCTCGCCAGGCTTGGTCTGCGCGGCCTATGTCTGCTTTCGCGGTGCAGTATTGGTTTACCGATTGGTAAAACACGTAGGGGCCTACGTGCGGCCGCATGTTGCCTTGCCGTGCACCGCAAAATGGCAATTCGCCGCAGCGCGCCACTGCACAGGGCATTCGGGCTGCAAATTTGGGAGCGGTGCGCAGTATTTGTAACAAAACGAGCGCGCTTGCTTGTCAGCAAACAGCAAGAATCCTACTTCGATGGGTTGTCATAGGCTTGCAATTTTGTAGGTCAGGGCGCATCATGGTTTCTACGCATGCATGTGTTTCCCCCTTTGGGTGGCTTGGGTTGCTGGCAATCTGAGGCACTTTTCTCGATTTGCAGAAGGAGACTTATTCATGAACCTGACGATCAGCGGACACCATTTGGAGGTGTCCCCGGCGCTGCGCGAATATGTAACAGCAAAGCTGGCCCGCATTACGCGGCACTTTGACCAGGTGGTGGATGCCAAGGTTTTACTTTCGGTGGAAAAGCAGAAGGAAAAGGAGAAACGGCAGCGTGTAGTGTGCAATCTGCGGGTGAAGGGCGATGAACTGTGTGTGCAGTGCTCCCACCATGATCTGTATGCTGCGGTAGATGCTTTGGTGGATCGGCTTGACCGCATGGTGGGCCGCCACAAGCAACGTGTTCAATCTCACTACAGCGATGCTTTGCGGCAAGCAATGGCGTAAACCCTCGGCTTTTGCAGAGGAAAAAAGGAATCTGTCTGAGTACTGACCGATAATACGTGCAGCAACACCTGCATCAAGGTGTTGCTGCGTTCGTTTGATCACGCTCCTGGTTGCCTGCCTTATTGCCGCACTTCACTATGAACTGTCTTGCCTCTATCTTGCCCCCAGCTCAAGTGCTAGTGAGCGTGGATGTCACCAGTAAAAAACGCGCGTTTGAAGAAGCCGGTCTGCTGTTTGAAAGCTTGCATGGACTCTCGCGTGCATTGGTCACCGACAGTCTGTTTGCGCGTGAACGCCTGGGCTCCACCGGTTTGGGTCATGGCGTTGCCATTCCTCACGGTCGCATCAAGGGACTCAAGTCGCCGATGGCAGCAGTGTTTCAGCTGGAGCGGCCCATTGGCTTCGATGCCCCTGACGAGCAACCCGTCCATCTGCTGATTTTTCTGTTGGTACCCGAAGCGGCGACCCAGCAGCATCTTGAAATCCTGGGCGAAATCGCCGAGCTGCTCTCCAACGCCAGCTTGCGTGAGCAGATGAAAACCACCACCAACGCCGAGCAATTGCACCAGTTGATTGCCTCCTGGCAATCGTCGGCCCATTCGTCGACGACCGCGCACGCGTAAGCGCGCATTCAGCGGGCGCTTTTCGCCCATCTGTCATTCAGTACCAAAGCGCACCCTGGGTGCGCTTTGTATTGGTGTTGTGGCTTTTCCTGCTACGCTTTCAATCTGCAATATGAGCGGGCGGCGTGCCCGTCGCCTTGCACACAGGTTTTGAAAGGGCAGTACGGTGAAACCCAATGTCGTCAGCGCTGATGTGTTGTTTGAGGAGTTCCGCTCTTCGCTCCGGTGGGAGTGGCTGGCGGGGCTGGGCGCGTCCGAGCGGCGCTTTGACGAAGTGGCCGTGCGCAGCGCGCGCTCCAGCGCCGATCTGGTTGGTTACCTGAACTACATCCATCCGTACCGTGCCCAGGTGCTGGGAGAGCGAGAAATCGCCTATCTCACCAATTCCACCACCGAAGACTGCCGCCGCCGCATTGCGCGCATCGTCACGCTGGAGCCGCCGGTTCTGGTACTGGCCGATGGACAGGGCGCGCCCGATGAGCTGTTGTCCATGTGCGAGCGTGCGCACATTCCGATGTTTGCAACCAAGGAGTCCGCGGCGTTCGTGATTGACGTGCTGCGCGCCTACTTGTCCAAGCATTTTGCCGACCGCGCCACCATGCATGGTGTGTTCATGGACATTCTGGGCATGGGCGTGCTGATTACGGGCGAATCGGGCCTGGGCAAGAGCGAGCTCGGACTGGAGCTGATCACGCGCGGCAATGGCCTGGTGGCCGATGACGCGGTGGATCTGTACCGCATCAACCAGACCACGATCGAGGGCAAGTGCCCGGATCTGCTGCAGAACCTGCTGGAAGTGCGGGGCATCGGCCTTCTGGATATCCGTGCCATTTTTGGCGAGACCGCTGTGCGCCGCAAGATGCGGCTCAAGCTCATCGTGCATCTGGTGCGCAAGGAGACCATGGAGCGCGATTACGAGCGCCTGCCCTCGGCGCCGCTGACCCAGGATGTACTGGGCATTCCAGTGATGAAGGTGGTGATCCAGGTGGTGGCGGGCCGCAATATCGCCGTGCTGGTGGAGGCGGCCGTGCGCAACACCATCCTGCAATTGCGCGGGATCGATACCTACCAGGAGTTTGTGGACCGGCACCGCAAGGCAATGGCAAGCGGACGCGAGTTGTAGGCCTTTCGCAGTCTGGCCTGCATTACACCAGCCGCAAATCCTTGACCACGGCCTGCGGAAACACCTGTTGCACCTGCGCGGGCGTCAGGCCATACATGCGTGCAAACAGTCCGCCCAGCACACTGCGGTATTCATTGAGTACCGGATAGTCGCGGTTCTGGAACAGATTCGCTTCGCTCACCTCCATCTGCTCGCCCACGATACGGCCGCCAGCCTGTGCGGAAAGGCTGCCGCCCAGCAGCCAGTACGCGGTGCCGTGGCCATGGTCTGTGCCCTTGTTGCCGTTTTCGCGGAAGGTGCGGCCAAATTCACTGATCACCGCCACCACGGTGTGGCGCCAGGGCTCTGGCCCTATCTCCTGTGCGAAAGCGGCCAGGCCGCGGCCCAGGTCATCCAGCCGGTTGGCCAGGTTGCCGCTGGCGCCTCCCTGGTTCACATGCGTGTCCCAGCCACCCACGTCGATGAAACCCAGATCGAACTGATCGCGCATCAGGGTGGCCATGCGTTGCGCCACGAGGCTGAAGCCCCTGGCGCTGATGGCATCGCGCCCGGCTTTGTCCATTTCTTCCTGCATGCCGCGCAGCACGGCATCGCGCACCGCAAAGCCTTCATTCACGGCGGGCGCCAGCGGCGTGCCGGCATACATGGCGGCAATGGTGCGGCTGCGGTTGGCATCGACACTGCCTTTGCCAATATCTGCCAGGGCCGTATTGGCGATGCGCGCAGGCCCGCGCATGCACAGCGGCAGTTGCGCGGTGAATGCCATCGGAGTCATGGGCGCAGTGCCGCTGCGCCCTTGCAATAGCTGGGCCAGGCGGTTCATGAAGCCGGTGCGAAGGCTCTGGTGTGCATCCAGTGGTTGGCCCAGTTCGATAGAGTCCTGGGTTTCGAAATGGCTGCGCGAGAGGTCATCGGTGCCTGCAAATGGCACAAAGCAGGCCTGCCTGCTCTGAAAGAGCGGCAGGATGCTGCCTTCCATGGCCGGGTGCAAGCCCCAGCGCGCATCCAGCGGCAGTGCGCCATTGGCTTCACCCGGGCGCGCGATGGCAATCGTGGGGCGCGCGGCGTAGTAAAAATCGCTGTGCGTGGGCACCAACAGGCTGTTGCTGTCGTAGGCGCCGCGCAAGAACACCAGCAGAAACCGCGGGGTGTCGCTGCGCGGTGCAGCGGCGCGCGCACGCGCCAGGCTGAACGCAAGCGGCACGCTGGCTGCAGCGGAGAGAAAGTGGCGTCTTTGCATGCGTACCTCGTCAGCGAACCATCATTTCGGGGGCGGAGAGAAAGTAGGTGTTCCAGTCTTGCACATTGCGCGCTTGCGCGAGCGCGGCACGTGTTGCAGCGCTCCAGTGGGCCACGCGGGCCTGGGCCGTGGTCCGCTGCGCCAGGTCGGGGTAGGGCGGCTGCTCAAGCGGCGCCTTGGGGTCGGTGCGGAAAACGACTGCACTGCGTGTTGCAATCTGCCGGGCCACGTCAAAACGCGCGGCCATCTGGCCGGAGCTGGCCCAGTCCGACTGTGATACGGGATAGCCGTCCGGCGTTTCGTGGCCGTACAGGGGCTGGCCCAGGCGGTTGATCCAGCCGATCACCGGGCGCACGTCGCTGGCCACGCGCTCGTCATACCCCAGGCGCACGGCACCCAGCACGTAATGCATCGGATCCTTGAAGCGCTGGCCTTGCTGTTCCAGGGCCTGTGGCGCCGTGAGCAGGCTGCGCAAGGTGGCAGCGATATCGCCGTGGCTGCTGGTAAAGGCGGCTGCAGTGCGTTGCACCAGGGCTGGTGGCGGGTTGTCGCTGATGAAGAACACTGCCAACTTATGGGCAATGAATTGCGCGGTGGCAGGCGATGCGACGATGCGCTCCAGCGCCTCATCGACTGCAGCCAAGCCTTTGGCGCGAAGCGGCTGCCCTAAGAAGACTTGTGGCGCATAGTCGTGCCGGTTGGGGTTGAACTCGAAAAAGCCCTGGCGGCGGTAGTCGGCCTGCAGCGCGGGCGCCATCCGGGGTGGCGGCGCATCGGCGTCGCGGGTGCTGAAGCCTACCCCCGTCAGCACATGCGCCATGGCCTGCACATCGGCCTGGGTATAGCCGCTGCCCACGCCCATGGTGTGCAGCTCCAGCAGCTCGCGGGCGTAGTTTTCGTTGATGTGGCCTTTGGCGTTGCTGGCGTTGTCCAGGTACAGCAGCATGGCGGGGTGGCGCATGCTGGCTTCCAGCAGGGAGCGGAAGTTCCCCAGCGCATTGGGGCGGATGGCTTGCTCCTCGTAGTCGCCAATCCATAGCCGGGTTTCGCCCTTGCGGGTGCTGACGTTGAAATGATTCATCCAGAACCAGGTCATTTGTTCCTGCAGCTGGGCTGGCGAGTACAGGGCGCGCAGTACCTGGCGTTGCTGGGCCTGGGCAGCGAGCTGGTTCAGATGGCGCTGTACTTCCTGGCGCAGGCGGGTGCTTTCGCCTTCGTCAGCTGCGTTGCGTACGGCGAGGCGTTGCGAGGCCACATCGCGCTGGATATCGGCCATGCTGCGCTGGCTGATTTCCAGCGCTGCAATGCGTTGCTGCGCATCGGCAGGCAAGGCTGGTTGTTGAGGCGCCAGTTGCTCGTTCAGCCAACGGTGCAGGCCCAGGCGCTGCAGGCGCTGATCGGCACTGTCGCTGGCGCCCCAGGTCACGCGGTCGAGCCACTGCAGGCGTTGGGCGGCGCTCAGCGGCGCATCAGGCACCACCGCCTGGCCACTGACTGCGCCAGGGTGTGGGGGCTGATGAGAGGCGCAACCAGTGAGCCACAGGGCGCTGGCCAAGGCGGCGGCGCTGAAGGAGAGCATTCGGTAGATGCGCATGGGAAAGGATCCTGCTGCAGAGATGCCATGGTGCCTTGCCCCTGTCGCGCTGCTGTAAAGCTATGTATGCAAAACGTAAAAAAGCGAAGCGTTTTGGGCGCTTCGCTTCGGGTTGGGCAGGGGGCGAAAAGGAGCCTGCTTACTTGGCCTTGGTGGCGCAGTCCGCGCATTGGCCGTAGAGGGCCATCGAATGGTCGTGCACCACCCAGCCCTTGCTCTTGGCAATGGACTGCTGGCGCTTTTCGATCTCGGCGTCGTAGAACTCTTCGACCTTGCCGCAGCTGGTGCAGACGAAATGGTCGTGGTGCTGGCCTTCGTTCAGTTCGTAGACGGCCTTGCCGCTTTCAAAGTTGCTGCGAATCAAGATGCCCGCCTGCTCGAACTGGGTGAGCACGCGGTACACGGTGGCCAAGCCGATGTCGGAGCGCTCTTCCAGCAGCACGCGGAACACGTCTTCTGCAGTCATATGGCGTTGGGAGCCGTTCTGGAAGATGTCCAGGATCTTGAGGCGTGGCAGGGTTGCCTTGAGGCCGGTGCTTTTGAGTTCGTCGATGTTCTTCATAACAAGGTCTTTCAAGTTTGCCCGCGCAGGATGCGGGCTTCTGGAGAAGGCCCGGAGACCAGCCGCTACAATGGCCGATCATATCGCTATGTCTATAACCATGCCTGAATTTGTTCGTTCCGGCGTCCGCATGGCGGCGCTGCTCGCCTTGGGCGCCAGTGTTGCCGCCTGCGGCTCATTCAATGAGGCCAGCCGCAAGTTTGCCGACTCCATCACGCCCTACAAGGTGGAGGTGGTGCAAGGCAATGTGATCACCAAGGAGCAGGTGGACGCCCTGCAAAAGGGCATGAGCCGCCAGCAAGTCAGAGACATGCTGGGCACGCCACTGCTGACCAGCGTGTTCCACGCCAACCGCTGGGATTACGTCTTCACCATCAAGCGCAAGGGTGTGCCGGAGCAGGAGAGGCGCTTTACCGTCTTCTTTGATGATTCGGGCCTGGAACGCTACGAAGGCGACGAGATGCCGAGCGAGCAGGAGTTTGTTGCATCGGTCACCACTTCGATCAAGAACCCCAAGGTGCCGCGCCTTGAGGCAACGCCTGAAGAGCTGGCCAAGTACCAGAAGGACGAGGCCAAGCCCGCCGAGGCAGAACCCGCCCCTGCCACAAACACCAACAACGCTACGGCACCTGATAGTTACCCGCCGCTCGAATCCGCACCGCGTTGATGCAACTGTTTTGATAGCTGCTGGCGCTTGCAGGGCGGGCGTTGGTGGGCAAAAATTATTGATAATCAGGCGATGGGGCGGGCAGGCCGCCCGCGCCACAGGAACCGTTTCATGACTGCCACCGCTACCGCCACTTCCGCGCCATCTGCCATCCGCGTTGCCATTGCTGGCGCCAGCGGCCGCATGGGCCACATGCTGATCGACGCCGTGCTGGCCAGCCCCGACCTGCGTCTGACTGGCGCGCTGGATGCTGCGGGCAACCCCAGCCTGGGCACCGATGCAGGTGCTTTTTTGGGCAAGCCCACCGGGGTTGTCGTGACGGCCGATGTGGGTCAGGCGCTCGCCAATGCCGATGTGCTGATCGACTTCACCCGCCCCGAGGGTACGCTGGCCCATCTGGCCGTGGCAGCTGAAAAAGGCGTGGGCGTGGTCATCGGCACCACCGGTTTCAGCGACGCGCAGAAAGCGCAGATTGCCCAGGCGGCTGAGAAGACGGCCGTCGTTTTCTCTCCGAACATGAGCGTGGGCGTCAATGTCACCTTCAAGTTGCTTGAGATGGCAGCCAAGGCGCTGCAGGATGGCGGCTATGACATCGAAATCATCGAAGCGCACCACAAGCACAAGGTGGATGCGCCTTCCGGTACGGCACTGAAGATGGGCGAGGTGATTGCCGCCGCCCAGGGCACCAAGCTGGCCGACCGCGCAGTGTATGAGCGCTATGGCGACACCGGCGCGCGCGTGGACGGCAGCATTGGTTTTGCCACTGTGCGCGGCGGCGATATCGTGGGCGACCATACCGTGCTGTTTGCAGGCGATGGCGAGCGCATCGAAATCGCCCACAAATCCAGCAGCCGTGCGGGCTACGCCAAGGGCAGCCTGCGTGCGGCGCGCTATCTGGCACAGCACAAGCGCGGCCTGCACAGCATGTACGACGTGCTGGGCCTGAATTCATAAGCCTGCGGGGAGCGGCACATGACAACATGGCAATGGCTTTCGCAAGCGGACGGCGTGGCCCGGGGCACGGCCGTGGTGCTGCTCATCATGTCGGTTGCCAGCTGGGTGCTCATTCTCTACAAGGCCTGGTGGCTGTCGCGCGCCCAGCGCGATACCGCACGCGCCACCAGCGCATTCTGGCAGGCCAGCAGTTGGGAGCAGGCGCGCACCCAATTGCCGGGTTTTGACCGCGCAGCGCTCATCACGCCTGCGGTGGATGCCATTGAAAACATTGTTGGCGGTATTCCCGCTGCGCAGCACAGCCTGGCGGTGGCCAGTGGCGCGCTGGTGCAAACCACGCGCCTGCTGCGCGAGGTGCTGCAATCGGCCAGCCACCGCCTGCAATGGGGGCAGACGGTGCTGGCCACCATTGGTGCCACGGCCCCCTTTGTTGGTTTGCTGGGCACGGTCTGGGGCATTCACCACGCGCTGGCTGCATTGGCCGGGGCCGATCATGTGAGCCTGGAGCAATTGGCTGGCCCGGTGGGCGAAGCACTGGTGATGACGGCCGCAGGCCTTGCCGTGGCGCTGCCCGCCGTGCTGGCCTACAACCTGCTGGGCCGCAAGGTGGCGCAGGTAGAAGAGCAGCTCGAAGGTTTTGCCCACGACATGCAAACCTGGGCTTTGCAACAGGTGGCGCAGCCCAATGCGGCCGTAGCGCCTATCCCTACACCGCAAACGGCTATGGATTACATAGCGAACGTGGGCAGCCGCTGACGCGGCGCGGGCACAGCCATGGCATTTGGACGCTTCAGCAAACCCGCGAGTCACCCGCCCATCAGCGCGATCAATGTGACGCCGCTGGTCGATGTGATGCTCGTGCTGCTGGTGATCTTCATCATGGCAGCGCCCCTGCTGGCGGCCTCCATCCGGCTGGATCTGCCCAAGGCCGCCAGTGCGACCGCCGACAACCCCCCCGCAGCCATCGCCGTGCAGATGAACGCGAAAGGCGAATTGTTTGCCGATGGCAAGGCGACCGACCTGGCGGCCCTCAGGCTGCTGCTCAAGCAGCAGGCCGAACGTAATCCGCAGACCGAGGTGCAGCTGTCCATTGACCGGAGCCTGCCATATGCACGTGCGGTGGAGCTGATGGACGCCGCGCAATCCGCAGGCCTCACCCGCATGGGCTTTGTGGCGCAGCCGGCAGCAGCTTCGCCCGCCGTGCACGGCCGCTGATATTCTTGTTCGCGCAGGCAGCACCTGCATCGCCTGCCGGTATCGGTAATCGATACTTGCCTGCGCTATGTGCGGGCGATGGATGGCATTGGCTACAGTGCTGCTGCATGATCGATGCGTCCCCAAACGAGGAGTAGTGATGGATTCAAGCCTCTACCAAGCAGCCGCGCAGGCCGCACCCGGCGACGGCAAGGCTGCCCGGCTGTATGCGTTGGCGGTATCGCCCGGTGCGCCACAGGCCCTGGCCCGGCGTGTGCGCTGGGGTTTGATGCTGGTGGCTGCGCTGCTGCTGGCCAGCGGGCTGATCTTCTGGGTGGCTGCCAACTGGCAGGGGCAGTCCCGCCTGTTCAAGCTGGGCCTGATCGAGGGGGCACTGGCGCTGTCGGTGCTGGCAGCCTGTGTCTGGCCGCGGGCCAGGGTGCCAGCGCTTCTGTGTGCCACTTTGGCGCTGGGCGGGCTCTTGGCGTATGTGGGCCAGACGTACCAGACCGGCGCAGATGCCTGGCAGCTGTTTGCCGTGTGGGCGGCGCTGTCGCTGATCTGGGTAGGCCTTGCGCGCAGCGATGTGCTCTGGACGGTGTGGGTGCTGGTGCTGGCCACTGGCGTCGTCACCTGGTCGGGCAGGGTGGATATATGGAACGTGTTCTTTCTGGATCAGGAGTACCTGCCACAGCTGCTGCTGCGCATGGCGCTGTGGCTGGGCCTGGCTCTGGTGCCTGTGGCGGTGTCACTGGTTCCGCGGTTGCGGGTGCGTGGAGGCATGGCCTGGTGGTCGCACCGCACGGCACTGGGTCTGGCGCTGGCTGCCTGGACAGGCATGGGCGTGGTTCAGGTATTCGGGTTTGGTGCCAAGCACACCGCGCTGGGTTGGGTGCTGGCTGCCGCGCTGGTGGCAGCCGTCTTGCTGGTGTCGCTGTATGGCCGGTTTCAGGACTTTGTGGCCGTCAGTCTCGCGGCGCTGGCCGCCAATGTGCTGGTGCTGGCACTGGTGGCGCGCTGGCTGGCGAACGGCAGTGATCTGGAGGCCTTGCTGGTGTTTGGCTTCATCGCCTTGGTTTGCCTGGGTGGCTCGGTGCGGGGCCTCATTGCAGTGCAGCAGCGCATGCGCGCTTTGCCTGCGGCAGAACGGGAGGTGGTGTGATGGCTGGTTTGCGATCTTCATCCGCATGGTGGGCGGCAGCCCGCCAGCAAGGTCTTGTGCACAGCGATGCGCCCATTGACGATACCCACGAGCCAGGTCCGCTGCTGATTGGCCTAGCCATGCTGGGGGCGCTGGTCTGCCTGCTGCCGCTCGGTATCTTTTTTGCGCTGGGATTGGGTGAGCGCTTTCTGCTGGGCCCTGGCGGCCTGGTGACGGGTACGCTGGCGTTGGCCGTTGGCGGCTGGCTGTTGCGCGGCTACACGCAGGCCTTTGTCAATTGCGTGGCTCTGGTCCTGTGGGCACTGGGGGGTGGGCTGCTGGTTTTCAATCTGGGCGATTCGCTGTTCGATTCGCGCTCCGGAGCGCTTTTGCTGTGCGCCCTTGCGGCTGGCTGGGCCATCGGTGGGGCCTGGCTGGCGCAGGCGCGCTGGATCCAATCGGTCATGGGCGTGTGCTGGGCGGTGGCTGCGTATGCATTTCTCAGCATCTTGGAGAGTTTTGTGCCGGTGCTGTGGAGTCTCCAGGCGGGCAGTCTGTTGCTGGCGGCCCTGTGGTGGTGGTGGCTGCGTGCCGAGCCCACGCGGCTGGCACAGCCGCATCAGTGGTGGTCGCATCCGCGCTGGGCGGCGTTTGCCGATGCTGCCGTGGTGGGCGTGCTGGGCTCTGCTCTGTGGGGTTTTGGCCGCTGGTGGTGGCTGACCAGTTGGGCTGGTGTCTCAGATGCGGATGCGCCGGGTTGGGGTGATGTGGTCACAAGCGCGTGGATATTGGGCCGGGGCATTGCCGTAGCTGCGACCTTGCTGGCCACAGTGCTGCTGGTGCAAACCTGGAAGTCGCGCGGCGTGGCGGAAGCCCCGAACCGTGCAGAGGGTGCGGACGCTTCTGGCGGCCGGTTGCAGGCCCTGTTGTACCTGGCGGGCGCGCTGCTGGCTGCGGCTGCCTGGTTCAGCACCAGCCTGGCTGTTGTGGCGCTGGTGGCCGCCGGCGCGCTGCTGGGTGCGCGCTGGCGCATTGCCGTGCTGTGCGCAGTCATTGCGCTGTTTCTGCTGGGCCAGTTTTACTACTACCTGGGCTGGCCCCTGGCCGTCAAAGGTTTGGGGCTGGCGGTGCTGGGGGCTGCATTGCTGCTGGGCCTGTGGCTGTTGCGCCGGGCAACGGTCACAGTGCAGGCAAACCAGGGCGCGGTGGGGGGCGAGCCATCCGCCAGGGGCCAGTTGGCATGGCTGCTGGTGGGGGCGGTGCTGGTGTTTGGCCTGGTGAACTGGGATGTGCGTGGCAAGGAGCAGGTGATTGCCCACGGCCAACGCATTCTGGTGCCGCTGGTGCCGGTCGATCCACGTTCGTTGATGCAGGGCGATTACATGGCTCTCAACTTTTCGCTGCCGCAAGAGGTGAGCGAGGGCCTGGAAAACGTGCTGGCCCCCGTGCAGCGGGTGCGTGCGAGTGTGGATGCACAAGGCGTTGCCACGGTGCTTGCTCTGGCAGGAGATGGTGCGCAGCCTGGGCCGGGCGAGGTGATTCTGCCACTCAAGCAGCTCAAGGGCCGCTGGGGGCTGGTGACGGATGCCTACTTCTTCCCCGAAGGGCAGGGCGCGCATTTTGCACCCGCCAAGTTTGGCGATTTTCGTGTGCTGCCCGATGGCCGTGCCTTGCTGGTGGGGCTGGCCGACAGCGAAGGCCGCGTGATGGAGCCACTGCCGGTGCGCTCCATCTGGGAGCTTGCTCCGGCTTCAAACCGCACTGAATCCACGGAGGCCGAACTGGTGGAGGCCCCCGTCACTACGGATGCCGAGCCCGCCGCCGTGCCAGAGGTGAAATAGCGGGCCTGCCGGGTTTGCTCGGAACTCAGCTGTCCAAGGCCCGCACTTCGTTCAGGCGCAGCGCGATCTTCACGTCGGAGCCTGATGGGTACTGGAAGGCGCGCAGACCGAATTCCGGCAGGATGGCCATCAGGTGGTCGAAGATGTCGCCCTGGATGGCTTCATATTCCTGCCAGGCCGTGGTGTCGGTGAAGGCATATACCTCCAGCGGCGTGCCTTCGGCCGTGGCCTCCATCATCCGGGCCATCAAGGTCATGTCCTTTCTGAGCCTGGGGTGCGCGCGCAGGTACTGGTTGACATAGGCCCGGTAGGTACCGATGTTGGTGAGCTGGCGCAGGTTGACCACTTCATCGGCCATGTCCGGTGCCTGGGTGGAAAAATCACGGTTGTAGGCGGTGATTTCCTCCACCTTGCTATGCAGGTAGGGCGCCAGCAGCTGGATGCGGCCAAGCTCCCCGATCTCGGTTTCGGAGAGGAAGCGGATGCTTTCCGTATCGATACGCAGGCTGCGCTTGATGCGGCGGCCGCCGGATTCGGACATGCCACGCCAGTTCTTGAAGCTGTCGCTCATCAGCCGCCATGTGGGGATGGTGGTGATGGTGTTGTCCCAGTTGCGGATCTTAACGGTGTTGAGCGCCATGTCCACCACCGCGCCGTCTGCGCCCACCTGGTCCATCTGCAGCCAGTCGCCTACCCGCAGCATGTCGTTGCCGGCCAGTTGTACCCCGGCGGTAAAGGAGAGGATCGTGTCCTTGAACACCAGCATCAGCACTGCAGACATGGCGCCCAGGCCGCTGAGCAGGATGAGGGGCGAGCGGTCGATGAGCACGGCCACCATCACGATGCCCGCCACCAGCGTGATGAGCAGCTTGCCCAGCTGCACATAGCTCTTGATGGAGCGCGTGTTCTGGTCGGTGTGCAGCCGGTCTTCGTTGCGCTGCTGCACACCATCGAGCACGGCCATCAGCAGGCGCGCCACTTGCAGCACGGTCACTGCAATGGCGACATTGCGCACCACGGTGGACACCATCAATGGCAAATGCGCTACCGCGCCGATGCCGGTCTGGATGACCAGCGATGGCACAACCTGTGCAGCCTGGGTGAGCACGCGGTCGTCCAGCAATGTGCGCAGCCATGCCGTGGCCTGCGGCGCCGCGCGCAGGCGCGATGCTGTTTTCAGCAGCCCAAACCGCACCACCGCGCGCAGCACATAGGCCACCACCACCAGGGCAGCAAGGCCCGCTGCGGTCTGCATCCAGGGGTCGAGGTCGTTGATGGCATCCCAAGTCACAGGCAAGAATCCTTTCCGGCGCGGTTTTGCGGCCAGTTATCAAAAGAGGAGCGGCAGGCGCAGCCGTGGCGCGTGCCAGCGATGTATCTGTAGGGCATTTTTGCACGCAGTCCCAAAACCGCATGGCGGGCTGCGGCACTAGCAGCACACGGGGCTATGGCGATGCGCCTACAATCTTTGCCCAATTGTTGGCCCATTGAATCCCCGATGGGCATGGCCCCGCAAACGCTGTGGGCAGCCGCTTGTTCCAGACCCGTTCCATGCAAGAGAAATACAACCATTCCGACGTTGAAGCCGCAGCGCAGAGCCAGTGGCAAGCCCAAGATGCTTACCGTGTGAGCGAAGACGCAGGCAAGAAGAAGTTCTACGCTTGTTCCATGCTGCCCTACCCCAGCGGCAAACTGCACATGGGCCACGTGCGCAACTACACCATCAACGACATGCTCACGCGCCAGTTGCGCATGCAGGGCTACAACGTCTTGATGCCTATGGGCTGGGATGCGTTCGGTCTGCCGGCCGAGAACGCCGCCATCAAGAACAAGGTCCCGCCTGCGCAGTGGACGTACGACAACATCGCCTACATGAAAAAGCAGATGCAGGCGATGGGTCTGGCCATCGACTGGAGCCGCGAAGTGGCTACCTGCGATCCGGATTACTACAAGTGGAACCAGTGGCTGTTCCTCAAGATGTTGGAAAAAGGCGTGGCCTACCGCAAGACCCAGACCGTGAACTGGGACCCGGTGGACCAGACCGTGCTTGCCAATGAGCAAGTGATCGACGGCCGTGGCTGGCGCACCGGTGCGCTGGTGGAAAAGCGCGAAATCCCTGGCTACTACCTGGCGATCACCGATTACGCGCAGGAGTTGCTCGACCACGTGCAGATGGGCAACCCCAAGGCGACCCTGACCGGCTGGCCTGACAAGGTGCGCCTGATGCAGGAAAACTGGATCGGCAAGAGCGCTGGCGTGCGCTTTGCGTTCACGCATGATGTGAAGGGCGCTGATAGCGCGCTGATCGGTGACGGCAAGATGTACGTCTTCACCACCCGTGCCGACACCATCATGGGCGTCACCTTCTGCGCCGTGGCGCCCGAGCACCCCCTGGCTTTGCACGCTGCGGCTGGCAAGCCCGAGCTGGCTGCCTTCATCGAAGAATGCAAGAAGGGTGGCACGACCGAGGCGGAGCTGGCCGTCAAGGAAAAGGAAGGCAAGCCCACGGGCCTGTTCGTCACCCACCCCATCACCGGCGCACAGGTCGAGGTGTGGATTGGCAACTATGTGCTGATGAGCTATGGCGATGGCGCCGTGATGGGCGTACCCGCCCACGACGAGCGCGACTTCGCGTTTGCCAACAAATACGGCCTGCCGATTCAGCAGGTGGTGGCTGTGGAAGGCGAAGGCCCCTACGACAGCAAGCAGTGGCACGACTGGTATGGCGACAAGGAGCGCGGCGTTCTCATCCACTCCGGCGCATTTGACGGGCTCCATTACAAAGACGGCGTACAAGCCGTGGCCAAGGCGCTCGAAGCCAAGGGCCTGGGCGAGCTCAAGACCACCTGGCGCCTGCGCGACTGGGGCATCAGCCGCCAGCGCTACTGGGGCACCCCCATCCCGATCATCCACTGCGAAGACTGCGGCCCGCAGCCCGTGCCCGAGAAGGACCTGCCGGTTGTGCTGCCGCAAGACCTGGTGCCCGATGGCTCCGGCAACCCGCTGATCAAGAGCGAAGCCTTCCACGCGGGCGTGGTCTGCCCCTGCTGTGGCAAGAGCGCCCGCCGCGAGACCGACACCATGGACACCTTCGTGGATTCGTCCTGGTACTTCATGCGCTATTGCGACGCAAAGAACAGCGAGCACATGGTCGCTGAAGGCGCTGATTACTGGATGCCGATGGACCAGTACATCGGTGGCATTGAACACGCCATCCTGCACCTGCTGTACGCGCGCTTCTGGACCAAGGTGATGCGTGACCTGGGCCTGGTAAAGGTGGACGAGCCTTTCACCAAGCTGCTCACGCAAGGCATGGTGCTCAACCACATCTACAGCCGCCGCACCGCCAAGGGTGGCAAGGAATACTTCTGGCCCAAGGATGTGGAACAGGTGTTTGACGACGCTGGCAAGGTGGTGGGCGCCCAGCTCAAGGTGGCTGTTGAAAGCGCCGACGGCCTGTTGCCCGTGGGCACCGCCATCGATTACGAAGGCGTGGGCACCATGTCCAAGTCTAAGAACAACGGTGTCGATCCGCAGGATTTGATCGAAAAATACGGTGCCGATACCGCGCGCCTGTACACCATGTTCACCGCGCCACCCGAGCTGACGCTGGAGTGGAACGAATCGGCTGTCGAAGGCAGCTACCGCTTCCTGCGCCGCGTGTACAACTTCGGTGTCAAGCTGAATGCGCCTGAATTTGTCGCTGTTCGCGCCAATGCCTTGGGCGCCGATGGCCTCAAAGGCGTCCAATTCAGCAAGGAAGCCAAGGCGCTGCGCCTGGAAATCCATACTGTGCTCAAGCAGGTGGAATACGACTACTCGCGCATGCAGTACAACACCGTCGTCTCCGGTGCGATGAAGATGATCAACGCGCTGGAAGACTTCAAGGCCCTGGATGGCCAGGGCGGCCGCGAAGCTGCTGTCGAAGGCTTTGGCATTCTGCTGCGCGCGCTGTACCCCGCCACGCCCCACCTCACGCAGGTGTTGTGGAATGCGCTGGGCTACGACAAAGCCATGGGCGGGTTGCTGGATGCGGCCTGGCCGCAAGTCGATCCGCAGGCGCTGGTGCAGGACGAAATCCAGCTGATGCTGCAGGTCAATGGCAAGCTGCGCGGCTCCATCGTGGTGGCTGCCGGCGCCGACAAGGCCACCATTGAAGCTGCCGCACTGGCCCATGAAGAGTTCCAGAAGATCGCTGCGGGCACTGTGCCCAAAAAGATCATCGTGGTGCCGGGCCGCCTGGTGAACGTGGTAGTCTAAGCGCATGAATAGACGCACGCTGCTCACTGCCCTTGCAAGCGCGCCGCTTCTGGCGGCATGCGGCTTCAAGCTGCGCGGATCGGTCGATTTCGCCTTCAAATCGCTGTATTTGAACGGTGCGGCCAATTCGCCCTTCCTCAAGGAACTGCAGCGCCACCTGGAAGGTGCGGGCTCGCTCAAGGTTTTGCGCGATCCTACCGAGGCATTGCAGGCCGATGCCATCTACGACGATCTCGGCCAGCGCCGTGAGCGGGTGGTGGTGTCGCGCAATGCGGCGGGTGAAGTGCGAGAACTGCAGATTCGTCTGTTCACGCGCTTTCGGGTGCGCGACCAGAAGGGCGGCTACTACGTGACCGAGGCAGAGCTGATGCAATACCGCGAGATCAGCTACGTCGAGACCTATGCGCTGTCCAAGGCCAACGAGGAAGAGATGCTGTTCCGCGACATGCAGACCGATCTGGTGCAGCAGATCGTGCGGCGCCTGTCCATCGTCAAGACAGTCACCACCACGGATTGATGGCGCTGTATCATGGTACTGATTGCTATAAAATAGATAGCTATCAGCGTTTATGAGATGAGCACCAACAGGCAGAAACCATGCAAATTGCCCTGAACCAGTTGACCGCCCAGCTCGGCAAGGGCCTGCGCACGCTTTACACCGTGCATGGCGATGAGGCTCTGCTGGTGCAAGAAGCGGTGGATGCGATCCGCGCTGCTGCCCGCGCGGCAGGGCATAGCGAACGCAGCAGCTTCACCGTGGCGGGCGCGCATTTTGACTGGAGTGCTGTGCTTGCTGCGGGCGGCAGCCTCTCGCTCTTCGCGGACAAGCAGATCATCGAGGTGCGCATCCCCAGCGGCAAGCCGGGCAAGGATGGCAGCACCGCCCTGCAGCAACTGGCCGAAAGCAGCGTAGGCAATGACGGCACGCTCACCATCGTCATCTTGCCCAGACTCGACAAGACCACCAAAACCGGGGCCTGGTTTGCCGCTTTGGAGGCCAATGGCGCCACCATTCAGGTCGACAGCATCGAACGCGCGGCACTGCCGCCCTGGATAGCCCAGCGCCTGCAATTGCAGGGCCAGCATGTCAAAAGTGGTGAAGAAGGCCAGCGCACCCTGGCGTTTTTTGCCGACCGTGTGGAAGGCAATCTGCTTGCTGCGCACCAGGAAATCCAGAAGCTGGGCCTGCTCTATCCACCCGGTGAGCTGGCATTCGAGCAGGTGGAGCAGGCCGTGCTGAACGTGGCGCGGTACGACGTTTTCAAGCTGTCGGACGCCGTGCTGTCTGGCCAGGTACTGCGTACCGAGCGCATGCTGAGCGGTCTGCAGGCAGAGGGCGAGGCCGAGGTGCTGGTGCACTGGGCGTTGGCCGAAGACATTCGCGCGATGAAGCGTGTCAAGGATGCGCTGCGCAATGGCCGCCCCATGCCGATGGCGCTGCGTGAAAACCGCGTCTGGGGCAACAAGGAGCGTCATTTTGAGCGCGTGCTGCCACGTATCAGCGATGCGGCGGTCGCCCGGTTGCTGCATTCGGCCCATGCCGTCGATGGCATCGTCAAGGGCCTGAAGGTGCCCGAATGGCCTCAGGATGGCTGGCAGGCGCTGCACCGTCTGGCGTTGCAGACCTGCAAGGCCTGCGCCCCGGGGCGCTGACGCCAGAAGTCTTGCCTTGTACATGCACCCAAGCCCGCATATGCGGGCTTTTTTCTTGGCGCTGGCAGGTGCAGATGTAAGACAGGCGAAGAAATTGCTCTGCTATGTAAAGTGATAGCACGATCATTCATTCACTCTATCGGTCCATATGTAACATCTTTTTTGACTGTCACGTAAGGATTTCAGAGGGAGTGTTTCACAAATTATTCATCCGGGCATCTAGATGTTTCAAATGTCATGAATTTGACTTGAATCAATTAGTTGCAATCAGTCACCGCGGTGCCATTTTAGGCAGGTACAAATGCGGCCTGAGACAAGATAGTTTGAATGCATATTTGTGAGGTGAGGATGAAATACCCGCAAACCATGGCCATACCGGCCATTTTCCATTTAAGCCTCCAGAGGGGTGCAGCTGCGATTGCAATGGCCTTGACCACTTTTCTGCCTGCGGCACAGGCGCAGAATAACCAGCAAGTGATCATCAGCGGCGGTGCGGTGAATATTTCTGGCCCCGGCGCGCATGCGGTGATGAATATCTCGTCTACCAAGAATATCTCTCATATTCGCGGAAATAACCAGGTAACTGTGGTTAATGGTGCCGTGGTGAATTCCGCAATGTTTGGTGCGTACAGTGAATTGAATATTGCGTCACGCAACGGAGGCTCTGGTTCTGGCAATCAGGTGGTGTCCGTTGGCGGGCCAGTGGTCACCCAGGCCTCTGGAATGGGTGTGCGCAATGTGGTGAACATTGGTGGCCGCTGATAGCTGCAGCTGTCAGCGCCGTTGATGAAGTTCGGTTGCTCCGAAGTGGAGGGACTGATTGCAACAGTGCTCCTATAAGCACTATTTTATTTCAGTAACGAGGAGTTTTTATGAAAAAAGTTATCGCTGTTCTGGTATCTGGTGTCGCTATTGCATTTGCTGCTCAAGCCGAAGTGAAAATCGGTGGCAATAATGACCAGAAGGTGACTGTGAAAAATGGCGCAGTGGCCAATATGGCTATCGGCGCTGGCGCAACTGCCAAGCAAAATCTGGCTTCCAACAAGGGCAATGTCCAAATTGGCGGCAACAACAAGCAAGAAGTTTCGGTAACCAATGGCGCTGTGGCCAATATGGCTATTGGTGCCATGACCAAGGCTGAGCAGAATCTGGCTTCGAACGACGGCAAGTAAATAGCCGATATTGCTTTGATCAAAGAATGGGGTGATTGATTCACCCCAATTCAATTGCAAGGGAGGAGCATATGAAAACAGGTTTTATATGCGCTGCAGTATTGGGCCTGGCATGTGGTCTGGTGCAGGCACAGCAGAAACCACCGGCGGGCCGCAATGGCTTGGATCCTGCATCTCGTAACAAAGTGGTGAACGTCATGGCGCGTGACAACATGGGCGAAAAGGACGCGCGTGCCAACATCGAGCGCGAAATCGTCACCAGTCCATCGGGCAAGAACTGCACCACCAATGTGGGAACGCAGCCCAAGGTGAACGAGGGCATTGCGGGCATCGGCAACCGGTATGGCGGCGGCAACACCGACCAGGTCACAGTGGTGCGCGGCTCCGTCATCAACATTTGCAAGTAGGCATGGCGGTGTTGCTGCCCTGGTCCTGCGTCTGAGGGGTGCCGGCGAGTACAGCGTTCAAGACCGGTACATACATAACGATTTCATAAATCATGCAAATTTCCTACCTCCGCCACGCCTTGCTGTGGCCTTGTGTACTGGCGCTGTCCGCCTGTGCCATTGATCCGGGCCTGTCGGATCGCAAGGACATCATTGAAAAGGGCATCACGGAGCAGACTCCGCTCGTGACGCCCTCCAAGTCGGCATCTGCCATGCGTGAAGGGCTGGCCTGCATGGACCGCATGCTGGCGGCTGAGCAGGTGCCTGCAACCTTGATTGCTGTCAAATCGATTCCGGATCCTTCGGGGCTTTTCAGCACCGGCACCAAGGAAATGCTGATCACGGCCATCTCGCGCATGTCGCGTACCAGCCAGGCTTTCCGCGTGGTTGATTACGAGGTGGATGCCTTGAAGCAGGACACGGTGCAGACCATGACCAGCCTGCTGCTCAACAACGGGCAGATCGAGCTGCGCAAGCCGCAGATCTATATCTCGGGCGCCATCAGCTTTGGCGACAAGACGGTGGTGTCCAAGCGCCGCAGCCTTGGCGTGTCCACGGCAAATACCGATACCGGCTACAGCTGGGACGTGCTCGGATCGGTCGTCGGGCTCGATCTGCACCTGGGCGACATGAATTCGCGCACCTTGTACCCGGGCCTGGATTCCGCCAATGAGCTGGTGGTGGCCACCGGCGGCAAGGGGGTAGAGATTGGCGGGCGTGCGACAGGGCTACCCAGGCACATCTACCGTATGGGCGTGCAGTACGAGGTGGCGGCGGACAACAACCAGGGCGCGGGCGCTGCGGTGCGTCTGCTGGTGGATCTGGCGGCTATCGAACTGGTGGGCAAATGGGCCAAGATTCCGTACTGGCAGTGCATTGATTACGAGCAGAACCACCCCGAGTTCAAGCGCCAGATGCGTACCTGGTTCGAGGAGCAGACGGCAACCGACCGCATCAATCTGGCGCAGCGTGTCCTCAAGGCGCAAGGCGTATGGAGCGGCCCGATTGACGGCAACGATTCCACCGCGCTGCGCAATGCATTGGCCACTTACCAAGCCTCGCTGGACATGACCCCGGTCGGTATCGTGAACTTTGAAACCTACACCGGCCTGCTGCGCAACTACGTGGGCATGTCGGCAGAAGACAAGCTTGCCTCCAGCTACTCGCCGCAAAGCAACGAACTCAAGCTGCGCGAGCATGCGTTGCCGATGAACGAGCCCGCGCACAACGGATTGACTGTGGCGCTGCTCGGCCAGAAGGAGCCCAAGCTGCAGATTGGCAACTCGGTCGTGCTGCGCATTGCGCCAGCGCGCTCGGGCTTCCTGTACTGCTATTACAAGGATGCGGCCAACGTGGTGTCCCAGATATACCCCAATCCGCAACAGCAGGCGGTGGTGGCGCAGGGCAATATGGGGCTGATGGTGCCTGATGTGTCGCAGTCCAATTCGTTCCTGATCGAAACTGCACGGGCGGGAACCGAGCAGGTCTACTGCGCGATGACCGCCAAGCCCCTGACCGGGCGTGTGCCAGCTGCCTTGACCAATGCCAAGCTGGAGCCGCTCGCGGGTGTAACCACCATCGAGGCCGTACAGCAGCAGGTGCAGGCGCAGGAAGGCGTGATCGCCCAATCGACCCTGCAGTGGGAAGTGGAAGGCCCTGTGGTCGTGGCGCCTGCCGCGCCTGAGAATACGCCGCGCCGCGGAAAGCGCTCATGAAAGGGGCCGTACGACATTGGCGGCGCTCGGTGCTCGCCACCAGCCTGGCGCTCTATAGCCTGAGCGGCGTGGCAGCCATCGTGTTGCCCCACAGCGATAGCGGCGGCGACGCGGGTGGCGTTGCAGCGCCTGCAGCGCAGCCCTCGGGTGGCGCAGGGGGCGGCAGTGCCTCCATCCGTGTGCCAGCGCCCAGCCGCTCGGATGCCAGCCTGCAGGTGCTGCGCCGTCAGGCGCAGGAAGGCGATAGCCGGGCGCAGGTGGAGCTGGGTCTGTACTACTACCGCAATGCGGGTCTGCCCCAGGCGGGAGCGCAGGCGCGCCAGTGGTGGGGCATGGCCGCAGCGCAGGGCGATGCCCGCGCCATGGCGGGCCTGGGCTACATGCTGGGTACGGGCAGCGGTGGTGTGCGTGATGTACCTGCCGGGCGGCAGTGGTTGCAGCGGGCATCGGAGGCGGGCTTGTCCAAAGCCAGCTACCTGCTGTCGCTGGTGGAGCGTCGCATGACCGGGCCCAAGGCTGCGCAGCAGGCGCGCCTGCTGCTGGAGCAGGCGGCGCGCGAGGGCGATGCCATGGCTCTGAATGACCTGGCCGTGGAGCGCGAACTCGATGGTCGCATGGCCGAAGCCAAGGAGCTGTACGCGCAGGCCATGGCCAAGGGGAGCCAGACGGCGCAGCAGAACCTGAACCGGCTGGCCAATTACCAGCGCGCCAGTGAATCGGAGCAATTGGCACGCTTGCGTGCGCGCGCTGACGACGGCAGCGCCGATGCCCTGCTGGAGCTGGCCTACCGCTACCACCTGGGGCGTGGCGTGCAGCGCAATTTTGCAACTGCCATCCAGTACTACCGGCGAGCGGCAGATGCCGGGTCGTCCAAGGCGCGAGAGTTTCTGGGCCTGATATTCAGCCGCAGCAACGAAAAGCAGGCGGTGATCGATGAAGCCTGGATGCAGGAGCTCGCCGCCCGTATCAATGCCGTGGCGCTGAAAGTGGAAGAAAAGGCGCCTGCGCAGCTCCCCGACCGGCCGGTGCGGGTGGCAGATCCGCTCGCCGATCTGCTGCGCCAGGCGTTTGTGATGCCTGAGGCGCCAACGGGGCCACAGGCGGAGCAGCCATGGCCTGCCGAGGGAACAACCGATACCAACAGCCCGTCGCCCACTGCGGTGCAGACGGAGCCGACAGAGGGGCCGCAGGCGCCCGTGCGAGCCCCTGGCGCGCCGGCGTCTGATGATGCAAGCAATGCACTGCTGTCGCAGTAGTGAGAGAAAGGAAGAAAACCATGCAACAGACAACATGGGTGCGCGGCGTGGCCGCATGCAGCATCGCCCTGGCAGCCACGCTGGCTGCGGGCGGCGTATGGGCGCAGGGCGCCGTCATCTCGGCTCCTGGCGTGGATGTGCGCGGAGGCGCCAGCGGGGCGTCCGTCATCGTCAACGGCTCGGTGGTCAACGCTGCTTCGGGCAAAGGCGCTGTCGCGGAGACGAATATCCCGGGCCGCAGCACTACGGTACGAGGCTCGGGCTCGGGAGGCGCTGCCGTGGTGGTGGAATCTACCGGTAGCCAGACGGTGACGGTGCAGAGCAAAAGCCAGGGCAGAAAGCCATCGGCTGGCGGGCGTGAGCATGTGAACGCCAACATGGCCAACTCTGACTTGGCCAATGCCAACTTTGCAGGCCATAGCTTCACCAATGTGGATATGTCCAACTCCAACCTGCAAGGCGCCAACTTTCAGGGCGCGGAGCTGGTCAATGTGGATCTGAGCAACTCCAACCTGGCGGGTGCCAACCTGTCAGGAGCATCGCTGGTGAATGTGAGCCTGGATGGCGCGCTCACCACCGGCGCGATCTGGACCAACGGCCGACGCCGCTAAGCCCTTCCTTCATACAAACGGGCCGCATTGCGCGGCCCGTTTGTATGGGAGGAACCGTTTACTGGTCGTCGGTGTCGGACACCTGCTGCGCCTGGTGCTCGGTCAGCTTTTCCTCCAGCACCTTCTCTCCTTCAAAGCCCGCCACAGCAGCCATGGCCTTTTTGAGAAAGCCCGCGTCCGCATCGGCTTTGGACAGTGCTTCTTCAGCCACCACGGCTCCAATCACTTCATTGAGCAAACCCATTTTGCGACCTCCACGCCCCACAAGACGCTGTTGATGAGGCCCTCAAGGTAGCACCGCAGCAATGCGGGTGCGAGCGCATTTGCAGGCCTTTACCTGCATTCATCTTTCTTTAAGTATGCGCGTATTGGTTGCAAATTTTCTGATCGTGCTGCGTACTGTATTAAGTCTGCAATAAGATGGTTTGTGCCCGCAAGCTGCTCAAGCGGTTTCGCCCAGCCGCGCGCCTGCCTTGTCCAGCCAGAGCTTCAGGCTGTCGGTCAGGTCCTTCTGGCTGAACGAGCAGCTTTCTTCGTCAAACAGGGCGCTGGATTCCAGCCGGTCCAGCAATTGCAGCAAAACCTCTTCAAACTTGGGCGGGAGGGCGCCGAGCAGATCGGTATAGGTGCGGGCCTGCTGGCTGAGCGCCGAGGCATCCATGTGGCCGGCGCCAAAGTGATCCAGCGCATCCTGCAGGGCTCCCAACTGGCGTAGTGCGGTCGATTGCATGCGGGTCTCCTGGTGGCTATTTATGGCCTGAGTGTAGAGCGCATTTGGTGCGCCTCAGCATGGGATTTGCCTGGGGCCGTTCATGCAGAATGTGCTCGCCAGCGCTGCAATGCAGCAAATGCGACAATAGCGGCATGAACGCCCTGAACATCGCAGAATACATGCAGACCCTGGGTTTGCAGGCAAAACAAGCCTCTGCGCAGATGGCAAAAGCATCTGCTGCTACCAAAAACAAAGCGCTTCTGGCTTTGGCGCGCCTGCTGCGCGCGCAGACCGAAGCACTGCAGGCGGACAACGCCAAGGATCTGGAGCGCGCCGTTGCCAATGGGCTGTCTGCGCCAATGGTCGATCGCCTGCGCCTGAGTCCCAAGGTGCTGGAGACCTGCGCACAGGGCTGCGAGCAGTTGGCGGCCATGCCCGATGTGATTGGCGAAGTGCTGGGCATGAAGCAGATGCCCAGTGGCATCCGCGTGGGCCAGATGCGCGTGCCCATCGGCGTGTTCGGCATGATCTATGAAAGCCGCCCGAACGTGACGATCGAGGCCGCAAGCCTGTCGATCAAGAGCGGCAATGCCTGCATTCTGCGCGGGGGTTCCGAGGCCATCGAGTCAAACAAGGCGTTGGCTGCCCTGGTAGCGCAGGCGCTGGCAGAAGCGGGCCTGCCCGCCCAGGCGGTGCAACTGGTGCAGACCACAGACCGCGAGGCCGTGGGCCAGTTGATCGCCATGCCTGCCTTTGTGGATGTGATCATTCCGCGCGGCGGCAAGGGCCTGATTGAGCGCATCAGCCGCGACGCCAAGGTGCCCGTCATCAAGCACCTGGACGGCAATTGCCACACCTATGTCGATGATCCCTGCGATCTGGACATGGCGCTGAAAGTGGTGGAGAACGCCAAGACGCAGAAATACAGCCCCTGCAATGCCACCGAAAGCCTGTTGGTGGCGCGGGGCGTGGCTGCCAGCTTTCTACCCCGCATTGGCGCGGTGTTTGCCGCCAAGGATGTGGAAATGCGTTGTGACACCGAGTCACTTGCGCTATTGAAAACGGTGCAAGGCGCGCGCACGGTGCAAGCGCAGGAGCAGGATTGGAGCGAGGAATATCTGGCGCCGATCATCTCCATCAAGGTCGTGGCGGGCGTGGACGAAGCCATCGCCCACATCAACCAATATTCCAGCCACCATACTGAGGCGATCCTGACGCGCGACCACATGCATGCGCAGCAATTCCTGCGCGAAGTCGACTCGGCCAGCGTCATGGTCAATGCCAGCACGCGCTTTGCCGACGGCTTCGAGTTTGGCCTGGGCGCGGAAATCGGCATCAGCACCGACAAGTTCCACGCTCGCGGCCCCGTGGGCATTGAAGGCTTGACTTCGCTCAAGTACATCGTCCTGGGCGAAGGCGAAGTACGGGGCTGATGCTTCGATAGACGGGCCATTGCTGACAATGGTTGGCAATGGCGCACCCCGCAGCGCCCTGGCGTCGCAGTTTGCCGACACAGTCATGGCATGGCGCCACGTTATGATGCGGCCGTTCAGGCGCAGCACTGGCGTTGCGCGCCGCTTTATCACCGGATTGCCCCCTGGAGGAAAGCGCTCTGCCTGGAGCGAACACTGCACGCTGCGTAGAAGCACGGGGCATTTTTTATGAAAATTCTGATCTTGGGCGCGGGCCGCGTCGGCGAAAGCGTTGCGGAGAGCCTGCTGGGCGAAAAGAACGACATCACCGTCATTGACACGGATGGTGTGCGCCTGCGCGATCTGGAAGCCCGCTTTGACCTGCGCGGCGTGGTGGGCAACGGCATCAGTCCGGATGTGCTGGCCGAGGCCGGTGCAGCCGACACCGACATGCTGATTGCCTGCACGTCGCAGGACGAAACCAATCTGGTGGCCTGCAAGGTGGCGCAGGTCGTCTTCAACATTCCCACCCGTATCGTGCGGGTGCGGTCGATGGCGCTCAAGAACCAGCCCGCCTTGCTGGAAGAAGGAGGCTTTGGCGTAACCCATGCCTTCTGTCCCGAAGAGGCCCTGATGGGCTACATCGGCAAGCTGGTGCGCTACCCCGAGGCCTTGCAGGTGCGGGAGTTTGCGCAGGGTTATGCGGCGCTGGCGTCGGTGCGCGCGCGCGGCGGAGCGCCGCTGGTGGGCCTGAGCGTGGCCGATGTGCAGCAGAATCTGCCGCAGGGCGCCGTGCGTGTGGTGGGTATCTACCGCCGCTTTCACCATGAGGCGGATCGCCTCGTCTCCGTGGAAGGCAGCACGCGCATCGAGCCGGGCGATGAGGTGTTCGTGCTGTCTGACAAGGAACACCTGGGCGATGTGCTGGCTGCGTTCAACCGCCAGGTGGGCGAGCTGGAGCAGCCCGTGCGCCGCGTGATGGTGGCTGGCGGCGGACGTGTGGGCATGCGCCTGGCGCGCTCGCTCACCAAGGATTCCAAGCGTTTCCAGGTCAAGATCATCGAAAAGCACGAGAGCCGTTGTGTGTATCTGGCCTCGCGCCTGTCATCGGATGTGCTCGTGCTGCGGGGCGATGCCACCGACGAGAACTTGATGGAGGAGGAAAACGTCGAGGACGTGGACCTGTTCATCGCCATCACCGACGATGACGAAGACAACATCATGTCTTGCCTGCTGGCTAAGAAGCTGGGCGCCACGCGCGTGCTGGCGCTGATCAACCGCCGCACTTATGCCGATCTGATGCACGGCACCCAGATCGACATTGCGCTGTCGCCCGCGCAGGCGACCCTGGGCGAGCTGCTGGCCTATGTGCGCCAGGGCGACGTGCAGGCCGTGCACAGCCTGCGCCGGGGCGTTGCCGAGGCGATCGAGATCGTGGCGCGCGGCGATGCGAAGACCTCGCGCGTGGTGGGCAAGCGCGTGGGCAGCCTGCGCCTGCCGCATGATGTGCACATCGGCATGATTGTGCGGGGCCTGCCCGAGCCCGATGCGCGCAACACCAATGGCAGCGAAGCGCCGGAGCGCGAAGGCCAGGCGGCTGATGCGAAGGAGCCGCCCCAGGTGATCGTGCCCACCAGCGGCACCATCATCCAGAGCAATGACCACGTGATCCTGTTCCTGCCCAACAAGCGCCTGGTGCATGAGGTGGAATCGCTCTTCCGGGTCGGAGTCACCTTCTTTTAGGCGCCGCGATGACCGATCTGCGACCTGTTCTGCGCATCCTGGGTGTGCTGCTGCTCATGTTTGGCTGCACCATGGCCGTGCCGGCTGCTGCGTCGCTCGCCTTCGACGATGGCATCTTCAGCGTCTACCCCCGCGCCATGGGGCTTGCCTGGATCTGCGGCCTGCTCTTGTGGTGGAGCGCGCGCCACGAGCAGCGTGAACTGCAGGCCCGCCACGGCATCATCCTGGTTGCTTTTGTCTGGACTGCATTTCCGCTTTTTGCCGCCTTGCCCCTGTACCTGGGCTATGGGCAGATCGGCCGGGCGCTGAGCTGGCAGCATGCCTATTTCGAGGCGGTGTCGGGGCTCACCACCACGGGTGCCACCGTGCTCAACCATGTGGACACCCTGCCGGTTTCCCTGAACATCTGGCGCACCTTTCTGCAGTGGATGGGCGGCATGGGGATTCTGATTCTGGCGGTGGCTATTCTGCCCATGCTGGGCATGGGGGGCAGCCAGCTGTTTCGGGCAGAGGCGGCGGGCCCCGTCAAGGACACCAAGCTGACGCCCCGCATGGCCGAGACCGCCAAGGGGCTGTGGACCGTCTACGGCGTTTTTTCTCTCGCCTGCGCGCTCGCCTACTGGCTGGCCGGCATGACGCCGCTGGACGCCATCATGCTGATGTTCACCACGGTCAGCCTGGGCGGGCTCACGCCGCATGACGCCAGCTTTGCCTATTTCAACTCGCCGCTGATCGAAGGCATCTGCATCTTCTTCATGCTGCTGGCGAGCTGCAATTTCGCGCTTTACTTCGTCGCGCTGCGCAAACGCCGCATGTCGGTGCTCTACAAGGAGCCGGAAGTGTGTGCCACCCTGGGAACCTTGGTGGGCGCTGGCTTGGTGATTGGCGTGATTTTGTGGGTCAAAGGCGTCTATGGGCCTGCTGAGGCGGTGCGCCATGCGGTGTTCAACACGGTCTCGGTGGCCACCACCACGGGGTATGCGACGGTGGATTTCGGCCTGTGGCCCCCTTTTGCACCCGTTCTGATGCTGCTGCTGTCGGGTGTGGCGACGAGCGCAGGCTCGACCGGCGGCGGCATCAAGATGATCCGCATGCTGCTACTGCTCAAGCAGACGCGGCGCGAGATGCGGCGTCTGGTGCACCCCAATGCGGTGCAGCCCGTCACCATTGGCGGTAATGCCATCGACGAGCGCGTGATTTTCTCGGTGCTGGCCTTCATGCTGGTGTACTGCGCCACGATTGCCGTGCTCACCATGGCCTTGCTGCTGACAGACATGGATTTCATGAATGCGCTGGGCGCCGTGCTGGCAAGCGTCAACTGCGCAGGCGTCGGCTGGGGCGACCTGGGCCCCAGTAACAATTTTGCGGGTCTGACCAGCTTCCAGCTCAGCGTGACGACGCTGGGCATGCTGATGGGGCGCCTGGAAATTTTGAGCTTCCTTGCCCTGCTGACGCCAGCTTTCTGGCGCAGGTGAGCATTTGCTTATGCCCGTGCCGTTACAAGAGAGGGTGACTTTGGGCGTCAACTCTCTACAATTGACACGCAATTGTTTTTTGCTCGTTCTTTTTGAGCCCTCAAACAACCTTCATCTATGGTCCCGAATCTCATAACAGCCCTAACGGGGCCCATCAACGAACTGGAACAACGGATGCTCGACGCCATGCCCGCGATCGAGCGCTGGTTCCGCCTGGAGTGGATGGAACACACCCCGCCCCTGTACTCGTCGGTGGACATTCGCAACGCAGGCTTCAAGGTGGCCCCGGTGGACACCAACCTGTTTCCCGGTGGTTGGAACAATCTGACGCCGGAAATGATTCCGCTGGCCGTGCAGTCTGCGATGGCTGCTATCGAAAAGATATGCCCTGAGGCGCGCAACCTGCTGATCATTCCCGAAAACCAGACGCGCAATCCGCAGTACCTGGCCAACCTGGCGCAACTGCAGAACATCTTCTCGATGGCTGGGCTCAATGTGCGCATCGGCTCAATCGATCCGGACATCAAGGAAACCGTCAAGCTGAAGGTAGGCAACCAGGAGCTGGTGGTGGAGCCCGCATTGCGCCATGGCCGCCGCCTGGGGCTCAAGTACTTTGACCCCTGCACGATCTTGCTGAACAACGACCTCTCCAAGGGAGCCCCCGGGATTCTGGAAGAGGTATACGAGCAGTTTGTTCTGCCGCCCCTGCATGCCGGCTGGAGCGTGCGCCGCAAGAGCCGCCATTTCCAGAGCTACGAGGAAGTGGCCAAGCGCTTTGGCAAGCTGATGGGCATCGATCCCTGGCTGATCAACCCGCTGTTTACCAGCCGCCAGGGGGTGGACTTCAACGACAGTGGCGAGCATGCGCTCGATGAGCTGCGTGAAGATGTCGACGCCATGTTGACCAAGGTGCGCCGCAAGTACAAGGAATATGGCATCAAGGAGACGCCGTTCGTCGTCGTCAAGGCAGACAACGGCACCTATGGCATGGGCGTGATGACCGTGCACGATGCCAAGGAGCTGGGGCAGCTGCCTGCCAAGACCAAGAACCAGATGTCCCTCGTCAAGGACGGCCAACTGGTGCACGACATGATCATTCAGGAAGGCGTGCAGACTGTCGAGCGGATGGATGGCGAAGCGGCCGAGCCCGTGGTCTACATGATCGACCGCTATGTGGTGGGCGGCTACTACCGCGCGCATTCTGACCGGGGCGCAGAAGAGAACCTGAATGTGCCTGGCGCCCATTTCATTCCGCTTGCGTTTGAGCACGGCATCTCGCCCGGTGACTCGGTGGGCGCCAGTGCTCCCAATCGTTTCTATATGTACGGCGTGGTGGCGCGCCTTGCCATGTTGGCGGCAAGCTACGAACTGGAAGCCACCGACCCGGACGCCGAGATCTACGACTGAGCGATCTCTTCGCCGGAAATCCCTGTGGTGACTTGAAAACAACTCCAAGCCCGATGGTTCGCACCATTCGGGCTTGCCCTGATGCGCCGCAGCACTGCGGGCACAGCAACAAGCGCACAATGCAAACCAAATCATTACACGCATGCCCTGCGCGGCATGGCACAAAGGCTTGACGTGCAAAACAGCAAGAAATCATCGCTCTCTGCCCTGACGCTGGGAGCGGTCGGCGTGGTCTATGGCGATATCGGCACCAGCGTGCTGTATTCGCTCAAAGAGGTATTTGGCTCCGGCCATGTACCGTTCACCCACGACAACGTCTATGGCGTGCTCTCCATCCTGTTCTGGACCTTGACGCTCATCGTCTCGCTCAAGTACGTGGTGCTGGTGCTGCGGGCAGACAACAACGGCGAAGGCGGCCTGATCGCCATGCTGGCGCTGGCCTCGCAGGCGGTCAAGGACAAGCCGCGCCTGCGCTCCGTGCTGATGCTGATCGGCATCTTTGGCACCTGTCTGTTTTACGGCGACGGGGTGATCACACCCTCTATCTCGGTGCTTTCAGCGGTCGAAGGCCTCGAAGTCGTCTCGCCCGCGTTCAAATCCTGGGTGATTCCGCTCACCCTGGTGGTGCTGCTGGCGCTTTTCATGGTGCAAAAGCGGGGAACGGCAGGTATTGGCAAATTCTTCGGGCCGATCATGGTGGTCTGGTTCCTCAGCATTGCCGCACTGGGCCTGTGGAACATCGTGGACCATCCACAGGTGCTGTGGGCGCTCAGCCCACATTACGCACTGCGCTTCATCATCGCCAACCCAGGCATCAGTTTCATCATTCTGGGCGCGGTGGTATTGTGTGTGACGGGCGCCGAGGCTCTCTATGCCGACATGGGCCACTTCGGCAAAAAGCCGATTCGCCTGGCCTGGTTCGGCATTGCCATGCCATCGCTGGTGCTCAATTACTTTGGCCAGGGCGCCCTGGTGCTGGAAAACGCCGATGCGGTGAAGAACCCGTTTTTCATGCTGGCGCCGCAATGGGCGCTGCTGCCAGTCGTGGTACTGGCCACCATGGCCACGGTGATTGCGTCGCAGGCGCTGATCACAGGCGCTTTCAGCGTTACCAAGCAGGTGATCCAGCTGGGCTACCTGCCGCGCATACAGATCCAGCACACCAGCGTGCGCGATACCGGACAGATCTACATCCCCTTCGTCAACTGGGGCCTGTTCTGGGCCATTGTGCTGGCGGTGCTGCTGTTCAAATCCAGCAGCAACATGGCCGCGGCCTACGGCATTGCAGTCACCCTGGACATGACGATCACCACGGTGCTCACCTTCTTCGTGCTCCGCTTTGGCTGGAAATATCCCCTGTGGGTGGCGTTGGCCCCCACGCTGTTTTTCTTCTGCATCGACTTCACCTTCTTCGCCTCCAACCTGCTCAAGCTGTTTGACGGCGGCTGGTTCCCGTTGGTGATCGGCCTGTCGATGTTCACCATGATGATGACCTGGAAGCGCGGGCGCGAGCTGGTCTACCAATCGCTGCATGCCAATGGCATCGAGCTCAAAGGCTTTTTGCAGATGGTGCTGCAGGCACCGCCTACGCGCGTGGCGGGCACGGCCGTCTTTCTCACCTCCGACCCGAACGTGGTGCCCACCGCGCTGCTGCACAACCTCAAGCATAACAAGGTCTTGCACGAGCAGAACATCTTCGTCACCATCGTCTATCACGAGGTGCCCTGGATTGGCATGGACAAGCGCACTGCGATTGAGCCCCTGGGCAGCGATTGCTGGCAGGTGCAGCTGAACTACGGGTTCAAAAACGACGTGGACGTACCCCTTGCGCTGCAGCAGCTGCGCCTGCGCGGCTGCGACACTGAAGCGATGAGCACGAGCTACTTCCTCTCGCGCGACGTGTTCGTGCCCACCGACAAAGCCAGCGCCGGCATGGCGCCGTGGCGACAGAAACTGTTTGCGCAAATGCACCACAATGCAGCGGGCGCGGCAGAGTTTCTGCTGCTGCCCAGCAACAGCCTGGTGGAGCTGGGCTCCAAACTGGAAATCTAAGTCTTTCTGGCTATCGGTGTATCACAGATAAGCGCCGATAGCTATTTATTTGATAGCTGCTACTGGTGGGTGCCTCGCGCGCGTTCACGTTCACATTCCGCCAGCCAGCCCCATGCACTATGCGGTTTTTCAAGGATCTGAGCGTATCGGCGCTCGTGGCAGGCTTTGTGACAGTGCTGGTGGGCCTCACCAGCTCCATTGCCGTGGTCTTTCAGGCAGCGCAAAGCTTTGGTGCCACGCCTGCGCAGCTATCGTCCTGGGTGTGGGCGCTGGGCATCGGAGTGGGCCTGTGCTGCTGGCTGCCCAGCATGTGGTGGCGAAAACCGGTGGTGGTGGCGTGGTCCACGCCGGGTGCCGCCGTGCTGGCAACGGCAGGCGCCATGGGCGCGTTCACCATGAACGAAGCCATCGGTGCCTTTGTGCTGAGTGCTGCGCTCATCACCCTGGTAGGCTTCACCGGGTGGTTCGAGCGCCTGATGAACCGCATCCCCATTGCCATCGCATCGGCATTGCTCGCTGGCGTGCTCACCCGCTTCGGGTTAGATGCCTTTGCTGCGGCGCAGACCAATACCTGGCTGGTGGTTGCCATGCTGGTCACCTATCTGCTGGGGCGCCGATGGGTGCCGCGCTATGCCGTCATGCTGACGCTGGCGGTCGGTGTTGTGGTGGCGCTCGTGCAAGGCAAGATCCAGTGGGCAGCCGTGCAGCCCGGGCTGACCTTTCCCGTCTTCACCATGCCTGCCTTCAGCCTGCAAGCGGCCATCAGCCTGGCCCTGCCGCTATTTGTCGTCACCATGGCATCGCAGAACTTGCCGGGCGTGGCCGTCATCAGGGGCACAGGCTACGACTTGCCCATCTCCAAATTGATCTCCATCACCGGCTTGGCAACTCTGGTGTTGGCGCCTTTTGGCGGCTATGCCATCAACCTGGCGGCCATCACCGCTGCCATCTGCATGGGGCCTGAAGCGCACCCCGACAAAGCCCGCAGGTATGCGGCTGCCGTGGTCTGCGGCATCATCTACGTGTTGATTGGATGCTTTGGCGTGGTGATTGCGGGCCTGCTTACCGCCTTCCCGCACGAGCTGGTGGTTGCGATCGCTGGCATTGCGCTCCTGGGCACCATTGGCAATGGTCTGTTCATGGCGGTGCAGAGCGAGCAGTACCGGGAAGCCGCGCTGATCACCTTTCTGGTCACTGTGAGCGGCGTGACAATAGCCGGAGTCGGATCAGCCTTTTGGGGCGTGGTGGCAGGCAGCCTTGCGCTTTTTGTGCAACATTACGGCAAGCGATGATCGCAGAATGGCTGCGCTTCATTGATTGTTTTGCCAGCTTGCGCTCACTTGATGGGCGCAAGCAGCTATTGAAAGAATAGTGGCTGTTGTGAGGCAGCCCGTCACACCATGCATATCCTCTTTGTTGCCGATCCGCTCGAAACCTTCAAAATCTACAAGGACAGCACCTTTGCCATGATGCGCAGTGCCCAGGCAAAGGGCCACCGCATCAGCGCCTGCGAGCCCCAGGACATGCACTGGATCAGCGGAGAAAAAGTCACCGCCCGCGTGCGCGACATCCTGCTGACGGGCAACGAATCTGCCTGGTTTGACGAAACCCAGAGCCGCCGTGCCGAGCTGGCCAGCTTTGACGCCATCGTCATGCGCAAGGACCCGCCGTTTGACAGCGAATACTTCTACTCCACCCACTTGCTGGAGCAGGCCGAGCGCGAAGGCGCCAAGGTCTACAACAAGCCTGCCTCGCTGCGCGACCACCCCGAAAAGCTGGCCGTCATGGAATTCGCCCAGTACACACCGCCGACTCTGGTGACACGCAGTGCGCAGGACATCCGTGACTTTCACGCCAAGCACCAGGACATCATCCTCAAGCCCCTCGACGGCATGGGCGGCATGGGAATCTTCCGCGTGGGCCCCGATGGCATGAACCTGGGCAGCATCATCGAAACCCTGAACCTGGGGGGCGCGCAAAGCGTCATGGTGCAGAAATACCTGCCGGAAATCGTCAAGGGCGACAAGCGCGTACTCATCATTGGCGGCCAGCCCGTGCCATATTGCCTGGCGCGCATTCCACAAGGCAATGAAGTGCGGGGCAACCTGGCTGCGGGTGGCAAAGGCGTAGCCCAGCCCCTGGAGGCCGAAGACCGCGCCATTGCCGAACAGGTCGGCGCCAAGCTGGCGCCGCGCGGATTGCTGTTGATCGGACTTGATGTCATTGGGCACAGCATCACTGAAATCAATGTCACCAGTCCCACCTGCTTCCAGGAAATCGAGCAGCAGGCCGGCTTCAAGGTGGCTGATATGTTCGTGGAGGCGCTTGAAAAGGCCGTTGCGGGCGCTGCCTGACAAATTTATGAAGATGAAGTGACAAATTGTCAAAAACCCTGGGAAAACTCCTATACAATACGATCCATCGACAGCACAACGCCTTGCGAAGCTGCCAGACTCGAAAGAGCGCGGTTCGCAAGGTTTGTTTTTTGGTGTTGGCGA
>NZ_JACHKZ010000035.1 GCF_014207855.1 Comamonas odontotermitis | reverse complement strand
TTTACGAGTGGCATTTGCAATTTGGAGAGGCCAGACCGCCTTTAATCCGGAGCAACTATTGCCGAAAGTCGCTTGACGCAAAACATAGAACCTAATACAACGCAGTAAATCTTAGATTTGCGGTCGAGGCGTCGCGTCGCGTCGCGCCAGGCCGGGCCGCGCTAGGCCGGGCCGCGCCAGGCGAAGCCGCAGGCAGTTCAGACTTCAGACGTACGAAGAGGCTGGGCGCCCCCGGCTAGGCGCCCCCGGCTGGGCGCCCCCGGCTAGGCGCCCCCGACCAAACAACGACGTATCAAGGGTTGTGTTAGTGGCTCTTACCTGCTTGCGGTCTATCACCCAGCTTGGCTGGGACGCATCGCGCCATAGGCTTAACTGCTTGTTTTCTTGGCAGGCCGCGCCCAGTTGGCAATGCTCACCTGCTTGCCCCGCGCCACGCTCAAGGCGCCGGGCAGCGTATTCTTGGTGATGGTGGAGCCGCCACCCACCGTCCCCCCCGCGCCGATGGTGACGGGCGCCACCAGTACGCAATTGCTGCCAATGTGCACATCCGCCTCGATCACCGTGCGGTGTTTGTTGGCGCCATCGTAATTGGCAGTGATGCTGCCTGCGCCGTAATTGACCCGCTCGCCCACCGTTGCATCGCCCAGATAGGCCAGGTGGTTGGCCTTGGCGCCGTCGGCCAGCGTGGAGTTTTTCACCTCGACGAAGTTGCCGATATGTACTTCGCGGCCCAACTGCGCGCCAGGGCGCAGACGTGCGAATGGCCCGATCAATGCGCCTTCGCCCACACTGGCCCCCAGCTTCTCGCCGTCGATATGGGTAAAGGGATGGATCACCGCTCCTGCAGCAATGCTGGCATTACTGATGTGGCAGTGGGCACCGATCTGTGCCCCGTCTCCAATGGACACTTTGCCGGTAAAGATGCAGCCCACATCAATGTCCACATCCTGCCCGCAGACCAATTGCGCGGGCATGCCCCGTGCGTCGTCACGCAGATCAAAGCGCGCCGGATCGGCCAGGCGTACGCCCTGCTCCATCAGCGCGCGGGCGGCTCGCAATTGGTGGGCACGCTCCAGTTCGGCCAGTTGCAAGGGGCTGTTGACCCCCGCCACCTGCAGCACATCGCTGATGCGGTGGCCTACCACCGGCACGCCGTCTGTCACCGCCATGGCGACGATATCGGTCAGGTAGTACTCGCCCTGTGCATTGTTGTTGCTCAGCTTCGCCAACCATGGGGTCAGGTGTTTGACTGGCACGGCCATGATGCCGCTGTAGATCTCCGTGATGGCCCGCTCGGTATCGTTGGCGTCTTTTTGTTCGACGATCCGCTGCACAGTGCCTGCATCGTTGCGCACGATACGGCCATAGCCGGTCGGGTCAGGCATGGCAACCGTGAGCAGCGCCATCTTGTCACTGCCAGCGGCGCGCAGCAGGTCTTGCAGGGTATCGGCTTGCGTCAGCGGCACATCGCCCGACAATATCACCGCCATGCCATCGCCCGCCAAAGCTGGCACAGCCTGTTGCACGGCGTGGCCGGTACCCAGTTGCGGCTCCTGCCGCACAAACCTCAGATCAAAACCAGCCCCGGCGCCCGCTCCTTTTGTGGTGGCAGCTTCTACTTCTGCAGCACCGTGCCCGGTGATCACCACCGCAGAGCGTGCCTGCAACTGGCCTGCCGTGTGCAGCACATGCTGCAGCAAGGCGCGCCCCGCCAGCTTTTGCAAAACCTTGGGATGGCGGCTTTTCATGCGCGTGCCTTTGCCCGCGGCCATGATGATGATGTCGAGTGGAGCAGTCATGGAAATGAATGGGGGACAGCCAGAGGACGCTGCCCAATGGGGTCAGAAGGACAAAACTGCGCAATTATCGCGCGCCCGCACCCCATGCCGTGCAGGCGGGCACCCGATGCGACACCCTGAAACAAAACAGCCTGCACAAGGCAGGCTGTTGGGGACTACGCCGCCGCGGCGTAATTGATATGCATCAACTCAGATGTTGTAGAGCATGCTGCCGTCGGTCTTGCCCCACTGAAAGCGGGAGAACCACTTGGCAGGCTGCTCGTCCAGATTGGGCTGGCCGCCTTGGATCTTGGGGAAGTGGTAGACCAGCGGCTCGCGGCCCTTGCCTTCGAGCACCACCGATTGGCCTGCCTTGAGTTGCAGAGTCTGGCCCGCTTGCAGAACCACGTCACCTGCCTTTTGGCCCGCTTCGTTGCTCAGACCCAGGCCGAGGGTCACCCACGCAGCACCTTGCGAGACGCGCAGCACTGCATCGCGTTGCGGAACAAAACTGTTGGCCTGACCAACGGCCAGAGTGCGCATCTCTGCCGCTGCCGATGCAGCACGGCCGGAGGAGCGCAGAGCGCCAGCACCCGCAATAGTGCCAGCGGACAGAACATGAGATGCAGACATTGCCATGGTATGAATTCCTTGCTGTGGGTGCCCCGGATAGAACATCGGGTTAACCCTAGGAACGTATCTTCCTCCTTAGCTACCAGGCCGTCCAATGAATTAAAGAGTGCCGATCCATGCGGGTTATGCATTAATGGTTTACCCTAGTATTTGATGATTTGATGAGCTTGCGTATAAAGGGGGCGAGTCTTTAGCTATCAAAAGATGAGCGTTCAAGCTTCTCTTGTTGGCTACCCGGCCAGCCTCTGTGTACTTCCTGCCACAGTGGGGCTTGGCGCCAGCAAGCTGCAAGCCCACAACAGGTGCCGCGCGCACATAAAGCCTGAAAATGGCAGATCGCCTCTGCACCAGACAGGCATTTCCTGAACCTGCTGCAGTGCCCCCTGTGTCGACACTGCCACACACCATGCCCGACGACGCCCAGCCGACATCGCCGCTCCGCACCCGCCCGATTGCCGTCGGACACCTGCGCGCCTTTCTGGCTGTGGCACGTTATCTGAACTTCCGCGCGGCAGCGGAAGAGCTGGCGCTGACCCAATCGGCTGTCAGCCGCCAAATCCAGGCGCTGGAAGACGAGGTGGGCGTTGCGCTCTTCCTGCGCCACACCCGCGCGGTGGAACTCACCAGCGCCGGTGCGCAGTTGCAGCGCGCCGTCACCCCGGCACTGGAGCGCATCGATGCCTCCGTGCGCCTGATCCGCCAGACCAGCGGCCGCAAAAGCGTGGCCATCACCACCTGGGCCAGCTTTGCGTCGATGTGGCTCATTCCGCGCATGGAAGCATTTCAGCGTGACAACCCCGAGATCGATATCCGCATCGATGCCACCGACAACGTGCTGGATCTGGAAACCTCCGATGTCGATCTGGCCCTGCGCTATAGCCTGCCTCAGCACGCCGCGCGCGGCGCGCAACGCCTGTTTGGCGAGCAGCTGGCCGTTGTCGCGAGCCCCTGGCTGCTCAAAAGCTCTCCACCCATCACCCAGCCAGCCGATGTAGCCCGCCACACCCTGATCGAAGCGGGCGACGCCCACCGCCTGCAGCACCTGGACTGGCTGACCTGGGAGCGCTGGCTGGATCTGCATGGCTGCGCCAACCTGCAGCCCAAGCGCTGGCTGTTCCTCAACTATGCCCACCAGATCGCCCAGGCGGCCCTCACCGGCCAGGGCCTGGCCCTCGCCCGCATGCCGCTGGTCGCCGATTCGCTGGCCAGCGGCGACCTGGTCGAGGTACTGCCCGAATTCCGCATGGATTCGCCCCTCGCCTACTGGCTGCTGATCGGCCCGCGCAGCCAGCAGCGCCCCGAGGTCACTGCCTTCTGCGCCTGGCTCCAGCTGCAGGCGGCGGCAACGCGGGCGGCGATCGGGGATCGGCAGGAGATCGGATGAAAGACAAGAAAACCCCAGGCATCAACCACCACTTTCGGCGTGAAAGCAAAATCATGCTGTGGTGGTTGCTGGGTATACCCCTGGTTTTGGTGGCACTTGTCTTCTGTATAGGTCCTTATTTGCTCAACATCTTGAATGCCCCACCCCGCAGCGCAACCTCTATGACCGAACAACAATTTTGGACATTGATTGAACAAGCCAAAGGTCCCGGCGGCGATGCACAGCACGCACAACGCCTTGGTCAAACGCTTGCACAACGAACCTCACAAGAAGTGGTTGATTTTCAAATTCGGTTTGATCAGTTTCGTGAAAAGGCCGACCAGGGCGATGTGTGGGCGGCGGGCCTGCTCCTCAATCGTGGCCATGGCACGGACAGCGGCTTTGAGTACTTTCGCATCTGGCTCATTGGGCAAGGGCAAGCGGTATACGAAAGCGCTTTGAGCGATGCCGATTCACTGGCTGATCTGGCCGATTCCGTCGCCACAAACCCCAGCGAAGGTGCCGAGTGGGAGTCCTATGGCGCAGCCCCCTACCACGCCTATCTCGCTCTCACTGGCAAAGACCTGTTTGACGCTCTGCCTTCGCCCCAGCGCACAGATCTTCTGGGATCCAAATGGGATTGGCAAGACTACAGCGATCTTGTTTTAGAGCAGCGCCTACCGCGCTTGTGGGCAAAATTTGGCCAAGATAAGCAGGAATCAGACCTTGCAGTGCAAAAGGCCATCGATAACTACCAAAGCCCAGAATCACTTCAAGTGACCGGATTGGGCACGGTTTCGCTAGGCGATCTCCTTATTCATAAGAGCTATGGGCCAGCACGTGTCAAAACACTATTTGCCAATGATGGCGTGCACATCACAGCAATCATGGTTTTCGAGGACCGTGAGAGCAGTATGCTGCTGACGCCTACCGCGCCCGAAAACACAGTCTTCTGGTCGCGAGCCCCGTCTTGATACGCCCTGCATATCACGCCCACCCAAATCGCACATAGACAGGCCCAGGCGCCCTCCCTACAGTCGGTTTTGACTGCGCCGCACAGGCGCGCAGCCTATAACGACAGTAGGAGACCGCTTTGAACACCTTCTTTACCCGTCGCGGCGCGCTCGCGCTGTGCGCCGTCAGCCTGATGGCCGCATTCAGCCCGGTGCTGCACGCGCAGGATTTTCCCAGCAAGCCGATCAAATTTATCGTGCCCTTCGGGCCGGGCAGCGGCACCGATACGTCGGCGCGCTACTACAGCAAAAAGCTGCAGGAAGTGACCGGCCAGCCCGTGGTGGTGGAGAACCGGCCCGGCGGCAACGGGTTCATTGCCGTCAAGCAGGCGCTGTCGGCGCCCGCTGATGGCTATACGGTGTTCATCGGCAGCAATTCCACTCTGGCGGTCAATACCGCGCTGTTCAAAGCCCTGCCCTACGATCCGCAAAAAGATTTTGCACCGCTTACCATGCTGATGCGCGCCCCCGCCGTGGTGGTGGCGCCCGGCGATGGCGAGGTGAAGACGCTGCGCGAGCTGGTGGCCAAGGCACAGGCTGCGCCGGGCAAGGTCAATTTTGGCGCTGGATCGGCGGGCTACCAGTTGATGGGCGAATTACTCAACGATGTGGCCAAGGTGCAGACCGTGCATGTGCCTTTCAAGGGCGCGGGCGAAGTGGCCACCGCCGTCGCAGGCCATACCGTGGACTATGCGTTTGCCGAGGCCACCTCGGTGCAGGAGCTGATCAAGGCCGGACGCCTCAGGGGCTTGGCTGTGGCATCGGACGCGCGCGTGCCCGCCTTGCCGCAGGTGCCGACCGCCAAGGAGGCGGGCCTGCCCGGCATCGAGGCGTATACCTGGGTGGGTGCAATGGTGAGCAGCAAGACGCCGCCCGATATTGCCGCCAAGTTGGCCACCTGGTTCACCCAGATTGCCAGCCTGCCCGAGACCCAGCAGTTCTACGCCCACCTGGGCGCCACTGCCATGAGCGGCGGCCCGGAACAGATGCGCAGGTTTCAGGCCGATGAGATTGCGCTGTGGAAGCGGATTGCAGCGCAGGCAAAGATTGAACTGCAGTGATCTGAATACTATATTTTCAATAGCATGCAGCACACGGCAGCAAAGCCATTCTTTTGTTTGCAACCCAAATCAGGGAGCTACTGGGTAGCGGCTGGAGATGGCCACGCGGTTCCACATGTTGATGACGATGGCCAGCCATTCGATGGAGGCGATCTCGGCGGGGTTCAGTTGCGTGGCAGCAGCAGCGTACACCTCGTCGGGCAGTTGGCCGTCTGCAATCTGGGTGATGGCCTCGGTCAGCGCCAGGCCCGCTTGCTCCTTGGCGCTGAAGTAGCCGGTCTCGCGCCAGCCGGGCAGCACGGCCAGGCGGTCAGCGCTTTCGCCCGATGCGAGCGCGTCGCGCGAATGCATGCGCAGGCAGAACGCGCAGCCATTAATCTGCGAGGCGCGCATTTTGATAAGGTGGGTAAAGCCTGCGCTCCAGCCAGCATCGATGGCTGCCTTGGTGGCAAGCTCGTCAGTGGCTGCAACGGCCTTGTAGATGGCGGGAAGGGCTTTGCCCAGATTGACACGATCTTGCATGGATGTCCTTTCAAACCAAACACCCACGATAGCAGCGCGGCAGAATCCGAGTCTGCGGCGCGCCTTCACGCGCGCCGCTTCACGAATGCGGACGTAAACTATCTTGTTGATAGCAAAAAACGCTTATCTGTAGAGCCAGCGCTTAAAAAAAGGCATAGCCGCGCGAGCAGTACCCACGCGGCCCTCAAAGGCGCGGCCCGGGCACCCGGATACCAATGGGCTGGGGCTGGTAATCCTGTTCGATGTGGCAGCCCGTGTTGCTGCTGGTCTTGCCCTCCTGTGCCACGGCAGGGCGGGATGCCTCCTGGGTGCAGCGCTCGGCCACGCTGCGCGGCGTAGGCTTGTCGCCCCGGTCGATCCAGGCCAGCAAGCCAGTCATGGCGGCGCGGTATTCCGGGTCGCTCAGGTAGCTGTGGCCGCTCTCGCTGGTATAGAGCTGCACCAGCGAGCCCGCCGTGCCTGCCGCTTCCCGGATCTGCTGGTAGCTGTTGGCCAGTTCCACAAAAGCCGTCTGGTCGCGGATGCCACGCAGGGTAACGGTCGGCAGTTGCGTGCGGCCCGAGGGGCGGCTGTCCGCCAGCAATTGGCCCACGGCCTGCGGGTCGGCTGCATAGCGCAGCACGCCTGCATTCAGTTGCTGCTGTGCCTGTGCATCCACGCCCCGGTAATAGGTGTGGGTGTTGTCAAAAGGGTTGCGGTTGCCCAGGCGGTGCTGCGTCAGATCGCGGAAGAGAAACGTCGCCCAGTTCAGGTGGCCGTTCAGGCTTTTCTCGGTAACGGGCACCGCCGCCAGAATGCCCTGCAGACGCAGGGACTGCTCAGGCGTGCGCTCGGCAGCTGGTTTGTCTATGCCGGTGCAGTCGTGCACGCGGCGCTCCAGCTCTGCGCGCGTCATGGCATTGCCCGCTGGCAGCCCCTGCCACAGCGGGTACTGCGGCTCGCTGGGCAACGGGTGGTTTTGGCAGTAATACTGGTAGACCGCGCGCAAATCCAGCCGCATGGTGTAGGCATCGATACCGCCGCCCAGCACGCCGCTGGTGAGCAACACACCGTCGAACGCGGGGCGGCCTGATTTGCCCACCGGCTGGCTGCCATAACGCTCTGCCGCGACCGATGCCACGCCGCCGCCATAGCTTTGGCCGTGCAGCACCATGCGGCGCGGCTCGCCAAAACGCTGCACAAACCATTGCCGCAGATCCTCCATGTCGTCTGCCGCCATTGTCACGCCGTAGCCACCGCGCCGGTAGCTGGTGCCTGCCCAGGCGTAGCCGGTGGCCGGCATCACCGCCCAGCGGGTGGCATCCTCTTCCACCCGCTTGATATTGGCCTTGCCCAGGCTGGGGCCACCGTGGGCGTGCATCACCGCAACGCCCTGCGCGGCCTGCCAGCCCGCTGGAATGATGGCCATCACCTGCGCGCCGGAAGGCATCGCGGCAGTGAAGCAGCGCGCGTCGGTCGGCACCGAAGGCGGACAGGCGGAGGCACCGGGCTCGGCGCCAGCGCGCGCCCAGGCAGCGGCGGGTACGCCCAGCGCCAAGGCAAGCGCCCACAGGACTTGGGGCTTGTTTTTTTTCATGATTTTGGCCTTCTGTAATATGCTGGAGCGCGCCAGCAGCTATGAAAATAGGAGTTCGGATAGAAAAAGAGCCGCTCCCGGTGGGGAGCGGCTCTTTTATAGAACAGCCAGCCCGGCAAGGCCAGCCCGGCGGGCCCAGCTTTACGCCAGCGTTACCCGCGCAAACTTGCGCTTACCAACCTGCACCACAAAAGTGCCCGCATCCAGCTTGAGCGCCTTGTCGCTGACGACAGAGCCATCAACGCGAACGCCGCCGCCATCGATCAGGCGATTGGCTTCGCTGCTCGATGGTGCAAGGCCCGCCTGCTTGAGCAGGGCGCCAATGCCGAGCGGCGCACCGGTCAGGGTGACTTCCGGAATCTCGTCGGGAATGCCGCCCTTGCTGCGGTTGATGAAATCCTGCTCCGCCGCTTCGGCGGCCGCGCCGCTGTGGAAGCGCGCAGTGATTTCCTTGGCGAGCATGACCTTGGCGTCCTTGGGGTTGCGGCCGCCTTCGATCTCCAGCTTGAGCGCAGCGATTTCAGGCAGGCTCATGAAGGACAGCAGCGTGAACCAATCCCACATCAGGTCGTCCGAGATCGACAGCACCTTGGCGAACATGGTGTTGGCGTCTTCGGTGATGCCGATGTAGTTGTTCTTGGACTTGGACATCTTGTGCACGCCATCGAGCCCCACGAGCAGCGGCATGGTCAGCACGCATTGCGGCTCCTGCTGGTATTCCATCTGCAGGTGGCGGCCCATCAGCAGGTTGAACTTCTGGTCGGTGCCACCCAGTTCCAGGTCGCTCTTGAGCGCGACCGAGTCATACCCCTGCAGCAGCGGGTAGAGAAACTCGTGCAGGCTGATGGAGCTGCCCTCTGTAAAGCGTTGGTGAAAGTCGTTACGCTCCATCATGCGGGCCACGGTGTACTTGGCCGACAGCTCGATCATGCCCCGCGCCCCCAGCTTGTCGCTCCATTCGCTGTTGTAGCGCAGCTCGGTCTTGCTCGGGTCCAGCACCTTGTAGGCCTGCTCGCGGTAGGTTTCGGCATTCACCTTGATCTGCTCGGCCGTCAGCGGCGGGCGCGTGCTGTTGCGGCCCGATGGGTCACCGATCAGGGTGGTGAAGTCACCGATCAGGAAGATCACGGTGTGGCCCAGGTTCTGCAACTGGCGCATCTTGTTGAGCACCACGGTGTGGCCGATATGGATATCGGGCGCGGTGGGATCCAGGCCGAGCTTGATGCGCAGGGGCACACCGGTGGCCTCCGATTTGGCCAGCTTCTTGATCCAGTCTTCTTGAGGCAGCAGCTCGTCCACCCCACGCAAGCTGACCTGCAATGCCTCCTGCACGCGGTCGGTCACGGGATAAGTTGTAACAGTCGATTGATTCATATGGGGTTTCTCAGGTTGCCCAAAAAGCAAGGGGCGTTATACTCAGCCCCTTGTTTTGCAGCGTTTTATTCTAGTCGCGTCTGTCAGACGTCGCCTGTAGTGGCAGAAAGCCATAGTTGTTAACACTGCATCCATCCTTTTTTTGTGCCCTTTTGTCACAGGCCGTGCAGATCAGCGCGGTCGACTTTTGTGTCCCGCTGTCGCAAAGCGCATGCGGCCTGGCAAAACTGCATACCGTTTATCGGGATTGAACATTGAACAACGGATTCATCACGGCAGGCCACGCCATCGCGCGCCAGCTCGTCAATACCGCCCAACAACACCCCAAGCGCATTGCGGCCGCCCTGGCCGTTCTGCTGATGACCGCCGGCGGCGGCGCCTTCGCCGTGGCCCAGCTGGGCCCCAACCCGGCAGACATGCCGGTGCACACGGTGGAATACAGCGTTCCTTCGCTGGCTTCGGAGTTTTCCATTGCAGACCTGGTCGATGGGCCAGGTTTTTCTTTGTACCGTACCGATGAAGTACGCGGCAACGATACCCCCGAATCGCTGCTGCGCCGCCTGGGCGTTGCCGATCCGGCCGCTGCCGCCTTCATCCGCAGCAATGCCAAGGCCCGCGCCGCCATCATCGGCAAGGCAGGCCGCCAGGTCACCGCAGAAACCACCAACACCCACGAGCTGACCGCACTGACCGTGCGCTGGGCCGGAGAGAGCAGCGAGGTCTTCCAGCGCTTCACCATCCGCAAGAACGGCCGGCAGTTCGACACCATCACCGAATTCGTGCCGCTCACCCGGGGAACACGTCTGGCCGGTGGCGTCATCCGCAGCTCGCTGTATGCATCCACCGATGCAGCCAACATTCCCGACAACGTGGCCAACCAGATGGCCGATGTGTTTGGCGACAAGATCGATTTCCGCCGCGCGCTGCGCCCGGGCGACCGCTTCTCGCTGGTCTACGAAACCCTGGAAGCCGATGGTGAAATCCTGCGCTCGGGGCGCCTGTTGAGCGCCGAGTTCCGCAACAACGGCAAGACGCACGAGGCGCTGTGGTTCCAGCCCTCGCCCAAGGCCAAGGGCGATTACTACAACTTTGCAGGTGACAGCAACCAGCGCACCTACATCGGCTCGCCGGTCAAATTCACCCGCGTCTCCAGCGCATTTGCCATGCGCCTGCACCCCATCCACAAGACCTGGAGCGCCCACAAGGGCACTGACCTGGCCGCCCCGCAGGGCACGCCCGTGCGCACCGTGGGCGACGGCGTGGTCACCTTTGCCGGCGTGCAGAACGGCTATGGCAATGTGATCTATATCGACCACGGCAACAAGCACGAAACCGTGTACGCCCACCTCAGCCGCATTGAGGTCAAGCAAGGCGAAAAAGTGACCCAGGGCGAAGAAATCGGCGCCGTGGGCCAAACCGGCTGGGCCACCGGCCCGCACCTGCATTTCGAGTTCCGCGTGGCAGGCGACCAGGTCGATCCGCTGGCCATGGTGGCCAACAGCGAAACCAACCAGCCGATCAACAAGCAGTCACGTCCTGCATTCGATGCGCTCTCCAGGAGCATGCGCCTCGCCCTCAATACGCAGATGGAGTCGCTCGCCAGCGAATAATCCGCCGCGTGTAACGCGCGACTCTGCAAAGACGCCCAAAGGCCCCAGCGATGCGCTATCGTTGGGGCCTTTGGTTTTGGTAGGGAATACTGCAGTCATGACTGAACGTTTCATCGGCCTGATGTCCGGCACCTCACTCGACGGCGCAGACGGCGTGCTGGCCCAGTTCGAGCAGGGGCAGCTGCAGGTGCTGCAGTTCGCCAGCGCTCCGTTTTCCGTCGCATTACGCGCCGAATTACTGGCGCTCAACAGCGCAGGCGAGAACGAGCTGCACCGCGCCGCTCTGGCCGCCAACGCCCTGGCACGCTGCTATGCCGATGTGGTGCACGCCCTGCTGCAGGGCGGCGGCTTGCAGGCTTCGGATATTGCCGCCATCGGCGCCCATGGCCAGACGGTGCGCCACCAGCCAGGCCTGTGGGATGGCACCGGCTACACCTTGCAGATCAACAGCCCGGCGCTGCTGGCCGAGCTGACTGGCATCCCCGTAGTAGCCGATTTCCGCAGCCGCGACGTGGCTGCGGGCGGCCAGGGAGCGCCGCTGGTGCCCGCCTTCCACCAGGGCGTTTTTGGCGCGCCGGGCGCGCTGCGCTGGGTGCTCAATGTCGGCGGCATCTCGAATGTGAGCCGCCTCGATCTGCGCACGCAAAGCGATGTCCGCGGCTGGGATTGCGGCCCCGGCAATGCGCTCATGGACCACTGGAGCCAGCAGCACACCGGCAAACCCTACGATGACGGCGGGCGCTGGGCCGCTTCCGGACAGGTGATACCGGCCCTGCTGACCGCCCTGTTGGCCGAGCCCTTTCTGGCCCAGCAACCGCCCAAGAGCACCGGGCGCGACCTGTTCAATCCTGCGTGGCTGGCGCCGCTGCTGGCCACGCATGCAGCAGGGACTGCTCCCGCCAATGTGCAAGCCACCCTTGCCGAGTTCACCGCTCAGGCTATTGCGCAAGACATGCAGCGCCATGGCGCGGCCCCCGGCCAGCAACTGGCGGTGTGTGGTGGCGGCGCGCTCAACCAGCACCTGATGCAACGCCTTGCCAGCCTGCTACCCGGCATGCAGGTGGACAGTACGGTAGCCCACGGCCTGCCGCCGCTGCAGGTGGAAGCCGCCGCCTTTGCCTGGCTGGCCCACCAGTGCTGGCACCGCCTGCCGGGCAACCTGCCTGCGGTCACCGGTGCACGCGGGCCGCGTGTGCTGGGGGCCATCTATCCAGCCTGAGCTCGATAGCTTCTTTTTTATAGCAATCAGCGCTTATTCATCAATCGCTGATTGCCATTTCTACTAGAAATCACTGGGCTCACACCATGGGCCAGAGTCATCAGGCATCGCCGCCATCGGGCGCAGGCTTGACCGGCTCATCCTTGTCCAGCTGGCTGAACACCAGGGTGGCCGCCAAGGTCATCAGCGCCACAGTCATGAAGGTGGCGTGGATGGCCCGCAATGACTTGGCCGGATCGGCCTGCCACATCTCCGCGTAGCCCGACAGCAAGGCCCCTGCCAGCGCCACGCCGATGCCCATGGCCAGCATCTGCACCATCGACAGCAGACTGTTGCCGCTACTGGCAAATTCGCCATCCAGATCTTTGAGCGTGACCGAGTTCATTGCCGAGAACTGCATGGAGTTGAAGCCGCCAAAGACAAAAAGTTGCAGCAACAACAACCAGGTAGGCTGGCCAGGCACCGTCCAGCCAAAGGTCGCCAGCATCAAGGCCACCATGATGGAGTTGACCTGCAGCACGCGCCGGTAGCCAAAACGCTGCACGGTCTGCACCGCAATGCGCTTGACCAGCATGCTGCCCAGCACCGTGGCCAGCATCATCAGACCCGCGTTCATCGGCGCAAGACCCAGGCCTATCTGCAGCAGCAGTGGAATCAGAAACGGCGCAGCCCCCGTGCCGAAGCGGGCAAACAGATTGCCCAACAACCCCACCCGCAGCGAGCGCACACGGAACAGCACCGGCGCGAACAACGGCTCGGGCACGCGCAGCGCGTGCATCCAGTAGCTGGCAAGGCTTGCGAGGCCGAACACCATCAGCACCACCACCAGCGCCATGCCCAGCCCCATGCCGGACATGCCGTCCAGCGCCACCGAAATCGCCACCATGCCGAACGACAGCAGCGCGTAACCCACGCCATCAAACTGGCGTTGCAAAACGGGGGCGCTCTCGGGCATCCAGCGCCTGGTCGCCCAGATGCCGAACAAGCCGACTGGCACATTGATCCAGAAAATCCAGTTCCAGGTTGCCACCTCCACCAGCCAGCCGCCCAACGTCGGGCCCAGCAGCGGGCCCACTTGCCCCGGTATGGCAATGAAACTCATTGCGCGGATGAAATCCCCCTTGGGGTGGCTGCGCAGCACCGCAAGCCGCCCCACCGGCAGCATCATGGCGCCGCCCACACCCTGCACCACACGCGCGGCAATCAGAAAGCCCAGGCTCGGAGAGAGTGCGCACAGCACCGATCCCAATACAAACAGGCCAATGGCCCACATGAACACCCGCTTGGTGCCAAACCGGTCGGCCACCCAGCCGGAGGCCGGAATCAGCATGGCCGTGGTGAGCGAGTAAGCCACGATGACCGATTGCATCTTCAGGGGGCTTTGCCCGAGCGAGCGGGCCATCGCGGGCAGCGCCGTGTTCAGAATCGTGGCATCCAGCGATTGCAGGAAAAAGGCAATCGCCACCAGCCACAGCAGGCGCTCCTTGTGCGGCGCCAGAGGTGCACGGGTGATTTCAGCAGGCATAGGCAAAACAAAAGCCGCTGGCGGGCAGCGGCTTGGTCGATGATGAAGGGAAGGCTGTGTGTGGTGCGGCGCCTTCCTGCATGGGCAGCGTGTGGCTTATACCGAGAAGCTTGAGCCGCAGCCGCAGGTGGTGGTGGCGTTCGGGTTCTTGATCACGAACTGCGCGCCCTGCAGGTCTTCCTTGTAGTCGATCTCGGCACCCAGCAGGTACTGGTAGCTCATCGCGTCGATCAGCAACGACACACCATTCTTGGTCATGGTGGTGTCGTCGTCATTGGCGATTTCATCAAAGGTAAAGCCATACTGGAATCCCGAGCAGCCGCCGCCTTGCACGAACACGCGCAGCTTCAGATCGGGGTTGCCTTCTTCGGCAATCAGGTCAGCCACCTTGGCCGCTGCACTGTCGGTGAAGACGATGGGGGCGGGCATTTCTGCCACAGAGGTTTCAGCAACTTCGCTCATGGGAGACGACTCCAGTCAATATCGAATAGTTGAAAAGGATGGTACCGCAATCGGGATTGCGGCGCTGCAGCGCCAGCGGTGACGCCAATCGCAGTGTGGGAATTGGGCCACGCAGACCGCCTGTATGGGCCGGGTGCCTGAAATGCAGGCTGCAGCGATGGTGCGGACATAAAAAAACCGCCCCGAGGGACGGTTTTTGGAGGCAAGTAGCCAGCAATTAACGCTTGGAGAACTGCTTTGCGCGGCGTGCAGAACGCAGACCGACCTTCTTACGCTCAACTTCACGTGCATCACGGGTCACATAGCCGGCTTGGCTCAGCTGTGGCTTCAGTGCTGCATCGTAGTCGATCAGAGCGCGGGTGATGCCGTGGCGGGTAGCACCGGCCTGGCCGGATTCACCGCCGCCGTGCACATTGACCTGAATGTCGAAAGCTTCGACATTGCCGGTCAGCACCAGAGGCTGCTTTGCGATCATGATGGAGGTTTCACGGCCGAAGTACTGCTGAATGTCTTTGCCATTCACAGTGATCTTGCCGGAGCCCTTCTTCAGAAACACACGGGCGACGCTAGACTTGCGACGGCCGGTGCCATTGTTCCAATCACCAATCATCTCAAGACTCCTTAGATATCCAGCACTTTAGGCTGTTGAGCGGTGTGAGGATGCTCAGCACCACCGTAGACCTTCAGCTTCTTGATCATGGCGTAGCCCAGAGGACCCTTGGGCAGCATGCCCTTGACAGCCTTCTCCAGAGCGCGGCCGGGGAACTTGGCTTGCAGGTCACGGAAATTGGTTGCCGTGATGCCGCCAGGGAAACCCGAGTGACGGTAGTACACCTTGTCCATGTTCTTGGTACCAGTGACCTTGAGCTTGGAGGCGTTGATGATGACAATGTAGTCACCGGTGTCAACGTGAGGTGTGTAAATGGCCTTGTGCTTGCCGCGCAGACGGAGTGCCACTTCGCTGGCGACACGTCCGAGCACCTTATCGGTGGCGTCAATCACAAACCACTCGTGTTGCACCTCAGCGGGTTTTGCGCTGAATGTAGACATGAGATTTCTCTTTCAATAGAGGGTTTGGCAGGCCCTTTTCCGCGGTCGGTGCTTCTTCTTGATACCGGCAGCCCTATGGATTGCCGGTACAGGAAGCCTCTTAGGCGGGGATATGGCTGGCTCGCGCAGATGTCTGCACAAGACGGCCATGCTTCGCCGCGGGACCCATAAATCGCTGCGAAGCCCTCCATTATAAAAGCTTCGGCGGCTGCCGTAAAGTACCCATTCACGTTGCAGGCCAGGGGTTAAAGAACCTGTTCAAAGGTGTCAACATGCCCCTTTGGACCGGTTGCAGCCCCCAAGATCGCTACCATTGGCGCCCTATGTTCAGTTACCGCCACGCCTTCCATGCCGGCAACCATGCCGATGTGCTCAAGCACACGACCTTGATTGCCATCTTGCAATACCTCACGCAAAAGGACGCTGCGCTGGCGGTGCTGGACACCCATGCCGGTGCCGGGCTGTACCGGCTGGATGGCGATTACGCCACCACCAGTGCTGAGGCGAATGAGGGCATCTTCCGCCTGGAAGGTGCGGAAAACCTGTGCCCGCTGCTCCAGGACTATGTGGACATGGTGGCTGCCTTCAACCATGGCACCACGGTCAAGGTCTACCCGGGCTCGCCCTTCATCACGCAGCGCCTGCTGCGCGAGCACGACAAGCTCAAGCTGTTTGAGCTGCACCCTACCGATTTCCGATCGCTCTCGGGCAATATCGCCCAGCTCCGAGCCGGCCGGCAGGTGCAGGTACTGATGGAAGATAGTTTTGACGGCGTCAAAAAATTTCTGCCTCCGCCATCGCGCCGCGCACTGGTGCTGTGCGACCCCAGCTATGAATTGAAGAGCGACTACGGCCGTGTGCTGGACATGGTGACGGACAGCCTGCAGCGCTTTCCCACAGGAACCTACGCCGTCTGGTACCCGATCATCCCGCGCCAGGAAGCGCACGACCTGCCGCGCCGCCTCAAGACCTTGGCCAACAAGGCAGGCAAGAGCTGGCTGAATGCAGAGTTGACGGTCAAATCCAGCAAGATCACTGCCGCCATGCGCCAGGGCGATGAAAAACGCCCCGGCCTGCCCGCCAGCGGCATGTTCGTCATCAACCCGCCGTATGTGCTGCAAGACCAGTTGAAACAAGCCCTGCCCCAGATGGCAGAGCTGCTGCAGCAAGACAGCAACGCCGGATACACGCTCGAAAGCGGCGGCGACTGATATTGGATTGAATATGGCGCCATTGCATGGCAGGCATGCAATGGTTGCTATTGTTTTTAACGGCGCTTCTGTGCCGCCTTGGGCGCGGGTTTGCTGGCTCTGGCGGGTACCGTTGCCTTCACGCGACCGGTATTTTTGTCTCGCGCCACGGTGGATTTGCTGCCTCGGCCTGCAGGTGCAGCCAGGCGCCCTCCACTGCGGCCTGCGGCCGTCACAAACGAGGGGCACCGGTCTGCATCGTCGTCCAGCGTCCACAGCTCGACCGGCTTGATCCCCAGGCCCAGCATGCCCAACTCCTGCGCAGCACCCTGGCTGAGGTCGATGATGCGATCACCTGAGTAGGGGCCGCGGTCGTTGATGCGCACCACCACCGTTTTGCCTGTCACCATGCTGCGCACGCAGATCTGGGTACCAAAAGGCAGAGTCTTGTGGGCGGCGGTGAAGCCTTCCTTGTTGAAGCGCTCGCCGTTGGCCGTTTTGCGTCCGTGAAACTGGCCGCCGTACCAGGAAGCCATGCCCTGCTGATCGCTCGCGCGATAGGGATCCTGCCGGAGGGTATCGGGAATATCAGGAACGTCCCAGCGCCGTGAACGGCTGTCTCCGCTGCCAAGCTGCCCCGATGGCGGCAGCGCCAGGCCCAGGCCACGGCGTTCGTCAAAAAGACCGGCAGTGCGATCCCCTGCGCTGTCGGGTGCAGGAGAAGCTGCAGCAGCATCCGTGGCAGGCGCGGAGATTGCCGCTGACTCTGCGGCAGCCGGCAGTGCAGGCGGCGCGGATAACTCGGCAAGCGGCGGCGGCATTGTTGCACCAGCGCCTGGATGTGCCTGTGGGCTGGGCGCGGCAAGCGCGGTGTCTGCAGCCGCCTGTGCGTTGTTGCCATCCCCATCCACGGGCGCGTGTACGCAACCATTGGCCAGAAGCGCCGCGCCCATGGCAACCAACAGGCGGCGGCAGCTGGGCGAAATGGATGGTAACAATGGTGGCAACAGCAACTCCCTGGGCATGCATGCAGCGCTGATAGCCACTGCGCTGCGAGCCAAGGCAGTGGCGCTTACAGCCCCAGGCGGTCGCAGATCGCCAGTGTGGCGGCGCTTTGGTTCATCGTGTAAAAGTGCAGGCCGACCGCTCCTCTGCGGCGCAGCTCTTCGCACATCTGCGTCACCACATCCAGCCCAAAGGAGCGGATGCTGGCAACATCATCGCCAAAGCCTTGCAGGCGCAGACGGATCCAGCGGGGGATTTCTGCGCCACAGGCATCGGAAAAACGCATCAGCTGCGTTGATCCGGTGATCGGCATAATACCTGGGATGACCGGAACGTCGACACCGCGTTTTTGTAAATCATCTTGAAATCTGCAAAACGCATCGGCATTGAAAAAGTACTGCGTGATGGCCGAGTCGGCACCCGCTTTCACCTTGGTGATGAAGGCCTGCAGGTCGGCCTCCGGGCTGCGCGACTGCGGATGCATTTCCGGGTAGGCCGCCACTTCGATGTGGAAGTCATTGCCGAATTCCTGTCTGATAAATGCCACCAGATCGCTGGCATAGTGGAACTCTCCGCCCAAACCATAGCCGCTGGGCAGATCGCCGCGCAAAGCCACCAGACGCTTGACGCCCATGTCCTTGAGCTGCTGCAGCTGCGCGCGCACGCTGGCCTTGGTTGCACCCACGCATGAGAAGTGCGACGCAGCATCCACGCCTTCTCCCAAAATTGCCTTGACCACGCCAAAGGTGCCCTCCTGCGTGGAGCCGCCTGCACCGTAGGTGACGGAGCAGAACTGTGGTTTTCGCGTATACAGATCCTGGCGTACGCCGCGCAGCTTCTGCGCACCCTCGGGCGTCTTGGGCGGGAAAAATTCAAAGCTGATGGGAAATGTCATGACCGTCCTGCTCTTTGTCTTGTCGGTGTGATGGATCAGCGCTCGTTGCGCTTTTTCTGCTTGGCACGCGCGGGGCCGGGCTGGCCAAAACTGGCCACCTCGGGGTCCTCGTACAGCTCCTGCTTTTCACGCTTGGCACGCATGTCGGCACGTGAGGGGCGTTTGGCGGCCTTCTTCACCGCGGGCCTGGGTTCATCGGACTCTGCCGCATCGGTGCTGGTACCGGCTACTGCAGGCGCCTTGATGTCCGCGCCCTGCTGGGCATGTACAAAAAACTCGTGGTTGCCATCGCCGCCTTCAATGGGCGAATCGAGCCATTGTTTGACGGTGAGGCCCTGGTCCGTGAGGCAATCACGGATGCGCTGCTCCACCTCAGCGTACAAGGCTTTATCGCGCACAATGCCGCCCTTGCCAATCTGTCCGGGCTGCAGTTCAAACTGAGGCTTGACCAGCATCAGCAACTGACCATGGGGTTTGAGCACGCGCGCCACAGCGGGAAGCACCAAGGTGAGCGAGATGAACGACACATCGCCCGTCACCATATCGAAAGCGGGTGTGATGTCCACATTTTCAGTGCCGGGCCTGCGGCGACGCTCCACAGGCGCCGTTCCATCCACCCGCGCTCGCGCCTTGGCGCTACGCTCGGCCTTGAAATCCTCGATCTCCTGCTCCTTGGCGTCATCGCTGTCGTCGTAATCGTCGCTCACCTGGCCGCCATTGCGCATCCATGCATAGGGCGCCACGGGCTGGGTGTCGTTGTCCTCTTGCTCTTCAACGATTTCGCAAAGGGCTTCATCACACGCCGCCTGCAGTGATTCCGGAGTCAGCGAACGCGCGTTGAAGCCTTCAACGCAGACCACGCGCGCATCGCTGCGCAGCCGCTCATGCAACTGGCCCTGCCCCACATCGACACCGATGACCTGGGCAGCGCCCGCCTGCAGCAGACAGTCGGTAAAGCCTCCTGTGCTCTGGCCCACATCGAGGCAGCGCAGGCCTTTTACCGCAATGCCGGTTGCCGCCAGCGCGCCTTCGAGCTTGAGGCCGCCGCGCGAGATGTACTTGGCTTCCGAGGCATCCAGCAACTGCACTTCGGCACCCGCGGGAATCTCGTCGCCATTCTTGGCAACCTTGATCCATGGCGCCAGCACCGTGGTGCGCCACTGCACGCCAGACGCAATCAACCGCTGCGCCTGCGAGCGCGTTGATGCGAGGCCCGCATCCACCAAAAACACATCAGCGCGCATGCGCAATCCTCTCTCATTTTGATAGCAGTTGGCGTTCACTAGCAGCTAATACAGATGGATTCACATCTGAAATCAGCTCTAAACAATCGCCAATAGCCATGATTTTTGCACCGTCTTTCTCTATGAAAGAACGGTGCAATGCAGTCTGAAGCTCAATAGCGGTATGTTTCAGGCTTGTAAGGGCCTTCCTTCTTCACGCCGATATAGGCCGCTTGTTCGTCGGTCAGCTCGGTCAGCATCGCGCCCACCTTCTTGAGGTGCAGGCGTGCCACCTTTTCGTCCAGAATCTTGGGCAGCACATAGACTTTGCCTACTTCGTAGGCTTCTGGCTTGGTGAACAGCTCGATCTGGGCGATGGTCTGGTTGGCGAACGAAGACGACATCACGAAGCTGGGGTGGCCCGTGGCGCAACCCAGGTTCACGAGGCGGCCCTTGGCCAGCAGGGTGATCTTCTTGCCGTCGGGGAAGGTAATCTGGTCGACCTGTGGCTTGACTTCTTCCCACTGGTACTTCTCGATCGACGCCACGTCGATTTCGTTGTCGAAGTGGCCGATGTTGCAGACGATGGCCTGGTCCTTCATCGCAGCCATGTGCTCATGGCGGATGATGTCCTTGTTGCCGGTGGTGGTCACAAAGATGTCTGCCTTGTCGGCAGCGTATTCCATGGTCACGACCTTGTAGCCTTCCATGGCGGCTTGCAGGGCGTTGATCGGATCGATCTCGGTCACCCACACCTGGGCCGACAGCGCGCGCAGTGCCTGGGCCGAACCCTTGCCCACATCGCCATAACCAGCCACGCAGGCCACCTTGCCGGCGATCATCACATCGGTGGCGCGCTTGATGCCGTCCACCAGCGACTCGCGGCAGCCGTACAGGTTGTCGAACTTGGACTTGGTCACCGAATCGTTCACATTGATCGCGCGGAACAACAAAGTGCCCTTGGCCGACATTTCGTTCAAGCGGTGCACGCCGGTGGTGGTTTCCTCGGTCACGCCCATGATCTGGGCCGACTTGCGGCTGTACCAGGTAGCATCGACAGCCAGCTTGGCCTTGATGGCGGTAAAAACGATTTTTTCCTCTTCGCTCGTGGGGTTGGCCAGCACGGACAGGTCCTTCTCGGCCTTCTTGCCCAGGTGCATCAGCATGGTGGCATCACCGCCGTCGTCCAAAATCATGTTTGGGCCTTCGCCTTCGGCGCCCTTGTCGCCAAATTCAAAGATCGCGTGGGTGTAATCCCAGTAGTCCTTGAGCGATTCGCCCTTGATGGCAAAGACGGGCGTGCCAGTCGCGGCAATGGCGGCGGCGGCGTGGTCCTGCGTCGAGAAGATATTGCACGAAGCCCAGCGCACATCGGCACCCAGCGCCTTGAGTGTCTCGATCAGCACGGCGGTCTGGATCGTCATGTGCAGCGAGCCGGTGATGCGGGCGCCCTTGAGGGGCTGCGCTGCAGCGAACTCTTCGCGGATGGCCATCAGGCCGGGCATTTCGGTTTCGGCGATCCTGATTTCCTTGCGGCCCCAGTCGGCCAGGGAAATATCGGCAATCGCGGAATCAGCAGGGTTGAAACGAACAGCAGCGTTCATGGTTTTCTCCAAAAAATGAATGAAAAACCACGTTCTACGGCAGAAGGAGATACACCATCTCACCGCACAGAAAGCGTGGGTGAGCGTCGTTGCGATAGGGGATCCGAGCCTCACGCCCCGCCTGATGGGGACGCTGCAACGCTCCTCGGATAGCGCGCCATTATAAACGCCGCCGCATCTTCTGCACCGCAGGAGGTTTCATGCGGGTTTACGGACCGGACGGGAGGCCGCACGCAGAATCTGCTGAAATTTCGAGCCATCCATATGGCAGGGAGCGGGGCCCTGGGCCTCGCAGCAACGCAGGTTAGCCGTGGCGAGACCCGAGCAGCGTGCCACCTTGCCAATATCGATGAGCATGCGTGGCTGTCATGCAGCGCTAAGCCGCTGCCAGCCCCCCCAGCCGGTAGCCCACCTGCAACTCGGTCTGCAGGTGCCGGGGCTGGGCTGGGTCTGCCTCAATCTTCTGGCGCAGATTGGCCATGTGCACGCGCAGGTAGTGGGGCCGGTCCAGGTATTCCGGCCCCCACACCTGCAGCAGCAGTTGGCGGTGCGTCAGCACACGGCCCTGGCCTGCGATCAGCGCAGCCAGCAGCCGGAACTCGATGGGCGTGAGGTGCACGACTTCCGCGCCCCGGCAGACTTCGTGCGTAGCCAGATCGACCGTTACCTCGCCAAAGCGTGCGCGGCTGGAAGGCGCCGCATCGGCAGGCATCTGCTGGCGGCGGCGCAGCAGCACACGCAGCCGCGCGAGCAGCTCCGGCACGCCAAAGGGCTTGGTCAGGTAGTCGTCGGCACCGGCGTCGAGGGCGGCCACCTTTTCCTCTTCGCGGTCTCGCGCCGACAGCACCAGCACCGGCAGCGGGCTCCAGCTGCGCAGTTCGGCAATCACGCTCTTGCCATCGGCATCGGGCAGGCCCAGGTCCAGCACCACCACATCGGGCTGGCGGCTGGCGGCCTCGATCAGCCCGCGCCGGGCCGTTTCCGCCTCGAACACCTGCCAGCCTTCGTCCTCCAGGGCCAGGCGGACAAAGCGGCGTATCGCCAGGTCATCTTCAATCAATAAAACACGGTGGGCTGCAACAGTCATGGGGAAAGCCGTTTCAATCGTCCAAAGCCGGTTGCTCGGGCACGGGCAGGTGGATGGCGAAGATCGTACCCTGCCCAGAGTCGGCGGAAGTGGCCTCCAGACGTCCGCCATGCGCTTCGACGATGCGCTGCGCCAGCGTGAGCCCCAAGCCCATGCCGGAGACGGAGGACTCGACCACGCCGCGCGTGAACGGCTCAAACAGCAGGGCCGCATCCAGGTGCGCAGGCAAGCCCGGCCCATCGTCCTGCACCGAGAGCAGGCAGTGGCTGAGGCCCTGTGCATCCTGCTGCACATGGCAGGCCAGCGTCAATGCTGTACCGGGCGGCGTGTATTTGGCAGCATTGTCCAGCAGGTTGACCAACACGCGCTCCATCAGCACCGCATCCACATGCAACAGCGGCAGGCCCGCTGGCAGGAGGGTACGCACCACATGCCCGGCCAGGCGGCCGTGCATCTGCCGCAGGGCGCTGCCCACCAACTCTTCGACTGGCAGCCATTCGCGCTTGAGATGTACTCCGCCCTGCTGCATGCGCGCCATGGCCAGCAGGTTGTCCACCAACTGCTGCAAGGCCTCCGCCTGGTTGCGGATCTGCACCAGCATGTCTGCCGCCGGACCCGGTGACACCCGCGGCAGGGCCGCCTGGGCCGCGCCCAGGATGCCAGTCAGCGGCGTACGCAGATCATGCGACACAGCAGACAGCAAGGTGTTGCGCAGCCGCTCGCCTTCCATGGCCACCTGGGTCTCCTGCGCCACCTCGACGAAGTGCACGCGTTCGAGTGCCAGCGCAATCTGGCTCGCACAGGCATCCAGCAGGCGGCGCTCTTCGGGCACCTGAAGCCGCTGCGGCCTGCGCAGGCGCAGCACCAGCACCCCGCGTGCGCGCACCGGCGCCATCAGCGGCACATACAGCGCGGGCGATGCAGGCAATGTGTCCGTGCCCTGCCCCGCAGGCTGGCCGTGTTCCATGCTCCAGCGCGCAATGCTGGCGTCCATGGCGCCCTCACTGCCCGCAACGGCATGCAGGCTTTCCTGCGCATCGGGCAATTGCAGCCCTGTCTGCGCGTCGAACACGCCTGACACCGTGGTAAGCGCAATCTGCGCCACCTGCGCCTGCGTGAGCGCGCCCGACAGGTCGCGCGCCAACCGCGCCAGCGCCCCGGCACGCCGCTCCCGCTCTGCCGCCACACGCGCCTCATGGCGCAACCGCGCCATGAGCTGGCCGCAGACCAGGGCCACGCCCAGCATCAGGCAGAAGGTGAAGATGTACTGCGTGTCATTGACGCTGAAGGAATTGCGCGGCGGCACAAAATAAAAGTCAAACAGCAGCACCGACAGCAGCGCTGCCCATGCGCCCGGCCCGCGCCCCCAGCGCAGCGACGAGAGCACCACCACCAGCAGGAAGAGCATGACCACGTTGGCCGGATCGAACACCTGCAGCAGCAGCTCAGCCCCCACCGCGGCAGCCACACAGGCCAGGGTAGCCCCGACGTAGCCCACCCAGGCGATCGGCTTGCGCTCATGCACGGGCTTGCGCACGGTGCTTCCGTTCTTCGGCGCAGGCGGAGACAGCACCAGCACATCCAGCCCTGGATCGAGCCGCGCAATCTGCTCGGGCAGGCTGGCCGCTGCCCATGGCAGCCAGCGCGATATGCGGCGCTGCACCCGCGCCAGCACCAGATGGCTGGCATTGCGCTCATGGGCAAAGGCCACCAGCGCCTGGGCCACGTTGGCGCCGGGGATCGTAGCCGTATCAGCGCCCAGGCGCGCGGCCAGCGCCAATGTTTTGAGCACCCCTTCCTGCGCGCGGCGCGGCCTGTGCTGGCGCTCGGGCGCGTCCACATAGACCACCATCCAGTCGGCTTCCAGCCGCCGCGCCAACCGCGCGACCTGGCGCACCAGCGCATCATCGCCCGCATGGCCGCCCACACCGACAAGCAACCGCTCGCGGGCAGGCCAGACTTCGCCAATGGCGCGCTCGCGTCGGTAGTCGCGCATGTCCTCATCCACGCGGTCGGCCGTGCGCCGCAACGCCAGCTCGCGCAGGGCCAGCAGATTGCCCAGGCGAAAGAAGTTGTGCGAAGCGCGCTCGGCCTGCTCCAGCGGGTAGACCTTGCCGGCCTTGAGGCGCTTGAGCAGCTCTTCGGGCGGAATGTCGACAACGATCACTTCATCAGCGTTGTCGAAAATCTGGTCGGGAACGGTCTCATGCACCTGGATGCCCACAATGCCGCCCACCACATCGTTGAGGCTTTCCAGGTGCTGCACATTGAGCGTGGTCCAGACATCAATGCCTGCGGCGAGCAGCTCCACCACATCCTGGCAACGCTTGGGATGACGTGCCCCGGGCACATTGCTGTGTGCCAGCTCGTCGAGCAGCAGCACCTCGGGGTGGCGCTGCAGCGCAGCGTCGAGATCGAACTCGGTCAACTGCCGCCCCTGGTAGGGCAGATGGCGGCGCGGCAGTTGCTCCAGCCCGTGTAGCTGTTGCTCGGTCTCGGCCCTGCCATGTGTTTCCACCAGGCCCACCAGGATGGAGCGGCCCGCATGCCGCTCGCGCTGCGCTGCAGCCAGCATGGCATAGGTTTTTCCCACACCGGCATTGGAGCCAAAGTAAATGCGCAACTTGCCGCGCGCAGCCTGCAACTGCTCGGCATGCAACTGCGCCACCAGCGCATCCGGGTCTGGACGCGCTGCGGGTACCGAAGGATTGCTGATGTTTACCGCCATCGTCTCGGCATTGTCGGTGTTTTCAGGGCCTGGCTCATACCAGCCCCAGCGCCGTCAGCAACACGTCGATGATCTTGATGCCCACAAACGGCACGATCAGCCCGCCCACCCCATAGATCAGCATGTTCCGCCGCAGCAGCACTGCCGCGCCCACGGCCTGGTAGCGCACACCGCGCAGGGCCAGCGGCACCAGGGCGATGATGATCAGGGCGTTGAAGACCACGGCGCTCAGGATGGCCGAGTCGGCACTGTGCAGCTGCATCACATTGAGCGACGCCAGCTGTGGGTAAGTGCCCACGAAGGCTGCAGGAATGATGGCGAAATACTTGGCCACATCGTTGGCAATGCTGAAGGTGGTGAGCGCGCCGCGCGTCATCAGCATCTGCTTGCCGGTTTCCACCACTTCGATGAGCTTGGTGGGGTTGCTGTCCAGATCCACCATGTTGCCAGCCTCCTTGGCAGCCTGCGTGCCGCTGTTCATGGCCACGGCCACATCGGCCTGGGCCAGCGCCGGCGCATCGTTGGTGCCGTCGCCCGTCATGGCCACCAGGCGGCCAGCGGCCTGGTGCGAGCGGATCAGGCGCAGCTTGTCCTCGGGGCGCGCCTCGGCCAGGTAATCGTCCACGCCCGCCTCGGCGGCAATGGCGGCGGCCGTGAGCGGGTTGTCGCCCGTCACCATCACCGTCTGGATGCCCATGCGGCGCAGCTCCGCAAAGCGCTCGCGCATGCCGGGCTTGACGATGTCCTTGAGCTCGATCACGCCCAGTACACGGGCTCCATCGGCGACCACCAGCGGCGTGCTGCCCTTGCGCGAGACATTGTCCACCGCCTGCTGCACACCGGCAGGCAGGTTGCCGCCCAGCGCCTCCACGTGCTGGCGCACCGCATCAAATGCACCCTTGCGCAGTTGGCGCAGGCCCTCTGGCGTGGACAGATCCACACCGCTCATGCGCGTCTGCGCAGTAAAGGGCACAAATTCTGCCGCAAGCTCTGCAGCGTTGCGTTCGGCAACGCCGTGGCGCTCCCGGGCCAAGGCCACGACGCTGCGGCCTTCGGGGGTTTCATCGGCTATCGATGCCAGTTGCGCGGCTTCAGCCAATTGCTGCACCGATACGCCCGGCGCAGGCAAAAATTCACTGGCCTGGCGGTTTCCCAAGGTGATCGTGCCAGTCTTGTCCAGCAGCAGCACATCCACATCGCCCGCAGCCTCCACGGCGCGGCCCGAAGTGGCGATCACATTGGCCTGCATCATGCGGCTCATGCCAGCAACGCCAATGGCCGACAGCAGCCCGCCAATGGTGGTGGGAATCAGGCAGACCAGCAGCGCCACCAGCACGGCCATGCCGACCACCGTGCCCGAACCCGCCTGCGCCACGGCAAAGGCCGAGAACGGCCACAGCGTCACGATCACCATCAGAAATACCAGGGTCAGGCCCACGAGCAGAATGGTCAGCGCCAGCTCATTGGGTGTCTTCTGGCGTTTGGCCGATTCAACCATGGAGATCATGCGGTCCAGGAAGGATTCACCAGGATTGACCGTGATTTCCACTACCAGCCAGTCCGACAGCACGCGCGTGCCGCCCGTGACCGAGGAAAAGTCGCCGCCTGCCTCGCGGATCACAGGGGCCGATTCGCCAGTAATCGCGCTTTCATCCACCGAGGCGACGCCTTCGATCACCGTGCCATCCAGGGCGATGGTGTCACCGGCCTCCACCACAATCACCACGCCCTTGCGCAGCTCGCTCGCCCGCACCGGAATCCATGCACTGCCGAAATGCGGCTGCTGCAGCACCTTGGCCACGGTATCGCGCTTCATGCTGCGCAAGCTGGCCGCCTGGGCGCGGCTGCGGCCCTCAGCCAGCGCCTCGGCAAAGTTGGCGAACAGCACCGTGAACCATAGCCACAGCGCAATCGCCAGTGCAAAGCCAGCGCCTTCGCTACCTGCGGCGGATGCCGGCTCACGCAGGTTCTGCACCCACAGCAGCGTGGTCAGGATGGCGCCCAGATAGACCACGAACATCACAGGATTGGCCCATTGCGTGCGCGGCGAGAGCTTGCGCATCGCATCGAACAGGGCATCGCGCACCAGGCTTGGCTCGAACAGGCTCGCGCCTGCCTTCACTTTATGGCTGCTCATGGCTTACTCCTTTGCAACGGGCTGCTGTGCATCCAGCGCCAGATTGAGGCGCAGCACATTGACACGAGGCTCGCCCAGCAGCCCCAAGGTGCGCTCCTGCGTGCTCTGCGCAATCAGCTGCCGCACCTGCTCTTGGGACAATCTGCGCGCCTGCGCCACACGCGGCATCTGCAGCAAGGCATTGGCCACGGAGATGTGCGGATCCAGACCCGAGGCCGAAGCCGTCACCGCGTCCACGGGCACCACGGCATCGGCGGCCAAGGCGTTGTCGGCGCGGTACTGCGCCACGCGAGCGGCAACAGCCTCTGCCAGATCCTTGTGCGTGGCCCCCTGGTTGCTACCGCCCGACAGGCCAGCGTTATAGGGCGCAGCGATGCTGGCGCCTTCGTTGTCGGGGTCTGGCGCCACCGTGGCGCTCGGCCTTCCGCGGAAGTAACTGGCACCCGCAAATGGTTGGCCGATGAGCGCCGAGCCCACCACCTGGCCATTGCGTTCCACCAGGCTGCCACTGGCTGCATGCGGCAACAGGACCTGGGCCACGCCGGTGGTCACCAGCGGGTAGGCAATGCCGCCTGCCAGCATGACGGCCACAGCCGCGCGCACGCTGCTGGCCACCAGATGCCCCCAGGAGGGCGAGGACGATTCGGCATCCGCAGCCGACGCTACGGGTGCGGAGAGAGAAAGAGATGAGGATTTCATGGTGTTGCTCCGAATGGAGATATCAGTGCTCCCTGGCATCGCCCCAGGCTCTGAAACCGGCATTCCCCATGTGCGGGCAGCCGAGCAAGGGCCGCCCTGCAGCTGGGGGAAGGCGCGAAGCGACTCAGGGGGGCACACATCAGGGGTAGAGGTGTCCCACCAGCATTTGCAGGTGCTCCACGACAGGCCCCAGCGCCAACGCTGGCAAAAAGGTGAGCCCGCCCACCACCAGCACCACAAACACCAGCAGGCCCATGAACAGTGGCGATGCCGTGGGAAAGGTGCCGGGCCCCGCAGGCACCGTGGTTTTGTCCGCCATGCTGCCAGCCACCGCCAGCATGGGCAGCAGCGTGAGAAAGCGCCCCACGATCATGGCCAACCCCAGCGTGGTGTTGAAGAACGGCGTATTGGCATTCAACCCCGCAAAGGCCGAGCCGTTGTTGGCGGTGGCCGAGGTATAGGCATACAGAATTTCCGAGAAGCCGTGCGGCCCACGGTTGTTCAGGCTGTCGGATGCGCCTGGCCACAGCATGGCCAGCGCCGTGAATCCCAGAACGCTGGCCGGATGCGCCAGCACCGAGAGCATGACCAGCTTGATCTCGCGCACCTCGATCTTCTTGCCCAGGAACTCCGGCGTGCGGCCAATCATCATGCCTGCCAGAAATACCGTGAGGATGGCGTACTGGATCAGGTTGATCAGCCCCACGCCATCGCCACCGAACACGCAGTTGAGCATCATCAGCGCCAGCGGCGTGATGGCACCCAGGGGCGTGAGCGAATCGTGCATGGCATTGACCGAGCCTGTAGTGGCCGCCGTGGTGGTGGTCACGAACAGCGCGGTGTCGGCAATGCCAAAGCGCAATTCCTTGCCCTCCATATTGCCGCCTGGCTGCGCAAGACTCCACTGCTGGTCGGCCCCGGCGCGCGCCAGCAGGCTGCTGCCCTGCTGCTCCGCCATGAACACCAGGCTCAGAAAGCCCACGAACATCACCATGCAGGCGCCATACAGCACCCAGCCCTGGCGGCGGCGCAGCAGCATGGAGCCGAATGCATAGGTCATGCTCGCGGGAATCAGCAGCATGGCCAGGATGTGCAGCATATTGGTAAGCGGGGTCGGATTTTCGAACGGATGCGCGGCGTTCGCATTGAAGAAACCGCCGCCGTTGGTGCCCAGATGCTTGATGCTCTCCAGACTGGCCACAGGTCCGGTCAGCAGCTGCTGGCGCGCGCCTTCGAGCGTGCTTGCCCATGTCTCGGTGTGCAGCGTCTGAGGAACGCCCTGCCATACATAGACCAGCGCCAGCACAAAAGACAGCGGCAGGAGCACGCGCCAGAACACGCGCACATAGTCCACCCAGTAGTTGCCGACGTCCTTGCTGCTGGAACGTGCGAGGCCCCGCACAAAGCCAGCGCCTGCGGCGACGCCCGTGGTCGCCCCCGCAAACATCAGAAAGGTGATGACCGCCATCTGCGTGGCATTGGAGAGGCTGCTTTCCCCTCCATAGGCTTGCCAATTGGTGTTGGTGATGAACGAAGCTGCGGTGTTGAACGCCAGATCAGGTGCCTGGGCTGCAATCTGCAGCGGATTGAGCGGCAGCCAGCCCTGCAGCCGCAGCACCAGGTAGCCCAGCAGCATCATCGCCGCATTGGACAGCAGCAGGGCCGCGCCATAGCGTTGCCAGCCCATGCGCTCGCCGGGGTTCACACCCAGAGCATGGTAACTAAGCCGCTCCAGCCAGGTGTGGTGGTCGCTGGTGAAACAGCGCGCCAGCCACTGGCCCATGGGAACGACCAGTATCGTCAGAACCGCGAGCATCGCGGCAAATTCCATCCAGGGTAACCACATGGTGTGCTCCCTGTCAGATACGCGTCAGCACGCGCACAAAGCCCAGCAGGCCAACAAAGCAGGCAAGTGTCAGGCTCACAAAAATCAGGTCTTGCAGCATTTGCATGGTGCCCCCTTTAGAATTTTTCGGGGCGCAGCAGCGCGTAGCCGAGATAGACAAAGAGCCCGCCAGCGGCAAGCACCGCCAATACTTCTACCCAGTGGTAAGGCATTTCCATTTCCTCCAGCCCCGCCCGGGCGCTCAATGTGCGCAGACGAAGCCATACAACGGCGCTGGCCCAACGCCAACCCTGGAAGAAATGTAAAAATATGCGCATCAAGCGCGTATAGAGAATGGGGCAGGTGGTATCAAGATCGCATCAAGATGGGTGCAGGAACATGCACCCGCAACCGACTGATGAGCGCCATCAGCTATGAAAGGTATAGTGGCGCAGCGTTTTTCCCCTTTGGCATCTCTTTTTCCATGGCATCCACTTCGCACCGCGGCAACTCGTTCGACATCCTCCGGATTTGCGCAGCGCTGGCCGTGATCGTCTGCCACCACTACTACATCATTGACCACGAGGGCCCCAGCTGGATGAATGTCGGCATGATCGGCGGCGTAGCCGTGATGACCTTCTTCACCATCAGCGGCTACCTGGTCACCACGAGTTGGCTGCGCGAGCCGCACCTGGTCAAGTTCTCTGCCAAGCGCCTGCTGCGCCTTTGGCCCGGCATGCTGGCCGCAGTGGTGCTGAACATCTTTGTATTTGGCCTGCTGTTCACCAATCTGCCCGCCAGAGAGTTCCTGAGCCATGGCCAGACGCTGGAGTACTTCAAGAACCTGCTGCTATACCGGGCTTACGTCAATCTGCCCGGGGTGTTTGTGCACAACCCTCTGTCAACGCTGATGAATGGGCCGCTGTGGACGATCCCCATCGAAACAATGTGCTACGCGGCGCTGGCCGCGGCGGGCGTGGTGGGCGTCTTTCGTCAACGCTGGATTGCGACCTTTGCCCTGCTCGGCTACATCCTGGTGTTCATCGTGGGCTACAACGCCGATTTCTGGGGTGTGATGATGCACGGGTACGAATACCCGGCGTACTTTGCCTGTGGCGCGCTGATTGCACTGCACCGGGACCGTTTCCTGCCCCATGCCGCCGCCATCACCTTCGGCCTCATTCCGATTGCCCTGTTCTTCTGGCTTACCGGGCTGCAACACACATCCGGCCTGCTGGTGCTGCCAGCGCTGCTCATCTACCTGGGAAGCACGACATCGGTTTTTTCCGGATGGGTCAGCCGCCTGGGCGATCCCTCCTACGGCGTCTACCTCTCGGGATGTCCCATCGCACAGACTGTGTATGCACTGTGGCCGTCGATGAACTTCTATGCCAGCATGGCGTTGTCCTGTGTGCTGTCGATGCTGCTGGGCTATCTGTTGTGGCACTGGATTGAAGCACCTGCGCTGCGTTTGAAGCGCCTGCTGACCAGGTGAGCGCAACGCCCGAGCCATCTGCATCCCCACTCCCACGAGCGCAGCGCGTCACGCCATGGCGGCGCATCGAATCGCAGGCGCTTCGCTACAAGCGCCCTGGTTTTTTACGTAAAGCAGGCTCTTTGGGCAAAGATTGCTCCATCCGCTAAAATTGCACCAGTTTCAGCCAGCGCCTGCTGGCTTTGTTTTTTGCAGTCCTGCACGGACTCGCGCTCATTTGCACCGCTACTGTGTCCTACGCTCCCGAAACCCGCCGCCGCCGCACCTTCGCCATCATCTCCCACCCGGACGCTGGTAAGACCACGCTGACTGAAAAACTGCTGCTGTTCTCGGGTGCCATCCAGATCGCAGGCGCCGTCAAGGGCCGCAAGGCCAGCCGCCATGCCACATCCGATTGGATGGAGATCGAAAAGCAGCGTGGTATCTCGGTGGCCTCATCGGTGATGCAGATGAGCTACCGCGACCATGTGATCAATCTGCTCGACACCCCTGGCCACAAAGACTTCTCGGAAGACACCTACCGCGTGTTGACGGCCGTGGACTCGGCACTGATGGTGATTGATGCGGCCAATGGTGTGGAAGCACAGACCCGGCGCCTCATCGAAGTCTGCCGCCAGCGTGACACCCCCATCATCACCTTCGTCAACAAGATGGACCGCGAAGTGCGTGATCCACTGGACATCATGGACGAGGTGGAACGCGAGCTGGGCATGCCCTGCTGCCCCATCACCTGGCCCGTGGGCCAGGGCAAAAGCTTTGGCGGCATCATCAACCTGCGCTCGCAGAGCATGACAGTGTTTGCCGCGGGCAGCGAAAAGCGCCCGCAGGATTTCGAAGTGATCCCGCTGTCGGATACGGACAAGCTGCGCGCCCGCTTCGGCCAGGCCTTCGACGATGCGCTCGAATCCATGGAACTTGCCGTAGGCGCCTCTGCGGAATGGGACCACGAAGCCTTCCTGGCAGGCAAACTCACCCCCGTGTTCTTTGGCTCGGGTGTGAACAACTTCGGGGTGATGGAAGTGCTGGATGCCGTGGTCGACATGTCGCCACCGCCCGGCCCACGTGTAGCATTTACCGAAGTGAACCGCAATCGCGAAGAGCGCACCATTCACCCAGAAGACAAAAGCTTCTCTGGCGTGGTGTTCAAGGTGCAGGCCAACATGGACGCCAACCACCGCGACCGCATCGCCTTCGTGCGCGTGGCCTCGGGCAAATACACACCGGGCATGAAGATGAAAGTGCAGCGTACCGGCAAGGAGCTGCGCCCCACATCGGTGGTCACCTTCATGTCCCAACGCCGCGAAGCAGTCGATGAGGCCTACGCAGGCGACATCATCGGCTTTACCATCCATGGCGGCGTACAACTGGGCGACTCCATCACCGACGGCCCCAGCCTGCAATTCACGGGCCTGCCTTTCTTCGCGCCTGAAATGTTCATGACCGTGGTGCTGAAGAACCCGCTGCGCACCAAGCAATTGCAACAGGGCCTGATGCAGCTTGGCGAAGAAGGCGCCATCCAGGTGTTCAAACCCGATGTCGGCGGCAACATGCTGCTGGGCGCCGTGGGTCAGTTGCAGTTTGAAGTGGTTCAGCACCGACTGAAAACCGAATACGACTGCGATGTGCGCCTGGAAGGCTGCCAGTACACCGGCGCGCGCTGGATTACGGCCGATTCGCCTGCCGAGCTGCGCGAATTTGAAAACGCCTACCCCATGCGCCTGGCCCACGACGCAGCCGACACCCTGGCCTATCTGTGCACCAGCCCCTACGACGTGCGCCTGGCGCAGGAGCGCTTCCCCAAGATCCATTTCCATCCACTGCGAGAGCACGCGGGGTTGAGCCTTAGCAGTGCAAATTAATCATCCATTGAATGCCGATCAAGATTTATGATCAGCACTATTATCAATGCGAAGTAGTAGCGTAATATGGCAAACGCGATATTACGCAAGGCCTTTCCGAGCTAAGCATTACTCGCAAAAATTTAAATTGGCTGAATCAAACGCCTTGCACCAGTTTCGCAGAACTGAAAGAAATTAGAAAGTATTCAATGAAAAAAATACAATTCAAACAGATATTTTTATTTCTTTTCCTGCTGACTGGCATCATATATATCAGCAATACATGGTCTCCATCATCCTATGCCTATTTTCTAAAAGATCATCTCGGCTATGAGGAGATAAAACCAGATTTTGGACAGGCAAGACCAGTACGCAGCGATGAATGGGCAGTTGTCACGCCCATGACACAGGCAACAGTGCGTAATCATTTTGAACGGTACAACAAGACATCGTTGTATCAAGAAGATCTGCGTATCAACTATGGATTACCGATAGCTGACTGGGGTATTATTTTCAAGCCCACCATGTGGCTGTATGGATTAGTCAACCCCGCATATGCATACTCATTTCACTGGTTTGCCATTTTTTCGCTCTTCATTGGCGGCTACGCCTTTCTTTTCACAAAATTCGGCGCCACAAATAAGATAGCGTTATTGCTTTCTTTTGGACTCTACTTTACTGGGTTCAGTCAATTCTGGTGGAATGAAAAAGGACCATTGATTGCACTTTTTCCCTGGGTTATCATTCCATTTTTTCTAAAAATAAAGCCTATCTGGCAGCTTTCTCTTTTTTATTATTTTGCAGTTTCTTGGTTGCTGACAAATTTATATCCACCGGTACAAATTTCTCTGGCCTTTGTAGGTTTTATTGTATTACTACTACTACAGCCAAAACTGTTCAAATTACCAACTTTCGTCTATCTTCTCATTTTTGCCGGATTAGCAGCAGGTACAGCTGCACTCTATCTGTATGACTACCTGAAAGAGACAAGTGCGACTGTCTATCCTGGTGGACGGCATTTTAGTGGAGGAAATGTTCCCAGTAGATTTTGGCTTTCATGGCTCTTTCCCGGAATCAACTTCTCTTGGAGCTACAAAGATCTTATCGGAATGAACATGTCCGAAGTTGGAGCAGTAGGTATGTATTACTACATCTCCGTATTGTGTCTTTTGAACTATAAGAATTTTCACACCCTCTGGCTTGAAAAAGAAAACCAAAAAATCTTTGTTGGATTGACCATTGCATTTTTTATGCAATGTGCATGGATGTTTCTTCCAGTTCCAGCCAATGTGGGAATGATTTTACTTTGGGATAATGTTCAACCTCTCAGAATGCAGTTTGCAAGCGGTGTCATATTGACGTTCTTGGTATTTTACACTGCAAATATTGTTGGCATTGTATTTTCTTGGCACCGTTTATTATTATTGCTCATAATAGCCACTGCCGGCTGGGGGTTTTTTAAATACACTATCGCCCCCACTCGCTGGGAAGACTTGGTATTCTTACCAATCATCGGCCTTGCATATCTGGCCGCAAGAAATAAACCGCACCGTGCTCATAGCGCCATCATTATTGCATCGGTGATTTTTGGCACACTTTTCTTTGGAAGATTTAACCCATTGCAATCGGCATGGCCTATATTTAATTTAGAGGACAATCATGTTGTTAAATATTTGCGCAACGAAGAAAAAGTCAATGACAACCTCTTGGTCGTCACTGACTTGCCGGGAGCTACAGCCAATGGATTCGGCTTTCGATCTCTAAGCCATGTAACACCTGTACCACACATGGATTTCTGGAAAAAATCTTTCCCAGAAACCTCTGCCGATGAATTGAATTACATCTTCAATCGCTATTCACACATTAATCCATACCCTTCACTAAGACCATCGCTTCGGCAGGCGGATTCCCTTGAGGTTCCCATCAATCGTTTTTCAAAGATGAAAAATGCAGTTGCTGTTCAAAACTATTCTTCGAAACTCGATAAAATCGGGATGTTCAATATTGACAAGATATATGCTGATGCAGTCGTTTTTAATGGCTGGGGTGGATGGCAAGGAGAGATGAAATCACGTGATATAGAAATCATGGTAGAGCCACCATCACCGCATCAAATTGAATGGATCACGACGATCCGATCTGATTTACCGAGAAATACAGCCAATAAAATATCGGCATTGAATGGTTTTAGACTGACTCTTCCGCGTAGTGATGGCACACTGCCTCACTGTCTGTCATTGATCAGCGTAGATCAAAAGACAGGCGTTCGTTATCTGATGGACAATCCACCTACCCTGCCTTATTGTCAATCTTCGATCAACTAATCCAGAAATGGCTGCTTTAAAATTGCGGCCATTTTGCTGCTTTCATTTGCATGACTATGAGTGAACGTCCGCTACTTCTCTACCGCAATCTACGCATTGCCGTCATCCTCCCCTGCCACAATGAGGAGTTGACGGTGCGCCCGGTGGTCGAGGGCTTTCGCGAGGCGTTGCCCGAAGCGGAAATCTACATCTTCAATAACCTTTCGACCGATCGCACCGCCGAGCTTGCCATCGAAGTCGGGGCCCATTTGCGCAACGTCAATCTCAAGGGCAAAGGCAATGTGGTGCGCCGCATGTTCGCCGATGTGGATGCCGATGTGTATGTGATGGCCGACGGCGATGCGACCTACCACGCCCCGTCTGCGCGCATTCTGATCGACAGGTTGATCGATCAGCAGTTGGACATGGTCGTGGGTGCGCGCGTGGAAGCCGAGCTGGAATCGGGAGACAAGGGCGAGACCTACCGGCCGGGCCATCGCAGGGCAATAAGCTGCTGACAGGCACCGTGCAGAAGATCTTTGGCGGGAGCTTTCGCGACATGCTCTCTGGCTACCGGGTGTTTTCGCGGCGCTATGTCAAATCCTTCCCTGCGCATTCACATGGTTTCGAGATCGAAACAGAGTTGAACGTGCACGCGCTGGAATTACGCATGCCGTGTACCGAAATCGACACGCCTTATGGCGCAAGGCCCGAAGGGTCAGCGAGCAAACTGTCCACCTACCGCGACGGTTGGCGCATTCTCAAGACCATTGGCCGGCTTGTTGTGAGTGAAAAGCCGCTGCAGTTCTTTGGCTTGCTGGGTGCCGGTCTGGCTCTATTGGCGATGTTGCTGGCTGCGCCTATCCTGATCGAGTATGGCCATACCGGATTGGTGCGGCGCTTTCCAACCCTGGGCCTGGTCACCGCCTTGGTGGTGTGTGGAGGTATCTCCTTTGTCACAGGGCTGATTCTGCAGGCCATTACCCTGGCCCGCCGGGAGGCCAAGCAATTTGCCTATCTGGCAAATACAGCGGCTGGAAAGTGATGCCATTCGGAATCAGCCGCTCGTTTTTCTGGTTTCTGGTTGCGGGCGGATTGGCGTTTCTGGTGGATGTAGGCGTGCTGACCTTGTTGCGCGACGTCTTGGGGGTGTATGCAGCACGGGCCGTGTCATTCTGGCTCGCTGCCACCACCACTTGGTTGATCAACCGAAATATCTCCTTTGCCGGCCGCCACGCATCGGGCGGACTTTGGCCCGAATATCTGCGCTACCTGGGCTTGATGCTTGGTGGCGGCGCGGTGAACCTTGCCGTTTACTCGCTCTTGGCCTGGGCATTGCCACAAGGGCCATGGTGGCTCATGCTGTACGTAGCGGCAGGCACCGTAGCAGGCCTGGCAGTCAACTACCTGGGGCTGAGTCGGCTGCTGTACCGCGCGCCGCAAAAAGACTAGACCAATGACCATGGCTGGCCATTTATTGCATACATGGAACGCGCTGCAATGTCCTTGGCAGGCGCTCGTACATGCAGCGCATACAGGTGACCCGCGCCCGCAGTCTGGCCACGCAAGGGCTGGCTGCTGTCCAAGGAGTGCATGAAACCAATGGATTTGCGCCCCGCCAACAATTTCGACGCACTGCGTCTGTTTGCAGCACTGGCCGTGCTCTACAGCCATCAGTTTCCAATCACAGGCACAACCCCGCCTGCCTGGATGAACGTGCCGATGATCGGGGGTGCGGCCGTGATGGTTTTTTTTGTCATCAGCGGCTATCTGGTTACCTTGAGCTGGTGGGCCCAACCTCGGCTCTTGCCTTTTGTGGCCAAGCGGGTCTTGCGAATCTGGCCAGCGCTGGTGGTGGTGGTCTTGCTCGCAGTGCTGGTATTGGGGCCAGTATTTACCAATGTGCCAGCAAAAGACTATTGGAAAAATGCCGTGACCTGGGATTACCTGCGCAACATTGCGCTGCAGGTACGCTTCAATCTACCAGGTGTTTTTGCCAGCCACCCTCTGGTCAGTACCGTCAATGGTTCGCTGTGGACCATCCCTATCGAGGTGGCCTGCTATGCGGTGCTTGCCGGCTGCGGCCTGTTGGGATTGCTGCGGTTTCGGCGAGTATGGGCGCTGCTTTGCCTCGCTTACCTGGCCTGGTTTCTCTCGACCATGACGGTGGATTTGACAGGCTCCATGCACCACTACTGGGAGTTTCCTGCCTACTTCGTCTTTGGCTCCTTGATTGCCACATTCAACAAGCCGTTTTTGCAGCGCCGTGCATTGTTTGCTGCGGCCGCGTGCGCTTGCGCACTTGTGGCATATGCGCTTGGGTTCTCGTATTCAGCGCTTTTGCTGTTCATGCCCGCCACCTTGCTGGCTGTGGGCACTGCTTCGTGGCCACCACTGACCCAGGCAGGCCGGTTCGGCGATGTATCGTATGGCGTGTATCTCTATGCCTTCCCGATTCAGCAATGCGTACACGCGCTCGCCCCTGGCCTGGGCTTTGTCACCAGTCTAGCCATGGTGGCTGTACTCACGCTCGCGGCAGGGTGGCTGTCCTGGCGATTTGTGGAAGAGCCAGCTTTGCGCCTGAAAGCCTATTTGCGATGATTCGCTGAAGCGGAGTAGAAAACAAACAAATTTCTGCACCACGTCTTTTACCTCGCATCTTTGATTAGCCCCGTTTTTGTAATGCAAGCTCTTGATACCTGGAATCCTTCCCACGGCCCTATTGTTGGCCTGTTGACCGATATTGATGACACCCTCACCACCGAAGGCGTGGTTCCCGCCACAGTGGTGCAAGCCATTGCTGCGCTCAAGGCCAGAGGCATGGCGGTGATTCCGATCACGGGGCGCCCCGTGGGCTGGAGCGTGCCATTTGCGCAAGAGTGGCCCGTTGACGCCATCGTGGCGGAGAACGGCGCAGTAGCGCTGCGCCGCAATGCCCAGGGGGAACTGGACAAACTCTACCAACAAGATGACGCAACACGCATTGCCAACTATTCCAGGATGCAGGCAGTGCTAGAGCAGATTGAAGCAACGGTACCAGGCGCGCAGCGTGCCACTGACTCAGCGGGCCGCGAATGTGATATTGCAGTGGACCACAGCGAATTCACCCACATGCCGCAGGCACAGATCGACCAATGCGTCACCATCATGCGGGCCGCAGGCATGAATGCCACGGTCAGCTCCATCCATATCAACGGCTGGTTTGGCGAGCATAACAAGCTCGAAGGCGCGCGCTGGATCGTGAAGACCCTGTTTGGCAGGGATCTGGATGCCGAGATCGGTCAGTGGTGCTACATCGGTGATTCCACGAATGACCAGTTGATGTTCCAGCACTTTGAAAACAGCTTTGGCGTCGCCAATATTGCGCGGTTTGTGCCCCAACTGTCGCACCTGCCACGTTATGTAACGCGCGGAGAGCGCGGCGAGGGCTTTGTGGAGCTGGCCGAACGTTTGTGCGCCGTGGCTTGAGTGAGAGAGAAGATAACTCCCCACACTTTCTCACTGCGAATGGCTTTGTTGCATAAATCGGTTTGAGACTGAGTCTCCCCAAACCCCAGACGTAGTTATGCCACGGCCACCGTTTGGGGCGTGCCCAGCTCGGT
>NZ_JACHKZ010000034.1 GCF_014207855.1 Comamonas odontotermitis | reverse complement strand
TGTGGTGCGGTACTTGCGCCGACCCCAGTTCGTCTCACTCATCATCCGAGCCTACTACCGCTGCGGCCCGGATTTGTGCAACAAAGCCTTTATGGCTATCTGGGTGCTCCCTCCTATTTAGTGGAGATGGGGCGCTCGTTCTACGAGAGCTGCACCAACTTCAACAAACAGGTCTACCCTGATAACTTCAACGGCCTTCACTACCTCAGCCGTGTGCTGCACCGGCCCTATCAGCTGCCCAAAGGGCCTGATACGGTCGAAGTAAAGATTGCTGCCGACGAAATCACGGTAGGCGCGGCGGCTGCGATTACCGCCCTGGTCGATGACAACCGCTACCTCTACTCCAAGCCTGGGCAGTCCAGCATCCCCGCGCCACCAGTTCCTGTCGTCAAAAATGTTACGGCTGCCACAGCGTACGTGGACAAGCTGCCGTGGGAGCCTGGCGCAAAGGGCATACCGCTTACGCTGTCAGCATCCAACAAGGCTCAGGCCGGCTTTGAGAATGCCACAAAAGTTGCATCAGGCAGCATTGACACGACAGGTCTGGCTGCGGGGCGCCACCTTGTCTATGTGCAAGGTACCACCGAAAACGGGCAGGTCGGCTCTGTGTCTGCTGCGTTCTTGCATGTCAAGGCGGCGGCGCCTGCCGAACACGATGTGGTGCTGATCGATACGCAATTGACCTCGCAGGAGACGGGTGTGCCGGACGTCAGGCTGAACGTGACCGCCACCGCCCGCTGCACCGGAGTGCTGTCATCACTTGGCGCAGCGCCTCGTGATGTGCTGCCTGCCGGAATGAGCGCTGCCACGGGCCTCGTATCCTTCACACTGAACAACTGCAGCAAGACGGGCTTGACAGCGAAAGTCACCTTGTCGCTGCCTGCGGCGGTGCCAGCAGGCGCCAAACTGCTCAAGATCACCCAGAACGCCAAAGGGCAGAAGGAAGCTGTCGAAATTCCTTCCGCGGTGATCGTTGGCAATACGGTCAGCTACGCCATCACCGACGGAGGGCCTCTGGATGAAGATGGCGCGCTGAATGGGGCCATCGTAGACCCGGTCGTTGTGGCAGCGCCGACAGCCGCCCCCCCACAGTCTGTGTCAAACATTCCTGTCAATCAGCCCTTGGCGTTGCTGCTCGCCTCCGGGCTCATTGGCTGGATCATCGTGCGCTTCCAGCGCCGCAGGGCCAGCGGCGGCTCGGTCGCCCCTGGCAAGCCCTGAGCTCACTAGGGGCACCGTTGCATGAGATATAGCGGTGATAGCCTACCGCCAACGGAGGATCGCCCTGTGCGTTGCAGAACATTCCGATGCAGCGCAGGCCCTGAAACAGGCAGGCAGCACCCACCTTTGCCGACTTCACGAACAGTGCTCCTTCCTGCACAATTTCGCACGCTTGACCCATGCCTCAACGAAAGCCACCCAACCCATCGCGCATGGCGCACCTGGCGCAACCGCTGCAATGCCCTAAAACCACTGGTATCGGGATTCACTTCGGCAGGACTCCTGGACTTGTACGCAAATTCATGGGGGACTCGGGATTTGTCATGGGCGCCATTGAGCCTGCGTGCGAGCGGTAAAAAGGGAGAGTTTCCGGACGATGCAGCCCATGCCTGGTGATTTTCAATAACTCTCCATCAGTAACAGAGATTCTTTAGGAGCTACCAACGTGCAAATCACACGCACCATCGCTGAGCTTCGCGCAGCCCTTGATCAAAGAGGCAGGCCCGCATTTGTGCCCACGATGGGCAACCTGCATGATGGCCACCTTTCGCTGGTTCGGACCGCGCGCGCGCGTGGCGATATCTCGGTAGCAAGCATTTTTGTGAACCGGCTGCAGTTCCTACCGCATGAGGATTTCGACAGCTATCCACGCACCTGGAAAGCCGACTGCGCAAAGCTGGAAGCCGCCGGTTGCGATGTGCTCTTTGCCCCACGCGAGCAGGCTCTCTACCCCGAACCTCAGGTGTTCAAGGTGGTGCCCGATCCATTGATTGCCAATATCCTGGAGGGCGAGTTCCGCCCCGGCTTTTTCACGGGCGTTTGTACCGTGGTGATGAAGTTGTTTTCCTGTGTTTTCGCAACCACAGGAGGTGGAGTCGCGGTATTTGGCAAGAAGGACTACCAGCAGTTGGCGGTGATTCGCCGCATGGTTCAGCAGTTCGCCCTGCCGATTCAGATCATCGGTGTAGATACCGCACGTGCCCATGATGGACTGGCGCTGAGTTCTCGAAACGGGTACTTGAGCGTGCAGGAGCGCCAAAAAGCGGTCGAACTCTCCAATGCGCTGCAAGAGCTTGCGTGCGAAACCTGTATTAACCAGCGGCCACTCGCTGAGCTGGAAGCGGCGGCCATCGAAGCGCTGCGTGACAAGGGCTGGATGCCGGACTACCTGACCGTTCGCATGCGAGAGAACTTGCTTCCTCCGCAAGAGGGGATGCGGGAGGTTCCGTTGGTAGCAATTGGCGCTGCGCGCCTGGGCAACACGCGTTTGATTGACTGCCTGGAATTCTAGAAACCGAAGAAAGCCCAGACATTTGCACCCTGCGCCCTTCAGGGCAATTGAGCGTATGGATAAGCTCAAAAAGCTCTCGCAGCGGATCACGCCAGACTGCATTCAGACCCCGGCAGGCGCTTTCCTGGTGACCGCTATGCGTTGTTCTGGCCTAAGCCCCAGGCCACATGCTCACGGACCAGGGCACTGGCGTCGTCGGCGCGCGCAGCCAGCGCCTGCGCATAAGCGGCATCGCCGGTCGCACGCCAGGCATTGCCCAGGGCCACTGCGACATTGCGTAGCCAGCGCTCGTGGCCAATGCGGCGGATGGGGCTGCCTTCGGTAATGCGCAGAAACGTGGCCTCGTCCCAGGCAAACAGGTGCGGCAGCTGCTGGTCGAGCAATGCACCACGGGCATCAAAATCAGGAAGGCTGGCGCGCTGGGCGAATTTGTTCCACGGACAGGCCAGCTGGCAGTCGTCACAGCCGTAGATGCGGTTTCCGATGGGCGCGCGAAACTCCTCGGGGATAGCGCCATGCAGCTCGATCGTCAGGTACGAGATGCAGCGGCGCGCATCGACCGAATGCGGCTCCACGATGGCCCCGGTCGGGCAGGCATCGATACAGGCGCTGCACTGCCCGCAATGCGCAGTCACCGCCTCGGTGGGCGGCAGCGCCAGATCGACAAAGATTTCGCCCAGAAAGAACATCGACCCGGCGTCGCGGCTCAGCACCAGGGTGTGCTTGCCACGCCAGCCCTGGCCGCTGCGGCTGGCAAGCTCCGCCTCCAGCACGGGGGCAGAATCGGTAAAGGCGCGGTGCTGCATGGCACCCACAGCCGCATCGATGCGCTCGGCCAGCTTCTGCAGGCGGTTGCGCAGCACCTTGTGGTAATCGCGCCCCCGGGCATAGATGCTCACCACGCCCTCGCCAGGGCGGGCCTGGCGTTGCCATTCAATCTGTTGCCAGCCATCGGGCGTGTCTTGCGGCAGATAATCCATGCGCGCGGTGATGACGCTGACGGTGCCGGGCACCAGCTCGGCCGGGCGGGCGCGCTTTAACCCATGCGTGGCCATGTATGCCATCTCGCCATGGAAACCTTTTTGCAACCACTGCATCAATCCGGGTTCAGCCGCCGACAAATCCACGCCGGCCACGCCGATTTGGGAGAATCCCAGCTCGCGCGCCCACCCGTCGATCTGCTGCAGCAGCTGTTGATTGGCCTGTTCCATGACTTCCCAAATTTCCACAATGGACGCAAATTCACATCAAGCAAGACATTTCACGGAGGAAGATGCCTGTTGTGCATCTTTTTTTGCGCAAGTCCTGGTTTCCATGGGTCATCATTGTAAAAAATTTCAAACCATTGGATCGCCAGCATGAGCACCGACACCACCGCCAGCCCTCGCTATCCCAGCCATGCATGTGTCTGGCATGACGAATCCGATACCGCAGCCTTTGCCCAGGTGCTGGCTGCGCAGCCAGCCCTTGCGAACGCCTATATCACCTTGCACGGTGACTTGGGCGCAGGCAAAACCACCCTGGTGCGCCACCTGCTGCGCGCGCTCGGGGTACAGGGCCGCATCAAAAGCCCGACCTATGCCGTCGTGGAGCCGCATGAGGGCGCAGATTTTCCCATCTCTCACTTCGACTTCTACCGGTTCGACGATCCCCGCGAGTGGGAAGATGCGGGCTTTCGCGATATTTTTGCAAGCCCTGGCCTGAAAGTGGCAGAATGGCCGGAAAAGGCTGCAGCGGTAACCCCTATTGCAGATGTAGCTATCAGTATTGAAGCGATCGATGAATCAGAAAGGCGTGTGACGCTGCAAGCGAACACCGCCACTGGCGCATCCATTGTCCAAGGGTTTTCAGCGTGAGCGACACCCCAAAATTTGACCCGACTCCATCCCTGCCCGCCAGCCCTCTCCACCATGATGTGGGAGGTAATGCTGCCTATGATGCAGCCATATCGTGCGGAACAACCCGGCCAGGCTTGGCCCGGCCCGGCCTGGCGCGGCCCGGTCTCTCCCGTCGCAATCTTCTGCGCGGCGGCGGCAGCCTGGTCATGCTGCTGGGCAGTGGCCAGCTGGCATTTGGCGCCAGCATCGTAGCCGTGCGCGTCTGGCCCGCCAAGGATTACACCCGCGTCACCATCGAGTCGGACGTGCCGCTCAAGACTGAGCAGCGCTTCGTGCCCACGCCGCCACGCCTGGCGGTCGATATTGAAGGCATTGACCTGAATCCCGCACTGCGCGAGCTGGTCGCCAAGGTGCGAGCCGATGACCCGAACATTGCAGGCATCCGCGTTGGGCAGAACTCGCCCCAGGTGGTGCGCCTGGTGATCGACCTCAAGCACGACGCCTCGCCGCAGGTGTTCACGCTCAAGCCGTTTGCCCCGTACCAGCATCGCCTGGTGCTCGATCTGTATCCGGCAAAACCTGCCGATCCGCTGGAGAGCCTGATTGCGGAGCGCCTGCTGGAAGGCCGCAGCACCGCCGTGGCGGCCGCGCCTGCACCCATGCCTGCGCAGCCCTCCACTGTGGCGCCATCGGTCGCGGCCGCAATGGCGGGCGATCCGCCGCTGCCTGCGGTAACAGGCACCGTGGTGCAGACGCCACCGCCAGCCACCGTTGCAGCCGCTCCCGAGGTGGATCCGCTGGGTGAGCTGATCGCCAAGAGCGGCAACCGGCCAGCAGCACCGGCCCCGGCCCCTGCCGTGGTAGCCATGGCTCCCCCGCCTCCTGCGCCAGTGGCACCGCCGCCGCCTCCCAGGCCGGCGCCCGTGCCCAGTCCTGCCCCCGAGCCTGCGCCAGCCCGCAGCCGGCCTGCCTCGCGTACGGATCGGCTGATCATCGTAGCGCTCGACCCCGGCCATGGCGGTGAAGACCCTGGGGCCACCGGCCCCAGTGGCACGCGCGAGAAAGACATCGTGCTCAAGATCGGCCACATGCTGCGCGAGCGCATCAACAGCTCCAGCGTCGGGGGCAATCCCATGCGCGCCTTCATGACGCGCGATGCCGATTTTTTTGTGCCGCTGGGCACCCGCGTCGAGAAGGCCCGCCGTGTGCAGGCCGATCTGTTCATCAGCATCCACGCCGATGCCTTCACCAAGCCATCGGCCAACGGCGCCAGCGTGTTTGCGCTCAGCGAGCGCGGCGCCACCAGTTCGGCCGCGCGTTGGCTGGCCAACAAGGAAAACCAGTCTGACCTGATCGGCGGCCTGAACGTGGCTGGCCTGGGCGATGCAGACGCCCATGTGCAGCGTGCACTGCTCGACATGAGCACCACCGCACAGATCAACGACAGCCTCAAGCTTGGCTCCCACGTGCTGCAGCAGCTGGGCGGCTTTGCCCGTCTGCACAAGCCGCGTGTGGAGCAAGCCGGCTTTGCCGTGCTCAAGGCGCCCGATATTCCGAGTGTGCTGGTCGAGACCGCTTTCATCTCCAACCCGGAAGAAGAAGCCAAGCTGCGCACCACGGCCTACCAGAACCAACTGGCCGATGCGATGATGCGCGGCATTCAGGCCTACTTTGCCAAGAACCCGCCGCTTGCACGCAACCGGACGGTCTGACAGGGAAAAAGGCGCGCACAGACCCGCAACGAAAAAGGAGCCATTCGGCTCCTTTTTGTATTTCATGCGGGCACTATCAAAAACAAGAGCAGCCAGCGCCTTCTGGTATTAGGGTTTCAGCATATTTATCGCTGCAACCCAAAGCTGGCATGCGCTACGTGCTCTGCTTTTCATGCAGCTCCAAGGCAGCGCTTCAAGCGGTTTGCTCGTTCTTGCCGGCGCGCCAGGCGCCAAAGATGGCCAGCAGGCCGGGAATCAGGATCAGGCCCCAGATGATTTTTTCCAGGTTGGCCTTGACCCAGGGCATGTTGCCAAAGAAGTAGCCTGCCGTGCAGATGCCAAATACCCAGATCAGCGCGCCCAGCAGGTTGTAGGCAACGAACTTGGCGCGGTTCATGCGCGCCACCCCGGCCACAAACGGCGCAAAGGTGCGGATGAAGGGCATGAAGCGCGCCAGAATCACGGTGATGCCGCCATAGCGCTCATAAAACGCATGCGCCTTGTCAAAGGCCTTGCGGTTGAACCAGCGCGAGTTTTCCCACTGAAACACCTTGGGCCCCAGGTGGTGGCCGATCTGGTAATTGCACTGATCGCCCAGAAAAGCTGCCGCAAACAGGATCGCCGTGGCCAGCGGATAGCTCATGAGCCCCGCGCCGCACATGGCTCCCACAATGAAGAGCAGCGAATCGCCCGGCAGAAACGGCATCACCACCACGCCGGTCTCGACGAACACGATCAAAAACAGCAGTGCATACACCCACATGCCGTAGGTGGTTACAAAAGCTTCCAGGTACTTGTCGACATGCAAAATGAAGTCGACCAGATGCATCACGATTTCCAAAACACGTCCTTCAAAGCGATCATATGAGGCAACAGTTGCCAGCGCTATGACTTGGATAGCACAGCGCGCACTTTACCGCGAATGGTGGTGCTAGCTTCTTAAAATCCCTTTATGACTGCAGAAACGAACGAACAGACGCTGGAAACCCCGGACGCGCCTACCCTCACCGGCACCACGGTGCAGCCGCGACGCCAGATCCAGGACCTGCCAGACGAGCTGGTCAGCCAGATTGCCGCCGGTGAGGTGGTGGAACGCCCTGCCTCCGTCGTGCGCGAGCTGGTGGACAACGCGCTTGATGCGGGCGCCACCAGCATCACGGTACGCCTGCTGGCAGGCGGCGTGCGCCTGATCACGGTGGAAGACGACGGCTGTGGCATTCCCCGCGAAGAACTGCCGATTGCCCTGCGCCGCCACGCCACCAGCAAGATCCGCAATCTGCACGATCTGGAATCGGTGGCCACCATGGGTTTTCGCGGCGAAGCGCTCGCTGCCATCGCCTCGGTATCGGAAATGGCCGTGCTCTCGCGCCCGCAAGACCAGGACACGGCCTATATGCTCGATGCCCGCAGCGGCGAGCTGCGTCCGGCCGCGCGCAATCCCGGCACCACGATGGAAGTCAAGGAACTGTTCTTCAGCACCCCTGCGCGCCGCAAGTTCCTCAAGACCGATGCCACCGAGCTGGCCCACTGCATCGAGGCCGTGCGCCGCCATGCGCTCACCCGCCCGTCGGTCGGCTTTGCCATCTGGCACGAAGGTAAATTGGTGGAGCAATGGCGCGCCACGCTGGGCGCGGCCGACCTGGATGCCGCGCCCGATGCGGAGACCCGCGAGCAACTGGTACAGCAGGCGCTGGACAAGCGCCTGGCCGATGTGCTGGGCCATGATTTTCTGGAGCAATCGGTGGTGGTGCACTACCGCGCCGGGCATGTGCTGGTGCGAGGCCGGGCAGGCGTTCCCAATGCGGCCCGCGCCCGTGCCGATCAGCAGTTCTGTTACGTCAACGGCCGCTTCGTGCGCGACAAGGTGCTCACGCACGCTGCGCGCGCCGCTTATGAAGATGTGCTGCACGGCAACCGCCAGCCGGTGTATGCGCTCTACGTCAGCATCGACCCGATGCGCGTGGATGTGAATGTGCACCCCACCAAGATCGAGGTGCGCTTTCGGGACAGCCGTGAGGTACACCAGGCGGTGTTGCATGGCGTGGAAAACGCCCTTGCCGCCCCGCGTGCGCACAACCTTGCCGATGCGCAGCCCACCTCTGCGGCCGCAACCGCTGCCGACGCTGGCGGTTTGGAGCCCCAGCGCCCGCCAGCGCTTTCCCCACAGGCGCAAACCGCTATATATTTTGAAGTACCCCCTCGCGTCGACGGAGCCCAGGCACTGCAACAGACAGCCGTGCTGTGGGGCCAGGCAGACCGGGCTCGTGCAGGTTTGCAGTCACCATCGCTGGCAACGTCGCCCCAGACTGATACTTCATCCGCATGGCGCGCGCAGGAAGCGTCGCCTGCATGGGCCTTGCAGCCTGCCAGCCCGCAACTGGTGCCCGCGCTGCCGCCGGAATCTGCCGAAAACCCCTGGCCGCTGGGCCGCGCGGTGGCGCAGATCCATGGCGTCTACATCCTGGCGGAGAACGCCCAGGGCATGGTGATCGTCGACATGCACGCCGCGCACGAGCGCATCGTGTACGAGCGGCTCAAAAGCCAGCTGGACGACGGCGATGCCAGCAGCGCCATATCCAGCCAGCCGCTTCTGATCCCCGCCACCTTCTCGGCCACGCCCGAGGAAGTGGCAACCGCCGAGGAAAACGCCGAAACGCTGGCGCAGCTGGGGATGGAGATCGTCCCCTTTTCGCCCAAGACGCTGGCCGTGCGCGCAACGCCCACCACATTGGCGCAAGGCAATCCGGTGGAGCTGGCCCGCAGCGTGCTGGCAGAACTGGCCCAGCACGACGCCAGCACCGTGGTGCAGCGGGCGCGCAACGAAATCCTGGGCACCATGGCCTGCCACGGCGCCGTGCGCGCCAACCGGCAGCTCACCATCGACGAGATGAACGCCCTGCTGCGCGACATGGAGCGCACCGAGCGATCCGACCAGTGCAACCACGGGCGGCCCACATGGCGGCAATTGACGATGAAAGAGCTGGACGGACTGTTCCTGCGCGGACGTTGATCTGGAATGCCTTGAGCTTGCTCAAGGCCCTGCGCTGACCGCAGGCGCCTTTCTTTCCGCACAAGCCCCAAAAAACGAAGAGCGCCGTCGGCGCTCTTTGTTGTTTATTGCAGCCCTGGTGCCGATCCGGTCAGCACCATCACCGTCGGCATTACCGCATCAGTGCGCAGCCGCTGCAGCATCTGCGCCACCGCCGCCGTGGCCTTTGGGGCCCTTGGCCAGCCATACAAGCGGAATCAGCAGCAGGAACAGCACCGACGACGCCCAGAAGATATCGTTGGCCGCCAGCATGAATGCCTGCTGGTTGACCATGCGATCCACCTGCGCCAGCGCTTGCTGCAGGCTCAGGCCCGTTGCCTGCAGGCTCTGCACCACCTGCGCCGTCGGGCCATCGCCCAGCGTGATGTGCTCCACCAGCTGCGCGTGGTGCAGGCTGGCACGGCGCTCCCACAGCGTGGTCGAGATCGAGGTGCCCACCGCGCCGCAGGTGATACGCACAAAGTTCGACAGGCCCGATGCACTGGGCATCTTCTCGGGCGGGATTTCGCTGAGCGTGATCGTCATCAAGGGGATGAAGAACCCAGCCATGGCGACGCCCTGCACGATGGTAGGAATCATGATGGTGGTCAAGTCGACCTGGGTATTGAAGCGCGCGCGCATCCACATCACGATGCCGAACACCAGGAACGACGCGGTGGCATAGCGGCGTGGGTCGACCTTGTGGATCGTCTTGCCCACCACGGGCGAGAGCACCATGGCCAGCAGGCCCACAGGCGCCATCACCATGCCCGCATCGGTCGCGGTATAGCCCATGAACTGCTGCAGCCACAGCGGCAGCAGCACCACATTGCCAAAGAACAGGCCGTAGCCCACCGAGATGGCGAGCGTTCCCGCCCAGAAGTTGCGGTTCTTGAACAGGCGCAGATCGACCACCGGATGCTTGTCACCCAGCTCCCAGATCAGGAAGTAGGCAAACCCCACCACGGCAATCACCCCGCAGGCCACCACCATCGGCGACTGGAACCAGTCGTGCTCCTTGCCGATGTCCAGCATGATCTGCATGGCCGAAATCCACACCACCAAAAGCCCCAGGCCAATCGCATCGATAGGCAGTGCCTTGCGCGGTGTGTCGCGGTGGCGGAAGATGAGCCAGGTGGCAAATACCGCCAGAATGCCGACGGGTACGTTGATGTAGAAGATCCACGGCCAGCTCATGTTGTCGGTGATCCAGCCACCCAGCAGCGGCCCCATCACCGGGGCAATGAGGGTGGTCATCGACCAGAAGGCCATGGCCGTGCCCGCCATGGCGCGCGGATAGCTGGCCAACAGCAGCGACTGCGACAGCGGGATCATGGGCCCTGCAACAAAGCCCTGCAGTACGCGGAAGGCGATCAGCGCGCTCATGTTGGGCGCCAGGCCGCACAGCCACGACGAGATCACGAACAGCACCACGCTGAGCATGAACAGCCGCACCTGGCCAAAGCGCATCGACAGCCAACCGGTGAGCGGCACCGAGATGGCATTGGCCACGGCAAAGCTGGTGATTACCCAGGTGCCCTGGTTGGCGCTGACGCCCAGATCGCCCGCAATCGCGGGCAGCGACACATTCGCAATCGAGGTGTCGAGCACATTCATGAACACTGCGGCCGACAGTGCCAGGGTGCCAATGAGCCGCGCCGAGCCTTCGAGCGGCGGGTGCGGCAATGGGGGATTGGAAGTTGCCATAACGCATCCTCGGGCAGCCCTACGGGCCGCCGCTAGTCAATCAATGGCACGCTTACAGGTGCTTGCCGGCGTTGTTGGTGATGACCTCGGCAATCACCGCATCAGCACCCTTGTCCTGCACGTCATACACATTGGTCTGCACCAACGGCTCCTTGCGCGGCACTTCGGCCAGCAGCTTGCCATCCTGGTTCTGGATATCCACATCAACCAGCATCGACAGGCCTACGCGCAGTGGGTGCTCCTCCAGCTGCTTGGGATCGAGCGCAATGCGCACCGGCACACGCTGCACCACCTTGATCCAGTTGCCCGTGGCGTTTTGCGCAGGCAGCAGCGAAAAGGCCGAGCCGGTTCCCACGCCCAGGCCTTCCACTGTGCCGGTGTATTCGATCTTCTTGCCATACAGGTCGGCCGTCATCTTGACGGGCTGACCCAGGCGCAGGTTGCGCAACTGGTTTTCCTTGAAGTTGGCTTCCACCCACAGCTGGTTCATCGGCACCACAGTCATCAGCGGCGTGCCGGGCGCCACGCGCTGGCCCACCTGCACCGAGCGCTTGCCCACCACGCCCGAGACGGGCGAGACCAGCTCCACCCGCTGCATGGCCAGATAGGCCTCGCGCACCTTGGCGGCCGCTGCCTGCACATTGGGGTGTTCGTTCACGCTGATGCCTTCGGTCAGCGACTGGTTGCTGGCCAGTTGCTCGCGCGCAGTGCTCACGGCCGCCTGCGCTGCGGTAACAGCGGCCTGTGCGGCATCGACCTGGCTTTGCGCGTGGCTCAGCTCTTCCTTGGACACGGCTCCGTTGCCGGTCAGCGCCTGGCGGCGCTTGAGGTCGTTCTGGGCACGGGCCAGATCGTTCCTGGCCTTGGAGACTTCAGCCTGCCGCTGGGCGATCTGGGCGGTGTACGAGCCGTTGTTTACATACAGCGTACGCACCTGCCGCACGGCCTGGGCCAGGTTGGCCTTGGCCTGCTCAAACGCCACCTTGGCGTCTGCCGGATCCAGACGCACCATGATCTGGCCTTCCTTCACATAGTCGGTGTCGTCGGCCATGATGGACTGCACCGTGCCTGCCGTCTGCGGCGCGATCTGCACGATATTACCCTGCACGTAGGCGTTGTCGGTTTCCTCGAAATGGCTGTTCACCATCCAGTCGTAGATGCCGTAAGCGGCACCCAGCACAACGACGAGGCCGGTCAGGCGGAACAGCCATTTCTTGCGGGGGCTGGAAGATGCGGCGACCGGCTCGGCCTGTTGTGGTGCTGCGGTCTGGGGTGCGGAAGCGTTGGTGTTTGACATGGTATTGCGTTGCGGTTTTGAACCAGGGGCTCACCCTGGTATTGCTTATGGTTGCGGTACGCGGTATGGATATCGCTGGTATGCAGGCGTTGAATCAGCTGGCTTTCTTCTGGCTGGCTGCGGTGTCGATGGCGGCGGCCGACGGCTCTGGATCGCTGTAGCCACCGCCCAGCGCCTGGGCCAGCGCAGCGTTGGTCTGCAGGATGCGCGCCTCGATATCGACCGACTGGCGGCGCTGGGTCAGCACATTGGTCTCGGCCGACAGCACGTTCAGATAGGTACCCAGCCCTGCGGCATAGCGCTGGTTGGCAATGTCGAGCGCGCTTTGCGCCGCGTCGGCGGCCTTGCGTTGCTCAGGCAACTGGGCGTAGGCCGACTTCGCAGAGGCAATCTGGTCGGCCACATCGTGCACGGCATTGATGACGGCCTGGTTATAACCTTCCACCGCCACGTCGTAATCAGCCGATTTGCCGCGCAGGTTGGCGCGCAGCAGGCCGGAATCAAAGATCGGCAGGCTCAGCGCCGGGCCCACGCCCCATTCACGCGCATTGCCCTTGGCAAAATTGTTGAAGCCGATGCTCGACAGACCGATGAAAGCTGTCAGGTTGATGTCCGGGTAGAACTCTGCTTTGGCCTCTGCAATGCTCCTGTCTGCGGCTTCCACGCGCCAGCGCGCAGCCACAATATCGGCGCGGCGGCCCAGCAGGCTGGCAGACAGCTGCTGCGGAAACTGTGGCAGCTTCAGACTGGCAATCGGTGCCGCCTGCAGGTTCTGTCCGTTTCCGGGCTGGCCCACCAGCGCCGCCAGCGCGTTCTGCGCCAGGTGCTTTTGCTCGCGCACCTGTTCCAGCTGCACGCGCGCCTCGGGCACGCCGCTTTCGCTCTGGCGCACTTCCAGCGTGGTATCGAGGCCTGCGCTGTAGCGATCGCGCACCAGCTTGAGGGTGTGTTCACGCTGGGCAATGGCGCGCTCGGCCACTGCTTCCTGCTCCTGCCAGCGCGACAGCTGCACATAGGCCTGCACCACGTTGCTGGCCAGCAGCACCCGCGCGGCATCCCGGTCAGCCTGCGCTGCGCGGGCTGTGCCCACCGCAGCGTCCAGCGCTGCGCGGTGCTTGCCAAACAGATCGAGCGACCAGCTGCCGTTGATGCGGGCCTCGGCCGTGTTGTAGTTGTTGCCTGCAATCGGCGGCGGAATCAGGCCGTTGGCCGGTGCGTGGTTGCGGTTGGCAGTGGCCTGGCCGTTCACCTGCGGGCCGTCGGCAGCTTCGCTCACCTGGGCCATGGCCCAGGCCTTGCGGATGCGCGCTTCAGCCACCTTGAGGCTCGGGCCGTCTGCCAAGGCAGACTCCACCAGCTGGTTCAGGCGCGAATCACCCAGGGCCGTCCACCACTGGGCATCGACTGGCGCCACAGCAGCGGCCTGATCGGCCGCAGATGGCTCCGCCATCAGACCCAGTGCCTGTGGGGAGCGCGCGGAAGCTTCGGTGTGGATGCCAGTCATATCAGCGCAGCCAGCTATGAAAGTAGTAGCCGCAAGCGCAATGGCAGAAAGTGCCAGCTGGCGATTTCGTCCATAAAGGGGAAAACTGCGATTCATAAAGCCCTCTCCTTGCCGGGCGTACTGGGGGTATCTGTAGAGGTGTCTGTAGCATTTGCAGCGGCATGGCATGGGCCATTGGCGTCGGGCAGGCACATGTCGCTGTTCAGGGTTTGGGGCATGGCTTCATAGATGCGGCGCAGATAGCTCTGGAACTGGGCCAGTTCATCGGGCGCCAGCGGGCTGAGCGCTGCATGGTTCACGCTCCTGACGATGTCTGGCACCTGCACTGCTGCGCGCATGCCTTCTTCGGTAAGCCGCAGCCGCACCACGCGGCGGTCGTCGGTGCTGCGTTCGCGTTCGATGATGCCCTTCTCCACCAGCCGATCCACCAGCCGCGTCATCGCTCCTGGTGTCTGCATGGTGCTGCGCGCCAGATCGGCGGCGGTCTGCGCCTCGCCACTGGCCAGGCGCAAAACAGGAATCCACTGCGCCTGGGTCAACCCCAGCGGCTCCATACGGCGATCCACCTCAGCACGCACCACCGTCGAGATGATGCGCATCAACCAGCAGGGGAAGTTGGCGGCCTTGATCGGCTCGATCGACGGGTAGCCCGCCTCCAGCGAATCGCCTTCACTGTCATCCGGGCCGTGGTCTTGCACGCGAGGATCAGACATGCGCAAACCTCTTTCATATGAAATTATTTACAACGCAATGATTATGCAATCATTCATTGCCTAGGCAATATCATGTCTTGTAAAAGACCCTGATCGAATATCAGATTTGTGCAATGCAGCATCCACATCGCTGGAGGCATACGGCACCTTGGCGACAGCAGTGGCTCCAGACTCCGAGCCACCCAGCCCTCGCCCATCTCAATCCCGCGCTCTAGCCCCCGGATGCACTGTTTCAGGGCATCTCCGGCCAGTGAGCAGCGACACTCCTCTCCCCACCAAAAACCGCAAAGCGTAGCGAAGCACCTCTTTGAAGCCCGATTTGCATACGCATTGCGCAGGACACTTTTTACTTTATGCATTAGTGCATGCACATTCGGCATAATGTCCATTTTTAGTGCAACGACGCACCAGCACTGTGCACACCTTCTGCAACCGTGCGAAAACGGTGCACTCCGGCCTTAGCCCTTGAAAGATCTGTCCATGCAACACCAGTCCCTGGAGCAATTTCTCGCCTACGTCGAACAGCGCAACCCCGGCCAGCCCGAATTCCTGCAGGCCGTCACCGAGGTGATGGAAAGCCTGTGGCCCTTTATCCAGAAAAACCCACGGTACGCCGAACACAGCCTGCTGGAGCGCCTCATCGAGCCCGAGCGCGTGGTGAGCTTTCGGGTGAGCTGGGTGGACGACCACGGCAAGGTACAAGTCAATCGTGGCTACCGTATCCAGCACAGCATGGCCATCGGCCCCTACAAGGGCGGCCTGCGCTTTCACCCCTCGGTCAACCTGTCGGTACTCAAGTTCCTGGCGTTTGAGCAGACCTTCAAGAATGCGCTGACCACCCTGCCCATGGGCGGCGGCAAGGGCGGCTCCGATTTCGATCCCAAGGGCAAGAGCGAAGCCGAGGTGATGCGTTTCTGCCAGGCCTTCGTGTCGGAACTCTTCCGCCATGTGGGCGCCGACACCGACGTGCCTGCGGGCGACATCGGCGTGGGTGGCCGTGAAGTCGGCTTCATGGCTGGCATGTACAAAAAGCTGGCCAACCGTGCCGACTGCGTCTTCACCGGCAAGGGCCTGTCGTTTGGCGGCTCGCTCATCCGCCCCGAAGCCACCGGCTTTGGCACCGTCTACTTTGCGCAGGAAATGCTCAAGACCCAGGGCAAGGGCTTTGAAGGCCTGACCGTCTCCGTCTCTGGCTCGGGCAATGTGGCGCAGTTCGCCATCGACAAGGCCATGGCCCTCGGCGCCAAGGTGGTGTCGGCGTCCGATTCCAGCGGCACCATTTATGACCCCGCAGGCTTTGACGGCGACAAGCTGATCAAGTTGATGGAAGTCAAGAACAAGCACTACGGCCGCGTGGCCGACTATGCCAAGCAGGTTGCTGGCGTGCAGTATTTTGAAGGCAAGACGCCCTGGTTCATCAAGGCCGATGTGGCCCTGCCCTGCGCCACGCAGAACGAGCTGCACCTGGCCGATGCGCAGGAGCTGATCAAAAACGGCGTGCTGTGCGTGGCCGAAGGCGCCAACATGCCCTGTACGATCGAAGCGGCCAAGGCTTTCGAGAAAGCGGGCGTAATGTATGCCCCCGGCAAGGCATCCAACGCTGGCGGCGTCGCTACCTCGGGCCTGGAAATGAGCCAGAACGCCTTGCGCCTGGGATGGCCTGCCTCGGAAGTGGATGCACGCCTGTTCCAGATCATGGAAGGCATCCACGCCGCCTGCGTCAAATACGGCAAGCGCGAAGACGGCACCATCAGCTATATCGACGGCGCCAATATCGCTGGCTTCGTGAAGGTGGCCGACGCCATGCTGGCGCAGGGCGTGCTGTAAATCCCACACCCGTCGCCTCGGGCGTATCACCCGAGTGCAAACGCCTGCACAATGCCCCCAGTGCCCTTCAGCGCGGGGGCTTTTTGCTGTCTGACATGAAAATCAAATGAGGGGCCATGGAACAGGCGGATTTCATCCATCTGGTGCGCGAAAGCGAAATCGAGAGCGCAAACAATAGTGCTGTCTACCGGCGCAGTGTCATCCGCTTTGCATTGCTCGGCTACGCTTGGGTACTGGGCTGTCTGGTTCTCGCCGTGAGCGTAGGAGCCTGGGTGATCGCCCACACCGTCCAAGGACAGTTTCGCGCCGCCTATATCTGGCTTGGCATCTTTGCACTGTGCCTGTTTTGGAGCAGCTTGAAAGCCTTGTGGAGCGGCCCGTCCGAGGAGCCCGAAGGTATTGCCATCACTCAAGAGCAGGCGCCCGAGCTGTTCAAGGCACTTGAGCGCATTCGCCGCAAAGTCAAAGGGCCGGCGATTCATGCCGTCTACTTGCAAGACAACTTCAACGCAGCCATCTGGCAAAGGCCCCGTTTTGGGATGTTCGGAGGATCAGTCAATTACTTGATGGTGGGCCTGCCGCTGCTCATGGGCTTGGACAAGGCACGCGTCATGGCCGTGCTGGCCCATGAATATGGCCATCTTCGCGAAAATCACAATCGCCTGAGCGCCTGGGTCTATCGCTCTCGGCGTGCTTGGCTCAAACTCTATTTCAGTATGCGTGAGGATGACAGCGCAATGGCCATCGCCACACGCTCGTTTCTGAACTGGTACTTCCCCCGTTTTGCCGCAAAAACCTTCGCCATGGCCCGACAGGATGAGTACGAGGCCGACCGCATTGCCGCACAACTGCTGGGCGCGGATGTGGCTGCTGCCACGCTCACTGAAATGGAGATCAAGGCCACCTGGTTGGACGAAGCTTTTTGGGCCCAGCACTGGCGTAGCGCTGCCCTGCATGCGCTGCCCCAAGGACCCTATAGCGCCATGCATGCCATGCTACGACTCAGGCCTGAGACTGCATTTGCACAGGAGGCCCTTCGCCGTGCGCTTTCCAAGATCAGTGATGTAGACGATACCCATCCGGCCTTACGAGACAGAGTAGAAGCCATCACTGGTGAGCGCCCTGGCCTGCCGAGTTGGTCAACCAAAGGTGCTATCGGTTTGCTAGGCCCCCAGGCCGAGCGCTGGATGCAGGAGTTCGATGCCCGGTGGTGCAAGAACAATGCAAGCACTTGGAAGCAGCACCATGCTCGCCTGACGCGCTGGCAGGAGCATGCCCAGCGCCTGCAAGCGATGACACACCGCGATGCTGCCAAGACCATGGAGCTGGCACGCCTGCTGCACAAAATTGATCACAGTGCAAGCACCCGCCACCTCTATGAACAAATACTGGTAGACCATCCACAACACCCGGGAGCACTGGCAGGGTTGATCACGACGCTGACACCTAGCGAATCGACCCAACAGCGGCAATATCTGGAGATGTTATGGCAGACCGCCCCCAGCTACCGCCCTTTTTCCGCCCGCACCATGGTTGCTCTGCTTGAAACCCAGACGAGGCAGGCTGGTTATGAAGCCGTAGCCATGCGGCTATGGCGCGACCGCCAGCGTGAAGCCGAGCAGGAGCAAGAGAGCTTCATGGCCCAGCTTCAGGAAGCAACGCTTTTCAGCCGGACAAGCAGAACCGACCTGAGCGAGTTCGAGCTGGCTGACCTGCGGTGCGAGTTGGCTCTGTACAAAACCATCTCACAGGCTTGGCTGCTAAGCAAACATGAGCCATCGATGCCCGACCTGCGCATCCATCTGCTGCTGGTGCAGGCTCCCGCCTTGGGCGAAGACGCCCGCATGCAACTGCGCCGCGCGCTGTACGCTGACCTGGATCTGCCAGGAATGCTGCTCATTGTGAGCGTAGGCGTTGGAGAAGCGGCCAGCGAAGAAGAAGCCCGTCGCCATGCACGTGAGCCGCTATACACAGCCAGTTATCAGCCACGCTCTGCCTGAACCAGCCTCGCAGACCCCAACGCTACTGCACCAGCGCCAACGCCCATAAGGCATACCAGCTTCACTTTTGGCTCTACACTGGCGGTTCCGCTTTACTCACGAATTGATAGCTGCCTGCGCACGCACCCAGTGCGCAGGGACTCTTTTTCTTGCTGACCCACTGTGCCATTCGCTGCTGACTCCCCTCTGTGCCTGGGCCTGGCTGGCCCTACCGCTTCCGGCAAGACCGGTGCCGCCATTGCGCTGGCGCAGCAGCTGGCTGGTGCGCGGCCGGTCGAGATCATCAGCGTCGATTCCGCCCTGATCTACCGCGGCATGGACATTGGCTCGGCCAAGCCCAGCCCTGCAGAACAAGCCGGCATCCCCCACCACCTGCTCGACATCCGCGACCCGCTGGATTCCTACAGCGCTGCCGAGTTTGTGCGCGACGCGCTGGCGCTGATTGCGCAGATTCACCAGCGCGGCGCCGTGAGCCTGCTGGTGGGCGGAACCATGCTGTATTTCAAGGCGCTGATGGACGGCATCGACGACATGCCAGCAGCCGATGCCGCCGTGCGCGCCGCACTGGATGCGGAAGCGGCCGAACACGGCTGGCCACACATGCACACCCTGCTCACCCAGGTAGACCCCGCCACCGCCCAACGCCTCGCCCCCGGCGACAGCCAGCGCGTGCAGCGCGCGCTGGAGGTGTGGCGCATCACGGGCAAGCCGCTGTCGCACTTCCATGCACAGCAAAAACGCCCTTCCCCATTGCTGCAGCTGGCACCGGGCTTTCAGCTCTTCAGCCTGGAGCCTGCCGAGCGCGCCTGGCTGCACGAACGCATTGCCTTGCGCTACGACCAGATGCTGGCACAGAACTTTCTGGGCGAAATGCTGCAGCTGCGCGCACGCGGCGACCTGCACCTGAATCTGCCCTCGATGCGCTGCGTAGGCTACCGCCAGATGTGGGAAATGCTCGACACCTGCGCTGCGCAGGGCATCAGCGTGGCCACCCAGGCCGATATCCCGCCCGCGCTATGGGCAGACATGCGCGAGCGCGGCATTGCCGCCACCCGCCAGTTGGCCAAAAGGCAGATCACCTGGCTGCGCAGCATGCCGCAGCGCCACACCATGGCCTGCGATGCCCCCGATGCGCAGAAGCAATGGCTGGCAGCCGCACGGCAGCAGCTCGCTGCATCCGGCAGAATTTAAAGAAAAGTGCGGGGTAGTGCCCGAGTAGTGCCCGAGTAGTGCCCATGCATCAAGCGCCAAGTATCCAAAACATACAGCAGGCACCGCCTGCAACTGCCCTCCAGAATGGCGGCAGGCATCAACCAACCGTCTCATCCTCCATATACCGCCGCGTCATCCACCAGAACACGAGCGCTGCGCCACTCACTGCAGCGCCCAGCATGCACACACCGCGCCAGCCAGCATGCGCGTAAATGGCGGTAGCGCTGATGGCGCCCAGTCCGCTGCCCACCGCATAGAAAAGCATGTACGCAGCTACCAGGCGGCTGTGCGCGCCCGCTTGACGGCGGAAGATCAGGCTCTGGTTGGTGACATGCAGGGCCTGGCCCCCCAGATCCAGCAGCACAATGCCCAGCACCAACGCCCACAGCGCCCAGGCAGCGCCAGGCGCACAGCCCAGCACGCCCAATGGCAGCCATGCCAACAGCAACACCGCCAACGCGGCTACGGAACTGCGCTGCGCAAAACCCTGGTCTGACCAGCGCCCTGCCCGCGCAGCCGCCAAGGCCCCCGCCACCCCGGCCAACCCGAACATGCCGATGGCCGTGTGCGAATAGCCAAAGGGCGCAGCCCGCAGCGGCAGAACCAGGCTGCTCCAGAAAATGCTGAAAGCGGCAAACATGAGCATCGCGAGCACGCCCCGCACCTGCAAGACCCGGTCGCGGCGCAGCAAACCGCCCATGGATGCGATCAATGGCAGGTAACTGAGCGAGCTTGGCTTGAGGTGTAGCAAAGGCAGCCGCCACCACAGGGGCAGGCCGATGACCACCATCATGGCTGCGGAACAGTAATAAACCCCGCGCCAGCCTGCTGCATCGCCCACGACCCCGGCAAAAACGCGCGCCAGCAGCAAGCCAATGAAGACCCCGCCCTGCGCGCTGCCCACCACACGGCCTTGCTCATGGGGCCGGGCCGCGCTGGCGGCGTAGGCGATCAGGCCTTGCGTCATGGCAGTACCCAGCAAGCCGACGGCCAGCATGGCACCCATCAGCATTGCCGTCGTCTGAGCGGCTCCCACCGCCAGCAGGGCCACCACCAGGCCCGCCAGTTGCCAGGCCATCAATTGACGCCGATCAAGCTGATCGCCCAGTGGCACCAACAACAACAAAGCCAGCGCACAGCCCAGTTGGGTCGCGGTGATCACGCCACCCACTGCCGCGTAGCTGATGTGAAATTCCTCCGCCAGCGCATCCAGCAAGGGCTGCGCGTAATAGACATTGGCAACGCTCATGCCACTGGCCACCGCAAAAAGCAGAACCAGGGCGGCAGGCATGCCCATGGGCTGATCGCGCGGCTGCTCCACTTGCCCTGCAGGAAGCTGGTAAGGCTGCGTCTTCATCTTGCACCATGCCTTCAAAATCTAGTTTTAAAATAAAACCAGATGCATTCTATGCAGGCCAGTTTTAAAATGCAACCACACAACCCATTCCAATGCAACCAACCGAGGCATCCATGTCCAGCACCACCCCTTCGAATCCAGAAACCTGCCCGGTCGCGCGTGCATTGGATGCCGTGGGCGACCGCTGGTCGCTGCTCATCGTGCGGGATGCTTTTGACGGCGCGCAGCGCTTCGGAGACTTTCAGCGCAGCCTGGGCGTTGCGCGCAATATCCTGTCCGATCGGCTGCGCAAGCTGGTAAATGCGGGCATCCTGCAGACACAGCCCGCGTCAGACGGTAGCGCCTACCAGGAGTACGTGCTGACGGACAAAGGCAAGCGCCTGTTTGCGGTGGTGGTGGCGCTCAGGCAATGGGGGGAGAGCCAGTTGTTCGCGCCCGCAGAGGCACGTTCGGTTCTGGTGGAGAAAAGCACAGGAGCGCCCATCCAGCACATGGCGCCGCAGACAGAAAGCGGCCAGGAGCTCCTGCCAGACGATGCCGTGGTGCGCAAGCCGGGCTAAGGCAAGCCTTCCCCGGCCAGCAATGACTGGCCTGAAGCGGGGCCGTGTCGCCCCTTACTTGCCCACCAGATCGCTGAGTTTCTTGGCCTCGAACTCGGCCTCGCGCTGGGCATCGCACGGCACACAGTCGCCTACCTTGCTTTGCACTGACAGCTTCTCGATCGCGGCCCAGAGCATGGTGATCTGCTGTTCATGCCCGGCGGCGCTGTCGATGATGCCGCGCATGGCCTTGGAGAGCGGGTCGTCTTCCTGCGTCACGCCATAGGCGGCAAACTTCCGGTCTGCCGGGGCTTCGGTCACATCGGCGCTGGCGCCTTCCTTGGACGGGATGATGCGCGCAGGAATGCCCACCGCCGTCGCCCCTGCGGGCACAGGCTTGATGACCACAGCGTTGCTGCCGATCTTGGCGCCGTCGCCCACCTCAAAGCCGCCCAGCACCTTGGCGCCAGCGGCCACCACCACATCCTTGCCCAGCGTGGGGTGACGCTTGGCGCCCTTGTAGAGTGTGGTACCGCCCAGCGTCACGCCGTGGTAGATGGTGCAGCCATCGCCCACCACAGCAGTCTCGCCAATGACGACGCCCATGCCGTGGTCGATGAAGACATTGCGGCCAATTTGCGCGCCGGGGTGGATTTCGATCCCCGTGAACCAGCGAGCCATGTGCGAGATGAAGCGTCCCGTCCACTTGAGGCCATGGTTCCAGCACCAGTGCGCGGGGCGTTGCAGCCAGATGGCATGCAGGCCCGGATAACACGTGATGACCTCCCAGCGGCTGCGGGCCGCAGGGTCGCGGTCCAGGATGCACTGAATATCGGAGCGCAGGCGGTCAAACATGGAAACGTGGAATCTGTTTTTGTAGGGGAAGTCCCGCAGTCTAGCGGCTTGCGGCCTCTGCCGTGCGCAGCATGGCCTTGGCAACACCACGCAGAATGTGGATTTCCTCCTGGGTCAGTTGCGCGCGGTTGAACATCTGGTTGAGGCGCGGCATCAGCTTCTTGGGTGCATCGGGGTCGAGAAAACCGACCTCGACCAAGGCCTGCTGCCAGTGCGCCAGCATGCCGGCCACCTGCTGTGCATCGGCACGCTCACCATGCGCGGCCACGTCCTGCACGGCGTAGCCGCCCAGAGCCTGGCGCCAGTCATAAGCTACCACCTGCACAGCCGACGCCAGGTTGAGCGAGCCGAAATCGGGGTTGGTCGGGATCGACAGCGCCACATGGCAGCGGTACACGTCTTCATTGGCCATGCCGTAGCGCTCGCAGCCAAACAGAAAGGCGATGCCGGTCTCGCCGCTGAGATTGGCCGTGGCCGCACCCATTGCATCCGCGACAGGCAAAACCGGCTGCTCGCACCCGTCCTGCAATGGCACCAGGCCTCCGCTCAGCAGCATCTCGAAGTGCGCACGCGGAGTGCGGGCGGGCGGGCCAAAGTCGCGCGGCGTCATCGCGGTGGCGCACAGATGGCTCATGCCCTCCAGCGCCTCATCCACCGTCTGCACGATACGGCAGTTGGCCAGCACATCCAGGGCGCCACTGGCACGCTGGATGGTTTCTTCCTTGCGCAGCACATTGCTCCAGCGGGGGCGCACCAGCACCAGATCGTCAAAACCCATGGTTTTGATGGCGCGGGCAGCAGCGCCCACATTGCCGGCGTGGCTGGTTTCAATCAGGACAAAGCGGGTTTTCATAAAGTCGGAATCCAAATTCGGTAGTCCCGAGCGCGATTTTCCGAGCACGGGTACAATCTGGCCCCTATTGTCGCTGCCGCATCGCCGGCGCCGATCACAGATTGCTCTTGCCCCAGCGTCCCGCAGCGTTTTTGCTGCACTCTCTACGCCCACACAATTTATGTCGTCCTCCTCCCTGCACCCCATGCTCAACATGGCCATCAAGGCCGCTCGCGCCGCAGGCGCCATCATCAACCGTGCCGCGCTTGACGTGGAAGCGGTACGGGTGTCAACCAAACAGGTGAACGACTTTGTGACCGAGGTGGACCAGCAGGCCGAGCAAGCCATCATCGAAACCCTGCTGACCGCCTACCCTGGCCACGGCATCCTGGCCGAGGAATCGGGCAACGAGTACGGCAATCGCAATTCCGACCACATCTGGATCATCGATCCGCTGGATGGCACCACCAACTTCATCCACGGCTTTCCCGTCTACTGCGTGAGCATTGCACTGGCCGTGAATGGCCGCATCGAGCAGGCCGTGGTGTACGACCCGACCCGCAACGACCTGTTTACCGCCACGCGCGGCCGTGGCGCCTTCCTCAACGAGCGCCGTATCCGCGTCTCCAAGCGCACCATGCTGCGCGAGGCCCTGGTCTCCACCGGCTTCCCCTACCGCCCCGGCGACAACCTCAAGCAATACATGGCCATGCTCGGCGATGTGATGCAGCGCACCAGCGGCGTGCGCCGCCCCGGCGCAGCAGCGCTGGACCTGGCCTACGTGGCAGCGGGCTTCAGCGATGCCTTCTTTGAAGCCGGCCTCAGCATCTGGGATGTGGCGGCAGGCTCGCTGCTGGTGACCGAGGCTGGCGGCCTGGCTGGCAACTTCACCGGAGAAGCCGACTTCCTGGAGCAACGCGAAATCCTCGCAGGCTCCCCCCGCATCTATGGCCAACTGGTGCCCGTGCTGGCCAAGTACAGCAAGTTCGCAGGCGCTGGTGACAAGGCTGCCGTGCGCCAGTCGCTGGAAAACAACGCTGCGGAAAGTGCCCCGCAAACCGAAGAAGGCCAGTCCCAGGAAGACGGCAAGGCCGAATAAGCCTTCGCACCGACTGCAACATAACGACAAAAGCCCGCAGGCCCAGCATTGGCCTGTGGGCTTTTTTCATGCAGTTGCCATAGCCCGCACAGTTGCCAAACACAATTCGCCGCCAAGAAGGGGGATTTTTCAGCGCTCAGGCCAATGATGCATCGGGGTATTTCTATAGCTAAATGGGCTCTGATCTTTCATTTCCTACACTTTCATCTACGCTACTTGAATGTTGTTTGCGCGTAACGACTGACAATGTCATTCTCTTCAAGAGGCAGAATCGGGAGATGCCTCACAGAAGAGAACAAACATCCAAGCGCTTCGCATCCTTATTCGATTGGCGCAGCTACCTTCTTTCTTGCGCTTTCGTTTTTGTTCTTGCACCCCACGCACACGCACAACGAGCCGTCAAGGACAACAACTACCTTGCCGTCCAGCGATTGCTGGAACAGCCAGACGACAAAATAGACCTTGCCCGCACCAAGCTGGAAGTGGATCGAATGATCGACCCTTCCATTGATGTAGAGGCCACATTGGCCTTGCTCGACAAGATGACCAAGGGCATCCAAGCCCAATTGCCGCCAGGTGCATCGGATCGCACCAAGCTCGAAATTTTGCGAGAACTCGTCTACAAGCCCAACAGTTGGAACAACCAAAGGCCCTTTGAGTACGACCTGCAAGACCCACTAGGGAAGATCCCCAAGAACAGGCTGCTGACCACTTACCTCGCCACGAAAAAAGGCAACTGCATCTCCATGCCCTTGCTGTTTGTGATCCTTGGGCAAAGGATTGGGCTGGACATGACCACTGCACGCGCGCCCAATCATGTCTTTGTCAAATGGCGTGACAAAGATGGCCAGTACTACAACCTGGAAACCACCAGCGGTGCTGGCTTTACGCGAGATGTGTGGATGCAACAGCAGTCAAACATCACCCCTGAAGCCATCAAATCTGGCATATACATGCGCCCGCAAACCAGAAAAGAAGCGGTTGCCGCGATTCCAGAAATCCTGCTGGAAAAGTATTGGGATGACGGCGACCTCCAAAAGGAACTTGCCTTGACAGAGTTGCTGGAGAAATACAACCCCAAAAGCATCACATTGATCTTGTCCAAACACAACATCAGCGTAGCTATGCTGCGGACTGAGTTTGTACAAAAATACAGTAGGCCAATCGATATTCCAGCAAACCTACAACCTCGCTATCATGAACTCCAGGCCAAGATGAAGGGGTACGAGTCCCAAGCCTTGGCCTTGGGATGGCGGCCACAAGATCCCAAAACAGACGATCCACCGTTCAAGCAGAAATAACAAATTACTTTGAGGTGAAGAAGAATGCGAATGATTAAATTTTTACACTGGGTACTTGTGAGCACGCTGCTTGTGCTGTCCCTGAGTCCTACTTTCGCCCGCTATATTCAAGCCGACCCAATTGGAATGGATGGTGGTTGGAATCGATTTGCATATGCAGAAAATAACCCAACACGTTATATAGACCCTCTCGGACTGGCATCGCAAGTCTGTACTCATCCAGGTGGCGGAGGAAACTGGCCTCATATGTTCACATGTGTGAATGGAAATTGTGAAGGATGGTATCCATCAATGGCTAGCGGAACAAAACCCAAAGGACCATGGGAAGCTATGATTAACAGCAATGGAGCTTACGTCCCTGACAATGATAAGGTTTCAGGAAGCTATTGCGCTGCGGTTTCTTCTTGCGATGAAGCATACACCGATCAGTGTATTTTGGCATGCAGAAATAATGCCAATAGACCAAGTCATTACAATGTTGTTAGTAGCAGTTGCATAAATGCTGCCCAACAATGTGTAGAGGGATGCGTAATAAATTCTTGCAAGATGAGAATTATGAACTTCTTTAAGAAATGAAAAAATATATAATTATAATTATTTTGGCTGCAGCTGCTATATTGGGATTCCTTTATAATAGCTTTTTATACACCTTGTTTTTGACAAATGATGATGTTTTTTACAAAGTTTCCAGAATGATTAAAGATCCGGAAATTTGCGGAGAGAAAAATAAAAAAAATTATTCAATATTAAAAAACATCAATTGGCTAGATAACAATCTAGAAATCAAAGAATATTTAAATGCAATGCCAAAAAGAATTGATTATAAGATAATAAATAGCGAATCAAAGCTACCAATTTATCATGTGGTTTATTATGTAGATGGTGGCTGTGACGGATTTTTTATATCAAAAGAATAAATAAATTTAACGACCATCGAATTTGCATTGAGGCATTCGCTCAATCTTCTGGTTGAGATTTGCCTCTAGCCTCTGCATATGCGTTGAACTTGGCAGGAGGCTTGTATGGCACCGGGTTCTGCATCCAGGACGGCATTGGCACTGCCGCCTGGTAACTCCCTACCTTCTTCCAGCCCGCCTCGAACGCCTTGTATTCCGGCGAATCGTATGGATACCGTCTATCCATAGGCCAGCCCGGGCGAAACGATGCCTCCCCCTCTTGCTGGATTTTTGAAAGGTATGCACGACGTTCATCATCAGTCATGCATACATCCTAGCTCACCTTGGGTGCATGTCTACTTGTTGGTTTTGGGCTTCAATCCCGGCGCACTGCCTGGCGTAGGCTTGTAGATACTGGAGCTTTGCTGCATCGTCTCTGACGCTGGATCTGAGATCAAGAACAGCGAGTCCAGTTTCTCCATCGAGTGCGAGGGCTTGCATCGTCAAACCTGCTGGGGACGGCATCGAGGCCCCGGCCGCCGTGGTTGTGCCGGTGCTGCAGACGACTCGATTAGCGTGGAGCCGCACCTCATAAGTGCCAGTGGCAATACAGCAGCGCAGGCGATAAGCTTCCTGCTTTTCTGCAGTTCTTTCTTCTGATAGTTGAGTGTCTATAGCCGCGATTGCTGTTGGGTTGAGCTGTGTGGCCTGAAGCACCTCGCGCACTGCTGTACAGTCATATGTTCATCCGTTTTAAACAGCTTTGCGGCCCATGGTCAAACGTCATGGCGTACCATTAGATGTAGATAGCCAAGCGTAGGACTTATAGCGTACCAACCGCACCGGCGTAGGATGATTTAAAGAACTTCTCTTTTCCTACGCTATTCTAATCAGTGCAGGCCCATGCAAGTCAGATGTAGATCCATCGATAGCGGACATTGATATTTGGATTTATTCCAATAAAAACAAATAGATGAGATTGAAAAACATAGAAGTTCAAGCACCTACAAAAGCTGATTTTTCAGCGCACACGCCGATGATGCAGCAATACCACGCTGCAAAGGCTGACCACCCCAACACCCTGCTGTTCTACCGCATGGGGGATTTCTACGAGCTGTTCTATGGCGATGCCGAAAAGGCCGCCCAGCTGCTCGACATCACGCTCACGCAGCGCGGCCAGTCGGCGGGCCAACCCATCCCGATGGCGGGCGTGCCCTTCCATGCGCTGGAAAACTACCTTGGCCGCCTGATCAAACTGGGCGAATCCGTGGCGATCTGCGAACAGGTAGGCGAAGTTGGAGCGAGCAAAGGCCCGGTGGAGCGCAAGGTGGTGCGTGTGGTCACCCCCGGCACGGTGACCGATAGCGAATTGATGAGCGACAAGGCCGAGGCCATGCTGCTGGTGGTGCACCAGGCGCCACGCGCGCGCTGTGGCCTGGCCTGGCTCAGCGTCACACAGGGCAAGATCTTCATGGCCGAATGCACCAATGAAGACTTGGCGGGCTGGATGGGACGCATCGCGCCCAGCGAAGTCGCCTACAGCGCCGGTGCCACACAGCGCTTTGAACAAGACCTTTACCAATTGCGCAGCAGCGGCGTGCTGGCCTGCCCGCTCACCCTGCGTCCCGACTGGCAGTTTGACGAAAAACTGGGTGAACGCAAGCTGCTGGAGCAGTTGGGCGCTGCCAGCCTCCAGGCCTGGAACGCGCAAGAGTTGTACGCGGCCCATGCCGCAGCCGGCGCACTGCTGCAGTACGCCGAACACACCCAGGGCCGCGCGCTACCGCATGTGCACAGCATCCACGTGGTGCGCGATGATGCCCTCATCAACCTGCCAGCCACTACGCGCCGCAATCTGGAGCTGGTCAAAACCCTGCGCGGTGAAGACAGCCCGACCCTGTTCTCGCTGCTCGACACTTGCCAGACCGGCATGGGCAGCCGCCTGCTCAAAGCCTGGCTGCTGGAGCCCAGCCGCGACCGCAGCGAAGCCAGCGCGCGCCTGCAAGCCATTGGTGTGCTGCGCGGCGACAGCGCCGCCGCATCGGCCGCGCCCTGGCAGATTCTGCGCACCGAGCTCAAAGGCGTCTCCGATGTCGAACGCATCACGGCCCGTATCGCCTTGCGCCAGGTGCGCCCACGCGAACTGGTGGCACTCGGGCTGACACTACAAAAAGCAGAGCAATTGGCGCGCAATGGCTCTGCGCCAGCACCGCTTTTGAACCATATTTTTGATGCATTGCAGCCCCCACGCGATGCGATGGAGTTGCTCATCCAAGCCATCGCTCCCGAGCCTGCCGCGCTGGTGCGCGACGGCGGCGTGATCGCCAACGGCTTTGATGCAGAGCTCGACGAACTGCGCGGCATCCAGACCAATTGCGACGAGTTCCTGCTCGACCTGGAAACGCGCGAGAAAGCCCGCACCGGCATCACCAACCTGCGCGTCCAGTTCAACAAGGTGCATGGCTTCTATATTGAAGTGACCAGCAGCCACGTTGGCAAGGTACCGGATGACTACCGCCGCCGCCAGACGCTCAAGAATGCCGAGCGCTTCATCACGCCAGAGCTCAAGGCCTTCGAAGACAAGGCCCTGTCTGCGCAGGAGCGTGCACTGCAGCGCGAAAAATGGCTGTACGAGCAGGTGCTGGACCAGTTGCAGCCCCATGTTGGCCAGCTCAGCAAGGTGGCGCAAGCCATTGCGTCGCTGGACGCGCTGTGTGCGCTCGCCGAGCGCTCGCTCACGTTGAACTGGTGTGCGCCTCAGTTCGTGCCCGAGCCCTGCATCGACATCGATGGCGGCCGCCATCCGGTGGTGGAGGCCCGCCTGGCAGAAACCTCCAACGCCTCGTTCATCGCCAACAACACGCGCCTGTCCACCCACCAGCGGCTGCAGATCATTACCGGCCCCAACATGGGCGGTAAATCGACCTATATGCGCCAGGTGGCTCTGATCGCCCTGCTTGCCAGCATGGGCAGCTATGTGCCCGCCACGCGCTGCCTGCTCGGGCCCATCGATGCCATCCACACCCGCATTGGCGCGGCGGACGACCTGGCCAATGCGCAATCGACCTTCATGCTCGAAATGACCGAGGCCGCGCAGATCCTGCACAGCGCCACACCCAACAGCCTGGTGCTGATGGATGAAATTGGCCGCGGCACCAGTACCTTCGACGGGCTGGCCCTGGCCAGCGGCATTGCCACGCACCTGCACGACAAAACCCGCGCACTGACGCTGTTTGCCACGCACTACTTCGAGCTGACCGAGCTGCCCGCCAAGGCCAGACACGCCATCAACATGCATGTAGCGGCAACCGAAGCGGGTAGCGACATCGTGTTTCTGCACGAGCTGCAACCCGGCCCGGCCAGCCGCAGCTACGGTGTGCAAGTGGCCAAGCTGGCCGGCATGCCTGCGCCGGTGCTGACCCATGCGCGCCATGCATTGGCGGCGCTGGAATCGCGCCAGGCCGCCAACGACACGCAGGTCGATCTGTTTGTGGAACCTGCATCGGCCGATATACCCACGCCCAGCGCAGTGGAAGCGAAGCTGCGCGAGCTGCAGCCCGACACACTGACACCGCGCGACGCACTCGATCTTCTCTACTCTCTCAAGCGACTCGCAGACAAGTCATGACCTACTGTGTAGCGATCAAACTGAACGCCGGACTGGTGTTCCTCTCCGACTCCCGTACCAATGCGGGTCTCGACCATATCAGCACCTTCCGCAAGATGATGGTGTATGAAAAGCGCGGCGAGCGCTTCCTGGTGCTGCTGTCTGCCGGCAACCTGTCGATCTCGCAATCCGTGCGCGAGATCTTGCAGACCCAGCAACTGGAAGACGAAAACGGCGGCCCGCCGATCACGATCTGGAACGCCAAGAGCATGTTCGAGGCCACGCGCGTGCTGGGCGCGGCCGTGCGCCATGTGTATGAACGCGACGGCAAGGCGCTGGAGCGTGCAGGTGTCGATTTCAACTGCAGCCTGGTGTTCGGCGGCCAGATCGCAGGCGAGAGCCCGCGCCTCTTTCAGATGTACTCGGCGGGCAACTTCATCGAAGCCACGGCCGAGACACCCTATTTCCAGATCGGTGAAGCCAAGTATGGCAAGCCCGTGCTCGACCGGGTGCTCACGCCCCGCACGCCCTTGAACGAAGCGGCCAAATGCGCACTGGTGTCGATGGACAGCACGCTCAAATCCAACCTGTCGGTCGGCCTGCCGCTCGATCTGGTGGTGTACGACACCGACGCACTGCAATGCGACAACATTGCTTGCATCGACGAGCACAATGCGTACTTTCGCATGGTGCGCAGCACCTGGGGCGACAAGCTGCGCCAGGCTTTTGACAGCATCGACGACCCGCGCTGGGACCATGGCAACGCTGCGGACTCGATCCAGCCTACGCACAGCCACGCCAAACCGGTCAAGAAAATCACCGATTCGCAAACGATGCTGTAAGAGCGTGCTTGCGATTCCCTTGCGCCGCGGCAGTGGCTTTGCGAGCGCCTGGCTAGGGGCGCCCGGCTAGGTATGGGCTGCGAGGGGCGCGCCTAGCGGCGCAATCCGCAGCAATAGACTCGCTCAGCCATGCACGAGGTTGGGGTTCTGCGCCAGTTGCTGCGCAATGCTGCGGCTCGCGTGCAGCAGCGGCTGGATATAGGCCGCCTGCACATCTTCCTTCTGGCGAAACAGCAAGGTGCTGACGCTGATGGCCGCCACCGGGCTGCCGTCGGGGCCCAGCACGGCCGCGCCAAAGCAGTAGATGCCTTCTTCATTCTCCTGCGCGTCGGTGGACCAGCCCCGCACGCGCACCGCATCCACCTGTACCTGCAGCGCCTCGGCGCTGGCTACCGTTTGCGCCGTCAGCGGCTCGTAGGCCAGCTGCGCCATCAAGGCGCTGGCAGCTTGCGGAGCCAGTGCTGCCAGGTAAGCCTTGCCAACAGCAGTGGAATACAGGTTGACGCTGGTGCCAATGCGCGAAGACATCTGCACCGCGCTCGGGCTCTCCAGCTTCTCGATATAGACCATGCTGTGGCCTGAAGGCACGGCAAAGTGGATGGTCTCGCCGGTGGCATCGCGCAGTGCGCGCAGCGCATCAACCGCAGCCATGCGCAGGCCGGAGCGGCTCCAGCTGCGGCTGGCCAGCTGCACCAGGCGTGGGCCCAGGGTCCAGCTGCGGGTATTGCCCGCTTCCACCACCATGCGCTCGGCCTGCAGCGCCGCCACCATGCGGTGCACCGTGGGCCGCGGGTAGCCGGTGGCGCGGGTCAGCTCGGCAATGCCAATCGGCTCGGGGCTGTCGGCCACGAGCTGCAGCACGCGCATGAATTTGGAAAACGCCGCCGTACCGGCGACGCTGTTTTCAGCCTGGGAAGAAGGTGCTGCCATGTGTCCATCCAATCGAGCGCAAAGCATAACGCAGGCCCGGTGTGTTTCCCACGGCTGCTGCAGCGCTCCTTCACAATGCGGCATTGCAAGCTCCGCCGGGAGGTTTGCCCGCTAGCTGACCATGTAGCCGCCATCGACCGGCAAGATCACCCCCGTCATGAAACTTGCCGCCGGCGTGCACAGAAACACGGCCGCCTGTGCCACATCCTGCGGCGTGCCCCAGCGGCCCAGCGGCGTGCGCGCGAGAATGGGCCCTGAGCGTGCCGGGTCATCCTGCAGCGCCTGGGTGAGCGGCGTGGCGATCCACCCTGGTGCAATGGCGTTGACGCGAATGCCATCGGCCGCATAGGCAATCGCAAGCGACTTGGTCAGCTGGCCGATGCCGCCCTTGCTGGCCGCATAGCCCGGTACCAGGCCTCCGCCAAAGAATGTCAGCATCGATGCGGTGTTGACGATGCAGCCGCGCGTGGCCTTGAGCCTGCCGCGCACTGCGGCGCACACGCGCATGGTGCCGGTCAGGTTCACCTCCAGCACGCGCTGGAAGACCTCGACATCGTGCTCTTCTCCGCGCTTGATGATGCCCGCGCAGTTGAACACGATATCGAGCGCGGGCAGATCGGCCAGCACGCGGTCCAGATCGTCCTGCCTCGTCACATCGGCCTCGCGCACTTCCACAGCGGGCGACAGGGTGCCGTCGCCCTGCCCCAGCCCCAACGCCACCACGCGCGCGCCCATGGCGGCCAGCTGGTTGGCAATCACTGCGCCGATGCCCTGAGTGGCACCTGCCACCAAAGCGGTTTTGCCTGCAAACAGGTCTTGCTGATACGTTGTGCTCATCACTTGCTACTTCTGCTACTTGCTACTTCTGCTACTTGCTACTTCTGCTACTTGCTACTTCTGCGATTCGCTCACTTCATGGCTCACTCCATCGTGCACGCGAAGGCTTGCCCAAAATATGCAGGCAACGCCTTCGCCAAACCAGCGGAGTGATCGTTGGATTCAGAACCCCGATCAGTTCTATCAGTTCTTCATGTCCAACAGCTTGATGAGGTCTGCGAAATACGTCGCATCCTTCATCATCTGATCGCGGAATGCTGCCCCGTCACGGTAGACAAAGCCCAGGTTCTGCTTGGACAGCACCTCCTGGAAGGCAGGCTCGTCAATCGTCTTCTTGGCAGCCGTCTTCAAGTAGTTCACCACCTCGGGCGACATGTTCTTGGGGCCTGCAATGCCGCGCCAGGTGCCAATGCTCAGATCGATGCCCTTTTCCTTCAGCGTCGGCACCTTGTCGAAGTTCTTCACGCGCTGGTCAGCCATCACCGTCAGCATCTTGAGCTTGCCCGCCTGCAGCTGCTGCGCCACTTCGGCCGGGCTCACGGCCACGGCATCCACATGTCCACCCATCAGCGCCAGCACCGCCGGGCCCGCGCCCTGGAAAGGAATGTGGTTGAACTTGATGCCCGTCTTGTCGCCCAGCGCCGTTGCGGCAAAGTGCCAGATGGAGCCATTGCCCGCGTTGCCCACGCCCATCTTGCCGGGGTCCTTTTTGGATGCGGCAAGAAACTCCTCGATCGTGTTCCAGGGCGCATCGGCCCGCACGGTGATGGCGGCCGGGTCAGCATTGAACTGGATGATCGGCGTCACATCGTCGTAGGAGAACTTGGCCAGGCCCATGGGCTTCAAGGTCACCAGCTCCACCGTCACAACGGCCAGCTTGTAGCCGTCGGGCTTGGCGTTGATCATGTCCGTCCAGCCAATCGCGCCACTGGCGCCGGGCTTGTTCAGCACCACGATGCTCTGCGGAATGTGCTTGCGTGCCGCCTCGCCAAAGGCGCGGGCCACGCCGTCGGTGCCGCCACCGGGCTGGAAAGGCACGATCAGCTCGATCTGGCGTGCGGGAAAATCTGCCGCCGGCGCTGCGCCGCTCAGGGCCATCAACACAGCACCGGCGCCTGCCGCGGCAAGCCGGAGCGCGCCACGGCGCGTTGGGTTCAAGTTCATACAGTCTCCTCTGGTTGTACTTTGTCGTGCTGTTTCAATAGGTCGCACGGCCACCTGATGCATCAAAAATCGCCCCGGTGCTGAAGCTGCACGCATCCGACGCCAGCCACAGCACCTGCGCGGCAATCTCCTGCGGCTCGCCCAGCCGCCCCATCGGGCTCTTGGCCACCATCGTGGCCACATGCTCGCGCGACATCTGTTCCAGGATCGGGGTGCGCACCGCAGCAGGCGCCAGCGCATTGACCAGCACCCCCGTGCCCGCCAGCTCCTTACCCAGTGATTTGGTCAGCGCCAACACACCCGCCTTTGCCGCGCTGTAGGCCGACGCATTGGGCGTGCCCTCCTTGCCCGCCAGCGATGCGATGTGCACCACGCGGCCATACCCCTGGCTGCGCATGACGGGCACCACGGCCTTGCAGACGTTGTAGGTGCCCAGCAGATTGACCTCGATCACGCGGCTCCACACCGCATCGTCGAACGCATCGAGTGCCATGGTCGGCCCGGTCATGCCCGCGCTGTGCACCAGAATGTCCACCCGGCCATACCGCGCCAGGGTGTGCGCCAGCGCGGCCTGGATGCTGACCGGATCGGTCACATCAGCGGCGCAGTGCAGCGGCGCGGCATCCGCCTCCCCAACAAGGCCTACACCGGCGGGCTGCAGATCCCAGACCGCCACCTGCGCATGGGCGGCCTGCAGCGCCTGCACCACGCAGGCACCAATGCCACTGCCGCCACCCGTCACCACGGCCACCCGGCCCGAAAAGTCGTAGCTGCAGTCCATGGCCTAGCGGATGAATTGTTTGACGTAGTCGGCACCCAGCCCCACGGCTTCAAAGTGCTTGCGGCACATGTCGATCTTGGTGAACACGTCCTCAAAGCCCATGCCCTTGCCCCACGGGTCGGTGTAGTACATCACGCCATTGACCTGGAAGTAGGTGATCATCTCCTCACAGTCTTCGGGCACGTACAGGGTGTGGGTCTCTCCGGGTGGCTCGAACACATAGCTGCCCTCCTTGGCCCACCAGTCGTGCTCCAGGTACTTCCATTTGCCCTTGAGCACAAAGCCGTGCACCGCCTGCGGGTGGCGGTGGCGGCTCAACACGCCCGATTTGCGTACCTTCAGCAGATTCATCCAATAGCCCTGGCTGGCATTGAGGCACAGCGGGCGAAACCACACGTTCTCGGCCTGCGGCACCCACAGGCGCTCATCGGTGGGAATGGCGCTTTCCACCACGATCTCGGGCAAGGCATCCGGCGGATTCGGGTACTGGTAAGGCATCAAGGGGGTCTGGTCTGTGGTTTCTACTGGCATTTATCCACCATATGGACATTAATTTATAATATGGACAATTGTAAAAGCCGCAGACATACGACATCCTCCTGATAAACCCGTATCTCACGACGCCATCAACGCCACCGTCTTCGAGGGCGTTGTTCATTGTTGTCTGACAACCAAGTCATCACCACCGCGTTTTCACCAACAAAAAAGCCCGGCTTGTACAAGCCGGGCTTCGGGATCCGATGAGACGCGAAGAGCGCTACCGCAACATCAGCTCTCTGCCCAGGTGACCACACCCGTAGCGGCCGTCACCAGCACGATGATGCCGAACACAATGCGGTACCAGGCAAATGGCACAAAGCTGTTGCTGGCGATGTAGCGCAGCAGCCAGCGCACGCACAGCCAGGCGCTGATAAACGAGAAAATCAGGCCCACGGAGAACAGCGGAATATCTGCCATCGACAACAGTGCACGCTCCTTGTACAGGCTGTACACACCGGCGCCAATCAGCGTGGGAATGGCCAGGAAGAATGAGAAATCCGTTGCCGCCTGGCGCGACAGACCCATCAGCATGCCGCCGATGATGGTGGAGCCGCTGCGGCTGGTGCCGGGCACCATGGCCAGGCACTGCACCAGGCCCACCTTCAGGGCGTCCAGTGGCGTCATCTCATCGACCGACTGCACGCGCACATGGCCCATCTGGCGCTTTTCTGCCCACAGAATGATGAAGCCCCCCAGGATGAAGGTCGTGGCAACCACCGTGGGTGTGAACAGGTGCGCCTTGATGTATTTGCCAAACAGCAGGCCCAGCACCACAGCGGGCAGAAAGCCGATGAGGACATTGAGCGCGAACCTCTGCGCCTGGCGGCTGGAGGGCAAGGCCACCAGGGTGGAACGGATCTTTTGCCAGTACACCAGAATCACCGCGAAAATCGCGCCGGTCTGGATGGCAATGTCAAACACCTTGGCCTTGGCATCGTCAAAGCCCAGCAGGCTGCCCGCCAGAATCAAATGACCGGTGGACGAGATCGGCAAAAACTCCGTCAGCCCCTCCACCACACCCATGATGGCTGCTTTGATCAATAACAAGGTGTCCACAATCATCCTCAAAAAATCGGTTTTCCGGATTATCCGGCGCCCTCCCGCTGCTTTGCATCAGGAAACGGACAAGGCACTAAATTTTACAAAAATTGATAGCATCCAGCGCTCGCCAGTCAATCTCCAGCGGCCAGAAGGCTTAAAAATTGCTTAACTCGGAAGCTCCAGTATCTGTACATCAGCGCCTGCACCCAGCAATGGCTCATAGTGCGCCACCACCAGATAGCGCCCGCCCTGCGCAAAGCTCCGGGCGGCTTGCAGCAATGCCTGCGGCACAAAGGCCAGCGCGGGCTTGTCCAGTCCTGACAGCGGCTCGTCCAGCAGCACCAGTTGGGCACCGCTTGCCAGGCCCAGCGCCATCACTGCCTTGCGCAAACTGCCAGTCGATAACGCCAATAGCGGCTTGTGCCAGTGCTGCACCAGATCGAAGCCCTGCTGCATCTCGGCGAGCACCCCATCGTTCCAATGCGGAAAATGCGCGCGGAAAGTATCCGTCCATTGCGCAAGCGTGGTGGTATCGGGCGGCATGGTCTCCGGCTTGCGCGGCTCGTGCCAGAACAATGCGTGCGCAGCCTGCAGTTGAGCGGGGGTCTGCCCATCCACCAATACACTGCCACCACCCGCAGCCAGTTGCCCGGCCAGCAGTTGCAAGGCAGTGGTCTTGCCTGCGCTGTAGCCGTCTATCAGTTGCACCAGCCCCGGCTGTGCCCGCCACTGCCAGCCCGCCAGCAACGGCCCCGATCCGGGGTATGAAAACTCCAAGGCATTCCACTGCAGTGCCATGTTGGTACTTGTCCGTCTTGAAACGATAAACTCCTGAAAACATAGCATAAAATCGTTATTCGATCTGCGAAAACCCCGAATATGCTCAACTATCTGGACTTTGAAACCAGCGATGATGGCGAAGGAATCACCACCTTCGATGCCATGGCCTACGCCACTGCCGCGCGCTGGACCGCGTTGCAGGCGGAGATTGAGCAGGTGCTGGCCTGGTGTACTGCGCAATACGGCCTGCCCGGGCCGCTGGAGCGCGGCCATCAGTGGGATCTGGATGTGCAGCTGCAAAGCGGGGCAGGCCACCTGCTTTCCGTGCACTGGGATGCGCACCAACGCAGCCTGTCTGCGCCAGATGCCGCACACTGCAACGCCGTACAGCTGAGCCTGACGATCAGCGGCAATGAAGCGTTTGCCTCCAGTCTGGAATCACGGTTTTTTGGGGACGCGGAGTAAAAGTTAACCTGCGTTTCCTGATGGCGTGTATGTCGCAGATTCGGATTGCCATCGTTTTCCAACTCTTGTGATTTCAATCACCTGAAAGCCAGGTTCGCTTCCAAAATTTTCCAGCGGATGCGGCACTGAGAGGCACTTCTTGGTTTGGCCTTCGATTGGCAAGCTCGGCCATTCTTTTGATCAGAACACAGAGGCCCCCCCGCTGGCAGGAGCCCCTCCCTCCCGCAGACCCATTTCGCTGATCCGACCCTGGCTTTCTTGCGAGCAGCAATGTGAACTATTGTGAGTTGCGGCAATACTCCACTTCGGCTATTCAGCTGCCAGATAGACCCCTAATGATATTTAATTTAGACTGATAACAGGAAATTGATAGATTTTATCTAAATGTAATATCAAATCTTTTCTACGCGTTGCGATGGCGGGTATTCGGCAAGAAGAATTTCCAACACATCTAGACACAGTCAAGCTCATACTTGCCAACACGGTCATTAGCATTCCTGGCTACATCGGCTTTGCAAGTGAAAACGGTTCCAAGGAAGATATGCGAACTTCTATACGCTTTGTGAGGCTGATCCTCGCAGCCATGCTGCTCTGGAGCGGCACCCAAATGGCCTTTGCCCAAAAGGTGCTGATGCTGACCTCCAATGAGACAGCTTCTGATGCTCTTTTGGCTTACAACAATCTCCAGAGTGAGTTTCAAAGCGTCGTCGGTGCAGGAAATCTCACCCGGATGGATGTGCTAAGCAATCCCAATGCCATCTCGCAGGCTACGTTCTCAAACGCCCCTGGCCCTTATGACATTGTCATTGTTGCAGGCACCTACAGCCCCATCGACAACACCAATTGGGCAGTGATCCAGAACGCCGTAGCAAACCGTTGGGCCAACTCCATCGTCTTCTTTGTGGACGGCTGCTGCGAAGCAGGCAACGGTGGCAACGCAGCCAAGATGGTTGCGGCATTGAACGGCGGTGCCGCAACAACCTTCTCGCTGGGAAGTAACTTGAATGCGATAGCGTCCTTTCCGCTCAACACCAATTCGCCCTTTGCATCTTCATTCACAGGTTTGAATCCATTTGCCGGGGGCTACATCACCTATATCAACCAGGTGCCTGCAAGCAATGCCCTTTACCTGGCCACGGGTACCCCTCCAGCAAATTTTCCGCCCGCAGGATCAACGCCCGTCAACAACGTATACGGGCTTCTCATTCCCACAGCACAATCGAATGCAGGCAAAGGCGCTTGCGTCTTTTCCGTGGTTGATGTCTCGCCGTTCGTTTCTCCCCCATGGGATTCCAACCGCGGCAAGATAGCCCCTGCCTTCATCAACGCCGCCACCTCAGAAAACGGCGCATGCGGCCTGCCCAAGGTGGCCAAGTCCTTTGACAAGGCTGATATCTATCTGGGCGGCACGGACAACACCACAACCCTGACCATTCAGCTGTCCAACGGCACGCCCGTTGCCATCTCGGGAGTCAACCTCACCGACAATCTGCCTGCGCCGTTGCAAATTGGCGCTGGCGCAGTCTCCAATACCTGCACCAGCGGCACGCTCACTGCAAATCCGGGCTCGAACGCCATCTCCTTTACCGGCTTTGGCATTCCCTCGGGCGGCTGCTCTGTCACGGTGCCTGTGGTCTGGCCCAATACCGATGCTGGTCGCCAGGCCTGCGCAAATGCGCCTGCGGTCACCAACACCATCACCCCGGGCGTGGATTTTGTCTCGCCTACCGGCCAGGTCAATACGCCCGCGACTGCATCCCTCACCTGCCACGCGGGCCTGTTGAATCTCTCCAAGCTGGT
>NZ_JACHKZ010000033.1 GCF_014207855.1 Comamonas odontotermitis | reverse complement strand
ACCGAGCTGGGCACGCCCCAAACGGTGGCCGTGGCATAACTACGTCTGGGGTTTGGGGAGACTCAGTCTCAAACCGATTTATGCAACAAAGCCCCAAGCATCGGGAAACTCATTTTTGCATGCTTGCACATAAATTGGAAACTTAGCTTCAGCAGCATTCCTAGTCGCCTCCACTTCAGCCTCAATCCTCTTTTGCTCAGCAATTGAGATGCCGCCATTGTAGTTAGCAGCACATCCCAATAGAGCGGTTATAGCAGCCAAAACTATTGCAACCTTCTTCATATCCCCTCACAAATCAAAGTTTCCTGCCATTCCAGACCCATACCACTCGTCCTAGTACATCAATCTCGTTATCGCCGTTTAGCTCCTGAACAAGAGGGACGTTCTTGTTGTCACTGGATACCACTCTTGTGCCGTCAAAGCGCTCGCTTACGCGCTTTATGAACAGCCTCTTGCTAGTTCCAAGCACATAGACACCATCAGCCATAGAAGGGTCTCTACGCCCAGTGTCGACCAGCAATATATCCCCGTCTTCGAAGGTGGGTGACATCGAGTCACCATAGGCATGAATAAAGCGCAAAGCATCAAACGAGGTTGGCCTAATGCGCTTGTCGAGCCACTCTGGCGAGATGGGAAGGGCTCCCATGATCACATCATCATGCTCAATATCAGTGCCTGGGCCCATGCTGGCGGAGTTGGCCAGCAGTGGTATGTGAATGACTGCTTCCCCTGGCAGAGGTGCTGGCGAAAGAGACGGAACTGATATTGCATTCACGCCAGAAGAGGCCTCGGGAGAAAGCATTGATCCTTGCCCAGTAGCAAGCCATTGCTGGTTTACTCCCAAAGCGCGAGCCGCACTCAGAAGATTCTCTCCTCGCAGAAACTTCGACTTTCCACTCAGCCAACCACTGACGCTAGGGGGCTTCACCCCGCAGCGTCGCGCCAACTCGGCTTGAGTGAGGTTGGCGTGGGCCATGGCGGCTAGAAGTCGATCAGCAAGAGTCATTAGGAAATCCTAACTGTTTGATTGTAAGGAGTGGCTATTGACAAATAATTAGCAAGTCCTAATAATGAGGCCATGATCAACATGACTGCCGCTCATTTCATTGACTCGCTTGGAGGCACGGGGGCTGTTGCCAACATTCTTGGCATCAAAGCTCCATCAGTTTCTGCATGGCGCGATGGGCGCAGCGTGCTTCGCATCCCCGATGACAAACTGATCCGATTGGCTCCACTGGCAGAGATAAGAGGAGTCGCAACAAGGAAGGACCTCCGCCCCAACGACTGGCAGCTGATCTGGCCCGAGCTCACCCCCAAGCGCAAGGAGGTGGCCCATGGTTGAGCCAACACCACACATAGCTGAAACAGGCGACCGCATCTCGCAGGCCTTCCTGAGATGGGATGAGGCTGGCATCCCTAAGCGCCGTAGCGAGCAATCAACACCTTCTTCACTGCTTGCAAGCGATCGGAAAAGCCCGAATGAGCAGCGCCATCGAGTATCCGATCTGCCTTTTCCTGTTGATCGTCGAGGTTCGCCATGACTTCTTTGGCTAGACGGCCTGTGTCGGAGAGCACTGCAAGCAAAAGTGATTCCAGTACGGCTTCGTTCGCCAGCATTCGGCCCGAAAGAGTATCCCAAGAATTTTGACTGTCGCTCATGTCTGCCCCTTCTGGTTTGGTTAGTTAGCAAAGCCAGTGTAGCCAGAAGGCGGCAGGCACCCAGTTTTATCAATCGGTGTTTTTTAAGAGAAAGGAAGAACACACCATGTATGCGAACCCCGTCCACATTCGTAGTGAACGATTCAATTTGTCGCTCACCCCTGCAGAGCGTCGTCTGGTTGAGGCGGTGGCCGAGTTGAACGGCACCCAGCCATCCGTTCTCATGCGAGAGCTGGCTATCGAGGGTTTGAAGCTTTTGCATGGTTCCAAGTCTGCCGTGGTGAGCGAAGAAAAGCGACACGCACATGCGTAACCCACCAGGAACTCCCCAGTGCAACCAACCCATGACACCACATTTGCAGGCAATGAACTATCCGCACTAGAAGCAGAAGCAGCCGCCCAAGGGGTGACTGTCAGCGAACTAGTGAGTCGTCTCGTCTCGTCAGAGATCCAGCGCAGGTATGTCATCCCTCGACTGTCTGCTGCTCCCGTAGTGCCTTTCCCAAAGAGGCGCACCCTCCCAAACACTTTCGCGTAACGGATTTGTGATGAATGCCTTCACCAAGCGTAACGAATCAATCGCTACCCACTTTAAACCACCTCGAATCCTCAAGTCAGTAGACCGCAACCCTCGATACCACGGCTACTACATCGAAAGCGGGGCTAAGGCCCAGGAATCAACCCTCAAGACCCAACGCATCAGAAAGGTGAGCATCTAAATGAACTTCCTCAAGAACATCTGGCAAGCACTGTTTGGCAAGAAGCCTGTAGCACCTGTTCCAGCTCCTGTAGTCAAGCAGCGCACTAAAGCCAACCTGTCTGACTTCGTGATCGTGAATCTGCGTGTTATGGGCCGCGCTTCTGCCGCTCAGTTGGCGGACTACATGGCTGCCAATCGTCGCTCCGTAGCGAATGTGTTGGGCGAGTTGAAGGCAGAGGGCAAGGTTAAGCCAGTAGGCAAGACCGGCCAGTCCGGCAACGAAATTGTGTGGGAACTGGCATGACTGCCGACACAAAAGAGAAAACCCGCATCGGCGGCAACCGTGCGGGCTTCATTGTTAAACGACATATCGATCAACTCGTGGATCGGATTCTAAAGGAAGCCTTTGCGAACCGCAAGAGGGCTCTATAACCATGGCACGTTCACGCAACATCAAACCCGGCTTCTTTGTTAACGAGGACCTTGTGGAACTCGGCTTTGCTACGCGCCTGCTCTTTGCTGGTCTGTGGACATTGGCTGATCGTGAAGGGCGTCTAGAAGATCGTCCAAAGAAGATAAAGATCGGAGTTTTCCCGGCTGACGACGTAAATGTTGACGAGATGCTCCAGGAGCTGCACGACGCAAAGTTCATCCTGCGCTACGAGGTGAACGGTGAAAAGTACGTGCAAATCTCTAACTGGAGCAAGCATCAGAACCCTCATCACACTGAGAAAGCCTCTGATATTCCAGATGCGAACGGTGCTTTAACGGTTAAACAACCGGCTAAGAACCAGAAGCCACAGGAGTCAGACGGTGGAAATCTTGCTGATTCCGGATTCCTGATTCCTGATTCACTGATTCCTGATTCCTTGAAAGATGACAGCGCTGCCGCCATCCCCGCAAAGGCTCGAAAGCCTTCGCGCTCTTCATCGTCTCCCGTCAAGCCTGATGGTGTTGACGAACGTGTGTGGCAAGACTTCCACGCCATCCGCAAAGCCAAGCGTGCACCGTTGACGGACACGGCATTGGACGGCATTCGCCGAGAAGCGGACAAAGCCGGGCTCAGCCTTGGTGAAGCCATTGCCTACTGCTGTGAAGCTGGATGGCAAGGATTCAACGCAGGGTGGTACGCGGACCGCACCAAGGGGGGTGTGGTTGGCGGTCGATTTTTGCCCAACAAGCAGGAGGTCTTGGAGGCCCGCAACCGCGCTGTTGGCGACGCATGGGCTGCTGAGATGCGCGCAAAGATGAAAGGGGTGCCAGCATGAATATCAACCAGATGGACGACTTCCGCACCTTGCTGACGGACGTGATGGCGTACTACGGCAAAGACTGCAGCAGCTTCACCCTCACCGTCTGGTGGGGCGCATGCCAGAACTTCGATTTTGAGCAGGTTTCCAAGGCGCTGCAGCGTCACGCAACCGACCCTGAGCGTGGTCAGTTTGCTCCAAAGGTGGCTGACATCGTCCGGGTCCTGCAGGGGACCAGCACAGACCGCGCAGCAATTGCCTGGGGCAAGGTGCATGGGGCGATGTCTTCGGTAGGCGCATACACCGATGTTGTGTTCGACGACCCAGCAATCCATGCAGTCATCGAGGACCTGGGCGGCTGGCCAAAGATTTGCCGAATGGAGATTGCCGAGCTGTCATACCTGCAGCACCGGTTTCAAGAAGCGCATCGGGCGTACACCGAGCGCGGTCAGTTCGAATACATGCGCCGCCTGCCCGGCGACCGCTCGCCAGACCACGAATTCACGAGTCGGGGAATCCCGTTGCCACGTCCCGCATTGGTTGGGGTCAAGGAGAAGGCCATTGAGGTGCTCCAGAACGGCAACGCTGGCGGCAAGACTCGAATTTCCCTTTTGCCTGTAGAGGCTATGCGCCTTCTGGCCAACACATCACCACAACAACAGATTGCCTAAGGAGTGGAAATGATTCAGAAGCACCAAATCTACACGCTCCCAAGTGGGGCAATTGTTCAAGTTGGGCGCCTTGTGCCTGGAACAGCCGATGACTGGAACTGTGTTTTCAAGCACAAGGAGAAGGCGGGATACATGGTCTGCTTTGCTGGAGAGTTCATCCGCAAGTATGGAAAGGCAATGGCATGAATGAGCTGTACCCAATGCCAAGAAATTTCAAAACACCAAGCCGACCCGGCGAAGAGATCCATGTTCAACCCAGCGTGCCTGTGGTGTGGAGCAAGAGCAATCCAGTACACGCAACGGGTTCTGCTGATCGGTCGAGATGCCAAGGTTCAGCGGTGCCGGGAGATTCTGGCCCGGTGGCTGGAGTTGGGGCACTCGGAGGCAGAAATCAGGCGGCTGGCAAAGCAGGGTGCGTGGGCTGCGGAGCCTGCAAACAGGAAGGGGTGAGGGGATGACAGCATTCCAAATGTCGATGTTGTGTTTGGCGGTATCGCTCTTCTTGCAGATCCGCAATCTCACAGTTTTCTTGATGCTGGAAAGCTTTCTATTTCGCAGCCGGGAGGAGCTCGACATGCTTGATCGACTCCCGCACCAGATGTCGATTGTGTTTAACCCGATCCACTGGCACCGCTGGACAAAGGTGCAGTGGGTTGCATACGCAAACCGAGTAACTAAGAAGTAGGGGGATGTGATGGGAATTCTTCAACAAGGTGAGGTTGTGCAAGTTGCTGAGGCTTGGCCAGATGCTAACGAATACACAGGTGGCAGCGTGAGCTACTACAAGGTTGACGTGGAGAACCCAACCTCCGGCGGGTGTGCATACGCAGCTGAATGCAACGACATCATCGAAGCGCTTGGTATGAACTACGCCGAGGGAAATGCATTCAAGGCCTTGTGGCGCCGAGCGGCTGCTCGTATGGGCAAGGCGAAGGCTGGCTACAAAGACGGCCTGTATGACGCCGAGAAGGTTGTCTTCTTTGGTCAGCGACTGGTGGCGCAGGAGGGCGGCAAGGCGGAGTTGCTCAGGCTGCCTGTAATCGACATGGGAGGCGAGGTATGAGCATCCAGAAGCCTATGCGAAATGCATTTCTACAAGAGGCGTCTGAACGCCTGGCCCAGTCGATTCGTTTGGCTTGCGAGGAATTCATGAGCGAAACCAACTGCAATATTGAAATCCTGGCTAGTCGTGAATTCGAACAACAGAGTGAGATGGTTTTCATTTCCACTGGTGTTCGCATCCAGATCAAGCCTTTGGAGCTAAAGCTATGACTGAGCGCATCAGCCTCTCCCTGTGGTAGCCCATCCAAGCCCACAAGGCCCTCATGCACGCATGGGGCTTCGTCAAGCCTTGGATTCTGTCCGGCCACCGCCTCACCCTGGAGATCCGGCCAGAGAAGCGCAGCGATGCGCAGAACCGCCGTCTGTGGGCAATGCTGCGCGACATCAGCCAGCAAGTGGACTGGTACGGACAGAAGCTGACAGACGAGGAATGGAAAGACGTTTTCACCGCATCCCTCAAGAAACAGAAGGCCGTTCCTGGTCTTGATGGAGGATTCGTGATCTGCGGCCAGCGCACCTCAAAGATGACAAAGGCCGAGATGGCAGAGCTGCAGACCCTGATGGAAGCCTTTGGCGCAGAGCGGGGTGTCAATTTCAAAGCAATGGAGGGTTGGGATGACTGATGAAATCAAGATGGCTCAAGAGATCAAGCGGATCACTGAGAACATGAAGAAGCCTGCTTTTATTGATCTGATCAACATCATGGCCAACGAGAAATTCGCCAAGTTCAAGGCATACCAACGCGCCGGGTTCGACGCCAGGCAGGCGTTGGAGCTGGTGATTCGGGAGGTTCGGTCTTGACATTCAGCCGCACCCGCTGCGCCCATTGCCGCCAAAAGTTTGAGTCTAAGCGCCCTGGTCAGATCGTCCACGAGGAATGCGCCGCTGACTATGTGATCGCCCAGAGAGAGAAAGAAGAGCGCAAGGCAGAGAAGCAGGCTCGAATGGCCGCAAGGGTGGAGAGGGCGGAGACGAGGCGCCGCAAGGGAGCGTTGAAGACTCGCAACGAGGTACTGGCGGAGGCGAAGGTAGCAATCCAAGCCTTCCGCCGTCTAGAAGAGTTGGTTAAGGGGCGGGGCTGCATTAGCTGCAAGCGTTCTCGTGAAGAAGTGGAGTCCGGCCCATGGCGTCCTGGAGGCTACTGGGATGGAGGCCACTTCAAGAGCAAGGGAGCATATCCAGAACTAGCTCTTGAGCCTCTGAATATCTGGCTCCAGTGCAAGTCGTGCAATGCCGGGTCAGGGAAGTACGCCCGCAAGGGCTACACCGTGGCTGCGAACTTTGAGGCGAACCTGGCAGAGATTGAGGGGCAGGAACTTGTTGACTGGCTCAACGGGCCGCATGACCAGAAGCATTACGACATGGACCAATTGATTGCCATTCGCAACGAGTACAGAGCAAAGACAAACCGATTGAAGAAAGAGAGAGCCTGATGCGTCGTGATGCAAACCTTGATGTTCCAGTGGAGTTGCGCCAGGCCGAGGAACTGTTGGAGAAGTACGGGCGTTGGGCGCAAGACCGATACCGCAAGCAGCGGTGTGCGAGTGCAGAGGGAAAGTACCAGCCGCCTCCGAACATGCGTAATCGGGATGATGAACCCATGATCCCATTCATTCCAGATTGGAGTGCTATGCAGGTCCAGCGCGCGCTACAGGTGGTGCCAGAGCAATTCAGGCGCGTACTGTTCGCCATCTACATCCCACAGAAGGAGCACCCTAATGCTGCACGCAGACGAATGGGGGCCTCAAACAGAAGCTGGGAGGAGCGCCGGATTCTTGGACTTCGGTCATTTTGGCGAATCTACTCAGTCAGGTACTTGCGCAACTTGACAAAGGATGGCATAATCGCGACCAATTACCGCGACACTGAGTCGTGCGCCCCGGTTGCCTGATGGTAGCCGGAGGCGTCCCCAGGTAAAGCAAGGCCCGCTAGGTTCATCCCTGGCGGGCTTTTCGTTTTAGCCGTCACCAGATGCTCTACCGCCCCAGCAATCGAGCGCCAGTATGGGGAGCAGCTGCGTGACGGCTTCTGACTTCTGGGCCTGTCGTTCAACGGATAGGACTCCCGGCTTCGAACCGGGCGATGAGGGTTCAATTCCTTCTGGGCCCACCAATACCACCCCTGGGCCTCTGACTCAGGCAGCTAGGCTCCATGTGGGGCCTTTGCTTTTTCCAGCTGCAGCAAGCGCGGCCCACTCCAGAGTGGTTTGATGGAGTGGCATCTCCTTCCCCAAGCTCACGGGGTGCTTGCAGAGCGAACAGCATCCCCACGCATGTGCGAGTCTGATGGGGAACTTCACATATTCACCAGGAGCGAAACATGAACACAACATTTAAGTACACCGTTGACCAGCGAGTGACAACGCCGTTTGGTCGCGTTGGAATCGTGTCTACGGCGGCAGTGGGCCGAGCAGGCAATCACTACTACGTCGAAACAGAACTCGGTGGGTCATGGTTCTATGAAGACCAGATCACTGGCGTGATTGACGTTTAGGAATACCAAGGCCAGCCAAGTGCTGGCTTTTCTTTTGGAGAGAGCCATGAAAGCGCACCAGCCCCCATACAACCCAATGCAGGCGCTGATCAAGGCGATTTTCGAAGTGCGCCCGCCAGTGCTGAGGGGCATAAAGATTGATACCGAACCGCATGGGCATGAGGTTGTGCGACTGGAGGTGTCACTGACGCCCGAGCTGATTCAGGCGTGGGGCGAGCACTGCAAGGAGATCAAATGAGCCTAAGACGAAAGATAGCCCTGTGGCTGTGCCCTGAGTTGGGTAATGCGCGATTTGTCTACCGCTCATCGGCTTACGAATGGGCATTCGACAAGTCTGCGCCTCTTGTGGTGCTTCATGGCTATCAGCCAGTAAGGCCCAAAGGGTTATCACCCGATTGGCGGCCATGTCCGCCGCCTTGTGACCCGTGATCCGACTACCAGTTACCGCAGGGCAGGCTCTCCGCACACGCGACCTACACACTTGGAGCCTAGCCCCTGCGACCCATTCGGGTATTGACGCCAGCGAAGGAGAGTAAATGCACAATCGCTGGAATATGATTGAATCAGTTGTCCAACCAGGGTTGCATAGCAAGCGCGCGATCGAGCGCGCCGGTAAGGCGATGGCAGAGTGCCGGGCCACTGAAGAGGATGAAAAAATAGTTCAGTATTGGCGCGATTGTCATGCATACGTATTGAACACGTTTCAGGGCACATTGCGGCGCTGGATCCGCGACAACCCATACGTTCTTGTTCAGCGGCTAAAGCGACTGAACACAGTTCGGGACAAGTTGCAAACCGGGCGTTCGCAGGATGTGTCGTCGATGCATGATCTTGCTGGTTGTCGGATCATCTTCCCAAGCATCGATGATTTGCGGAAGTACAGGGACGAGTTTCACGCCAAGACCCGCGCAAAGCACGAATATGTGAGCAGCGGCAAGTATGACTACCTAACGAATCCAAAGGCTACAGGCTATCGCGGGATGCACGACGTATTTAGATACCGCGTTGATGGACCCCCTGGAGATGTCTGGAATGGATTGCGTGTAGAGATTCAATATCGCACTCAGGCTCAACATGCATGGGCTACAGCTGTTGAGATTTCAGACTTGATTGACCATGCTCGGGTTAAGTTTGACCAGGGGGCAAATAACGAGCGTGAGCGTTTGTTCGTCTTGGCCAGTGAGTACATTGCTCGCGAGGCAGAGGGTATGAGGGGGTATCTGCCAGATATTTCGGATGGGGTGCTATTGTCCGAACTTCGCTCGCTTGAATCTCAGCTTGGCGTTTTTTCGCGTCTACGAGCTGTCAGTTCTAGCCAGATAGATATCCCCAACTCCAAGAACCTAGTTCTAGTATTTAGTGATCAATTAGAAATTGAGGGATTCAGGTCAGCTCGCCAGGCGATGGAGGAGCGAAACCACTATGAATTGTTCGCGCCAGATGTCGATGTTGTTTACATCCGCGCTGAAAAGCCTTCTGAGGTTGCCAATGCATTCAGAAATTATTTCCGCGATGCAAGAGCATTCATTTCGTTGCTCCCTCAGTGATCGTCCTATCTAAGTTCTTCTCGTTGCAGAGATGACGCCCGCCTCGTGCGGGTTTTTTATTTGTGGCGCAGCTCGGCATGGTTCGGGCTGCGAGTCGATACAAGGAAAGACATGACAACCAAGACTATGACCGCAGGCATTGCGGCTTCTGCAGTGCTGGGCGGCTTTGCCGCGCTGCTACTGAGCTTTATCTGGGTTGCCGCATGGTCCGGCTTCACCCTGTCCGTGCTGTGGGGCTGGTTTGTGGTGCCAATGTTCGGCCTGCCTGCGCTGTCTGTGGCCCAGGCATATGGAATCGCGCTCGTGGTCCGTGCCGCCAAGGGGCTGGATACAAGGACTGAGAAGAGCCCGGATAGCTTCGGCGCCGCTCTGGGCAAGGCATGTGTGCTTGCGCCAATTGCGTGTGGACTGTTACTGCTACTCGGCTGGGTTGCGAAGGCCTGGGCATGAGCCTGGATAAAACCATCGCCCACGGCAAAGAGCACCGCAGAGGGTGCACCGAGACGAGGCGCATCACCGGGCGACGACTGCAGCGTATCCGAGAGCGGTACTTCGATAGTCATCCCTTGTGCGTCGAGTGCGAGAAGGCTGGAAGGGTCAGGCTCGCTACTGAGTTGGATCACATTGTTGCTTTGGTAAATGGCGGCTTGGACTTCGATCAGGACAAAGGGAAGAATCGGCAAGGGCTGTGCTTTGACTGCCATGAGGACAAGACGCGCTCAGACCTTGGTCAGCGAGTGAAGAAGCGGGTTGGCGCTGATGGGTGGCCTGAGTCCTGATCGTGGCACTACGGGGTTGTAGTCGGGCGAGATAGGTATTGGCAATAGGGGAGGGGGGGGTAGTCGCAAGTTTCCAGGCTCACCAACGGAAACCGACCGGTTCGCTCCGTATTCCTAAACGTCCAGAAAAAAGGTAATTTATATGGCGCAACGAGGCCGAAAGTCTGCTGCACAGATCGCAGTAGCGGCCCAGGTTGGGCCTATCACTCATGAAAACAGGCTGATTCCATCGGCTCATCTGAGCGATGCTGAGCAGGTTGTCTGGGCGAGGCTGGTAAATGATCACCCAGCATCGGCATTTACTGAGACACACCGGGACATGTTGGAGTTGTACTGCCAGCACATCATCCAGGCGCAGGTGCTGACAGATGAGATCCAGGCGTTTGACCGTGCGTGGCTTGCTGATGATGATGGATTGAAGCGATATGACCGCATGTTAACCATGCGCGAGCGTGAAGTTCGCTCGGCTTCGTCTCTGGCAACTCGACTACGGATTACGCGCCAAGCAACTACAGACCCGAAAACGGTGGGCCGAGCCAACTCCAGTGTGGGGCGTTCCCGCAAGCCGTGGGAAATGACGATCGATGGCTAGGAAGAGAGAAACGCGCGGGGAGCGCAATATCCGCTGGATTGAAGCCAACTGTCGAATTCCAGACGGGAAGCATGTTGGCAAGCCGGTGCGCCTGACGGATGCGCAGAAGGGCTGGATCAAGCAGATATACGACACGCCGACGCGCACATTCATTCTGTCGATGGCGCGGAAGAACGCCAAGACAGCGACCAGTGCTTTTCTGCTGCTGTTACATCTCTGTGGCCCTGAGGCTAGACCTAACAGCCAACTCTACAGCGCTGCACAATCGCGGGATCAGGCGGCAATTCTGTTCGGCTATGCGTCCAAGGTTGTGCGCATGTCGCCCGATCTCAGCGAGTATGTGGTTGTAAAGCAATCGGCCAAGAGCTTGGAGTGCGCTGAGTTGGGGACTGTCTACCGAGCGCTTTCGGCTGATGCCTCAACAGCATATGGACTAAGCCCGGTTTTCTCGGTGCATGACGAGCTTGGGCAGGTTAAAGGGCCACGATCAGAGTTGTATGAGGCCATTGAAACTGCCTCCGCAGCCCATGAGCAGCCACTGTCCATCATTATCAGCACGCAGTCACCGACTGATGCAGACCTGCTAAGTGTCTTGATTGACGATGCCTTGACTGGTGCCGATCCCCGTGTGAAGGTGGCGTTGCACACAGCGCCGCTGGAGATGGACCCCTTTTCCGATGAGGCAATTCGACTGGCCAATCCGCATTTCGATGTGTTTATGAACCAGGAGGAAGTGCGGAAACAGGCATCTGATGCAAAGCGCCTGCCCAGCATGGAGGCTGGTTACCGTAATTTGATACTAAATCAGCGGGTTGAAGCCAAAACTCCATTTGTGACGCGCGCGGTATGGCAGGAGAGCGGGGAAGAGCCGAATGACATGGACGGAAAGGCCGTCTATGGCGGCCTTGACCTCTCATCGGTCAACGATTTGACGGCACTGGTTTTGACCTCTGCTGACGGCGACGTAGTTCCGACATTTTGGCTTCCAGGAGAGAACATTGCGGCGAAGTCTCGGGCTGACCGAGTGCCGTACGACCTCTGGGCGCAGCAAGGATTCTTAAAGCTGACGCCTGGGCGTGCGGTTGAATATGAGTTCGTGGCACACGAGCTGCGGAGAGTGTTTGACACTTACGACATTCGGGCGCTTGCTTTCGACCGATGGGGTATGCGCCATCTGCGTCCCTGGCTTGTCAAGGAGGGATTCACCGATGATGAATTGGCGCGCTTCATCGACTTCGGTCAAGGCTTTGTCTCCATGTCTCCGGCAATCCGAGGCTTGGAAGAGCGTTTGCTAGCCAAGAAACTCAGGCACGGAAATCACCCTGTGCTATCTATGTGTGCAGCCAATGCCATTGTGGTCAAAGATCCTGCAGAGAACCGCAAGTTCACAAAGTCGAAGGCGAGTGGCCGTATCGACGGCATGCAGGCGCTGGCTATGTCCATCGGGGTCATACCTCACGAGGTTGACTCTCACAAAAAGTACCAGGTGATGGTCTTCTAACCACTCATTACCACAAAACAACCGACCCGCTATATGCGGGTCATTTCATTTGGAGCGGCAATGAACCGAGCCTATTCCACTCTTGAAATCAAATCCGCCGAAGAGGGCGGAAAACGCACTTTCACTGGCATCGCCTCAACTGTCACTCCGGATCGGAGTGGCGACATCGTGGAGCCCAAGGGGGCGCAATTCAAGCTGCCGATTCCCTTGCTTTGGCAACATGATCACAGCGACCCGATTGGCTGGATCACTTCGGCCAAGGTCACTGAAAAAGGGATCGAAGTCAACGGCGAGGTGGCCGATGTCGAAGAAGCGGGTCCGTTGAAAGATCGACTGGCAATGGCCTGGCAAATGCTCAAGTCTGGGTTGGTGCGGGGCCTGTCCATCGGCTTCAACGTCATTGAATACCGGCGAATTGATACCGATGCAAGGGGGCTGCATTTCTCCAAATGGGAGTGGTTGGAGCTTTCTGCCGTAACAGTCCCCGCAAACCAAGAAGCATCAATCACTGCAATCAAATCGGCAGATGCCGCAATCCTGGCCTCGTCTGGCAAGAAGGAGAAGCGTGGATTTGTCGTCATTCCTCCCGGCGTCTCGGGAAATCCTGCCCTCAAGAAGGGCGTTGTCTATTTCAACCGTTAACCCGAGAGGTTTTACAACATGAATATCCAAGAACAAATCAAGCGCTTGACCGAGTTGCGCGCACAGAAGGCCCTGGAAATGTCCGGCATTCAAGAAAAGGCTGCTGGCGAAGGTCGCACCAAGGATGCCAGCGAGCGTGAATCGTTCGTGACGCTGGCCGACGAGATCAAGCAGATCGATGAAGAACTGACCGACCTGCGCCAAATCGAAGCCTTGTCTGCTACTAAGGCAGTCCCTGTAGCTGGCAACACTCCGGGTGAAGCTTCTGCTTCTCGCGGCGCTATCGCGACCGGTGGCGCTCCTGCTATCCACGTCAAACACGATGCGGATGAGAAGTTCAAGGGCCAGAACTACACCCGCATGGTGATCGCCAAGGCTCTGGCTCGCCTGGGTGAAGATGGCTATGAAAGCCCGATTGCCATTGCTGAGCGCCGTTGGGGCAAGAGCAATCCTACCTTGATCAGCGTGATGAAGGCCGCTGTCGCAGGTGGCGGCTCTGGTTCTGGTGAATGGGGCGCAGAACTGGTGCAGGCCAACAACCAGTACACAGGCGACTTTATCGAGTACCTGTATTCGCAGACCGTCTATGACAAGCTGGGCCTGCGCCAGATCCCTGCCAACGTGCAGATCAAGGGTCAAGATGGCGCGGCCACTGGTTACTGGGTGGGCGAATCGAAGGCGATCCCTGCATCTGCTGCCGACTTCAATGCGGTGAATCTGAGCCCGCTGAAGGTTGCTGCACTGGCCGTTGTGTCAAACGAACTGCTGCGCGACTCCAGCCCTGCAGCTGAAATGCTGGTGCGTGATGCCCTGGTGCAAGCTTCTTCGCAGCGTGTTGACCAGACCTTCCTGTCTGCAGCTGCTGGTGTTGCGGGCGTGTCTCCTGCAGGCATCCTGAACGGCGTGACTGGTATCGCATCGGCTGGCACTGATGGCGCAGGCCTGCGTGCTGACATCAAGGCGCTGTATGCATCGTTCATCGCTGCCAAGAACGCTGATGGCCTGCAACTGGTGACCACCCCGTCTTTGGGCAAGGCCATTCAGCTGATGACCAACCCGCTCGGCCAAACCGAGTTCCCTGGCATCACTGCAAACGGCGGCACGCTGCTGGGTGATCCTGTGGCTACCGGTCACAACGTTGGTGCTGGCCAGCTGATCCTGTTGAAGCCAAGCGACATCTACCGCATTGGCGACTACGGCGTGCAAGTGTCGATTTCGCGTGAAGCAATGATCGAGCAAGACACCGCCCCGACTGGCGCAACCGATACGCCTGCTGCTGCATCGTCGAACCTCACTTCGATGTTCCAGAGCGAATCGACCGCCATCAAGGTGGTTCGTCCAATCAACTTCGCCAAGCGTCGTAACTCGGCTGTGGCGTTTGTGACTGGTGCTGACTACGGCGCGGTTGACCCAACGCCTTAATCCATGTGCCCCGGGGCTAAGGCACCGGGGCCAGCGAAGGAGGAAATATGCCTGAACTCACGGCACTCAAGCGCTTTACCTATGCAGGCAAGGCGCTCGTCGCAGGGGCTGGATTTGTCGCATCGAGGCAAGACGCTCGCGTCCTTGTTGCGGTGCGCAATGCCAGATATGCGACCGTAACCCCTGTCATTGAACAGAAGTCGCCAGATAACGACCTGGCTGTTGCTGGCGATGAAGCCCCCACACCTGCCCCGAAAAAGATGGGCCGACCCAAGAAGGCATGAAGCCAATGAATCAATCCACATTTTTCGGCAGCCTGCGCGCAAAGGCTGCAAGCTGGATCGCGCCACGCGCACTAGCGCCTGCTGCGGGCGGGTGGATTGATGTCACTCCTGCTCAGCCGCCCGGCTATTTCCAGATGGACATGAAGGTGCGTCCTGAAACCATCTTGGCCCATCCATCTGTCTATGCATGTGTCTCACTGATCTCTAACGACATTGGCAAGCTGCGCGCCCGCCTGATGGAGAAGGTTGAGAAGGATGGCCGCACGATCTGGGTAGAGGCTACACGCCCCGCATTTTCTCCAGTTCTGCGCAAGCCAAATCACTATCAGAACCACATCCAGTTTAAGCAGTGGTGGATTATGTCCAAGCTGACGGCTGGCAACACCTATGCGCTGTTGCAGCGAGATGGGCGCGGGGTTGTGGTGTCGATGTACATCCTGGACCCCAATTGCGTCACGCCATTGGTTGCGCCAGACGGATCTGTTTTCTACCAGCTCACGCCTGACAACTTGACTGGCTTGCAGCAGACAACGCTGATCGTTCCTGCTTCTGAGCTGATCCATGACCGCATGAATTGCCTGTTTCACCCTCTTGTTGGAGTTGCCCCGCTATTTGCGGCCAATATGGCGGCACAACAGGGCATAGGCATCCAAAAGGACTCGGTGAAGTTCTTTTCGCAAGGGGCTAAGCCCAGTGGCGTTCTGGTGGCGCCTGGCAACATCTCACCGCAGAACGCAAAGGAAGTCCGGGACTACTGGAATACAAATTTCACTGGCGAGAATGCTGGACGGGTTGCGGTTCTTGGCGATGACCTGAAATATCAGCCCATCCGAATGACCTCGATTGACTCGCAGCTAAGTGAGCAATTCAAGCAGTCATCCGAATCTATCGCGCAGGCATTCCATGTGCCTGCCTTTAAGTTGGTTCTTGGCTCTCTGCCCGCTGGACTCAAGGTTGGCGATATGAACCAGATTTACTACACAGACTGCCTCCACTCTCCCATTGAGGAAATGGAGGCAGCTTTGGACGAAGGTTTGGCGCTGCCAGCTGGTCTGCGTGTTGAGCTTGAGCTAGACAACCTGTTGCGCATGGATCAAGCCGCTCAAGCGGACATGCTTGGCAAGTATGTTGCAGGCGCAATCATGATGCCAAATGAGGCCCGCGAGAGGGTGGGCCTGCCGCCAATCAAGGGCGGTGATGCCGTGTACCTGCAGCAACAGAACTACAGCCTTGAAGCCCTTAACGAGCGCGATAAGGCGAACCCACTGGCGGCGAAAGAGCCGCCACCTCCCGCAAAGCCAGCCGAGCCATCGGAAGAGGACAAGGCCCTGATCGCCTGGGCCAAGGCGCAGGCTGAAACAGAAAAGGCCATCGAAGCGATGCGCAAGGCCGCAAAACCGGAGGCCAAGAATGACATTTGATCCAGAAAAGTTTGGGGCGGCGATGGGTGATGCCATCCGAAATGCCACCGAGCCACTATTGAAGCGCATCCATGATCTTGAATTGAAGCTGGCAGAGAAGCCGGATTTCTCGTCTGAGATAGCGAAGCAGGTGGAAGCTGCAATTGCAGCCATTCCAAAACCAGAAAATGGCAAGGATGGCGCTCCTGGTCGTGATGGAATAGACGGCAAGGAAGGCGCCCCAGGGCCACAAGGCGAGAAGGGTGATCCTGGCGCACCAGGCCCAGCTGGAGAGGCAGGCCCTTCCGGTGAGCGAGGAGTACAGGGCGAGGCTGGCGCCCCAGGTCAGAACGGCAAAGATGGCCGTGATGGACTAGATGGCAAGAGCTTCACTATCGAAGATGCAGACATTCTCATTAGCCAAAAGATTGCGAGCTGGGAGCTTGATTTCGAGCGACGCGCTGTTGCAACTCTGGAAAAGGCCGTTGATCGTATGCCCAAGCCCAAGGATGGTGTTGATGGAAAAGACGGTCAGAACGGCAAGGATGGATTGGGTTTCGGTGACCTGCAGATGGAATTCGATGGTGAGCGAACCCTGTCTTTGAAGTTTGTGCAAGGTGATCGCGTCAAATCGATTGACCTGTGCATTCCTGCCGTTGTTGATCGTGGTGTCTTTAAAGAGGGCCAGCAGTATCAATCGGGTGACGGAGTGACCTGGGGTGGTTCATATTGGATCGCCCAAAAGGACACTGGCTGCAAACCTGACATGCCAAATAGTGGCTTTCGCCTGGCAGTCAAGAAGGGCCGCGATGGCCGGGATGGGCGAGATGGCATCGACAAGACTGCGCCGGTAAAACTGGAGGGGTGAACATGCAAATCATCACCCTTGCCCAAGCCCGGGAGCATCTACGCAGCGACACGAATGCTGATGATGCTGACCTGCAGTTGAAGATCGATGCGGCTACTGATGCGGCTTTGGATTACATCAGCGTGCCCGCGAGTGACCTTTTTGACGCCGCCGGGGCGCCAAAAACCGGTGAGGATGGCCAGGTTGTTCGCGGTGCTCGCCGGGTGCAGCAAGCTATTCTGCTAACCATCGGTTGGCTCTATGAGGATCGTGAAGGTGGTATGCCACAGGCTGTGCAAGCCGGACACGGATTCACGCTCCCCAGGGGGGCAGCAGCTTTGCTGTACTCAATGCGTAAACCAACCGCTGTATGAGGATTGAGGAGCGCGCCTGGCGGGCCAAAATACTATCGAGCACAAACGAAGGAGGCTTGAATGAGCTGGAGCTATATTGACTGGGCAGAGAGGGCTGGAATTGAGTGCCTCAAGGGCAGATTGGAAACAGCTGCATTCCTGCAAAAGGAAGCAACGACCCTGCTGAGTATTCTTCTTGTGGGAATTGGCGGGGGTATTGGCTATTCTGCCAAGCTGTTTGAAGGCGGCATGACACCATGGATTGCAGGCATAGCCGCTTCTACCGTCTGGCTGTCTCTGGTGGCCATGGTGTTGATGATGAAATGCATCAAGACCATGAACACCCAGCTGCTCTACAACCTGCCTCTGAACATCTATCGTCCAGAGATGAATTTCTCAGAGATTCAAGTACGAGAGGCTGAATTACGCAACGTGAATGAGCGCATCAAAATCACCATCGCGTCGAATGATCGACGTGCGACATGGCTGGACAGAGTGCGGTACATGGCGATTGCGACACCCATCATCTTCTGTGTCGCAACCGCTATTGCGTCACATTAGGCAATCAGCGCGGAGGCCATTCTTTTCGCTCCGTGGGAGGCTGCGGAAAGTGAACCGGCTCGGGTGGCGGAGCGGGAGGGGAATGAGCTTGCATGTTCAGGCAACTCCAAAACCAGGCCTCGGTTTGCGATCCTGGGTGAATGGCTCCGCTGGGCCGCGTTTCTCAGTTGGCGGTTGAGGAAAAGGGTTGCTTGGAGTTTGCTCTGACATCGAGTGGCCCCCACATTGGGTTTACATATTGACGCAGTATAGATGACTCGCATTGACGATTTCAGGCCCTCTTCGGAGGGCTTTGTCTTTTAGCGAGGCCAAACATAAGAAGGAGGGCGCATGACAACCATAGGCGATCTACGCGACCGAATCAGGATTCAGAAGCGCGGCGGCACTGACGAATGGGGCAATCCAAACCCTGATGGGTGGTCAGATCATGTCTCCGTGTGGGCGAATGTCCGGCACCAGTCGGGGTCAGAGTCCATCCGCTCAGGTGCAGATACCTCCATCGTCCGTGCTTCCATCCGTATCCGTTGGCGAACCGACATCACTGCAGCAATGCGGGTGATCTACATGGGCGCTGTCTATGAGATTGACGCTGTTCTGCCTGGGCAGAAGCGTGATTTCATGGACTTGACCTGTAAGAGGGTGAACGATGTTCAGCTTTGACGCTAGCAAGCTAAAGAAGGGCCTTGAGGCGAAGGCCATCAAGGTTCAGAACTCTGCTCGCCCCGTTGCTCAGGCGGGAACACAGGTGTTGTATGACCAGGTGAAGGTGAACGTGCCTGTGAAGTCTGGAAAGCTGAAAAGCGCCATCTATCAGGTGTTCAGCAGGGACAGTTCTTGGGAAGGGAGGGCCACCTATCACATCTCCTGGAACAAGAAAAAGGCTCCTCATGGGCATTTGATCGAGGGTGGAACCAGCAAAACACCTGCTCAACCGTTCTTGCGCACTGCCCAATATCAGGCTGGAGCGCAGGCCACAGAAGTGATGAAGCAAAAGCTTGGGGAGATTTTGAATGATTGAGCCAAAGCTGATTGCTGTACTTCACGCCATTGCGGGTGCTGCCAATGTCTACCCTGATGTTGCGTTGCCTGGAGCGCAGGCGCCCTGGATCACTTACCAGCAGATTGGAGGCAAGTCGCCCACTAGCCTGGATCAAAAGCTGATCGACAAGCGAAACGGCGTCTTCCAAATCTCCGTGTGGGCCAAGACCCGGCCAGAGGCAACCAGGATTGCACTGCAGATTGAGGATGCCTTGTCTCTCTCTGCGCTGCAGGTGATTCCTATGGGAGCAATGCGCTCTGACTATGAACTCGACACCAAGCTGTTTGGTTCCCGACAGGACTTCTCAATTTGGGATGACCGCCTATGAACGAAGCCACCAAAGAACTTCACCACGCGCTGATCCGCCTTGCAAAAGGTGCAATCAGCGCATGGGAGCGCTGGCTAGAAAAGCGCTCCATCTAAACAGATTCTCTAACCCTGCCTCGCGGCGCTGCCACTCCTTACGGACTCGCAAGCCAAAAGCCTCGCAGAAATCGGCCCCGGAAGGGGTCTTTTTTCTTGAAAGGCCCACATGGCTTACGCAGTATCGACCGGAACCCGGTTTGCAATTTCGTCCGCTTACGGAGCAGCAATTCCAGTAAGCGCCATCTCCAACGGCAACCCCGCTGTGATCACGGCAACCGGGCATGCGCTGGCGCAATACGCGCCGTTCATCCTGAAAACGGGCTGGGAAGACCTGAACGACGCTGTTCTTCGCGTTGGCACGGCTGCCACCAACTCGATCACCTTGGAGGACGAGGACACAACGGATACCGTTGTGTTCCCTCCGGGTTCCAGTGCTGGCTCTGTGGTGCCAATCACGGGCTGGACCGAGCTGCAGCAGGTCACCTCCATCAGCCCGTCTGGTGGTGAGCAGCAATACGCTGAAATCAGTCCACTGTCGCAGAAGTACGGCGTGAAGATCCCGACCACCCGCTCAGCAATGAGCTGGGAGCTGGAATTTGGCTGGGACCCAACCTTGAATGGCTACAAGGAAGCCTTGAAAGCTTCCCGTGCCAACAAGTTGGTAGCAATCCGCATGGCACTGCCAAGCGGCGGCTCCATCTCCTATGGCTATGGCTACATCAGCGTCCAAGAAACGCCGGTTGTGGCCTCCAACGCCATCACCACTGGCCGCATGACTCTGTCCATGCTCCGCCCCCTCAAGACTTACCAAGGTTCGTAAGTCGCCAGAAGGCCCGCTTCGGCGGGCCATTTCATGCCCGCCTGGTAGCTCCGGAGCGGGTTTTTTTGTTCTATAAGGAAAACCACCATGGCGAAGTCGCTTGCATCCGTAGCCCCAAACGCTACTTTCGAAGAAGCTGTCAAATTTCAAGTGCCCGGAAAATCGAACCAATCGATCAAGTTCCGCTTCAACTATTTCCCCGGTGATGAGCTGCAGGCTCTGACCGGCGAGTTCTCCAGCATCGCCGACAAGGTGAAGGCCGAGAGCAACATGCTCACGGAAGCCGAAGAGTTGCAGGCAACCTACCGCGCCCAGGCAGAAATGGTGCAGAAGATCGCTGACGGCTGGGAGCTGACAGATGAATTCAACGCGCAGAACATCACTTCGCTGCTGAACGCGCATCGTGGGATCTTCTTCCTGATCTTCAACGCTTTCCTGGAGGCGCTCAGCGCAGCCAAAGCAAAAAACTGATTGCCCTAGGTCGGGACTACTTTGATTCCGGCCCCGATCTAGAGGAATTGAAGCGCCTCGGAATCCCTGTTGAGGCGCTTGCACAGCCAGAACCGGTCTTTATCTATCCCGGTCATGAGGATGCCTACCAACTCTTTTGTGACCATGCCGACCAGTGGCGCTCTCATATGGGCGGCTATTACGCCTTTGACGCCACTGTGGCTTATGCCTGGATGGACTCAGAAGGGATTGAGGGCAAACGCCGCAATGAGCTATGGCGGGAAGTTCGCCAGATAGCCGGAGGCGCGCTCGCAATCATGCGAGAGCAGATGGAAGAGGCTCAGCGCAAGGCCTCTGCGAATCGAAGTCACTAGCTTTTGCGACCATGTCGTAAAAGGTATGGTGGAAATCGCCATACCTACTTCTGGCTCAAGAAGAGCGCGTGAAAAAGCCCTCCTGAGAGGGCTGGTTGGGCTACTTTTTGGGGCGCTTGGGCGCTTGCTCGGCGCTTTCATCATCACTAACAATTTTCGTCAGTTTCTTCACGACTCTTTCGTAGTTGTCCGCGCCATCTCCATCTTTGAAGTGCTGAAGAAGTGTCTTCCTGTTTGCCTCATTCAATGGGTGGTCGTTCAGCATCCGAGCCATCAATTTATCGCTATTTTCGATATGCGTGGCAAGCGCGTCACGCGACTTCTTTTCTAGCAAATCAATCGGTTGAGGACCTGACTCTTTGATGGTAGTGCTGTGCTTTTCGTTGATGGCGCGAATGTCTTGAGCCATTTTCTCGTCGAACTTGGCGGAGGGAATTTTTCGCGCAACAACCTCCATTAGCTCAATTGCAGCTTGTGACGCAATGAAGGCCTCATACGTAGTGGTAAGGTTTTTTATCTTTTCAAAGCCGACTTCTACTTCTGCGCGAGACAGTTTGTGGCTCAGTACGAGCGCGACCTTGTCTGCATCTCCTCCGCCCGAGAAGGAGTCGTCCAGCCTCGCCAAAATTTCCGCATGCAAGCTGCGCGAGCCTTCCTTTGCGGCGTCCTCTAGCTTTGCACGCAAGTCATCCGGCATGCGTAACGGATAGGGCTTTTGTTGGTGTCGATCTGTCATTGCATGAATTGTGGACTCTTTTTGATGGTCTTTCAAAGAGTCCACTTGACATCCACTTTTTGTGGGCGCTTAATAGAGTCCACATCAACTGCGAATGTAAAAGGTATCAAATGCAAACAGACAAAGAAAAGCCATGCTTCATCCAGCACAAGGTGCGGAAGGAAGTGAAGGATTGGATCGAAGCGGAAGCCACTAGGCGGGATAGATCGCAGGCTTGGTTTCTCAACCACCTTATTGAAGGTGCTTTTGCCAGAGCCACCACGCAACCCCAAGGAGCCGCAGCATGAACGCGCTAACTTCACTCCCTCAAGGCCCGCTGACGATGACCAGCCGCGAGATCGCAGAGCTGACCGGTAAGGACCATGGCAATGTGATGCGCGATATCCGTGCAATGGTCGAGGCAATTTCCACGGATTCAGATTTGAATCCATGTGCGAATTCAACGACTTACACCGGAAAAGATGGCCGTCAGTATCCACAGTACGAGTTGGACAAGGACACCTGCTTGACCTTGCTGCTGGGTTACGACGCGGTAGCCCGCATGAAGGTAGTGAAGCGCTGGCAAGAGCTGGAAGCAAAGCCAGCACTTAGCCCGGCCAATCTTTCCCGCCTGCAGTTGATCGAAATGGCTATGCAGGCAGAGCAGGAGAGGCTGGTTCTAGAGAACAAGGTAGACGAGCTGTCGCCAAGAGCGGAAGGCTTCGACCGAATCGCAATGTCTGATGGCTCGTTGTGCCTCACCGACGCTGCAAAGACACTGCAAGTCCAGCCGCGCAAGCTGACGCAGTTGCTGCAAGAGAAGGGTTGGGTATATCGCCGTCCAATGGGTACTGGCTGGCTTGCATACCAAGACCGCATCCAGTCTGGCCATCTGGAGCACAAGGTCACGACAGGAGAGAAGAGTGACGGCAGCGAGTGGACAAGCACTCAAGTTCGCGTAACGGCACGAGGCCTCACGAAACTGGCGGATGTAGTTCGCCAAGCGGGGATGCATTGAACCCCCAAAAGGCGAATCGCCCAACAAATTGGACCTTGTTGAGCGATTCATGTGAAAACCCACTCAGGCAAGAGAAGGATTCGATATGAATGATACAGCAGGCACTAACTTAGGGCAAGGAATGCCCAAGTCCGGACAACTCGCCGAAATGTTTCTGACAATAGCTGCAGACAAATTGAAGTCATTGCAGAGCATTCGCGAGAACGATGAGCAGTGGACAGAGGCCGATGTGAACGTCGATTTTGCAATCGACCTTGCTGTCGATCACATCCGAGCCATGACTTCCCGAGGGTTCAATGACTCCGGCGTGTTTGTAGTCGATTGGTACAAGGCCGCTGCAGCCGTTGAGTTGAGTCTGTCGGCCTTCAGTCGGCCTTCATGCTGGTATGGTCGCAGCCTGAAAGTGACTGCCGAGTTCTTTCGGCAAGCCCCAGAATTGTTTGACTATGCAAGCAGTTGAAAGGGTGCTTTGGCACTAACTTTTGCTAACATGGACTCTTCGTTTAGGAGGGGACATGAGATCGTTTGTCTTTTTTGCACTTGGCTTTGGCGCTGCTGTTGGCACGGCATTTTCTGCGGATGACTCAAAGTACACCAAGAAGCACGGCGACTGGCTTGCGATAGCTACTGCCAGCGCAATGACCGATGAAAAGGTTTGCGTTGCTCAGTACTCTAAGGACTCAAACATCATCTATACAAGCAGTGACAAGATTGAGATTGACTACAGCCGACGCGGTGGCGTGGATAACTATCAGTACCGCTTTGGCAAATCGCATCCGAGTGAGATTGCAATTACTCAATCGTATGAGAAAGAAAAGATCAGTGTTCCAGTCTTGGTCTTGGAGTCGCTAGACCAAGGTCGGCTTTTGATTCAAGGGGCTACCGTTCTAAAGGCTCCAATCAATCTTGATGTGTCCCTGAAAGGGTTAAAGGAGGCGCGAGCAGATATTGCATCTAAATGCGAGATGAATGATATGCGCTCAATTGCCAATGGCGCGCCTGACTGGGCGACCTGGCAGGCGACGCCATCCACCACGCCGTTAAAAAAGTAGAAGTATTTTTTCAATGATTCACCGCCTGTATGGCGGTTTTTTTACGCCTGAACCCGCCTAGCGCGGGTTTTGTCATTTCTGGAGTCGTCATGTCAGATGAACTGGTAACACAACTAAAGGTCACAGCGGACGTTTCCCAAGCCAGCCAAGGCTTTACCAAAATTGGCGCTGAGGCAGAGACTGCGAGCAATCGTGTTTCTAAAGCTGCACGTACTGCACAGAAAAGCTTGGCCGACCTGGGTGTTGGCACTTCTGACAATGTGAAGAAGCTTGGCGAAGCGTCCAAGCAGGCAGCTAGCGGCATTACTGCAACAGGAAACGCGGCCAAGAGTGCTGTCAGTGATACCAACAGTCTCAATACTGCAGTTGAAGGATTGAACCGGCAGGAGCTTGCCTTCATCAATGCCCAGGTGCGCAAGGCCAATGCCATGCGCATGAATAGTGGCGACATGGCTGCCTATATAGCGCAGTCGCGTGGTATGAGCCAAGCCACCCAGGACATTGCGCGCGCTGTCGGCCAAAAAATGGACGTGATGAAGCAAGAGCAGGCCGCAATGGCTAACTCAACCACGCTCATGTCTCAGGCGGTTAAGGCCTATGGCGCAATGGCTGCTGCGATCTATGTAGTCACACAAGCCATTGGCAAGTTGGTAGGTGTTCAGCGTGAGTTCGACAAGCTGAACTCAAGCCTGATCACTGTTACTGGTAGTGCTGCCAACGCTGCATCTCAGATGGCATGGCTCAAGGATTTTGCCAAGGAGACTCCATTCGGCTTGGCGCAAGCGACTGAGGCGTTCGTCAAGATGAAGTCTCTTGGCTTGGACCCTACCCGTCAGGCGTTAACCAGCTTTGGCAATACAGCCTCTGCGATGGGGAAAGACCTCAATCAGATGATTGAGGCAGTTGCAGACGCATCCACTGGCGAGTTCGAGCGCCTGAAAGAGTTTGGCATCAAGGCCTCTAAGGATGGTGAAGAGATCAAATTCACCTTCCAGGGAGTCACAACCACAGTTCGCAATAGCGCAGAAGAAATCACCAAGTATCTTGAGCAGATTGGCAATAACCAGTTTGCTGGAGCAATGGCAGAGCGGGCCAAAACCTTGGATGGCGCGATATCTGAGCTTGGAGACACATGGGACAACCTGTTCCGGACGATCAATGAACAAAACACTGGTCAGTTCATTTATGACTCAGTCAAGCTTGCGACTGGCGCAATTGAGGATCTAACAACGATCATCAATGCCGCCAATAAGGCAATGACTGATGGAGCCCGGGCTGGGAATGGCTTCAAGGTCGTTCAAGAGGGCATTGCGACGGTATTTGAGACGGTTGCAGTCTTGGGGGCAAATGTCAAGTATGTGCTGATAGGGATTGGCAAGGAAATTCGCGGCTTGTATGAACAGGCAATTCAACTGGCGAAAGGAAATTTCGAGGGGGCTGCTGCAATTCGGCAGTTCATGGTTGCTGATGCTGCGGCTTCCCGCCGAGAGATCGACGCGACCACTGAGGCAATTCTGAATGCAAGAAAGAACGCGAAGGACATTCTTGAATACAAGAAGCAAATCGCATCATCTGACCTGGGGGGCTTGGCGGGCCAGGTTGACGGTTACAAACCAATCGATGCCGACAGCAAAGGCTTGCAGTCGCGGGTTGATAGCGCGCTGAACTCAACCAAAGGCTTGAAATCCCAGGCCGAGGCGATGTCGGAGGTTGTCAAGCAAGGCAACAATCTAAAGACTCTGTTGAAGGAGCTGCAGGATGCTGGTCAGGGTACTTCACAGTCTGCGAAGGACTTGGAAGCAAGGCTTGCTGGCGTGAACGAGAAGATCGCCGACATGGCGAAGAAGGGCAAAGATCGTTCTGGAGAAGCGGCAGTAAAGAAGGAGATCAGCGCCTACCAAGGATTGATGACAACGATTCAGGAGGTAATTGCCAGAAACCAAGCCCAAATCGATGGGGTTGACAAGCTCACAGAAAGCCAGCGTCTTGAAATCAAGCTGAATGAAGAGCTGAAATCTGGAAAATTAAAGCTGTCTGCGGCCCGTGAGTCTGAGCTTCGTGCAGCCATTGCAATTGCAAAGGCTCAAGAAAAGTCTATCGAGACCACGCGCGCGGAGGCGGCAGTAACAGAGCAGCTACGCCAAATCCGAATGGGGATTATCGGTGAGTTGGAAAAGAGTGCTCAAGCCTATATTGACGGCAATCAAGCGCTGGAAGACGAGATCGCGCTGATAGGCAAGTCAAATTCTGAAAGGACCAAGCTCACCCAATCACGCAATCAAGAGCTTATTCTGATCAAGAAGGCCACCTTGGCTGAACTTGAGCGCCAGTCTGCAATCACTGGTACGCAGACGCGAGCTGAGATTGCGCTGGGTGAGGAAATCAAGCAACTTGAGCGCCGTAATGAACTTCTTGGCCTAAAGGATGTTTCAGTACAGGCTGATGCTGTTCAGCAGAAACTACGCCAACAGTTCGACCAGACAGTGCAGCAAGTCGAAGACATCTTCGTCTCAGGCTTTGCCGACATGATGAACAACGGCAAGTCCGGCTGGGAATCGTTCTGCAAATCCCTCAAAACCTCGTTCTACACCTTGGTGGCAAAGCAGATTTACAAGATGCTTGCTGAGCCCTTCGTTGTGAACATCGTAGGGAATCTCGTGGGGTTTACAGGTGGGGCCGGAAGTGCAGCAATGCAAATTGCTGGAGGTGCGGCTAGCGGCGGCGGCATTTTTAGCAATATCAGTTCTGGCCTGAGTGGTGCAAATGCTTTCGGCATGCTGGGTGCGTTCGGTGGCGGCATGAGTGCGGGCCTTGGTGGGCTTTTGGGATCGTTGGGGCTTACGGGAACCGGCACCACTTTCGGTGGAGCTCTCTCTGCAGGCTCCATTGCCATGGGGTCTGGCAACATTCTGGGCGGCCTTGGCACATTCCTGGGGGCGCTTGGTCCGATCATTGGTGGCCTGAGCCTGCTGTTTGGTGGTGACTTGTTTGGATCACTCTTTGGCCGCAAGCTCAAGGAGTCGGGTGTTGAAGGCGAATTCGGCGGAGACACCGGCTTTGAGGGGCGATTGTTCAAGTACTACAAGGGCGGACTCTTCCGGTCGAATAAAACGACCTACGAAGACTTGCCCGAGGAAATGCGCAAGGGCCTGGGCGATCAGTTTTTGGCGATGGATGAATCCATCCGTGCAATGGCTGGGGCCGTGGGTCTGGGTGGGGAGGCTTTGGATGGATTCACTGCCAAGATCAAAGTCAACCTCAAGGGGCTGAGCGAGGAAGAGGCCACCAAGAAGCTGCAGGAGGAATTCCAAAAGATTGCCGAGCAGATGGGCGGCCTGGTGCTTACGACTGACGAGTACACACAAGCGGGAGAAACCCAGCTTGAGGCGCTCACTCGTCTTGCGCTCAGCATTACGACTGTCAATGGCGTGTTCGATGCCTTGGGTACAACACTCCTGGATGCATCTCTTGCAAGTGCCGATTGGGCTTCCAGCTTGATCGAGGTGATGGGAGGGCTAGACAAGTTCTCGCAGGCCGCAGCCACTTACTACGACCTCTATTACTCTGACGAAGAGAAGCGAGCCCAGGCGTCGAAAGTCGCAAATAAGGGCATGGCAGATATGGGGCTCGATCTGCGAACAACCGATGCAGACGCGAAGAAGAAGTATCGGGAGTTGGTGGACAAGGCGATTGCTGATAAGGACGAGGAGCTGCTGGCGTGGCTTCTGCAGTTTGCTGATGACTTCGCTAATGGTGTGGATGCTGTAACCGCATCTATTGAAGAGGCGACGAATTCTGCTGTGGAGCTGATGCAAAAGCAGCTTGACGAGATCCAGCGCGTTCGAGATGACACTCTGAACACCTTGGGCTTGTCAATTGACGGCCTGGTGGATGGCTTTATCAAGGAAGTGAACGAGGGCCGGGGTGCTCAGGCTGGCCAGTGGCTGGCTGACACCATCGCCTCGGGCTTTGAGCAGGCTATTTACGGCCAAGCGCTGACCATCGTCATGAACTCGATCATTGATGGCGTTATCACTCCGGTGGTGACTGCCGCAATGACGGGCTCCTCTGTCTCTGCTGCTGTGTCTGGTGCTGCCATCGATTCGATGGTGGCTAACGCCCAGGCAGCAGCAGATGCCTTGAGTGCTTTGCTCACCGATCCGGCTTTCAAGGAAGCCATGGAGCAGGTGTTTGGAATTGTCCGCGACTTGGGCAATGACATTGGTAAGTCAATTCCTGTCATGTCCACATACCGGCCTGCAGTTCAGGAAGTCACCAGGGCTTATGAGTCATCGACCAATGCTGCCGAAGAAGCGGCAAAGGCGGCGCAGAAGCTGGCGGATGAATGGTCCAAGCTGATCGACTCCATGTCGAACGAGATGGATCGTCTGCGTGGTGAGTTGCTGGGCGCTTCTTCCAATCAGGGTGCGTCCTACTACGAGTCCATGTTTGCGATCAAGACGGCCCAGGCGCGAGCCGGTGACCAGAATGCAGCAGCAGAGCTTCCAAACCTCATCCAGAAGCTTGAAGAAATCGCTAAGGGGAACGCCTCGTCGCAATCCGATGTGCTGCTCAAGCAGGCGGAATGGCTCGCTTCGCTGACCGATACCCGCAACTACCTTGCAGGCAAGTACGGGGTCGATATCAGCAACCAGAAGGGCGCGGAGGTTGCCGCAACAACGACAGGCCGGATCATTCAGACGACGGGTAACACCGCAGTCTTGAATGCGCTGCAGTCGTCGAGCGACAACCCGGCGCTTCTTGCTGAATTGCGAGCCCTCAGGGTGGCTTTGGAGACTCAGGGCGACGACCGTAAGGCGGAAGCGCTTGCCATCACCGTTCCAATTCAGCGGCTCGAAAAGCGCTCGCTCAAATGGGATGTTGAGGGCATGCCGCCTACGAGAAAGGAAACCGCATGACAGGGCTGAAAACCATCAGCCCGCTTGATATAACTGACAGCGTGATCGTCTCGCAGCCGCCCGTTGAAGATGCGGCGGTTGCGTGGACTGCAGGCTCCTGGCCGAAAGGCTCAAGAGTCCGCTACCAGCACATTGTTTATCAAGCGGGGTCTGATGTTAACAACGCAATACCACCGCCAGATAACCAGGCAGTCTGGATACCAGTAGGGCCCACAAATACGTGGGCCCTTTTTAATGGTCGCACCTCGCAGAGTTCCAAGTTCAATGCGACGGCCTCTTACCGATTCAAATTCGGAAGAGCGGTCGATGCAGTGGCGGCAATTGGGCTTGTGGATGTGCAAACCATCCGTGTCCGGGTGATCGATCCGACCTATGGAACGGTGTTCGATAAGTCACTGACTGTCGGCCTGGCTCCAGAAATTCCGGATTGGTGGGAGTGGCACTTTGGGGTGTGGACACCAACGGGAGCGCTTGGCATGTTCACAGGACTGCCCGCCTATCCCCAGGCTGATGTGCTGGTGGATTTCACCGGTACGACACAGATGGAAGTTGGCAACCTGATCATGGGCAACTCCAAAGAGTGGGGCTTGGGAGTCGAAGTGGGTGCCTCTGTGGGCATTCAGGACTTCTCGCGCAAGGATCTAGACGAGTACGGAAACCGGGTGCTGGTCGAGCGCACTTACATCGGGTGGGCGGATATGTCTGTACCTGTGCGCCGCGCCGAAATTACTCCGCTCAAAAGCTACATGGCACAGAACCGTGCCAAACCAATTCTATTCATCGGTTCGCAGGACATTGAGGCATTGAACGTCTTCGGCATTGCCAAAGACTGGTCAATCGCCATCGAGTACTACGGCTACGCAATGTTTGCTATTCAACTTGAGGAGGTGTGATGCCTTTAGTCACCCCAACCCCTATCCCTGCATACCCTCCAGCTCCACAACCAACAGATGACCGGGTGACGTTTAGCACCAAGGCATTTGCCTTGTCTGGTTCGTATGAGCCCCAGCGCATCATTTTCAATACTGTGGCTGGTGAGGTGTACACCAACGCGCTCTGGTCGCAAACCAAGGCTGGCGAGTCTGCTGCATCGGCATCTCAGGCTGCAACAAGCGCTTCAAATGCCGCAAGCTCTGTAACTGCGGTCAATCAGACCGTAGCTGACATTCTCGCCGCCAAGGATGCCATTCAGGCGGGGCCTGTGGCCTCTGTAAATGCGCGTACTGGTGTTGTAACTGGACTAGCTGAAACTGCTGCACCCTCCATGGGCACTGCGGCAATGTCCACTGCCCCATTGGGTCAGTGGGCAACATTCAACAGTTCAGGAACTGCTGGGGCAGACTGGCCGACATCTCTTGGAACCGCGTGGTGGAACGTATTCACCTTTGGCACTGGAACAAGAAAGACGCAGCGCGCTACTCAAATCTACGCTGGCGGTCAGCAGGGGTGGGTGTTTGAGCGTCAACTGCAAGATTCCACTTGGAGCCCATGGCAGCGTTTGTTCAGTGATCGGGCTTTGATCGAGTTTCATGCTCTGTTTGAGGCGCGCTCTGCTACGACCAATATCAGCTTTAGCAACGGGTCGATCCAGACGATCACTCTGTATCAGAACACCAGCATAGTGATGCCAGCGCCACGAGATATTGGCGATCAGCTCACGTTGCGGATCATCCCTACAGGTGCGTTCAGTGCAAGCTTCTCTGGCACCCCAATTCGTCTGCCTATCGGCGCTTCGTTGCCGACCGTTGGGCCTTTCCAGCGTCTGACCCTGACCTTTGTTCCGCGATATGACGGAGCGGTGTGGGACGCCTTTATCGGTGGGGTGCATGAATCATGATGGCAAGAAACATCATGATGAGCAGCGGCAGTGTGGGGATAACCATTGCTGCGACGGTGCGCAGTCCCGACATTGCTGCATTGGCCCGGGCGCGTGGCTGGAATGGTTATGGCCTGATAACTTGCACGATCAATGCCGGGGTGGATGTAGCCACTTTGAGCATTTCCGGCATTCCACATGATTGCCTGACGATCATCAACAACGGTCGTATCGGTGGTGTTCTTAACAGTGGCACAGGCCTTTACACGCGCACGCGCATTCGTGTCTATAACTACGGAACGATATTCGGCGGCGGTGGTAAGGGTGGTACTGGCGGTGGGGCAAGTGTCTGGCTGACATACGACCCAATTAACTATAAAGCGGATGCCTTCGGGGGCAGTGGTGGTAACGGCCAGGGCTTCTCTACGTCTGGATCTGTCACGCTAGTTGGCGCAACTGGCGGCGCGGCTGGTACGACTGGCTATACAGAGCGCTCAGGATCTGGGACTGCTACCGCTTACGGCGGCACTGGTGGCACTGGCGGGGCAGTCGGCCAGGCAGGAGGCCCCGGCAGCTCTGGTTCATACACCGGCACTGGTGGCTATGGAGGTAACTACCTTGCTGGCGGCGCTGGCATAGCGGCTGGAGCCTATGTTGACGGCAATAGCTATGTAACTTGGGTAGCAAACGGCACGCGCCAGGGCAGTGCAATCAACTGAGGATCAATATGTTCTACAACACAGAAACGGGCGACTTTGGTCTGACTGAGGGGGATGTGCGCTCCTATTTTGCGCAGTCAGAGTTCCTCATTGTTTGGCCTGAGCCCTTTGCGCCACACGAGCCTTTTGTGGCGGTCATCGCGGCAGAGAGGCCCGCGCACAACCCGGCGACTCACAAGACCGTCGAGATTGAGCCTAAGGATACGCCGGACGGCTGGCTGCAGCAATGGAAGGTGGTCAAGCTCAGCAAGGCGGAGTTGGATCAGATCGAGGCAGAGCGTCTGGCAGCTGAACAAGCGGCAAAGGACGCGGCGCGGATCACGGTCACCAAGCGGCAAGCTTGTCTTGCCCTCTTTGACCTGCGTGGCATCAAAAAAGATCAGATCGCTGCGGCGCTTGCGCAGATTCCCGATCCAGACCAGCGCTACCGTGCCGAAGTCGATTGGGAAGATGCCCGGGACTTTGAGTCCGATAGTCCAACAATGCTGATGCTCGCTGCAGCTCTTGGGCTAAGTGAAGCTGATCTAGCGCTCCTATTTGACTATGCCCAGGCGCTTTGACCTGTCACACACAACACATGCCCGCATGGTGCGCCCAGCGGGTTTTTTCATTTCGAGAGGCCTGAATGAGCAATACAACTGAAAGTGCAGCGATTGTTGCCGGGAAAACTGCGGCCTACGGAGGGGCAACCACTGCGGTTGTGAGCGGTATGTCACTGTCAGAGATGGGGATCATTGTTGGCGCGATTGTCGGCGTCCTGGGATTGATCTTCGGTCAGTACTGGGCCTGGCGCAAAGACCGGCGAGAGGCGCGCGAGATGGAGGCGCGCATGCAGCACAAGTTTGGTACGGGATGGGATGAGTTATGAGCAACAAACCTCGGGTCGCAGTAGCGGCCCTTACTGTTTCTGCTGCTGCTCTGCTGACCTTGCTTGGGGAGGAGGGGTTTCGCTCCAAGCCATACATCCCGACGCAAGGCGATGTGCCGACTATTGGCTACGGCTCCACAGTCTACGAGGACGGATCCAAAGTAACGCTGGCTGACCCGCCAATCACCAAGGAGCGGGCCCTACAGATCGTGCGCAATCACAAGAGCAAGGATGAGGCCCTGTTCCGGGCCAGCCTGCCGGAGGTGAAGCTCACCCAGGGCGAGTACGACCTATACATGGACTTCACCTACCAGTTCGGCATCACCAACTGGCGCAGCAGTTCCATGCGCACCCATTTGCTTCAGGGGGAGTATTTGCAGGCGTGCAATGCACTTCCAGCGTGGCGCAAGCAGGGTGGGCGGGATTGTTCGCTACCGCAGAACTGGGGCCCCAAGGGTTGCAAAGGCGTCTGGACGCGGCAGCTTGAGCGAACGAAGAAGTGTTTAGCAGAGCAGTAACGCTCTGCTAGCGAAGCTATTACAGGCTTCCTTCTGGGCGGTTCATGTATTCGTCAATCACTTTGATCTGGCGTTGATACTCGCCATCTAGGCACATGCCGTGGACTAGCGATTGAATTGTCCCACCGTGATAGGCCTCATCTTCAAAGGAGCACAAAGCAGTTGCGTATGCATCAGAAGCTTTGATGTATGAGTTAGCCGCCTTGCGCTGTTCCTTTCCCACCTTTTTGAGCATTTCTGCACGTTTTGCCTTTAGAGCCTGTTTGGTCTTATCAAGCTCCTTAGCTGCACAGACTTTCATTCCCAAGGTGGAATCCTGATCTTTTGAGCAATCGATGTCGGCGAACTGATCGTCTTTTGCGTGGCTAACGCCGCTTACTGCAGCAATGAGTACCGCAATGGCTAATAAATTTTTGGCTTTCACATCTAACCCCTACTTGTTAAGAATCTCGATTCTGTTGGAGGAACCTTGCATGAAAATTACATCAATCTACTGCCTTGATCTCGCCCATGAGGTCGGTCTATGACCCTGCAGATTCAACTAGCGTTAGCGGCCCTGGTGGCCGCTTTGTCATTTGGTGGTGGCTGGATGGTCAACGGCTGGCGTGGCGCATCCAAAGTGGCCGAGTGCAAGACCGAGCAGGCCCAGGGCGTGGCCACCCGCGCAGAAGCCGCCCGGGCCAACGAAACCCAAACCGCCCAACTGGAGAGCAAGCATGCAAAAGACACGATCTACAACGCCGACCGCCTGGCAGCACTCAAAACTGACATTGCTGTTGATGTGCGCTCTGAGCTTGAGCGCGCTCACAGGCTGCAGCTCAGCGCCGACAGTAGAGCCGCCACTTATCGCGCGCAAGCCCAAGCCGACGCCACTGCCCGCCGCGCTCTCGCGGATAAAGCCTCAGCCCTCGACCACCAGCTTGCAGAAGGCGTCGAAGTGGTCGCGGAACTCGGAGGCGCTCTTAAACAGCGAGACGCCGAAGTAGCCGCGCTGTGCGACCAGGTGAACATTGAGCGAAGCCTGAATGGTGGCGAAGATGATTTAGCCTGCAACTAGGTTCCTTCGGTAACAAAATTCTGGTGAATGTGTGACGATATCGATAATTTTTGCCTCATACAATTTGTCTATTCTTCCGCGTTGAAAGTCTTGTATGAGGCAAGTTCGAATCTGTAAAAGTGAGCGTGTGAGGGAGTCGCTTGGTGAAGCATCTGGACAGGGTGCTTGGGAGCTCATCTCAACCAAGGGCGTTGATGAACTGCACCTTATCGTCCAAGCAGGGAATGAGAAATTTGGCGCAGGTAGCCACTGGATAGAAACTCGCGAAGTTGCTGACTTCCGTGAGGAGCCCGACAACGATATCTGGGATCTAATTCGGCTCAGCATGCAGGCCTGGCTAGATGGAGCTATCGATAGACACACTACGTATTTCACGCCAGAAGCGGTGTTTATCAGTCCAGACGGAACTTGCTTTCGTGGAAGTCACGATATAGCTTTCGCCTTTAGCAAAGAGGCCGAGCGACTCCCGAGTAGGTCAATGGAAATTCAAGCATTTCAGATATCCTATCTAAGCTCAGCTGCCGCTGTGGTGATGATGCAGGGCCAAATCTCACATGGCAACTCTTTTGGCCCTCAGCGCTGGGTCTCAACCCAGACTGTCAAGAACACTGATCGAGGTTGGTTGATCGCTTCTCACCAAGTCTTCCACCGAGATTGAAATTTAGGTGCGTAAAAGTAAGCCTCCCCGGCGCCACTACGGCACTGGGGAGGTTTTTTCTTGTATGGAGAACCCATTACACGTTCGTTATACTGTATTTTTAAACAGTATTTAAGGGTGGCCCATGCAGATAGATCAGATCGCCATTGCCGTGCTTGGGGCTGCTGCTGCCTGGCTGTCTCAGGCGCGCTCGGAGGCTTTCAGACGGTGGGCCTGCATCTTCGGCATGCTTGGGCAGCCGTTCTGGTTTTACGCCTCATGGAATGCTGAGCAGTGGGGCATATTCGCAGTGAGTGTGCTGTATGCGCTGGCCTGGATGAAAGGGCTATGGAACCATTGGATTCGGCCTACACCCAGCAGCATCGCGGCGGAGAAAATAGGCACCATTCAATTCGTCCCCGAAGCGAAAAAATGATCCAGAGCCTGCACATTGAAAAAAGCGCGCCCGGTCAGTATCTGGCCCGGGTCATGAATGAACACTCAGAAGCCCTGAGCTTCACATCGAGTTGCATTGCTGGCGCGATCCGAGACGCCGCCCGCATGATCCCCAAGGCCAAAGCGTTTCACATCTGGTATGAGCATGTGAGCATCGGAACCACACCCGTCCTGCACATGCAGAACGACTCGGAGACGCTGGCCTCCAAGCTGAAGCTGTTGCATGGGCAGTTTTGGGGTTGAAGGTTGACGAAGAACTACCGTCAAAACGGCACATCCGGCCCTAGATCGCGGCAGACTTCCCTCATTTCCGCAGGCGTTGGTGCGCAGCGCCAGATCATAGAGCCCAGAACGGGCATAGCCTCAGGGCGCGACGGCTTGATGGTGTCTGCGCGCTCATGCTCCGGCGTCTTGATCCCTTGATCTTGCGGCTTGATGTGCCATTGGCAGTATCTTGATCCAATCATGTTGATCTCCAAAACACTGTATATTTATACAATGTTTTGCGAGGTCACACTACTGAGAAGGAAAGGAAAGCGGCTCAAGCGAAGCGAGTTGGCCCTTCCTGTGCGCGGTAGGTTGTCCTTTACATACAGGCAGGATAAGAACCCCATGAGGAACCGCAAGGTGTTCGATTTGTTCGATACAAAGTCGCACACCGTTCCGGTCAGTGCCTGCGTGCTTGTTGATCCTGTATTGCAAGAGTTCACAGAACAGGGTGCCGTCTGGCGCGGTTACGAGATCGCTGTGATTGACGGCGAGGTATACGAGTTCGCTCAGCTCTGGCTGGTACGGCAAGTTTGGTGATCTCGTTCATGAGCTCGTCCAGGCGCGGCTGGTTACTCCGCTATGGCAACCAGCGTTTTGAGCCACCGTTCGGCTTCACTTATATGCGCAGAGGCGGGTCAAGTGCCGCCAAAAGCCATGTTTCAAAATGACACATTTTGGAGGGATGGCGTATGGAAATGCGGACGCTGGTTCAATTGAGTAAATGGCAATTTGCGGACGGCGGTTCAATTCCGCAAATGTTTCAGAGCGAATTCATGTCTACCTAGAGGCCAAATCACACCGAAATCACACCGATTTGCTGGAGGCGGCATGAATGCTTGACCTGACGCGGGTTCAATTCCCGCCAGCTCCACCATACAGCACAACGCCACACAAGAGAAATGTGTGCCGTTAAGCATAAAGTGTCCGCCCTGGACACCTTATGCTTTATTTTCCGATAGGACACATTTTGTTTTATCGAGAATTTGTGCTAAACATTAAAGCTTTTGGCAAATTAAAACCACCTGGGTACACCTCAGGTGGTTTTTCTTTTGGAATCAATTAGTTGCAAAGACTGGTGAGCCAAGAGCTTTGTTGAACTTCGTGCACTGGGCAGAGCAAGGCAGTCTACTCTGTGCTGCGGGCTTGGCTGCACCGAGTCGCCCGACGCCTCGACGCAAAAAAAGGAGCTGCGTCGGCCGCAACTCCCTTGAGGGTTCATTTTGTGCCAAACCTTGGCCTGGTGCTGGATGCCAAGTGGCTTAGCTTTTGCGTACGAATGTACGCATTGCTCGCAATCCAATCACTTGGAACTTGCCAGGTTTGCCGGTTTCGACGGTTTTCGTTTAGCCCGGGCAGAATGAGGTTTTCAGTCCTTAAATACGAATTCAGGACAACGCGTTGGCTGTGTGGGGAGCTCTCTTTGAAGCTACTCTTGCACCCATCTCTGCGGGTAATGGTGGCCGCAAAGTGCCGCCGTTGCGTACTCGCTGCTCTCGATATGCCCCCGCACCTCACGCAACACATCCCAGCAGTTGCACACCCGGTTGAGGATGTCCGCGGGCACCAGCGGCTCAATTTCACGCATATTGGGACTGATGCCTCTGTCCAGCAACTGCCGGCATGCACTCTCCAAGAATGGCCATGCTGCAACCACATGGGACTGCTGGCGGCGTTTGAGATAGGTGAGCCAGCGATTGGCAATCCTGCGCGCCGTCTTATTGCACTTCATGTACAGCATCCGGGGCGGCATCTGCACCACACTGGCTGCATGCATGAGCGACACTGGCATAGGCTGCAGGAGCATCGCTTGTAGCTTGTCCTCGATAGCCTCCCAGTCATGGGTATGCACCCGGCGGTTCCACTCGGGGCGAGCAGGGTAGTCTAGGGCAAGGGCCAACTGGTGGTTGGCCACTGGCGGAGACCAGCCGTCCATATTCCCCATCAGCAAATCAGCCAGGTCCAAGTGCGCAAAGCAGGCGATGCGCAAACTGATATCGACCTGGGGCGTGCGAGATTCGCGCAACCAGGTATGCAAGGTCGCCTTGGCAATACCCACTTGTTTGGCCAGCAGTGAGTACTGGCCTGCGCACATGGTCTCAATCACGCGTTCGATAGCAGCAATCACCCCATCGCGCAGTGGTGGCTCAAACCCCGCGGACTGTTGCACTTCCACCAAGCGGGCAATCTGCTGCGCTTGCCACAGCGCCACTTCGCCAGCAGCATCGTCGGACGCAGCGTCATACAGGGGCTGGTTGGAACTGACTGGCGGGCGCGGTTGACCCATAAACATCCCGCATTTACCACACCAGCCCACTACCGTGAACGCCGAAGTATGCCGGGCCTTGTCCACCCCGCAATGCGGACAGTGGTGCACCAAGGGCGTGCCATGCTTGTGGCATACCGACACCAGTACAGGCTCCCAGCACAGCCGCAGATACGGCGTGCCACCACTGTCCAGGTCTTCTTGCAGGCAATACGGACAGAACTGGCCGCACTTGTGCAAAGCCAGACCATTGCCGGGAATCACGCCTTGCCAGGGCAGGAAGGTATGGCGCTCCAGCCCCACCACGGAAGTGGTGGCAGCCAAGGCCTCGGTATAGGTCTTGGCGCCGTCACCCAAGCCCGAGATTTTGCGCTCATACCAGGCGTACTTGGCGTTGACTGCAGCGCCAGGCTCATTGCCCACGGAGTTCCCCATATACGCCATCAGCTTGCGCGACAGCTCAAGGGTGGAGGTGCTGTGCGACAGCGCCAGTCTGCAAAAGTAGCTCAACAGGCTCTCGGCCTGGTCACTGCCTTGGCCCAAAGGCTTCAAGGCATGCAGCACCGAGCGAGGATTGGTGGTTGCGATAGGAGATGCAATCATGGAGGGGGATGTAGTCATGGAGCAGTTCCCTCTTATGCCGACTTGTGCTTGGCATCAACTGATTCACGGGTGAGGCTGGGGTCCACGGCCAGCTCGCCATCCGTGATTTCTTCCAGAATGCGATTCACCTGCGCATGGGTGAGCAAGGTGCGCTGCAGGTAATCGACATCCCAGTGGCCGGCATCTTCTGCCAGACGCGCTGCACGGGTGAGCACGCCGCTCAAGGTGCCGACACAGCCCAGGGTGTTCTCCATCAAGGCTTCGGTGTGTGGCACCAACTGGCCCTTCCACAGGTGGGGCAGCTGCGCTTCAAACTGGCGCAGGCAGGTGTGGAAGGCCTGCACATCGCCCGGGCGGTCGTAGCGATAGCGCTCAAAGTGCAACACATGAATGCGCCGGGCCAGCTGGGCCGACAGGGACACCAGGTGGTACAGGTCATAGGAGCCGGTCAGCACAATCTGCGTGCCGCATTCGTTGGCCAGCGATTTGAGCGTGTTCAGATTCGACTGCATCTCGGTCTTGCTGACTTGGCTAAAGATATGGGCCGCTTCGTCAATGACCAAGAGGCGTGTGCCGCGCTGGCGCAGCGCACGCTCGACGGCCGTGCGCAGACCTGCCAGCGTGCTGCGGCCCTGGCGCATGGGGCGTACCAGGCGCTGCGTTGACGCATCGACCCCATAGGCTTGCTTACTCAGGCCCAGGCCGTCGCCTTCGAGTTGTTCGAGTAAACGTTCATACAGCAGGCGCCACGAGAAACATTTCTCTCCGGAGGCTGGTGCCTGCACATAGATGGCAGGAACGAGCTGTGCTTCCTGGTCCATCTGGCTGCTGGTGGCTTTGAGCTGCAGCTCTACAAGGTATTTGCTCAAGGTGCTTTTGCCGACACCGGTGGGGCCTACGACCAGCAGAATGCCGCTTTGGCTGTCCGGGTAGATGAGCGAGCGCATTTCTGTCGCGAGGTCACGGATACGCGTGTGGTTGATACGCAGCTGGCTCAACTGTTTGGAGGTCTTTACGCAAGCTTGTGCTGCAGGGATGGTGTTGGGAATGGAGGTCATGGTGCAGCGCTTTAGAACGTATCAAACAAATCGGTGGAGTCTTGAATGCCAGCGGCATCGGTGTTGTCTGTCAGGCGAGTTCCTTTCAGCTCGCTGGGTTGATGCAGTTGTGGAGGCGCATTTTTCCGCGCCAGCGGTCTCTGCTGGTTGCCCGCTGGTGGCGCCTCATTGGTGACAGACGCATTTGCTGCCTTCGTGAGCAAGCCAGGTTTGCGCGGAACGATGACCTCCGAGACATTGGCCAGTGCGAGCTTTCCGTAAAGCAAGCGGTTTTCTTGATGGCGCTCCATGGCCTGGGCCAGCGCGCCTTCGGGCGTGAAGGTTTGCAGGAACTCCTGCAGACGCTGCGCGGAGAGCGCGTCATTGACCTTGGTGCCGCTGCGATTGCGGTACTCTTCACTGAGCGCCATACGCTCGCTTTCGCTTCGGTGGCCCAGGCTCAGGAGGCTGCGGCATTGCGCGCGCAGCCAGGTGTTGTTGGCCCACACATAGACGCTCGAAGCATCCCAAGGGTCGTAGCGTACCTGCAAGCTTTGTCCTGCGATGTGGGGCTCGGCAAAGCGTGGGTTCCAGTACAGCAAGTCATTGACCTTGACCCCGCGCTGGCCATGCACGCGGCGCTGACCTGCCCGGTCCACGGGTGGGCAGGTAGCAATCATGAAGTCCTGGTTGAACAGCACCATGCGGTGCGGCTTTGTTGCATAAATCGGTTTGAGACTGAGTCTCCCCAAACCCCAGACTTAGTTATGCCACGGCCACCGTTTGGGGCGTGCCCAGCTCGGTGAAGCGATTGAGGATGGATGCCCGGATATTGAGCTCGGCCACCTGTCGCTCAA
>NZ_JACHKZ010000032.1 GCF_014207855.1 Comamonas odontotermitis | reverse complement strand
CAGTTTGTGGTGCGGTACTTGCGCCGACCCCAGTTCGTCTCACTCATCATCCGAGCCTACTACCGCTGCGGCCCGGATTTGTGCAACAAAGCCCTCTGAATTGGAACAGACGCGAAATCTGCTCGGTGCCCTCCATGGAGCGAAATTCCAGTTGTTCGCCGAGCGGGCTGTGGGCGACAAAGGTGCGGCTTGACATGCTGGCCCCTGGTTTTTATTGGTTTATGTGTTTTGGTATGGGGCTCGATAGTAGATAAAGACAACCAAAAATCAGCGACCGATTGTCGGAAGACGCTGTTTAGAGACAGCGAACGCAAGCGATTGAGATCTCTCAATACGAAGAAGTAAAAAGCATGGTGAATGCCTAGCGGCATTTGCATGGATGGGAAGTCACCGTCATGCAACAACGCCCTTGTAAGCCCAAATGCGCTTCACACGTAAACGGCAGCGGCAAGCGCACTAGTGCGCTAATGCGTAGCCGTGTGCTTGAGGCGCAGGCTGCTGAACACTGCGGACATGGCGGCAAACGCAGCCGCGATGTACAGCGCCACCGTGGTGCCCATGCCGCTGTGCACGGGCCACAAGGTGAAGATGATGGCCACCAGCACCGCTCCCAGCGATTGCCCCGTGAGCCGCGCGGTGCCGAGCATGCCGCTGGCGGCTCCGGCACGTGCCAGCGGCGCCGAGGTAACGATGGTGTGGTTGTTGGGCGACTGGAACAGGCCGAAACCCAGGCCGCACAGCGCCATGCGCCAGCCGATGTTCAGATCGCCCGGATCGGCAGGCAGCAGGGCCAGACTGAGCAGTCCGAAAGCCAGGATCGCCATGCCGATGCCGCCCAGCAGGCCGTCTTCCACCTTGCCGATGAGCTTGCCCGCCACCGGCGCCACCAGCACGATGGCGGCCGACCACGCCGTCATCAGCATACCGGCGGCAAAGTGGCTGCGGCCCAAGGCATCGAGCAGCATGAACGGCAAGGCAATGAACGAGAGCATCTGCGCGCTGAATGCACCGATTGACGCCCCCATGGAGAGTGCAAACACCGGAATGCGCAGCAGATCGAGCGGCAGCAGTGGCAAGGTGAGCCTTTTTTGCCGCAGCACATACCAGGCACCCAGCACCAGTCCCAGGCCCAACATGGCCCAGCCGGTGCCGGCCTGCCCAGCGGCAGCGGCATCGTGCCGCACGCCGATGCGCTCTGCCCCCAGGAACACCAGCGAGAACATGGCAAAGTTCAGCGCCACATCCACTGGCGTGAGCCGTGCGTGAGGCGCGGCCAGCAATTGCGGCGGGTTGTGCGGCAAGGCCTTGCGCCCCAGCCACAAAGTCAGCAGCCCCAACGGTACGTTGATGGCAAACAGCCACGGCCAGCTGGCAATCGACAGGATCAGGGCCGCCACGCCCGGCCCGGCAACCGATGACACCGCCACCACCAGTGAATTGAGCGCCATGCCCTTGCCCAGCCGGGAAGCCGGATACGTCAGCCTCACCAGCGCCGCGTTCACCGCCATCACCCCGGCCGCACCCATACCTTGCAGGCCGCGCGCTGCAATCAGCAGCCACAACGATTGCGCCAGCATGGCAATGGCCGATGCGATGGTGAAGCACAGCATGCCAATCAGGTAGACCTTGCGGTAGCCGATGCGTTCACCCAGCGCCGCCAGCGGCAACAGCAAGCCCAAGGTGCCCAGCTGGTAGGCATTGACGATCCAGATCGCCTCCGATGGTTGGGCATTGAGCTGTTTGGCCACCGTAGGCAGGGCCAGATTCATGATGGAGCCATCGAGCACGGCTACTATCAGGCCCAGCACGATCACCAGCATTGCCAGGCGCCGCTCGGGCATGGGAAGGCCGTCTCTCATGGTTGCAGCCGGTGCCAAGACCGTATCGGGTGTCAGAGACTTATCCATGGCTGGCTCGATTTGCTATGAAAATATGAGCAGCTGTGCGCATCTGGCAAGCGCCAGCAGCCGATTTGAACTGCAGTCGTGCAATATCCCATTTCGCGCATGGCAGGTGGATATGCATGCGCTGCAGCTCTCATGCGCCCTGGCTGCGGTACAGCATGGTCAGGTGCGGAATGCCGTCTTCCAGGTACGGCTGCGACACGACCTCGAAGCCGCAACCCTCGTAGAACTTTTGCAGATAGGCCTGCGCGCCGATGCGAATCGGTGAACCGGGCCAGCGCTGCTCCACCTCGGCCATCGCGTGGCGCATCAGCTCCCAGCCAGCGCCTGTGCCGCGCACAGCCGCCATGGCCAGCACCCGGCCAATGGATGGTTCTTCGTAAGCCAGCCCTGGCGGAAGTATGCGTGCGTACGATTGCAGCACACCAGACCCATCGCGCCCCAGCAGATGCCAGGCGCTCTGGTCTTTGTAATCCAGATCCTGAAACGCCACCTGCTCGGCAATGAATACCTGGCAGCGCACGTGCAGCGTGTCATACAGATCGCCCAGGCTCAACTGGTCAAAGGAAAGACAGGTCCAGTTCAACTGATCAGCAGGAGAAGAAGGCTTTGGCATGGGATCTATCACTCAAACAAAGGCAGAGCGCTGCGGCTGGTGGCGGCCAGGGAAGCCGGTGAATTCAATCGGTCTTGATCTGCTTTTTGGCGGCCTGCAAGGATTGCACGACTTCCGGCATCACGTACTTGAAGGTTCCGGTGGCATGGCAGCAGAGCTTGCCCGCCTCGTCATACAGCCAGCCTTCGCAGAAAGCCATGGTTTTGGTGCGCGAGAGCAGCTTGCCCTTGGCGACCAGCGGGCCCTTGGCCGTGGCCATGAAACTGGTTTTCATCTCGATGGTGACCGCACCGCTGCCTGCAATAGCGCTGCGCGCCGCGTGGGCCATGGTCACATCCAGCAGCGTCATCGATGCGCCCCCATGCGTCACATCAAAGCTGTTGAGGTGCTCGGGGCGTGCGTGGTAGTGCAGCTCGCTCTCGCCATCGGCCCATTTGTGCAAGCTAAAGCCCAGGTGACTGACAAAGGGGATTTCAACTTCAAAAGGCAGCACGGCGGGCTCCAGCATGAGAACGTAGAACGCAAAGACAAAAAGCAAAGGCCGCGCGGCGGCGGGCGGCCCATGCAGCAAGCATAACCGCTTGCTGGCGCATTTAAGGGGAAACCCTGACGTCTAGGTGACAGCTGCTTGCAGCTTTCCATGAAAGCGCTACTGCATCTCTGTTGCGGCCCCAAACCCGCTACAGTCAAAGGCCATACATGCAGATTCAGCGAGCCACACACCATGCCTACCCAGATCCGTCCCCTGGCACCTACCGATTACCTGGGCTGGAAGCCGCTTTGGGATGGCTACAACGCCTTCTATGGCCGCGAAGGCGAAACCGCCCTGCCTGACGCCATCACCCAGAACACCTGGCAGGGTTTTCATAACCCGGTGGTACCGATGTTCGCTCTGGTGGCGCAATCCGAAGGGCGGCTGCTCGGCCTCACGCACTACCTGTTCCACGTCAGCACTTCACGCCTGCAGCCGGTGTGCTATCTGCAGGATCTGTTCACCCTGCCCGCCTGCCGCGGGCAAGGCATTGGCAAGGCACTGATCGAGGCGGTGTACAGCGAGGCCCGCCGTGCAGGCGCCTGCCGCGTGTATTGGCAGACCCAGCACCACAACTCAGCCGGGCGCGCGCTGTACGACAAGATGGCAGAGCACAAGGGGTTCATCGTGTACAGCCACGAGCTTTGATTCCTTTGAACCACTGGCGGCTCTGCCTGAAGTCTACCCAGCCGTCACCACGCTCACGCCGCCGTCCACGGCCAGAAACTGGCCGGTGATGTGCTTGCCCGCATCGCTGGCCAGCAGCACCGCAGCGCCCTTGAGGTCTTCGTTATCACCCAGGCGCCCGAGCGGCACGTTGGCGGTCATCTGGTCTTCGCCCAACTGGTCGATCAGTCCGTTGGCGAGCTTGGTACGGAAGAACCCCGGAGCCAGCGCATTGACGCGAATGCCATAGTGCCCCCACTCGGCCGCCAGCGCGCGTGTGAAGTTGATCACCGCGCCCTTGCTGGTGTTGTAGGCAATGGTTTTCATCGCCAGCGGGTTGCCGCCCAACCCTGCGATGGAGGCCACGTTGATGATGGCGCCGCTGCGCCGACCAATCATGCTGTTCTTGGCGATGTGCTGCGATAGCAGAAAATAGCCGCGCACATTCAGGTTCATCACCTTGTCCCAGGCAGCGATTGGGTGGTCTTCGGCAGGGGCGCCCCAGCTGGCGCCCGCGTTGTTGACCAGAATGTCCAGGTCGCCCACGCGCTCCAGTGTTTCTGCGGCCAGACGCTCAATTTCCGTCTCTACCGCACAATCGGCAGCAATCCAGCGTGCGTCGATGCCTGCGCCGCGCAGCTCGGCCACGGCAGCTTCCAGCTCGGTGGCCTTGCGGCTGGTAACGACAATCTTGGCGCCCGCCTCGCCCAGTGCATGCGCCAGTTGCAGGCCCAGGCCGCGCGAGCCGCCGGTCACCAGCGCAGTCTTGCCGCTCAGATCGAAAAGCTGTTGAATCCTACGCGCCATGATGGATCTCCAATACTATGATTTTGATAGCTTCAAGCGCAATACAGTTATACGGCATCCATTGATTGTGCTGAAAATTCGCTCCTACCCCGCAGCCTGAGCGATGGCTATATTGCGGTTGGCAATACGTAGCCAGCATGCTGCTCGCGCAGCCGGGTTTTCAGCATCTTGCCTGTGGCCCCGAGCGGAATGCTCTCGACAAACACCACATCATCGGGAATCTGCCACTTGGCGGTCTTGCCCTGGTAGAAGGCCAGCAGTGCTTCCTTGCTGACCGACTGGCCCGGCTTCAAGGCCACAAACACCACCGGGCGCTCGTCCCACTTGGGGTGCGGCATGCCCACACAGGCGGCCATGGCCACGGCGGGGTGGGCCATGGCGATGTTTTCAATGTCGATGGAACTGATCCATTCGCCGCCGGACTTGATCACATCCTTGCTGCGGTCGGTGATGTGCATGAAGCCATCGGCATCGATGGTGGCCACATCGCCCGTGGGAAACCATTCACGCCCTTGTGCATCCTTGACCAGGGGGGACGAGCCCTCGTTGCGGTAATAGTTGCCCACCGTCCAGGGGCCGCGCACGAGCAGATCGCCATAGGTCTTGCCATCCCAGGGCTGATCCTCGCCGTTGTCGCCCACGATCTTCATGTCCACGCCAAAGATCACCCGACCCTGCTTGGCCAGCAGCTTCGCCTGCTCCTCTGCAGGAAGGCCCAGGTGCTTGTTCTTTAGGGTGCAGACGGTGCCCAGGGGGCTCAGCTCGGTCATGCCCCAGGCATGCAGCACGGTCACGCCATAGTCGTCCTGAAAGGTCTTGATCATTGCAGGGGGGCAGGCCGAGCCACCGATCACCGTGCGCTTGAATGTGCTGAACTTCAGGCCCTGGGTCTGCACATGGTTGAGCAGCATCTGCCAGACCGTGGGCACCCCGGCGGCAAAGGTCACTTTTTCGGACTCGATCAGCTCGTACACCGATTTGCCATCCAGACCCGGGCCGGGAAAAACCAGCTTGGCACCATTCAATGGCCCCGAATACGGTAGCCCCCAGGCGTTGACGTGGAACATGGGCACCACCGGCAGCACCACATCGCGCGACGAAATGTCCATCACGTCGGGCAGCGAAGCACCGTAGGCATGCAAGGTGGTGCTGCGGTGCGAATACAGCACCGCCTTGGGGTTGCCCGTGGTGCCGCTGGTATAGCACATGCCACAGGCGGTGTTTTCATCGAACTGCGGCCAGGTGTAGCTGGTGGGCGTGGAAGCAATCCAGTTCTCGTACGATACCAGGCCGGGAATGCCGCTGTCCGCCGGCAGCTTGTCTGCATCGCACAGCGCCACCCATTGCCGGACCGTGGGGCATCTGGCGTGTACTGCCTGGACGATGGGCAGAAAGCTCATGTCAAAGCACAACACCTCGTCTTCGGCATGGTTCACGATCCAGGCGATCTGATCAGGGTGCAGGCGGGGGTTGACGGTATGGATGACGCGGCCCGAGCCGCCCACGCCGTAATACAGCTCCAGGTGGCGGTATCCGTTCCAGGCCAGGGTGGCCACGCGCGTGCTCGGCGCGAGACCCATCGCATCGAGCGTGCCTGCCACCTGGCGCGCGCGCCGGGCAAAATCGGCATAGGTGTAGCGGTGGATATCCCCTTCCACCCGGCGCGAGACGATCTCGGTATCGCGGTGGTAACGCTCCGCAAACTCCAGCAGGTTCGAGGTCAGCAATTGCTGGTTTTGCATCAGGCCAAGCATACGTTCTCCTTTGGTTTTTTTGATGTGCAGCGCTTACCCGGCAAGCGCCAGCAGCAACCATTTTTGTAGCACCAACCGGTAATACCCAGCCATCGTAGCAACCCTAGTTGCAGCAAATCGGCATGAGCAAATGCCGCTGGTGCATTTGGGCGTTACGGTAAGGCAAGGCGCGCTGGCCAGCAGCACGCGGCTGTCGCATTCCGTACAGTTTCTACAATGTCGGTCTTTCTTTGGCGAGACGGTGGCCCGTGTTGATTCCTGTGTACGAAGATGCGCACCTCGTGGTGCTGAACAAGCCCTCGGGCCTGCTGTGCGTTCCCGGCAAGGGGCCGGACAAGCTCGATTGCCTCAGCAGCCGTGCCCAGGAGCAGTGGCCGGATGCACTGGTAGTGCACCGGCTCGATCAGGCGACCTCGGGCCTGGTGGTGATGGCGCGCAGCCTGGCCGTGCAGCGCGCACTGGGCGACGCCTTTGCCGCTCGCAAGGTGGACAAGCGCTACATGGCTGTCGCCAGCGGCTCTCCTGTGCCGCAGCCAATGCCTGCCGATACGGGCCTGCTCACCGGCATGCCGCAAGACGGAGAACGCTGGAGCCTGATCGACCTGCCGTTGATCGCAGACTGGGAGCGTCGCCCGCTTCAGCGCGTAGACCATGTCATCGGCAAGCCCAGCCAGACCTGGTGGCGTGCGGAAACAGGCCCGCAAGCCGCTGCCCTGCCTGCCACCCCGGTAGGCAGCACGCGCTTGTGGCTGGCCCCCGTCACCGGCCGCACCCACCAGCTGCGCCTGCACCTGCAAGCTATAGGGCACCCGATACTGGGCGACAGCCTGTATGCCGCGCCCGAGGTACAGGCGATGGCGCCCCGCCTGTTGCTTCAGGCCCAGCACATTGCCTTCATGCACCCGGTGACGCAGGTGCCGGTGGCATGCACCCTGCCCGCAGATTTTTAATCGGATCGGATCAGGCCCATACGGACGCCTGCTTATGGGAGGCAGCCACCGTCTCATCCATGTGCGCGCGCAGCAACTCCATCACCTGCTGGGCCCGCGGCCCCAATGCGCCCGGGCCGCTGCGCAGCAGCACGGAAACCTGCGGCAGTGACGGCAGGCCCTCGCCCGGCGCAATCACCCGCAGCCCCTGCAAGGGCAGCATGCGCTGCGACAGCAATGCCACGCCCAGCCCCGCGCGCACGGCAGCCTGGATGCCCGATACATTCGGGCTGGTATAGGCAATGCGCCAGCGCCGGCCCATGGCGTCGAGCTGACCGAGCGCATAGCCGCGCAGGATGCACTCATGCGGAAAGAGCACCAGCGGCAGCACCTGCGATTGCTCAGGGCGGCTGCCTTGGGCGCATACCCATTGCAGGCTTTCTGCCCAGCAGTCCGGGCCGGAGCTCGGCTGGCTTTCCACACGGCGAAACAGCGCTACATCGAGAAGGCCGTTACCCAAATCGGCCTCCAAAAGCCGCGAGAGGCCGCACCGCACCTCCAGCCGCACATGGTCGTCTCCCAGCGCCAGCGGGCTGAGCGCGGCGGGCAGCGAATCGACAGCCAGGTCTTCGGTGACGCCCACGCGCACCAGCTCGGGCAGGTCTTCGGCAAACAGATTGCGCGCCTCGTCGTGCAGGGCCAGGATGCGCCGTGCATAGCTCAGCATGCGCTCGCCATCGGGCGTGAGCAGACTGGAGCGCGCACCGCGTGACAGCAGCTGGCGCCCGGCCTGCTCCTCCAGCTTCTTGATCTGCTGGCTGACGGTGGACTGGGTGCGGTGCACCCGCTCACCCGCGCGCGAAAACCCGCCGCTGTCCACCACCGAGGCGAAAGTGCGCAACAAGCTGATATCAAAGTCGGCCATTCGAGTCTCCTGCAGGCAAGCCATCGACAAATCAAATATCTCACATGGAAACTTTGAATTTCCAAATATCAGCTTAAACCCCTACAGTGGATTTGTCATCCTCTTTTGCCGCCCACTGCCATGCCTGCCCTGCCCCCTTCTTCGGCCTCGCCACTGCCGCCCCGCCTGACGGTGCTGGCCTTTGCCATTCCATTCACCCTGGTCTGGGCCAGTGCGTTTGCCGCCACCAAGTTTGCGTTGCTCGACAGCTCGCCGCTGCTGTTCCTGGCCATGCGGTTTTTCTGTGCGGGGGCGCTGCTGCTTGCCTGGAGTTACCACCGGGGCGAACGCATTCGCCCCAGCCGCCGCGAACTCGCCAGCCTGCTGCTGATGGCAGCCTGCAACCACGCGCTGTACCTGGGCGTGAGCTGGAGCGCCATGCGCGAGGTCTCCGCAGGTCTGGCCACCATCGTGATCGGGGCCGCGCCCATTGTGGTGGCCCTGCTTGCCATGCCGCTGCTGCGCGAACGGCTCACCGGGCGCAAGCTTGCGGGCCTGCTGCTGGGCTTTGCAGGCATGGCCTTCATCGTGCGCCACCGGCTGGGCGGCCCACTCGATTCCTGGCACGGCACGCTCATGCTGCTGCTCGCGCTCTTGCTGATTTCGCTCGGCACCGTGCTGTACAAGCGCCTGCGCATTGGAGTCGGCAGTACCGCCAATATTGCGCTGCAACTGCTGCTCGCTTCGGCCATCATGCTGCCGTGGGCGCTGTCTGTGGAGCGCTGGTCCGATGTGCACCTGAACCTGCGCTTTGCCGCATCCATGCTCTGGTCGGTGGCCGTGGTTTCCATCGCGGGCTACACGCTCTGGTTCGCCCTGCTGCGCCGCACCGATGCGAGCAGCGCCAGCGCCTGGTTCTTTCTGACTCCGCCACTGGGCCTGATCGTTGGCTGGGCGGTGCTGGGCGAGCCCCTGGCACTGGCCGATTTTCTGGGCATCGTCCCTGTGGTCATCGGCATTGTGCTGGTGACGCTGGCACCCCGCACGGCGCCCACCACCGCCCCATCCCCTTCCGCCACGCTCTCCACGCAGCGAGCATGCAGCGCGGGTAACCAATGAAAGCCCGTCCCCCTCCCCCCTTGGAAGGCTTCACCATAAAAATAGCTGCTCGCGCTCACCAACCAAGCGCCAGCAGCAAGGGGGTGGAAACCGGCCGACGCCGGCTCCGATGCAAGGCCTCAAATATGACGCATCAGGCCGCCATCGACCTTGATGTTCTGCCCGGTGATGTAAGCGGCGCCCTCGGACGCCAGAAACGCCACCGTCGCCCCGATCTCATCGGCCGTGCCGTAGCGCTGCAGCGGCACGGCGGCCTGCCGCTCGTCCTTCTTGGGCAGGCTGTCGATCCAGCCGGGCAGCACATTGTTCATGCGAATGTTGTGCTTGCCGTACTCGTCGCAGAAGATTTTGGTGAACGCTGCGAGGCCCGAGCGCGCCATGGCCGAGGTGGGAAACAACGCCGCGGGCTCAAACGCCCAGGCCGACGAGATATTGATGATCGCGCCGCCGCCCTGGGCCTGCATGATGGGCGCCACCAGCCGCGTGGCTCGCACCACGTTCAGAAAATATACTTCCAGGCCCTTGATCCAGTCTTCATCGCTGATGGCTAGCAGATCACCCTTGGGGCCGTGGCCTGCGCCATTGACCAACACATCGATACGGCCAAAGCGCTGCATCACCGCGTCCACCAGCTTCTGCATGTCGGCCACATTCTGGTTCGACCCGGTCACGCCGACACCGCCCAGCTCCTTGGCCAGAGCCTCGCCCTTGCCCGAAGACGACAGAATGCCGACGGCAAAACCGGCCTGGTGCAGTTGGCGTGCGGCTGCAGCGCCCATGCCGGAACCGCCGGCGATCACGATGGCAACTTTTTGCTGGCCCATGGTGCAATTTCTCCTGAATCAATCAAACCCAGCCATCCTAACCAAGCTCTTCGAAGTGTGCAGCCAAACCGATAGAAAAGGATGAAGCTGCGAGGGGCGAAACGGGCACCAACTGCCGTTAGCATTGATGGCTATGACCAAACATCTCCACATTCTCACCGGCGGCTCGCGCGGCATGGGCCTGGCCATGGGCCAGCAGTTACTGGCTCAGGGTCACACCGTGCTCAGCATTGCGCGCCGCACTTCCAGCGAACTGGCGGCAGCAGCCCCCGCGCCTGCCCATCTCATTCAGTGGGAGCAAGACCTGGGAGATACCGATGCCGCCGCCCAGCGCCTGGGCGACTGGCTGCGCAGCCTCAATCCTGCAGATTGGGCCAGCGTCACGCTCATCAACAATGCGGGGGTCATCCCGCAGATCGCCCCCCTGTCTGCCGTACCGACCGCAGACCTGCGCAACGCGCTGCGCGTGGGCCTGGAAGCGCCCATGGCGCTGACCGGGGTCTTTCTGGGCGCAACCGATGGCTGGAGCATTCCGAAAAAAGTGCTGAATGTGTCCTCTGGCCTGGGCCGTCGCCCCATGGCATCGCAGGCCGCTTACTGCACCGCCAAGGCGGGCATGGATGCCTATGCCCGCTGTGTGGCCCTGGAAGAAGCGCACAAGCCCCATGGCGCCCGGATCGTCTCGCTTGCCCCGGGCGTGATCGACACCGACATGCAGGTGCAATTGCGCAGCGCCGACGCGGGCGCCTTCCCCGATGTGGCCAACTTCAAGGGCCTGCACGAAGGCGGCAAACTCAGCTCTCCGGCAGAAGCTGGCGCCAAGGTGCTGGCCTGGCTGGACCGCCCGGATTTCGGCCAGAACGTGGTAGCCGACGTACGTGAGCCGTAAGAACCCCCATTGCCACCATGCTTGACCACATTGGCATCAACGTCAGCAACCTGGAGCGCAGCCGCGCCTTCTACACGCGGGTGCTGGCGCCGCTGGGCTATGAAATGCGCAAGCTGCATCCCGGCGCCGTCGGCTTTGGCAGTGCAACGCCCCTCCAGAGTGCCGACCCCGGTGGCGATTTCTGGATTCGTGAAGGTACTCCGCACTCGCAGTGCGTCCATGTAGCCTTTCGGGCCGCCAGCCAGGCGCAGGTACAGGCCTTCTACACGGCGGCGCTAGCCGCCGGAGGCATTGACAATGGCCCTCCCGGCCCGCGCAGGCATTACCACGCGCACTACTATGCAGCCTTCGTCCGCGACCCGGACGGCTACAACATCGAGGCGGTGACGCATGCGCCTGCCTGAAACCGCATCCAGGCAATTCTAAAAAGATAGCACCTGGTGTACATCCGTTGTGTGCCAGCTGCTCTTTTTGTGCCCTCACCTTCGCCGCAGCAGTGTCGCCAAGGCGCGCTGTATGCCTGTCCGTAGCGATACCGACTTGTCCAGCAGGCGCGAGGCTGGCAATAATGCGACCATGCTGCAGCGCACCAATAAGAAGTAGTTTCCCACGCGCGGCATACTGTTTTCGTTCGCGTTTTCGCATACCCATCCAAGGAGATACACCATGACCCGTGAAGTACTTGTCTGCAGCGCCGTGCGCACCGCCATCGGCACCTTTGGCGGCAGCCTCAAGGATGCTCCACCGACCGAGCTGGGCGCGCTGGTCGTCAAGGAATCGCTTGCCCGCGCAGGCGTCGAAGGCAAGGATGTGGGCCATGTGGTGTTCGGCCATGTGGTCAACACCGAGCCCAAGGACATGTACCTCAGCCGCGTGGCAGCCATCAATGGCGGCTGCCCCAAGGAAACGCCCGCCATGAACGTGAACCGCCTGTGCGGCTCGGGCCTGCAGGCCATCGTCAGCGCGAGCCAGGGCATTTTGCTGGGCGACTACGACATCGCCATTGGCGCTGGTGCCGAAAACATGAGCCGCGCACCCTACGCCAGCCTCAACACCCGCTGGGGCGCCCGCATGGGCGACACGCAGATGGTCGACATGATGACCGGCGCCCTGCACGATCCGTTCCACAAGATCCACATGGGCGTGACAGCCGAGAACGTGGCCAAGGAATTTGGCATCAGCCGCGACGACCAGGACCAGCTGGCCCTCACCAGCCACCAGCGCGCCGAAGCCGCCTGGGCCGAAAACCGCTTTGCGGGCCAGATCGTGCCCGTCATGCTCAAGAGCAAGAAGGGCGAAGTCGCCTTCGACAAGGACGAGCACTTCCGCGCCGGAGCCAAGATCGAGGACTTCCAGAAGATGAAGCCCGTGTTCGCCAAGGAAGACGGCACCGTCACCGCCGCCAACGCCTCGGGCATCAACGATGCCGCCGCCGCCGTGGTGCTGATGGAAGCTTCCGCCGCAGCCGCGCGCGGCGCCAAGCCGCTCGCCCGTCTGGTCGGATACGCGCACGCGGGTGTCGAGCCCAAGATCATGGGCATTGGCCCCATTCCTGCATCCAAGGCCGTGCTGGCCAAGACGGGGCTCAAGCTCGACCAGATGGACGTGATCGAGGCCAACGAAGCTTTTGCAGCGCAGGCCTGCGCCGTCACCAAGGGCCTGGGCGCCGACCCAGCCAAGGTCAACCCCAATGGCTCCGGCATCTCACTGGGCCACCCGATCGGGGCGACCGGCGCCATCATCACGGTGAAGGCCATCCACGAACTGCACCGCACGGGCGGCCGCTATGCACTGGTGACCATGTGCATTGGCGGCGGCCAGGGCATTGCAGCGATTTTCGAGCGCCTGTAAGCCAGGCCGGGACACCGGCTGCCCCCTGTGCCCTGGCATCGCCGGGTACAGGGAGTGCTGCAGGACACATGCCATCAATGGCCGTGCAGCTCTGTACCACAGACGAATGCACGCCCCACCCGCAACAGGCTATTCCATGCGATTTTGTATCTACACCCGCGTTGTTGATGTGGAGCGCCAGGGCGATGCCTGGCAGGTTATGGCGGTCGGCTCCGACGGCAAACGCCGCCCCGCAGGCTTTGTGATCCCCGATTTCGTCGAGGAGCACGAACTGGTGCAATACCTGGAAGACCTGTTCCACGAAAGCGCCTCGCCCACCAATGGCGATGTGCGCCGGCTGGATTAGATAAAAGCGCCGCTTGGCCGTGCCTAGATGCGCGCGCCCAGTGCCAGATCCTGCGCGTCCGCATTCGCGGTAAACAGCCTGGCCGGATAGGCGCCACCCACCACGACAGCGCTGTCATTCACCTCCAGCCAGGTTCCCTCGGGCAGCGCCACCACGCGCATCTGCGGGTTGGCCACCAGAAACTCGGCCAGGCGCTGGTCGCGGGTTTCGCCCTGATGGCCGGGCGGCAGGCTATTGTTGTAGTGCGGGTTGATGCAAAAAGGCACCAGCCCCAGCGCGCCAAAGCCGTGCGGGTTGACGATGGGCATGTCGTTCGTCGTATTGATCGTCAGCCCCGCCAGATTGGCACCTGCGCTCCAGCCGATGTAGGGCATGCGGCCCGACCGCGCCGCATCGCCAAGGCGCACCAGCCAGCCGCGCCTGCGGCACTCGGCCAGCAGTTGAAAGGTGTTGCCTCCGCCCACGATGATGGCCTGCACCTCGCCCGCCAGAAACTGCTCCACGGCGTCATCTGCATGCGCGCCCACCAGGTGCACGCCGGTATGCGCAATGGCGGCCTGCACCTGGGCGGTGTAATCGTCCCAACTGATGGTGACCCCGGCAAACGGTACAAACAATGCCTTGCGCACCCCTTGCAAGGTAGCGGCGATCACATCGCGTTGCTGGGTGAGGTAGCCGCCATCAGGGGCACGGGAGTTGCTGAGCAAAAGCAGTTTCATCAAAGAGCTTTCAGGACCGAATGCAGCCACAGCATAGCAGTCCCGGTCTCAGCAAATGCAGGCCCCTGAGCCCATGGCGACTCGTGCGGACGGGTTTGCGGCGAGGCCTGGCAGCTCAGCGCTGCCAGTCCTGCGCGGGCTGCGTCGGTGGGTGGCGGCGGTGGTTGGATGAGCGGTTCTTGTGGCGCCTCTCCCGCAGGCGCTGCTCTCTGAGCCGATCCTGGCGATCACGACGCTCTGCCCTGCGATCATCATTGCTGTAATAGCCTTGCGAGCGCTCGTGCTCGCGTATCTTTTCTTCTCGGCTGCGGTAATCGCGGTCGCGCGCATGGACAGGGGTTGCCCACGAACCAGAGGACAGGCCCCATCCGGTGCCTGCCGGCCGCAAGCCCTCCGCCCAGGCACCTCCAGCCAGCCCCGCCATCGCGCCCAGCACCAGCAAGGACGCGCACAGACGGCGCAGCACGTTCTGCCCTCTTCCTGCCCCTCGGATGCTGCGTGCGGGCAAATGCTTGTCAACCATGATGGCTCCTCCTTTTTTGCTTTTGCGTGGATAAGAGCATTGTGCCCGCTCACCCGGCTTTTTTCGTCAGTCAACAGCGCATTGGAGCGAAGCCCATGGCGCCACAATGCGCACAGCATATAAAAAAGGCCCTTGGCGTCTGCCAAGGGCCTGTGCATTCATTCCACCCCAACCGGGTGTCTTTACTTCTTGCCGTCCAGGCGGGCCTGCATGGCCTTGGCGCGCTCTTCCGATGGGGGGTGCGAGCTCATCAGCGAGTTGCCGCCGCCACCGCCAAGTTTGGCCAGCTTCTGGAATGCGGTGACCAGACCCTTGCGCTCCATCTTCTGCTTGGTGAGCAGGTCAAACGAATAGTTGTCGGCTTCAGATTCATTCGATTGCGAGAACTGTGCGTGGACGAATTTCTCGCCCAGCTCGCCCGCCTGCGAGCGCGAGAGCGACGACAGCGCCGAGTTGCCACTGTTGGCTGCGATCTGGCGCGCTGCCGAAGTTGCGTAGGCGGTCTGCATGCGCTTTTTGCTGTGGCCCAGGGCGACGTGGCCAATTTCGTGGCCAATCACGCCGCGCAGCTCGTCATCGTTCATCAGGTCCATCAGGCCGCTGTAGACGCGGATGCAGCCATTTGCCATGGCCCAGGCGTTCACGTCGCTGGTCAGGTACACCTTGTAGACAGCTTTCTTGCCGTCGATGTCCTTGGGCATGTTGGCAATCACCTTGTTCAGGCGCTGGGTGTACTTGCTGTTGGCCGGTGCGATCTTGTTCTCTGCATCCATGGCCTGGCAGGACTCGTTGGACAGGGTCACCACATCGCCGTCAGACAGGGTCATGGCCTTCATTGCCGCTGAGCCGCTGTCTACCATGCTGCCGATGTTGCCCGTGTCCATGGTTTTACAGCCGACCAGAGCCAGGCTACCCGCCATGGCCGTCAGAACCAGAGCTTTACGCATACGCTATCCCCTTCTTGATACTGGTTGAAAAACCGCATCATAGCGTACACATATCAGAACAAGAAAAACAAATTATTCAAACAATTAACTTAGCTTAAGCCGCCTTTTGCACAGCGTTCACAGAGGCATCCTCTTCAGGAGCGGCGGCAGACACCGCTTGCAGCACGACATCACGGGTCAGGGTCGGCACAAAGCTCTCGATGAACTGCAGCGCATAGGCGCGCAGCCACACTCCTTTGCGCAGCGCGATACGGGTGGTGTTGACCTTGAACAGATGTCCCGCGTCCAGCGCACGCAAATGGCGATCACGCTCCTCATCGAAGGCAATCGACGCGACGATGCCAATCCCCATGCCCAGCTCCACATAGGTCTTGATCACATCGGCATCCATGGCCGTCAGCACGACATTGGGCTCCAGGCCCGCGGTGGCAAAGGATTCGTCGATATGCGCGCGGCCGGTATAGCCCTGCTCGTAGGTGATGATGGGAAAGCGCACCAGCGACTGCAGGGTGAGAGGTCTGCCCGATTCCACCTGCGCCAGCAGCGGGTGGCCCAGTGGCACGACGACGCTGTGCGTCCAGCGGTAGCCCGGCAAGGTGGCCAGGCTGGCATAACCCGTGAGCGCTTCAGTGGCCACACCGATGTCCGCCGCTCCGCTCAAGAGCATCTCGGCCACCTGGCGGGGCGAGCCTTGGTGCAGGTGCAGCGCTACATCGGGGAACTGGGCCCGAAAATCGCGCACCACCACCGGCAGCGCATAGCGCGCCTGCGAGTGCGTGGCGGCAATGCTCAGCTGCCCACTGCGGCTGGCATGAAAATCCGCGCCCGCGCGGCGCAGATTCTCCGATTCGAGCAGCAGCCGGTCCACAATGGGCAAGATCGCCTCGCCCGGTGGAGTCAGGCCCGTCAGCCGCTTGCCAGCACGAATGAAGATATCCACCCCCAGCTCGTCTTCCAGTTCGCGGATCTGGCGGCTCACGCCCGGCTGCGAGGTATAGAGCACCTGGGCCACTTCGGTCAGGTTGTAGCCGTTGCGTGCGGCTTCGCGCACGGCCCGCAGTTGCTGAAAATTCATGGCGTTCTCCGCTTTGCTGATGGCGCTGGCGCTTATTTCTTGGTGTAGATCTGGTCAAAGGTGCCGCCATCGGCAAAATGCGCGGCGTCGGCCTTGGCCCAGCCACCAAAGGCGTCGTCGATGGTGAAAAGCTTGAGCTGTGCAAACTGCTTGCCGTATTGCGCCTTGGCCTTTTCGCTGGTGGGACGGTAGAAGTTGCGGCCCGCAATGTCCTGCCCTTCGTCGCTGTACAGGTACTGCAGGTAGGCCTCGGCGATCTTGCGCGTGCCGCGCTTGTCCACCACCTTGTCGACCACGCTCACTGTAGGCTCGGCCAGGATGGACAGCGACGGCGTCACGATCTCGAACTTCTCGGCACCAAACTCCTTGAGTGCCAGATAGGCCTCGTTCTCCCAGGCCAGCAGCACGTCGCCCTGACCGCGCTGCACAAAGGTCACGGTCGAGCCGCGCGCGCCCGTATCCAGAATGGGCACGTTCTTGAACAGCTTGCTGATGTAATCCTTGGCACCCGCATCACCGCCGTAGGTGCGCTTGCCAAATTCCCACGCGGCCAGATAGTTCCAGCGTGCGCCGCCGCTGGTCTTGGGGTTGGGCGTGATTACCTTCACATCGGGTTTGATCAGATCGCCCCAGTCCTTGATGCCCTTGGGGTTGCCCTTCTTGACCAGGAACACGATGGTCGAGGTGTAAGGCGCGCTGTTAAGCGGCAGACGCTTTTGCCAGTCGGCGGGCACCAGGTTGCCAAACTTGTGCAACGCATCAATATCTCCTGCCAGTGCCAGGGTTGCCACATCAGCCTCAAGCCCGTCGATGATCGCCCGCCCCTGCTTGCCGGAGCCGCCGTGCGACTGCTTGATCGTCACGTCCTGCCCGGTCGTCGCCTTCCAGTGCTTGGCAAAGGCCTGGTTGAACTGGTTGTACAGCTCGCGGGTCGGGTCATAGGACACATTGAGCAGAGTCACCGGCGCTGCGCCCTGGGCGTGCGCGCTGCCGATGAAAGCTGCGGGAGCAGCAGCAATCAGAGACGCGATTGCGGCTGCGGCTATCGGAAACTTGATAAAGTGGCGGCGTTGTTGCATGAAGAGCTTTCAAAATTTCAGAAATCGGATGGCCAGCGGGCGCATATCGCTTGCCCCAAGGCTTGACGGCATTCTGAAATCCGCTCCTCAAAACTCAAACTACTATTAATTCAGTTTTTAATGACTGAAATTTATTAACAAGACGATTCTCAGCCTCCACTTCCCTGATTTCTCAATGGATTCAATCACTTGATTGGCCAAGGCTGAAATGCGGCGGCAGCTGCACCCCACGTCAACTACGAAAAGGACACCACCCATGGCACGCATGGTTCAATGCATCAAGCTGCAAAAAGAAGCCGAAGGCCTCGACTTCCCGCCCTACCCTGGTGAGCTGGGCAAGCGCATCTGGGAAAACGTCAGCAAGGAAGCATGGGCTGGCTGGCTCAAGCACCAGACCATGCTGGTGAACGAAAACCGCCTGAACCTCGCCGACGCCCGCGCCCGCCAATACCTCGCCCGCCAGATGGAGAATCACTTCTTCGGCGGCGGTGCAGACGCCGCGGCGGGCTATGTTCCGCCCAGCGAAGCGTAATTGCTGCTTATTTGATAGCAAATGGCGTTTATCCACCAAGCGCCAGATAGCTGTTTCGCACCCCGGCCGGTTTGTACCGGCCTTTTTTGACGCTGTTCGTTGCGCACCTCCATTTGCAGCATGCCAATTGAGCTCTCCACGTATCTGAAAGCCTGGTCGCTGGTGCCGGATGGGCCGGTGGTGGAGACCCATGCGGCCACTCTGCTCCCCGTCATTCACCTGGGCCGCCCGGCCATGCTGAAAGTGAGCGAATCCGAGGAGGAAACCGCTGGCTACGACGCGCTGCAGTGGTGGGGCGGGAGCGGCGCGGTTCAGGTATACGCACGCAGCGACCATGCCCTGTTGATGGAGCGGGCGGCCGGAGCACGCTCACTTGCGGCGATGAGCCAGCACGGCAAGGATGGCGAGGCCACTCGCACCATCTGCACCGTCGTCGCGCAATTGCACGCCGCACGTGCCACACCGCTGCCTGCATTGACGCCACTGCCCCAGCGCTTTGCCTCATTGGTGGCCTTCCGTGCCGAGCCCGCCAGCGTGCTGCGCGCGTCACAGCGGGCCATGGAGCAGTTGCTGGCTGCGCCCCGCGATGTCGTCTGCCTGCACGGCGATGTCCACCACCACAACATTCTGGATGGCGGCAAGCGCGGCTGGCTGGCCATCGATCCCAAAGGCCTGCTGGGCGAGCGCGGCTTTGACTATGCCAACCTCTTCTGCAACCCCGATGCCGCAATCGCTTGCCATCCGCAGCGCTTTGAGGCACGGTTGCAACTGGTCGCGCAGGCCGCACACCTCGATCGACAGCGCCTGCTGCAATGGATTCTGGCGTGGAGCGGGCTCTCTGCGGTGTGGCACATGGAGGACGAAACCCCGGCCGACATTGCCCTGCAGGTTGCGGGCATGGCGGCTGCGGCACTCAATGGATAGCCGTTTTCACTCTACTTTTGGTAGCATTCTGCGTAGCCCAGAATAGCGCTGCACATTATTTTTGCTGCGCATCCGTGGTCGCGCTGTGAGCGTCATTGTGTTCCGCCTCCCCTCTTGGCGCAGACAGCTCCATCACCATCCGCGCCACCAGATACAGCCGGGGGACGATGCTGCCCAGCAGAATGTATTCGTCATGGTTGCTGTGGGCGCCAAAGCCGCCAAGGCCCATGCCTTCGACCACGCCACCGCGCGCGCTGAGCGCGGCAAAGGCGGCGTCGGTGCCGCCCCCCAGAGCTACATCGTTCACGCGCAGTGGCAGATCCAGCTCCTTGCGGTAAATCTGCTGGGCCTGGGCTGCAATCTTGCGGGCGGCGTCGCTCGCCTCCATGGGCGGGCGGCGCAGCTCGAAGCGGGCGCTGATTCGGCTGCTGTCGAAAAGCTTGTTGCGGATGCGCTCCTGCACGGCACTCTGCAGCGCATCAAAATCCTGCACGCGCAGGGCGCGCGCGTCGGCCTGTGCTTCGGCGTGGGCGGGTATCACGTTGCGGTTGCTGCCCGCCTGTGACAGTGTCCAGTTGAGCTTGAGGCCGCGCTCGGGCTGGGAGAGGTTGCGCATCTGCAGCAGCTGGTGCGACAGCTCGTAGAGCGCGTTCACACCGTATTCGGGCCGCGCGCCAGCATGCGATGCCTTGCCCTCCACCGACAGGAACAGCGCGCCAATGCCGCTGGTGGCCAGGTGCAGCGTGCCGTCCTGGCCACCGCTCTCAAACGAGAAGACGGCATCCTGGTCTCTGGCGAGCGCCGTGATCAGCTTGCGCGATCCGGGCGAGCTGATTTCCTCGTCGCTGTTGAACAGCACAGTAATCTGGCCGAACCGGTCGTAGCCGATCTTCTGCAGCAGGGCCATGCTGTGCAACACCAGCGCCACGCCCTGCTTTTCGTCCTCGATGCCCAGGCCATAGGCACGTTCGCCATCGATGCGAAAGGGTTGCTGCGCCAGATCGCCCTGGTGGTAGACCGTATCCATGTGGGCGATCAGCATGATCCTGGAATGGCCCGAGCCTTTGAACACCGCCTGCACGGCGGGGCCGGGCTGCTCGGGCGTGTCCTGCAGGCGCTCCGGGTCGGTGCTGCGAATGATTTGCACCGCCCCCCCCAGGGCCTTGAGCTTGTCGGCCGCCACCTGGGCGATATAGCTGACGCCGGCAAAATCCTTGCTGCCTGACTCGATGTTCACCAGCGTCTGCAGCGTATCGAGCAACGGTTGCCGCTCGGCCTGCGCTGCGCTGTAGACGGAGGGCACGGCGCCAACGGGCATGGCAGCCTCGCCGCTGGCCGCTGCAGCAAAGAGCAAGGCGCCAGCGCACACCACAGGATGGGCCAGCGTTCGGATCACAGAGCGGCGGGGACACATGGGGCCATGATAGTCTGCACGCATGGGGCTTTCTGTCATGTCAATGAAATGTGAGCATGGCGTATACCCCAACTACCTACAATGCTCATGTTTTTGACAAGGAACCGAACAAGCCATGAGCGAGACCGTGCAATGGATGGAAGACGGCACGCCCTATAGCCCGCGCTTTGGCGACCGCTACCGCAGTGAGGCCGCATATGCGATGCAGCAGGCCGAGCAGGTTTTTCTGGCGGGCGTGGGCCTGCCTGCGGCATGGGCGGGCCAGCCGCAGTGGCGCATTCTGGAGACCGGTTTTGGCTTTGGCCTGAATTTTCTTGCCACCTGGCATGCCTGGCGGGGCGATGCTGCTCGCAGCCAACTGCTGCATTTCGTATCCACCGAGGCCTTCCCCGTGAGCGCGGGCGATCTGCTGCGCCATGCCGAGCAGTTTCCGCATCTGCAGGCCATGGCACGGGAGCTTGCCGCGCAGTGGTGGGGCCTGCTGCCCGGCGTACACCGCCTGCGGTTTGACAACGGCCGTGTGCTGCTGACCCTGCTGGTGGGAGATACCCAGGCCATGCTGCGCCAGCAGGACATGGCGGTCGACAGCATCTACCTCGACGGCTTCAGCCCGGCGCGCAACCCACAGATGTGGAGCCTCCACACCCTCAAGGCCGTGGCCCGCTGCGCACGGCGCGGCACCCGCCTTGCCACCTGGACGATTGCCGCCCAGGTACGCAAGGATCTGGCGCAATGCGGCTTTCAGGCGCACAAGGTGCCTGGCGTGCCGCCCAAGCGCGACAACCTGCATGCCACGTTCGATCCCGCCTGGGAGCCACGCAAGGCGCCGCTGTGGGCACTGGGGGCGCACGCTGTAAAAACAGCTGATCTGGCAGCACCCAATCTGCCCACCGCCGCCGTGATTGGCGCAGGAATCGCTGGCGCCGCCTGCGCGCACCAGCTGGCCCTGCGCGGCTGGCAGGTCACGATGCTGGATGCTGCCCCGCACCCAGCCGCAGGCGCCTCCGCCCTGCCCGCTGGCATTTTTGCGCCGCACACCAGCAGCGATGACAGCGTACTCTCCCGCATCACCCGCGCTGGCGTGCGCACCACCGAGCAATGGGCGCGCCAGTTGCTGCAGCACGGCGAAGACTGGGAGCCGACCGGCGCGCTGGAGCGCCGCCGTCTGGCCACACCGCGCGATGAGACTGCAGCGCATGCCGAAATCGCGCCCGACAACACGGCCAGCCGCCGCACCGGCGCCCACGAACGCCCTCCCGCCTGGAGCGCAGACCCGGCCCTGGCGCAGGCCGCAGCGGCCTGGAGCACCCCCGCCAGCGCAGACGTGCTGGCAGCGCAAGGCCTGCCCGCCGATGAAGCAGCGCTGTGGCACACGCATGCGGGCTGGCTGCGCCCCGCAGCCCTGGTGCAGGCGCTGCTGCAGGCGCCGGGCATCCGCTTTGTGGGGCAAGCGCAGGTGGCGCAGGTCAAAGCTTCATCGGATGCGGCAACCTGGGCGGTGCAGGACGCGGCAGGCGCCGAGCTGGCACGCGCGCACCTGCTCATCATCTGTGCAGGGCCACATTCCAATGCGGTATTGGCCTCCATGCCCGAAGCGAGCGCGCCCCAACCATTGCCGCTGCAGTCCATTCGCGGTCAAGTCAGCTGGGCCAGATATGGCGATGGCGAAGTACCTGCACAGCATCACCCGGTCAACGGCCACGGCAGCTGGGTGCCCTTCTTCAAAGCGCCAGCCAGCGCCTCTGGTGCTGCGGAGCCCGCCTGGGTGATGGGATCGAGTTTTGAGCGCGATGTGACACAACTGCCGCCTTCGCCTGCAGACACTGCCCGCGCGCATGGCGACAACTGGGCCAAGCTGCAGACCCTGCTGCCCACGGCCAGCCAGGTCTATGCCGCCCCTTTTGCCGCCGCCCAAACCTGGGCGCAGGTGCGCTGCGCCTCGGTAGACCGGCTGCCCGTCGTCGGCCCCCTGCCTGAAGACAATAACGCCAGCGATTCAAACGGTACCCAGGATGGTCGCATGCCGCCCTGGGTCTGCACCGCCATGGGCTCTCGCGGGCTCAGCTGGGCGCTGCTGTGCGCTGAGCTGCTGGCCGCTCGCCTGCATGGCGAACCACTGCCGGTCTCCAACAGCCTGGCCAAAGCCTTGTCCACCGACCGCATCCGCCCTGCACGGGCCGACCGGTCTGCCCAGCCGTAGCGCCTCAAAGCTGTCAAATGTGGGATCGCTTATGCCAAATCTGCACAAGCTTTCTTGGTTTTCTTATTACTCAATTTCATACATGCACAAGAAAAAAGTCGTTTGAGTTTATATAAAACTTTTCTACAGTACATCGAAACAGCCGGACAGCCGCCGCCATTGAGGGACAGCTTCTCCGGTTTGGGCCTAGCAAACCTTGCACCACGATGTACCAATACACCTCTTTCGACCGCGAATTCGTCAAACTCCGCGCCCAACAGTTCCGCGACCAGCTTGAACGCTGGCAGCGCGGTGAGCTGACCGACGAGCAATTGCTGCCGCTGCGCCTGCAGAATGGCTGGTACATCCAGCGCTACGCCCCCATGGCCCGCATTGCGGTGCCCTATGGCGAGATCAACAGTGCCCAATTGCGCATGCTGGCCCACATTGCCCGCGAATACGACAAGCCCACCCCCGAGCTGCTGGCCCATGCCCAGACCACGCAGGACCAGCTGCAGGCCGCCCAGCCCGGCCTCACCCTGGAAGCAGCCCCGCTGAAGTATGGCTATGGCCACTTCACCACGCGCACCAACGTGCAGTTCAACTGGATTCCCATCACCAAGGCTGCCGATGTGATGGACCTGCTGGCCAGCGTCGGCATGCACGGCATCCAGACCAGTGGCAATGCCATGCGCAACATCAACTGCGAAGCATACGAAGGCATTGCGCAAGACAGCGTGGCCGATGCGCGCCCCTTTGCCGAAATTCTGCGCCAGTGGAGCACGCTGCACCCCGAGTTCGCCTTTTTGCCGCGCAAGTTCAAGATGTCGCTCAACGGCTCTGCCGAAGACCGCGCCGCCACCGGCTGGTACGACATCGGTCTGCAGACCGTGCGCAATGATGCGGGCGAAGTTGGCTTCATCGTCAAGGTAGGCGGCGGCATGGGCCGCACGCCGGTCATTGGTACCGTGGTGCGCGAGTTCCTGCCCTGGCACCAGATGCTCAACTACATCGAGGCCGTGATCCGCGTCTACAACGTCTACGGACGACGCGACAACAAATACAAGGCCCGCATCAAGATCCTCGTCAAGGCCGAAGGCCAGAAGTTCATCGACGCGGTGGAAGCCGAGTACCGCGCCATCCTGGAGCAGGACGGCGCGCCGCACACCATCACCCAGGCTGAGCTCGATCGCGTGAGCGCCAATTTCGTGGTGCCAGCGCTCCAGCCCGCCAATCTGCCCTCCAGCGTCAAGACCGACGGCCAGCTCTACCAGCGCTGGCTGCAGCAGAACGTGCGCGGCCACCGCCTGCCGGGCCTGCGCGCCGTCGCGCTGTCGTTCAAGCGTGTGGGCTTTGCCCCGGGCGATGCCGATGCCGACACCATTGACGCCCTGGCCCAGCTGGCCGACCAGTTCTCGGCGGGTGAGGCGCGACTGACGCACGAGCAGAACCTGCTGCTGCCCTGGGTGCATGAGAGCGATCTGCCTGCGCTGTACGAAGCGGCACGCGCCCTGGGCCTGGCCCAGCCCAACATCGGCCTGCTGACCGACATGATCGCCTGCCCCGGCGGCGACTACTGCGCGCTGGCCAATGCCCGCTCGCTACCCATTGCAGCAGCGCTGACCGAGCGCTACCAAGATCTGGACGAGGTGTTCGACCTCGGCCCCATCGACCTGCACATGAGCGGCTGCATCAACAGCTGCGGCCACCACCACAGCGGCCATATTGGCATCCTGGGCGTCGACAAGGACGGCAAGGAGTGGTACCAGATCACCCTGGGCGGGGCCGACGGCACTGCGCTGTCTGGCCCGGCTATCCCGGGCAAGGTGGTGGGCCCCTCGTTCTCGGCGGCCGAAGTGCCCGATGTGATCGAAGCCATGCTCTCCACCTTCCGCGAGCTACGCGAGCCGGGCGAATTCTTCATCGACGCACTGCGCCGCATTGGCCACGACCCTTTCAAGGCCGCCGCCAATGCCGCCCGCCACCCCAAGGCCGAAGAAGCCATTGCCGAATAACGCAGCCTATTGAGAAAAAGCCATGAAAATCATTGCTGCCAACGCGCTCTCCCCAAGCGCAGATACCGAAAAAACCTTGGTTATCGCCAATGACGCCGAACTCGCCGAGATCGCGGCGAGCGGCGCCTTGCAGGGCGTGGAGCGGGTCGAGTTGAACTTTCCCAAGTTCACCGACGGCCGCGCCTTCAGCCAGGCCGTGCTGCTGCGCCGCCGTTATGGCTTTGCGGGCGACATCCGCGCCACCGGCGACGTACTGATCGACCAGTTGGTGCAGATGGCCCGCAGCGGCTTTACCAGCGCCGTGCTGGCCGAAGGCATCGACCCCGCCGCCGCAGAGCGCCAGTTTGCCCGCTTCAGCGGCTTCTACCAAGGCGACGCACTGCAGCCGCGCCCGCACTTTGCCCGCGACGCTACCGCCTCCGCTGCTACTGCCGGAGAGTCCGCATGAGCAGCCTGAACCTGACCCAAGTCAATCTCGAACTCGGCCACAATGCACCCGGCCTCGTGCAATGGGCCCTGGGCCTGGGCAAAAGCGCTATCGTCACCACCAACTTCCGTCCCTTCGAGGCGGTGATCCTGCACATGGTGGCGCAGGTGCGGCCCGATGTTCCCGTCATCTGGATGGACAACGGCTACAACACCGAGGCCACCTACCGCTTTGCCGATGCGGTAACGCGGCAGTTGGAGCTCAACCTGCGCACCTACCTGCCGCTGCGCTCGCGTGCGCACCGCGAGGCGGTCGAGGGCCCCACACCCGCACTCGATGACCCGCGCCACGCCGCCTTCACCGAAGAAGTCAAGCTCGAACCCTTTGCCCGGGCCCTGCGCGAGACGGCGCCCCAGGTCTGGTTCACCGCGCTGCGCGCCACCGACAGCGCCGTGCGCGCCCAGATGGAGCCGGTCAGCATCAACCCTGATGGTCTCATCAAGGTGGCGCCACTGCTGCACTGGTCGTCCAAGGATCTGTATGACTACTGCGAAAAACACGGTCTGCCCAACAACTTCGACTATGCGGACCCAACCAAGGGCGAAGCGCAGCGCGAATGCGGCCTGCACCTGGCCCATTGATCGGATATCGATCAAAGAGACACCAAAAAAACACAGCTAACTGCGCCTGCTGAACAAGCGCTAGAACCCGATTTGCCGATCTGAATGGACAAACCCATGAACGCCCGTGTTGAAACCGATGTGCTCAGCCACCTGAGCAACCAGCATCTGGATGCGCTGGAAGAGGAAACCATCTTCATCCTGCGCGAGGTGGCGGCCGCCTTCGAGCGCCCCGCCTTGCTGTTCTCCGGTGGCAAGGATTCGCTGGTCATGCTCAAGTGCGCGGAAAAAGCCTTTGGTGCCGGCCGCATCCCCTACCCGCTGCTGATGATCGACACGGGCCACAACTTCCCCGAGGTGACCGACTTCCGCGACTTCCGCGCCCAGGAGCTGGGCGCCGAGCTGATCGTGCGCAACGTTGAAGACTCGATGGCACGCGGCACGGTGCGTCTGGCGCACCCAGGCGAATCGCGCAACGTGCACCAATCGGTCACACTGCTCGAAGCCATTGAAGAATTCCGCTTCGACGCGCTGATTGGCGGCGCGCGCCGCGACGAGGAAAAGGCCCGCGCCAAGGAGCGCATCTTCTCCCACCGCGACAGCTTCGGCCAGTGGCAGCCCAAGGCCCAGCGCCCCGAGCTGTGGACGTTGTTCAACACACGCCTGGCGCCCGGCGAGCATTTCCGCGTCTTCCCGATCAGCAACTGGACCGAACTGGACGTGTGGCAGTACATCGACCGCGAAAAAATCGCTCTGCCCAGCCTCTATTACGCCCATGAGCGCGATGTGGTCGAGCGCAAGGGCCTGCTGGTGCCCGTGACGGCGCTCACGCCACCCAAGGATGGCGAATCGGTGGAACAGCGCACCGTGCGCTTTCGTACCGTGGGCGACATCACCTGCACCTGCCCCGTAGAGAGCGACGCAGCGACAGCCGCCGACATCGTGCTCGAAACCCTGACAGCCGAAGTGAGCGAGCGTGGCGCCACCCGCATGGACGACAAGACCAGCGACGCCTCGATGGAAAAGCGCAAGAAAGACGGATATTTCTAATGACTATCGAAACCATAGCAGCCACCGCCCACCCATCAGTTGCCGGCAGCCAAATTGATGCCAAACCGGCAGACAGTGCCTCTGCCCTGCGCTTCATTACCTGCGGCTCGGTCGATGACGGTAAATCCACGCTGATCGGCCGCCTGCTGGTCGACAGCAAATCGGTGCTGCAGGATCACCTCGCGGGTGTGCAGCGCGGCGGAGAAACCGACCTGGCGCTGCTGACCGACGGCCTGTCTGCCGAGCGCGAGCAAGGCATCACCATCGACGTGGCCTACCGCTACTTTGCCACCGAAGCGCGCAAGTTCATCATTGGCGATGCGCCCGGCCACGAACAATACACCCGCAACATGGTCACCGCCGCCTCCAGCGCCGATGCCGCCGTGGTGCTGGTCGATGCCACCAAGCTCGACTGGAAGAACCCCCAGTTGCCGCTGCTGGCCCAGACCCGCCGCCACAGCCTGCTGGTGCACCTGCTGCGCGTCAATGCCCTGGTGTTTGCCGTCAACAAGCTCGACGCCGTGGCCGACCCCGCCCTCGCCTTTGCCAACATCCGCAATGCGCTTGCCACCTTTGCGCAGGCCGCGGGCATCACCGTGGCCGCCACCGTGCCCGTATCGGCGCTCAAGGGCTGGAATGTGGTGACGCCCCATGCCGACTGGGCTGGCTACCAGGGCCCCAGCCTGCTGCAACTGCTGGAAAAGCTACCCGCAACGCCTGCCGACGTAGGCCAGCCCTTTGCCTTTGCCGTGCAGTGGGTGGAAAAGTTCTCGTCATCGGCCGACACCAGCCAGGGGCGCCGCGTGTTCTGGGGCAAGGTGGCCACCGGCGACGTTGCCGTTGGCACCGCCGTGCAGATCCTGCCCAGCGGCCAGCGCGCCACCGTGGCCCAGGTACTCGACCACACCCGCCAGGCCAAAAGCCGCGGCGCAGGCCAGAGCGCGGGCATCGTGCTGGACCGCGAGGTCGATGTCTCGCGTGGCGACTGGCTCATTGCCGCGCCTGTGGCTGCTGCGGCAGCCGACGACGACTTCGACGCCCCCGCCGAGCAGGCCACCTGGCCCGCCACCCGCGAGATCACCGCCACCGTCGCCTGGATGGACGACGAGCCCCTGGTGCCGGGCCGCGTGTACCAGGCCCTGCATGGCCGCCGCTGGACCAAGGCCAAGGTGCGCAAGGTACTGCACCGGCTGGACATCAACACGCTGGAGCGGCAGGCCGCCGAGCAACTGGAGCCCAATGCCATCGGCCGCGTCGAGATCACGTTGCAGGAGGCGATTCCGGCAGCGCCCTTTGCAAGCTCGCGCGAGCTGGGTTCGCTGATCCTGGTGGACCCGGCCTCCAACAGCACGGCTGCGGCCGTGCTCGTGGAATGAACATGTCCCCCATCCCGTACCCGAAAACCACGGTATTCAAGTACGCGCTATGTGCTCTTGCACAAAAACCGTAAAATTCCTGCTGTTTGTCTGAACCACTGGCGTAAATAAATTCCATGACCCACGTCGTCACCGAAAACTGCATCAAGTGCAAATACACCGACTGTGTAGACGTCTGCCCTGTTGACTGCTTCCGCGAAGGCCCGAACTTCCTCACCATCGATCCGGACGAATGCATCGACTGCGCCGTCTGCATTCCCGAGTGCCCGGCCAATGCCATCTACGCAGAAGAAGATGTGCCGGCCGACCAGATCGCCTTCATCAAGCTCAACGCCGAGCTGGCCCTGGCCGACGGCTGGAAGAGCATCACCAAGCGCAAAACGCCGCTCGAAGGCGCCGACGAGGCCAACGGCCAGCCCGGCAAGATCAAGGACCTGATCCGCTGATTGCCAGCACCTCAACAAGCCAGCCTGCCAGCTGGCTTTTTTATTGCCCGGGGCCCAGGGCCACAAAATCCTCGGCCACACGCAACAGGCAACAGGCAACAGGCAACAGGCAACAGGCAACAGGCAACAGGCAAGCGTGGCGCTTCCATCTTGCCCCCTTTTTTCCAAATAGGTATACCGTGAGCAGCTCCCGATTCGCAAAAACGCCCCAGCCCCCTTATTACGCCGTCATTTTTACCTCACAGCGCACCGCCACTGAAAACGACGCCTACGGCAACATGGCCGAGCAGATGGAGGCGCTCGCCCAGCAGCAGCCGGGCTTTTTAGGCGCAGAAAGCACACGCGGCGCCGATGGCCTGGGCATCACCGTTGCCTATTGGGAAACCGAAGCCCACATCGCCGCCTGGAAAGCCAACGCCGACCACCTGGCCGCCCAGCGCGCAGGCGCAGAGCGCTGGTACGAGCACTACGAGGTGCGGGTGGCCAAGGTGGAGCGCGCTTACGGAAAGCGCTAAAACAGCTGGAGCGGCTCCATCAATCCGGGTGCGACACACCCAGCCGCTCATGCAGGCGCTTGCTCGTCGTGGTGTATTCGAGCAGCAGCTTTTCGCCGCGCAGGTATTCAATGGCCGCCATGGCCGCCATCGTGGCCTCGTAGAAACCGCTCAGGATCAGCTTGCGCTTGCCTGGGTAGCTGACGATATCGCCAGCGGCATAAATGCCCGTGGCGCTGGTGGCAAAGGTGTCGGTCGCCACCTGCAGCTGTTTTTTCTCGATCGCCAGGCCCCATTCCAGCAAGGGCCCGAGTTTGGGCGAGATGCCCTGGCATACCCATAGCTGGTCGCAAGGCAGGCGCTGGTCCTGGCCGTCCGCATCGATGTACGCCATCGCTTGCAGGCGCGCGGCCGCGCCGTCTTCAGCCACCTCCAGGCTCTGCGGCATGCCAATCACCACCTCCAGACGGCCACTGGCACGCAAGGCCGCCAGCGCATCCAGCAGGGCTTGCGGCGCGCTGAACTGGTCGCGCCGGTGCAACAAGGCAACCGATGCCTTGGCAAGCGAAGGATGCTGCGCAGCGGCGACGGCTGCCTGCACGGCGGCCTCGTCTCCGCCGTGCACCACAATCTTTGGCGCCCTGGATGCAGCAAGCGCCGCCGCTTGCTGCGCCATCCAGTCATCGCCCGGATCCGGGTGGTAGAACACCTGCCGCCCCACCAGCGCTTCAATGCCGGGCAGGCGCAGCTGCTTGGGCACAAAGGCGCCCACACCTGCTGTCACAAAAATGGTTCTGGCCAACAGCCACGTGGTTCCGTCGCCGCCATCCGGCCCAGGCTCCTGGCCCTGCAACTGCACGCGCCAGCGGCCATCGCCCTGGGCCAGCACCTGGGCCACCTGGGTGCGGGGGTGGAAGATGGGGGCAAAAGGTGCAATCTGCTGCTGCAGCTTTGCCGCCAGCTCGCGGCCGGTACACAACGGAATCCCAGGGATGTCGTAGATGGGCTTGTCGGCGTAGAGCTCAATGCACTGGCCGCCCATGACAGGCAAGGTATCGCAGATATGTGCCTGCACGCCCTGCAGTCCAAGCTGAAAAGCGGTGAAGAGCCCTACCGGCCCGGCGCCGATGATGAGCGCATCCACCTCCTGCGCAGCCGGTGCATCCAGGCTGAAAGCGGTTGAAGCAGCTGACGCGGCGGCAGTGGCGGCAATCGGGGTGTCGGAAACGGTGTCAGGGCGCTGTGTATCTGTCATAGCCCGATGGTAGTGCAGCGGCCTTGGCCTTGATGGCTTTGCGCATATGCACGCCATGGGCTGCGCTGCCCGCGCTTGCCGTTATCGGTTTTTTGGCGACGTAGCCTTTTAAAACCCATACCTGCAAGCGCCAGCAGCTTACTTTTTACCTATTGCACCGGCTCGATGCCGCCGCCCAATGCCTTGTACAGCGCAATGCGGTTGACCTGCTCGGCCTGCAGCAAGGTGATCTGCGTCTGCTGCGCGGCATACAGGCTGCGTTGCGCATCCAGCACGGTGAGGAAGTCGTCCGCCCCCGCCTTGAAGCGGGCCTGCGACAGCTCCAGCACGCGGCTGGCCGATGCCACCAGGGCAGTCTGGGAGTCCAGCCTGCGCTGCATGGTGGCACGGTCGGCCAGGGCATCGTTCACTTCGCGGAAGGCGGTCTGGATGGCCTTTTCGTACTGCGCAAGCGCCACATCGCGGTTGGCTTGCGCAATATCAAGATTCGCCTGGTTGCGGCCATTGTCAAAAATGGGCAGGCGGATCTGCGGCACAAAGCTCCAGGCGCGGTTGCCGCCTTCAAACAGACCACTGAGTTCGTTGCTGCCCGTGCCCACGTTGGCCGTCAGGCTGATGGTGGGGAAGAACGCGGCGCGCGCCGCGCCAATGCTGGCGTACTGGGCCTGCAGGCTGTGTTCGGCTGCCGCGATGTCGGGGCGCGCCAACAGTACGGTGGATGACAGGCGCGCTGGCACCTGCGTCATCGCCGTGGTGGCTGTCTGCATGGTTACCTTGGGGGTGGCGCCATTGAGCAGTTGGCCGGAGTCGGCCTTTTTCAGATCCAGGGCTGTGAGCGACGCGGCAGGCGCCTGCGGCAGCATGTCGGCAGAAACCGGGCCGCCTACGAGCAGTTGCAGCGCATTGCGGTCACGCTGCACCTGCGATTCATAGGCCGCCACATCGTTGCGCGCAGTCTCCACCGCCGTCTGGTTCTGTGCCAGCACCAGCCCATTGGTCGCGCCCAGCTGATGCATGCGCTGTACCAGGCGGTAGCCATGCTCGCGCGTGGCCAGGGTGTCGCGCGCCAGTTGCAGGCGCTGCTGGTCGCTGGCCAGCGTGATCCAGGCGTTGCTGATGTCGGTGATCAGGCCCAGTTGTACGCTGCGGCGGTTTTCCTCGATCTGCAGGTACTGCTGCAGCGCCGATTCGCTCAGGTTGCGCACCCGGCCCCAGAAATCCAGCTCGTAGCTGGCCAGTCCCAATTGCACATTGAACTGGTTGGCCGTGGAAGAGCCCGCACTGGCCGAGCGCAGGTCATCTGCCGTGCGTGTACGGCTGGCCTGGCTGCTGGCATTGAGGGTGGGCAACTGGTCTGCGCGCTGCACCCCGTATTGCGCGCGCGCCTTTTCGATATTGGCGATGGCAACGCGCAGATCGCGGTTGTTCTGCAGCGCGGCCTCCATCAACTGGCGCAGCCGGGCGTCTTCCACCCACTGCTGCCAGGGCAGCATGCGCCATTCGCTGGCAGAGACGGGCTCTACCGCGAACTCATCGGGCACGGCAGAGGCTGCGCCATCCAGCGTGGCAGGCACGGGCGCATCAGGGCGCTGGTAGATGGGCGCGAGGTTGCAGGCACTCAGCAACCCGGCCGCCAGCAAGGCGAGCGGCAGGCGCAAGGCAGAGGGGCAGACAGTCTTCATGCTCGGAATCATTGCGCGCCCTCCACCGGGTGCGCATTAACGGTTGCGATTGCAGTTGCGGGCGGCGCAGCATCTTCATGGCGGCTGCGCGAGCGGAACCAGCTGCGGATCAGCAGGAAGAACACCGGCACCATGAAGATGCCCAGCACGGTGGAAGCCACCATGCCGCCCAGCACCGCCGTGCCGATGGCCACCCGGCCGGCCGCGCCGGCGCCGGTACCAATGGCCAGCGGTATCACGCCAAAGCCAAAGGCCAGCGAGGTCATCAGAATGGGGCGCAGCCGCAGCCGCACGGCGGCCACCACGGCGTCGAAAACGCTCTTGCCCTGCTCTTGCAGCTGCACGGCAAATTCCACGATCAGAATGGCGTTCTTCGCGGCCAGCCCCACAGTGGTGAGCAGGCCGACCTGGAAGTACACGTCGTTCGTCAGCCCGCGCGTATACGTGGACAGCAGCGCGCCGATGACGCCCAGCGGCACGGCCAGCATCACCGACAGCGGCACCGTCCAGCTTTCGTACAGCGCAGCCAGGCACAGGAAAACGAACAGGATCGAGATGGCGTACAGCATGGGCGCCTGCGCACCCGACTGGCGCTCCTGCAGCGAGGCGCCCGTCCATTCGTAGCCAATGCCGGGCGGCAGTTGCTTGAGGATGTCCTCGATGGTCTGCATGGCCACACCCGAGCTCACGCCGGGGGCGGAGCTGCCGATGATTTCATACGCAGGGGCACCGTTGTAGCGCAGCAGCTGCGGCGAGCCGTAGGCCCAGTGGCTGCTGGCAAAGGCGCTGAAAGGCACCATCTCGCCCTTGTTGTTGCGCACCGTCCACTGGCCAATGTCCTGCGGCAGCATGCGGTACTTGGCATCGCCCTGCACATACACGCGCTTGACGCGGCCGTTGTTCAGAAAGTCGTTCACATAGGTGCCGCCCATGGCGCTGGAGAGCGTGCTGTTGATGTCGTTGTATGACAGGCCCAGCGCTGCGGCCTTGCGGTCGTCCACCTCCACGCGCAGCTCGCTGGCGTCGTCGAGGTTGGTGGTGCGCACGGCGGTCAGCAGGTTGCTTTTGCGGGCTTCTTCCAACACCTTGTTGGTGGCTGCCAGCAAGGCGCTGTGGCCCAGGCCGTTGATGTCCTTGATCATGAAGTTGAAGCCTGCATTCGAGCCCAGGCCCCGCACGGCAGGCGGCATCATCACGTACACGCGGGCATCGCGGATGCGTGCCAGATCCTTGTTGGCCTTGAAGGCGATGGCATTGGCCGCCTGGCTGGCCAGAGGGCGTTCCTCCCAGGGTTTCAAGCGGATGAAGCCGCGCGCCGAGCTCTGGTCGCCATTGAGCCCCGATACCTGGTTGAAACTGATGATGTCGGGCTGGTCCAGCAGGTAGTCGCGCACCTCGTCCAGCACGTCCTGCAGTCGCGCGTCGGCGGCGCCTGCAGGCAGATTGACGTTGACGTACAGAAAGCCCTGGTCTTCGTCCGGCAGGAAGGACGTGGGCAGCACACGTGCCACGATCCAGATGGCGGCCAGCACGGCCACAAAGATCAGCATCATGCGCTTGGCGCGGCGCAGGCTGTAGGCCACCGTGCTCTGGTAGCGGCTGGCGGTTGCGTCAAAGCTGCGGTTGAACCAGCGGAAGAACCGGTCGCTCACGCCCAGCAGACCTGTGCGGACGGCGCGCTCGTGGTGCGCATCCTCTTGCGGCGCTTTGAGGATGGTGGCGCACAGCGCTGGCGTCAGCGTCAGCGCCACAAACACCGACAGCGCCATGGCCGCGACGATGGTGATGGAGAACTGGCGGTAGATCACCCCGGTCGAGCCGCCAAAGAACGCCATGGGCACGAACACCGCCGACAGCGTGACCCCAATGCCCACCAGGGCGGGCGTGATTTCACGCATGGAGAGCTTGGTGGCTTCCTTGGCGGACAGGCCCGTCTCGTGCATCACGCGCTCGACGTTCTCGACCACCACGATGGCGTCGTCCACCAGCAGGCCAATGGCCAGCACCATGGCAAACATGGTCAGGGTGTTGATGGAGTAGCCCGCGATGGACAGCACGCCGAAGGTGCCCAGCAACACCACCGGCACGGCAATCGCGGGAATCAGGGTGGCCCGCAGGTTCTGCAGGAAGATGAACATCACAATCACCACCAGCACCATGGCTTCACCCAGCGCGCTCACCACCTCGTGGATCGAGGCGCGCACGAAGGGGGTCGAATCCGAGCTGACGAAGTACTCGATCTGGTTGGGGAAGAACGGCTTCATCTCTGCCAGCTTGGCAGCCACGGCATCTGATACCGCCATGGCATTGGCACCGTCGGCCAGGATGATGCCCATGCCCGCGCCGCGCATGCCGTTGAGCTTGGCCTGGATCGAGAGGTTGTCGGCCCCCAGCTCCACCCGCGCCACATCGGCGATGGTGACGACCGAGCCGTCAGTGGCAGCCTTGAGCACGATGTTCTCAAACTGGTCCACCGTCTTGAGCTTGGTGCGCGCCGTGATGGTGGCGTTGAGCTGCTGGTTCTCAACAGCAGGCAAGGCCCCCAGTTGGCCCGCCGAGACCTGGGCATTCTGCGCATTGAGCGCGTTCACCAGATCGGACGGCACGAGGCCGTATTTCTCCATCTTGGCCGGGTCCATCCACACCCGCATGGCATAGAAGGTGCCAAAGACGTTGACGTCCCCTACCCCTTCGATACGGCCGATCACATCGACCAGGTTGGAGTTGATGTAGTCGCCAATGTCCACCTCGGTGATCGACGGATCCTTGGAATAAAAGCTGTAGGTGACCAGAAAATCCTGGCCGCCCTTGTTGATGAAGACGCCCCGGCTCTTGACCGCATCGGGCAGGCGGTTCAAGGCGCCCTGGATCTTGTTCTGCACCTGCACCTGGGCCACGTCCACATTGGTGCCGGGTGCAAAGGTGAGCGTGATGCGCGACTGGCCGGACGCGCTGCTCGACGAGCTCATGTAGAGCATGTTGTCGATGCCCTTGATCTGCTGCTCGATGATCTGCGTGACCGAATTTTCCACCGTTTCAGCCGATGCGCCGGTGTACTGGGCGCCAATCGTCACGCGCGGCGGCGCGATCTCGGGGTATTGCTCCAGCGGCAACTTGAAAATGGACAAGGCGCCGCCCAGCATGATGACGATGGCGATCACCCACGCAAAAATGGGGCGCTGGATAAAGAACTGTGCCATGGGTGCTGCCTTTTTCTTCTTGCTTCTTTTTATTTGGCAACTGCAGGTGCAGAAGCAGCGGGCGCGGCAGGCGCTGCCGATTCACCAGGCGCTCGTCCCGGGCTGCGCGGCTTGTCAGCCTTGGCCTTGAGGTCAACCACGGTGGGGTGCACCTTGTCGCCCACCTTCACACGCTGGAAACCATCCACCACCACACGCTCGCCTGCCTTGAGGCCACTGCCCACCAGCCACTGGTTGCCGATGGCACGATCAATCTCCAGGGGGCGCTTCTCGATCTTGTCGTCCTGGCCCACCACCATCACGCTGGCGCGGCCGGTCAGATCGCGGGTGACCGACTGCTGCGGCACCAGCAGCGCATCGGGCGCCACTGCCGTGGGCAGCAGGGCCTGCACATACATATTGGGCATCAGCATCCCATCGGGGTTGGGTACCTGCGCGCGCAGAGTGACGGTGCCCGTGGTGGCATTGACGATCACACCCGCAAACTTGAGCTTGGCAGTGTGCGGATACTGGGTGCCGTCATCCAGGCGAATGCGCACCGGAATCTGGTCGCCATCGACCTTCTGGAAGCGCCCGGCCGCCAGATCGCGCTGCAGCTGCAGCATCTCGGTGCTCGACTGCGTGAAATCCACATACATCGGATCGAGCTGCACCACCGTGGTGAGCGGTGCCGTCTGGTTGGCCGTGACCAGCGCGCCCGGCGTTACCGAAGAGGTGCTGACCCGGCCGCTGATGGGCGATGTGATACGGGTGTACTGCAGGTTGACCTTGGCGTTGTCCAGCGCGGCCTGCGCCACGGCGACATCGGATGCGGTCTGCGCAACCGCTGCCTGGCTGTCGTCATACACCTGGCGGCTGATCGCGTCGATCTTCACCAGCTCGGCATTGCGCGCGGCGTTGCTGCGCGCAGTCTGTGCGGTGGCCTTGGCCTTGGCAACCGCTGCCTGGGCGCTGTTGACGGCAGCGGTGGCCGAGCGGTCATCCAGTTGGTAGAGCACCTGCCCGGCCTTGACCTGCGCGCCCTCGGTAAACAGGCGCTTTTCGACGATGCCGTTGGCCTGGGGACGAATGTCGGCCATCATGAAGGCGCTGGTGCGGCCCGGCAGCTCGGCCATCAGGCTCTGCGCAGTCGGCTGCACGGTGATGATTCCCACCTCGGCCGCCTTGGCCGCAGGCGCCTCCATAGCCTTCTTCTCGGAACATGCCGCTAGCAAGGCAATGGCCGCCATAGCTGCGGCGCTACGCCAGCCGGAAGATGGGAGTGAAAGGGCTGAATGCAAAGGGGCAGAAGCAACCATGGGGCGGCGAGAGGGAGAATGGGCATCCAGCATCATCGGTGGTGATTTTGGTAGAGATCAAACTACTATTTTTGCAGCTTAATATGTAGGAAATGTAAAGCCTGCCAGCGGATTGGCTTGCGCTTGCCGCCATGCCGCGCTCCGGCGAATCTCACATTCTGCTACAGCCGGTATCCGGACGATACAGCCGCTGCAATGCTCTATGGGAAAGCGATAATGCGCAAAGGTTCCCTTCGAGTCCCCTTGCTGACACCGGTTTCTTTTTCGCCACATGGAGTGTCTGGCGCACCCGCAACCGATCAGCCAACTACCCAGCCCACCACCTAAGGAGCATCCGATGCCCATCTCCTCCCCCGCTTCCGGAGTGATTTTGCTCTCGCATGGCTCCAAGGACCCGGTCTGGCGCGGCAATGCCGAACGGCTGCTGGCCCTGGTGCAGCAGGATAGGCCGCAGGCAGCTGTTGCCTGCGCCTACCTGGACTGGTGCGAGCCAGCACTGGGCGCCGCCTTGGAGCAGCTGGTGCAGCAGCACCCGCAGTTGACGCAAGTCACCATCTGGCCGCTGCTGTTTGGGGTGGGCAAGCATGCACGTGACGACATCCCCGCCCTGGTGCAACGCACGGCACCGCAATTTCCGCAGATGACCCTGACCATCGCGCCCGCCATGGGTGAAGACGACCGGGTGATGCAGTTGCTGGCGAGCATGGCCGCCGGCTATCTGCAAAGCTGACACCCCGCGCGTCGCTCTTGTGGCCTTGCTATGCCGGTGCGCTGGTGAGTGATGCGCCCATGCGCTGGCAATCCGGGCGCCACTAGCGCTACCGCCAACATTGGCCTGCCGAATCCCGGCAAAATTTCAGTGTTCTATCGATATCACTGGCGTTTATATTCCAATGAAGCATAATGATGCAGATCAATATTCCATAATCTTGTAGGACCTGTGTAAAGCGCGCGCAGCCGCTGGGCGCAGGCCGAATCTTTTATGAACCTGCATCAGTTCCGCTTCGTGCAAGAGGCCGCGCGCCGCAACCTCAACCTGACCGAGGCCGCCAAGGCGCTGCATACTTCGCAACCCGGTGTTTCCAAGGCCATCATCGAGCTGGAAGAAGAGCTGGGCATCGACATCTTCGCCCGCCACGGCAAGCGCTTGAAGCGCATTACCGAACCCGGCCAGCAGGTGCTCAAAAGCATTGAGATCATCATGCGCGAAGTGGGTAACCTGAAGCGCATCGGCGACCAGTTCAGCACCCAGGACAGCGGCACGCTGTCGATTGCTACCACCCACACGCAGGCCCGCTATGTGCTGCCCACGCCCGTGGCCAAGCTGCGTGAGCACTACCCCAAGGTCACCGTCAGCCTGCACCAGGCCACGCCTGCCGAAGTAGCGCGCATGGTGATCGACGAGCAGGCCGATATCGGCATGGCCACCGAATCGCTGGCGGATTACCCCGACCTCGTCACCCTGCCCTGCTACGAATGGCAGCACGTGCTGGTCATGCCGCACCAGCATCCATTGGCGCAGAAAGAGCGCGTCACGCTCGAAGACATTGCCAATGAGCCGCTGATCACCTACCACCCCAGCTTTACCGGGCGCGGCAAGATCGATGCAGCCATGGCCTCGCGCCAGCTCACGCCGCGCATCGTGCTGGAGGCCATCGACTCCGACGTGATCAAGACCTATGTGCGCCTGGGCCTGGGTATCGGCATCGTGGCCGAGATGGCCATGCGCGACGACCCGCTCAAGGACCTGGCGGTGCGCCCCATGGGCTACCTGTTCGGCCAGAGCGTGGCACGTGTGGCCTTCAAGCGCGGCGCCTACATGCGCAACTTCGTCTACAAGTTTGCCGAGCTGCTGAGCGACCGCTTGAGCCATGACCTGATCGACCGCGCCATGGTCGGTCACGTGGCGGACTATGAACTGTAAGCCCAGCGTCTAAAATACTCATGAATTGATAGCTACCAGCGCCCGGCCAACGGGCGCTAGCTACGTATAACACTGCAAATCCATGACTGCCACCGTCTCCACACCCAGCTTTCCCAGCCGTCTGCCCCAGGTAGGCACCACCATCTTCACCGTCATGTCGGCACTGGCTGCCGAGCACAAGGCGGTCAATCTGGGCCAGGGCTTTCCGGATTTTGGCTGCGACCCGGCGCTGATCGAAGGAGTGACCCGTGCCATGCAGGCGGGCCACAACCAATACCCGCCGATGACTGGCGTGCCTGCGCTGCGCGAGGTGGTGTCGCAGAAAATCGAAGCGCTATATGGCAGACGCTATGACGCCACGAGCGAGATCACCGTCACCGCCGGTGCCACCCAGGCCATCCTGACCATCATCCTGAGCTGCGTGAGCCCGGGCGACGAAGTGATCGTGCTCGACCCCTGCTACGACAGCTACGTGCCCAACATCGAGCTGGCCGGTGGCGTGCCCGTGCGTGTGCCGCTCACGCCCAAAACATTCCGCCCCGATTTCGGCAGGATCGCCGCTGCCATCACGCCCAAAACCCGCTTGATGCTCATCAACACCCCGCACAACCCCAGCGGCACCACCTGGACGGCGCAGGAGATGCAGCAGCTCGAAGACCTGCTGGCGCCCAGCAACATCCTGCTGCTGTCCGACGAGGTGTATGAGCACATGGTGTACGACGGCGCACGCCACGAAAGCGCTTCGCGCTACCCGGCCCTGGCGGCTCGCACCTATGTGGTCAGCAGCTTTGGCAAAACCTTCCACGTCACCGGATGGAAGGTGGCCACCGTTGCAGCGCCCGCAGCGCTGACTGCAGAATTCCGCAAGGTGCACCAGTTCAACGTGTTCACCGTCAACACGCCCATGCAGGTGGGCCTGGCCGATTACTTGAAGTACCCGGCCCCCTACCTTGATCTGCCCGCGTTCTACCAGAAAAAGCGCGATCTCTTCCGCGCAGGCCTCGAAGGCTCGCGCCTGCAGTTGCTGCCCTGCCCGGGCACCTACTTCCAGTGTGTCGATATCTCTGCCGTGACGGACGCCAGCGAAGCCGATTTCTGCCAGCAACTGGTCAAGAACCTGGGCGTTGCCGCCATCCCGCTGTCCGCCTTCTATGGCGATGGCTTCGACCAGCAGGTGGTGCGCTTTTGCTTTGCCAAGAAGGACGAAACCCTGCTGGCAGCGCTGGAGCGGCTGCGCAAGCTGTAGGCGAGCCATCGGGTTGCTTTGTGTCTGGTAGTTGGTGTCGTACGTGGTAGCGGTGCTGTAGCCGCGTGCGTTGGTGCATTTCTGGCTGTAGGCGCCGTCCCACTGGTCAGAGGCGGTTTTCTTTCCATTAAATGTGCAGCCCAGTTCGTTGCCCTGCAGGTCGTAGATGTAGACGGTGGCGCTGCAGCCTCGCGGCCAGGGATCATTCGTACGTAGAAGTACGCCGGCACGCCGAAGGAGGTTGTCAGTGCGGCATGCCTGACTGGAAGGCCTTTAGAGCCGCTAGCACAATCCTTGAGACGTCTTTGCGTTGCCTTGTCGTACGTCTGTACTGCGGCTTCGCGCCTCACCTCAATCGCAAATCTACCATTTGCTGGGTTGTGTTAGCACCTCTTGATAGAAAGCGACTCCCTGAAATCGAGGACAAGCACCCTCTGAAACAACAGCACAGTCCCTACAACTATTTTTCGACACATTGAGCAAAAAAGGTGCCTTCACCTGGAGTGGTCAGACCTACCGTATCGCACCCGCCTTCCGCCGTGACCGCAATTTCCTCTACACAACCCTTACGAGATTTATATCTGTAAATTTCATCCCCCTGAATTACAGACCCGTACTCTTGCGTAATCCTAATTACATCTTTTTCCCCACCGGCTCTTGATAGGAGTGTTTGAGGCAATTGGCAGCAATTACATCTTTATCTCCGATGACTCTGTATTTGTAGTCATGCAGCAAAATACATAATGCACTGACGAATAGCACAAGAATAATTGAGAATATTATTTTCTGCAGACACTCATTGACCCCAATAATAACCTATTTTAAATTTATTAAAGCCTGCTCTGCCATGCATATTAAAAAATCTCCTGAATTATATTTAATTTCACATCCATTCACTCGATGTTGCCAGAATAAACTTATATTGAGAAGATTGAAATTATATATATTTTCCCTTTGATTTTATTTTTGATATTTGAAAAAGGCTTTGTTGCATAAATCGGTTTGAGACTGAGTCTCCCCAAACCCCAGACTTAGTTATGCCACGGCCACCGTTTGGGGCGTGCCCAGCTCGGTGA
>NZ_JACHKZ010000031.1 GCF_014207855.1 Comamonas odontotermitis | reverse complement strand
CGAGCTGGGCACGCCCCAAACGGTGGCCGTGGCATAACTACGTCTGGGGTTTGGGGAGACTCAGTCTCAAACCGATTTATGCAACAAAGCCCTTTGGCACCACCATCTTCATCTGGGAAGGCATGCGGCTGATCGAAGAGAGGCGGGGTGGCAACACCATCAGCTACGTGTACGAGCCCGGCAGCTACGTGCCACTGGCAAGGCTGGATGCAGACGGAGAGAGAACAGACCAAGGCGGGCTGGGCACCAAGGGCGATGCAGCCTTGCCCCCTCTCCCGCAGGCGGGAGAGGGCTGGGGCGAGGGGGCAGGTAACAGTACTGCATCAAAAACAATAGCATCCAGTGCGCCCCCTGAAAACACAAGAGCCCAAAGTCATTCAAAGTCAGCGGCCAACGATGCGGAAAGCCGTTACTGGGCATCGCTGAACGAAACGGCGCGGCAAAAAGCGCAAGCGCTGCAAATCCAAGACTGGGGAAATGCAGCGAGTAAAGGCACAGAGGGGCTGGCGGCAAATGCAGGCCAAGCAAGGTCTACTACTTCCACACCGACCAGGTAGGCATGCCGCAAGAGCTGGCCAATGCCCAAGGGCAGGTGATCTGGCAGGCCAGCTACAAAACCTGGGGATCAACGGTTGCCGAAGAGTGGGAAGTCAAGACACTTGCAGGCAGCCCGATTCACAAACTCGACGAAGGCGACAGCCCTGCCAAAGCCGATCAACAGCAAAACCTGCGCTTCCAAGGCCAGTACCTTGACCGCGACACCGGGCTGCACTACAACACATTCCGGTACTATGACCCGGATGTAGGGCGGTTCATCTGCCCTGATCCGATTGGGTTGGCTGGGGGGATTAATTTAGGAAGCTATTCGCCTAATCCGCTGATGTGGATTGATCCTTGGGGGTGGAACAAGAATTCAAACGATACTGTGGGTGATTGGGTTTTATATGACGTTGATGACTCGCATGGAGGCAAAGCCAAAGTAGGTATTGGTCAAGAAGAGCGGAAGATGGCGGATGGCACAAACGCTCGTGCAAATGCTAGCGCACGGCGAGTGAGAAGGGATCCGAATTTCCCCAATGCACGTCCTACAGAGGTGAGTAAACACCCGGGAATCACTAAGAAAGAAATGAAAGAAATTGAAGCCAAACGTGTCCGCGATCTAAGACGTCAGGGTGAGGCCCTTCCTCACAATCGTGAAAATGACAAAAAATACCGACCAGATTATGATGATGATTCTGGAAAAAAAGGATGCAAATAATGAGCAATGAATTAAAAAATAAGATTAGAGCTTTAACCCCAAGTCAAATACCAAATTTTCAAGATGATATTGATTTTGACGAAGTGGAAGCTAAAATTAATGAATTTATTCAGGAGATTGCGCCAAGGCTGAATCTTCAAGATATAAAGGATTGGAGAATTTTAATAAATATACTTTATAGGGTTACAGATGAAATAGGGGTTTTCAAAAGAATAACCAGATACCCCTCGGATAAAGAATTTCAATTATCGATATCTATCCCAATCCCAAATGAATCACAGGCTATATATGGGTTGAGTAAAATAAAGAATTATTCACTAACGCCATTAACAGCTAATTTTTATTCATTGAAGCCAAATTTTGAAAAATATTCAACAATGGAGGAGTTTATTTTAAAATCCTCTGCTGCTGCCATTAGTTTTGCATTCGAGAATGGGGTTTCATGTAACGGAAAAAAAATAAGATTTAATTGATGATCAATAAACATCCGATTTTGATACATTATGGAAGTTCTCCATCAATACACGAACTGATTCATTGTCCTATTCAATAATGCGCCCTGGCACCGAACGCCAGGTAACACAAACCACACGGTTTGGCTATGACGCCATAGGGCGCAGAGTCGCCAAACACGACAGCTTTGGCACCACCACCTTCATCTGGGAAGGCATGCGGCTGATCGAAGAGAGGCGGGGTGGCAACACCATCAGCTACGTGTACGAGCCCGGCAGCTACGTACCACTGGCAAGGCTGGATGCAGACGGAGAGAAAACAGACCAAGGCGGGCTGGGGCACCAAGGCCGATGCAGCCTTGCTCCCTCTCCCGCAGGCGGGAGAGGGCTGGGGCGAGGGGGCAGGTAACAGTACTGCATCAAAAACAATAGCATCCAGTGCGCTCCCTGAAAACGCAAGAGCCCAAAGTCATTCAAAGTCTGCGGCCAACGACGCAGAAAGCCGTTACTGGGCATCGCTGAACGAAACGGCGCGGCAAAAGGCGCAAGCGCTGCAAATCCAGGACTGGGGAAATGCTGCGAGTACAGGCACAGAGAGGCTGGCGGCAAATGCATGCCAAGCCCAGCTATGCAAGGTCTACTACTTCCACACCGACCAGGTAGGCATGCCGCAAGAGCTGACCAATGCCCAAGGGCAGGTGGTCTGGCAGGCCAGCTACAAAGAATTAGAAGCGCAATCAGCAGGGCACCGATGCAGTCACCATGAGCCGTCGTTCTCGATTCTTTTTATGAATTTTATCTATCGAAGTGTGGCAGTACTTATGTTGGGAGAAACTAGCAAGCTTGAATGTTGAGCGAGAGGTGTCTTGTGCCGTTTTTCAAAGTTCCCGGGCCAGTGAATGGAATCGCGCCAATGAGAAAGTTCTCCAGCGGCGGTAGTGTCAATGGCGCTAGATCGCCGGTCTGGCACCAGGCGCCAGGTTTGGGTTGGCATGATCATCTGCTCAGCCGCAGTAATCTGGATGCCCCGGATGTTGCCAACAAGCGATCTGGAACCAAAGAGTGGCCACAAGAAGCTGCACCAGAGACGCCAGATCTTGTCAGCGAAAGTTTGTCGGACGAACGTTTTGCCGAGCACATCATGGGGTTGGTCAAAGAGGCAATTGCGTTGGCAGAGGTTCGCCAAGCCAGTTTGACGCGCTGGGATGCAGATGCAAAGAAGCTAACCCAATACTGGTTTGGTGCTTCGGATGATGCGATAAAGGCCCATCTGCTGCCGATCATGAATTCCCTTCTGCGGGTGCTGCGGGGCTTGAGCCCCAAGAGCTTTTTGCCCTACAACAGCGAAAGCACTCAGTCGGTGGGATGCTCGCCCCAGGTGGATCAGAATGCGGATGCAGCAGCTTGCCCCACCGATACGCAAGGGCATCGGATTCTTTTGGCGGCCAAGTTTTTCAAGAGAGATGCCTTCAACCGCGTCTACGGTACCAAGGAGTTCCTGCCCAGAGACTCGCAACTGTCGATCCTGATTCATGAGATTACGCATTTCAACGATGTTGCCAGTTCCAACGATGCCTACTATGGCATTCGCAATGCAAAATCAGTATCCGATAAGACGGAACAGGCAAAGGTCAATGCGGATTCGCTGGCTGCTTATGTTTTGGGGATCACAGTCAAATAACAGGAGTCGATGATGCGTTTGCTCGCCGCAGTTTCGACGATGGCTCTAGGCTTTCTTTTGGGGCTCGGGCATGATGCGCAGGCATGCAGTCTCAGTGACCGCCAATTGACCATTCAGCTGGAGCCCCGTAGCGCAGAGTTGGGCGCGCAGAACGCGCGTGTTCTGGCCGAGTGGTTTCTGCAGTGGCGTGACGGCTTGGGTATTGAGTCACTGATTGTTGTTGCGCCTGCCGTCAAATCCCAGAAGGGCATCGCGGATGAGCGGCTTCACAATGTCGCGCGGATTTTCGAGCGCTTGAATATCGGCAAGGCTCCCATCGCCTATGAGGTTGAAGTTCGTGGCGACAGTTTTCCAGACGTTAAATATTTGAATTCTCTCGATGTGAGCGTTCAGCCCGCCTGCATTAAATCAGGGACTTGCTGCCAAGGCGGCAATACGATAAGCCGATAGCACCTGGCGCCTCCCTCACCGTTCTTCCTTTTTTATAGCAAATCCCATCTGCGCATGGCCAATCCCCCGGCCATTGCCTGCCACCTTACAGCTACCTGACAGCTGAGAACGCCAAGAGCAAGAGCGCCTTGTCTTTGTGGCTGAGAGGGCGTTTTGAGAGGAAGGCCGCATGCCCGCCATGGGTTGAATTCCGACAACAAATCGCTCTATTCATACAGATAGCGCCCCGACGGCACATTGCTCTGGCAGAATAATGATTGTCTATTGGTAAAACTTCATTCATAGAAGTGTCTGCTATGAAAAGTCTGATTGCGATTTTGGCGAGTGTGGTGTTGGCTGGTTGTGCAGGCCAAGGGCCTGTGATGCCTGCGCCCTATACGGTGGTGATCACTGCCGATGACAAGCTCAACCCCGACCGAAATGGGAAGCCCACGCCAGTGCAGGTAAAGATTTACCGCTTGAAGGGCGTCACAGCTTTCAACAGCAGCGATTTCTTCACCATGTATGAGAAGGATGACCAGATTTTGGCATCTGAACTGGTGTCGAAGGAAAGCTTCATTTTGCAGCCCGGCGAAGCGAAGGTGGTGCTTGGAAAGGCCTCCGTGGATGAGCGTGTGCTCGGCGTGTTTGTGGCTTATCGCGATCTGGATACGGCGGTATGGCGGGGGATTGCACCGCTGCCGGCGCCCAAGGAGATGGGGCGTTTCTCGGTGTTCAATCCGTCATTCGAATCGTCTTACGTGAAGGTTTATGTGGGGCCCAACAAGGTATCGGTGAGTTCAAACGTTACCGAAGTACCGGTACCCACAGGTGGTGGCATGCCAAGCATGCCTAGTCTGCCTGGCGGCATGCGGCTGCCGTTTTGACAAGGTGAGGGGATCACAAGATGTTTACGCGCAAGGTCGTGTGGTCGGAGGGCATGTTTTTGCGCCCTCAGCATTTTCAGCAGCAGGAGCGGTATCTCGAGTTCTTTTCGCATGCAAGAGCGTTGGCTGCAGAACCCTATTTCTGGGGGTTTCGTGAGTTGGTGCTGGATGTAGAGGCGCTGGCCTTGGGCAAGCTTGCGTTGCTGAAGGCCGTGGGGGTGTTTCCTGATGGCACGCCTTTTAGTTTTCCTGGCCAGGACTCGATGGTAGAGCCGTTGGAGATTGACAGGGCATGCAAGGACGAGCGTATTTATCTGGCGCTTCCGATGCGCCGTGCGCTTGCTACAGAGCTGAGCTTTGCGGATCATGAGGCACTCGCCCGTTATGTGGCTGAGGACGCAGAGCTGGCCGATTCGAATGAGGGCGCGGGTGAGCCTGCGCTCGCACAAGTGGCGCATATGCGTGCTCGGTTGATTTCCGAGTCTGATATTTCAGACAGTTGGTTGCGTCTGGGCGTTGTGCATGTCTCGGAGAGGCGCAATGACGGCACCGTGGTGCTGGATGAACGCTTCATCCAGCCGTCCATTAACTATGGCCAGAGCAGATTGCTGCATGCCATGGTGGACGATATTGCGGGCCTGTTGCAGCAGCGGGGAGAAGCGTTGGCCATGCGTGTGTTGCAACCCGGACGGGGCGGGATCGCGGAGGTGGGTGATTTCATGATGCTGAACATCATCAATCGCTGGCAGCCCAAAATTACCCATTTGCGTGATCACAAGATATTGCATCCCGAACGGATTTACGGCCACCTTCTAGAGTTGGCCGGTGAATTGTCGACGTTCACTCGGGATGACCGCAGGCCGATTGCCTATCCGGTATACAACCATGATGAACCGAGTCCACCATTTACCACTGTGGTGAACGACATTCGCCGTTCGCTGTCGATGGTGTTGGAGCAGAACGCCATTCCGATCGAGCTGCACGAGCGCCAGTATGGGGTACGGGTTGGGGTTATTCCAGACCTTGGCTTGGTCAAGCAGGCAAATTTTGTTTTGGCAGTGTTTGCAGAGTTGCCCACAGATGTGGTGCGGGCCCGCTTTCCTACACAAGTCAAGATTGGCCCGGTGGAGAAGATCCGCGATCTGGTCAATCTGCACCTGCCGGGGGTGCGCATCAATCCCATGCCCATTGCGCCGCGAGAGTTACCGTACCACGCAAATTACAACTATTTCCAGCTCGACACTACCAATGAGCTTTGGGAGCAGTTGGAGCGCTCAGGCGGTGTGGCCATGCACGTGGCAGGTGATTTTCCAGGGTTGCGTATGGAGTTTTGGGCCATCAAGCCCTGATCGTCTGCAAAACAGGCCTTCGCGGCGAAGCTGCCTGCCTGTTTGCCAAGCATTTAACTAAGAGAAGCTGTGTCCAATCCAACGTCGACAATGATCACAGACATGTTTCCCGCCGGGGAGGGGGCAGGTGGCGCGCCATCTGCGCACAACCCTCTCGCTGGCGCCGCCCCACAAGTGCTGGATTTGCCCGACGTTGTCAGTGGCTCCAACCCATTGGTTGTAGCCGCCAACCCTGTGCTCAATCTGGTGCCCCAGATCAGAAGCACGGTGCAACTGACCGATGCAGGGAGTCTGCGCGAGTTTCTGATCGGGAAAATTCATGAGTTCGAACGCAAAGCCAGGGAGCTTGGCGTTCCGCCTGAGACCATCGTCGGTGCGCGCTATTGTCTTTGCACGCTGGTCGATGAATCTGCCGCGCAAACGCCTTGGGGCGGCTCCGGCGTCTGGTCGCGCCATAGCCTGTTGGTCACCTTTCACAACGAGACCTGGGGCGGTGAGAAATTTTTTCAGTTGCTATCCAAACTCGCACAGAACCCGCAACAGTACCGAGATCTTCTGGAGCTGATGTATTACTGCATCTCGCTGGGGCTGGAGGGGCGTTTTCGGGTGGTGGACAATGGCCGTTCGCAGTTGGAGACGTTGCGCCAACGCCTCTGGACCATTCTGCGCGACTTGGGCGTGGGAAGTGACGATCAATTGTCGCCCCATTGGCGAGGCGCAGTGGGTGGGGGCGCCCAGGGTTGGAGGTTGCTGCCAGTCTGGGTGGTCGCATGCCTTGCGGCTCTGATCGGATTGGGATGCTACCTCTGGTTTTCATTTTCTCTGGCAGGGCGCTCCGATGCGCTTTTCAACAAGATCAGTGGTTTGCAGTTGAACCGGCCCGTTGCTTCGGTTCCCAGGCCGCGGCCAGCGCGATTCAGCAAATTCCTGGAGCCGGAGATCCGCGAAGGTTTGGTCACGGTGCATGACGAGGCTGACCGCAGCACGATCATTCTGCGGGGCGATGGATTGTTTGCCTCGGGCGCCAATACGGTGCTTCCTGCTTATTTGCCCGTCTTGCAGCGAGTGGCTGATGCCTTGGTTGCCGAGCGGGGAAATGTGATGGTGAGTGGCTATACAGACAATGTCCCCATTCGCACTGCACGCTATCCATCCAACTTTGAGCTTTCCAGAGACCGGGCAGAACAGGTTGCCGCCATCCTGCGCAGCCGTGGCGTAACGCCCCAGCGTATACAGGCCCAAGGCATGGGTGACGCGCAACCCGTTGCTGACAACAAGACCGCAGAAGGGCGCGCCCGCAATCGACGGGTAGAGGTCGTTCTTTTTGCTGCACCAACTGCGGGCGACAACAAATGATGTACTGGATTCGACGTTTCTTCAGCTTTTTTGCAAGCCGCGCGTTCTGGGTGCTGGTTGGCGTTATTGCCCTGTCGTTGTTTACCTGGTTTGCGGGCCCGTTGTTTGCCTTCGCGGACTATCGGCCTCTAGAGCCAGAACGCATACGCTGGTGGTGCATTGGTACCTTCGCTGCACTTTATGTACTGTGGCTGGTTGTGTCTTTCTGGCGCCGGCGCAGCATCAACAGGCTGCTGTTTGAGCGTATTGGCCAGATGCGCGAATCCGTGGACGCCCAGCGCAAAAATGGCGACGTCAGCGAAGAAGTGCTTGAGTTGCAGGGCCGTTTTTCGGAAGCCGCAAAAACGCTCAAGTCCTTGCGGGTTGAGGGCCAGTCGCGCAGCGGTTTAGGCCGCAAATTCATCTACGAACTGCCTTGGTATGTCATTGTCGGAGCGCCAGGCTCGGGCAAGACAACGGCCTTGATCAATTCCGGCCTCGATTTTCCTCTTGCCGGCCAGTATGGAAAAGCCGCGCTGCAGGGCGTTGGTGGCACGCGCAATTGCGACTGGTGGTTTACTGACCAGGCTGTGGTGATTGATACGGCAGGGCGCTATACCACCCAGGACAGTAATGAGACCGTCGATAAAACCGAATGGGAGGGTTTTCTTGGACTGTTGAAGAAATACCGCCCACGGCAGCCGATCAATGGTGTGATGCTGACTTTGAGCGCTTCGGACCTGCTCACCTATTCTGATGACGAAATGGTGAGCCACCTGACCGCATTGCGCGAGCGCTTGAATGAGTTGCAAAAGGCTCTGTCCATCGAGTTGCCGGTATACCTATGGGTGACCAAGGTCGATTTGCTGGCTGGATTCAACGAGTTCTTTGGGGGATACAGCAGGGAGCAGCGCAATCAGGTCTGGGGCTTCACCTTTCCGTACTCCGAAAAATCAAAGAGCAACCGGCCTACGCCATCGCTGTTTGCCGAAGAATGGGCAACTTTGGAGAAAACGCTGTTCAGCGTTCAAGATGCACATCTTGCGCAAGAAATGGATCAGCGCAGGCGCAACTACATCTATGCGTTTCCGCAGCAATTTGCAGGATTGCGGGCAAGAGTTGCCAAGGCCGTTGATTTTGTGTTTGCGGAGTCGCGCATCATGCATCAGCCACTGCTGCGCGGTGTGTATTTCAGCAGTGGAACCCAGGAAGGAACCGTCTTTGATCGGGTGCTTGGCAGTTTGCGAAAGGCGTTCGCAACAGCTGGGAGCGTGCCTGTAGCCCGGGCCCAGGAGGGGGGCAAAAGCTATTTTCTGTATGACCTTCTGGTGAAGGTGATTTTTGCCGAGTCTCATCTGGCTGGGCGAAACCTGATCTGGGAGCGCCGCACCAAGTTTTTTACGTATCTGGGATATGCGCTATCCATTCTGTTGTTGATTGGGGCACTGTCTGCATGGCTCATCAGTTACAACAACAACAACGGCTATATGGATCATGTCAGTGACAATGCGAACGATGTCTCGAAATCGGTCGATGCGTACAACAGCAATGCTGGAGATCTGGCTGGATTGATGGCGCTACTGGGGCAAGTAAAGGAAATAGGCGACATGCCTGACTTCCCGATCACGAACCCGCCAATGGATTATCGCTACGGTCTTTTTCAAGGCGAAAAAGTAGAAGCTGCATCGAACCTGGCCTACCAACGCATGCTGGAGAACGGGTTATTGCCCTTTGTGGCCAAGCGCGTGGAAGCGCAGCTCCAGCGTCCACCGGTAGACAATCTGGAGTATCTGTATGAGGCGCTGAAGGCCTACTTGATGTTGCAGCAAAGCGCACATTATTCGCCCAGCTTTCTGCGCCAATGGATGAGCAGCGACTTCAAGCGTTTTGTGCTGCCCGACGCCGACCCCAAGACCGCCGCCAGCATAGACCGGCATTTGAACACGCTGTTCTCCAGCGAGAAAGTGGTCAGCTCGCCATATCCCATGAACGATGCGCTGGTAAGCCAGGTGCGTAACAGGCTCTCAACGCTTTCCACCGCACAGCGCGCCTACTACCGCCTGCGCAGCCGTCTCCAGCACAATGATCTGAGGGAATTCAATTTGCTTGATGTTGCCGGTCCGCAGGCAGCCAATGTTTTTATTCGCAAGGGCGGCCAGCCGTTGAACCGCGGTGTACCGGGCCTTTTTACGTACCAGGGTTATTGGGATTTGTTTGACAAATCGGCTGGGAGTGTCGTTACAGAAGTGGCTGACGACGAGGGATGGGTTCTCGGTCTGCCTGCGCAAAGCATAAAAACGCAGTTGGGAGATGCGGCCCAGGGCAAGCTGGTTCGAGAAGTGCGCATGCTGTATCTGCGTGAATACCAGCAGACATGGGCGCAGTACATTCAGGATGTACAGCTGATTCCCAGTGGTTCGTTACAGGCATCGATTCAGCGCTTGAGTGTGTTGTCTGCGCCGGATTCTCCGCTGCCTCTTTTTCTGCGGGGCGTAGTTCGGGAAACCACATTGCTGCGTGAACCGGACAAAGGGCAGCAGACCGTCGTCGACAAGGTCACGAAAAGCATCAAAAACACCCGTGACGATATAGAGCGCGTGATTGGCCCGGTGGCAGCGGCGCACACCCGCAAGGAAGACAAGGACGAGTTGATCGTCGACAGTTATTTTGAACCATTACGCCGTCTGGTAGGCGCGCCCGGAACGCAGAACCCTGGCTCCATGCCTATTGACGCGATCATGAAAACCCTGGATGAGTACTACGGAACATTGGTGGCGACCGATGCAGCCGTGCGCTCAGGAGGCACTCCGCCGCCGCCAGATGCCGCAATTCGCCTGAAGACCGAAGCATCCCGTCTGCCAGCTCCGCTGGGCCAGATGATTGGCAGCATTGCTACCGCAAGCAGCCAGCAGACCACGAGTCTGGTGCGCAGCCAGATTGGCGCAAACCTGAATGCGACCGTGGGTGATTTCTGTCGCAAAGCTGTTGCGGGGCGCTACCCCATCAACCCCGGCGCTTCGGAAGATGTGACTCCGCAAGACTTCGCCAGGCTGTTCGGGCCTGGGGGATTGATGGACGACTTTTTTAACAGGACTCTTGCTCCGATGGTTGATACCACCACCTGGACCTTCAAGAAAAATATTGATGGAAGCCAGACTGGTGGGCATGGTTCGCTCAGCGCCTTTCAAAAAGCCAGTGTCATCAGAAGCGTATTTTTTGGAAATGGTGATTCCATCCCCAAGCTTCGGCTGGAGATGAAGGTGGTGGAAATGGATCCTGCTATCTCGAGCATGGCGCTCGACGTGGATGGTACGGTGATTCGCTATGCCCATGGGCCTCAGATGAGCCAGAACGTCGTCTGGCCTGGCCCTCGCGGAAGGCAGCAGGTTTCATTGCAGATTTCGGATAAATCAGGAAGCCAGAGCGCCATGAGTACGGATGGCAGCTGGGCTTTGCACCGGTTTTTCGACAAGCTGACGCTGGCCTCGGGAGTGAGGCCAGATTCCTTCACCGCTACGGCGGTGGTAAATGGAAAAAAGGTCATGTTTGAAGTGCATACCAGCAGCGTGCAAAACCCGTTCAGGCTCACTCAGATGCAGACGTTCGGCTGCCCGAGTCAGTTTTGAGCAACCTTCTGAAGCCTGAGGAGTGCAGAAACGTGAACTTCATGGGATTAGCGCCTATAGACGTGGTTTGGGGAGGAAAGCTCCCGAGCCATGGTGATTTTGTATGGAGCAACCGAAGGGATGGCGCCAGAGTGGCGCTGGAAGAATGGCTGCAGATAGGAATGCTGCAAGGCCGCTCTCAGTTCGGAGACGCCTGGGGTGATCAGCTGGCCCACTCGCCTATATGGAATATGTTGTTGCCCAGCAGAATTGCTGGTGGCGACCGAATCCTGGTGGGTTGTGTTGCTCCAAGTATGGACCGGGTAGGGCGTCGGTATCCGTTTTTTGTCGGTTATGCGCTTCCTGAGGCCGTTGTCCTGACTTCCACGGCGGTACTGATGGAGCTTCCTTCTTTGCTGAATATGACAGGGCACCACATTCATTCGGCCATTCAACGCTCCTTGCCTCGAAGCGGTATTGATGACATCTGGAAGAATGTAATGGCGCAATGGAGCTCCATATTCATGGCTTCCGGAGACGCCCAGTCGCCCGTTGGCTCCGATATTCTGGATATTTTGGGGCGCGGCTCCAGCATGGAGAGTGAAGAGCAGAGAACTCGCCCGGTAGTGCGCGGAGCATCGTACCCGTGGCCGGACATTGCCCGCTCGCTTCTGGAGAAAGACTGTCCTTCATTTTGGTGGACACATCCTGCAGGAGGCGCCCGCCTGAAAGCATTCTCTTATGAGTCGGGACTGGACGGAACCCTGATGACCTGGCTGTTTGGCCGCAATGCCCGCTGATCAGGCTGCGCTCGATATACGAACCTTGACTTTAAGAATATGAAACAAGAAACGCCCGAAGGCTCCCCTACAGCAGGTATGGCGATGAGCCTCCCTGTCGGAACGCGGCTGAGTGAGTTCGAGCTTCTCAGCATCATTGGTGAAGGCGGATTCTCCATCGTCTACCTTGCATATGACCATTCCTTGCAGAGAACAGTGGCGATCAAGGAGTACTTGCCAGGTGCGATTGCCTTTCGCGACGGGGAAGGTATCGTGCGCCCCCGTTTCGAAAAATACGAAGGAACATTCAAGACGGGCTTGCAGAGTTTTCTCAATGAGGCGCGGATACTTGCACAATTCGAGCACCCGGCGCTGATCCGTATCCACCGCTTCTGGGAGCAGAACGGTACCGCGTACATGGTGATGCAGTACTGCAAGGGAAGGACGTTGCGCAAAGTACTGCAAGACGAACCTGACCGGCGTGCCCAAGAGCAATGGATAAAGCAGCAGGTGATCGCCCCTGTGCTAGATGCCTTGCGCCTTTTGCATAGCAAAAATTACTATCACCGCGATCTTTCGCCCGACAACATCATGGTGCTCGATACGGGCGCTCCAATGCTGCTCGATTTTGGCGCTGCGAGACAGGTGATTGGAGACATGACGCAGGCGCTGACCGTCATTCTTAAACCGGGATTCGCCCCGATTGAGCAATACGCGGACGATGAATCCATGCGCCAGGGCCCGTGGACCGATATTTACGGGGTTGGAGCGGTCCTGTATTTTGTGGTGACGGGTAAGGCACCTGTTGCCTCTGTGGCCCGGCTGGTGAAAGATCCGTTGAAAAAGCTCCAGCAATCAGCCGAGTATGCGATTTCGCCATCGTTCGCTCAGGCCATTGACCACTCGCTGGCGGTATTCCCTAATGACCGCCCGCAATCCATCGACGATTTTCAGATAGAACTGTCTCCATCGGCAGACCCGCTGGCAGAAGCACCCGTTGAAAGTCGCACTCCTGAGCTCGAAACTGGCTCGGACTCTGAGGTTGCCGGCACAGGGGGTGTATCGGCGGTGGGCATTGCAGAAGCAATTACCCCAATCAATGCGAGCTCTCACGCACCTGTGGATTCGGTAGCCGCGGAGCCTCTGTCGGATGAGCAGATATCGGTGCCGCAGACCGAGCAGGCCCCTCAGCCTTCGGTCGAACACCAAGTAGCAGGAACGGATCGAGTAGCCGTCAAACAGGCCCGCCGCTGGCCTTTGGTCGCTACCGCTGTTGGCGGACTTTTGGTGCTGGGCGCTCTTGTGTCCTGGTGGACGGTGAAAGGAGATGCTTCTACAACGCCTTCTGATGCCACACATGCGACGGATAGAAATGAGCAGGTGGCTGAGGCGAAGCCGGACGTGAGTCGGCAGCCAACCATTCCTGAAACTCCCTCCGTGACAGCCCCTGAAAGCCCCAGTGATGCAGCGGGTCCACAGGGTACAAGCGGCACTCTCACAGCAAGCACGGCAAATGCAAGTCCTCCCACTTCAAAAGATACGGGTGGTGCGCCAATGGCAGCGGTGCAGGCTGGAGCGGTGGGTAGTCAATCGCCGGCAGCAACTGCAGTAAGCAAAGAGCCCGCCCAGACGCAGATAAAACCGGTCGACTCTGAAAAGACTCTGCCAGTAAAGGCACCAGAGATTGCATTGCCAACAACGGCACCGAAGGTTCCGGAAGGCACTGGCGTTTCAGGAGCCGCATCGCCCACCAGCAAACCCTCCGAAAATCCCAAGACCAAGGACAAGGACGCGGTGGCAGAGCTGCTGTCTGGAACGCGCGCCACCAATACAGTGAAAAATCCTCCTCTAAATCCACCAGCTGGAGGAGAGCAGAGAACGAACGCAGAAACAAAGCAGGAGAAACCAGGTGCCTACATCAAACTGTCGGTACAGCCCTGGGGGCGGATCGTCATTGACGGCCAGGACAAAGGGATTTCACCGCCGCTCGTGCGTATCTGGCTTCCCGAAGGAGAGCATCGGGTGGTTATTGAGAACGGCGACCTTCCCAAATTCGCGGGGTCTATCAAAATCCTTGATAAAAAAGACGTTGTGCTGGCGCACAAGTTCTAACAATAAGTTCAAATGGAAATTAATCTATGTTGATATACAGAAATTTGGCACCAAAGCTGATTTTTTTGGGTGCAGCAATTGCACTCACAGCGTGCACTACCAATGAAGCAAAAAAAGATCGAGATGGCAAACCTGCCGTGACCATTGCGCCCGTGGAGCCCGCGCCGCCAAAACCCGCGGAGTCACGCGCAGCCCAAATCACGAATGAGGTCGATCCCTCGGATCTGAATTTGACAGCGGTGGAGCGAAAGTTTGCGGATGGATTGACAAAATACAACGATGGTAATTTTGCCGAAGCAATCAAAGTCTTCAAAGATCCTGGATTTGATCGCGCCTGGCCAGAACTGCGTTATCGATCCATGAAGTACCTGGCATTCAGCTATTGCGTCAATGGTAACGCCATGCAATGCAAGAAGACATTTTTGGATCTTCTCAAGCTCGAACCGGGCTTTGATTTGTCAAGCGCGGAGAGGGGACATCCATTGTGGGGGCCGGTCTTTCAAGAGGCCAAAGCTGAGGCAGCCAAAACTGCCAAGTAACTGGTAGCACGAGAAACTGCCTGGCTGGATCCACCAGTCAGGCACGATTGTGATTGTTCTTACTTCTTTTCTGGCAGTGTCTCTCTTGGGCTGCTATTCAAAGCTCTTGAATAGTCAATTGGAAGCCAGCGGTAGCTATTCTTTCCTGCAGCCAATACCTGTCCAATACCCGGAAATGGCATATGCGCTCCCGCGATCCACTCTCCAGATTTTTGCGCGTCCTGCAGGATCTTTGTTCTGGAGGCCCTGGCTTTCTTTGATTCCTGATCAAAATCAATATAAATGGCTGGGTCGGTGAATTGAAGCGCAAAATTGTGCACTACATCTCCCCAAAACAAAAGTGACTCTGTACCAGAGTTGACCCGGTAGGCCAAGTGGCCAGGAGTGTGGCCGGGGAGATTCACCATTTGCACTCCTGCAACTGGAATGCGCTGCGATGTCAGTGTGTGGAACTGTGACGCTTGCTGGTATGGAGCAATGGCCTGCTGAGCTCCCTGGAAATAAGGCAGCTCTCCGTTGCTTCTGCTGGGAGCAAGCCAATGAGCAGCCTCAGCTTCAGAAACATAGACATGGGCATTGGGGAAGGTCATCTTTCCGTCTTGTGCCAGCGCGCCAATATGATCCGGATGCAAATGGGTCAAGAGAATGACGGACACATCCTCGGGATCATACCCAGACATTTTTAGGCTGCTGAGGAGCTTTCCCATCGATGCACTCAACGCTGCCGAACCGCCTGCATCAATCAATACAAGCTGCTTGCCATCGTCCAGTAAAAAAGCATTGATAGATGTATAGATGCTCTGTGATTGCCTGGACTGTTTGAGTAGGTTCGTAATGGCGGAGGCTGAACGCCCTTTAAACAGCTTCCCGTTCAACTCTACATATCCGTCATACAGTGAAGTGATGGTGTATTCGCCAAGCTTCATTCGAAAGAAACCAGGGCTCTGGTCAGCCTTGCTAAAGCTCGGTATCGCTTCCGACTTCTCCGCAGAAGTGTTCAAAGCGGTCTCATCAGTTTTTTGATCGACCTCAAAGCTTGAACAGCCAGCGAGTGCTGAAACGAACAATGCCGAGAAAACCAAGTTACAGCTATGCTGAAGAGTCCGATTCATCATTGCTTAAAACAATTCCAGTGGAGGTATTCAAATATAACAGCTATTGTTCACTGTGAAGCCTTTTACTCTACCTGGGAACCGAGCCGCTCCTTCCGACCCAAGCCTGAACCGAGAGAATAGTCGGCGGCTATTCATAACCGAAGCTTCACCGTTTCACCGCACCCCCTGATTCACATCAAATTGGGCTTGGCTGTCAGCGCTGAAAATTGGTCAAACACGATGGTATTTCTACCTATTGACTGATAAAACATCTAAAGGATGCTGACATGTTTCCAGAATTTCGTGACGAAATCTCTCGCCTCAAGACCGACGACGCCCATTTCGCCCGCCTTTTCCATCGCCACAACACCTTGGATCAAGAGATCAAAAATATCGAAGCAGGTCTTCTTCCTGTAGGCCATGGCGTTGTCGAGACCTTGAAGAAAGAAAAACTTCATCTCAAAGACGAGTTGTATGTGATCCTTCGCAAGACGCGCGAGGCGTAACCGCACACCATTCGGATCAATTTTCCTTTTGGATATGCAGAAGCCAGCGGGCCTCTGATGCCTTCGGGCTCAAGAGCTGATGCGCCCGAAGATCTTGCGGCTCTATCAATGTCTGGCTGAAATCTAGTGCGCGCCCAAGCCTGCTTGCACAACCCGGTAAGTCGCGTAACTGCAGTTGAGGTGATGCTTTGAGGTTTGCCTACCAAAGCTGCAAGCCCCAAAGCGTAGGGTGCAATCAAATCATCTTTGCTGAAACAACACCATGTCTCTCATTCACTAACCGAGGGGCAGGGTTTGGTGTTTTCCCATGCAACAGTCAGTTAGTGACGCAGGCAGTTTTACGCCTGTCAAGACTGCAAATCAAACAACGGAGCAATCCCCATGTACCAAAAGATATTGCTAGCAATGGATGACGGTCATGCCTCTGAATTGGCCTTATCCCAGGCAATCATTCTGGCCAAGGCGACAGGCAGTGAAGTCAAGGTGCTGTTTGTCGCAAGCGGCGAGACCGGTGGCTTGATGGCGCATATAGATGCATCAGCCGGAATTCCGCAGATACCTGGTTCCGGTCAGCGCACGCTTGCTGATGCGGCCAAATTGCTTGAGGCCGCTGGCATTGTCCATGTGACGCAATTGAACGAACGCAATATTTCGCCAATTCAAATCCATGAAGTAATCGTTGCCGAGGCAGATGCATGGGGCGCGGACCTGTTGGTTTTGGGCACCCATGGTCGTCGTGGTGTGAGCCGAATGATCATGGGCAGTGTGTCAGAGGGTGTGATCAGCAAGACCACCAAGCCTGTGCTGTTGGTACGCAGTGCGCTGGAAGACTGAATGCCCCCGGGCGTCAGCCGTTGGCCGATTAGCAATAGTGAGCCTGCCGCGCGCCCCATAAATACAAACTTGCCTTATCAGGCAAGGCTCAGAAATTTTTATTGAAGAACATCAACATGCAATGGAGCCGACCGAGCGCACTGTTCCGATACTTTGAACAGGTTGTGCCATTTCGTATCAAGCCCGCCCTTATCACCACTGCAGTTCTTGTCACACTGCTTCTGATACCAACGCCAGATGGGCTGACTACCAAAGCTTGGGCGCTGTTGGCAATCTTCCTGACCACCATCGTCGCCATCATCCTCAAAGTCATGCCAATCGGTGTGATGGCCATGATGGCAATGACCATCGTTGCGTTGACGCAGGTAACGTCCACCTCATCCAAAGGCGCCATCAGTGACGCACTTGCCAGTCTGTCCAATCCGCTGATCTGGCTGATCGTTGTGGCCGTCCTGATCTCGCGGGGGCTGAAGAAAACGGGGCTTGGCAACCGGATTGGACTGCTTTTTATCTCTTTGCTTGGCCGACGAACCATCGGTATCGGATATGGAATTGCGATATGCGAACTCGTTCTGGCACCTTTCACACCAAGCAATACGGCGCGCGGTGGCGGGATTGTTCACCCGATCATGAAGTCGATTGCCTCCGCGTTCCACTCCGATCCTGCAAGTGGTACCGAGCGCAAGATGGGCACCTACCTGTCGCTTGTGAACATGCATGCCAATACCATCACTTCGGGTATGTTTCTTACAGCCACCGCACCCAATCCATTGGTGGTTGATTACCTTGCCAAGGTAACGAACCAGAGCTTCCATCTCTCCTGGACTACGTGGGCGCTGTACATGCTTGTTCCAGGCCTTGCCTGCCTGCTGCTCATGCCATTGGCTCTGGCCGTGATCGCGCCACCTGAGGTCAAGGTGACGCCGCATGCAGTCGACTATGCGAAGACCGAGCTCAAACGCATGGGCCGGTTGGCGGGCGGCGAAAAGGTCATGATCGGCACCTTTGCCTTGCTGCTGCTGCTCTGGGCCAATGTGCCGGCCATGATTTTTGGCCCCGCATTCATGCTCGACCCGACGGTGGTCGCATTCGTGGGCCTCTTTGTATTGATCATCACCGGCACGATTGACTGGGATGATGTGCTTTCAGAGAAAAGCGCCTGGGATACCTTGATCTGGTTTGGCGCGCTGGTCATGATGGCTGAGCAACTGAACAAGACGGGCGTTGTCTCGTGGTTCTCCAACTTGCTGCGCGATAGTCTTTTGGCGTCGGGCATGAGCTGGCAGGCGGCAGCGTCGCTTTTGGTGCTGCTTTTCGTGTTTTCGCACTATTGCTTTGCCAGCACCACAGCGCATATCAGCGCCATGATGCTCGCCTTTCTCACCGTCGGGGCAGCGCTCGTTCCGGCCGAGTATCTGGTGCCGCTCCTGCTGATGATGGTGGCCGCATCCACCATCATGATGACTCTGACACACTATGCGACGGGTACCTCGCCCATTATTTTCGGGAGCGGCTATGTGCCGCTGGGTCTGTGGTGGCGCGTCGGCTTTTTGATGTGCATTGGCGAATTGGCAATTTATGCGATCCTGGAAAATTCCTGGTGGAAGCTTCTCGGATTGTGGTGAGGTGGTAGCGAGCATGCAAGCCCACAAGAGCACCAAGACTGCGCAATCCGACCTGATCGGATTGCATTTCGATGGCCATCACATCCGGGCGAACAAGGGAGCCTCGTTGCTTGAGGCCTGGATGGCTGCCGGATTGCCGCTGACTGAGAACGTTGGCTGCCTGGGGCAGGGCGTGTGTGGAGCATGCCGCGTGCTGGTCAGCCGACCTGGCAGGCGGCTTGCAACGACAGCACTTGCCTGCACAACGCTTGCCGAGGATGGGATGCAGGTTGCATTCATTGACCATTTTCCCGCACGTCGTCAGCATGGGTACGATCTGCACGCCATGACGGATAGCTGGGAAGCCATCCGCCAGATCAATACCGCCTTCCCGGAAGCGCAGCATTGCAGGCATTGCGGTGGCTGCGACCGTGCGTGCCCGAAAGGGATAGAGGTGCAGCGCATGGTGAATTTGGCTTCCGCAGGCCAGGCCAGTGCGGCTGGAGCGCTATTTGAACAATGCGTGATGTGCAATCTATGTGTAGCCGCTTGTCCAGAGCATATCGACCCCGCCCATCTGGGGCAATTTGTGCGGCGAATGAATGCCGCGCTTGCCTTGCGCCCATCAGACCTGATCATGCGCATTCATGAAATTGAAGCGGGACTTCAACCCATCCATTTCGATGCGGAGGGAGCGAATCCCCCCTTGGCGAAGGAGATACTTCCTTGAAAGAGGTTGGAATTCCTATTCTGCAAGCGCTGCAAGCCTGGCGTACGGCTTTTCCGGCCGTTCCCAAGGCACTGAACCTGCCCGTGCCAGAGCTGCTAGCGCGCTACCATCCCGATCACCAGGCAGGAGTCATGGAGACTTTGCGTGTAGGTGTCAGTGCGGGAGAGCGGTGCCCTTCCGCTTTGGCTCAATTGCTGCAAGCCGATTCCTTGCTGGAAGATGTGGACATCGCAGGCAGTTCAGCTTTAGACGCCGATGTACTGGTCATTGGTGGGGGCGGGGCGGGATGCGTTGCCGCCTTGACTGCTGCGCGCGCTGGAGCGCGGGTGTTATTGGCAACCAAGCTGCGAATCGGTGACAGCAACACGGTGATGGCCGAAGGAGGCATCCAGGCCGCGGTCGGGGCAGAAGACAGTCTGCAGCGGCATTTTGAGGACACATTGCGCGCAGGGCACTTTGCTGCCGACAAGGCATTGGTGGCAGCGCTGGTGTCTGAAGGGCCGGCCGCAATTCGCTGGCTGATTCAGGAAGGCATGAGCTTTGACCTGACCAAAGATAGCCCGCATATGGGCGGAACGCTTTTGCGCAAGACTCCGGGTGGGGCCTCGGCGCCACGGTTACTCTCCTACAAGGACTTCACGGGTCTGGAGCTGATGCGAACGCTCCGCGAAGCGGTACTGCTGCAATCAGGTATCACGGTACTGGATCGGCACCCCGCGCTGGAATTGCTGGCAGACGACCGAGGGCGCTGCGCCGGCGCGGTTTTGCACGACCTGGCGCGGGGCCGCTCAATATTGGCGCGCGCAAGTGCCACACTCTTGGCCACCGGCGGCGCAGGAAGGCTTCATCTGGGTGGGTTCCCCACCTCGAACCACTTTGGGGCAATGGCCGATGGACTGGTCATGGCCTACAGGCTCGGTGCCAGGCTGCGGGAGATGGACAGTTTTCAGTACCATCCGACGGGTATTGCCTGGCCCCAGCACCTGGTGGGAGCTTTGGTGAGCGAGGCTGCACGCTCGACGGGTGCCTTTCTGGTCAATGGCAAGGGCGAGCGCTTTGTCGATGAACTGCAGCCGCGCGATATCGTCGCCTCGGCCATTCTGCGTGAAATTGCCGAAGGGCGTGGCATTGAACGCGATGGCAAACTTGGTGTCTTTCTCGACACACCAGTCCTGGAGCGCAGTCACCCCGGTATTCTGAAAGAAAGCCTGGTGACACTCTCGCATCTGGCACAGCGCTGCGGCAACGACCCCGCCCGCGAACCGTTGCTGATTCGGCCCACGCTGCATTATCAAAATGGTGGCGTTGCGATCGATGCAACTGGACACACCAGCGTTCCTGGCTTGCTCTGCGCCGGAGAGATGACGGGTGGACTGCATGGTCTCAACCGAATGATGGGGAATGCGTTGCTGGAGCTGGTGGTGTTCGGTCGGCGCGCTGGGGCCGCCGCTGCGGCGCAGGCTCGGACTGGTCTGCCGCGCAACATCGGGCTGTCTCACCTCGCCAACTGGCGCCGCAGCTTGGTCGCGCATTCACTGTCGCTGGAGAAAAAAGCACCGCTTCTCTTTCCGCCTTATGGCAATTTCGATGCCACCAGCTGTCGAAGGGGGGCAACACAATGAAGGTGCTGACCGCAAAATCTGTACAAGTCGGTCCTGATCTGGCCGCCTGGTTTGACGCGGGCGGAGGGCAGGGGTTGGAGCAAGCCCTGGCTGACCCGGCGGGCATTATTTCCTGTCTGGAATCTGCCGGTCTGCGCGGTCTCGGTGGGGCTGGTTTTCCAACCTGGAAAAAATGGGCTGCAGTGGCTGCCCAACCGCCACGCCCCGAAGGGGGTGGCAAATGGCTCGTCTGCAACGGCAATGAGGATGAGCCAGGCACATTCAAAGATCGCTTTCTACTCTCCAGCACGCCGCATCAGGTGATCGAGGGTGCTTTGATTGGCGCTGTGGCAGTAAAAGCCAACCAGATCGCCCTGTATGTCAACGCCCATGAAGCGAAAATGCTGCCAGCCCTTCACGCTGCCATGGATGCATGGCGTGGGCATCCGATTCTTGCGCGGGTGGCTCAGGAGGTGGGCGCGCCGGTGCAACTGCAGGTCTGCCCCAGCTCCGGCCTTTATGTCGGGGGCGAGGAGACAGCAGCGATCTCAAGCGTCATGGGAAAGTTTCCCTTCCCCTCACTCAAGCCGCCATTTCCGGCCGAAAAGGGTGTATATGGTGCACCAACCTTGCTGAACAATGTGGAAACCTTCGCGCATGTCACGCACATCCTGCGGCATGGGCCCTCGTGGTACCGGGCGCTAGGTATTGGCGAGGCAGTGGGAACAAAACTCTATTCTCTGTCTGGAGATGTTCTGCGCCCGGGTTTGCATGAACTACCAATGGGAACGACCTTGCGCGAGTTGGTTTTTGAGCATGGCTGCGGCATTCTGGCTGGCAAGCAATTCAAGGCTGTGTTCACCGGCGGCCCGTCGAACACATTGCTCACGGAGCAGGAGCTGGATGTTGCCCTGGACTTTGACAGTTTGTATGCCTGCGGATCAAGGCTCGGCACTGGCGCCATGATTGTGGTTGGCATGGGAACCAGTATTTTGCGCAAGACGGCCGAGTACGTCGGTTTCTTTGCTGCGAACTCCTGCGGACAGTGTCCGTCTTGCAAAATCGGTACCTACCAAGTCTCGCGCATCCTCGAACGTATCGAAGCTGGTGCAGCGCGACAGACTGATCTGGCCGCACTCGAGAACCTTGCGCGGTTGTTGCCGGGTTCCGGGCGATGCGGGCTTGTCGATGGTGCTGCAACGGTTCTGAGGAGCTCGCTGCAAACATTCCGCAGCGAGTACGAGAGGGCATTGCAAAACTAGGGGCCCTCAGCAAAACTCTCTGCCATAGTCTGAACGCGGTCTCTGCCAATCCGCTGCATTGTCTGCTTCGCCAATAGCGACGGCTACTGTCTTCAAAAACCGCCTTGCTGCTCATCCCGATTCGCGTCCATCTCACTGCGAAGGCTCTGCAGAGGTTTCCTGGAGATTCGGAGGAGGCGGCAGCAGCCTGTCTCTATCTCTCCGATGCTTGGTGCGCCTGCGCCAACACTACTGCTGAGGCTGGGCAGACAGGTGCTCCTGCAGCAGATCCACAAAGGCCCGTACCTTCACCGGGCGAAAACGTGCAGCCGGAAATACGGCGTGGATTCCGCCCGAAGGCAATGTCCAGCGCGGCAACACTTCCACGAGGTGACCTTCCTGCAGGTCCTGCTTGACGGCATAGTCGGGCAGTACCGAAAGCCCCGCCCCCTGGCGCACCGCCTCGCGCACAGCCAGCGTGGCGTCCAGCGATACGGCAGACTGCATGGTCACATCTACGCGCTGGCGCTTTGCCTCGCCAGGCGTAAAGCTCCATTCGAGCGGTGCACGCAAGGCCGTATTGGCAATGAAGGGCAGGGTGGCGATCTGCTGTGGCTGTGCGATACCCGCCAACTGCTTGCCCCAGGCCGGTGAGGCCACCAACAATTGCCGGAAAGTGCCGATCTGCCGGGCCTGCAAATGCAGATCGGTGAGCCAGCCAACACGGATAGCCAGCTCCACCTGGCCGCTCATCAAGTCCAGCGACTGGTCGCTGAGTGCGGCATCCACCTTGCATTGGGGGTAGCGGCGGCAGAAATCGGTGATCACCGGCACGATGGCGGTAATGCCGTAATCCAGAGGGGCGGTCAGGCGCAGCGTGCCCGAAGGCGTTTGGGCAACCTCGGCCAGTTCATCAAACGCATCGCCCGCTTCCTTGAGGATCAGCGCGCAGCGCTGGTAGAAGGCCCGGCCCGCATCGGTGGGCGCCACCTTGCGCGTGGTGCGTGTCAAGAGGCTGGTTTTGAACTCTGCTTCCAGCCGCGCAACCTGTTGGCTGACCACGGCTTTGGTGATGCTCAGGCGTTCGGCAGCAGCGGTGAAGCTGCCAGTTTCTACGACGGCCGCGAAATACGCCAGCCGCTTCAAGTTGGCAAAATTGCCTCCCGAGGCATCGTCTTGATTGTGTGCTATTGGCATACAGTCTATGTATTACATCGGTATTTATTTGTCAATTCAAGGCACTTACCATGGAAGCATTCAACAAGACATGGAATGAACGGGCATGAAAGATTTGTATTACATCTTCGATCCGCTGTGCGGCTGGTGCTACGGCGCCGGGCCGGCTGTCACAGCATTGGCTGAACACGCCGGTGTGCGGTTGCACCTGTTGCCCAGCGGCTTGTTTGCGGGCGAGGGCGCACGTCCCATGAATGCGGAGTTTGCCGCCTATGCGTGGAGCAATGACCAGCGTATTGAACGCCTGACGGGTCAGCCTTTCAGTGAGCGCTATCGCTCGGAAGTACTGACCAACCACCAGCAGATGTTCGACAGCGGCCCGGCCACTTTTGCACTGACTGCCGTGGCGCTTACCGAGCCTTTACGGGAAGTGGAGGCGCTCAAGGCCCTGCAGCACGCTCGCTACGTGGACGCTGTCGACATCACCGACATCGACAGCCTGCAAGCCATTCTTGGCCGCCTGTGTCTTACAGGTGCTGCCGCACGCCTGGCCCGGCCGGATGCACAGCTGGAGGAGGCCAACATCCGCCGCATCGGACAGGCCCGGCAACTGATGCAGCAATTGGGCGCACGAGGCGTTCCCAGCTTTGTTCTGCAAGTGAACGGCCAGTCACGGCTGTTGCCCTCCAGCGCCGCATTTTCCGATCCGCATGGCTTTCTGGAGCAAGTGCTGGCCGCTTGATTCTGCACGGGAGAGACGATGACAAGCAATCTGGACATCATTCGGGCGACCTACGAAGGCTCGCCACAGGACAACAGCAGGCATCTGCTCGCGGCATTGGCTGCGGATGTACGCTGGACTGAGGCGCCTGGCTTTCCCTATGCCGGCACCTATGTGGGAGCCACGCAGATCGTGGCCGGAGTCTTTCAGCGTCTGGGCAGTGAATGGGAAGGTTTTGCCGCCAAGGTTCACACCTACATGGCAGATGGCAACCGGGTAGCGGCGTTTGGTACCTATTCGGGCACTTACCGCAAGACCGGCAGGCACATGACGGCCGGTTTCTCGCATCTGTATGAGCTCAGGGACGGCCTCATCGTCCGCATGGAGCAGGTGGTGGACAGCCACCTGGTGCAGCAGGCCATGAAGGCTTGATGCGCCATGGAACACGCCTTTGAGCAGCAGCAACTGCTGGCCCTGCTTGTGCAGTTGCAGGCTGGCAACTGGCAGGTTGCACACGATGGCGTACAGCGCCACAACGGCCTGCTTGCAGCCTGGCTGCACGGCCTGGTGCATTTGCAGGAAGGCGATCTGGAAGACGCCGAAAACTGGTATGACCGCGCAGGCAGGCGTTTTCGCCAGCGCGTCAGCTTTGACGAAGAGATGGCGCTGCTGCGCGCCGCGCTGCAAGCAGACGCACCGCAGAACAACTGAGCCACATTTTTCATTTTGGAAGGAAAGAGTATGAAGCGATCAATCTACACCCTGTCTGCCTGCGCAATAGTGGCGGCTGCCATGCTGGCTGGCTGCGACAAGGCAGACAAGGCAACGGCGCCATCGGCAGCGCCTGCCAGCGCACCCGCTGCCTCGGCGCCCGCCGAGCCCGCGCAGGCTGCACTGGGCACCGAGGTCTTCAATCCGGGCGAGCAGGCGATCTTTGCTGTGTCGTCTGTGCTGGTGCATGGCAAGAGCGAGGTGGTGCTGATCGACGCACAGTTCTCGGCAGAACAGGCTCGCAAACTGGCCGACAAGATCAAGGCCACCGGCAAGCGCCTCACCACTATCTACATCAGCCACGGCGACCCGGATTTCTATTTTGGGCTGGACAGTCTCCACGCGGCCTTCCCCGATGCCAAGATTCTGGCTACAGCGCAAACCATTGCACATATCGAGGCCACCAAGGACGACAAGCTCAAGGTTTGGGGGCCGCAGCTGGGAGCGAATGCGCCCAAGCAGATCATCGTGCCTCAACCCTTGCAAGGCGACACCCTGACAGTCGACGGGCAGGAGTTGAAGGTGATCGGGCTTGATGGCCCGACGCCAGACCGTACCGTGGTATGGATTCCGTCGATCAAGACCGTGGCAGGCGGCATTCCTGTGCTGGCTGGCGAGCATGTCTGGATGGCAGACACCCAGACTCCGCAGTCCCACACCGATTGGCTGGCCATGCTTGAGCGCATCAAGGCCCTGGCCCCGGCAGTCGTCATTCCGGGCCATTTTGCGGGGCCAATGCCGCAGGGCATCGCAGCCGTGGACTTCACCGCCGACTACATCCGCGCCTTTGATGAAGAGGCTGCCAAGGCCAAGAACTCTGCCGAGCTGATTGCAGCCATGCAACAGCGCTTCCCAGGTCTGGGCGGACTCGAAGGTCTTGCCCTGAGCGCAAAGGTTGCCAAGGGCGAGATGAAGTGGGGCTGATGCTGTGCGCCGGTGAATGCGTTCAAACCGCTCACCGGCCCCGTTTCAGGCAGCGCGGCCCATGCACTCGGCCACCCAGTCGATGAACACCCGGGTTCTTGGCGATAGATGGCGTGCGTGGGGGTAAAGCACCCAAACAGGCATGGGAGCGGGCGCCCATTCTGGAAAGACTTCGCACAGCTCGCCGCTGTGCAGATGGGCCTGCACGTGGTAGCGCGGCACCTGGACGAAGCCCATGCCCGCAAGGCAGCAGGCCGTATAGGCATAGGCGCTGTTCACGGAAACCGGCCCCCGCAGCTGAACTGCCCGTTTCTGGCCTTGTACAAGAAACTCGAAGGGCAGGCTGCGGCCATTCGCACCCAGGTAGTTCACCGCGTCATGTGTCTTGAATTCATCGAGCGTGTGAGGCTGGCCGCGTCGGCGCAGGTACGCTTTGCTGGCACAGGTAACCTGGGCCAGCAGGGCGACACGCCGGCCCACCAGTGAAGAATCCTTGGGCTCGCCTGAGCGGAGCACACAATCGATCCCTTCCCGCACAAGGTCGATGAATCGGTCGCCCAAGCCAATTTCAAGCTCGATATCCGGGTAGCGGGCATGGAATTCGCCCAGATGGGGCAGGATGAAGTGCAGCGCCTGCGTTCCTTGCAGATCCACCCGTATCTTCCCGCGCGGCTTCAGCATGCCACCGCCACAGGCACCTTCGGCCTCCTCCACGTCTTGCAGGATCTGCTGGCAGCGCAGATAGTAGGACTGGCCATCCACCGTCGGGCTGACGTGGCGCGTTGTGCGCTGCAGTAGCCGCACACCCAGGCGCGCCTCCAGCTGCTGCACGGCAAGGCTCACGGAGGCGCGCGGCAGTTGCAGCTCATCGGCAGCCTTCGTGAAGCTGGCCAGATCCACAATGCGCACAAACAGGTGCATCGCATCCAGACGATCCATAGGAGGGGGAGGGCGACTCTTATTGTTTAGATTTTATGGATTGTCATGCCAAATCTCAGAATTTATTCATTTTCGCAAAAACAATAAAGTCAGCGTATGGCATCCCGATGCCATCTCTCCAGTGAACCAGGCAACCCTGGCAGCACTGGCTACCAAGACAACAGAGTTTTCTCATGAACACTTCCCACACACCTCTATCCATTGCGTTGGTTACCGGCGCGTCGCGTGGCATTGGTGCTGCCATTGCACGGCGTCTTGCAGCAGACGGCCACGCCATAGCCGTCAACTACGCAGGCAACCATGCAGAAGCGCAGTTGGTTACCGATTCCATCATCGCGGAGGGCGGTCGCGCATTTGCCATACAGGCCGATGTGTCCGATCCGGGGGCGGTCCGCGACATGTTTGACACCGTGGAAGCGCAATGGGGCAAGGTCAGCGTGCTGGTCAACAACGCAGGCATCATGCCGCCCACGCTGCCTCACCTGGCCGATACCGACGACGCCACCTTCGACCGATTGCTGTCGGTCAACCTGAAGGGGAGCTTCAACACCATGCGTGAGGCGGCACGCCGCATGGGGCCGGGCGGCCGCATCGTCAATTTTTCGACCAGCGTGGTCGGCCTGGGCTTGCCCGGCTACTCTGTCTATGCGGCCACCAAGGCGGCGCTGGAGACCATGACCCATATCCTGGCCAAGGAGCTGCGTGGCAGAGACATCACCGTCAATGCCGTGGCGCCGGGACCAACGGCCACGGCCCTGTTTCTGGATGGAAAGACGGCCGAGCAGATCGAGCGCATGTCAAAGATGGCGCCGCTGGAACGCCTGGGCCGCCCCGAAGACATTGCCGCACTGGTTTCCGTACTTGCGGGCCCCGATGGTGCCTGGATCAACGGCCAGACGATTCGCGCCAATGGAGGCATTGTCTGAGCCATGCATCCGGGGAGCGGCATCCGTTGGCGCGGGCGGGCCTGCCTCAGCCAGAAGGCATACGTCTACCCCTGGTAGCGGCATTTTCTACCCGAATGCGCAATCCACTTGAAAACAGCGCAAAAACCGGGCTATAATGCCAGCTTGTCGGAGCGTAGCGCAGTCTGGTAGCGCATCTGCTTTGGGAGCAGAGGGTCGCGAGTTCGAATCCCGCCGCTCCGACCATTATTGAACACCCGCTGCAAGCCATTGCAGCGGGTTTTTCTTTGTCCGTGCGCGGTCCGCCCATGGATTGCCAGCCCCCGAATTGGTTCTGCGGCACCGCTATAGTGCGGCATTGCCTGCCCAATCCACTTTCTGCATGAGCGCAACCCCGAAAACTGCTGCCTTTCAAACCTCCGGTCGCCTGAACCGGTTGGATGCGCTGCGTGGCCTCGCCATGCTGTGGATGACGGGGTTTCATTTTTGCTTCGATCTGGCCTACCTGGGTCTGTGGCCCCAGGATTTTTACCGCGACCCGTTCTGGGTCTGGCAACGCACGGCCATCGTGAGCCTGTTCCTCTTCTGCGCGGGCCTGGGCCAGGCGGCGGCCCTGGCGCAAGACGTGCCCTGGGTGCGTTTTTTGCGCCGCTGGGGTGTGGTTGCAGCCTGCGCACTGGCCGTCAGCGTGGGCTCGTACCTGGTGTTTCCGCGCAGCTATATCTATTTTGGGGTGCTGCACGGCATGGCGGTCATGCTGCTGCTGGTGCGCGCATGGCGCGGTGCGCCTGCATGGCTTTTGCTGGTGGTGGCCGCCATCGCCATTGCACTGCCACCCGTCTATCGGCACATGGCAGCGGACCTGCCGCCCGACTGGGTGCAGTGGCTCAATGGCAGGGCAGGCAGTGTGCTGGGCTTGATCACCGCCAAGCCGCGCACCGAAGACTATGTTCCACTGCTGCCTTGGCTGGGCGTCATGCTCATCGCTTTTGTGGCGGGCCGGCAATGGTTTGCGCAACCAGCCAGCGGTATGCGGGCATGGTGGTCGCGTGCGGCCCATGCACGCGCCATGCGCCTGCTGGCCTGGCTGGGGCGGCACAGCCTGCCTTATTACATGCTGCACCAGCTGGTGTTGCTGGGCGGCCTGATGCTGCTGATGCCGCTATTGCAATTGCGGCACTAATGCTGCCTTTGTGTCACTTCTCCGTGCCGGGGTCTTCCAGTAGGCGAGCCGCCTTGTTGGCCAGCGGCGCTTCGGCGCGGAAGTAGCCCAGGACGGTGGAGGCGCTCTGGTGGCCCGTCATGGCCATCGTGTCGACCAGGGCCATGCTCTGGCGACCAGCTTCGGTCACAAAGCCCGAGCGCAGCGAATGCGCCGAAAAATTGCCTTCAATGCCCGCCAGAGCGCAGCGCTCCTTGACGATGTTGTTCACGGACAGTGGCGTCAGCGCCGCATCGCCCACCCGCCCGTTCCTGAAGACCCGCCGAAAGATGGGCCCCTCGCTGATGCCCGCGGCCTGTAGCCACTGTGCCAGTGCCGCGCCTGCAGGGCCCACAACAGGCTTCAAGTTTTCTGGGCGATCCACCCCGGATTGATTGGTCTTGGACAGGCGCAGGTCGTACAGGTATTGGTCTGGCCCCAAGGCCTGCAGCCACTCCATGCGGGCCTCCGCCACTTCTGACCGGCGCCTGCCGCCGCTTGCCCAGGCAAACAGCAGCAGGGCGCGGTCGCGCAGGCCTTTGAGGCTGTCGTCACAGGTTGCCAGCAGTTGCTCCAAGGGAAGCCGTGTCAGCGCGGCCTTTTTCTGTACGAGCGCACCCCGGCGCGCATAGGCCTTGCGCAAATGGGAGAGGGCTTCGCGCACATGCGCATCGTGGCAAGGGTTGAGAAGTGCCTTTCGGCTGTGCGCCTTGGAGAGCACGGCGATCCGGTGCACCAGTGTGGAATGCGCCAGGGCGCCCATCTTCCCCTTGAAGCCGGCCTGCACCAGCTGCGCATCGATGGAGGCGGGCAGATCGCAGACCAGCCCGCTTTCCGCTACACGCTCGCCATGGTCGGCAATGAACTGCAGCACCACAGTTGTTGGCAAGGGCAGGGCGATGGCTTGCCCGTAGCGCAGCCAGTACCACGCAGCCCAATAGCGCAAGGCACCTTGGTAGCTGTGCGTGGTGTTGGCAGATTCAGCCTCCAGCCGCAGCGCATCCAGGGCAGCGCGCGCAGCCTGCGACAAGGCGTCGGCCTGTAGGGGTGGCACATCGGTAGCGGGCAGCGTCGCCAAAAGCGGCTGCAAAACGCCTTGGCGTGGTATGTTGGATTTCATATTGATTAAATATTACATCTAATGTATGATGTATTACAATACATATCTAAGAAAGTATCGATAAATACCTCTTATCGATAGTAAATCAGAAAAGCAGGTGAACCATGGAAAATTTGCGTAGCCCGCGTGCCATTCAGCGCGACGATGTCTGGGCCGCGGCCGATGCATTGCTGCTGGAAGGCAAACGCCCGACCATCGAGCGGGTGCGCCAGAAAATTGGGCGCGGCTCGCCCAATACCGTCAGCCCCATGCTGGAAGAATGGTTTGCCACCTTGGGGCCACGCATGGCGCAACTCAAGGGCAGCGGCGCGGGGGCGGTCGCAGAGGAGGGCAGGGGCACGTCGGCACCAGCGCCGGTTCTGCAAGCTGCGCAGGCCTTATGGGATGCGGCGATGCACCAGGCGGTGGATGCGGCCCAGGCGCAGCTGGCGCAAGAGCGTGAAGAGTTGCAGGCCGCCCGGCAGACGCTGGACGCCGAAAAGAACGCCTTGGTGCAGGAGCAGGCCGCCATGGCGCAGCAACGGGCATCGCTGGAGCAATCGCTGGCCGTGGCCCATGCGCAGATCAAGATGCAGGGCGCGCGTCTGGCCGAGCTGGAGCAGGGAGCCCGCCAGAAGGATCAGTTTGCCGCCCAGCAGCAGCAGCGCCTGCAGGCGCTGGAGCAGGAGCTGTTCGCCAGCCGTAAGGCACGCGACGAAGCAGACAGAGCCCATGCGGAGCATCTGCGCGAGCAGAATGCAGCCGCCCAGGCGCAGCAGCACCGGGCGCTGCAGGAGATTGACCGCGCCCGGCAGGAAGCCAAGCAGTGGATGGCCGCCCAGCGGGCCGAGCAGGAAAAGCTGGCCAAGCTGGAGGTGGACTGGCACGCCGAGCGCAAGGCCTTGCAGTTGCAGGTGGCAGAGATTGAGACGCAATGGAGCCAATCACAAACCCGCACTCAGCAGTTGCAGCAAGACCTGCAGGCCATGATGAGCCAGCATGCGCACCAGATTGCATTGATGGAGCAGCAGTTCAATGCGCAGAAAAGCCTGCTGCAGCGGGACATTGAGCGCATGCGGACGGATGCTGTCAAGGGCCGCGCAGACGCGGTGGGTAGTGCACAGGCCGCTGGAGCAGGTGCAGTGCAAGAACGTGGGCTAGGGCGCGCACGCGGTTCGCGCAGCCTTGCCCAATCTGCCCGGGCGGCGCGCTTAGGCAGCAAAGCCCGAGGGAGCGCATCCCGCATCAGGCGCTGAGTCGATGATGGACTGTATGACAACAGGGGAGAAGTGCATCTAGTAGCTGCCCAGAGCTTTCGCACACACGCAGGCGCTAACTGTCTTTAAAGCCTGCGTCCTGTCCGCCATCACCTCTGGCCAAACTATCCGCCACAGCATTCCTGTGTCTGGGAATCCACTGAACTTGCACGCGGTCGAACGCTGACTGCGCCGCGCGGGCCTTGTCATAAATCTCTGCCAGCCGTGCGATAGGCTTGGGGGCGGGTTGTGCCAGTTGCTCGGCAAGAATGCTGTTGTCGGTATAGAGCAATACTTCGCGCGCGCCCAGTTGCCACAGCCACTGCAGCGCATGGATGGCGGCGCGCGCCTCGGCCTCGTTGTTGCAGCCCGTGCCGGGCAGGGGCAGGCTGAAGCTGTGGCTTTGCCCATCTGGCGCCAGGGCCGCACCGCCAATGCGCATGCGCCCGGGGTTGGGCAGGGCGCTGCCGTCGACATGGACGGTCCATAGGTTGGATTGCATGGGGACAGCATAGCAGTCGGTCGCCCGCGCCATGCGCACACTCCTGTGCCTTGCCGTCAGGGATTGAGCAACCCGCTGGCAGATCGCAGTCATAAAAACTTCACCGATATGCCACGGCCAAGTCACAGAACATTCAGATACTGCCTGCCGATCCATCCCCAACAACGCAGGAAAGTTCGGAATGCAAAACTGGAAGAAGCTCGTGGCGGTCGCAGCCGCAATGGTGGCCGCAGGTGCGGCATATGCCCAAAAGACCGAGCTGACGGTCTATACCGCGCTGGAAATCGACCAGCTCAAGGCCTACGAAACCGCCTTCACCAAGAGCAATCCAGACATCGCCATCAAGTGGGTGCGCGATTCGACGGGTGTCATCACTGCCAAGCTGCTGGCCGAAAAAGCCAACCCCAAGGCCGACGTGATCATGGGCGTGGCGGCATCGAGCCTGGCCATTTTCGACAAGAACGACATGCTGCAAGGCTACGCGCCCAAAGGCCTGGAAGCCATCACCGCCAAGTACCGCGATAGCAAGAACCCACCGCACTGGGTTGGCATGGACGTGTTCGGCGCCACCATCTGCTTCAACACGGTCGAAGCGAAAAAGCGCAACATTCCCGTGCCCACCAGCTGGCAGGACCTGACCAAGCCCGAATTCAAGGGCCAGATCGTGATGCCCAACCCCGCATCGAGCGGCACCGGGTACTTTGATGTGGCTGCCTGGTTGCAGCTGTTTGGCGACGACAGTGGCAAGGGCGGCGGCTGGAAGTACATGGATGCGCTGCACGAGAACATTGCCCAGTACACCCATTCGGGCTCCAAGCCCTGCAACATGGCGGCCCAGGGCGAGTACGTTGCCGGCATCTCGTTCGAATACCGCGGCCACGCCAACAAGGCCAAGGGCGTGCCGATCGACCTCGTCTTCCCCAAGGAAGGCCTGGGCTGGGATCTGGAAGGCATCAGCATCTACAAGGGCACCAAGCATGAGCAGGCCGCCCAGAAGCTGGTGGACTGGGCCGTGAGCAAGGATGCCATGGAGCTGTATGGCAAGAACTTTGCCGTCACCGCCATGCCCGGTGTGGCCCCCAAGCTGGCCAACATCCCTGCCGACTACGAATCGCGCCTGATTCCGCTGGATTTCGGCAAGATGGCCGATAGCCGCGAACGTGTGCTGGCCGAGTGGACCAAGCGCTACGACGCCAAGAGCGAAGCCAAGAAGTGAGCGAACGTCACGCCGTGCCCATGAATGCAGAACTGACCGGACAGAGCGCCTCCGCAACGGTCCCCTTGCCGTTGCGCGATACCTCGTATGCGTTTGAGCCCCAGGGCGCGCCCACAGTGCGCCCGCAGGATACGGGTGTCCCGTACCTTGACATTCGTCATCTGCACAAGCGCTACGGCAGCTTTACGGCGCTGCAATCGGTCAGCCTGCAGATCCAGCGCGGCGAGTTGGTGTGCTTTCTGGGGCCTTCTGGCTGCGGAAAGACCACCTTGCTGCGTGCAATCGCCGGGCTGGAAGCGCAAACCAGTGGCGAGATCTGGCAGGACGGCAAAAACATCTCCGAACTGCCCGCCGCCCAGCGCGACTATGGCATCGTGTTCCAGTCATATGCGCTGTTTCCCAATCTGACGGTGGCGGACAACGTGGCCTATGGCCTTGTCAGCCAGCGCCAACCCAAGGGCCTGGTGGCGCAGAAGGTACACGCCTTGTTGGAGACGGTAGGCCTGTCGGGCAGCGGCCCCAAGTACCCGGCGCAGCTCTCGGGCGGACAGCAGCAGCGCGTGGCATTGGCCCGGGCGCTGGCCATGTCGCCCGGCCTGTTGCTGCTGGACGAGCCTCTGTCAGCACTGGATGCCACAGTGCGCGTGCATCTGCGCAACGAAATCCGTGCCCTGCAGCAGCGCCTGTACGTGACGACCATCATGGTCACCCACGACCAGGAAGAAGCCATGGCGATTGCCGACCGTGTGGTGGTGATGAACCATGGCGTAGTGGAGCAGGTGGGCACGCCGATGGAGATCTACCAGCGGCCCGCCACACCCTTTGTGGCCGAATTCATTGGCAAGGCCAACAAGTTGCAGGCCATTGCGGTGGGCGACGGCGGCATCACCCTGGGTGGCCACAAACTGTTCTGTCCGCAGGCGCCGCAGCTGGCCAAGGGGCAGGCGCTCGATGTGTACCTGCGCCCCGAAGACTGCAGCGTGCACAACTGCACGGCGATGCCCCCGGCTGCGAGCGTGCCGCCTGCCACGGGTGCTCCCGTGTGGACGGCCCGCGTCGAACACCTGGAATTTCTTGGCGCCACCTGCATCGTGCATGCCGATGTGCCACGCCTGCCGGAGCAACGCATTCAGCTGCAACTCTCGCCCGCCCAGTGGGCCCAGCTCGATGTGCAACCCGGTCGCTGGTTGCAGTTTTCGGTCAATGCCACGCAGTTGAAAATCTTTGCGCAGAAATATTGATAGCTGCCCGTGCTTGATGGACGGTTGCCAGCGCCTGATTTCACTAGAAATCGTGCCGCATGCAAGCAACCACGGCCCTCCCGCGCTCAGGCCATCCAGTGACAGGCGACAGCAGGCTTTCGGAGTTCTATGACTTCTTCCACCACCACCCTGAACAGTGGCGCAGCTCCTTCGGGCATGCGCAGCGCGGGTATTCGCACGGCCCCCGCCGACCGCATGGCGCACCTGGGGCTGTTCCTTCTCACGGCGCTGCTGGTCGTCGGGTTGCTGGCACCGCTGGCAGCCTTGCTCAGCCACGCATTTGCCCCTGGGCAGAATGGGGAGGGCGCGGGCCTGGCCCGGTTTATTCGCTATTTCCAGTCTCCAGCCTTGCTGCGCAGCCTGTGGAACAGCGTCTGGGTGTCGCTGCTGGTGACCGTGTTCGTGGTTCCGCTGGCTTTTGGATTTGCCTATGCCATCACGCGCTCGGGTATTCGCGGCAAGGGCGTGCTGCGCAGCATCAGCCTGCTGCCGCTGCTTGCGCCTTCGCTTCTCTCGGCCATCTCGCTTATCTACTGGTTTGGCAACCAGGGCGTCTTCAAGGGCGTGGTGCAGACGCTCGGCTTTGACAGCATCTACGGCGCGCCCGGCATTGTGCTGGCCCAGTGTTTTGCCACCTTTCCCCATGCGCTGATGATCATGGTGACTGCGCTGGCCGTGGGCGACCAGCGCCTCTACGAGGCCGCCACCGCTCTGGGGGCGAGCCGCACGCGCCAGTTTTTCACCGTTACCCTGCCTGCTGCGCGCTATGGCGTGGTGTCGGCGGCGCTGGTGGTGTTCACCCTGGTGATCACCGATTTCGGTATTCCGAAAGTGATCGGCGGCAATTTCAACATGCTGGCTACCGATGTCTTCAAGCTCGTGATCGGCCAACAGGATTTTCAGCGCGGTGCCGTGGTGGCCTTGCTGCTGCTGCTGCCTGCCGTCATCACCTATCTGATTGACCGCCAGGTGCAGAAAAAGCAGACCTCGGTGCTGACGGCGCGCGCCGTGGTGCTGCAGCCCACCAGGCACGCGGCCACCGACCGCACCTGCGCAGTGCTTGCCTGGGGTATGGCAGCGCTGATGCTGGCCATGTTCGGCATGGCCATCTTTGCATCGCTCGTGCAGTTCTGGCCGTACCAGCTGGGCCTGACTTTGTCGCACTACACCAGCGGGCTGGTAGATGCCGGTGTCGACACCGCCATCTTCAACAGCCTCACCATGGCGGTAAGCGCTGCGATTGTGGGCCCGGTTGTGGTGTTTGCCGGCGCCTACCTGCTGGAAAAGACCAAGGGCATGAACGCCGTGCGCCCGGTGCTGCGCCTTCTGGCCATGGTGCCCATGGCCGTGCCCGGGCTGGTGCTGGGCCTGGGCTATATCTTTTTCTTCAATGCGCCGGGCAATCCGCTCAATGTTCTGTACCAGACCATGCCGCTCATGGTGCTGTGCACGGTAATGCACTACTACACCACCGGCCACATGACCCTGGTGACCGCGCTCAAGGCCATTGATGGTGAGTTCGAAGCCGTGAGCGCGTCGCTGAAAGTGCCTTTCTACCGCACCTTGCTCAAGGTAACCTTGCCCATGTGCCTGCCTGCACTCCTGGAGGTGTCGCGCTACTTCTTCGTTGCGGCGATGACCACGATCTCGGCGGTGGTGTTCCTGTACTCGCCAGACACGCGCCTGGGCGCCGTCGCCATCCTGAACCTGGACGAAGCGGGCGACATGGCCGCCGCCGCCGCCATGGCCGTGATGATTGCCGCCATCAGCTGCGTAGTGACCGTGCTCTACCAGGTGGCAGGCTGGTGGCTGACGCGCAAGACCCAGGCATGGCGCAGGCGCTAGTTGCCAATACAGCAGGGCGTTAGGGCACGGTGAAAGAGGGTAGTGCTATCAAATTCAGTAGCGCCCTGCCAGCGATTTTTTGGACAAAAGGGAAAACAGTGAGCCGTTTTGATGTGATCGTGGTGGGTGCTGGCATTGTGGGCCTGGCCCATGCGTATGAAGCCGCCCGCAAGGGCTTGAAAGTGTGCGTGGTGGAGCGTGACGCAGCCTGCGTGAGTGCCTCCATCCGCAATTTCGGGTTTGTGACCGTGACCGGGCAGGGCGCGGGAGACACCTGGCGGCGCGCGCGCTACGCCCGCGACGTGTGGGCCGCCATCGCGCCGCAAGCGGGCATCCAGGTGGTGCACCAAGGCCTGAATGTGGTGGCCACCCGCGACAAGGCTGTGGATGTGCTGAACGCCTTCATGGCAACCGACATGGCCCAGAGCGTGGGCTGCGAACTATGGAGCCCCGCACAGGCCGCACGGCACGCGCCCGAGCTGCAGCTGGGCGACGCCCGGGCCGTGCTGCACAGCCCCATCGATCTGCGCGTGGAATCGCGCCAGGCCATTGGCCAGCTCACGCGCTGGCTGGCCGAGCAGCACAACGTTACTTTCCGCTTTGGCGAGGCCGTGCTGGAAGTGGCGACGCCCAAGGTGGTGACGGCCAAGGCAACACTGCACGCAGAGCGCGTGGTGGTCTGCACCAATGCCGACATCCACGGGCTCTACAACCAGCTGTTTGCCAAACACCAGGTGCGGCTGTGCCAGTTGCAGATGCTGCGCGTGCAGCCGCAGGCGGGCTTCAAGCTGACGGCATCCGTCATGGGCGACCTGAGCCTGGTGCGCTACCACGGCTACAGCAAACTGCCGCAGGCCCAGGCACTGCTTGCGCAACTGCAGCAGGAAGAGGGCGAGAGCCTCGCGCACGGCATCCATCTGATTGCCGTGCAAAGCGCCGACGGCAGCCTGGTAGTGGGAGATTCGCACCACTATGGCGCCTCTGTGGCGCCTTTTGCATCGGACGCGGTGGACCAGCTGATGCTGCGCCATATGCGCGAAGCCCTGCATCTGGGCGACTACACCGTCACCGAGCGCTGGGTGGGCATCTACCCCTCGGCGCCGGGCACCGACTGCTTCATCGAAGCCCCGGACGACGCCACCCGCGTCGCCGTGGTCACCAGCGGTACCGGGGCCAGCACCGGCTTTGGTGTGGCGCATGACACCTTCGAGCGCTGGTAAGCACCGGCGCTGCTGCAGCGCCCCAGCACTGAAAGCATTGAGCAGAAAAACTCTGGATATCTGAAATGACGAATTTCCACCATACTGATCGCGTACAGGCCGTTGTCTTTGACTGGGCCGGTACGATTGTCGACTTTGGCTCGCGTGCCCCGATGGGTGCCTTTGTCCAGTTGTTCAAGGACTTTGGCATTGATATCACCATTGCGCAGGCGCGAGGCCCCATGGGCGCTGCCAAGTGGGACCACATCCATGCGCTGTGCAGCCTGCCTGAGGTTGCCGCCCAGTGGGAGCGCAAATACGGCAAGCCCGTGGCCACCAGCGATATCGACCACCTGTACGAAGTATTCACGCCCATGAATGCCCGCGTGGTGGGCGATTTTGCCGATTTCATCCCCGGCGCGCTCGACGTGGTGGCTCGGCTGCGCGCCGACGGCATCAAGATCGGCAGCACCACCGGCTACAACCGCCCGATCATGGACGTACTGCAGCCCATCGCCGCCAAGGCAGGCTATGCGCCAGACAACATCGTCTGCGCTGGCGATCTGGCCGCAGGCCGCCCCAGCCCCTTGATGATGTACCGCTGCTTTGCCGACCTGGGGGTGTGGCCCGCATCCACCGTGGTGAAGGTGGACGACACCGGCGTCGGCATTGCTGAAGGCCTGAACGCGGGCTGCTGGACGGTGGGCGTCGCCATCAGCGGCAACGCCAATGGCCTGTCTTTGCCCGAATGGCAGGCGCTGCCACCCGCCGAGCAGGCGGCGGTGCGCTCATCTGCCACCCGTCAGTTGCAGCAAGCGGGCGCGCATTTTGTGATCGACAGCGTGGCCGATCTGCCACCCGTGATTGCCCAGATCAACGAACACCTTCACAAACAGGAGCTGCCAGCGCGCGCAGCGTAAGTGCTGGATTCGGTTTTCATCCCCAAAAAAGCCGCTGCAGATCGCGTCTGCAGCGGCTTTTGCGGTTAACAGGCTGGTGCGGCTGAAGGCTTAGGGCTTGACCTTGTAGGTATCGCCCAGAACCACACCTTCGCGGCGGGGATCGGCGCCGCCAGTCAGGCGCGCCTCGCCTGCGCTGGAGGCCGTGCGGATCACCGTACCCACGCCGCTCGACTGCGCATTCACCGATACGGTATGGCCCATGGCGCGCAACGCCTGCACCAGCGGATCGGCATCGCCATTGTTGGCTGCCATGATATTGGGGTGCTCGCCGCCCAGGTTGGTGGTCTTGCTGTTGGCCGCGCCAAAGTTCACCAGATTGGTGGCTTGCTGCGCATCCAGGCCCCAGTCCAGCGCGCCCACCAGAGTCTTGGTGACAAACTGGATAATGGTGCTGCCGCCCGGCGAGCCGGTTGCCATCTTGAAGGCGCCAGGCGTGCCGTCTGCATTGGCGTCAAACACCAGCGTCGGCGCCATCGAGCTGCGGGGGCGTTTGCCAGCCTCCAGCTTGTTGGCAATCGGCAGGCCATCCGCCGAGGTGGGCGTGGCCGAGAAATCGGTCAACTGGTTGTTCAGCACAAAACCCTGCGTGATGTGGTACGACCCCATGCCGGCTTCCACCGTCGTCGTCATGCTCACAACGTTGCCCTTGGCATCGACAATCGTCATATGGGTGGTGCCGTTTTCAGCCACCTTGCTCACCCCCAGGCGCGTATTGCCAAACTGGCCTGCGGTAGCGGTGCCCATGCTCTGCTTGGTGGAGACGAGTGCCGCGCGGCTCTTGAGGTAACCCTTGTCGAGCAGGGTAGAGCCCAGGGGACCGGGCAGGGGGGTGAAATCGGTGTCTGCCACATACACATCGCGGTCGGCATAAGCCAGGCGCTCCGCCTCACTGACCAGATGCACACCCATGGCTGTGGGCTTGCCGCCTTCCAGATCCAGCGCGGTCGGCTTGTGAGGCGCCAGATCAAAATTCTCCAGCACGCCCATGGCTTGCGCTACCGCAATGCCGCCGGACGATGGTGGGGGCATGCCGCAGATCACGTACTTGGCGCGGTAGGTGGTGCAGACCGCATCGCGCTTCTTGGCCTGGTAGCCCGCCAGATCGGCCATGGTGGTGACGCCGGGGGTAATGGGCGCGCCTGTGGTCACGTTCTGCGTCACGCCAATCTTGTTCACGATGCCTTGCGCCACAGCACCCGTGTAGAACGCATCGGCGCCACCGGTGGCAATCTTGGTCAAGGTTGCAGCGTAGGCCGGGTTGGTAAACGTCTGGCCCAGGCTCTTGGTGGTGCCATCTGCATTGAAATACAGCGCAATCGCATCGGCATCGGCCTGCAGTGCCGTCTTGGCACCCGCCAGCGCATCCGACATGCGACCACTGATCTTGAAACCATTGGTGGCCAGATCAATACCGGGCTGGATCAGATCCTTCCAGGGCTTGCTGCCGTGGTCCTTGTGCGCAAGATCGAGCATGCGCACGGCGCCCGGTGTTCCCACAGCGCGGCCGCTGGCACGGGCGCTGGGCTGGGGCACGGTCTTGTCACTGTCGCTGTTGTAGCGCAGGTAATCAGGGGTGGCTGCGGCGGGCGCCGTTTCGCGGCCATCATAGGCCGTCACTTTCTTGCTGGCAGCATCGTAGTACAGCATGAAAGCGCCGCCGCCAATGCCACTGGACTGCGGCTCAACCAAGCCCAGCACCATCTGCACGGCAACGGCGGCATCCACGGCAGAGCCGCCGGATTTGAGCACCTCGCAGCCCGCCTTGGACGCGAGCGGATTGGCGGTGACCACCATGTACTTGTTGCCTTCGACCGCCTTCTTGCCGGTGCGGTACCCGGAAGCAAGCTCGGGGAAGGATGGATCGCCCGGCAGGCCGGATCCCACCACCACCGAGCCGTCATTGGTTGTCGCCTCACAGGCCGTGCTGACCAGCTTGTCGTCATTGCCGCCAGAACTGCCGCAGCCCGCCAGGGACAGCAATACAATCGACGCCAGCGCCACCAAGCTGTAGCGCGGCGATACGGAAGAAGCAGGATGGGATGGGATTTGCATTGTGTGATTTCTCCTTGGATAAGCCAAAGGGAAATTGTGGATGCAAAACTTCTTCATGGAATACCAAATTACCCAGAGTTAACCCTGAATGCGCCCCGAATCGACAAGATGGGCTGACCTGGATCAGCGCGGGGGTCTGCACCAAACCTGTCGAGGCACGGATGCAAGGCGCCAAATACGATCCGTTGCGGGCAAGCCTTTTGGCGACAAGGTCGCTCAGTCGCATAGTCTCTGCTTTCACATAACTTAACATAATATACATCGTATCAATTAAAGAAGAAGTACGGCCTGCGCCGCCATGACCCAGACACCCGCACCCGCATTGCGTCCCGATTTCGGGACATGTACCGCAGTGCTGGCATGTCTCGCACCCAGGCTGCGCAGTTTTTTCAGGTCAGCGAGCGCACTTTGCATCACTGGGAAAGCGGCAGGCATGACATCCCGTACACCGCGTATCGGCTGATCCGCCTGCACCGCGGTGACGAGCTGCCTGGCAAAGCCTGGGACGGCTGGACGTTCATGGACTGCAAGCTGTACACGCCGAGGGCTACGGTATCGATCCTCGTACGGTCAATTGGTGGTCGATGCTGGTGCGCGGCGCCGCCAGATTTATCTGCTAAACACGTAAGAACGTACAGAGGCAGGCATGGAGGAAATTGAGGACGAGGTGCCAGGTTACATCGACTTGGGTCAGTGCATATTGATCTTCTCCACTCGACTTACTTTTCTCGACTTACTTTCACGGATGGTCCGTAGATGTGCTTGTGACCCAAAGAGGCTTTGTTGCATAAATCGGTTTGAGACTGAGTCTCCCCAAACCCCAGACGTAGTTATGCCACGGCCACCGTTTGGGGCGTGCCCAGCTCGG
>NZ_JACHKZ010000030.1 GCF_014207855.1 Comamonas odontotermitis | reverse complement strand
AGTTTGTGGTGCGGTACTTGCGCCGACCCCAGTTCGTCTCACTCATCATCCGAGCCTACTACCGCTGCGGCCCGGATTTGTGCAACAAAGCCGTTCGCTACTGGCATGGGCTCAGTCGGTGCCAAATGCATGCGGGGTGGCCACCGGCTACGCTCCACTGTCAGCGCCTGTTCCTGCTGTTCCTGGGCCCACCTTCGGAGGCATTGGTTTGCTCGCGGCTGTATTGGCGTTCGCCGCGTTCAAATATCGCGGTCAGATGCGAGCGGGAAGGATGCTTTGCGCGCTGCTTGCTGCCGCAGCGATGACGGCATTTGTCACGAGCGCCGATTCTTTGGTGACTGTGGTGCGAGCTGCAGCGCCTTTCGAGCTGAGCAACGCCAATGGGGGTACTTTGGCCGACGCTCAAGTGCCTTTTGCGTCTCCTTCGCCACTTGTCTCCATCAGCAATACCAGCGGTCAGCGGATACGTATTGTGAGCAATGGAAATTCGTCGGAGACCGGAACTTGCGTTGTGAGGGCTGAGCTCGCTCCTGGCGAATCTTGTACAACACAGGCTGTTTGCCCTGTTGTCGTGCCGATTCAGATTGCAGCTGATCCAGAAGTGGCATGTGATTCAAACACCCAACTCGATAGCTTCTCGTGGGCCGCGAATGATGGGGGTTCCGGCGGAACAGTGGTGGACTTCGCACCAACACTGGCAACGCCTCCTTCCGTTAACCCCTCGATGTCCGGTGTGGTGATCGATTTCACACGCGCGTTCGGCAAGCCAGCCTGACTATGATGCCGATGGCGTTTTGACCAACTCGGCGCTCCTTGGCTCTGGTATTGCTACGATTACCGCGATCGCCTCACAAGGCTATGGTTTTGGTAGCTCGCTGTCTCCAACCCAATTCTGGGCGTTTCCGTATTCCTGTTAAACGAGCAATGGGGGGAGCGGAGGGGGGCAATAACGGCGGGGGCGGGAACAACTAGCAGGCGTAAGAGCTGTGCTGGAGATGCGGCTTTGAGAGTTGTAGTTGTCCGGGCAAGCGCTGTGAGCTTCGTCAAGGAAACTGATTGCAGCAGCGTTTCATTTCGTCGACGCTGGGGGTGCCAGGATCGATCCTGACAAAAACCATCGGAATGAATTCCGATGGTTTTTGCTTTGTGTCCCGCTTTGTGCCCGATCTCTTTGCAGGTAATGGGGCTTGATGTGTGAAAATCTTCTGAACGAATATCTTGATTACGCTAGCACGAAAGTGACAGTTTTGCCAATCCTTGGCATCCCTGTTGCATGATTTGGCTGTAACGATATGCTCCCCGGATCGCCCATGATCGTTGTTGTCGAAACAATGTAGGGGTGACCAATATTTTGACTACAAAGGATCTGAGATATGAAGGTACCGTTTCGCCTGAACACCTTGGCGGTTGCGTTTGGTCTGGCGGGCTCCCTGTTGGCCGGCGCTGCCCAGGCAGAGAACATCAAGATTGGTGTGGTGATTCCTGCTACCGGTCCTCTGACCCAGTACGGAGACATGGTCAAGGAAGGGGTAGACACCGCCCTTGAGCAGATCAATGCTGCTGGCGGCGTCAACGGCAACAAGCTGGAAGCCGTGGTGGTGGATGATGCTTGCGAACCCAAGCAAGGCCCGGTTGCTGCCAACCGCGTAGTCAATGCCAAGATCCACTATGTCGTAGGCCCGGTGTGCTCGGGTGCAGCCATTGCAGCTGCGCCGATCTACAACAACGAAGGCGTGGTGGTGGTAACGCCATCGGCTACGTCGCCGGCACTGACCGAGGGCAAGAACTTTACATCGGTCTTCCGCACCATTGGCCGCGATGACCAGCAAGGTCCTTTCGCTGCCAAGTTCATCGCGCAAACCATCAAACCCAAGAAGGTCGCTGTGCTGCACGATAAGCAGTCGTACGGCCAGGGCATTGCAACCGCTGTGCGCGATACGCTCAAGGCTGATGGCGTGAATGTGGCCCTGTTTGAAGGCATCAACGCCGGTGACAGCGACTACTCTGCCGTCATCACCAAGCTCAAGAGCGCTGGTGTGGATTTCGTCTACTACGGTGGCTACCACCCAGAAATGGGCTTGTTGCTGCGCCAGGCCGCCGAGCAAGGCCTGAAGGTTCGCATCATGGGCCCTGAAGGTGTGGGCAACCCTGAGATCAACGCCATTGCAGGCCCTGCCGTCGAAGGCATGTTGGTGACGCTGCCTGCAGACTTTGCTTCCAACCCAAAGAATGCCGCGCTGGTCAAGGCATTCAAGGACAAGAAGCGTGATCCTTCGGGCTCGTTCCAGATGGGTTCTTACACTGCAGTCAAGGTGATCGCTGATTCGATCAAGGCTGTGGGTAATGACGCTGGCAAGGTGGCCAAGCACTTGCACACCGCAACCTTTGAAACCCCGCTGGGCAACCTGGCATGGGATGCCAAGGGCGACCTGAAGGCGTATGACTTCCAGGTGTTCAACTGGCACAAGGATGGCAGCAAGACCCCTGCTACGAAGTAATTCGGGTTGGTGAGATGAAGGGCATGGTTCTAAAACATAGAACCATGCCTTCTTGTTTTGGCCGTCACAGCGGCCAGGGAATTGAGGCGGTAAGGTATGAGTGATTTTTTGCCCCAATTCATACAGCAGTTGTTCAATGGCTTGTCACTGGGTGCGATCTACGCGCTGGTGGCCATTGGATACACGATGGTGTATGGAATTATCGGAATGATCAATTTCGCCCACGGCGAAATCTACATGATTGGTGCCTACATAGGTCTGGTGACCTTGTCGGCAATTGGTACGCAAAGCGGCATTCCGGTGTTTGTCGTGATCGGTGCCATGCTCCTGGTGTCGGTGGTATTGACGGGTGTGTACGGCTATGTGGTCGAGCAGGTGGCATACAAGCCGCTGCGCAGCAGCCCGCGTCTGGTGGCGCTGATCTCGGCAATTGGCATGTCGATCTTTTTGCAGAACTGGGTGGCTTTGGGGCAGGGCGCGCGCGATATGGCGGTTCCTTCGCTGCTGCCCGGGGCGTTGAACTTTCACATGGGTGATGGGTTCGAGGTGTTTGTGCCATACACACGCATCCTGATCATCGTCGTGGCCGTGGTGCTGATGATTGCGCTGACGCTCTATATCCGACATTCGCGCATGGGCCGTGCATCGCGTGCCTGCGCGCAAGACATGCAGATGGCCAACCTGCTGGGCATCGACACCAACAAGGTGGTGTCCTTCACCTTCATCCTGGGCGCGGTGCTGGCGGCAGTGGGCGGTGTGCTGATAGCTTTGGCCATTGGCAAGCTCAACCCCTACATTGGCTTTGTGGCAGGTATCAAGGCCTTCACGGCTGCTGTGCTGGGTGGCATCGGCAGCATTCCCGGCGCCATGCTGGGCGGTGTGCTGCTGGGTGTGGCGGAGACTTTCGCCGCTGCCTACATTTCGTCGGAATACAAGGACATCGTGGCCTTTGGCCTTCTGGTGCTGATTTTGCTGTTCCGTCCCACAGGTCTTCTCGGCAAGCCCGAAGTGGAGAAGGTCTGATGAAAGCAAATATCAAAAACGCATTGATTTCCGCCGTGCTGGCGGCGCTGGTGGTGTTGCCCATTTTCGGCCTGCACCTTGAGCGCAAAGGCACGCGCAATTACATCGAACCGCACTGGAATCTGGTGATCTGGGGCTTTGTGATTGTGCTGGTGCTGCAGCTCATCAAGCCGTTTCTGGCCAAGCAGATGGCGCACATCAAGGCCCCAAGCTTGCCTGCCATAAAGCACAGCACCCGCATCACCTTGATGTGGCTGGTGATTGTGGCGGCCATTGTCTGGCCTTTTTTCAGTGGCCGTAATGCCGTCGATATCGCCACCCTGGCGCTCATCTATGTGATGCTGGGCTTGGGCCTGAACATCGTGGTGGGCTTTGCGGGCCTGCTGGACCTGGGTTTTGTCGGCTTCTACGCCGTGGGCGCCTACACCTATGCCTTGCTGTTTCATTGGGCGGGGTGGTCGTTCTGGGAAGCATTGCCGTTTTCGGGCGCCGCTGCTGCACTGTTCGGTTTTTTGCTCGGCTTTCCCGTGTTGCGGCTGCGTGGCGATTACCTTGCCATCGTGACCCTGGGCTTTGGCGAGATCATCCGATTGCTGCTGGTGAACCTGGTGGGTTTTACTGGCGGGCCCGATGGCATCTCCAATATTCCCAAGCCAACGCTGCTGGGTTTTGAGCTGACGCGCACGGCCTCCAAGGAGGGGGCGCAGACCTTGCAGCAGTTTCTGGGCTTTGAGTTCAACACCATGCACATGGTGATCTTCCTGTATCTGCTGGCGCTGATTCTGGCCCTGGTTACCCTGTGGATCAGCAATCGTCTCATCCGCATGCCGATTGGCCGTGCCTGGGAGGCTTTGCGTGAAGACGAGGTGGCCTGCAAATCGCTGGGCATGAACCCCACGAAGATCAAGCTGTCGGCCTTTACCTTGGGCGCCATGTTTGCGGGCTTTGGGGGGGCATTCTTCGCCGCACGCCAGGGCATCGTCAGCCCCGAATCGTTCAGCTTCATCGAGTCTGCGCTGATCCTGGCCATTGTGGTGCTGGGGGGCATGGGCTCGCAGTTGGGCGTGATCGTGGCGGCGATCCTGATCACGGTATTGCCCGAGTTTGCGCGCGAGTTCTCTGAGTACCGCATGCTGATCTTCGGCTTGGTGATGATTCTGATGATGGTGTGGCGTCCACAGGGCCTGTTCCCGATGAAGCGCCACCACGAAGAGTTGAAGTGACCGTAAACACGGATAACGCAAACAGGGAGAAGTGTTTATGAGTCAAACCATGTTGAAAGTGGACGGCCTGTGCATGCGCTTTGGCGGCTTGTTGGCTGTCGACCATGTGGCGCTGGACGTCAAGCAGCAAGAGATCTTCGCCATCATCGGCCCCAACGGCGCAGGCAAGACCACGGTGTTCAACTGCATCAGCGGTTTTTACAAGCCGACCGAGGGAGGTATTACGCTCAACGGGCAGTCCATCGCGGGCTTGCCCAGCCATGCGGTGGCCAACCATGGCGTGGTGCGTACCTTCCAGAACGTGCGCTTGTTCAAGGGCATGACGGTGCTGGAGAATCTGCTGGTCGCGCAGCACCAGCAGGTCAAGCGCAATCTGCTCTCGGGGCTGTTCAAGACCAAGGCCTACCGTGCTGCAGAAGAAGAGGCCAAGGCGAATGCTGCGCATTGGCTCGACGTGATGGGCCTGCGCGCCTTCGCCAACCGCGAGGCGGGCAATCTTGCCTATGGCCACCAGCGCCGGCTGGAGATTGCGCGCTGCATGATCACCAACCCCAAGCTCCTGATGCTGGACGAGCCCGCCGCGGGTCTCAATCCGCAGGAAAAGGTGGAGCTGCAGCACCTCATCGATCAACTTCGCAAGGAGTACGGTGTGACTGTGCTGCTGATCGAGCATGACATGAGTCTGGTGATGGGGGTGTCCGAGCGCATCCTGGTGATGGAATATGGCAAGCCGATTGCACTGGGTGTGCCAGAGGCGATCCGCAATGACGAACGCGTGATCAAGGCGTATCTGGGAGAGTCGTGATGCAGCCGATGTTGGAAATCAAGAGTATCAGCACGCATTACGGTGCGATCTGTGCAGTCAACGATGTGAGCCTGCATGTCAACCAGGGTGAGATCGTTTCGCTGATCGGCAGCAACGGCGCGGGCAAAACCACCTTGCTGATGACCGTGTGCGGCAATCCTCGCGCGACGAGCGGCTCTATCAAGTTTGAGGGCGAAGAGCTGGTGGGTCAGCCCTCGCACCTGATCATGCGCAAGGGCATTGCTGTTTCGCCGGAAGGCCGCCGGGTCTTCAAGGATCTGACGGTGGTCGAGAATCTGCAGATGGGTGCGTTTTTCCTGAGCAAGGATGAGATCGCCCAGGGCATCGACTACGTCTATGGCCTGTTTCCACGCCTCAAGGAGCGGGCCGAGCAGCGCGCCGGCACCATGTCGGGCGGAGAGCAGCAGATGCTAGCCATTGGCCGGGCGCTGATGAGCAAGCCGCGCCTGCTGTTGCTGGACGAGCCCACGCTCGGGTTGGCGCCGCTCATCATTGCGCAGATTTTCGAGATCATCAAGGCCGTGCGCGAGCAGGGGGTGACGGTGTTCCTGGTGGAGCAGAACGCCAACCAGGCACTGCAGATTGCCGACCGGGGCTATGTGCTGGAGACCGGCAGGGTCACGCTGGAAGACAGCGGCGTCAATCTGCTGCGCAACCAGGATATACGCAAGGCCTACCTGGGCGGTTGATCTCGAAAAGGCATTACGCCCAAAGCCGCTGTAGTGCCAGGCACTGCGGCGGCTTTTTCATGGGCTGGGCCAGATCACTGCGGTGCGAATAACTCTAACTGGTGGTCATTGGCAGGCATGATGGGCAGCTCCCAACTTTGCAGCACCTCGTAGCGCCAGCCATTGCCTGTGCCTTGCCGTACCACCAGCGAAATCTGCTGGATCAGCCAGTCAATGGGCTGAATGCGTAGCGTATCCAACGGGGCAGGCGCCCGGTAGCTGATGGTGACATGGGGCGTATGCCCTGTATCGGGGGGCAGGTCTGGTTGCACCTCGGTCCGCAAGAACTGGAGCAGGGCATCAAAGTCGCTGGGCCGGCCCTGGGACAGGAATGACCAGTGGATCCGCTCTTCATCAGGCCAACGGTCGCTGCGAATGCGGTTCAGCCTCAACCGGAAAGCCCGCATCGGCGCGGCCAGAGCGGTATCGCATGCACGCGCCAGTGTCCGCTCTGTGGCATGGCAGGCCTCGTAGGGGCCACATAGCGTCTGGTGCCAGTTGCGTTCGGGGAACATGCGCGCTCCCAGAAACTCGCGCAAACCGCGCTGGTCGACGGCGCTGCTCATACGGCGGAGCACCGGGTCAGACGGTTGGCACATGACCATCATGCGTGAGGTGTCCACGGTCTTCCTCCTGTAGCCGTTACCACAGTGTATGCCGAGGCAGTTGGTGCCGTGTAAGCGGTCATTACGGTGTTGTTGTGGCTTCGGAGTCCGTCTAAATTAAAATGGCGCATTACCAATCATTCGCCGATGCATGCGGCCGAGACCGGCTTTCAGGCATGCAACGGCTTTGCGCCCGGGTAGAAGATCTGCCCCCAGGCTGCCAGATACCATGACCGAATCCCAAAAACACAGCCCCTGGCGCATGAGCGTGGCGCCGATGATGGATTGGACCGACCGCCATTGCCGCTACCTGCACCGCCTGCTCACACGCCACACCTTGCTCTATACCGAGATGGTGACGACCGGCGCCCTGATCCATGGCGATGTGGCACGGCATCTGCGTTTCAACGATGAGGAGCACCCTGTCGCCTTGCAACTGGGGGGGAGTGAACCTGCCGATTTGGCGCAGTGCGCCAAGCTGGCGCAGGAATGGAGCTATGACGAGGTCAACCTCAACTGCGGCTGCCCCAGCGAGCGGGTGCAGCGCGGCGCGTTTGGCGCCTGCCTGATGAACGAGAAGGACCTGGTGGCCGACTGCGTGAAGGCGATGCGTGATGTGGTGGATATACCGGTCACCGTCAAGCACCGCATTGGTATCGACAAGGTGGAAAGCTACGATTTCGTGCGCGACTTTATTGGCACCGTGGCTGACGCTGGCTGCGAGGTGTTCATCGTCCATGCGCGCAATGCCTGGCTCAAGGGGCTGTCGCCCAAGGAAAACCGAGAGATTCCTCCGCTGCGCTATGACGTGGTGGCGCAGCTCAAGCGCGACTTCCCCGAGCTCACCATAGCCATCAACGGCGGCATTGCCGATGACGAAACCGCTGCCGCGCAACTTGCGCAGGTGGACGGCGTGATGGTGGGCCGCGAGGCCTACCACAACCCCTGGTGGCTCGCCCGCTGGGACGCGCTGTACTACGGGGACGTAGCCAGCGATGCCACACGCGAATCGGTGGAAGAAGAGATGGTGCGCTACATGGAGCGCGAAGCTGCTGCCCACGGCACGCACTGGTACAGCATCGCGCGCCACATGCTGGGCCTGCGCCAGGGCATGCCCGGCGCGCGCCGCTGGCGCCAGGTCTGGAGCGACCATCGCCTCAAAACGCTGCCCCCCCGCGAGGTGATGCAGCTGGCCCGCACCAAGCCCGGTCGCCCGGTGGAAGATGCCGAGCTCGCCAGCGTTTAGCCATTTGCTATATATTGAGTAGCGACCATACGCACAGGTAGCGTGCAAGCGCTTGTTTTTCAAAAATTATGTATGCGGGTTCGGGCGCGGTTGGCAGCCCGCACTGAAATCAATGCGCCCTTACGGGCGTTCGCGGGCTTCGGCTTGGCACCACTCATTGAAATCTGCCACCGTCCGCAGCTTGTTTGCACTAGGCTTGCCAGGGTGTCGCTTGCTGTGCAGGCCTGTTTTGCTACATATTTGGTAGCTGTCGCAGCGCGTGCACAGTTGCGTGAACGAATTAGGTCGGTTGATGGGCAATTGCTATACTTCCTATAGTGGCAATCGCCTGTTGGCGCGTGGCAGAGGTGCATCTCACCCATGAAATGCTGCTGATAAAAATCCACCCACTGGTTTTGGCCGGGGTGAAGAGAGGATGCAGGGATGGGGGAAAAACAAGCTCGTCTGGCTTATGGCTTGCTGATTGGGGCAGGCTGGGCTGGCGCGCACCGCTTTTATCTGCAGCGCTATGCCAGCGCGGCGGCGCAGCTGTTGCTGACGCTATTGATGGTTGCACTGTGGAGCTGGGGCGGGCGTTGGGCGTCTTACGCTCCTTATCTGCTGGGCCCCATCCTTTTGTGGTTGGGCCATGATGGCTTTTGGCTGTATGACTATTTCCGGGTGGAAGAGGAAATGGATACCCAACTGGCTGGGTTTGTGGATTCCGGGCGTGCGCCCCTTGTGCGAGCTGCGCCCTTGGCCGCTACAGTCAAGGATGAGGCGCCCTCCCCGGAGGAGACTGATACTCAAAAGAAGGCCCGGGCGATCAAACTGACCAAGAAGCAGATTGCCCAGACGTTGCACGATAACCATCCCAAGGGGGCGCACACCGCCGCAGAGCGCCTGGTTCAATACCTGCAGCAGCGCAGCCGTCGCCCGCAACACGATCCGCACCTGGCTGAAGCCTATCTGTTGCATGGCATGGTGCTCTACCAAACCCAATACCTGGAGGCGGCGCGCAAGAAATTGCAGATGGGTGTGCACCTGGCCGCCCCGTTTGCGCATTTGTCGGTGCAAACCCAGCAGGCTCAGGGTTGGCTCGACCGGTTGCGCAACCCGCAGCTGCAAAGCCCGGCAGGTGCCGGGGCCGTGCAGGTGGAGCCCGGCCAGTATGAGGCATTGATGCGCGCAGGCGATTGGCAACGGGCAGCCCCGTTGTGTGCGCAAATCATCGCCATGCGCCAGTCTGCCAAGGCGGTGGATGTATCCGATCTGGCGGAGCACCATCTGAATGCCATGGAGATTGCACACAGACTGGGCGATCCCGGGCAGGTGCAGGCCCATGGAGTGCAATTGCTGCAGCTGGCCAGCCAGTCAGCTCGTACGCCCGCAGGCCAAAGCCCAGTGCCAGAGTTGTTGCAGCGTCAGGCTATGGAAAAGCTGGGCGATCTGGCCTATGCCAGAGGAGACACTGCTGGAGCCAGTCAGTACTACCGTGACGCCTTGGCGTTGCTGGCGCGCAATGCAGGCAGCGGTGCGCAAATTTGCGGTGTACTGCAGCGGTTGGCACTCAATGCTGAGCGTGCAGGCGATATTCCCGGTGCGTTGGATTACTGGCGTATTGCCTATGAGCATATCGCCACCATGGGTGATGTGATGGAAGACAACGAAGCCGTGTCTGACGTGCTGACGCGCTATGCCGCATTTTCAGTGCGTCATCAGCCTGCCAAGGTCAAGCCCTTGATCGAGCAATCGCTGCGCATTCAGCACCGTGCCTACCGAGGCTATTCGCTGGCCGCGGCGCGTGCCTATGAGGTTTTTGCCGGCTTCATGGCCGAGGTAGGCCAACCCGCCGCGCACTTGGCGCATCTGCAAAAAGCCTTGTTGCTGTACCAGGTGTGTGATCCCGACAATATTTCCCAGATTGCAGCCATGAAAGAATCCATTGTCGCTGCGCAGGCAGTTGCACAAGCAGCAGCTGGCGAGGTGCGCGCATGACGGACGAAGGGCTGCTATATGCCATAAACCGCTACGACCTGCGCGGCTTTTTGATCGAGCCCGCCAGCATCGACCCCTATCTGCAGCGCAGCGCCATCCAGGCCGGCCCCAATGCCATGATGCAGTTTGGCCCGCTGTGGCAGCAGTTGATGGACGTCTTGCCAGAGCTGGCCGATGGCGTGGCCGTGGAGGGCACTCCCGCCTTGCATTGCTGGGTGTGGCCGGCCGACCGGGTGGAGGATTGCGTGCGGCGTCTGGCGGCGCTGGATGCAGGGGTGTTCTCTCAGCGAGTGCAGGCGCTCCAGGCGCGTGGTGCAGCGGGAGGCGGCCATGCACTCGATCAGCTCGAAACAATGCGCCAGTTGGTGCGGCTGCAGGCAGAACTGCGTGCATTTCTGAACGCTGCCGCAGGGCGGCGCGATGCAGTCTTGCTTTACGTGGTGTAGCGCGGCGGCATCAGCGCCATCAAATCGGCAGCAGCTTTTTCTGGGTTGTCGGCATTGACGATGGCGCGTACCACGGCGATGGAGCCAACGCCGCTCTCCAATACTTGTGCAAACTGCGCAGCGCCAATGCCGCCAATCGCCACCTGCGGATAGCTGCGCGTCAATGCGGCATAGCGCATCAGGCGCGCCAGGCCTTGCGGCACGGTCGCCATTTTCTTGAGCGTGGTAGGAAACACCGCCCCCATCGCGATATAGCTGGGCTGAGCCTGGCTGGCGCGCACCATCTCGGCATAGCCGTGGGTGCTGACGCCCAGGCGTACACCGCTGGTGCGCAAGGTGGCCAGATCGGCGCTGCTGAGCGCATCGAGGTCTTCCTGGCCCAGGTGAATGCCGTAGCTGCCTGCTGCGATGGCTTGGCGCCAATGGTCGTTGATGAAGAGTAGGGCGCGCGTACCTTTGACTGCTTCTACCGCCGCCTTGACTTCGCGCTCAACGGCCGCGGCATCCTCGGATTTGAAGCGTAACTGCACGGTGGGGACTCCGGCGCGCGCCATACGGCCCACCCATCGGGCCGTAGGTAGCACGGCATACAGACCCAGGTGTTCGGGACAGGCAGCAAAGGCTCCTGTTTCTGTGCGGGGCTGCAGGCCAAAATCTGCGGCGGTCGCGGGCCAGGCCAGCGCGTCGAACACACCCAGCCGCTGGCTCTGCGCCGACCACGCTTTGGCGATGCAATCTGCATCGATGGCAATAAAGCCCAGCTGACAGCAGGCGGCGACCGCTCCCGCGTACACGGCATCCTGCAGCTGCGCTTCCGCCAAGATAGGCGCGGCCTGCGGCGGAAAATCGGCAAAAGCTGCCTGATGCGCGGCAAGGATGGCTTGGGTGATGAGGCTGGCGTTCATGGCTATTTTTGGCGTATTGTGCTCGTCTGGTATGCGCTGGCAGCTACCCATTCAGGAGTTGTGCCAAAAAGGCGTGCCCAATACCGGCGTGCTCGGTTGTGCCGTATCCTGCGCCTGCATGGCGCCCGCCCGGAAGGCGGCGTGGCCTGCTGCCGTGGCGTCGGCAAAGGCGCCTGCCATGGCGACCGGGTCTTGCGACAGCGCTACGGCGGTGTTGAGCAGCACGCCATCAAAACCCCATTCCATCACCTGGCAGGCGTGACTGGGCAGGCCAAGCCCCGCATCGCAGATCAACGGCACATCAAGGCGTTCGCGCAAGGCCTGCATTGCATACGGGTTGACGGGACCACGGCCTGTGCCAATGGGTGCTGCCCAAGGCATGACAGCCTGGCAACCAACATCGACCAGGCGCTGGCACAGCACCAGGTCTTCGGTGCAGTAAGGCAGCACCTGAAAGCCGTCCTTGATCAGAATGGAGGCTGCTTCGACGAGGTTGAGCGTGTCGGGCTGCAAGGTGTAGTCGTCACCGATCAGCTCCAGCTTGATCCACGGCGTCTCGAACACCTCGCGCGCCATTTGCGCCGTGGTGATCGCTTCCTGTACGCGCATGCAGCCAGCCGTATTGGGCAGTACCGGCACTTGAAGGCGTTTGAGCAAAGCCCAGAAGTCGCTGCCGGTCTCTGCGGCATTGCTGCCCTGGCGGCGCAGCGATGCGGTCACCATGGCCGGTTTGGCCCGGGAGACTGCGGCCTCCAGCACAGCCGGAGATGGATAGCGCGACGTGCCCAGCAGCAGCCGGCTTTGAAAGCGCTGGCCGTACAGAACCAGGGCGTCGTCGGAGGATGAAATGGCAGTCATGGCAAATAATTGGTAGAAAAATGGCCATCAACGCTCATCTGGCAAGCGCGAGCAGCTATCAAAAAGAGACTAAGTTTGCGCGAGCTGGCAAACATGCAGAACCCGGGGCGTGCATTCGCGGCGCATGTCTGTGGATTGCGGGCGCGGTTCATGGGGTCATCATCCGCCCGTGACCGGCGAGATCACTTCGACCTTGTCATTGGCCTGGAGCACCTGGCTTTCGTAGCGCGCCTTGGGCACGAACTCGGTGTTCACCGCTACCGCAAAGGGCGGCTGTGGCCGCAATTGGGCCAGCGCCTGGGCCACGGTGGCATTGGCGGGCAGTTCGGTGGCCTGGTTGTTCAAAAGGATTTGCATCGTCATACGGGTTGAAGTGCCCATCATAGAGGGTGAAAACAGGTTTTCAGAGCAGGTTGACTGCCATGCCAAATTGCGCCGCCAGCGGCGAGCTGCCGGTTTCCACCACCTGTAAGGCGCAATCGAGCACCGCAGGAGAGATCATGAAGCCGTGGCGGTACAGACCATTGATTTCCAGTACACGCGGCCGGGTTTGCCGCAGGGCAGGCAGGTTGTCGGGCAGGGCGGGGCGGCACTGCACACCGATCTCCAGGATGCGCGCCTCGGCAAAGCCGCTGTGGACCGTATAGGCCGCAGAGAGCAGCTCCATGGCCGAGCGAACGCTTGCGGGCGACATATCGTCCGATTCGATCTCGGTGGCGCCGATCACGAACAGATGGTTCTGCTTGGGTGCAATGTAGATCGGGTAGCGCGGGTGCATCAAGCGCGTGGGGCGGCTGAGGTTCACCTCGGGCGCGTGCACACGCACCACCTCGCCGCGCACGCCACGCAGAGCGTTCCACTGCGGTTTGGCACCGAGGCCTCGGGTATCGATCAGCCAGTCTGGCTGGCCGGATTCGCCAGGAGCGAAGTCGCCCACCTCGCGTGGCGTATGCCAGTGCAGGCGCACGCCACCCGCCTGCAACGCGGGCACGAGGGCAGTGAGCAACTGGCGGTTGTCCAGCTGGCCTTCACCAGGCAGGTAATAGCCTTGCTGAAAATGCTGAGCGAGCGCGGGCTCAAGCGCGTGCAGGGCGGAGCGATCCATCGCCTCCAGAGGCGGCAGCTGCGGAATGGCAGCCTGGGTACGTTCCAGAATGCCGCGAAAGCGCTGGGCTTCGGCCGCATCCTGCCGGTGCCATACCACCATGGTGCCTGCCTGCTGAATGAACACAGGATCGGCCAACTGGGCAATGAGCTGCGGCCAGCGTGTGAGGCCGTACTGGCCCATGCGCACTACGCCATGCTCGGTAATCGCCGATTCGGCCAGGGGTGCCAGCATGGCGGCGGCCACATGCGCCGCTGCATGCTCCGCCTCGGGGCCGCCGCGGTCATACAGATCGATGGAATAGCCCTTGTCCGAAAGCGCAAGGGCCAACAGGCGCCCCAGCAGGCCGCCGCCAAGGATGGCAAGTTGGGCAGGAGCGGGAATCAGTGCGTGAGAAGTCATGTTTGCCTATGGTCGCCCGGGCTAGTGAAAGCGACCGGCGCGCAACAGACAAAACAGCGGATGTCTCCGTGTCGAAAACTCCCCACGCCAGCATGGTCTGGATCGGGTGAAAGGGTCTGATCTCAGCCGCGCAGTGCATGCAGCAAATGCATGCACAGGGACACCCCTGTTTCGTCTCAAGCGGATATTAGAACCTGTTTACGATCTCCTCGCGCCGCGACAGTGATTTTCGGGGCGCCCGGCTTGGGATGGGATGCGAGGGGCGCGCCTAGCGGCGCAGTGCGCAGCCAATAGCCAGCTATTGGCAAGCGCTGCAACGACGCAGACCGCCCCTAGCCGGGGCGTCCCTAGCCGGGCGCCCCCAAACCCACTGTCCCTCCGGGTTGGAGTGAAATCGGGAGATTTCTGTGCGCTGGCCTTGCTTGCACCCCGGTGCAAGCAAGGCCCGGCGCTTCGAACTCATTAGAGATCTTAAACACGTTCTAATAACACAGCGCCTGGTGCGGCGGGCCATGCAGCATCAAGCCGCAGCTGCAATCGTGGATAATTTCTGCGCGCCGGGCCTGTGTTGCCCGGCCTTTGTTTTGGATGACCCACCATGATCAGCTCGAATGCCACCGCTTCTGCCACCTTGCCGCGCTATGCCCGGGTGCTGTCGATTGCTGGCTCTGACAGTGGCGGCGGCGCAGGTATCCAGGCCGACCTCAAGACCATGAGCGCATTGGGTTGCTATGGCATGACGGCAATTACGGCGTTGACGGCGCAAAACACCCAGGGCGTGCGCGGCATTCACGGGGTGCCGCCCCAGTTTCTGTGCGGCCAATTGGATGCGGTGCTGCAGGACATCGGCACCGACGCCGTCAAGATCGGTATGTTGCATGCGCCGGACGTGGTGCAGGTCGTTGCCAGTGCCATCGACCGGTATGCACTGCGCAATGTGGTGCTCGATCCGGTGATGGTGGCCACCAGCGGTGACCGCCTGATTGCCGAGGCGACGGTGGGTGAGTTGGTGGAGCAGCTTTTTCCCCGTGCTGCGGTGATTACGCCCAATCTTGATGAGGCAGGTTTGCTGCTCGGGCGCACCATCCAGGGGGCAGATGAGCTGGAGCAGGCGGCCCAAGACCTGCTTGCCATGGGAGCCAATGCGGTACTGGTCAAAGGAGGGCATTTGCCGGGCAACGAGGTGGTGGACTTGTTGGCAGTGGCTGATGGCACCCGCCTGCGGCTGGCTTCGCCTCGTATCCATACCCACAATGGCCATGGCACTGGCTGCACCTTGTCATCTGCGATCGCCTGCCAGCTGGCTTTGGGCTGCGCGCTGCCCGATGCAGTGCAGCGGGGCCGCGAATACATTCTGGGCGCTATCGCCTCTGGCGCCGATGTTCATACCGGCCAGGGGCATGGCCCGTTGAACCATGGCTGGCGGCCACAGCCCCAGGTGATCGTTCACAGCCAGGTGTGAAGATGTGAATGGTAAAAACGACCAAAAAATCCTCTTTTATCTATCTAAATGACGAAATATTTCATCGAAAGGAAAATTTTTTGATGGAAATAATGACGAATTGAATGTTCTATCCCTTGTTCACGGCTCGTTGTGAAGGATTAAGTTACTTTCTTGATTTTTGATATAAGTTGATGATATATATTGATAATAGAGAAAATTTCCGTTGATGTGAAGCACCATTTGTTGAGCAATTTTCAAAGAATTGCATGGGTAAATTCAATAAATGTAAACATTATGTAAATATTCCATTTTGCAGAGGGCACTGTCAACCTGCTTCATGCGCAGCCCGTTGTAGTCTCATCTTTAGGAGATTTTTGACATGACCCCCACTACTGTTTTCAGCATCTGGCCAGAAGACGAACGTGATCGCAAGCGCGCACCAGCATCGCTGTAAACCAATTACTCCCGTTGCAGCCTGCGGGCTGTAACCCGGCAAACGGCTCCTCCAGGGAGCCGTTGCTTACCTCAGGGCTCCATCCCTGAGCCTAGAACCTGGAAACACCATGACCACCCTGTGGCCTGGCATTGCAAGCATTGCAGTCAGGCGCAGGGTGTTTGTTATGGGCTATGTAAAAGCCAAAGAGCCTGCCATGGCAGTCGACTGGCTGAGATGGGGTTGCGGGGGGTCAGGCGTTCGCTGCTGGCGAGAGCTGAAGCAGGCGCTCCAGAGCGCGGTCATGAATCCCTTGCTGCAGCAGCGCAGTAAAGGTGGACTGCGCATAGTCGAGGGTGGTGCCGTAGATACCGCACGACTGCGCAAAAATCCGGCGGTAGTCATCCTCGCACAGGGTACCGGTGCAGCGGGGGCTGGTTTTGGACAGGGTAAAAGCCAGCGCCTTTACGTTGCCGCTCTCGGTCTGGCAGTCGAGCCACTTGGGGTCGTAGGCATCGGTGGCCATTTCACGCTGCCACAGGCGCGGCATCATTTCCGGCACATGGTGGCGGGCAATACGAAAGGCCATGCCCCGGCAACTGCCACCTGAGAACATGCCAAACACGAGGCCCGGGCATTCGGGCGTGCCGCGATTGATGTGGCTCCACATCTTGAGCGCGCGGTGCCAGCCATATACACGGGCGTGGCGGCACTCCAGAAACTCGAACTCCGGACGCCAGATCAGCGAACCATAGGCAAATACCCATAGGTCCTGTTCGCCTCCCCATTCCTCCATGGTTCTTTCGAACATATGCTTGGAGCAACAGTTGCGGGAGCGGACAGCCGATTTCGTCATGGTGGTATCAACCAACAAAGCAGATGGAGAGCAATAGTTATAGCGCTAAGCACGCACAGTTGCTAGCGATGCGCGATGTAAAGCGATGGGCTTTGGTGGCGAAAGCAACAACTGCCTGCGGCTGGGGCATTCCGGTACAACGCAGCGGTGTAGCGGCAGGATGACGGAATTGTCGAACAATCAACGGTTTTTATGAAAACAGATAGTTGATACGCTATTGGTATTTATAGGGGGGCGAAGCCAAGGTGGCCTTTTTGCATTAATAAATGCTATGATGTTCATAGCTTATGAGGCCGCTGGCGCTGCGCAGAAGATTGTTTTTGCCATGCGGCCAAATGGCCAGGGTACCGGCTTTGCTACCAGCAGTTGGGCGCATCAGGATATGCAGCCTCCTGTGGAACTGGGTCATCTGGGCCATCTGGGTGTGGCGTTCGAGGAAAAATGGTCTTCGTATGAATATTGTGATCTTGGACGATTATCAGGATGCAGTGCGCAAGCTGCAGTGCGCGTCGCGCCTGGACGACTACTCGGCCAAGGTATATACGAATACCGTCAAGGGTCTGGGACAACTGTCGGTGCGATTGCGCGATGCCGACATCATCGTATTGATCCGTGAGCGCACGCACATCAACCGCCTGCTTCTGGAAAAACTCCCCCGTCTCAAAATGATCGCGCAGACCGGCCGGGTCGGCTCGCACATTGACCTGACGGCTTGCACCGAGCGCGGCGTCGCGGTGGCCGAAGGTGTGGGCTCTCCCGTTGCACCGGCAGAGTTGACATGGGCGCTCATCATGTCGGCTGCGCGCAGGTTGCCGCAGTACATTGCCAATCTCAAGCACGGCGCCTGGCAGCAGTCAGGCTTCAAGGCGGCCAATATGCCGCCCAATTTTGGCCTGGGTACGGTGCTGCGCGGCCGCACGCTGGGTATCTGGGGCTACGGCAAGATTGGCCAGATGGTGGCAGGCTATGGCAAGGCCTTCGGCATGGAGGTACTGGTCTGGGGCAGCGATAACTCGCGTGCGCGTGCCCTGTCTGACGGGCACAAGGTCGCTCCCAGCAAACAGGCATTTTTTGCGGCCAGCGACGTGCTTTCGGTTCACCTGCGGCTCAACGACCAGACACGCGGCTGCATCAGCTTTGACGACCTATCGATGATGAAGCCGACGGCCACCTTTGTGAACACCTCGCGTGCAGAGCTGGTGCAGCCCGATGCCTTGATCGCCGGGCTCAACCGGGGCCGCCCGGGTATCGCCGCGGTGGATGTGTTCGAGAGTGAGCCCACCTTGCAGGGCCATGCCCTGCTGCGGCTGGAGAACTGCATCTGCACGCCGCACATCGGCTATGTGGAGCTGGACAGCTACGAGATGTACTTTGGTGCCGCGTTCGACAACGTGATCAACTACATCAAGGGGCGGCCAACGAATATCGTCAACCCTGGCGCGCTGCAGGTGAGGCGCTGACAGGCTTGCACGCGGCTTGCTTCAGGGTCTGAGAGGCCTGCTGGCGCCGTGCCCGCAGGTTGTCCGGGTACTTGACTCAAGACCAGCCGTTCATTCGAGCTGCAGCTTCTTGCGGGCAATCAGCTCGTTGTACATCTTGCGGTCGGCAGCAATGCGCTGCTGCAGAAGAATGGGCGATGGGTTGTCCAGAGTCCAGGCCTGGCGCAACAGCTGTTCCTTGATTTCAGTGCTGCCCAACACCTTGACCAGGGCGTCGCTCAATGGGCCCTGTGCTACAGCGTGCATGCCAGCAGGGGCCATCAGTGCATTCCAGACCTCGATGTTCACATCCTTGGCGCCGATTTCGCGCATCGAAGGGGTGTCCGGCATCAGATTGGTGCGCTGGGCCGAGGTTACGGCCAGCGCTGTGAGCTTGCCGCTCTGCACCAAGGGCAGGACAGATGAGATCGGCAGCAGCGCGCAATCGAGCTGACCACCGATGAGGGCGGTCACCACGCCTGGCGCGCCAGTAAAGGGCACATGCAGCGCTTCAAAGTGCAGGGCATCTTTGAGCAGTTCCATGCCCAGGTGGCCGCCAGAGCCCAGGCCAGTAGAGCCGTAGCTGGCGGCCTTGCCTTTTTTGCGCAAACTCGCCAGCGCCTTGTCGGCAGAAGTACCTGCCGCAGCGGGCACCACCCAGGCCAGCGGCGATACGCCAACCAGTGCCAGCGGTGCAAAATCCTTGGCGGGGTTGTAAGGCAGCCTGGAATACAGCGCTTGTGATGACGTCAGCGGGCCATTGCCGATGATGCCGAAGGTATGGTCATCGGTAGCGCGGGCCACCTGGTCTGCGCCGATATTGCCGCTGGCCCCGGGCCGATTGTCCACCACCACCGGCTGGCCCAGGATCTGTGCCAGGGGCTGGGCAATCATGCGCGCCTGCATATCGGGTGACGAGCCTGCCGGGTAGCCCACTACAAAGCGCAGCGGTTTGCTGGGCCAGGGGGGATCTGCAGCGTAGGCCCGGGTCAGGCCAAGGGGCAGGGCGCAGGCACTGGCTAGGCTGGCAAGTCCTTGAAGCAGGTGGCGGCGTGAAGTGGTCATGGAGGAGCAGGGCGACTGGTGGCAGAGCCGTGTGATCGCTATCGCGGCAGTGAATGCAGAGGCGGCCATCCTAACGCAAGGGACTGCAGGCCAGTGCAAGCTGGCTGTCGCATCTGCTGTGCCACCGGGCGCGAAAGGCGGGCGATGCAGGCAGGCTCACAGCGATGCGGGGACGTATGCCTTCGGTGCCGGTATGATTCAGGCTCTTTTACCGGCTGGCGCATCCTTTGTATGCGTCGGCACGAAACTACGGCCTACGCAAACTGGGCTCCGGCGAATGCGCGGGTCTCTTGGCAGTGCGCTTTTTGCATTTCTGTTTGGGTAGGTTTTGAAGCTGATCCATGAGCCGACTTCGCACCCATAACCCCGACCCTGTGTCTGCAGCGCCGGATTCCACCGCGCCTGCAGAGCCGTCCGCAACTGCTTCGCAGCCATCGCCGCCCGCGCCGTGGCAGGCTCCTGCGCCTTCATCGCATTCTTCGGCTCCATCTAGCCAAGCACCCGCGTGGCCGCCAGCCTATCCACCCGCAACTCCGCCGGTCGCTGAGCGCAAATCCTCACCCCATGGTGGTCCGCCAGCGCCTACCCGCCGCACCACCTGGTTGCTGCTGGCGGGCTGGGCGGCGGTGACGCTGGTGATCTATCTGGCCACTGAGATGTACCGCAAACCCGCCGAAGGAAAGGTGCTGGCCCATGGGGTGCTGGAGATTCCGCGCGACCGTGACGGACATTTCCGCGTGGGCGGAGCCGTCAATGGCGTGCCCGTGCAGTTCATGGTTGACACCGGGGCGAGCATCATCAGCATCACCGACAAGGTGGCCGAGCGCGCCCAGTTGCCTGAAGGCGTGCCCATGCAGTTCCAGACGGCCAATGGCGTGCGCGAAGGCACCATGCGCCGGGCAGAGCGTATCGAGGTCGGCCCATTCGCCGTCAACAACCTGCGGGTTGGCACCGGCTACACCGGTGAGAGTGACAAGGATGCGCTGCTGGGCCAGAATTTTCTGCGCTACTTCGATGTGAGCATGGCAGGCAACACCATGGTGCTGCGTGCGCGAGAAACAGATTGATCAGCGATTGGCAAGCGATTGGCAGGAAAGCAGGTTGTAGCGCTTGCCCGATAAGCGCAAATTGCTATCTATGAAATAGCATTGGGGGAAATCAAACCTGGTTTGGGCAGGGTAAGTGCAAAAAAAAGCGCCCGCGCTACAGCGCGGGCGCGGCTTGACGGGGATGGCTTTTGCGTTACTTGGTGCCGAAAATGCGGTCGCCAGCATCGCCCAGGCCGGGCAGGATGTAGCCGTGGTCGTTGAGCTCGCGGTCCACGGTAGCCGTGAAGATGGGCACATCGGGGTGCGCTTTCTGCAGGGTGGCAATGCCTTCGGGAGCAGCCAGTAGGCACATGAACTTGATGGACTTGGGCTGGCACTTGTCCTTGAGCTGCTGCACGGCTGCGGCGGCAGAATTACCGGTTGCCAGCATTGGGTCGACCACGATCACATCGCGCTCGCCCATGTTGTCGGGCATCTTGAAGTAATACTCGACCGGCTGCAGCGTTTGTGGGTCGCGGTACAGGCCGATGTGGCCGATGCGGGCGCCGGGCACTACATTCAGCATGCCATCCAGAAAGCCATTGCCTGCGCGCAGGATGGACACCAGTGCCAGCTTCTTGCCGTCAATCACTTTGCCCACCATTTTCTCCATGGGCGTTTCGATTTCCAGGTCCTGCAGCGGGAAGTCGCGCGTGATCTCATAGGCCATCAGCGTCGACAGCTCACCCAGCATGCGGCGAAAGCTGTTGGTGCTGGCTTCCTTGCGGCGCATCAAGGTCAGTTTGTGCTGAACCAGGGGGTGGTCGATGATGGTGACTTTGGCGGTGTTGGTGGTCATGGATGTTTTTGTTTTTCAGGGTGAAAACTGGGCACCGAGTTTGCCAGAAACGGATGCCTGCCTTTGCTGCGGGGTGGAAATGACCTGCTTGCGCACTCCAATGCAGCTGCAATGATCGCAATGCCGTCATGGGCTCGGGTTCGCGCGGCAGAGGCATCTACTTTAGGATAGTGTGTTCTCCCGCAGCAGACATCAGACATATCCGGTCAATGCACCATTCCAAACCACACGCCAATTCCTTTGTTCGCCGCGTTCGCAGCCAGCTTGAAGCGCTTTCCACCGCAGAGCGCAGGCTTGCCGATTTCATGCTGGAGTTTCCGGGCGAGCTGGCAAGTTATGCGGCCAGCGAACTGGCGGCGCTTGCCGGCGTGTCCAACGCGACCGTGAGCCGCTTCATCCGGCGCCTGGGCTATGCGAGCTACGAAGAGGCCAAGCGTGACGTGCGGCGTGAGAAGGAGTCGGGCTCGCCTTTGTTTCAAGCGGCCAAAAGTGCGGCGGGTGAAACACCTCCAGCCAGCCGGATTGCAACCCACCTTGAGCAATCGCAGTCCAATCTGGCGCGCACCTTTGCCCAGCTGAACGATATGCAGATGCAGGACATCGTCACCGCGCTCGTCAAGGCGCCCCGGATCCTGATTTTCGGCACGCGCGGCAGCCATGGTTTTGCGCGCTACCTGCGCTGGCAGATGCTGCAGGTGATTCCTTGCGTGGTGGCGATCCCGGATGCGGGCGAGTCGCTGGGTGAGCATCTGGTAGGGCTGGCGCCACAGGACTGCCTGGTGGTGTTCGGCATGCGGCGCCAGACAGGGCAGATGTCCGGTCTTCTGGAGGCGGCCGGCAAGATGGGCTGCAAAATCCTTTTCATCAGCGACGCCATGTCGCCCGACCGCCGCGAAGCGACCTGGTCGATACAGTGCCAATGCATGGGCCCGGGGCCGCTGGACAACCATGTGGCGGTCATGGCGTTGTGCGACCTGATCTCTACCATGGTCGTCGAGAGTGCAGGCGCCGCCGGCCGCAAGCGCCTGGCAGCCATCGAACTGCTGCACGAAGACCTGGACGAGCTGTGACGACGCTGCCCATCTGACAGCGGGCTTTCAAAAACAATTGCCAAACGCTCCATCAAGGGTTTGTCCTCGGAACGGATTCTTCTTTCGTGATTGAAAATTGATTTTCACATTTATATATTTTGGAAATCATTTTTCCATTCTGTAGCACGCAACTGGAGTCTCATATGGCAGGCGGACCGCAACTCTCATCGCTTCCCAACTCTCCCAAGGTGGCTCAGCTTGACCAGGCGCTGGACCAGATCGGGGTCACGCGGTCGCACCACACCATCATCTTTCTGATTCTGATCGGCTGTCTGTTTGATGCATTCGAGCAGAACGCGGTCGGCATCGTCGGCCCCATGCTGCGTGCGCAGTGGGGGCTGGACGCCGCGCACATCGGCATGCTCAATACCGTGACCTTCGCGGCAGCGGCCATCGGCCGTGTCGTATCGGGCTACGTGGCAGACCGGTATGGGCGCCGGGTCATGCTGAGCATCGATCTGCTGCTCTTCACGCTGGGGGCAGGCATCTGCGCCATGGCGCCCAACCTGACCGTGATGGCGATTGGCCGTGCGGTAGTGGGCTTTGGCCTGGGCGGTGAAATTGCCATTGCCGTGACGATGCTGGCCGAGTTCTGCTCGACCAAGGCGCGTGGCGTAGCCATTGGTACGGTCAATGTCGCAGCTGGCGGCCTGGGCAATTTTCTGGCGCCAGGTTTCGGGCTACTGGTGTTCTGGTTGTTTCCGGGTGACAACAACTGGCGCTGGCTGTTTGTGTGCCTGATGGTGCCGGCCATCCTGGGCGCGTTCTACCGCCGCTACATTCCCGAGACGCCGCGCTTTCTGCTCTCGCAAGGCAAGGTGAGGGAGACCAATGCCGTGCTCTCCAAGCTGGCCGCAGGCCGCCTCTCGGGCAAGGACATTCCGCAGCGGCAATTCATCACCGATGACGGTATAGCTCCGCCGGAGTCGAAGACCAAGGTGCGCGTTACCGAAATCTTCCGGGGTGCCCTGGCGCGCCGCACCATCCCGCTGTGCATCACGATATGGATGACCTACGGCGCGCAGATTTCCGTGCTCACCCTGATGCCGACGATTCTGGTGACGCTGGGCTACTCCATCTCCAAGAGCCTGATGTTCACCATGGTGATGCAATGCGGCAGCCTGCTGGGCGCCATTGCCGCATCGGCTCTGGGCTTTCACTTTCCGCGCAAGCGTGTTTTGACGGTTGGCGCCGTCTGCGCCTGCATTGCCGCGCTGTCCATCGGTTTTCTGGCCAAGAACATCGTCGTGCTGCTGGCGGCGGGGGCGGTGTTCCAGTTCTTTGTGCTGCTGCTCAACACCACCATCTGGATCTTTGCGCCCGAGCTCTATCCCACCCGGGTGCGCGCTTTCGGCACCGCCTTCATTCTTGCGACCGGCACGGCCGGTGGCGCCTTCATGCCACTGGTAGCGGGAAAACTGCTCGATTCGGTGGGCCTTGCAGGCGTGTTTTCGATGGTGGCCGTGATGTACGCGATCTTCGTCATCAGCATCCAGAGCGTGCCCGAGACCTACGGAACCTCGCCGGACGCCACGCCCCTTGATGGCGATCAGGCAGATCAGCCAGCTGCGACATCAGCAGCGATCCACGCACGCCCGCACTGAGCGGAGCACCACGATTTCAGGAAGAATTTGAATGCGGAACATTCTGGTCATCAACCCGAACTCCTCCAAGGCCACCACATCGATGATGGTCAATATCGCGGCAGACGAAGCACCCGCCGGTGTGGCCGTCAGCGGGCTGACCGCGCAACGTGCGCCGTTGATGATCGTCAATCAGCAGGAGCTGGATGCAGCGGCGCTGGAGGTGGAGGCCACATGGCGCTCGGCGCAGACAGAAGGCTGGTCGGGTGTCATCATCAGCGCATTTGGAGACCCTGGCGTGCACCAGGTCAGGCGCACGACCGATCTGCCCGTGGTCGGCATCTGCGAGTCGTCGATGCTGGAGGCTGCGGAGGGCGGGCGGCGGTTTGGCATTGCCACCGTAACGCCCGATCTGGCCGATGCGATCAATGGCAAGGCCCACGAGCTGGGACTGGCCGGGCTTTTTACCGGTATCCGCCTCACTGCGGGAGACCCGCGCGCCCTGACAGCCGACCCCCAGGCGCTGGAGGCTGCGCTGGCGCAAGCGGTGCGCCAGTGCATCGAGCAGGACCAGGCGGAAGCCGTGATCATTGGCGGCGGGCCCCTGGGGCAAGTGGCGCTGCAGCTGGCGCCGCGTTTTCAGGTTCCGGTCATCGCGCCCATCTCGGCCGCAGTGCGGCGGTTGTTGGGCTTGATGGCGCCTGCTCGTGTCTCTGCGCTGGCGCAGGGCTGAGACAAAGGGGCGCTGCTTCAGCTGGCGAGCAACTGCCCGTAGCTGGCCAGATCGACGTTCCCGCCGCTGATGAGAATGCCTACGCGCTTGCCCTTCAGATCCAGGCCGCCATGGCGGGCGGCTGCGAGTGAAAGCGCGCCGGTGGGCTCCACCACCATCTTCATGCGCTCCGCATAGAAGCGCATGGTTTCAACCAGCTGCGCATCGCTGGCGGTGAGGATGTCGGTCACATCGCGGCGGATGATGGCGAAGGTGAGCTCACCGAGCGCCTGCGTCTGCGCGCCATCGGCAAGGGTCTTGGGCGTGGCGATCTTCACGATCTCGCCCTTGCGCAGCGATTGCTGCGCGTCGTTGCCGGCTTCGGGCTCCACGCCATAAACCTTGCAGCCCGGCGCCATGGCCTTGGCCGACAGCAGCGTCCCAGACAGCAGGCCGCCACCGCCCAGCGGCGTGAAGAGGTAGTCCAGATCGGGAACATCCTGCAGCAGCTCCAGCGCGGCCGTGCCCTGGCCGGCAATGACATCGGGATGGTTGTAGGGCGGCACGAGCGTCATGCCGCGCTCCTGGGCAATGCGGGTGCTGATGGCCTCGCGGTCTTCGGTGAACCGGTCGAAGGTGACGACCTCGGCCCCATAGCCGCGCGTGGCCACCAGCTTGGCCGCTGGCGCGTCCTGCGGCATCACGATCACGGCAGGCATGCCCAGGATGCGGGCTGACAGCGCAATGGCCTGGGCATGGTTGCCTGACGAGAATGCCAGCGCACCGTTTTTGGCCTGCTCGGCGCTGAACTGTGCCAGCGCGTTGTAACCTCCACGGAACTTGAACGCGCCCATGCGCTGGAGGTTCTCGCATTTGAAAAAGAACTCTGCGCCCGTCAGCTTGTTGAGCGTGGTTGAACGCAGCACCGGTGTGCGGTGGGCTACGCCTTGCAGCCGCTCGGAAGCGGCTTGCACGTCGGCAAAGGTGGGCAGGGCGGTAGGGGAGGTGGAAGCGCTCATCGGTTGGATGGATGGATGGAAAGGTGCTGCCATATTAGATTAGATGCAAACCAGAAAGGCTAGATGCAAACCAGAAAGGCCTGGGTGCTACGCGCAGGCAATGTATGTGCCCGTAAAGTGTTGCTGTATTGAAAATCGGTACCGCAGGCGAGCGCCTGCGCGGCCATTGCGAACATGTGCTTACGTATAATCCAGCGTTTGTACTGGTTTTTGCTGCAAAGGGTTTGCATATGTGGAACAAGAAGTTTGCGCTGGTAGCTGGCGCATTGGCTGTCTCGGCGTTGACTGCATCGGGCGTGCAGGCGCAGGGCCGTGAACTGGTTGTAGCCTCCAGCGCAACCTACGCGCCTTTTGCATTCGAGAACAAGGACAAGCAGATCGTCGGCTTTGACATCGACATCGTCAACGCCATTGCCAAGCAGCAAGGCATGAAGCTGCGCATCGTCAACACACCGTTCTCTAGCATCTTCGCATCGCTCAACAATGGCGACGTGGATTTCGTGATCTCGGGCGTGACGATCAACGAAAAGCGCAAGCAGAGCTTTGATTTCTCGGAACCTTATTTCGATGCACGTCAGTTGATCGCTGTTCCCAAGGACAGCAAGGTCGCGTCGCTCAAGGATCTCAAGGACAAGAAAGTGTCCGTTGTGAGCGGCTCGACCGGTGATGACGTGATGAGCCGCGAAGTTGGCAAGACCAGCACCAACATCCGCCGTTTCGAGAGCACGCCGCTGATCATCTCCGAGCTGGCCAGCGGCGGTGTGGATGCCGCCATTGGCGACAACGGCGTGATTGCCTACCGCGTGTCGCAATACCCAGCGCTCAAGACCGTTGACGACGCCAGCTTCCCCAAGGAGCATTTCGGCATCGTCGTGCGCAAAGGCGACAAGGCCTTGCAGGACAAGATCAACGCCGGCCTGGCCGCCATCCGTGCCGATGGCAGCTACAACGTGATCTACAAGAAGTGGTTCAACCAGGACTACAAGGCGCAATAACACAGGATGTGTGCCGTCAGGCTCCCCGGGGCGTCAGCCAGACGCCTTGAAGCCTGCCCTGTAATGCAATAATATTGATAGCAGTTACCGCATGCAGGACGGCCGCAAGGCCGTCTTTTTGCTGGAAAGAATAATGTATGGATAACAACACGCCCGTCGAATGGTTCGGCTGGTTCCGCCCCGATATTCTGGTGGAATACAAGCAGTTGTTCTGGCAAGGCGCCGCAGTTACGGTCGGCATGACGATTGCCTGTGTGCTGATGGGATGTGCGCTAGGTTTGATGCTGGCGCTTGCGCGCCTGGCTGATGCCCGCCACCAGCCCTGGACGGCGGTGTGCAAGTACCTGTTGCGCTGGCCATCCACCGTGTATGTGAGCTTCTTTCGCGGAACGCCGCTTTTCGTGCAGATTCTTTTGATGCACTTTGCCGTGATGCCGCTGTTCATTCACCCAGTGAACGGCTGGCTGATCAGCGGTGACCTGGCACGCACCCTGAAGCAGGACCATGGTGCGCTGATCTCCGGCGTGGTGGCGTTGACGCTGAACTCATCGGCTTACATCTCGGAGGTGTTCCGCGCCGGTATCCAGTCGATCTCGGCAGGGCAGAAAATGGCGGGCCTGTCGCTGGGCATGACGCACGGGCAGATGATGCGCTATGTGGTGATTCCACAAGCTTTCCGGCGCATGTTGCCGCCGCTGGGCAACAACATGATTTCGCTGCTCAAGGACACATCGCTGGTCTCCGCCATCGGTCTGGCGGAGATGGCCTACGCGGCCCGCACGGTGGCAGGTGCCTACGGGCGTTATTGGGAGCCGTACCTGGCTGTGGCGCTGGCGTACTGGCTGATGACCTTCCTGCTGACCGTGGGGCTGCGCAAGCTCGAAGACCACCTGGCGCGCAGCGACAGAACCTGAAGGCGCACACAGCGCCGTCATCCTTGCGCTCTGTGCAAACAACAAAGCCGGCAACCAGCCGGCTTTGTTTTCTTGGGGGATGAGCGCGCTACTTCTTGCCACCCATGATGCTGCCCAGCACGCCGCGCAGAATCTGGTTGCCCAGCTTGGTGCCCAGCGAGCGGGCGGTGGATTTGGCCATGGTCTGCACAATGCCGTCCTTTTTGCCGCCGCGCGGGCCGGTGGTGCCAAACAGAATGTCGTTGAGGCTGCCCATCAGGCCGCTGTCACCGGCATTGGCGGCTGCTGCGCCGCCCGAGCCCGCAGTCGCCTTGCCGCCTTCGGCTGCGGTGGTTTCCCCGGCGCGGGCCTTCAGGATTTCGTAGGCAGATTCACGGTCGACGGCCGTGTCATACACGCCTGCAACCAGCGATCCCTGCAGCAGGGCCTTGCGCTGCTCGGGCGTGATGGGCCCCAACTGGCTGCCCGGCGGCACGATGAAGGCGCGCTCGGTGACACTGGGGCGCCCCTTTTCATCGAGAAAGCTCGCAAGGGCCTCGCCCACCGCCAGTTCGGTGATAGCGGCTTCCATGTCGATGGAGGGGTTGGCTCGCATCGTGGTGGCTGTAGCCTTCACAGCCTTCTGATCGCGCGGCGTGAAGGCCCGCAGTGCGTGCTGCACACGGTTGCCCAGCTGGGCAAGAACGCTGTCTGGAATGTCCAGCGGGTTCTGCGTGGCAAAGTACACACCCACGCCCTTGGAGCGCACCAGCCGCACCACCAGCTCGATGCGTTCGAGCAGCACCTTGGGCGCTTCGTTGAAGAGCAGGTGGGCCTCGTCGAAGAAGAACACCAGCTTGGGTTTTTCCGGGTCGCCGATTTCGGGCAGCTTTTCGTACAGGTCCGACAGCATCCACAGCAGGAAGGTGGAGTACAGGCGCGGCGACTGCATCAGCTTGTCGGCTGCGAGGATGTTGACCACCCCCTTGTTGCCCACGGTCTGCATCATGTCGTCGATGTTGAGCATGGGCTCGCCAAAGAACTTATCGCCGCCTTGCTGATCAACTTGCAGCAGGCCGCGCTGGATGGCGCCGATACTGGCCGAGCTGATGTTGCCGTATTCGGTGGTGAACTGCTTGGCGTTGTCGCCCACGTAGGTGAGCATGGTGCGCAGATCCTTCAGATCGAGCAGCAGCAGGCCGTTGTCGTCCGCAATCTTGAACACCAGATTGAGCACGCCCATCTGCGTGTCGTTCAGATCCAGCATGCGGCCCAGCAGCAGCGGGCCCATGTCCGAGACGGTGGCGCGCACCGGGTGGCCTTGCTCGCCAAACACATCCCACAGGGTAGTGGGGCAGGCCATGGGCTCTGGGGCGTCGATGCCGCGCTCCTTGAGCGTGGCAGCCATTTTTTCGCCCACCTTGCCGGCCTGGCTGATGCCGGTCAAATCGCCCTTGATGTCGGCCATGAAGACCGGCACGCCAATGCGAGAGAAACCCTCGGCTAATGTCTGAAGGGTTACAGTCTTGCCGGTGCCGGTTGCGCCGGTGATCAGGCCGTGCCGATTGGCAAGACCCGGCAGCAAAAAGCATTCAACCGATCCATGTTTGGCAACCAGTAGGGGTTCAGCCATAGGTTTTCCTCAAAAGCGTCAAAGTCAAAAGTAAAATCGCAGTCTAGCTAGATTAAACGATAGCAAAGGAAATTCTGTGGCAGGACACAGCAAATGGGCCAATATTCAACACCGCAAGGGCCGTCAGGATGAAAAACGCGGCAAGATCTGGACCCGCATCATCCGTGAAATCATGGTGGCCGCTCGGCAGGGCGGCGGCGATCTGACCGCCAACCCGCGCCTGCGACTGGCCGTGGACAAGGCCAAGGCTGCCAACATGCCGGCCGACAACATCAAGCGCAACATCGACAAGGCCACCGGCAATCTCGAAGGCGTGACCTACGAGGAAATCCGTTACGAAGGCTATGGTATCGGAGGCGCGGCTGTCATTGTGGACACGATGACCGACAATCGCGTCCGCACCGTGGCCGAAGTGCGTCACGCATTCAGCAAGCACGGCGGCAACATGGGCACCGAAGGTTCGGTGGCCTTTCAGTTCAAAAACGTCGGCCAGCTGATTTTTGCGCCTGGCGCTGACGAGGAAAAGATCATGGAAGTGGCGCTCGATGCGGGCGCCGATGACGTGATCACCGACGATGAGGGCGCCGTTGAAGTGCTGACGCCCCCTGCGGATTTCGAAGCGGTACGCAACGCCCTGGAGGCAGCAGGCTTCAAGCCTGAGGTTGCAGAGGTGACGATGCGTCCCGAAAACACGATCGATCTGGATGAGGAAAGTGCTGCCAGGATGCAAAAGCTCCTGGATGTGCTGGAAGATCTAGACGATGTTCAAGAGGTTTACCACAACGCTGCGCTATGAAGGTTCTTGTGATTGGTGGCGGCGGCCGTGAACACGCAATGGCCTGGAAGTTGGCGCAATCGCCCAAGGTCACCAAAGTCTATGTTGCCCCTGGCAACGCCGGTACCGAGCGCGACAAGTGCCTGGAAAACCTGCCCATCACCGATGTGGTGCAACTGCGCGAATGGGCGCAGCAAAACCATGTATTGCTGACCGTGGTGGGGCCGGAGGCGCCTCTGGCTGCCGGTGTGGTCGATGAGTTCCGCGCCCATGGCCTCAAGATTTTCGGGCCGACCAAGGCTGCCGCGCAGCTCGAAAGCTCCAAGGCGTTCTCCAAGGATTTCATGGCACGCCATGGCATCCCCACGGCGCAATACGAAACGTTCAGCGATCCCGTCAAGGCGCACGCCTACATCGACAAGCTCGGCGCGCCCATCGTTGTCAAGGCCGATGGCCTGGCCGCGGGCAAAGGGGTGGTGGTGGCCACCACAGCGCAAGAGGCCCACGATGCGGTGGATTTCATGCTGGTGGACAACAAGTATGGCGTCGCCCACAACGATGGTGGCGCCCGCGTGGTGATTGAAGAGTTTCTGGATGGCGAAGAGGCCAGCTTCATCGTGCTGTGCGATGGCAAGAACGTGGCTGCCATGGCTACCAGCCAGGACCACAAGCGCTTGAAGGACGGCGACCAGGGCCCGAACACCGGCGGCATGGGCGCGTATTCGCCCGCTCCCGTGGTGACCGCCGATGTGCACGCCCGCGCCATGCGCGAGATCATTCTGCCGACCATCCGTGGCATGGAAAAAGATGGCATTCCCTACACCGGCTTTCTGTATGCGGGGCTGATGATCGACAAGGCAGGGCATCCCAAGACGCTGGAGTTCAACTGCCGCATGGGAGACCCGGAGACGCAGCCGATTATGATGCGCCTCAAGAGCGACCTCGTGGACGTGATGCAGGCGGCCACCGAAGGCAGGCTCGACCAGATCGACCTGCAGTGGGATCGTCGTACCGCGCTGGGCGTGGTGATGGCGGCTGCCGGCTATCCGGAAGACCCGCGCAAGGGTGATGTGATCACCGGCCTGCCCGAAGATGCGGAGGATTCCATGGTGTTCCATGCTGGAACCGCCACACAGGATGGCCAGCCAGTCACCAGCGGTGGCCGCGTATTGTGTGTCACGGCGCTGGCTGACAATGTGAAGCAGGCGCAGACGCGGGTGTATACGGTAGCCAGCCAGGTGCATTTTGACGGCGCGCAGTATCGCCGGGACATTGGCTACCGCGCGGTGAAGTAAGGCTGCCTGCCTGCTGTGGCCGCTGCTTTCGCCCCGCCGTGTGCGGGAGGCGGGGCGGCGGCTGCAGAGCAGTGTCGGCTTTCTTGCCTGAAAAGGCATCCGCTTGTGACCTGTCTTGCATGGGGCTGGGCCACAGGCAAGGTATTGGACGGATCACAATGGCTGAAATGAATCTTGACGGCGACCATGTGCAGGCAGTCTCGGGCTATCTGCAAGGTTTGCAGGCCTCTATCACGCAGGCGCTGGAGCGCGTGGAAGCGCAGGCTGGCAGCAATGTCCGCTTTCTGGCCGATGCCTGGGAGAAAGCACCAGGTGAAAAGCTGCAAGGGCAGGGCATCACCAGGATCATGGAAGGCGGCGCGGTGTTCGAGCGTGCCGGAGTCGGCTTTTCGCAGGTTCAGGGGCCGCAGTTGCCGCCTTCGGCCACACAGCACAGGCCAGAGCTGGCTGGCGCGCCGTTTTCTGCCATGGGGGTGTCACTGGTCTTCCATCCCCGCAACCCCTGTGTGCCCACTGTGCACATGAACGTGCGCATGATTTCGGCAGGCCATGCCGGGCAGCCAGCCGCGTTCTGGTTTGGCGGTGGCATGGACTTGACCCCGTTCTATCCATTTGAGGAAGACGCGGTGCATTTTCACCAGATCTGTCACGATGCCGTTGCTCCGTACGGCCCTGATCTGTACCCGCGCTTCAAGAAATGGTGCGACGAGTATTTCTACCTGAAACACCGTGACGAACAGCGCGGCATTGGCGGCATATTCTTCGACGATTTCTCGGAACTGGGCTTTGAAGGCGGTTTTGCCATGCTGCAATCGGTAGGCGATGCCTTCCTGAAGGCCTATCTGCCCATCGTGGAGCGGCGCAAGAACGCCCCCTATGGCGAGCGCGAGCGTAATTTTCAGCTTTACCGCCGTGGCCGCTATGTGGAATTCAACCTGGTGTGGGACCGTGGCACACACTTCGGCTTGCAGTCAGGCGGGCGCACCGAATCCATATTGCTGTCGATGCCCCCGCTGGCAAGCTGGAGCTACCAGCGCCAGGACCCGGAAGGCTCCCCCGAAGCCGCGTTGCTGCGCGAGTTTCTGGTGCGCAGGGACTGGTTGTAAGCACCTCACCGGCCGCTCTCGTATAATTGCGCTCTTCGCTTGCCGATGCGCGCCCATTCTGCGCGTACCGCTGGCAACGTGAACCTTCATATTTGGCGCCGCGCCAAATTCCTTGATACTGCGTGTTGACACGATCAACAATAACTGCAACACGCGCTATAGTAGAACCACCTTCATCCATCAACGACTGATGACCACCGCCAAAAAATCCGAATCTGCTGCCAAAAAATCTGTGCAAACGCTCCAGCGTGCCGTCGTTGATGGCCTGGAAGATGTGAAAGCACAGGATATCCAGGTGTTCAACACCGAGCACCTGTCGCCGCTCTTCGAGCGCGTGATCGTGGCCTCCGGCACTTCCAACCGCCAGACCAAGGCGCTGGCTTCCAGCGTGAAGGACGCTGTCAAGGAAGCAGGCTTTCCCAAGCCGCGCACCGAAGGCGAAGACAACGGCGAATGGATCATCGTGGACTGCGGCTCCGTGGTGGCGCACATCATGCAGCCCATGATCCGCCAGTACTACCGCCTCGAAGAGATGTGGGGCGAAATGCCTGTGCGTTTGAAGCTCGGCGGCGCCAAGCCAAAGGCAGCCAAGCCCAAGGCGGATGCCGATGAAGCGGCACCGGCCAAGAAAAAGCCTGCAGCACGCAAAACTGCTGCCGTGGACGATGACGCCGCACCCGCCAAGAAGGCGGTGAAAAAGCCTGCCGTCAAGAAGATCACGGGAACCGTGGCAGCCAAGCCTGCAGCCAAACGCGCCACCAAGACGGCTGGCAAAGCCCCTGCAAAGCCTGCAGCGGCGGTGAAGAAGGTCGTGGTGAACAAGCCCAAGCCTGCTGCCAAATCCACCGGTAAACCCGCAGCCAAGTCGGTGGCAAAGCCTGCCGCCAAGAAGCCCGCAGCCAAGCGCGCGCCTGCCAAGGCCAAGTAGGCCGTACCTGCTGGACAAAGAGCTGTACTGCACGGGCAGGCCAGCTCTTTTTTCATTGCCAGGGCCGCCCGCAATGAAAAACCTCATGAAGAGGCCGCTGCAACCCGCTCCCGAGCGCGTGGAGGCCCCGTTTTTCGTTGGAGCCATTCGATATGAGAATTTTCATCGTCGCGGTCGGTCAGCATGTGCCAGATTGGGCGCAGACGGCATACGAGGACTATGCCAAGCGTTTTCCGCCGGAGCTGAAGGTGGAGCTCAAGGCGGTCAAGACCGAGCCGCGTGGTTCCAAGACGGTCGAGACCCTGTACGCCGCCGAGCGCAAGCGCATCGAGGCGGCGATCCCTCGTGGCACCCGCATCGTGGTGCTGGACGAGCGCGGCACCAGCCTGCGCACCACGGCGCTGGCAGAGCGCCTCAAGAGCTGGCAGTTGGAAGGCGATGACGTGGCGCTGGTCATTGGCGGGCCCGATGGGCTGGAGCCCGCCTTCAAGGCTGCAGCGCATGAACGCATTCGCCTCTCTGACCTGACCTTGCCGCACGCCATGGTGCGTGTGCTGCTGATCGAGCAGCTGTACCGGGCCTGGTCGGTGAACGCAGGCCATCCTTACCACCGCGAATAGGGCGGGCCCATCGGGTGCTGTGGCGGGTATAGGGCAAGGGAGCATCCGCAATATCTTTCACCACTCTCTTGCCAGCGCACCTCGGGATGCGGTATGCTCCAAAAACAATAGCTGCTTGCGCTTGGTGGATGGGCGCAGGCGCTTGTTTTTTAGAAAAATCGGACCCGCACCATGGAACCCTTTGTCTATTTGGCCTCGCAATCCCCGCGCCGCCGCCAACTGCTGGAGCAGATCGGGGTGCGCTATACCTTGCTGCTGGCCAACAGCGAGGACCATGAACCAGACCCCGAGGCGCTGGAGACTGTGCTGCCCCGCGAATCGGCAAGCGACTATGTGCAGCGTGTCACCGGTCTGAAGCTCGATGCGGCCCTGGCGCGGCTGGAGCGCCGAGGGCTGGAGGGGGCGCCGGTGCTGTGTTCTGACACCACCGTGTCACTGGGGCGGCGTATTCTGGGCAAGCCCGAATCGACCCGGGAGGCTGGCGAGATGCTGCGGGCGCTCAGTGGCAAGACCCACCGGGTCCTCACCGCTGTGGCGCTACATACGGGCCGCAAGCGCCTGACTACGCTGTCGGTATCGCAGGTGCAGTTTGCGGACATGACCGATGCCCAGATTGCTGCCTATGTCGCCAGTGGCGAGCCGATGGGCAAGGCTGGCGCCTATGGCGTGCAAGGCCATGCGGCGGCGTATATTGCCAAAATCAGCGGCAGCTACTCCGGAATCATGGGCCTGCCCGTATTTGAAACGGCCAACCTGCTGCGCGCAGCTGGCCTCGTTCTTTGAAGACCACCCATGCAAAACGATATTCTGATCAACTGGTCGCCACAGGAAACCCGTGTGGCCGTCATCGAAGGCGGCGCCGTGCAGGAACTGCACCACGAGCGCACGCTCGAACGGGGGCTGGTCGGCAATGTGTATCTGGGCAAGGTCTCGCGTGTGCTGCCTGGCATGCAGTCGGCGTTCATCGACATTGGCCTGGAGCGCGCGGCCTTCCTGCATGTGGCCGATGTGTGGCAGCGCCAGGAAGGCGGAGAGGCGCCGATGTTTGCCCGCAAGGGCGAGCCGCAGGTGCCGATTGAAAAGCAGGTGTTCGAAGGCCAGTCGATCATGGTGCAGGTCATCAAGGATCCGATCGGCACCAAGGGCGCGCGCCTGTCTACGCAGATCAGCGTGGCGGGGCGCCTGCTGGTGTTTCTGCCGCAGGACGACCATATCGGCGTGTCGCAGAAGATTCCGCAGAACGAGCGCGATGCCCTGCGCGCGCGGCTGCAGGCGCTGGTGGGTACGCCAGAGACGGGTGGTGGTGGTGGATTCATCCTGCGCACCAATGGTGAAGACTCCACTGACGAAGAGCTGGCCGAAGACATCGCCTACCTGCGCAAGGTGTGGAAGCGGATCAAGGAATCATCGACCAAACTGCCGCCCAAGACCTTGCTGCACCAGGACTTGAACCTGATGCAGCGTGTGCTGCGCGACATGGTGACGGAGAACACGCAGTCGATCCGCATCGATTCGCGCGAGCAGTTCGCGCTGCTCAAGACCTTTGGGCAGGAATTCATGCCCGCCGCAGTGCCCAAGCTGCAGTTGTACAAGGGCGAGCGGCCGATTTTCGACCTGTACGCGGTGGATGAGGAAATCGCGCGTGCGCTGGGCCGCCGGGTCGATCTGAAATCGGGCGGCTACCTGATCGTGGACCAGACCGAGGCGCTCACCACGGTGGATGTGAACACCGGCGGCTACGTGGGCGCGCGCAATTTCGACGACACCATCTTCAAAACCAACCTGGAAGCGGCGCACGCCATTGCCCGCCAGCTGCGCCTGCGCAACCTGGGCGGCATCATCATTGTCGATTTCATCGACATGGTGCATGAAGACCATCAGAAGCAGGTGCTGCAGGAGCTGCGCAAGCAGTTGCAGCGCGACCGTGTCAAGACCATGTGCGGCGAGTTCTCGCAGCTGGGCCTGGTAGAGATGACACGCAAGCGCACGCGCGAATCGCTGGCCCATATGCTGTGCATGCCATGCCCGGTGTGCCACGGCGTGGGCGAGGTCAAGACTGTGCGGACGGTGTGCTACGACATCCTGCGCGAGATCCTGCGCGAGGCGCGGCAGTTCAACCCCAAGGAATTCCGCGTGCTGGCGGCGCCCCTTGTCATCGAGATGCTGCTGGACGAGGAGAGCCAGCACCTCGCGGGTCTGTCCGATTTCATCGGCAAGCCGATCTCTCTGCAGGCGGAAGGGCGTGACGGCTCGGACCAGTACGACATCATTCTGCTGTGATGGGGCATGGGTTCTGCCTTCGGTAGTGCTTCCGGGCGCATGTCTTGTGCAAAGCGCAACGGCTGGCAATCCCGAGTTTTCCCTGAAGATTCATGGCCTGCATGACAGCTGAATGACAGCTTCTCCTTCGATGATGCCCTTGGCTTTCATCAACCATAGAAGGAGACAGCACCATGAAACTTGAACCATCAACCCTGCCGCCGCATTCGCGTCGCAAGGCGGCAGCTGCCGCCCTCGGGCTGGCGCTGGCGTGCGCTGGCGGCGCCGCGCAGGCGCAATCCCGGGTGCAGCTGTTTGGCGTGATCGACTCCGGCATCACCCACCTGTCGAGCAGCGGCAGCGGCTCAGTCAACCAGCTGGGCGCCGATGGCAACACCTCCAGCCGGTTGGGCTTTCGCGGCACCGAGGACCTGGGTGGCGGCCTCAAGGCCAGCTTCTGGCTGGAAGCTGCGTACGAGGCCGATACAGGCGCAGGCGGCTCCACCAGCGTGGACAACATCAAGAACCAGAGCGGAGGCCTGACCTTTGGCCGCCGCTCCACCGTCAGCCTCTCGGGTGATTTTGGCGAGGTGCGCCTGGGCCGCGATTTTGTGCCGGGCTTCAGCAACCTTGCGGTGTCGGGCGGTGGCTACCACGCGTTTGGTACCAACGGCGTGGGCTCGTCGGCGGCGCTGTTCTACCCGCCAGCGGGGGCGCGGGGCGTCACCCACGTGCGTGCGTCCAACTCCATCGCCTACCACTTGCCCAAGCTGGGCGGTTTCTTCGGCACCGTCATGTACGGCTTCAGCGAAAGCATGGCCAACAATGACGGCCGCGTGGTCGGTGCACGGGTAGGTTATGCGAGCGGGCCGCTCAGCCTGGCTGTGGCAACCACCAAGACAACGCACAGCGTGCTGGGCGATCTGAAACAGTCCAACATTGGCGCGAGCTACGATTTCGGCGTGATCAAACCCATGCTGCTGCTGGGCGAGAACAAGGCGGGCGACGACAAGAAGACGCGCGTCTGGGCGCTGGGCGCGCATGTGCCGGTGGGCTCGGCCGGTCAGTTCCGGGTGAGTTATGGCGCTGTCAAGGCGACCAATGTGGCCAACGATGCCAACCACATCGCCCTGGGTTATGTACACAACCTGTCCAAGCGCACGGCGCTGTACGGCAATGTGGCCCGCGTCAAGAACAAGGACGGCGGCAAGGCCTATACGGTGGGCGACGGCCTGGCCGTGTCCGATGCCAACGGATCGGGCACCGGCTACCAGGTCGGTATCCGCCATTCATTCTGATGGAGCAGGGCATTGTGCAGCCCTGTGCTGCACGTGCCTCGGGCACCAGAACGTGGTGTGATTGCGACTGAGGTAGATTACTCCTGGTTTGATAGCTGCTTGCGCCCTGCATTAGGGCCAAGCAGCTTTTTTATGGTCAAGCCAACAACACCCTTGATACGTCATTGCGTCGTCTTGTAGTACAGCTCTACTGATTATGGGCTCGTCCTCCGCGTCCTGGCACTTCAACTCAATGCAACACGCGATGCAGAAATCTAACGATCCAGGGCCTGTTTTTTGCCCCCTATCAAACAACCATCTTCTTTCCGCAAAATAACCCGGTGAATATGCACAGCCCAACTACATTCGTTGCAATAGCAATTCTGAATGAAATTGGAAAATGCATAGAAAAATACTTGGAGGCATCACCCACAAACTGACCCGCTGCAGCCTACTGATCTCCGCCATCACCTATGCCACCTTGACCTGCGCCCAAGGCATCTCCGGCATCGGCGCATTTGCGCCCAATACCGAACTGGGTTTTGCACCCGTCGCTGCTGCAGGCGAGCCCCGCATCAACTGGATCAATGGGGAATACCAAGAAACCAACAAAGACCTCAGCGTCAAAGTGCTGGGCGGCACCTTAACAATAGCCCGCTCCTGGAGCCAGGGCCGCTGGTGGCTCAACCCCGCCTGGGCACCCCCCTCAACTTCGAGCTCGATCCCCTGGGGGCGGACGTCAAAGTCATCGAGCGCGTAGGCGTCATCTACGAGCGTATTGGTCAAAGTGGCCAAAACGCCCTGTACATGGCCAAAAGCAAAGGCAACGCTCCGGTCTACATCAAAAAACTCGTCGATGCAGCGCAGCCTCCCGCCCAGCAGCACACAGGCTGGCAGTGGTACGACCGGTTTGGCAACACCATTACTTATGACAAAGACGGCCGCATCCTGAACTACGCCAACGCGAGCGGCGTCAAAGTCAGCTTTGCCTACGACAGTGCTACCAGCGCCCGCATCCTCGACCACTTTGGCAAAACCATCTACACGGTAACCATGGCCAATGGCCTGATCACCAAGGTCGATGACCTGGCAGGGCGCAGCGTCAGCTACCAATGGACGGGTACCCAGCTAACCCAGGTCACTGACGTCATGGGCAACCTCTGGAAGTACGAATACGACGGCAACGGCCAAATCAGCAGCCGTACCGACCCGGTAGGCTTCAAAACCACCGTGCAGTACAGCCAAAGCATCAAGGCACCCGAGCCCATGCTGGCCCTGGGCAAAAAAGGCACCACCATTGACCCTGCTGGCACCAGCGGCACCACGCAAAAATTGGCCAACATCTGGGGTGGCGGGCGTGTGGGCCGGTTTGACGGGCAAAGCGGGTGCTCGGCCACCGGCGCCAACCACTACCTGCGCGAGCAGCGCGTCTTTGAAGTCACCTACACCGACTGCCGGGGCAACGCCACCGTCTACATCTACGACCTGCAAGGCAACGAACTTAACCGCACATTCAACGGAAAGAAAACCGCCTCCAACCAATGGGACGGCGCCTACAGCCAGAAATACACCAACGCACGCGGCTACAGCACCACCACCACCTACGACACCAACTACCAGCCCCTGCAAATCACCCACCCCGACGGCAGTGTAGAGAAATACACCTATGAGCCCGTGTTTGGCAGGCAGAGCAGCTACACCAACCAGCTGGGCGTCGTCAGCACCTGGCGCTACGACAGCAAAGGCAACGTCACCGAATGGGTGGAAGCCAAAGGCCTGCCCGAGCAGCGCACCACCCTCTACACCTACGACCAGTACAGCCAACTCACAAGCGCCACAAAAGGCGCCGCAGATGCCAAACAAACCGATGCCATTACCCAAAGCTGGCAATATGACAGTGCGGGAAACGTCACAGCCCAAACCGATGGAGAAGGCAGCACCAGAAAAATGGCCTACGACCTGCGAGGTGCTCCCACCAGCAGAACCGATGCATTGAATCGCACCACCAGCTTCAACTTTGATGCAGCGAGCAACCTCACCAAGGCCACCAATCCACTGGGCAACGCCACCCAAATGCGCTATGACGCCAGAGGCCGCAGAACGCACACCATCACCCCGATGGGCAGCACCTCAGTCACCCGCTATGACGAAAAAGGCCGGGTCGTGGAAATCCTCGCCCCTGGCGAGACAGAAGGCGCGGGCCGCAGAACGGTCTATGACAGCAACGGCTGGCCCATCCAGTCCATCAGCCCCAGCGGGCTCATCACCGAAACCACCTACGACGAAAGAGGCCGCATCAAGGCCAGCAAAGACCCGGCGGGCAACGTCACCAGCTATGAATACGGGGAGGATGGCACAACCCAGGCAGGCCAGCTCATCGCCACCCAATACCCCACCTACAAAGAAACCTACCAGTACGACCAGCAAGGTCGGCAAACTGCAGTCACCCAGCACCTGGGAAACAACGAAACCCGCACGCAAAGTCAAGCTTACGATGCGCTGGGCCAGCGCGTAGCCAGCACCGACCCAGCTGGAAGAGCCACGCTCACCCAATACGATGCCATGGGAAGAAGCATCCAGAGCACAGATCCTGCGGGGCAAAGCACCAAACAAGGCTGGAATGCGCATGACCAGCTCATCAGCCTGACTGATGCCAACGGCAACACCCACAGATTTGAATACGACAAGGTGGGGCGACAAACCAAGGAAACCCGGCCGATGGGCGGAGCTATCCAGTTCAGCTATGACGCCGTGGGGCAGCTCACCCAGCGCACGGATGCAGGAGGCAATACCCGTGCTTACGCCTACGATGCGGTGGGCAAGCTGACAGCAGAAGAACACAAACTAGGCGGCACCGCGCTCGATCAAAAGGTTACCTACCAGCATGATAAAGACGGACAGCTTGTGAGCTATGATCAAAAGGATGGTAACGGGCAATTAATCAGCAGCGCTAGCTATGTGTTGGACGGTCTGGGCAGAACCAGCCAAAGCTCCATCAGCTACGGCAAAGTGGACGGCAGTGGCACCATCAATTTCTCGACAGGCCAGCGTTTCAATGCCGACGGTCTACTCGCGAGCCACACCTACCCCGATGGCAGCGTGCAAACCTACAGCTACGCGAAGGGTCAGCTTGACAAAGTAACTCTGCCCAACAGCAGCACAATCACCTACAGCAATTACAGCTGGAATGTGCCACAAGCTATCAGTACACCTGGGGCGACCAAAACGATTGCGGTAGATGCCATCCAACGCCCTGTCAGCATCCAAGTCAAAAGCGGCAATCAGATATTGGCAAGCAGGGCGTACCAATATGACCAGGGTGGAAACATCACCCAGATTGCGAGCGATCTGGGCCAAACTCAATACAGCTACGACAGCCTGGACCGCCTTACCCAAGCCCTGCCAGACCAAAATCTGCAAAGCCTGGGCTTGCCCACTGAGATGTACAGCTACGACGCAGTAGGCAACCGAATCAGCAGCGCCCATCAAGCAGGCACCTGGAGCTACAACCAGGACAACCAGATGGTGCGCTACCCCGATAAAACACCGTTTAGCCAGAATCCGGCCATAGATACCGAGGTGAGTTACACCGCGCAAGGTCATACGGAGAAGGAAACCAATAGTCAAGGCAAGAAGGCCTACAGCTACAACGCGGCAGAGCGGCTAGTCAAATACGAAAGCACCGATGGCACGCAAGCTGAGTATCGCTATGACCCGTTTGGGCGGCGCATCGCCAAAACGACTAAGCAAGGAGCAAACAGTCCAGCCGATACCACCTATTTCATCTACACCGAACAGGCGCTGATGGGGGAGTTGGGCTTTGTTGCACAAATCCGGGCCGCAGCGGTAGTAGGCTCGGATGATGAGTGAGACGAACTGGGGTCGGCGCAAGTACCGCACCACAAACTG
>NZ_JACHKZ010000029.1 GCF_014207855.1 Comamonas odontotermitis | reverse complement strand
ACCGAGCTGGGCACGCCCCAAACGGTGGCCGTGGCATAACTACGTCTGGGGTTTGGGGAGACTCAGTCTCAAACCGATTTATGCAACAAAGCCACTTACATCGACAAAATCGAACATGTTTTCTTTCTTGCGTGAACAAGATAAACCGACCATTCAAAAGCTGTTTCGGCTCACTGTTCACATTGGGCGAGGCAGCAACGCTGAGATGCCCGCGAATCTCGTCGGGGCATTCGTTCCCGTTTTCATCGCAGCTGCTGATCATGAAACTGCAGCCCTGCAAGCAGCCACAACCCTGCGCAGGCAAGGCTTTGAATTCATCGACATAGCCGACGGAAAAATTTACGAGCTTGACGTGTCGAAGTGGGATGAGTTCGTACGGGAGGCTTGGCCCGAATTCGTAGACCATTTTCCTACTCAACAAGTAGTAGCTGATCGACTCACATCAGAATTTTTCTTCACTGGCCCGTTCGCCAGCTATGAGACAAAGGAGTCGGAAAACCATCGGCAGTAAGTCCGCTACGGCCAGAGTCCGCGAATTTCCGCTTTGGGTCGCAAGCAGCCCTCTGCCAAAGCCAACAATGGGCCCGTTCCTATTGATGGACCTGGCAAAACCAACAAGACCCCGTCCCTTTTGATGCGCGCGCAGCCCCCCGCGGCCCCATTCGGCGCTACCATCGCAGCCGAGGCATACACCGTTGCCCCTCCGTCCCTTTTCGGGGTTTTGGTCGTTTATCAATCTTGGTGCTGTTGGCGCTTGCTGGTGTTGGGTTTTGGCTGTTTTCATGCTTGAAATTCAATGAGGATGTGCGCTGGTAGCTATGGTTTTTTTGGATACCGCTGTGTCTGATTCCGTGCAACGCCCCGCTTCGCCTCCGCCCCGCCCCAAGGCCCGTGCCACGATTGCCGATGTGGCGCAGGCGGCGCAGGTCTCCAAGGCTTCGGTGTCGCGCTATCTCAATGGCCGCACCGATATCCTGGCACCCGACATGGCCGAGCGCGTGCAACAGGCGATTGCCCAGCTCAATTACCGGCCCAGCCCCATGGCGCAGGCGCTCAAGCATGGGCGCACGCGCCTCATCGGGTTGGCGGTGGCCGATGTGACCAACCCGTTTTCGGTGGCCGTGCTGCAAGGGGCTGAAAAAGCCTGCCAGGCCGCGGGCTATCTGCTGGTGCTGTTCAACCTGGGCAACGAGGCTGGCCGCGAGCGCGATGCCATGCACGCGCTGTCGGCCTACCAGCTCGACGGGATGATCCTCAACCGCGTCGAGACCAGCGCCCAGCTGTGGCACGACGCGCAGCTGCATGGCAAACCCATCGTGCTGGTGGATCGCTTCATGGAAGGCATGGATGCCGATTTCGTAACGGTAGACAACCCCGGCGTCATTCAGCTCGCGCTCGACCATCTGCAGGCCCAGGGTTTTGACGAGGTTTTGCTGGTGACTGAGCCGATTGCAGGCGTGAGCTCCCGCACTGCCCGCCAGCAGGCGTTTTTGCGCTACTTAAGCCGTAGCAAGGTGCTGCAGGGATCGGTGTGGGAGAGTGCGGCCCACAATGGCCCGCAACTGCAGCAGCAGCTGGCGCAATGGCGGCAGGCCGCCGTGCAGGCGGGCCGCAGGCCTGCGGTGCTGGCTGGCAATGGCGTTGCCAGCCTTCGGGCGGCGAGCGCCATCCATGCGCTAGGCTGGGTGCCCGGGCAGGAGCTGGGCGTGATCGGCATCGACGAAACCGACTGGGCACCGCTGGTGGGCCCGGGCCTCACCACGGTGGCCCAGCCTACCGATGCGCTGGGCCAGGCCGCCGCCCAGTGCCTGATCGAGCGCATTCAGGGCAAGCACAGCCCCGCGAGGAAGATCGAGTTACCCGGCACCATCATTGTGCGCGGCTCCACCGCATCACCAAAGCGTTGATTTTTATCAACTTCTGAAACTGTTACGTAGCATCCTAGAAAAAACCCTAGTAACCAAACCGTAACCTGCGATTACACTCCGCGCACTGAAACCGGTTTCAAAGCGACGCATCGCCATGAACTACACGTTCCAATTCGACCAGGTGCTGGCCGCCTGGCCCCAGCTTTTGCAGGGCACCTGGGTCACGATCCAGTTGTCCTTTCTGGCCATGGCCATGGGCCTCGCGGTCGCCATCGTCTGTGCGTGGGGCAAGACCTCGGGCCCGGCGCCGCTGCGCTTTGTGATCAACGCCTATATCGAGCTGATCCGCAACACGCCGTTTCTGGTGCAGCTGTTTTTCTTTTTCTTCGCGCTGCCCGCTATCGGCCTACGCTGGTCGCCTCAGACGGCCGCGCTCGTGGCGATGGTGGTGAACCTGGGCGCGTACGCCACCGAGATCATCCGCGCCGGTATCGAGTCGATTCCCAAGGGGCAGATCGAGGCAGGCCTGGCGCTGGATTTGAAGCGCTGGGAGATTTTTCGCTTCGTTATCTTGAAACCCGCGCTCAAGACGATCTACCCGGCGCTCACCAGCCAGTTCATTTTGCTGATGCTGAGCTCGGCCGTGGTGTCGGTGATCTCGGCGGATGACCTGACCTCGGTCGCCGCCAACATCCAGTCCGAAACCTTTCGCAGTTTCGAGGTGTACATCGTCGTCGCCATCATCTATCTGGCGCTGTCGCTGGCCTTCAACCTGCTGTTCAAGCTCATCTACCAGATGTTCCTGAACTACCCCGACCGTCGCTGAGGAATACAAACATGCGTACTTTTGGTTGGTCTGAACTGTGGTTCATCGTGGAAGCGGCCAAGTGGACGGTTGCGCTGTCTGCCATCGCCTTCATCGGTGGGGCGCTCGTGGGGCTTGTCGTGGCGCTCTCGCGCACGTCTGACAACCGGCTGGCGCGCGGCGCCGCCACGTTCTTCACCCAGATTTTTCAGGGCACACCGCTGCTGCTGCAGCTGTTTCTAGTGTTTTTTGGCGCGCCGATCCTGGGTTTTGAGATCAACCCCTGGGTGGCAGCTGCCGCCGCGCTGATTCTCAACAGCGGCGCGTTCCTGGGCGAGATCTGGCGCGGCTGCATTCAGGCTGTGCCGCGCGGCCAGTGGGAAGCAGCCGATGCACTCTCTCTGTCGTACTACTGGCGCATGCGCGCCGTGGTGCTGCCGCAGGCCATGAAGATTGCCGTGGCGCCCACGGTGGGCTATCTGGTGCAGATCATCAAGGGCACGTCGCTCGCCGCCATCATTGGCTTTACCGAGGTGACGCGCGCCGGCCAGATCATCAACAACGCCACCTTCCAGCCGATGCTGGTGTTCGGTGTTGTAGGCGCCGTCTATTTCATTCTGTGCTGGCCACTCTCCCTGTGGGCGGGCCGCCTCGAAAAACGCCAGGCCCAAGCACTGGCCCGGTAATTCTGCCTTCCCCTTTTTTCCTTTCCCGTTGCGTTATTCAACCCATAGGAGACATGAACATGCAACTCTCGCGCCGCACCTTCACCACCGCCGCTGCCGCCCTGGCCGCCAGCGCCCTCCTGCCCCTCAGCGCTTCGGCGCAGTCGCTGGCCGATCTCAAGAAAAAGGGCAAGATCACCATCGGCATGCTGGTGGATTTCCCTCCCTACGGCATTCTCAACAGCAGCAACCAGCCTGACGGTTACGACGCCGATGTGGCCAAGCTGCTGGCCAAGGAGTGGGGCGTGACGGCCGACATCGTGCCCGTGACCGGCCCCAACCGTATCCCCTTCCTGCTGACCAACAAGGTCGACATGCTGATTGCATCGCTGGCCATCACACCCGAGCGCGCCAAGCAGGTGCTGTTCTCCAAGCCTTACTCGGCCGCCTCGATCGTGCTGTTCGGCAACACCAAGACCGCCATCAAGGGCCCGGAAAACCTCAAGGGCCTGCGCGTGGGCGTGGCCCGTGCTTCGACGCAGGACGTGGCCGTGACCAAGGTGGCCCCCGAAGGCACGCAGATCCGCCGCTTTGACGACGATGCGTCGGCCATGCAGGCGCTGCTGTCCGGCCAGGTGGATGCCATTGGTTGCTCCATCACCGTGGCGGCCCAGATCGCCAAGCGCGCGCCCGCTGGCCAGTTTGAAAGCAAGTTCCAGCTGCTGCAGCAGAACATGGCAGTTGCCTTGCGCCCCGGCCAGGACGAAGTGGCCAATGCCGTCAACGATTTCATCGCCAAGAACACCGCCAACGGCGAGCTGAACAAGCTGTACCAGAAGTGGCTGGGCGCCGATCTGCCGAAACTGGATTGAGCACGCCTGCCGTCTGCCTGATTTGAACTGAAATACCCCGCGGAGCTAGACCATGACCACCCCTGCTGACCAGCCCATCATTCGCCTGCAAGGCGTGGAGAAATGGTATGGCAACTTTCAGGTGTTGACCGATATCAACCTCGACGTGCGCGCCGGGGAACGTATCGTCATCTGCGGGCCTTCGGGTTCGGGCAAATCGACAATGATCCGCTGCATCAACCGGCTTGAAGCCATTCAGAAGGGCAGGATCACCGTCGACGGCACCGATCTGACCGGTGACAGCAAGGCGATCGACACCGTCCGCAAGGAAGTGGGCATGGTGTTCCAGCAGTTCAATCTGTTTCCGCACCTGACCATTCTGGAAAACTGCATGCTGGCGCCGATGCGCTCACGCGGCCTTTCCAAGGAAGAAGCGCAGGAGCGCGCGATGAAGTACCTCACGCGCGTGCGCATCCCCGACCAGGCGGGCAAATACCCCAGCCAGCTCTCGGGCGGCCAGCAGCAGCGTGTGGCAATTGCCCGCGCGCTGTGCATGGCGCCCAAGATCATGCTGTTTGACGAGCCCACCTCGGCGCTCGACCCGGAGATGGTCAAGGAAGTGCTGGACACCATGATCGGCCTGGCCGAAGACGGCATGACCATGCTGTGCGTCACCCACGAAATGGGCTTTGCCCGCAGCGTGGCCGACCGCGTGATCTTCATGGCCGACGGCAAGATCATCGAGCAGGGCCCGCCCGCCGAGTTCTTTGACAGCCCCAGGCACCCCAAGACCCAGCAGTTCCTGGGCCAGATCCTCAGCAACCATTGACACCCCTGTGGCGCCTTCCCTGGGCGGCCCTTGCTCGGTGTGCGTCGATGGGCCGCGCCAGTTCCTGAGAACGTGCGAAGTTCCTGCCGATTGTTTGCTCACTTATAGATAGCTGCTAACGCCTGATGGACGGGCGTAAACGGCAAAGATCACCAAAAACCATGGCCTTGTCTGTGCACAACGCTGGCGCGCCAGCCCTCATCTCCCTCACATCGTTTGGCAATGCCGAAGTGCGCCGCCATGGCCAGCTGTACTTTGCCCGGCTCTCCCACGCCGCAGGCGCGAGCGGGGTGGAGGTGCGCGAAGAACTGCTGATCGACGCCGCTGACGAGCTGCCCGCCATTGCCGCCTATGTACGTGCGCAGGGGCTGGACGTCGTCTACTCCTGCCCGCAGCCACTGTTTGCGATGGATGGCGCGCTCGATACCGCCGTGCTGCAGCACGCCATTGCGGCTACCCAGACCCTGGGCGCCAGCTGGCTCAAGATGTCGATTGGCGGCTTTGCCCGGCAATCGGTCGCGCATTCGGCCACCGGGTTTGGCGCGCTCAAAGCCGCCATTGCAGAGGCTGGCATCACCTTGCTGATCGAGAACGACCAGACCGTGGGTGCGGGCACCGCGCAGGCCCTGCAGCGCTTTTTTGCCGCTGCCGATGCGGCGGGCCTGCCCCTGCCCATGACCTTTGACATGGGCAACTGGCACTACGTGGGCGAGTGCGCCTTGCAGGCCGCCCAGCTGTTTGCCAGCCGCGTGGCCTACGTGCATGCCAAGGGCGTGCAGCGCCTGCCTGCCAAATGGGTGGCCGTGCCGCTGGCCGAATCCGCCGCCGCCTGGCGCGCCGTTCTGCGCGCCTTGCCCGGCGATGTGCCGCGCGCCATCGAATACCCGCTGATCGGCGACGACCTGCAAGCCGTTACCCGGCACGAGCTGGCCGTACTGCGCGACGCCACTGCCCAGCAAAACCACTGAACCGCGAACTCAACCGCAAGAGACCCAGCCATGACCACCAAGACGTTCGACATCGCCACCTTTGGCGAAGCCATGATGCTGCTGATTGCCGACCGCCCCGGCCCGCTGGAGCAGGCTGAATTCTTTACCAAGCGCATTGCAGGCGCCGAGATCAATGTGGCCACCGGCCTGGCACGCCTGGGCTTCAACACCCACTGGGCCAGCCGCCTGGGCGCCGACTCGATGGCCCGCTACCTCATCAACCAGATGAAGAGCGAAGGCGTGCACTGCGAGCATGTGGTGCTGGACCCTGCGCAGAAAACCGGCTTTCAGATCAAGGGCCGCACCGACGACGGCAGCGACCCGCAGGTGGAATACCACCGCAAGGGTTCGGCCGCGAGCCTGATGACGCCGGCCGACATCGACGAGCCCTGGCTCGCCGCGGCGCGCCACCTGCACGCCACCGGGGTGTTTGCCGCCATCTCCGACACCAGCCTGGCGACGGCCAAGCGCACGCTGGAAGTTGCGCGCGCATCTGGCAGCACCATCTCGTTCGATCCAAACCTGCGCCCCACGCTGTGGAAAGACGAAGCCACGATGCGCCGCGAGATCAATGCACTGGCCGCAGGGGCCGACTGGGTCTTTCCGGGCCTGGCAGAAGGCGAGTTGCTGACCGGCCACAAGACGCCCGAAGCCATTGCGCAGTTCTACCGCAACCAGGGCGCGCGGCTCATCGTCGTCAAACTGGGTGAAGCAGGCGCTTACTTTGACGATTCACAAGCAGGCACCGGCTATGTGGAAGGCTGCCCGGTCGACAAGGTGGTAGACACCGTGGGCGCTGGCGACGCCTTTGCCGTGGGGGTGATCAGCGGCCTGCTCGATGGCCGCACCGTGCCGCAAGCCGTCAAGCGCGGCTGCTGGATTGGCGCGCTGCAGGTGCAGGTGCTCGGTGATTCGGAGGGCCTGCCCACCCGCGCCGCGTTGACGGCCGCTGGCTACTGAACCTATTCCAACGCCCAGGAGCTCTGCCATGACCCCATCCACACGCCGCCAGGTACTGGTTTTCCGCGAGCTGCCGGATGACCAGCTCGCCCGCCTGCAAGCCGCGCATGCGGTGACGGTTGCCAACCCGCGCATACCGGGCGAGCGCGACGCCTTTTTTGCCGCCCTGCCGCAGGCCGAGGCGCTGATTGGCTCCAGCTACCCCATCACCGACGCGCTGCTCGACAGCGCGCCGCATCTGCAGGCCATCTCCAGCATCTCGGTGGGTGTGGACAACTACCCCCTGGCCAGCCTGCACCAGCGCGGCATTGCGCTATGCCACACCCCGGGCGTGCTCACCGAGACGACGGCAGACACCATTTTTGCGCTGCTGATGGCCACCAGCCGCCGCATCCCCGAGCTGGCGCTGTTTGTGCGCTCGGGCCAGTGGCAGCGCAATATCGGCGAAGACCTGTTTGGCTGGGACGTGCATGGCAAGACCGTGGGCATTCTGGGCATGGGCCGCATTGGCCTGGCGCTGGCCCGCCGCGCGGCGCTGGGTTTTGGCATGCCCGTCATCTACAACAACCGCAGCGCCGTGCCCGAAGCCGAGCTGGGCGCCCTGGCTGGCCATGTGCGCTTTGTGGAGCGCGAGGCGCTGCTGCGCGAGGCCGATTTCATCGTCTCGATGCTGCCGTCCACCCCAGAGACCCGCCACCTGCTGAACGCCGACGCCTTTGCGCTGATGAAGCCCAGCGCCATCGTCATCAACGGCTCGCGCGGCGCGATCATCGACGAAGCCGCCCTGCTGCACGCGCTGGACACCGACCAGATCCGCGCCGCGGGCCTGGACGTATTCGCCACCGAGCCGCTGCCGGTGGAATCGCCCCTGCGCACCCACCCCAAGGTGGTGGCGCTGCCGCACATCGGCTCGGCCACCCACGAAACGCGCTACGCGATGGCAGAGATGGCGGTGACGAATCTGCTGCAGGTGCTGGAAGGTGAAAAGCCCGCAGGCTGGTTTGATTTGGGCAAAGCCTGAATCCGAAGCGGGCTTACTGCCCCGCAGGGTCGCAGCGCACCTGGTTCATGTAGATGCTGCAGTTGTACTTGTTGCCCTGAAATGTGGCCTGGTAGCGCGTCGATTCGCGCCGGCGGTCAAAGCCAAACACCTGTACATGCGCCTCGGTGCTGCTGAAATAATCAGCCGTCCTGTCGGCAATCGCCTGGTCCGACAGCACGGCGTTGCTGCTGATCGGGCCCACCACATCGCAGCCCGAAAGCGCCAGCACCAGGGCGCTAGCGGCAGCCAGGCCGCCCAGACGAAGGGATGTCGCACGCATGGGGTTTCCTTGGATCGAGTTCATGGCAGATGCGCAACTGTCGCACAAACCCCGGGCCAGCAGCTGCAAACAAAGGTATCCGGGGCCGCCACGCCTGCCACACCCCGGTTATCTAGGGAACCTCTGCAAAACCCTCGCCAGATGGGATGGACGCGGATCGGGATGAGCCGCAAGGCGTCTTTTGAAGGCAATAGCCGTAGCTATTGACGAAAAAGACAACGCAGCGGATCGCCCGAGACCGCGTTCAGACCACGGCAGGGAGTTTTGCAGAGGTTCCCTAGGCCACCCGCGCCATGGCCGCCAGGCGTTGCAGCGCCCAGTCAAGCCAGGCTGGCTGCCCGCCTGGGGGTGCGGGCTTACGCCGCATGAGGCAGCCCCGCATCGGCGGATGCGGCCTGCTTGCGGGCATTCCAGCGCTGCCAGGCCTTTTCATGAAAGAAGAAGGCAAACGCCTGCACTGTGGGTTCGAGCAGACTGAGCGTGAGCGACGCAATCAGGTTGCCGGTGACGGCATAGGCCACCATGGCCGCCACCGTGATGTGGATGACGTAATAGCTGGCGGTCTTGCTGAGCGTCTGGCGGTTGTTGCGAAGGAGGCTGCGGAATTTGGACATGGCGTGCTTTCTGGATGGGCGGGCTATCAGCGTTTTTTGATGATAATTATTCTTATTTACACAGTCCAATGAATCATGGCTACGGTACGCATAGGCAGGCCCAATGGCGTTCGCAATACCGCTATGATGCTCGGCAGCCGGCCAGCCCTGTGAGGGACAGGGGCCTGCGGCAATAGAGCCATTGCGCGCACCACATACACAACAAGCCATGACCACGGACCAGCAACGCAGCTACACCGCACCCTGCCCAGGCTGCGGCGCACCTGTCGAATTTGCCAGCGCACAAGCGGCCTATGCGGTATGCCCGTACTGCCAAAGCTCCATCGTCCGCGAAGGCGATGTGCTCCAGCGCATCGGCAAGATGGCCGAGATCTTCAACGACTACAGCCCCCTGAAGCTGGGCCAGACCGGCCAGTTCCAGAAGGGCAAGGACGGCAAGCCCGAGGGCTTTCGCCTGATCGGGCGGCTGCAGTACAAGGGCGATACGGGAAGCTGGAACGAGTGGCTGGCGCTGACCGATGGCAACGAAATGGCCGTGGTGAGCGAAGACAACGGCCAGTTTGTACTCGCCCGCGCCAGCGACGTTCCCGCCCGCAACCTGCCCGACGAAGGCCGCTGGCGCCCGGGCCAGAACGTGGCGATCAGCGGCGTGCAGTACAGCGTGACCAGCGTGGTGCACGCCCAACTGATGGCCGCCGAAGGCGAAATGCCCAAAAAGCCAGAGCTGGGCAAGCCCTTTACCGTGGTGGAGCTGCGCTCGCAGGACGACCGTGTACTGTCCATCGACTACAGCGACGCGCCGCCCTCCATCTACCTGGGCGAGCCCGTCAGGCTGGCGGATCTGAAGATCGCCGGGCTCAAGGACACCTCCACCAAGAAGGACAAGGGGCGGCACTTCAACTGCCCGCGCTGCGCGGCGCGGGTCGAGATCAAGCTGCAAACCACGCAGAGCCTCACCTGCCCGAGCTGCGGCAGCATCATCGATGTGTCGCAGGGCATCGGCGGCGAACTGCGCGCAGCGCTGCAGGACGAGCCGGTGCAGCCGCTCATCCCGCTGGGCAAGACAGGCACCTTTGCGGGCAGCAAATGGCAGGTGGTGGGTTTTCAGCACCGCATGGGCGTGGAGCCGGGCGACGACGAACACTTTGGCTGGGACGAGTACCTGCTCTACCACAGCAAGCAGGGTTTCCAGTTTCTGGTGAACAGCAGCGACGGCTGGAGCCTGGTCAAGACCCTGACAGGCGCGCCCAACTACCGTGCAGGTGGCAGCACCGCCACCTGGAACAAACAGACCTACGAAAAGCAGTACAGCTATCTGGCAGAGACCACCTATGTGCTGGGCGAGTTCTACTGGCCGGTGGTGCGTGGCGACAAGACCGACAATGTGGACTTCGCGCGCGGCCAGGATGGCGTGCAACTGCTCAATCTGGAACAGGGCCGGCGCGAGGTGAACTGGTCGATGGGTCGCAAGCTGGCGCCCGAGACCGTCGCCGCCGCCTTTGGCATGACCGACCAGCTCGCACTGTTCAAGCCCGCGAGCAGCTCGTTTTCCATGCCCAAGCTCGGCTGCATGCCGATCATCATCGGCCTGGTCATTCTGTTCTTTTTACTGATCTGGCTGTGGCCCAGCGGCTGCAATGCCGCTGATGAGCGGCGCAAACTGGCGGCCGATCCCACCTACGTCAGCAAGTGCAGCACCGGCAGCAGCCGGTCTTCGGGCGGATCGTGGGGCGGCTACAGCTCTGGCGGAAGCCACAAATAGCGGGGCGCGCCCAAGCCCGTTACCGGGCGGGCGTGCCCTTGGTTTTGATACCGGCAAGCAGCGCCCTGGTGCGCGTAGCCTGCCTTGATAGAGGAGTGTTGTGATGAATCTCGACTGGTTTCACCCGAATGCGTTCTTTGGCTCCATCCTGTTTGCCCTGGTGGGCGTGGTGGTGTTCTGGATCTGCTTTCTCATCATCGACAAGCTCACCCCGGTAGACATGTGGGGCGAGATTGTCGAAAAGCAGAACCTCGCCCTGGGCGTGGTGGTGGCCGCCATGTGCCTGGGCATCAGCATCATCGTGGCGGCAGCGATCGGCTAGCCAGCGCTTTTACTATCAAATACATAGCTGTTAGCGCTTTTTGATAGGGCGTCAACGGCTGTTTTGACCTTTATTCCTGCTTTTTGCAGGCATCTCGCCCCGTGTCTTCTTCGCCCCCTGCCGATACCACCGCCCGCGACGCGCACGACGCGCTGGACTTTGGCCCCGGCATCGCTGCCAATCCGCAGGATTTGCCCCGCCGCGCCAGCCCGCTGGAAATCGCCATGCTGTTCAGCGTATTCGTCGTCGCGGCCTGCGGCCTGCTGTACGAGCTGGCCGCAGCCGCGCTGGCGTCCTACCTGCTGGGCGATTCGGTACTGCAGTTCTCCACCATCATCGGCACCTACCTGTTTGCCATGGGCATCGGCTCGTGGCTCTCGCGCTACCTGGTGCGCGAGCTGCCGGCGCACTTTCTGCGCATCGAGCTGATGGTGGCCCTGGTGGGCGGGGCGCTGCCCGCCGTGCTCTCGCTCGTCAATGCCTACGTGCCCACGGCTTTCCACTGGATGCTGTACGGCACCGTGCTCGTCGTGGGCACGCTGGTGGGGCTGGAGATTCCGCTGGTCATGCGCATCTTGAAGCGCAACGTCGTGCTGCGCGATCTGGTCTCCAAGGTACTGACTTTTGATTACCTGGGCGCGCTGGCCGTGTCGCTGGCGTTTCCGCTGCTGCTGGTGCCGCACCTGGGGCTGATCCGCACCGGCCTGGTGTTCGGCCTGCTGAACGCGCTGGTGGCCGTGTGGGCGCTGTTCCTCTTCAAGGGCGAGCTGCGCCGCTACACCAGCCATGCGCTGGCTTGCCTGCTGGTCATCGGCGCGCTGATCGGCGGTCTGGCGGGGGCGGACAAAATCACCTCGCTCACCGAAGACCACTTCTACCAGGAACCCATCGTGCTGGCGCGCAGCACGCCCTACCAGCGCATCGTCGTCACCCAGGGCAAGCGCGGCACGCGCCTGTACCTCAACGGCAACCTGCAGTTTGCGCAAAGCGACGAATACCGCTACCACGAAGCCCTGGTACACCCCGTGATGAGCCGTTTTGGCGCGCCGCGCAAGGTGGCCGTGCTGGGCGGCGGCGACGGCATGGCCGTGCGCGAAGTGCTCAAGTACCCCTCTGTCGAATCGGTGACCCTGGTGGAGCTGGACCCGGCCATGACCGACCTGTTCAAGAACGTGCCCAGCATGCAGGCACTCAACAGCAATGCGCTCAACAGCCCCAAGGTCACCATCATCAACACCGACGCCTTTCAGTGGGTGCAGCAGACCGAAGAAGTGTTTGACGTCATCATCGTGGACTTTCCCGACCCCACCAACTTTGCCGTGGGCAAGCTGTTCACCAACAGCTTCTACTCCATGCTCAGCCAGCACCTGGCCGCCAGCGGTTTTGCAGTCATCCAGACCACCTCGCCGCTGATTGCCCGTGAAAGCTTCTGGACCGTGGTGAACACCGTCGAATCGGTGGGCCTCACGGCCACGCCCTACCACGCCCATGTGCCCAGCTTTGGCGAATGGGGCTTTGTGATCGCCAGCCGCCGCCCCTGGAGCCTGCCCGCCACCCTGCCCGCTGGCATGCGCTTTTTGAGCCTGCCCAGCCTGCCGCTGCTGTTCGATTTTCCGCCCGACATGGCGCGCGTGCCGACCGAAGTCAACCGCCTCTCCAACCAGGTGCTGGTACACACCTATGAGCGCGAATGGGGAAAGGTAGCGCATTGACGGCGGAACACCCCCCTGAGGCGCTGCAGGGCGGATGGCCCGTATGACCGCCATGCAACGCCGCACCGTGTTGAAAAGCGCAGCCGCACTGGCGGCCAGCGCGGCCCTGCCCAGCTGCAAGCCCCAGGCGCCCTCTACCAGCACGGCCCACATCACCGGCGGCTTTATCGGCCAATCGTGGGACCGGGGCCATGCCATGCGCGACCGCCTGCGGCAAGGCCTGCCCCTGCCCGCACCCAGCCGCACCCACCGCGTGCAGGTGCTGATTGCAGGGGGCGGCATTGCTGCACTGTCGGCGGCGCGCGCACTGCGCCATGCGGGCGTGGGCGACGTGGCCCTGCTGGAGCTGGAAGACACTGCCGGCGGCAACAGCCGCGGCGGCAGCATCGACGGCCTGCGTTGCCCGTTGGGCGCCCACTACCTGCCCGTACCCGGCGACGATGCCCCCGAAGTGCAAAACCTCCTCGAAGAACTGGGTGTGCGTGAGCGGGTGGCGGGCCGCTGGCAGTACCGCGACGAATACCTGTGCTTCAGCCCGCAGGAGCGCCTGTTCATCCACGGCGAATGGGTCGAGGGCCTGCTGCCCACCCACGAAGTGCCCGCCAGCACACTGGCCCAGTACCAGCGCTTTGCGCAACTGGTGGCCAGTGCCATGCAGGCGCAGCGCTTCACCATGCCGGTCGCGCGTAGCTGGCAAAAAAACCAAGGGCTGGCGCCCGCCCACCAAGCGCTGGACGCTATTACTTTTGACGCTTGGCTGGCCCAGCACCAGTTGGACGACGCCCACCTGCGCTGGTACCTGGACTACGCCTGCCTGGACGACTTTGGTGCAGGCTGCCGCCATGTCTCTGCCTGGGCCGGCTTGCACTACTTTGCCAGCCGCCACGGCTTTCAGGCCCCCGGCCCTGCAGATGCTGCCACCGAAGAGCAGCACGACGCCGTGCTCACCTGGCCGCAGGGCAACGGCTGGCTGGCCGAGCAACTGGCAGCGCCCACAGCGCAAGCGGGCTGGCTGCACACGGGCCATACCGTGCTGCGCATTGCAGAGGAGCCCGGCGGCGTCACCATCGACAGCTACAACAGCGCCACGCACAGCATCGAGCGCTGGCAGGCCGCGCACTGCATCGTGGCGCTGCCCACCTTCATCGCCGCGCGCGTGGTGCAGAATGCGCCAGATTTTCTGCACGCCGCCGTGCAGGCGCTCGACTGGGCGCCCTGGCTTGTCACCAACATCCACATCCGCGAACCGCTGGCCGACCGGCCCGGCGCCGAACTCGCCTGGGACAATGTTTTGTACGACGATGTGGCGCGCGGTGGCCTCGGCTACGTCAACGCCGGTCACCAGCGCCTCAATGCCCTGCAGCCGTTGCCCACGGTGCTGACCTGCTACCGCGCCCTGGGCGGCGTGGCAGCGGCAGACACCCCGCGCGCCGCGCGCCAGCAACTGCTGGATGCACCATGGGAAAGCGTGCGCGACCAGACCCTCGCCACCCTGGCCCGCGCCCATGCCGATATCTACGAAAAAGCCACCCGCATTGACGTGATGCGCTACGGCCACGCCATGGCCATCCCCAAGCCCGGCGCGCAAACCGTTTTAAGCCAGATCGGCCACTGGCGCCCAACGGGTGCGCGCCATTCGCTATCTAATGCAAAGTACCCCACCCCCAGCACCGCCCGCCTGCACTTCGCCCACAGCGACTGGTCGGGCTACTCGGTGTTTGAAGAGGCTTTCACGCGCGGGTGGTATGCGGGGCTGGCGGCGGGCCTATAGATCGTCTAAAGGTTGCCCAGGGGTTGCGGGCGCGCAGCATTCCGTATTGCCTGCCAAGACCCACAGGGTCTTGAAAAACCATCAGCCTGATAGGGAAAGTGCGGCTCTTTTCACATCAAGAATAATTCTCATTTAATATTAAGATATATCTTAATTATCGAATGAGCTATCCATGACCTTGCAACTGAGCCTGCCCACCCCGCCTTCTACCGAGCTGCTGGCCGCCCGCACGCCGCAGCGTGTGCGCCACGACATTCAGCTGCGCCGCACTACCGTTCAATCCGTTCATCGCCTCACACCGCACATGCTGCGCATCACCGTACAGGGCAGCGATCTGGCGGGGTTTGCGAGCCAGGGGTTTGATGACCATGTGAAGCTGCTTTTTCCCGATGCCAGCGGCCAGCTGCAAGTGCCGCCGATGGAGTCCGATGGCCTGCCCCCGGCGTTGCGCGCCTCGATGCGCGATTACACGCCGCATTCGTATGACGCGGATGCCCAGCAGCTGTCCATTGACTTTGCCGTGCACGAGGCAGGCCCCGCCACTGCATGGGCATTGCAAGCTGCTCCTGGCCAGCAGTTGGGCATTGCCGGGCCGCGCGGCTCCTTCATCATTCCTGCTGCGTTTGATGGCCACCTGTTGATTGGCGACGACACTGCCCTGCCCGCGATTGCCCGCCGCCTGCAGGAGCTGCCCGCAGGCACGCGCGTAGTTGCAGTGGTGGAAGTGGACAGCGCCGCCGACGAGCAGGCCCTGCCCAGTGCAGCCCTGGGGCAGGTCTACTGGGTGCACCGCAATGGCCGCCCTGCGGGCGACGCAGACGGTCTGCTGCAAGCCCTGTCGCAGCTGAATGCACCTGCTGGCGACTATTACTGCTGGGTGGCACTGGAGTCGGCGGCTGCCAAGACGCTGCGCCATGCCCTTATTACCCAGTACGCCGCCCACCCCAAATGGACCAAGGCGGCCGCTTACTGGAAGCGCGGCAGCCAGGGCGTGCATGAGGTGATCGAGGAGTAAGCGGAGAGTCTCACCCAAAGGCCGTCAACCCGGCGTCTGGCTCAAGGCATCGGGTGACGCGCCAGCGCCCGATGCCTCGGTACTGCAAACGCCCTACCGAACCACTTCGCCCGCCGAAATACCGGCTTCACCCGCCTGGGATTGGGGAAGCGGTTGTGCCGAAGCTGGCGTGGCGCGGCGCCACACCACATCACCGCTTGCCGAAGGCTGCTGCGCAGGCACACCAGAGTTGACGGGGGAGACCACCACGCCGCGTTCGATGGGCGGTGGATTGCCACGCGGGGCAGATGCCGTGCCGCCGAGCGAGGGAGTAGGAGCCGCCTGCGCGCCGTCACTGCCGCCCGCAGCGCCCGGCCCGGGTACCACCACACCCGGCTGAGGGCGCACCGGGTCATTGGGGCGCGGCCCCTGGGGCTGCACCACTTCGCCATTGAAGACGGGGTAGTCGCCTTCGCCGCTAGGGCCGCGGGTGCCGTAGTCGGGCTGGGCAGGCGTGCCAATGGGGCGCGCTTCCGGGTCGTCCACCACAGGCGGGCGACGATCGCCACCGTTGTTTGCGGGGCCTTGTACGGCGGGAGGCTGCTCGAAGGGATCCACCGGCTCCTTGCTCGTGCCAAAACCCAGCATCCAGCTGCGCAGGCGCTGTACAAAGGTGTTGTTTTCGGCGGGTTGCTCAAAGCGGGCTGCAGCATCGACCAGCTTGGTACGCTGCGCAGCCGCAGCAATATCGGCCACGATGGGCAACGCGCTGTGCGCACCCTGGCCCCAGTAGTCGTTCAGGGTGACGCGACTATCGTTGAAGCCGACCCAGGCCCCCGCCACCAGGTCGGAATGCATGAGCATGAACCAGCCATCGGCGTTGTCCTGGGTGGTGCCGGTCTTGCCGGCCCAGTCGCCACTCACGCCATAGCGTGCCACGCCCCTGCCGGTGCCTTTGCTGATGACGCCGCGCATCATGTCCACCAGCGCGTAGGTCACGCCACTGTCGAGGGCCAGCTCGGTAGGCTGCGGCTCAAACTCGGCCAGCACCTTGCCTTCGCGGTTGGTGATGCGGGTAACCATGACGGGAGCCCGGTAGCCGCCGCCGTTGGCCAGCGTGGCATAGCTGGTCACCATTTCCTGCAGAGTCACAGGGCTGGTGCCCAGCGCCAGCGACATCACCTCATCCAGCTTGCTGTCGCGCACACCCAGCGCGCGGGCCAGCTTGGCCACCTTGGCCGGGCCGACCTTGGCCATCACCTGCGCGGTGATGGTGTTCTTGGAGTAGGCCAGGCCATCGGCCAGCGTCATTGGCTGGTTGGAAGGCGGGCCGCCATCGGTGGGGCGCCAGTGCTGGCCGCCGGGCAAGGCAATGTCCACCGCTTCGTCCATCAATTGGTCGGTGGGCACGGCGCCGTTCAGCAAGGCCGCGCCATACACAAAGGGCTTGAAGGTGGAGCCGGGCTGGCGGCGCGCCTGGGAGACATGGTCAAACGGGTCGATGGCAAAGTCGCGGCTGCCCACCCAGGCCAGCACATGGGCGTTGCGCGGGTCCATGGCCATGAAACCAGCCTGCACGCGCACTTTGTCCTGCCGCAGGTCAGCCATGAAGTCGGCGTCGGCCAGCAGGCGCTTCAAGGCCTCGTCCTTGTCCTCTCCGCCCTCCACCGCCTGGCGATAGGCCTTGCTTTCGCGCACAAAGCTTTGCACCAGCGGATTCTTGGCCGAAAAGGCCGCGCGCGGGCTCCACAGCCCGTTGGCCGTCACCTGCAACTGGCGGCCATGGCGAGCAACAGCCTGGTTGGCCCATTGCTGGATGCGCGAATCGATGGTGGTCTGCACCACCAGGCCATCGGCATAGAGGTTGTAATCATTCGCATCGGCCCAGTCGATGAGCCATTTGCGCAGCGCCTGGGCAAAGTGCGGCGCCATGCCAACGGCTTCGTCCTGGCGCTCGAAGTCGAGCTGGATGGGGCGCTTTTTCAGCGCCTCGAATTCCTTGTCGCCCAGCTTGTCGTGCTTGTGCATCTGCGCCAGCACGGTGTTGCGGCGCGATACGGCGCGCTCGGGGTTGCTGACCGGGTTGTAGTAGCTGGTGCCCTTGAGCATGCCCACCAGAGTGGCAGCCTCGATCACGCTGAGCTTGCTGGCCGGCTTGTCAAAGTACGTGCGGGCCGCCATCTCGATACCGAACGCGTTGTAGAGAAACGGTACGGTGTTCAGGTAGGTCTCCAGGATCTCGTCCTTGGTGTAGGCCGATTCGATCTTGTAGGCGGTCACCGCCTCCTTGAGCTTGCGATTGAGCGAGCGCGCGCGGCCGATTTCTTCAGGGAACATATTGCGCGCCAGCTGCTGGGTGATCGTCGATCCGCCCTGTGGCCGCCCCATGACCGTGTGGATGACCGAGCCGAAGGTGCGGCGCCAGTCCAGTCCCCCGTGCTCATAGAAACGGTGGTCTTCGGTAGAGATGAGCGCGTTGATGACGTTGGGCGAAATGTCCTTGAGCGCCACCCATTCGCGGTTGGACCGCTTGTATTGCGCCAACACCTTTCCATCTGCCGACATGAGCTGTGTGGGCGCCTCCACCTTGGCTTTCTTGATATCGCTGATCGATGGCGTCAGCGGTATCAGCAGCAGCACGTACAGCAGCAAAGCCAATGGCAGGGCCAGTACAGCCATCAGCCATTGCTTCTTGCTGCGGGAAGCCACCCAGCCACGCAAGCGGACGGCGTGTGGAGCAAGGGCTTGGGCCATGCGGGTGGCCGTATTTTTGAGTGCGGAAAAAAGAGGCATCGCCTGGGTATCTCGTCTGCAGAACAAGGCTTGCCGGGGTGCTTCAATTTCGCATGCCCGCAAGCCAATCGCACATTGTCAGGCAGGAGCAGATGTACGGTAGGCCTCTGTGCCAATACCGCGGCGGGCTCTGTAACAGATGGGCGGAAGGGCATCTGCCCGCCATTACTCTTGTTTTAATAGCTGTGCGCGCTTGCCACTCGTACATCAACAGTGCTTTTTTTTGCTATTTGGAGACGCGCGCGCTGTAACGGCTGCCTCCGCTTTTGCAACGGCAGCGCGAAGGCTTTACGTTTGGCCATACAAGCCGTGGCTGCGCTCTGCTGTGGCCGGGCATTCTCCGATTTACTGCATGAACCAGCCGTGGCTCACCACCATCGACTGGCCGGTCAGCGCATTGGTCGGAAAGGCGGCAAAAAACAGTGCCACGCGCGCCACATCGTCCAGCGTGGTGAACTCGCCGTCTACCGTCTCCTTCAGCATCACGTTCTTGATCACTTCCTCTTCGGAAATTCCCAGCTCCCTGGCCTGCTCCGGAATCTGCTTGTCCACCAGGGGCGTGCGCACATAGCCCGGGCAGATGACATTGGCCCGCACACCCTGCGGCCCGCCCTCTTTCGCCACCACTTTGGCCAGGCCTTCGAGCCCGTGCTTGGCCGTGACATACGGCGCTTTCAGCCGCGAGGCCTCCTTGGAATGCACCGAACCGGTGTAGATAATGCTGCCGCCCCGCCCCTGCGCATACATATGCTTGATGCAGGCGCGCGTGGTCAGGAATGCGCCATCCAGCTGGATCGCCAGCATCTTCTGCCATTCACCCAGCGAAAAATCCTGCACCGGCTTGACGATCTGGATACCTGCATTGCTGACCAGGATGTCGATACCACCAAAGGCCCGGGCCGCGGCCTCCACCGAAGCATCCACCTGCGCTTCCTGCGTCACATCCACCGCCACGCCCATTGCGGTGCCCCCTTTGCTTTCAATATCCTGGGCTGCGGCGTTGGCCGCCTCCTGCTTCAGATCTGCAATCACCACCTTGGCACCTTCCTGTGCATACAGATCGGCGATTGCCTTGCCAATGCCACTGGCGGCGCCCGTCACATACGCCACCTTGCCTGCGAGTTGCTGAGCCATTGTTCACGTCCTTTCGATAGAAAACAGATATCGCCGGGCCATGCTGCGCCGGGCTGGAACCACCGCTCGTAGGAGCACAGGCCATTTGCACAAGTACACACAGCCAGGCTTGCAGCAGCCCACAGCGCAAGCCGCAATCGTCTCCTCCGCCATGGCGCTGTGCCTCAGAGTCTGAATGACAATCACTGCCCAGGTTGCAGACGCGCGCAGCGCGGCAATGCGTCGTGCAAGGCTTCGCACCAGCCTCTACACTTGCACTTTTGCCAGACTGCATGACAACACCATGAACATCTCCAAAGACAGCGCTGTCACCATCCAGTACAAAGTGACCGACGACAAGGGCAAGCCGCTCGACAGCGGCAACCTCGCCTACCTGCACGGCGGCTATGAAAACATCTTCCCCAAGGTGGAAGCCGCTTTTGAGGGCCAGTCCGCAGGCTTTAGCACCACCGTCGATCTGGCCGTGGAAGATGCCTTTGGCGCGCGCGACGAAAGCCTGGTGCGCACCATCCCCAAGGCAGAGTTCCCACCCGGCGTGAAGGTGGGTGGCCAATTGCGCGGCGCCAATGACAAGGGCGAACCCCAGGTCTATTACGTCAAGAAAATCAAGGGCCCCGAGGTCCATCTGGATGGCAACCACCCATTGGCAGGGCTCGCACTGCGCTTCAGCGGCAAAGTCATCGATGTGCGCGCCGCCAGCGCAGAAGAAATTGCCCATCGCCACGTGCATGGCGCGCACGGCCATCACCATTGAAAACATGGGGTAACCGACATTGATACCAGGTTACCCCTGACCGTGAGGCAAACAAACGGCTGACGCACAATTTTTATGCGCCAGCCGCTCTTTTTTCTATAGCGAATTCATGCCACCTGCATTGATCGAACCTCGTACTGCCCGACTGCAGCTGCGCCAGTGGCGCGCGCAAGACCGCGATGCATTCGCTGCCATGGTCGCCGACCCCGAGGTCATGCGCTACTTTCCGGCCCCATTGACGCGCACGCAAAGCGATGCCATGGCGGACAAATGCGAAGCACTGATTGCCGAGCGGGGCTGGGGCATATGGGTGGTGGAGCGTCTGGCCGACCAGCAGTTCATTGGCTTTGTCGGCCTGCATGTGCCACAGCCCGATCTGCCGTTCTCGCCCTGTGTGGAAATCGCCTGGCGTCTTGCGCAGCATGCATGGCACCAGGGTTTTGCCACCGAAGCAGCACGGGCCGCACTCACTGTCGGCTTTGGCACACTGCAACTGGCCGAAATCGTCGCATTCACCACGAAAACCAACACCCCTTCGCAAGCGGTGATGCAGCGCCTGGGCATGGAGCGCGACAGCGCCAGCGATTTCGACCACCCTGCCCTGCCGGCAGGCCATCCGCTGCGCCCCCATGTGCTCTATCGGCTGGGTGCAGCGAACTTTGGTGCACCTCCCGAACGCCAGGCTTATCCGGTGCCCCTGTAGGACAGTTGATATTTCTCAGGGCTTTTACCGATAAGCCGGGGTATATGGCCAGCGCCCCGCATTTGCGCGCTACGATGGTACGCAACCTGGTGTAGCAATGCATCGCCATTGCGCCACCCCGTTGCAATGGCCGGGCGGGGGCCCGGCAGGTTCGAGAAAGGAGCACATCTATGCAAGTTCAAGTGCACGCTGGCGACAACGTTCAAGGCGGTGAATCCCTCGCGCAATGGGCGCAGACCGAAGTACAGGACAGGCTCTCACGCTTTCGCGAATATGTGACTCGCGTAGAGGTCTATCTGACCGATGTGGATGCACTGAAAAACGGCGGCAAAGGCAAGCGCTGCGTGATGGAAACCCGTGCAACCGGCCGCCAGCCACTGGCTGTGAACGCCGAAGCGGAGAAAGTGGCGGAAGCATTCAATGCGGCTCTTGAAAAACTGCACCGCGCGCTGAACACCGACATCGCCAAGATGCGCGACAAGAGCAACCGCGACACCATCCGCACCGGCAGCGAGCAGGACAGCGAAGCCTGACTCCACCTCTGCATCCCAGCAAGGCACCGTGCGCGGTGCTTTTTTATTGCATGAATGTCCGCTCTCCTGTGGATAGCGGACCAGCTCCAAGATTTTCGCAACCGCATAGTTGCGGTATCGCGCAGTAACGCAGGTAACGCAGGTCATCAGAACAGCGCAGAGGCGGCACTTTTGCCTGGTTTGACAGGCCTTGCCGCGAAGGCAGATACAGGAGCCAGCGCACCCCAACCCCAAACGCCGCAAACAAACAGGCTGGCAGGCCTTGCCCGGCTTATTGGGCAATTGGCTTGAACTCTTGGCTTATTCATGGGCAGCGCAGACGCTTTTTTGGCATCCGTTGTTGGCCCGCCAGTGGCATTGCGCTTGTAGCAACCCCTTTCGCTCCGTCCCTGGAGCAACTCGGCCTTTGGCATCCAATCCCTGCTCCGACAGACACCTCTGCTGCGGACTCGGCGCGCCTACTCCGGCCAAGAGCAGGCTGGTAACGCCCCTCACCCGGCACGGCCATGCCCACACCAACATTTCTCCGCAAAGCATGCCCAGCACGTTCAAGCCTGCAGTGCGCGCTTGATACCCTCGTCGGTGGGAGCGGTTTCTATCAAACCATTCAACTTATCAACAAATTATCAACTTACAAATAGACTAGCACACACAAAAAAGATGGTCACAATGTTATCAACAATGCAAGATTTCCATAAGTTCCTTCAAAATATGAAAAATTGCACCTTAATTTCGTTAAATAACAACATCTATAGAATAATCTGCAGATTGGATTTTTTATTTCATCCTTTTTGTTCACTTAATTTTTCATTTAAATTCAACGATCTATTCGCAAGACAGTTGCCTCAATCAGCCATCGAACTTGTCAAATATTTTTGTGGATATCTAATAAGTACATTGAAAACTAAGAAGATTTTTTACAAAAACTGTTGATAACAAAGGATAACAACCTTGCTTGTCGGCACTTTTCTTTGCCTTTTTGTTAAATTTCATATATTTGTGGATAACTAGCGTTATTGCTTTTTTCATTGCAGAATGTGGATAAAATTCTTGGAAATATTGGAAAAAGAGAAATTCTTAGATGGTACTTCGTTGTTGAATTTCTGTTGATAAGTTATATTTGATTCTGCCTAACAACTTTCCATTTTCAAGAAATTTTTAGTTATCCACTACTCTTCATGGTATAAATTGTGCATGGATTGAGCACCGGCGTCGGAAAAAATTGCTGTTTTTTGAGGCATTCAACTGTTTTTTCTAGTACTAAAGCTTTCATTTGGAATTGCATTTAGGAGCACTCATAATTCATTTTTTTTGAATTAAATTTTCAAAATTCCCTTCGGGGCTTCTAGGTGGAAGCCATGGAATTTGGAGAAAAAATGGGGTTCTGGGCAGATGCATCCCTGCGCTCTACCAACCAAACAAAGAAAAAATCACGGCCTTTCAATGCATGGGTGATGGAGCGACTCCAGCCGTATGAACTTGCGCGAGATAGGCTGACGAAGAAGGCGCGATGCGCAAGATGTGTTCGTAGGCTCCGCCTTTAAAACCCTTCTGCAAAACGCCCTGGCGAGGTCTGAACCCGGCATCGGACGATCCACGTCCATCTCATCGGGCGAGGGTTTGGCAGAGACCCGTCGCGGTTCTGATCCGAGGCCTCTTGGAGCGCATTGCTTTGCATGGACTGCAATACATTCGCCCCCTCTCGTATGAAGCCATAGACTCGGTGACCCCGGCTGGCATTCCGTCCCGGCAGCGCTTTGCGCAGGCGGCATTCATGGGGCCTGGCTGAATGCATTTAGAGCCGCGAACACCACCCAGCAAATCGCGGGTTTGTGGTACGAGGCAAGGTGCCGGGCCGCATTAGGCAAAGCCGTAGGGAGTGCAGATTTGCGGCAAGGCCAGGTTCTCCCGGCTGTGCACCTCCAGCTATACGTACCCAGCCTAGCAACGACGTATTGAGGCTGCTGTCGGCACGCTGGCGTCACGGCTTCAGTAGCGGCACACACGCAGGGCGCAAATGCAGGATGTTAGATTTTTTTGTGGATATAGATGTGAATAAGTTGATTTTCTTCGAAGACTTACTCACACAAATGAATGCCTGCGCAGGCTTGTCCCAATCTGTCCATTGCATCAAGCAGGTCCGCACACAATCCTATCCACATCTATCTATTTGTTTTTTATATAATTTTCGAGTTATGCACGGAAAGAATCGGTATTATTGAACCCTCTTTCTGTGGACAACTAAAGGAAATGCGCCAATATATCTTGCACAAAAATGAAGGTATGCACTCACATCTGAAGCCGATTAAATGGAATGTGCTTAATTTTTCATCAAATCAAAAGAATAGAAATAAATCCACAAATAAATCATGATGTTATATGGCCCATGCCTAGTGAGGATCTCTGTGAATAAGTTATCAACCAGAGGCATCTTATTCACACCATCGGCGATACTCTCTCACTTATCCACTTTGGAGTGACAGCGGCAGCGGTGTCCCACACACAGAGTTGGAGAAGAGGAAAGTCTTTGAAGAGAAAAGAAAATTTAAAGTTACCCACAAAAAAGAGCGACTTCTACTACTATCTACTATTCTTTTAAACCTCTTAAAGGAAAAACAAAAAGACCGTTCGGCAACATTTCAGGATGCGAAATTTTTCATGATGTAGAAGAGCAATGCAGTTTTTGGATGCACTACCCTCCCTCTTTGTCCTTCCACTGTGCCAACAGCCATTTCAAATAGCTGTGGAAAACAACGCATATTGGTCTTGCTGTCTCATAGCGGTGACTCCGTCATGGCATGTGCAAACATGCACAAATGCATATAGATTGACTCTATGAATGCATCCCGCAGAAGCCTTTGATGCTCTTACTAGTTGCCCTTCGTCAAGTTCAGTTGCTGTATTGAACAGCGCCGCTGTTATATGGAGAAAGCGTTGATCGGCTTTTCAAGGAGCCAATCAAAGCAACGGCTTTTGAGAGATGTATGCCGAACATGTAGGGGATGGTCAAGGCAAGCCCTGTTGCAGGGGCGAGGGGGGCCTCCAGACGCGTCGTATGCCGATGTCTTCCACGGGCGCAGGGGCACTCACTTTTACCCAAGGCGCCTGCGAAGCGTTTGTAGCGCGGCGCTGTGAACCAGGTGTGCTGGCGAGCCTGGGGATGGATGGATCGCCGCTGAATCGCGCTGTTCGAGCCTCGGCGCTGCGGATAGGCCTTGCTGAATGTGAGCCAAGCGAGGATCGAAAAAAAGCCGCCAGACGAATCTGGCGGCATGGGGTGAGAAGAGAGAAGAGAGTTTGGCGCTTGGGCTCAGCGCTTAGGGGTTAAGGGTTAGAAATGGCGTGCATAGCGCAACTGGATGAAATTTTCGCCAGGGTTGGGCCGTTTGATCGATGCGTTGGAGAAATGCTCGATCCGCAGCATCCATTCGTTTTCGCGCTTCATGCCGGTGAAATAGCCCAGACCCAGGTGCGAGCCGAAGTTGAACGCGGTGGAAAAACGCTTGTCGCGGTTTTCGTAGAGATGGTTGGAGATAAACCCTCCAATGCCTGCTTCCACGAACCACGGATATTGGCTTTTGCTATGAAACCGCAGCACGGGCTTGAGGCCCAGCACCGCGATGTTGCGCCGCCCGTCCTGGTTGTCGCGTTCGGCGTTCCAGATACCCAGGCTCAGATCCCAATGGGCGGTGACCGCGTTGCCCCACCAGTAGGTGCGCCACTGCATGGGGATGGTAGATCCAACGGTTACGGAGCGGCCACTGTTCTCGGCCAGTCCGCCCTGCAGGTAGAGCGTCGGGCTTTGGCGCATATCGGCAAACTGCGCATGGGCTGCTGCACTGGCACCGAAAAGGGCACATGCGCCCATAACAGAAATCAAGGTTCGGTATGACATGCCGTTGATGTTACATGGTGTCAAGTGAGCCGTTTGTCAGTGGATGCTGCGTGTTGGCTGTGGTGTACGGGCCAGACAACAGAGAGAGGGAGAGATACAGAAAAACACCCTCCGGCCTTGGGGGCGAGAGGGTGTTCCGTTGCCAGCAAAGGCCCATGCCTGCTGGCTGGCCACCAGGGCGTCGGTATTCGGATACCGAGCTTTTACTTGCTGTCGGTTGCTGGAACAGTCTGTTCTGCTTTTGCGCCTTGACGGTGGCCGCGGCGCTCGTGCTGGCCTTCACCGCCAGGGCCTCGGCGATCATGCATCTTCAGCGTTTCGGCATCGAATGTCTTTTGCTGCTCAGGCGTCAATGCAGCATAGAAAGTCTTGGTGGCTTGGTTGCGCTGATCCATCGCTGCCTGGTGTTTGGCGTGCATGGCCTGCATGGCGTCGATGCGTTCAGGGGTCGTCATGGCGGCAATGGCTTTGCGATCAGGATGGGCCGGGCGCTCGCCATGCATAGGTGGTTGGAGGGCTGCCACATAGCTGTTCCATGCGCCTTCCTGGCTGGCGTTGAGCTTGAGCGCGGTTTTGAGCGCTTGCATGCGCTGCTCCATGCGCGCTTTGCGGGCCTGTGGATCTGGGCGGTGGTGTTTTCCAGAGGGAGCGCTCTGGGCTGTGGCGGCTGCCGGTGCATCGGCAGGCGAGGGCTGCGCAAAGGCGGGCACCGACAAGGCGGCAAGCATGGCGGTCACGATGGCACTGCGTTGCAGGAGGGACATGGTGGTTTCCTTTCTTGTTGGGAAGGGCGGTGGCGGCGCCACTGCGATGGATGCAGTGTCCCGCGTGGATGTAAGAGCGCCGTACCTGCTTGGTATGGCTGTGTAAAGAATTGCCAATTTGTTTGGTGTTTCAGCGGTACCGCATTTAACAAAAATGACCGTTAACCCTTTCCAGTCGGGCGTAAGTTCATCAAAAAACATAGCAGATGAGCCGCTTCGCAAAGAACCTCTGCACCACACCCATTCGTGCAGGCTGCGGCCTGGCGGATTCGCGGCACAATGGGTGGCAGATGAATGCGGCTGGTGATGGCCGCTTGTGTTTTTTAAGGCTGGTGTCTCTAGGCAGCCAGTCTCCCGAACGAAGGAATTGCATGTTCAAGAACATGATCGTCTACCGCATCTCCGAAGCCTGGCAGCCAGACTGGGCTCAGCTGGATGAAGCGCTGGCCAAGCAGCAGTTTGAAGAGTGCGGCGCGACGCAGGAAAAATCCGTGGGCTGGGTACCCCCGCGCGGCGAGGACAACGGCGCGATGGTCGAATCCGTGGGCGGCCAATGGATCATGCGGTTGATGAGCGAGAGCAAGATGCTGCCTGCCAGCGTGCTCAATCGCAAGCTGGGTGACAAGCTGGCCCAGATTGAGGCCAAAGAAGGCCGCAAGCCGGGCAAGAAGGAAAAGCAGGAGCTCAAGGATGAATGCAAGCTCGACCTGCTCCCCATGGCTTTCACCAAGCAGGGCGGCTTGTGGGTCTGGATCGATCCGCAAGCCCGCCTGCTGGTGCTGGATACCAGCAGCCAGGGCAGGGCAGATGAGGTGGTGACCATGCTGGTGGAGGCGTCACCTGGCTTCGCCGTGGCCTTGATCGATACGCAGACCAGCCCGCAGGCCGCCATGGCAGGTTGGCTGCACAGCCATGACGCGCCGGCAGGCTTCAGCATCGACCGCGAGTGTGAACTCAAGAGCGCCGACGAGTCCAAGGCTGTGGTGCGCTATGCGCGCCACCCTCTCGATATTGATGAGATCCGCGAGCACATTGATCAGGGAAAGCTGCCCACCAAGCTGGCCATGACCTGGGACGACCGCGTGAGCTTTGTGCTGACCGAGGGGCTGCAGCTCAAGAAGGTGGCCTTGCTGGATGTGGTGATGGAAGGCCAGAGCCAGGATGACGCCGGCTTTGATGCCGATGTGGCGATTGCCACGGGCGAATTCAGCCAGCTGATTCCTGACCTGATCCAGGCACTGGGGGGAGAAGGCCGTACCGAGCTGGGCCAACTGCCCGACCGGGGAGGCGCCAAGGCCCTGGCAGACGGCGCAAACCGCGCTACAGCGGCTGAAAAAGGGGTAGGGCAGGGGACAGGTGCCACACAGGCCAATAATGCGTCTGGTGGCGATTTTGCGCGCCGCACTGCCAGTGGAGGCGCCCACACCGGGCCAAAGCAGGCGCCTGTTGATGAAGACCCGGCGACCGCTCCGTTCTGATTGCGGTTCTGAATTCATCCCCTCCATGGCGCAAGCCTGAGAGGCGCAGGAAGTTTTCCTGTCGATTCGCCAACGAAAGAGCATCCCAATGGATGCTCTTTTTTTATGAGCGCATGGCGCGCATTCATTGCGCGCGAGCAGTGTTTTTTAGTGGCAGCAGCTGGAGCCGTCGGTGGCTGGGTCGGCCAGATTGTCCAAGATAGGGCAGTCGGGCCGGTGATCACCATGGCAACTGTGCACCAGTTGCTGCAGCGATCGCTGCATGGATTGCATCGCCGCTATCCGTTCGCTGAGCACTTCAATATGCTTTTGCGCAATCTCCTTGACGGAGCTGCTGGCGCGCTGCTTGTCGTTCCACAGATTCAGCAGGGTTTCGATCTCGTCCATGGAAAAACCCAGATCGCGGCTGCGACGAATGAAGCGCAGCGTATGTACATCTGCTTCGCTGTAGAGCCGGTATCCGCTGTCGGTGCGGCCTACATGTGGCAGCAGGTTCAACGACTCATAGTGCCGCGCCATGCGGGCAGAAATACCCGCCAGCTGCGCAGCCTTGCTGATGGACACGGGCCATGCAATCGATGCGGCTCCCGCCACCTTGTGCGAACGTGGTGCCTGGGGTGCTGCGCTGCTGTGGGCCATGGTTATTGCACCTGGTAGCCTTCAGCAGCAATGGCTGCTGCGATGGAGTTGGCGGGTTGCATGGATTCCACGACCACCTTGCCCTGGGCGCGGTCGATCTGCACCTTGGCGTTGGCATCCAGCGCTTTGACCGCATTGGTCACGGTTCGCTCGCAGTGGCCACAGGTCATGCCCTGTACATTGAAAGTGTTCTGCATGATGTTTCCTTTCGGTAGAAGTTGTTGATGTGCTTATGATGAAAGTTAACACGGTGTGAAGGTCAAGCGTGTGGGTATCAATTTGATGGGAGTCAGAATTACGCCAGCCAGCCCCAGAAAAAAAGCCTGTTTCACGTGAAACAGGCTTTGCAATGAATGCAAGAAGCGGTTATTGCTTTTCGTCGGCAATGGCCTTCTGCACGGCTGGGCGGGCACCGACACGTTCCAGGAACTTTCCGAGATTGGCCAAGCCCGAAACATCGACGCCTACGAACTTGGTCCATCCGCATACCGTGAACAGATAGCCATCTGCCACAGTGAACTGGGCGCCTGTCAGATAGTCCTTGCCGGCCAGTTGAGAATCCACCCAGGTCAGGCGTTTGAGGATTTGCGCACGGAACATGTCCTTAGCGGCATCTGGCATGTTTGGGTTGAACAGGGGCGAGAAGGTCTTGTGGATCTCCGTGCCGATGAAGGTCAGCCATTCCTGCAACTGGTAGCGCTCCCAGGTGCCATTGGCAGGAGCAAGCTTGGATGCGGGCGCCTGGTCGGCAATGTATTGCACGATGGCCGGGCCTTCGCGCAGCCGCTGGCCGTTGTCCAGTTCCAGCACCGGCACATAGCCCAAGGGGTTGATGGTGTAGAAATCGGTGCCATCCTTGAGCTGGTGCGTTTTGGTGCTGGCCAACTCCAGGGTGAAGGGCAGGCCGGATTCCAGCAGTGCAATATGGGGCGACAGCGAGCAGGCGCCGGGAGAGAAATACAGCTTCATCTACATTCTCCTGTACAGGGTAAAAAGCCAAATGATGCTAGCGCGTTTCATAAAGCTTTGCAGAGCGGGTTCATCGGCAGTGTTTCACGTGAAACCGCAATAACACGGCCCGCAGCGTGAAAACCCTCAAGTCATTAAAATACCAAGCCAATCCCCGCATATTCGCCACTTCTGCCCAAGGGCTGCAGAAGGGCATGAAACAAGCAGAGCACATGCTTTGCGAGCCCTGGAATGAGGCCGTATGAGCCAGACCCCCTCTTATATCTATCCGCAAGAATTTGATGTCATCGTCGTTGGTGGCGGCCATGCCGGTACCGAGGCGGCGCTGGCTGCTGCACGCATGGGTTGCAAGACGCTGCTGCTGTCCCACAATATCGAAACCCTGGGGCAGATGAGCTGCAACCCTTCCATTGGCGGCATCGGCAAGGGCCACCTGGTCAAGGAGGTGGATGCGCTGGGCGGCGCCATGGCGCTGGCCACCGACAAAGGTGGAATCCAGTTCCGTACGCTCAATAGCTCCAAGGGGCCAGCCGTGCGCGCCACGCGTGCCCAGGCCGACCGCATTCTCTACAAGGCCGCCATTCGTGACATGCTGGAGAACCAGCCCAATCTGTGGCTGTTTCAGCAGGCAGTGGATGACCTGATGGTGAAGGGTGACCGCGTGGTCGGTGCCGTCACCCAGGTCGGTATCCGCTTTCGCAGCCGCACGGTGGTGCTGACGGCAGGGACGTTCCTTGACGGCAAGATTCATGTAGGCCTGAACAACTATGCAGCCGGCCGCGCAGGTGATCCGCCGGCAGTCAGCCTGTCTGGCCGCCTCAAGGAACTGAAGCTGCCGCAAGGCCGCCTGAAGACGGGCACACCGCCGCGCATCGACGGCCGCAGCATCGACTTCAGCCAGTGCGAGGAGCAACCCGGTGACGGCATGCCCGGTGGGGTGAACGAGGGCCATGTGCCGGTGTTCAGCTTCATGGGCAACACAGCCATGCACCCGCGCCAGGTGCCATGTTGGATCACGCACACCAATGCTCGCACGCACGAGATCATTCGCAGCGGTTTCGACCGCAGCCCCATGTTCACAGGCAAGATCGAGGGTGTGGGGCCGCGATACTGCCCCAGTGTGGAAGACAAGATCAACCGCTTTGCCGACAAGGAAAGCCACCAGATCTTTCTGGAGCCCGAAGGCCTGACGACCCACGAGTTCTACCCCAACGGCATTTCCACCAGCCTGCCGTTTGATATTCAGTACGAACTGGTGCGCTCGATGAAGGGACTGGAGAACGCTCACATCCTGCGTCCTGGCTACGCCATCGAATACGATTATTTCGATCCGCGCTCGCTCAAAAGCAGTTTCGAGACCAAACAGATCCAGGGCCTGTTCTTTGCCGGACAGATCAACGGAACCACGGGCTATGAAGAGGCGGCGGCCCAGGGTTTGTTTGCAGGCTTGAACGCGGCCCTGCAATGCCGCGGAGAAGGCCCCTGGATGCCGGGGCGTGATGAGGCGTATCTGGGTGTTCTGGTGGACGACCTGATCACCAAGGGCGTGACCGAGCCCTACCGTATGTTCACCAGCCGCGCGGAGTTCCGTCTGCAGCTGCGTGAAGACAATGCCGATATGCGCCTGACCGAAGTGGGTCGCAAGATGGGCCTGATAGATGATGCGCGTTGGGATGCCTTCAGCCGCAAGCGCGATGCTGTTTCACGTGAAACAGAGCGCCTGAAAGCCACTTGGGTGAATCCGCGCATCGTGGCCGCAGAAGAAGCGGAGCGTGTACTGGGTAAGGCGATGGAGCGAGAGTACAACCTGTTCGACCTGCTGCGCCGCCCTGGAGTGGACTACGCCACATTGATGAGCATGAACGAGGGCGCGTACCGTTCGGAAGCTGTTTCACGTGAAACACTCGGCGACCTGGGTGATTCGGTGGTGGAGCAGGTGGAGATTGGTGCCAAGTACTCGGGCTATATCGACCGCCAGAAGGACGAGGTGGAACGCGCAGCCCATTACGAGAAACTGCGTCTTCCGACTGAACTGGACTATATGCAGGTGACGGCCTTGTCTTTTGAAGTGCGCCAGAAGCTTCAGACGCACCGGCCCGAAACACTGGGCCAGGCATCGCGTATCTCCGGTGTCACGCCTGCCGCCATTTCTCTGTTGATGGTGCACTTGAAGAAGGGCGGCTTCAAGGGTTTCTCGACAACCGAAGAGGCAAGCATCGCATGAGCGCCGCATTGGAAAACAAGCTGCGCGAAGGTGTGCTGCAGTTGGGATTGACGTTGGACGATGGCCAGATCGGACTGCTGATGGCTTTTCTGGACTTGCTGCAGAAATGGAACAAGGTCTACAACCTGACCTCGGTGCGCGATCCGCAGGAGATGCTGACCCACCATTTGCTCGACAGCCTGGCAGCCGTTACTCCTTTGCAGCGCCATCTGGCGGGCAATGCATTGGTGGAGCCGAAGTTGCTGGATGTGGGCTCGGGCGGCGGATTGCCTGCCGTGGTGTTTGCCATCTGCCTGCCGCAGCTCGATGTGAGTTGCGTCGACACCGTGGGCAAGAAGGTGGCTTTCATCCAGCAGGTGGCAGCCCATCTGCGGCTGCGCAATCTGCGTGGTATCCAGTCGCGGGTCGAGAACCTGACGCAGCAATACGACGTGGTCAGCTGCCGTGCCTTTGCCGCACTGCAGGATTTCACGGCCTGGTCGCAGCAGACCTTGAAGACCTCTGGCATCTGGCTGGCCATGAAGGCCAAGCGCCCCGATGATGAATTGGCGCTGCTGCCCGATGGCGTGCAGGTACTGCAGATCGAGCCGCTCGTGGTGCCTGGGCTCGATGCCGAACGCTGCATCATATGGATGCAGAAAACGCCAGCTGCTGCATAAGCTGCTGAAAACCAATGTGAACAAGGCCCCGATTTCGGGGCTTTTTGCTGACGTTTCGGGCCGTAACGGCGCGCTTTTGCTGGTTGGAAGGCGGGGGTGTCGTTTACACTCAGGGTTTCATCGCAGCAGGTGGGATATGTTTGGCATTTCCGACTACGGTGCATTTGTGGTGGCCGTAATCCTTTTCTTGATGATTCCGGGCCCGGGCAATCTGGCACTGATCACATCCACCGGCAAGGGTGGAATCTGGGCTGGGATGGCCGTATGCCTGGGCTGCATGGCTGCTGATCAGGTGCTGATGTGGCTAGCCGTGGCCGGAGTGGCCGCTGTTATGACTGCCTACCCTGCGGCCTTTCAAGCCGTGCAATGGATTGGGGCGATCTATCTGGGATGGATCGGCTACAAACTGATCACTGCCAAGCCGGGCGACAAGCCGGTCATCAGGATTGAGCCGCGCCACTATTTCAAGCAAGGCTTTCTCATCACCTTGATGAACCCCAAGGCCATTGTTTTTTACATGGCGTTCTTTCCGCTGTTTGTCGATCCGGCAACCCATCGCGGCATTCCGACGTTTGCCCTCATGGCAGCGACGGTGGCGGTGATCAGTCTGGTGTACTGCACGATCGTTGTGCTGATCACCAAGACTCTGGCCGAACGTTTGCGCGCCAATCCGTCGGTCGTCAAATGGCTGGAGAAGACCGCCGGTGTGTTTTTGATTGGTTTTGGCCTGAAGCTGGCCCTCACCAAGTAAGTATTGGATTGAAGCGAACTTTCATGGCAAAAATCTTTTGTATCGCCAACCAGAAGGGCGGCGTGGGCAAGACCACCACGGCAGTCAATCTGGCCGCAGGCCTGGCCAAGGTGAAGCAGCGTGTACTGCTGGTTGATCTCGACCCACAGGGTAATGCCACCATGGGTTCGGGCATTGACAAGCGCGCGCTGGAAACCTCGGTCTACGATGTGCTGCTGGAGTCGAACACCATCAAGGAAGCGGCGGTGTACTCGGACAAATGCGGCTACTGGGTGCTGGGTGCCAACCGCGAGCTGTCGGGCGCTGAGGTAGAACTGGTCGAGTTGGAGCGCCGTGAAAAGCGCCTCAAGGCCGCTCTTGATGCCGCCAATGCCGACTTTGATTTCGTGCTGATCGATTGCCCGCCCAGCCTGTCGATGCTGACCCTGAACGGCCTGTGCTCAGCCCACGGCGTGATCGTGCCAATGCAGTGTGAATACTTTGCGCTCGAAGGCCTGACCGATCTGGTCAACACGATCAAGCAGGTGCATGCCAACCTCAACAAGGATCTGGAGATCATCGGCCTGCTGCGCGTGATGTTCGATCCGCGCATCACCTTGCAGCAGCAGGTGAGCGACCAGCTCAAGGACCACTTTGGCGACAAGGTGTTCGACACCGTCATTCCGCGCAACGTGCGCTTGGCCGAGGCGCCCAGTTATGGCTTGCCCGGCGTGGTGTTTGATCCATCTGCCAAGGGCAGCAAGGCATTTGTTGAATTTGCCAAAGAGATGGTCAAGCGCATCAAATCGATGAAATAAGCCAGCCCTGCTTGACAGGGAAGCGGGCCTCCACATGCATGGCATGGGAGGCCTTTTTGTTGGCAAGTGCGGCAGCACATTGCAGCGGGCAGACAATCAGGCACAATAAGCGTTTGATATTTTGAAAGAAATTGGCCTGTAGCGCATATTTTTAGAGCGCTGATAGCTATAAAAAAGAGAGTATGCAATCCTCGTCCATCAAACTGTTGCCTGGCTGGCAAAACAGCGGCCCGGGCCATTGGCAGACCGTGTGGGAAGAAGAATTCGGCTACGAGCGCGTACAGCAGCATGACTGGATGCGCCCCAAGCGAGGGGATTGGACTGCACGGCTGCAGGACGTGGTGGTGGATGCGCAAGAGCCCGTGGTGCTGGTGGCACACAGCCTGGGCTGCATTCTGACGGCCTGGTGGGCCGCACATTCGCCACAGGCGGCGCAAAAAGTGCGTGGTGCATTGCTGGTGGCGCCGGGCGATGTGGAACGGCCGGATCTGGCCGAATTGATTCCTGGCTGGTCGCCCATTGCGCTGCAGAAGCTGCCGTTTCCCGCCATTCTGGTGGGTAGCCAGAACGATCCGTACTGCAGCGCAGAGCGTGCCAGTCTGCTGGCAGACAGCTGGGGTGCCCGCTGGGTGGATCAGGGCAACTGCGGCCACATCAATGCGGAATCCGGGCTGGGCAACTGGCCACTGGGACAAGGCCTGCTGGCCGAACTGAGCGCCGTTGCGGCAGCCAAAAACTAAAGGTAAACAAAACCATGGCAACCAAAAAACCCAAGGGCCTGGGACGCGGCCTGGAAGCATTGCTCGGCCCCAAGGTGGAAGCTGCGCCGCAGGCCGCAGAAGACAGGGGCCACAACCCGAGCCAGCTCGCGCTCGAAGACATGGTGCCCGGCATCTACCAGCCGCGCACACGCATGGATGAAGGGGCGTTGTACGAGCTGGCCGAAAGCATCAAGGCACAAGGCATCATGCAGCCGATTCTGGTGCGCAAGCTCACGCAGGGCGAGCATGTGGGCAAGTACGAAATCATTGCGGGTGAGCGGCGTTTCCGTGCGGCACGCATTGCGGGCCTTGCCGAAGTGCCGGTGCTGGTGCGCGAAGTGCCTGACGAGGCTGCGGCTGCGATGGCTCTGATTGAAAACATCCAGCGCGAAGATCTCAATCCGTTGGAAGAGGCGCAAGGTCTCTCGCGCCTGGTGGGCGAATTCAACATGACGCATGAGCAGGCTGCGCAGGCCGTTGGTCGCTCACGCTCGGCTGCATCCAACCTGCTGCGCTTGCTGAATCTGGCTGAGCCGGTACAGACCATGCTGATGGCCGGAGACCTGGACATGGGCCACGCCCGCGCGCTGCTGGTGCTGGACCGTGCCGCGCAGATCACTGCTGCCAACCAGATCAATGCGCGCAAGCTGAGTGTGCGTGAGGCCGAGAGCCTGGTCAAAAAGGTGAGTGCAGAGTTCTCGGGCGAGACTCCGGTCAAGGCCAAACCCGCGAAATCGCGCGATTTGAAGCGGGTGGAAGAAGAACTCTCCGACCTGCTAATGGCAGAGGTGGAAGTTCGCGTGAAAAAGCGCGTCAAACGTGCCGGCAAGGTGGAAGAGATGGGAGAACTCGTGATCCAGTTCGGCTCACTTGATGCTCTTAATGGATTAATTGATAAATTACGCGGATAATTTCGTTCGAAGTAATTTGTGAAATCACCTTTTTTGCAACAATTTGTCGCAATTTACGTGCCGTTACCACCTTGATCGAGAGCAAATCTTGATGCCATTTGGCAAGGGATTTTCTACAATTGGCGGCGTCTATTGCACCGATAGCGGTGGTTTGAACCCAGGCAATGCTCCTGGGTTTCTTTGTAAAAGTAATTGAGAACTTGCGGGAGCAACACATGAAGAAACTGGCATTGGCGGCACTGGCCGTATTGGCATTGGCAGGCTGCGAATCCACAGGCATGAAGCTGGGCGGGGGCACTAACAACACCGTGACCGGCGGCGCCGCAGGCGGCAACAGCCAGGGCGAGAACAGCCAGCTGGAAAAATGCGATTCTCCCGTGGGTACCGTCTCGCTGGTGGAAAACCAGCAAGCAGGTTGGTACACCATTCTGCGCAATGAATACCGTCTGCCTCCCACCGCCAATCTGCTGCGCGTGCTGATCCAGCAATCGAACTGCTTCGTGGTGGTGGAGCGCAGCGCTGCTGGCATGAACGCGATGAACCGCGAGCGCGCCATGATGGACAACGGCGAAATGCGCAAGGGCAGCAACTTCGGCAAAGGCCAGGTGGTGGCATCGGATTACGGCCTGACGCCTGAAGTGACCTTCAGCGAAGACAACGCTGGCGGCTTTGGCGCTGCTCTGGGCGGCATTCTGGGTGGCCGTGGAGGTAGCGCCCTGGGTGGCGTTGCGGCCAACAGCAAGACGCGCGAGGCCTCGGCCATGCTGACCCTGGTGGACAACCGCTCGGGTGTGCAGGTGTCGTCTTCCACCGGCAATGCCAGCAACACCGACTGGGGCGGCTTTGGCACCCTGTTTGGTGGCTCGGCGGGCGCCAGCATTGGCGGCTACTCCAACACCTCGCAAGGCAAGGTGGTGTCGGCAGCCTTTGTTGACGCCTACAACCAGATGGTGCGTGCGTTGCGCAACTACAAGGCGCAGGCCGTCAAGGGCCAGGGCCTGGGTGGCGGCGGCCGCCTGTCGGTGGATGGCTCGGCTGCGCCCAGCCAGACTTCGGCTCCCGGCGCCAAGACCAATGTGCGCATGACCATGAAGCAGGCTCAGCAGCGCCTGAACGAACTGGGCTTTGATGTGGGCACGCCGGACGGCTCCGCCGGCCCGCGCACGCAAAATGCACTGCGCACCTTCCAGCAGGACCAAGGTCTGCCCGTGACCGGTCGCCTGGACCAGGCCACGATGCGCCAGCTGTCGGAATAATATTTTCCGCGCCTTCAGGCACAAGCCTCCAAAACCCGCTCAGGCGGGTTTTTTCATGCCCAGGCTATGTTTGGTGTCTTTGGCTGCCGAGGCGCGCCACACGGCCTCTGAAGCGTTGTGCGTGCCATGGACGAATGTGGGGCAAAGTCGGTAGCAGCAATCTCGCACCCTTTGCGTGCGAATTGTGCGCTGGGCTACCCTCCATGGCTTTGTCATTGGAGCGGCCAGCCAAAGGTCGCGCACAAGGAGAGAGAGCCATGCTGACCGCTATGCCGCCCTTCTGGGCATCCTGGCTGTACCGGCCGGTGGAGTTGCGCATCGATGTGAGCCCGATTCCACCCAAGCAACTGGAAGGCGAATGCGCCTCCATCCACGATCGCATCAACACCCCGGGCGATTGCCTGTACGGGATTGCCGAAATCCCGCTGTCCGATCCCCGCTTCGCCATCCGCTACCGCGCGGCCGATGGTGAGTTCTACGTCTATGTCGAAGACCTGCAGGAACACCGCATCGCGGGTTTCACAGTGTTCAGCCGCCTGATTGAGCTGGACAAGCGTGCCGACCGCATCATTCGAGGCCCCCATTCCAAATTCGATGTGGCCTACCAGCGCAAGGGGCTGGCCTCGTGCATCTATCGCTGGGCCCTGGATGCGGGGCTGTGCCTCGTCACCGGTGCCCGCCAGTCGCCCGGTGCCCATGCGCTGTGGCACAAGCTGGCGCGCGATTACCGCCTTGGCTACGTCGATATCACTGACAAGAAAATGCGGTATCTGGGCAACAGCGTCGAGCCGCAGGTACTCAACCACTTGAACACCCGCATGTTTCTGCTGGGCCAGGGCTGGAGCCTGGGCAGTTTTGCCGCTGCTGCACGCATGCAGATCGACTGAATCAACGCGCCATCACGCGGGCCATGCCCACCGAGGCAATATCGGCGGGAGACGCATCAGCGCGGGCGCATCATCACCCGCTTGCCTGCTTCGCTGATCGTGAAATAGTCGCCCGGCCCACCGCCGCGCAGCAGAGGCTGGCCTGCCGCAGTCTGGTAGATGCCATCCTTAAGCAGCCGCTCGTCGATATGCACCATCACCACCTCGCCCAGTACCAGCCAGGTGGGAACCTGCACGCCATCGGCGCCTTGCAGCTGGATGATCTGCGTGCAGCGGCATTCCATGGTCACGGGGCTGGCCTGCACGCGCGGCGGCTTCACCTTGACGGACGGCTCGGCCGCAAGGCCCGCCAGCTCAAACTCGTCGACCTCCGGTGCCACGGCGGCGCAGCTCTGGTTCATGGGTACGGCCAGCGGCTCGCTCGCCAGGTTCCAGACGAATTCGCGTGTGGCTTCGATGTTGGCCAGAGTGTCCTTGCGGCCGATGCTGGCAAAGCCGACGATCGGCGGGATGTAATTGAACGCGTTGAAGAAGCTGTAGGGCGCCAGATTGCGCACGCCAGCACTGTTCAGGCTGGAGATCCAGCCAATCGGACGCGGACCCACAATCGCGTTGAATGGGTCGTGCGGCAGGCGGTGGCCCAGACGAGGATCGTAGCTGTGAAGTGGCATGGCTTCGCTATAAAAAATAGAGCCGTTTGCGCAACAAGGTTGAGCGCCAAGGGCTGGTAATTCCATAAATTCTGCAGGAAGGATAGCGCAGCGGGGCATTTTTACAGCCAGCCTGCACAGGCACTTGCTCGCCTATCAGCGGCGTTGCATGCCCAGAAAACGTGCGGGCGGCAGGCCGACGGCGCGTTGCACCATGGCACTGAAGGCGCTGGGCGTGTAGCCCAGTTCCACCGCAATCTGCCCCATGGCCAGGCCGCTGGCGCCCAGTTGCACGGCCTTGGCCAGAATCACCTGCTGGCGCCATTGCTGGTAGGTACAGCCCAGCTCCTGCCTAAAGAGGCGCGCCACGGTGCGCAGGCTGGCGCCACTGTTGCGCGCAAATGCCTGCAAGCTGTCATGTGCCAGAGGGTCTCGCAGAACGGCCTGACACAAGGTGAGCAGGCGCTTGTCGCTTGGCATGTCGATGCGCAGATCCAGCTGGGTGGCACGGGCCAATTCGTCGAGCAGCAGGGCGCTGACGTGGCACTCGCGCGCCAGCTGTGCCGGGGTAGGTGGCTCGGCTGCGTCGGAGTTCGTGGACAGGTCTCGCACCAGTGCCTGCAGCAGATCCGATACCTCCAGCACCCGGCAGCGTTGCCAGCGCGGGCTGGGCGCATCACCCGCGACAGGCCCGCATTGGCCTGGCGCCTGGTAGATGTACAGCGTGCGCAACTCGGCTGTCTCCACCATGGTGACTGCGTGTTCTACCTGCGGCGGAATCCACAACGCCCGCCCGGGCGGCACTACAAAGGTGGCGTGGGGCACCCGCAGATGCAGGGTGCCGGTGGTGGATACCGCCAGCTGCGCCCACTGGTGGTGGTGTGGCAGCACTTGCGTATCGCGCTGCAGCACCCGCTGCTTGGCGCGAACGGGCCGCTGCAGCGTGGGCACAAACAGATGCGGGGTGAGTGAATCCACATACTCCCAGGCGCGCGGCCCGGTTGCCAGCGATACGGTTGGCACCGCAGTGATACGCGGCCCGCTGGCGCGTCGGCGCGAAGGAGGCGGTATGGTGCTTGGCATGTTGGCGATAGTAATTGGCTTGCTATCGCATACAAGACGACGGGGCTTTGGCTACCATGCCGGGTATGACAACGAACACCAATGCCTCTGCGCCCGGAGCCGACCAGATCGGCAGCCTGCGCCAGGACAGCCGCACCATCGGCCTCATCGGCCTTGCCCACGGCTCGTCCCACTTCTTCCATTTGCTGCTGCCACCGCTGTTTCCGTGGCTGATTCAGGATTTCGGCTTCAGCTATTCGGAGTTGAGCGTGCTGGTGTCGGTGTTTTTCATCGTCTCTGGTGTCGGCCAGGCCCTGGCGGGCTTTGTGGTTGACCGCTTCGGCGCGCGGCCCATCCTCTTTTCCGCGCTTGGAAGCTTTGCCGTGGCTGGTGTGATTGCAGGCACGGCGCACAGCTACGTGCAACTGATGCTGGCTGCCATCTTTGCAGGGCTGGGCAATGCGCCTTTCCATCCGGTGGATTTCACCATCCTCAACAAGCGCCTGTCGCCACAGCGCCTGGGCCATGGCTTCTCGGTGCATGGTCTGTCGGGCAACCTGGGGTGGGCAGCCGCGCCGGTGTTCATGGCGGGTATCACATCGGCTACTGGTTCGTGGCGTCTGGCCTGCCTGTGTGGCGCGGCGCTGGCAACCATCATTCTGGCCATCATGGTGATCAACCGTGATGCACTGGACGACCGCGTGACGGCGAATGCTCCTGGCGCTGCCAATGGCCTGGCAAAGGCAACTGCAGCGTCTGCAGCGCAAGAGCACCCCTTGGCTTTTCTGAAGCTGCCATCGGTGTGGCTGTGCTTCTCGTTCTTCTTCTGGACCACCTGTGCCATGAGCGCCATCCAGTCCTTTGCCAGCCCGGCATTGCAGCAGCTGTATGGCCTGCCGGCCAGCATTACCGCCTATGTCGTGACGGGTTACATGCTGTTTGGCGCGGCGGGCATGGTGGTGGGCGGTTTTCTGGTCGGCCGGGTGGAGCGCCTGGAAAAAACCATCTCCGCGTGCCTGCTGTTCTCTGGAGGCTTGCTGGCGCTGGTAGCCACGGGGTGGCTGCCAGGCTATGCAGCCCTGGGTGTGGCAGCGCTGGCAGGCGTGGGAACGGGCCTGGCGGGGCCCTCGCGCGACATGCTGGTCAAGCGCGCCGCACCGCCTGGCGCCACGGGTCGGGTGTATGGCATGGTGTATTCGGGGCTGGATCTGGGTTTCTGCCTGGCCGCGCCGGTGTTTGGCTACATGCTCGATCACCACATGAACGCAGGTGTGTTCTACGGTGCTGCAGTGGGAATGGTGCTCAGCGTGGTATCTGCCGGTTTTGTGGGTGCGGGTGTCGCTGCGCGCAAGGCGCAACTGGGGGCTGCCAAGCCAGCCTGATGGGGCGTGGACGGGGGCGCAATTCATGTGCCTCAAAAACAAAGCCCGCGCAGCGTAGCTCGCGGGCTTTGTTTTTTGGGCGTCGTGCGCTATACGGCCAATTGAAAGATCTTGCCCGGGTTCAGAATGTTCTTCGGATCCAGCGCCTGCTTGATGGCTCGCATCATGGCCACCCCGCCGTCCCCTGCTTCTTCTGCGAGAAAGCCTTGTTTGTGGATGCCGATGCCGTGCTCGCCGGTGCAGGTGCCGCCCAGGGCAATGGCACGTTCCACAAGTTGGTGGTTCAGCTGTTCGGCCTGCTGGCGCTGGGCGTCGTTGTCCGGGTCGATCAGGTAGCCGAAGTGGAAGTTACCGTCGCCCACATGGCCCACCAGGAAGTACGGGATCCCGCTGGCATCGGCTTCGTTCACGCAGTCGAGCAGCGCATCGGCCAGGCGGCTGATAGGTACGCACGTATCGGTGGTGATGCAGCGGCAGCCTGGCACGCTCGCCACGGCGGCAAAGTAGGCGTTGTGGCGCGCGGTAAACAGGCGGGTGCGGTCTTCGGGGCGTTCGGCCCATTCAAAGGCATTGCCGTCAAATTCGCTGGCGATGTCCTGCACCATCTCGGCCTGCTCCTTCACGCCGGTGGGCGATCCGTGGAACTCCATCAGCAGCATGGGTTCTTCGCGCAGGCTGAGCTTGCTGTAGGTATTGACCATGCGGATGGCATTCACATCGATCAGCTCCACCCGGGCGATGGGCACACCCATCTGGATGGTCTGGATCACGGTGCGCACGGCAGCCTCGATGCTGGGGAAGGAGCAGATGGCGGCGCTCACCGCTTCGGGCAGCGGGTAGATGCGCAGCGTAACCTCGGTAAAGATGCCCAGCGTGCCCTCGCTGCCCACGAGCAGGCGTGTCAGGTCATAGCCCGCCGCGCTCTTCTTGGCACGGTTACCGGTGCGGATGCGTTCGCCGCTGGCGGTCACCACTTCCAGTGCCAGCACGTTCTCGCGCATGGTGCCGTAGCGCACGGCGTTGGTACCACTGGCGCGGGTGGATGCCATGCCGCCGATCGATGCATCGGCGCCAGGATCGATGGGGAAAAAGAAGCCGGTGTCCTTGATCGCTTCATTGAGTGCCTTGCGCGTGATGCCCGGCTGTACGGTGATGGTCAGGTCTTCGGTGTTGATGGAGAGCACCTGGTTCATGCGGCTCACATCCAGCGTGATGCCGCCCTGTACGGCCAACAGGTGGCCTTCCAGCGACGAGCCTGCACCATAGGCAATCACCGGCACGCTGTATTCGGCGCACAGCCGCACGGCATCCTGCACATCCTGCGCGGATTCGGCAAACACCACGGCAGCGGGTGGCGGTGCAGCAATGGAGCCTTCGTCGCGGCCATGCTGTTCACGCACGGCCTGCGCGGTGGAGTATTGCGCGCCAAAGCGGGCAGCGAGTTTTTGCAGGAAAGCGTCGGGAACGGGCCGTTGCCCCGCTTGCAATTGGTGGTTGGATTCGGGTGCGTTCATGGGAGTCTCCGGTCTGGTCTTCAGGATAGCACCGCATCTGCGCCGACGCTGTCTGCTGCGCGAAGCCACAAAAAAACCCGCCGAGGCGGGCAGAGGAGAGTCCGAGGGGGGACAAAGAGGACGCTACATGTTCTTTTTGACCGGCTGGCGCACCTGGTGACGACGAGGGTCGCTGGTGTTCAGGTTGCGTTCGGCCTGGACAATACGGTGCGCGCCGGCACCTTGGGCTATGCGCTGTGCGGTGCTGCCACTCGCAGGCTGGGCGTGGGCCATGGCGGATGTCACGGCGATGGATGCAAACAGCATCACGCTGCGGGCGTCAAAGGGATGGGTGAAAAATTTTGCAGGCATCTGCACCTCCTTATAGGATTCAGACATGGTGCCTATTGCACCCCAGATACTCGCCAAGCTCTATCATTTTTGCTTGCTGTTGCTTCCGCTACAAATTACGGTGGACAGGTAACAGAAAATAGGCCCCAGTACACAAGCTTCACAAGGATTACCAATGGGCAACCGACTCTCCCAGATTGCGACCAGAACCGGTGACGATGGCACCACCGGCCTGGGCGACAACAGCCGCGTCTCCAAGGCCAGCGGCCGGCCACACGCGATGGGCGATGTGGACGAGCTCAATTCACACATCGGCCTGCTGCTGTGCGAGCCGCTGCCCTCGGATGTGCGCGAGCTGCTGATCGATATCCAGCACCAGCTGTTCAACCTGGGCGGGGAGTTGTCGATGCCTGGCTACGAATTACTCAAGGACGACGCCCTGCTGCAGCTGGACGATGCGCTCGCACGCTACAACGCGCAACTGCCCCGGCTGGCGGAGTTCATCCTGCCCGCAGGTACGCGCGCGGCATCGCAAGCCCATGTGTGCCGCACCGTGGCACGCCGCGCGGAGCGCATGGTGGTGGCCCTGCAGGAAGCAGAGGCCATGCGCCCTGCGCCACGCCAGTACCTCAACCGTCTGTCCGATCTGCTGTTCGTGCTGGCGCGGGTGCTCAACCGCGTGGATGGTGGCGACGATGTGTACTGGAAGAGCGAGCGCCTTGCGCGCATGCAGGCCGAAGATGGCGGTCAGTGACGTGGTGAAGGGCTGAACCATGCGGTTGCGCCATATCGAAGTGTTCAACGCGGTAATGCACACGGGTAGCGTGAGCGCGGCTGCGCGGCTCATCAACATCTCGCAGCCCGCGGTCAGCCGCACCTTGCAGCATGCAGAGCTGCAACTGGGCTTTGCGCTTTTCCAGCGCAGCAAGGGGCGCCTTGCACCCACGAGCGAAGCGCTGGCCCTGCTGCCTCACATGGAAAAGCTGTTTGCCCAGCTCGAAGACGTACAGCGCCTGGCAGACAGCCTGCGCAAGGGCCGCGCCACCGATGAACTGCGCATTGCCAGCGTGCTGGCGCTGAGCCACGAGGTGTTGCCACGCGCGCTGGCGCAGTTCAAACAAAAACACCCCAATGTCACCGTCACCCTGCAGTCGCTGCACTCGCCGCAGATCGTGTCGGCGCTCATGATGCAGGAAGCCGATGTGGGCTTTGTGCTGAGCAATGTGCAGCAGCCTACTCTGCTGCAGGAAAACCTGGCGCGCGTGCCGATGATGTGCATCGTGCCCAAGGGCATGCTGCCGCCGTTCAAGCTGCGCGCGGGCACCCTGTCACAGGAAGATCTGGCGGGCGTTCCCCTCATCAGCCTCGATGCGCAAGACCCCGTGGGCATGCTGCTGAACCAGCTGGGCCGGGAGTCGGGCGCGGGCCAGAACCATTTTGTGACGGTGCAGACCTACCACACTGCACTGGCCATGGCGCACCATGGTTTGGGCGTGGCGATGGTGGATGGCTGCACGGCCTTGTCGGCCGACCGAAGCAAGGTGGAGGTGCTGCCGCTGGCCCCCGAGCTGCAGGTGCCAGTCAATGCCATCCGTGCGGCTGCGCAGCCGCATTCACTGCTGGTCAAGGCCATCATGCGCGAAATGCAGAAAGTGTTGGCAGCGCAGTTGTAGCAGGGAGCCGCTCTGGTCGTTCGAGGGCTGCGCAATCCTGCGATAAGATGGACGGCGTGCGCGGCCCGCGCCTCCTCCCTCCATTTGGGGAAGCATTGTTTGTGCAGGGCATACCTTTAGCCCAACCTGCTTGTTGGCGATGTGCATAAGGAGGGATTGCTCAGCTGCCTTGAACAGGAGGTTGACCATGGGATCCATTCCCCTTTCCGCGCCGTTGTATGCGCTCAAACGCCAGGCGAAGCGAAGGGCTCGCCAGCACGGCATGCCGCTGCATGTGGCGCTCGATGACATCGCCAGGGAAAACGGCTTTGCGCATTGGAGCCTGCTGATGGCCCGGCATGCCCCGCCAGACGCGCTGACCCAGCTGTCCCGTCAACTGCAGCCAGGCCGTTTGCTGCTGCTCGCAGCGCGGCCCTTGCAGGGCAAAACCAGGCTGGGTTTTGCATTGATGGCACGCGCCTTGCGAGCGGGCAAGCATGCAGCTTTTTTCTCGCTCGATTGCACCCCTGCGCAGGTACATGCCCTCACGGCTGCAGTCGATTCCGACGGGGCGCTGTGGGGCAACCGCTTTCGCTGGGATTGTTCGGATGATGTGTGCGCCGCGCATGTGGCCGCACAGTTGCAAGATGCGCCCCCGGATACCGTGGTCGTGATCGACTATCTGCAACTGCTGGATCAGCGGCGCGACCACCCTCCGGTCATGCAGCAGGTGCAGGCCTTGCGAAGGCTCGCGCGGGAGCGGCAATTCACTGTGGTGGTGATCGCACAGATTCAGCGTGGATTTGACGAGACCCAGCGGGACATGCCAGGCTGGAGCGATGTGCGCCTGCCCAACCCCTTGGATGCGAGCCTTTTTGACCACCGGTGTTTTGTACACCAGGGGCAGATAGCGATTCAATAGAAAACGCCACTTAGCACTTTTGGGTTAAGAGCCGCTAACACAACCCTTGATACGTCGTTGCTTCGTCGGGGGCGCCTAGCCTGGGGCGCCCAGCCTTGTCGTACGTCTGTACTGCCTGCAGCTTCGCCTGACGCGGCCCGGCGCCTCGTCTCAACCGCAAATCTGTGATTTGCTGGGTTGTGTTAGGTTCTATGTTTTGCGTCAAGCGACTTTCGGCAATAGTTGCTCCGGATTAAAGGCGGTCTGGCCTCTCCAAATTGC
>NZ_JACHKZ010000028.1 GCF_014207855.1 Comamonas odontotermitis | reverse complement strand
CACCGAGCTGGGCACGCCCCAAACGGTGGCCGTGGCATAACTACGTCTGGGGTTTGGGGAGACTCAGTCTCAAACCGATTTATGCAACAAAGCCCCTTTGAGCCGCTAATACAGCCCTTGTACGTCGTTGCATTGCCGGGGGCGCCCAGCCGGGGGCGCCCAGACTTGTCGTACCGTTGTACGGCCTGTGGCTTCGCTTGGCGCGGCCCGACCTACGCGGCTCGACGTCTCGTCTCAACCGCAAATCTGCGTGCTGGATTGTGTTCGCGGCTTTTGGCGGCTCTTAGCGGCGTTGTGCCGCTACCAGCTGCCTGGGTCCATGTGAGGCAGCCAAATGTCGATGCGCGAAACCCATTCGCATGGGTTCCAAAAGCGATGCCAGGATTGTTCGGCAGGCGGAAGCTATTCAATGAATAGCATCTGCAGGCTGCTTCAAGAGGGCAAAAAACCTGACGCCTTCAGCCGCGCCGCAAGCAGCTCGGTGAAGCGCGCATAACCTGCGGCGTTGGCGTGCACCTGGTCGGAGCGCAGTGCGTCATCGCCCAGCACTTCGCTCCAGGCGTCTGCCAGCAACGGCACTTTCTCGGCCTTGGCCAGTGTTTCGTAGACAGGGTGGTCTTTCATGCGGCCGGTGAGGGCGGCAGTCAGGTTCAGCTCGGGCACCGCCACCAGCAGCACTGGCACGCCCTGGCTTTTGCACAATTGCAGCATGCGGGCGATTTCGGCCTGCGCTGCCTGCGCGCTGTTGCGGCGCAGCCAGTCGTTGCCGCCCGCGCACAGGATCACCAGCGCGGGCTGGTGGGTTTGCAGCAGCTCGGGCAGGCGCGCAGCAATCTGGCTGCTGGTTTCGCCAGAGATCCCGGCGTTGACAACCTTCCAGCCCGTGCGCTCGGCCAGCAGGGTGGGGTAGGCCTGCCCTGCCGTGGCGCCGACACCTTGGGTCAACGAATCGCCCAGCGCCAGCACCGTGGCACCAGGGGGAATGGCTGCGGCCTTGGGCAGCTTTCTGCCACAAGCGCTGATCCACAAAGTGCCGCTGGCTATGCTTGTGATCGCTATCAGGCGCTTTATGGCGTGGCGGCGGCTGGTGTCGGGGAGGAGCTTCATGGTGCAGGTGCAGCGAAAGGCGCTGGCTGATTTTCTTGCGGGATGTTAGATCGGCCACCAGTTGAGCAGACTCAGCGCAAAGGGCAGGCTGGCAATGCCGCAGATGGTGGACAAGGTGACCAGCCCGGCAACGTAGGCGCCGTTATAGCCCATGCGCGCGGCCAGCACGTAGCAGGTGGAGGCGGTAGGCAGGGCAGAGAAGATCAGCAGAATGGATGCCTGCTGCGGCGACAGCCGCAACCAGTGCGCGGCGCACAGCGCAATCAGCGGGGTGACGAAGTGGCGGATGGCGAGCACCGATGTGCTCAGCAGCTTGCCTTGTGCAAGCAACCCCAGTTGCATGCCGGCTCCTGCTGACATGAGCCCCAGCGCAATGGACGCCTGGCCGATGCGGGCCACGGTGGGTTCCACCACGGCTGGCAGCCGCAGGCCCACCAGATTGCAGATGAGTGCCGTGAGCGTGGCCACGATCAGCGGGTTGCGCAGCAATTCGCGCACAAAGCCCGCCTGCGATCCCCGCGCCATGGGGTAGACGGCGGCAATGTTGAACATGGGCACGCAGACACCGATCAGCACCGATATCAGCTGCAGACCCTGAGGCCCCGCCAGACGTTCGGCCAGCGCCAGGCCAATGAAGGAGTTGAAGCGGAACGCCACCTGCGCGCTGGCGGCGGCATCGCGCTCATTGATCCGTTTGCCGATGAAGGGCCAGTGCGGCAGGGTATAGGTCAGCAGGACGGCGCTCAGGCCCGTGCCGATTCCGGCCAGCATCAGGCTGGAGGTGCCCTGCCAGTCGATCGGGCTGCGGATGATCGAATAGAACAGCAGGGTAGGGAATAGGAAGTAGTACACCAGGCCTTCCACCGGCTGCCATACGGATCGGTTCAGCGCCGTGTAACGGCATACCAGATAGCCGATGAGGATGAGCGAGAAATCGGGGAAAAGCAGTTGGGCGTAATTCACGCCCGCAAGCATAGCGGATCGGGTGCGGACGCAAGGCCCGCACTGTCGCATTGGCTGGAGCCGGCGGTGGTTTCCGGCCAGGCAAAGCCCTGGTTGCGCAGTGCAACTACGGGAAAACACTGGCTTGCGAGCCTTGTCTGCAGCCCGAATTCACCAGCCAATGCCGCTAGCATTGCGCTACGAATGCGAACGGGGCTGCGCAGGCAACTCCTTTGCGCTGTATTGAACCTGGCCCGAGCGAGCAAAGCCCGCCTGCAGCCAGACCCAGGAGACTGAAAGAAATGATCAACCGCCGACTCTGCCTGGCCATGGCACTGGCTCTGGGCGCCACCGCCACCACCGGTGCCATCGCAGCAGATGCCTATCCGACCAAACCTATCCGCCTGATCGTGCCATTTGCCGCAGGCGGTACCACCGACATCATTGCCCGCGTCATCTCCGAGCCGCTGGCCAAAGCCCTGGGTCAGCCCGTGGTGGTGGACAACAAGAGTGGCGGCGGCGGTACGGTGGGGGCTGCAGAAGCTGCGCGCGCCGCTTCCGACGGCTACACCCTTAGCATTGCCACGGTGTCGACGACGGCGACGAACCCGGCCGTCAACTCCAAGATGCCGTACAACGTGCAGCGCGATTTCACGCCCATCATCAATGTGGCTGCCACGCCCAACGTGATTGCCGTGCATCCAAGCTTTCCGGCCACCAACTACAAGGAATTCATTGCCGAGCTCAAGAAGAATCCGGGCAAGTATTCCTACGCCACACCAGGCCCTGGCAGCATCGCCCACCTGCTGATGGAAATGCTCAAGGCCGAGACCGGCGTGAGCGTCGTGCACATTCCCTACCGTGGCGGCGGCCCGGCCCTGAACGACACGGTGGCGGGCCAGGTCAACATGATTTTTGACAATCTGCCCTCGGCCTACCCGTTCATCAAGGACAAGCGCCTGCGCGCCATTGTGGTGGCCGCACCCAACCGCGTCGCGGGCATGGACGACATTCCCACCTTTGCGGAAGTGGGCGCACCCGTGGTGAACCGCTCGGCCTACTATGGCATCGTGGGCCCCAAGAACCTGCCCAAGGAAATCGTTGACAAGGTGAATGCAGCGACCCGCAAGGCTCTGGAAGACCCGAATGTGCAAAAGCGCATTGCCGAAACCGGCTCGGTCATCCTGGGCAACACGCCTGAGCAGTTTGCCCAGCAGATGAAGGACGAGTATGCCGCCTACAAGGCGGTGGTCGACAAGCAAGGCCTCAAGCTCGATTGATCTGGCAGGGAGGCAGCTGAACGACACAAGCGGCTGGTGGTGACACCCGCCGCTTTTTCTCATCCGGGGCGCCTGGGCACATACTCTCAAAGATGCGTGCCGCGCGCCGCATTTGCTGCCGGTTCGACCGACTGATTAGGGCAAATCACCATCTTTTGGTGCGATATCGACATCGTTGCGGCGGCATTTATCCGGTATAAAACGCGCTGTGCCAAACAGCATTGCGCAGCCGCCAGGAGCGCGGATCATCCGTCCTGCGTTGCAGGTATGGCTGCACTACTTCAAAGAGGAGATTTTTCATGCAACGTCGCTCTATTGTGGGCCTGACCCTGATCGCTGCTGCTGCAGCCACCTTCAGCGCGGGCGCTCTGGCGGATTCCAAATATCCTAACAAGCCCATCCGCCTGATCGTTCCATTTGCTGCAGGCGGTACCACCGACATCATCGCCCGCGTCATCGCCGATCCGCTGGGCAAGGAGTTGGGCCAACCCGTGGTGGTGGACAACAAGGGTGGTGCGGGTGGCACCATTGGTGCAGTGGAAACCGTGCGCGCCCCGGCTGACGGCTACACCTTGGGTATTGCCACTGTCTCCACCGTGGCAACCAACCCCGCCATCAACCCCAAGATATCCTACGACCCGATCAAGGACTTCACGCCCATCATCAACGTGGCTGCCACGCCCAACATCATTGCGGTGAACCCCAAGTTCCCCGCCAAGGATTACAAGGCGTTTGAAGCCGAGCTCAAGAAGAACCCCAACAAGTACGCCTACTCGTCGTCGGGCACCGGCGGCATCCAGCATATGCTGATGGAGCTGTACAAGAGCCTGTCCGGTATCCAGATGACCCACATCGCCTACCGCGGCGCAGGCCCTGCGCTCAACGACACCGTGGCGGGCCAGGTCAACATGATTCTGGACAATCTGCCATCGACCCTGCCATTCGTGAAGGACAACCGCCTGGTGCCCATCGTCGTGGCCGCGCCTGAGCGTTTGGCTGTGCTGCCCAATGTTCCTACCTTCAAGGAAGTAGGCCTGGAGCCGGTGAACCGCATGGCCTTCTACGGCATCCTGGGCCCGAAAGATCTGCCCAAGGATGTGGTGGACCGTATCAATGCCGCCACCAAGAAGGTGCTGGCTGACCCTGCTGTCAAAAAGCGCATCGAGGACACCGGATCGCTGGTGGTCGGCAATACGCCTGCCGAGTTTGCCGAGCAGATCAAGGCTGAATTTGCTGTCTACAAGGACGTGGTGAAAAAACAGGATCTGAAGCTGGATTGATTCCGGCCTCTGCGCCCACGAAGCCGCCCGCGCAAGCCGGCGGCTTTTTTGTTGCCGGGCCGCATCGCAACAAAAATGATCTCGCAGGAGCGGTGATCGAGGCACCCGGGAAGAGGGGGATAGGGCGCTTCATTTCATGCCATGATGGGACATGGCTCCCGTCAATCGCACGCGCAATACCCCCGGTAAACCTTCGCCTTCGCTGCATCCGGCAATCGACCGCTTCATAGACGCCGTTTGGCTGGAAGACGGTCTGGCGCGCAATACATTGGCCGCCTACCGCCGAGACCTCACGCTGTACGGCCAATGGCTGCTGCAAGAGCACCCCGGCACGGCCATAGAGCACAGCAGCGAAGCGCAACTGCAGGCTTTTTTTGCCGCCAAGATGGCGGACAAGGCCACCACGGCCAACCGGCGCTTGACGGTGCTGCGGCGGTTCTTTCACTGGGCGCTGCGCGAGCAGCTCATCATGGCCGATCCCACCATCCGCATGCTGGCTGCCAGGCAGCCGCTGCGCGTGCCCAAGACATTGACGCCGCAAATGGTGGAAGCCTTGCTGGAGGCGCCGGACGATGGCAGCCCGCTGGGCCTGCGCGATCGCGCCATGCTGGAGTTGATGTATGCCAGCGGCCTGCGCGTGTCGGAGCTGGTGGAGCTGCAAAGCGTGCAGGTGGGCCTGGCCGAAGGCGTGCTGCGCGTGATGGGCAAGGGCCGCAAGGAACGCCTGGTGCCTTTTGGGCAGGTGGCGCAACAGTGGCTGGAGCGTTATCTGAGCGATAGCAGGCCGCTCATACTGGCCGGGCGCCAGAGCCCCGATTTATTCGTAACCCAGCGCGGCAGTGGCATGACCCGCGTGGCGTTTTGGATGATCGTCAAGAAATACGCCCAGCTGGCAGGCATCACGGCGCCGCTGTCGCCCCACACGCTGCGCCATGCCTTCGCCACCCACCTGCTCAACCATGGGGCCGATCTGCGCGTGGTGCAGCTCTTGCTGGGCCATGCCGATATATCAACCACCACCATCTACATCCATGTGGCGCGCGAGCGGCTCAAGGTACTGCACGGGCAGCACCATCCGCGTGGGTAGTGGGGGGCTGGATTGCGAAGCGGTTTTCAGAAACCGCCACGCCCAGGCACTGTCTGCCATCGTGCAGGAGCAGGCTCCCAATCGGGAGAGGGCTCACGGTCAAGCAGAGCGCACACCAAAGCACCCAGGGCGACATCCAGGCCATCATTGGCTGCTTGGGCACCGGCATCCTCATGGCTGGCCTGCAGCACAAAATCTCGAAAAGCGTTCCAGTCGGCAGCCAAATGGGCTACCAGCAACCGAGCCAGATCGTAGGAGAGTTCGTTTGGCGGCCCCACGTCAAAGAACGACTGGCCGTTCCAGAACGACTGGATGCGCTCTGCATTCCAGAAGGATTGATGGCGAGCATGCAGCTTGGGCAGGTCGGGGCGCGGGTTGGCAGCCGGGCTCAGGCGCTGTTCTGTGTTGACCGCCAAGCCTTCGTTCAGCCACATGGGCAGCGGCAGGTGGTGCACGCACGCGTGGGTGAGCTCGTGCACGATGATGGGCTCCAGCGCTTGCAGGTCTGCGGCCATGGTCACGAAATGCCCGCATCCTTTCTGGATGAACATACCGCTGCTTTCCGCGTATTCACCGCCATCCGGGTAGTAGTGCGCAACATAGCGGTAGTACGATTCTTTGTCCTTGAACACGATCACCAGATCGTGGCCCCAGCCTGGTGTCTCTGCGACGCCGTTGAGCACATGCAGGATGCGCTGCAGACTTTTATTGACATAGTTCAGCGTTGCCTGGGCAACCACGGGCTCCAGATTGGACAGCAGAAGGGCCGTACCATGCTCGCGCACCCGAAAATCCGGCCCCAGTGCCACACACATATGGTCTAGCCAAGCGCGCTCCGCCGTGCTCCAGGCACTGGCATGATCGGCGGCGTCCGGGAGACGGGCAATCCAGTGCGTTATCGCTTGCCAATCGAAAACAGGCAGTCCGTTGGCGTCCTGTATCACCGAGGCCAATACCAATGGCTCAACAGCCGGTGCCTCAATCTGGGTGGCAGGGACGGCTTGGTGGGGTGCGGCGTCTGCAGAGGGCGTGGGCAGAAACCGGGAAATGAGCCAGCGAAGCATGGGGGCAGGGTGTGATGGGATCTGCCGACTATAGTTTCAATGGGGTGAAAATGGCTGTTTGCACAGGCTTGCTGCGTTGTGAATACGCATCGCAGCTCAATCAGATCCCCAGCGGATTCTTACGGCCCTTTTCTACCGGGTTGGCCAGCAGCTTTTGCGCGGGGTAGGCGCGCAGGAACTCTTTGGCCTTGGCGGCGGAGGAGCCCAGCCAGGCGTCGTAGGCGCCTTCGTTCAGGATGGCGGGCATGCTTTTTTCGCTGCCGGGTGCCTGGTAGCGGTTCATCAACCCATGTGCATTGGCATTGATGGTGATGATGGCGTAGCTCAGCAGTTCGCTGCCGTCCTCGTCTTGCCAGCGCGCCCAGATGCCCGCCACGCCCATGGGCAGGCCATCGACGCGGGCAATGCGCGTGGGCTTGGGTTTACCGCTGCTTCGGTAGTCGTCGGTGATGAAGGCCTGCATCGGCACGATGCAGCGCTGGTTGTTCAGCCAGGCATCGCGAAAGGCAGTGCTGGTGCCCACGTTGTCGGATTTGACATGGACCAGCTTGGTTGCGCGCAACTTGCCATCGGACGCAGATTTGACCCAATGCGGCACCAACCCCCATTGTGCGGGTACCAGCAGGCGCGATGTGATGTCTGTGGAAGGGGCAGGCTCCGCTTTGGCCTGCGCGTCAGCGGCTGATTGCGTCTCGGCCTGGCTGGCAGCGGCAGTTTTGAGTGCAGCCCTTTCTGCATCGGTCGCGCCACTGAGGCTGCGGGTAATGAAAAAGCCGGGCCTGCGCGGTGTCATCTTGCGCTCGCCCAGCTCGGCGGGTGGCTCCACGCGAAAGGCGGTGGGGTACAGGTCGGCGTTTTTGAGGGCTTCGTATTGGGTGCTCATGGGCAAGATGGTACGTGGCTTGCAGACGGTTGATCACCGGCCTGAAATGGTTGGATGGTTATGCTATTAAAAACGAAGCTGCTGGCGTTTTTTTGGTGCGCGTAAAAGCAGATTTCTTTAAAACACAAGGGGCCAGAGGCAGCATTATGAAAACAGCGCCCATTCCTGCTCGGAGTGGGCGCTGGCTGTAGGCGATCGAAAAATCGCAATAGCAAAGAGCCTTACAGCGACTGTCCAAGCTTGCGCAGGAAGCGTTCGCAGGCTTCGAGCTGGCTGATCTCGACAAATTCGTTGGGCTTGTGGGCCTGCTCGATATTGCCGGGGCCGCACACCACCGTGGGGATGCCCACGTTCTGGAACAGGCCCGCTTCGGTGCCATAGGCCACCTTGCGTGTGGACTGGTCGGCAGTCAGCGCGCGCACCAGGGCTGTGATGGCGGCCTGCTCGCTTGCTTCCAGCGGCGGGGCATAGGGGCCGGTTTCGATGTCGATGCGAGCATCGGCAAACTCGCGCTGCATGCGCGGCAGGAGTTCGTCGCGCACATAGCTCTCGACCTTGGCCTGGATGCTCTCCGCCGTCATGCCCGGCAGGTTGCGGAACTCGTAGTTGAATTCGCACAGCTCGGGAATGGTGTTGACCGCAATGCCACCAGAGATCTGGTTGGTCGTCATCGTGGTGAAGGGCACGTCGTAGAACTCGTCATACGGGCCGTTGGCCTTGAACTGATCTGCCACATCGCGGATATGGCAGATCAGGCGCGCGGCGTACTCGATGGCGTTGCAGCCCTTGGGGGTGAGCGACGAGTGCGCGGCCTTGCCATGCACCTTGCAGCGATACAGGTTGATGCCCTTGTGCGCCACCACCACCTGCATGCTGGTGGGCTCACCCACCACGCAGCCATCGGCCACCTGGCCACGGGCCTGCAAGGCGCGCAGCATCACCGGCGCGCCGGCGCAGCCCACTTCTTCGTCGTACGACAAGGCAATGTGCAGCGGCTTCTTGCGCGGCATGGCAATGAATTCGGGCACCAGGGCAATCGATGCGGCGATGTAGCCCTTCATGTCTGCGCTGCCGCGGCCGTAGAGCTTGCCGTCCTTTTCGGTCAGTACAAACGGGTTGGTATCCCATTGCTGGCCGTCGACTGGCACCACATCGGTGTGCCCGGACAGCACAATGCCGCCCTGGGTGCTGCCGTCATCGGCGGGGAGGGTGGCAAACAGGTTGGCCTTGTCGCCTTCGGGTGAATGGATCAGCTCTACCTTGAGGCCTTGCTGGGCCAGCGCATCGCGCACGGTTTCGATCAGGGCAAGGTTGGAGTTGCGGCTGGTGGTGTCGAAAGCCACCAGCTTTTCCAGCCAGGAACGGGTATTCATAACGCAGTCACTCGGGAGTTAAATCGCAAGTGACCAAGTGTAGGAGGATCACGAAGCCTTGGTGCCGGGGCGTGCATTACAAAGCGCAATGCATGGCCCTTGGTACGCCTTTGCGTTGTTGGCGTGTGTGCTGCCTAGTGCGCCACGGCCTGTACAGGCAAGAACTGCAGCAGGCTGCCGCCAGCCAGGCCCTGCACATAGCCGATCACGGCACGGCGGTATTTCTCGGACACCACATCGGCCATCAGATCGTTGCGCGCGATCATCTTGCCGAACTCGCGCTCGAAGCTGAGGTTGCGTTCGCTGGTATTGATTTCGTTGGTCAGCAGCATGGGTTGACCGTTGGAGAGTTTGCGATGCGTCAGCATCCAGTTGGCGATTTCCAGGTTGCGCGAAGCGTTGTAGACCGTCTGCGCATCGAGGCCGTGGATCAGATACAGGGTGGTGCGGCCACCGTAGGCGGTGATCAGCATGTCGGCGGTCGCCCAGGTAAAGGCAGCCACGCGGTCGCTGGAGAATTCGGGCGCCAGCGCCATGCTCATGCCATCGATATCGCGCTGGTCCATCAGGTCGGGCCAGGGCTGCTGGTTCTCGATGGCTTGCTTGACGGCCTTCATCGCCTGTTCGCGGCTGTCAAAGCCTCCCTTGCGCCATTCCTGCGGATTGCGGCGGTAGAGCTTGTCCATCAGGGTGTACAGACTCTGCAGGTTGGCCTGCATGCTGAGCGTCGCCATGCGATTGACGTCGGACTGCCCCCATTCCTTGGCTTCCATGTCGCGGTCAGGCGCCTTGCCTCGCGTAGTGGGGGCATTGCTGCAGCCTGCCAGCAGCAATAACGCAGTCAGGCATGCGGAAATTCCTACAGATCGGGCGGAGCGACAGGGCATATCAAATCGTCAGGGTCTGCTATCGTTTTCATTATGGCAAGCTTGTAGCGTTGCGGATTGCCACAACAGCGGCAGATTGCATCAGAGTGTGGGAAAATGACGATGTTTATCAGTTTTCTAACCCTGCACAAGAGCGAGAAAGGCACATTCGGTTATGACACCGCGAACGACGACCCCTGGAGGTTTGACTGGCCGCTAAGGCCGGTGGTTCGCGCCTGCACGATTGTCATCGTCTTCCTCCTCTTCCTTCCAAAGCGCGGACCAGTTCCGCGCTTTTTGCTTTTTTGGCGTTGCGCGGATTTGCATCAGCCCATCCATCACCACGATTACAGGAATTCTTATGGTTCAAATTACGCTTCCCGATGGCTCCAAGCGCGAATATCCCGGCCCGGTATCGGTAGCCGATGTTGCTGCCTCGATTGGCGCAGGCCTGGCCAAGGCCGCGCTGGCGGGCAAGGTGGGTATTGGCGATAACGCCAAAGTGGTGGACACCAGCCATGTGATCGAGCAGGATGCCCCACTTGCCATCATCACCGCCAAGGACAAGGATGGTCTGGAAGTGATCCGCCACTCCACCGCTCACTTGCTGGCCTACGCTGTCAAGGAGTTGTTTCCTGATGCGCAAGTCACCATCGGCCCGGTGATCGAGAACGGCTTTTACTACGACTTTGCCTACAAGCGCCCCTTCACCCCTGAAGACCTTGTCGCCATCGAAAAGCGCATGACCGAACTTGCCAACAAGGATGAGCCGGTGGTGCGCCGTGTGCTGCCGCGCGACGAAGCCGTGGCTTATTTCAAGGGCATTGGCGAAGACTACAAGGCCGAGATCATTGCCAGCATCCCCAGCAATGAAGAAGTGAGCCTGTACCGCGAAGGCAGCTTTGAAGACCTGTGCCGTGGCCCCCACGTACCGAGCACTGGCAAGCTCAAACACTTCAAGCTGATGAAGGTGGCTGGCGCCTACTGGCGCGGTGACCACAACAACGAGATGCTGCAGCGCATCTACGGCACGGCATGGGCCAGCAAGGACGAGCTGCAGCAATACCTCACCATGCTGGAAGAGGCGGAAAAGCGCGACCACCGCAAGCTCGGCCGTGAACTGGACTTGTTCCACATCGACGAGCACTCGCCCGGCACCGTGTTCTGGCACCCTAAAGGCTGGACGATCTGGCAAGAGGTGGAGCAGTACATGCGCCAGGTCTACCGCGACAATGGCTACCAGGAAGTGAAGGCTCCACAGATTCTGGACAAGACCCTGTGGGAGAAGACCGGCCACTGGGACAAGTACCGCGAGAACATGTTCACGACCGAGTCGGAAAAGCGTGAATATGCCCTGAAGCCGATGAACTGCCCAGGCCACATCCTGATCTTCAAGCAGGGCATCAAGAGCTACCGTGATCTGCCGCTGCGCTTTGGCGAGTTCGGCAACTGCCACCGTAACGAGCCCACCGGTTCGCTGCACGGCATCATGCGTGTGCGCGCCTTCACGCAGGATGACGGCCACATCTTCTGCCTGCCCGAGCAGATCCAGGCCGAAGTGACTGCCTTCACCTCGCTCCTGCAGAAGGTGTATGCGGATTTCGGCTTCACCAACATCCTCTATCGCTTGTCGACCCGCCCTGAAAAGCGCATCGGCACGGAAGAGAGCTGGGACAAGGCAGAGGCCGCCCTGGCCGACGGCCTGCGCGCGTCGGGCTGTGATTTCGAATACCTGCCTGGCGAAGGCGCCTTCTATGGCCCCAAGATCGAATACACCCTGAAAGATGCGCTCGGCCGTGAATGGCAGTGCGGCACCATCCAGGTCGACCCGAACCTGCCAGAGCGTCTGGATGCGGAATTTGTGGGCGAAGACGGCGAGCGTCATCGCCCCATCATGCTGCACCGCGCCATCGTGGGCTCGCTTGAGCGCTTCATTGGCATTCTGATCGAGCAGCACGCTGGCGCGCTGCCGACCTGGCTTGCGCCCACGCAGGTGGCCATCCTCAACATCACCGATGCACAGTCCGAATATGTGAAGGAAGTGGCCGACAAACTGCGTAAGGCCTTGCCGCACCAAGGGCTGCGTGTGGTTACCGACCTGCGCAACGAGAAGATTACGTATAAAATACGGGAGCATTCGTTGCAGAAGCTGCCCTATATCCTCGTCGCGGGCGACAAGGAGAAGGCAGCTGGTGCCGTAGCAGTGCGCGCCCGGGGCGGCAAAGACCTCGGTGTGATGTCCGTCGATGCGTTCGCAGAACTCATTGCCAAGGACATCGCCTCTAAAGCATAACCCTCTGGTAGATGAGCTTTGGACAGCGTGGACTGTGCTTTGAGCAGCTACGCTGTCGTAGCTTTTAAATATTTAGGGTGAAAGCCATAGCTACTGAATTTCGTGATCGCCGCCACCGCGAAGAGCGCAAACACCGCCTGAATCGTGAGATCCAGGCGCCTGAAGTGCGTCTGTCCGGTCCCAATAATGAACCTCTGGGCATCGTGCCGCTGCAGGAAGCACTGCGCATGGCGGGCGAACTGGACGTTGACCTGGTCGAAATCGCCGCCACGGCCGTGCCGCCTGTGTGCCGCCTGATGGACTACGGCAAGTTCAAATACCAGGAACAGAAGAAGGCGGCAGAAGCCAAGGCCAAGCAGACCGTCATCGATATCAAGGAAGTCAAGTTCCGCCCTGGTACCGATGATGGCGATTACAACGTCAAGATGCGCAACATCAAGCGCTTTCTGGCAGATGGCGACAAGGTGAAGGTGACCTTGCGGTTCCGTGGCCGTGAAATCACCCACCAGAATCTCGGCATGGATCTGCTCAACCGCATCCGTGACGAGCTGGCCGATACCATCCAGGTTGAGCAGTTTCCCAAGCTGGAAGGCCGCCAGATGATCATGATGGTGGCCCCTGCGCGTAAAAAACCAGGTGCTGCGGGTGGTAAAACTGCCGAAGGCGACAAGGCCCCAGTGGCAGCGGCTTGAAAAATCGCATAAAATACTGAATTCCGATGGCGGCGCATAGCCGCCTTCGGTTTTTATAGGAGAGCAATTGCCTGTATGCCAGGGGGCCAGAATCTGGGCCTGTGGTGGTGCAGTCGGCGGCTGTCCTTCGATGGATAGGGTTTCCGGTCTGTCGCAAAAGTGGCTCGGGGCCAACAAGTTCAGCCAAGTGGTCTGAACGCCTCACGAGCACAATCCATAAGGAGCATTCACATGCCCAAAATGAAGACCAAGAGCAGCGCGAAGAAGCGTTTTCGCGTTCGTCCAGGTGGCACCGTCAAGCGCGGTCAAGCCTTCAAGCGTCACATCCTGACCAAGAAGACCACCAAGAACAAGCGCCACCTGCGCGGTGCAGTGAACGTGCATGAGACCAACATGGGTCACATGGCACAGATGCTGCCCGGCATGGGCCTGTAATTCACTGACGAACAAGGAGAAAACACATGCCTCGCGTCAAACGTGGTGTAACGGCTCGCGCCCGTCACAAAAAAGTTCTGGCCCTTGCTAAGGGTTTCCGCGGCCGCCGTGGTAACGTATTCCGCGTTGCCAAGCAAGCCGTCATGAAGGCTGGTCAGTATGCCTACCGTGACCGTCGCAACAAGAAGCGCGTGTTCCGCCAACTGTGGATCGCTCGTATCAATGCTGCTGCACGTGAACTGGGCCTGACCTACAGCCAATTCGCCAACGGCCTGAAGAAGGCTGCGATCGAAATCGACCGCAAGATGCTGGCCGATATCGCCGTGCACGACAAGGCTGCTTTTGCAGCTATCGTCGACCAAGTCAAGGCCAAGCTGGCTGCCTGAGGTCACGATCAGTAGTTACTCCTGATTCAGTAGCTGCTGGTGCACACACAGCAAGGGCTAGGGCTTGAAAAGGCACTAGCCCTTGTTTCTTTTTAAGAATCAAGAATCGATAAAGAGTCGATATGAACGAGTTGGATTCTCTGGTCGAGAGCGCGCAGCAACTGTTTGCGCAGGCCCATACCCCCGCTGATCTGGAAAACGCCAAGGCGCAGTTTCTGGGCAAGTCGGGCAAGATGACCGAGCTCATGAAGGGCATGGCGCAGCTTTCCGTCGAAGAGAAAAAGTCGCGTGGTGCTGCGATCAATGTGGCCAAGCAGGCCATCGAGTCGCTTCTCACGGCGCGCCGCAAGGCCTTGGCCGATGCTGAACTGCAAGCCCACCTCAAGGCCGAAGTGCTGGATGTGACGCTGCCCGGCCGTCGCCGTGGCTCGGGAGGCCTGCACCCCGTATCGCTGACACTGGAGCGTATCGAGGGCATCTTCGGCTCCATGGGCTTCGATGTGGCCCAGGGCCCCGAGATCGAGTCCGACTGGTTCAACTTCACGGCGCTCAACACGCCGGAAGACCATCCTGCGCGCTCCATGCACGATACCTTCTACGTTGAAGGCGGCACGCAGCACGCGCCCAATCTGCTGCGCACGCACACGAGCCCCATGCAGGTGCGCCACGCCGTGCAGCATGTGAAGAAATACCGCAATCTGATCGACGCCGGTCAGACCATGCCGGAGATCCGCGTGATTGCGCCGGGCCGCACCTACCGGGTAGACAGCGACGCCACCCACTCGCCCATGTTCCACCAGTGCGAAGGCCTGTGGATTGGCGAGAACGTCAGCTTCAAGGACTTGAAGGTGGTGTTCACCGATTTCTGCAAGACGTTCTTCGAGCAGGATGATCTCGTGCTGCGCTTCCGCCCCAGCTTCTTCCCATTCACCGAGCCTTCGGCCGAGATCGACATTCAGTTCCAGAGCGGCCCGCTGGCCGGTCGCTGGCTGGAGGTGTCGGGTGCCGGACAGGTGCATCCCAATGTGGTGCGCAACATGGGCCTCGACCCCGAAAAGTACATCGGCTTTGCCTTTGGCATGGGCCCCGACCGCCTGACCATGCTGCGTTATGGCGTGAATGACCTGCGCCTGTTCTTCGACGGAGACATCCGTTTCCTGTCGCAGTTTCAGTAATTGAAAAAGTGAGCAGTTTGTGCACATCCTGTCTGGTTTTAAAGAAGAAAGTGTCTGAAGATGACCGCCAGCCATGCGCAAGCAGCTCCTGTTTTGAAAGCAAGAACGCCTTGGCCTGTTTGCAAGCACTGCCAACAAGCCTGAACGCCAAAGAGTCTGACTATGCAATTTCCTGAATCCTGGTTGCGCGAGTACTGCAACCCGCAGCTGACCACCCAAGAGCTGGCCGATACCCTGACCATGGCCGGTCTGGAAGTCGAAGAGATGGAGCCCGTGGCTCCGCCTTTCACCGGAATCGTGATTGGTGAAATCAAGGAGGCCGTGCAGCACCCCGACGCCGATCGCCTGCGCGTCTGCCAGGTGGATGTGGGTGGCCCCGAGCTGCTGAATATCGTCTGCGGCGCACCCAATGCGCGCGTGGGCATCCGCATTCCCTGCGCTACCGTGGGCGCCGAGCTGCCTCCGGGCGAAGACGGCCAGCCTTTCAAGATCAAGATCGGCAAGCTGCGTGGCGTGCAGAGCTTTGGCATGCTGTGCTCGGCCAAGGAGCTGGGCATTGCCGACGACCACGGCGGCCTGCTGGAGCTCCCGCTGGATGCACCCCTGGGCCAGAACGTGCGCGAGTACCTGAATCTGGACGACACCCTGTTCACCCTCAAGCTCACACCCAACCTGGCGCACTGCCTGTCGGTGTACGGCATTGCGCGCGAGTTGTCGGCACTGACTGGTACGCCGCTCAAACAGCTGTCCTTCCCGCAAGCGGCTGTGGCCGTGCAGGACAAGCTGCCGGTGAAGATTGAGGCCACCGATCTGTGCGGTCGCTTCTCGGGCCGTGTGGTGCGCAATGTCAACACGCAAGTGAAGACGCCACAGTGGATGGTGGACCGCCTTGCCCGTTGCGGCCAGCGCTCCGTGTCGCCGCTGGTGGACATCTCCAACTATGTGATGTTCGAGCTGGGCCGTCCCAGCCACATCTTTGATCTGGACAAGATCCATGGCGGGCTGAGCGTGCGCTGGGGCAAGGAGGGCGAGACGCTCAAGCTGCTCAACGGCAACACCATCAAGATCGATGATTTCATCCAGGTCGGTGTGATTGCCGACGAGAAGGAAGTCGAGTCCCTGGCTGGCATCATGGGCGGCGACGCTACTGCCGTGTCTGACGACACCCGCAACATCTACATTGAGGCTGCCTTCTGGTGGCCCAAGGCAGTCGCGGGCCGCTCGCGCCACTTCAACTTCTCGACCGACGCTGGCCACCGCTTCGAGCGTGGTGTGGATCCCGAACACACCGTAGAGCATATCGAGCGCATCACTGCGCTGGTATTGGAAATCTGTGGCACACCAGAGACCCAGTGCGGCCCGATGGACGACCAGAAGCCCCACATGCCGACGCCCAAGACCGTGCAGCTGCGTGTGGCGCGTGCGGCCAAGGTCATCGGCATGGCCGTGACCCAGCAGCAATGCCTGGATGCCTTGAATGGCCTGGGTCTGCCAGCCGTGGTGGCTTCTGAAGGTGTGATCAGCGTGACCGCGCCCACCTTCCGCTTCGACATCAACCTGGAAGAGGATCTGATCGAGGAAGTGGCACGCATGGTGGGTTACGAGAACCTGCCAACCTCCAAGCCGCTGGCACCTATCTCTCCCAAGTTGCGTGCAGAAAACCAGCGCAGCCCGTTTGCCGTACGCCGCGAGTTGGCAGCCCTGGGTTACCAGGAAACCATCAACTTCAGCTTTGTCGAAGCCAAGTGGGAAGCCGAGCTGGCAGGCAATGCCGATCCGGTCAAGCTGCTCAACCCCATTGCCAGCCACCTGAGCGTCATGCGCTCATCGCTGCTGGGCTCGCTGCTGCAGGTTCTCAAGTTCAATGTGGATCGCAAGGCCCAGCGCGTGCGCGTGTTCGAGCTGGGGCGCGTGTTCTTCAAGGATGCATCGGTTGTCGATTCCGACACCACCGTGAAGGGCTTTTACCAGCCCATGCGCGTGGCAGGCCTCGCTTATGGCGCAGCCGATCAATTGCAATGGGGCAGTACCGAGACCAAGGTCGATTTCTACGACGTCAAGGGCGATGTGGAAGCGCTGCTGGCGCCGCTGGTTCCCGTGTTTGAACCCGCCGAGCATCCTGCCATGCACCCTGGCCGCTGCGCGCGCGTGCTGCTCAATGGCAAGGCCATCGGTTTTGTAGGAGAGTTGCACCCTCAGTGGCGCCAGGAATGGGATCTGGCGCAAGCGCCCACCATGTTCGAGTTGGAGCTGGACGCCGTGCTGGCCCGCAACGTCGCGGTATTCAAACCCGTGACCAAGCACCAGGCCGTGGAGCGCGACATTGCCGTGGTGGTCAAGGAGGCTGTCACACACGCGCAGGTCATGGACGCAATCCGTGCTGCCAACAGTGGCGGTATCCTGCGCAATGCCGTACTGTTCGATGTGTTCCGCCCCAAGAAGCTCAAGGCCGGTGAAGAAGCTGCGCCGGGCAGCTTGGCACAGGACGAAAAGAGCCTGGCCGTGCGCCTGACCCTGGGCCACGACGAGCGGGCACTGGAAGAGACCGAAATCGAGACCGCCATGCAAGCTGTGCTTGAGCAGCTCAAGCAGAGCGTCAATGCGCGTTTGCGCTGATCTATATTGCGGATACTGCTATGGAATTTACAGTAGAAAGTCTGGAGCAACCTGCGCTGACCAAGGCGCAGCTCGCTGACATGCTGTTTGACAACATCGGGTTGAACAAGCGTGAAGCCAAGGACATGGTGGATGCGTTTTTCGACCTGATCGCCGAGAGCCTGATCAAGGGTGAAGACGTGAAGCTGTCGAGCTTTGGCAATTTCCAGGTGCGCATGAAGAAAGCCCGTCCGGGCCGCAATCCGCGCACCGGCGAAGAAGTGCCTATCGAAGCGCGCCGCGTTGTCACCTTTCACGCCAGTGGCAAACTCAAGGACTCGGTGCAGGCTCCCGCAGACTAGACTGGAGGGTATGGCAATGTGCCGACTGAGGGGCCAAGATTGGCCATCAGCAGACATTGCCTGCCGCTCGTCTGGCCGCATCGCCAGTATGCAACACGGCCGCATTAGCGGCTGTTTACAATTTGCCCATGGAAAAACAGCTTCCCTCCATCCCCGCCAAACGCTATTTCACCATTGGTGAAGTGGCGGTGCTGTGTGATGTCAAGCCGCATGTGCTGCGGTATTGGGAGCAGGAGTTCACACAGCTGCGTCCCGTCAAGCGCCGCGGAAACAGACGTTATTACCAGCACCACGAGGTGTTGATGATCCGCCGCATTCGTGAGCTGTTGTATGAGCGTGGCTTTACCATCAGCGGCGCGCGCAACCAACTGCAAACCCTGCCTCGTGGCCATGCCATGCTGGAGGCCTTGGCGGATGACGCTGCGTTCACACTGAATGGAATGGATGCAGCTGCATTGGATGAGGCAAGTGCGTTCAACCCTGCAGAGCCGGTCACCTGGCAGCAGGCCGCTATCGAATTGCAAGAAATTCGTCGCATTCTTTCTGGAGAGCCTGAAAACTAGGTATATAATTCAAGTCTTCGGAATGTAGCGCAGCCTGGTAGCGCACTTGCATGGGGTGCAAGGGGTCGCGAGTTCGAATCCCGCCATTCCGACCATTGATATAAACCCGTATGCTTCGGCATACGGGTTTTTCATTTGTATTCACGGACTTACGTGAAAATTCATGGCCGAGCATGGCCCTACATGCTCCTATACAACAGCGGCCAATGTGTATGCCGTCATGTATGCTGCTTAAAAAGCGAACTGGTGGCATACATGAAGCGAGTAGACCTTACTAAAAGGCATCATCCCCTTAAGGACACAACGATCGAGGCGCTGGAGCCTGAGGCTAGCGCTTACCGGGTCAGAGACACCACGGATAGAAATCTGCACCTTTACGTGCGACCAGACGGTCGTAGGTCTTGGGAGATTCGTTACAAGATCGGCCCTGGCAAATGGTCATTCATGGGCATCGGGGCCTATGGCAAGCGAGACGGAAGCCTGTCTGCGGCAAAGGCTCGACAAAAAGAAGCCGAGCTGGTCGAGGCAATGCAGTCAGGTGAAACGCTGCGGGATACGGTAAACCGGCTTAAAGGCGCCGCTCAGAGAATTTCAGAAAACACTTTTGAGGCCCTGGCTAACGAATGGATCGCCATCAAAACCCGTACCTGGGTGGATGGCACCGCAGTGCGGAACATCGGCGCACTAAAAAACCATGTCTATCCCCAGTTTGGCATGCGGCCATTCGCGCAGATCAAGGCCAAAGAGTGGCTGGAGCACTTCAACCGTATGCAGGAGGCCGGGATCATTGAAATGGCCAGCCGTGTGCTGACCATGTGCCGCGATATTCTGGATTTGGCCGTCATCACCGACCGGATGGAGGCAAACCCCCTGGCCACCATGCACAAGCGCCTAGAGACCCGTAAGGCGGAGGCCATGAAGCATGTGACGCAAGGGGAGCTGCCAGAGTTGATTCGAGCAATCAGGGGCTACAAGTCGCGCGAGGCCTCGATTGGCCTGCAACTGCTGATGATGCTTGCCACCCGCCCATCTGAGCTGCGAGAGGCAGAGTGGGCAGAAATTGACTTTGCCAAAAGCGAATGGACGGTGCCAGCCATGCGCATGAAGCGCAAAAAGTCAGAGAAGCTAACTGGCGATCCGCACGTCATCCCATTGCAGACCCAGGCGGTCGCGTTGCTCAAAGAGCTGCAGCACATCAACGGTGCCTATCCATTTTTGTTCCCTGGCCGTAGTGATACCAAGAAGCCCAAAAGCGGCATGTTCTTTTTGATGGCGCTGCGACGCCTGGGCTATGAGGACAGGCAAACGCCCCACGGCTTTCGGCATATTTTCAGCACAGCGGCCAATGATGCGCAGCGGTTTGATTCGGATTTGATCGAAGCGGCGCTTGCACATGTGACGCGGGGCGTTCGCGGTCGCTACAACCATGCAAAATATATTGAAGCTAGGCGACCGCTGATGCAATGGTGGGCCGATGAAATAGATGGGATGAGCGAGCGAGGGTCTACAAATGAGGTATGAATCTAGACGCTCGCTTTGATACATTTCAGCCATACCAGTGTTGTAGAAGCCTGTAATCATCTGCTCTGCAATTTTGCTTGTATATCTGTCTTGCAAATATGCTGGTTTTTAGACATTGCTGATGGTGCTGATGGCGGGATTAGTCGGGATTTATGGAGTATCTGCATGCAGCGCGTAGTCCAGTGCTCTGCCAAGCACAGTTAAAAAATAGAATTTATGGATAGAAGAAAGGCAAATATGATAGAAATCAAAGTTAATCGCCCAGGACAGGATTTAACAGTTAAAGGCGAGGCAATCCAGCGCATCTATGGCAACTATTTGGCTTGGCGGTATATTGTAAATCGTAGATATCAACGTAAACTCGTTTGGACATTGGAGGAAAAGCGACGGTTCATTGATTCTATTATTTCAGGCTATCCGGTTCCAATTGTTTTGCTTGCAGAACGGAAAGCTGAGTTGCAGAATTTTTTCGAAATAATCGATGGAATGCAACGGTTGAATGCCATCTTTGGTTTTATCGAAAATGAATACGACATCAATGGTTGCTACTTTGACTTAAACACAATGGCTGAAACCAAGGCATTGATGGATGAGGGGAAGCTAGTACAACGTGAGCCTGTATTGCCACGCGAAGCATGCGTGCAAGTGGCAGCGTACACAATGCCTCTGTCAATATACGAATTCTCTAACGCAAGTGATGTTGATGAGGTTTTTCGTCGAATTAATTCCGGTGGACGAAAACTATCTCGGCAAGAGCTCCGAATTGCCGGTGCTACTGGTCATTTTGCTCAGGCTGTACGGCTTATCTCGTCTAAGGTTAGAGGTGATGCTTCTGCTTCGGATGAACTTCCTTTGAACGAAATGAAAAAAATCTCAATCACAAATAGAGATTTGTCCTAAGGTATTGATGTCGATGAAATATTTTGGATTAAGCAAGGCGTTTTAACCAAAGAGCAAGTACGAGAATCTCGGGATGAGGAGTTAGTATCCGACATCCTTGCTTTTATGCTGTTGGAGGAAAAACCATCATCTCGAAGTGAGTTTTTGGATGATTTTTTTGGTTATAGTGATGGTGAAACTCAACAACAACGGTACCAGGAAATTGAGCTGGCTACTCAGAAAAATACTATAGAGGTAGTATCTGCGGACTTTCAGCGTGTGATAGATCAACTAAAAATATCATTGAACCGCGCTGGTCGAACACTAGGTCAATTGCTGTTTGGTGAACAGCCACCACGAGCTCCACGATATTTTCAAGTTGTATTTTTGGCACTCCATAAACTGATTGTTCTTGAAAATAAAGAAGTAGCCGATCAAGATGTGCTGATTAGATTAATAGACGGCAGTGGAGCAAACATTCGGATTCCCGAAGGTGGGCGCTGGGGCTCTGAAGATCGTGTCAATGCGGTTAATGGAGCTTCGGGTGTCTACAGCCCTGCATTTGTTCCCAGTCGTGGTTATGATCCCGCGAAAGTTCGCTGGATCACTCAGATGGAAAACATTCTTACGCAGTCGTACACTGAACAAGGTGCATACGACTTTAAGCAGGGATTCTTGCGTTTGGATGGCAAGAATGGATTTGATGAGGATAGCTTCGAAAAAATCCTCAAGACACTCGTCGGCATCGCAAACATTCGTAAGGGAGTTCGTGGTTATGTGATAGTTGGGGTGGCTGACACTGAGGCGGACGCAAGGCGCGTATCGATGCTTTACAAAGTAGACGCGTTGCCATTCGAGCGGTTCTTTATTACAGGAGTAGAGCACGAGGCGGATGCACTGGGGAAGTCGCTTGATCAACTGTTCATGGACTTAACTAAGCGGATTAAAAGCTCCACTCTCTCTGAACCACTGAAAGACTATGTGGCGAGAAATGTGAAGGCCGTTCGATACTACGAAAAGACCGTCTACGTATTTGAAGCTCAGGCTCAAGACGAACCATCCAATTTTGGCGGTGCGTTCTTTGTGCGACATGGAAACCAGCTGAGTGAGGTCGCACCACAACAATATGGCGAACTCTACAAACGATTCATTGCTGGAATGTAAATAGATTAATACTGGAGACTACGCAGCTCTACGTTCGTCTGCTTCTATGAGCTGCAAAAATGGGCTGACTTTAACGCGTTGGTGTCTTTTTGGCATAACCTGGCCATCAGGATCGTTCCAATCGCTTTCCTCATCGTCTTCACGACCAAATAAAGCCTTCCGCAGCCCATGCGTCAGCCGGGCCGTACAGTTATTGAAACCAGTCCAAGCGGCAGGCAAAGCCTGCCGGACTGGCGCCATGCTTGCGCTCTGAGCTTGGCCTGCGGCATTGGGGTTTTCAGTCTTGGTCTTGAATGCATGCGCCGCATGCGTGCTGCTCTCGTTCGCTACCGGCATCCAGGCGATGCGGCGGCTTACCAGCCAGCGGCCACACATGCGGCCCCGCTGCGGTGTCAGGCCCACGATGCGGCCCACTTCTACCGCTTCGCCGTAGCGGTTCACCTGGCCTTCTTCCACCATCGTGGTCACGGTGCGTAGGTGCCACTCATGGCGCTTTAGGGCGTGGCCGCCCATTGCCTCCATAAACACGCGCCAGTCAGCGCGCAAGTTGCCTTGGCGGTGGCATGCGCGGTAAGCGCTCATGGTTTGGAGGTCGCCTTCTTGGTTGAACAGGTCAAGCTGGTCTTTGCTTACGCGGCGCAACTCGCGCCAGGCCGTCACGCTGGGCATGCCAATGGTCTGGAATTGGCGAATGCCCCAGCAGGCTGCCCAGGCGTCTACCCGTTGGTGACCTTGGCTGGTCTCTTCGCCGAACTCCATTTTTATCTGGTCGCCGTTGACCAAATCTTGGTGGTCAGTCAGTGCCACATGGCCCACGCTTTTGGCAATGTACTTGGCCACATAGCCTGCGGCGCCGCCCCTGTCCATGTGCTTGATGCACACGCGGTTGTCTTGCGCGCCGCGTTCCTGGCCGTCTTCTGCCAGCCAGTAGTGGTGTAAGGTGGCCTCTAGGGTGATGGCGTCGGCTTGGCTTTCCGTCCAAAGCAGGGCGTGCCAATGGGGTGTGCCATCGTGGTGGGGTTCGGCCACGCGCAGGCCGTAGATTTTTACGCCCAGGCGGGCCAGCTTAGCACGCGCCTTGGCCCAGGTATCGCGCAGCCATTCTTGCCCATCGCGGGGCGTGGCACCTTTGTACTTTTTGTTGTGGCGCGTTTTGCCTGCGCGAATGGTGACTGGGTGGAACTTGCTCGGCAAGGTGAGGGTGATGAACAAGCCCACATGGCCATGGCTGTCTGCATACTCTTCGGCGCCGCGGATGCGCGTCATTAGCTCGCCACCACGCACCAGCGGGTTGGCGGTGCTCAGTGCGGCCAGCTCGGCCAAGGTGTATACCTGGCCTGCCTCATTACGGTACAGGCTGCGCTGCAGCGCTTCGGTATTGCGTTTGATCTGTGCTTGGCGGCGTACGAGGCCGCCATGGCTGATATACCGACCCTTGGCCATGTTCACCATACCCAAGCGAATGGCTCCGGCTTCCACTACACGGGCCACCAAGCGGCGCAGCTTTCGGCGCCACCAGCTATCGTCTGATGAGCGCTTTATCGCTGCATCAACTTTGCGATCCTTGTCCTGCGGCGTATCGCCATCTTTGAATTTGAATAGGCCCACCAAGTCCTCGATCGTCAGCGCACCAGTGGTTCGCAGCATCATGGTCAGCGCCTGGCCCCGTTCAGCCAGGCTAAAACGGGCCAGCTCGCAACCATCCATAAATTCATCTACCTGGGCGGCCAGCTGTTTTGCCCAGGTGCAGATTTCATAGTCGCTCAGGTTCAGGCGTGCGGCGTCGCCATAAGCTGCATCAAAGTCGGCAATTTGTTGCAGCTTGTCCCAGGCCTGCACCCATTCGGGTATGTTTGGCTGCTGACCTTCTTTCGTGATGGCTCCGGCCAGGTGTTCCGCAATCGCTGCTTTCCAGCCCGTTGGCGCGCAGTCAGCCACGCGCTGCAGATGGTATTTCACCATTTGCATGCGTGGCTTGTTTGTCTCCCAGTCGCGCAGGCTACTGGTGGGCAACAGGCGCGGGATGGCCATGATGCGCTAGTCGATGGTTCGCAGTCGCAATGCCTGCACGCGGCTCAATACCATATAGGCTTCGCGTAGCGCAGAGCGTATGCCATCGCGCTCTTTGGGAGGGATCAACTGCCAACTTCGGGCGGCCAGCTGGTGCATATCCGCATCCAAGTCACCAATCCCGCCCATCATCAGCATCACAATGCGCCAGGGGAGTGGCATGCGCGCCCATTCCGCATCCATTACGCCGCTATGAGTGGTGTTGCCGGCCTTGTTGGCAAAATGCTCGCGTAGCTCTGCAAACCGCGGTCGCAAACGCATGGGAATGCCCTTTTCTGGTGGCCCCACGAATGCCGTAGACGCGAAGCGAGGAGCAACTGGGTCAAGCAACACCAGATCAGGAGCCAGACATTGTGCGTGGGGTTGATCGATGATGGGAAACGCCTGCAGGCGCTGCAGCATGGCGTTTGCGATGGCCTGGGCTTCGGCCCGGTCTTGCTTCATACGGCACCGCCTTTCGGTAGTGCAACGCGCAGTGCCTGTGCTGCCCGGTTAACCAGGCCGAGAGCAAAGAGCAGGGCCGCTCCATCGTCTGCTTGCGGTGGTTCGCCGGCGCAAGCACGGTCTATCGCCCAATAGGCTAGGTCGGCTTTATCTGCATCGCACAAGTCGTAAAAACTGGTGGCTGCGGTGGCGGTTGGAGTAGTGCTGGCCATGGTTATACCCTTCCATGTTCAGGCGTGGCCTGCAGAAAAGCGCGCAATTCGGACAGTGCCGCTTCTAGGGTATCCAGGCGAGTGTTCACCGCCTCATTACTTGCACGGATGATTGCGCCAAGCTGTTCCGGCTGTGGCATGGCATGGTCAGCGGCACAAGACACCATGTATTCCAGCCCTTCATAGGCTTGCATGGCGCAACGCAAATGCTCAATAGCATCTTCTGCACGGAAGGCCAATTTGTCTGCACATTGGGCAAGCGTCCCGGCAGCGTTCAACAAGCCAGGCTGGTCATGGGCAGCGCCTGCCGTGACTGGCGCGGCATTCTTTTTGCTGGTGGTCATGGCTCAGACCTCCGCTTGCAGTTGGTTGATGGCTTGCAGCGCAAGCACCAGTTTGCGGCGGGCGGCGGCAAAGTTGCCGCGTTCGATATAGCTGCTGGCCAGGTTGGCTGCATTAAAAGCGCCCAACACGGTTTGCAGATGATCTGCTGGAATGGCTTTAGGTTTAGCAGGCACAGCGCAGTGGCCGGCCAGTGTCATAGCGGTCATGGTCTTGGCTCCTTCGGGATACAAGAGAACCACCATTTGCGTTTTGAAGCGCATAAGGTGGGTGAGATGTTCAAAACACGTCCGAAGCCGTGCGCCCATCCTCGCGGAGTGAGCCATCTCACCCTTAACCATATAGGGTAGGTGCTGACGCACCAGCCCCCAAAAATTGGGCGTGACAAAACCCCGCTTGACGGTGGGGGCTGCAACCTCTTCGGATTTGGTGTTTTGAAGCACCGGGCCTCTCGGCTTGCGATCAGTGTAGCCCAAAAAATGCACCTGTAGTGCTGCAATTTGTGTCGCCCCGATGCCTATGGCTTTTTTTAGGGCTTGTTCTGTACAATCTTGCTTTGTATGACTGAGCGCCTTGGTAACTGCTTTTGTGGTTCCAGGCGCATTTTTTTTGGTTGCGTGGGTGGCTAGCATGGCGATCCCTCCAACTGATAAAGCGCCAAGCGCCTGGGGTGGCCATCGCGGTCATAGGTCGGCACCAGCAATGTAGCGATGGCATGGCCGGCTTTACGCAGTTCTGCAATGCGAGAGGTGGAGGAAAAGGCGCCAATGCGGCGCAAATCGTCAGTGGTTTTGGGGCCGGTTTTAAGGGCCTCCAAAATCAACATGCGTTGGCCCACTGCGGTGGTGGCGTTGTGCTCCGGCGTAGGGTATTTGTTCATCACACAGCCCCCATCGCAGCCTGATTGCTGCGCTTTGCTTTCAAGGAGTCAATCCAGGCGTTCAACTCGCCTTCGTCAAACAGCACTGCGCTTTGGCGGTGCTCGCCAAGTTTGATGGGGCGGGGGAAGCTGGGGTCAGTCCTGACGATGGTGTCAAGTGCCGTTTTGCTCAGGCCGATCAATGCGGCTGCGCTGTGTTTTCTAAGTAGTGCCATGTCCATGCATCCTGGTTGGTTGGGATGCATGTATTTCATTTCATATCGACTGATATGAATAGCCCAATGTGCATGCAGACTGCCTAAATAAAAGGTAGCCTGCATGCACATTGCCGAAACTAATTTCTTGCAGATCAGCGCTTTTTTTGGTGCGCTCTTGGATGCAGAGGCCAATCCTTGGCCCATGTCTGCATAGTCTTTTTGCTGCGCGGTTTGAGCTTTAATTCTTCCGCAATACCTTTCGCCATTTCTTCATAGAAAAACTCCAACGTGTCGTAGAGGTCAGGCTTTGCAATCCAGGCGTACCAGTGCCTTTTGACGTAATCGCGGCGCGCATCAGGTTTTTCTTTATGAATTTCTGCTTTCCTTCTAGCTGCCTTCGAGCTGTTCCGACTAATACTCTTTTTCTGAATCTGGCCTACCACGTCTTCTGTTCTCTTGTACAGGACGTCGTTAATACTCCTTAGAAGCTCCTGCAGGAAGCTAGCGATCTCTGCAGACTGCTGAACTTCAGGATCGTTTTTTGCGCTCTCCACATAACCCATCAGAGCCTTGCATGCGCGTCTTTCTTTCTCATCCCATCCAATGCTAATTGTCCCCCCAGCTGGTTGCTGTCTTACCCAGCCTTGAACCACTCCGCCTCGCAAAATAGAGCTACCGCCTTGTATCTGCGATGACGTAAGACACTCTACAACACCGCCGTGAATAATGCGTTGGACATCAGATCTTTCCGGAACTGCATTCGTTTTAATAGGCTTTATCGAACCATGAGCGGCTAATACTCGGCCTTGCTTCTGTTTCATATGCATCCCTCGATGCCCCTGCCAGAAATGCCAGCCCAGCCTGTCAGGGTCACAGGTGTTCGGGGATCAGCCTAGGGCTGGCATGTTCAATGGTAGCAGCGAGACGGTGCGGATAAAGTAGGGTGGGCGTCGCGTTTAATCAATATCCATAAGGGAACTACCTCGGCGAGCAGCCGTTTGGCGGTCGCGTCTATCCATCTCGAAGGTGATAGCACGCGCCACGGCTCTTTCGTCCATACCCGGTGCGGCGGTGATATTGAACGTGTTGTTGCTGCTCACCGAAACCGGGGCGGCTGCCTTGGGTTGCAGGGTGAGCAGCTCTTGTTTAACCTGAAACTGCTGACCATCTTGTAGTGCTTGTGCGCCCACCGAAGGCCCAGCCGTTGCGCCAGTGGCCAACGCAAATGCTGCCGCCGTGGCTTTGGCTCGGCCTGCCACTTGCACAGGTGAATCGTCGGCTGCAGTGCTACCTGCACCGACAGCACTTTTCATGCCCTCCCACACAGCGCCAAGCGCCTTCTTGGCCATGGTCATGAAGAAGTCGTACAGACCCAGCGATGCGGCATTCAAGCCCCATTCAATGGCTGCCCATATCTCCTTGGCCAAGCTCCACCATTGACCCTTGTCCCAAAACTCTTTGATCTTGTCCCAATGGGCTACAAAACCCGCCACAGCACCGGCAATGCCCATAACAACTGCGGCTACCGGATTGGCTCGGGCAAAGGCGAACACCAGTTTAAGCAAGCCCCACAGGCCACCTTTGAGCAGGCCAAACACGCCGCGCAGGCTAGAGAGCTGCGAGAGCGCTCCAGTGATGGCCGGCCCAATGGCGCGGAAGATACCGGCCATTCCCAGGGCTTTGAAGGCGCCCCAAGCTGATACCAGCCACTGCACGCCCTTGGCGGCTATGCCGGTGCTAGCCGCAGCGGAGGCTCCGGCTGCCCGCATGCCTAGTAGGTTGAGCAGCATGCGGCCCGACAGCAGGCGCAACATGGCCAATGAACCGATCATGCCCACCAAGGCAATGCCCAGGGTGCCCAAAACGGTGAGTAAGGCAGCGCCGCCGGCGGCAATGAGCATCAGGGTTTTGGCAACTTGCGGATTTTCTTTGACCCACGCTTTCATGCTGACGGCCATATCGCCTAGCCAGTTGAGCACGGCTTTCGCTTCTGGCGCGATCAGCTCGCCCAGATCGACCAGCAAATTGGTGAAGCTGCCCTGGGCGGCTTCGGCCACGTTTTTCAGGGTTCCCAACAATTTGTTGACGCGCTCTTGCAGGTCTGCTTGGTCTTGCAGCTTGACCACGGTTTCTTGGTAGCCTGTCAGGCCCTTCTCAATGAACTGGTTGAGCACGCGCAGAGTTTCGGCATCGTCGCCAAACAACTCTTTGATGATGCTGCCCCGCTGCATGGTGTTGAAGTTTTTGAGCCTTTCGAGCTGGGAAAACATGTTTTCCAGCCCGCCGAACTCGCCCTTGCCGTCGCTGAAATCAAGTCGGAATTTGCCGCCGGCCTTCTTGACTGCCTCATTGGCCTTGGCCAGTTTTTTGGCATCCATCGTGTACTGGTACACCTTGCGGATGGCATTGCCAGCACTGCCGCCATCGGTCATGCCGGCCTGGTTCATCATCACCATCATGGGCGAGAGCGTTTTCATCGCCTCCATGCCCTTTTTCTTGATGATATTGAGCACCGGCGCCATGTTGCCGAAGCCGGCCAGCATGTAGCGCGCGTCTGCGCCGGCGTAGTGGCTGCGCTGCAGCATGTCGAGGATGCCCATCATCTCGGATTCGGTAGCCTGTAGGGCGTCTTGCATCTTGGCGCCGAATTTAGCCGCTTCCGTGGGCGTTTCTTCCAGCATGACGGCAAGGTAGGCCGATGCCTCCCCCAGGCCACCCAGGATGGTTTTGGCGCTCATGCCTTCCTTTTTGAGCGCGGTCATCATGTTGATGAAGTCGGAAGTGGTGCCGGGCAGGCGGTCGCCCAGCCGTTGGGCCAGGTCGGTGATTTGCTGCAGTTCTGCCGATGCGCCGCCGTCTTTGGTCATGAAGGCTACTTGCAGCTGAGTACGGGCCTGTTCGGCGTCCGCAAATTCTTGCACCGGGTGCTTGACCCAGCCGCTCATTTTTTGCCCAGCCATCTGCGCGCCTACGGCTGCGCCGCCCCATTTGGCGAGCTTCATCATGGTGGCGCCGTGCTTTTCGCGCAGCGCGGCCAAGCGCGTTTCTACCTGGCGCTGCTGTTCGAGCTTGTGACGCTGGGCGTCAATCTGGGTGTTGGCGGCGCCAATGCTGGTAGCCAACTTGGCCTGGGCCTGGGATGCACTGCCCAAGCCCAGGGCCGTCACTTCAGAACGTAAACGCATGGCAGCAGCACGTTGACGCTCGTAGGCAGCCGCCTGCTGGGCAACTTCCTTTTCTTTGCTGTCCAGCTGCTTTTTGCTGGCAATGCCTTGCACGCGCATGGCAGACAGCTGTTCTTTGAGCATGCGCAGTTTGTCGCGCTCGCGGATCAAATCAGGTTTGGCATCATCCAGCCTTTGCAGCAGGCGTTGCTGCTGCTGCAGTTTTTTCAAGGCCAGCTCGGCTTCGCCCAAAGTTTTGGCGGTAGCACGGCTGCCGGTTTGAATGGCTTTGAGCGGGCCGGTTACTTTGTCAACAGCCGCCAACAGCACTTCGAGACGCAGTTTGTCAGCCATGGCACACCCCACAGCGTGCCAGGCAGTTTAGCGCAGAGTGCTGCCAGCCTCGGCCATCAGCAGCGCTTCTTGCGCGCGGTCTGCACGCTGCCGGGCAGCGCACAGCTGCTTGGCGCTGTGCCGACTGGGCTGCAGGGTCTGGTCGAACTGCATGTCTTCCAGTTCTTGTTGCAACTGCTCCGCCCGCGCGCGCAACTGGATCAAGGCCAGCTCGCGTTTGGTTTGCGCGGTCTCGCGCTCGGCCAGCACTTCTTCCAGCTTGTAGTACGCGGCAATGCCCGCAAAAAACAGCAGTGGATTCATGAAGGGGCATCTTAGCTCTTTCGCTCAGGCGGTGCGTTGACGGTGTTGAAGCGCTGTACGGCCAACTGCTGCCAGCCTACTAGTTCGTCCAGCTCCATGGCATCCATGCAGCTGGGCAGCCAGTGGAAGACGAAGGCAATGTCTGCCATTGCCTCCTCAATGTGTTTTGGCAGTGCTATTGCAGCTCTGCCTTCGGCACGAAAAAACTTACCAACGCCATCCCCAGCATGAGCAGGTCGGCAGGGTCAAGGTTTTCCACCTCGTGCTTCACCAGAAGTGGCTCCGTCACGCGGGGCAGAACTTGCATGATGGCGTCGGCATTGGCATTGAGCATGGCACCCAGGTCGATGCCGCGTAGTTCGCCGCTTTTGGGCTTGCGCACATGCACCTTGGCGATGACTTGCGCGCCACGAGTGATGGGCTGCTGCAGCGTGATGGCACGAGCAGGACGGCCATTGATGATTTCTTCGCCTTCGAGGGTTTGGGTCTGGCTGGTTGCGGTATCGGTCATGGTGTTGTTTCCGTTGTTGAAGGGTTTGGTAGAGGTGAGATAGAGCGGTGCTCAGGCGGTTCGGGTTTTGGCTGCGAATCTGGCCTTGTGATGGTCGGCAGGGGTGAGCAATTTGCGGCCATTCATTGGCCCGAGGTCGAGCGCGCCGATGGCATCGGCAATGGGCTGGGTGATGCCACTGGGAGCTTCCATGGACTTGCTACGCAGCGGACTCAGCAATACGTTCATCCGGCTTTCAAGGGTGATCCGGGCGGTCTCTGGACTGAACCCCAGTGATGGGCCTATGTCAACCTCGATCGCTGCGTTGCCAGATCGCACATTGCGAATCAATGCAAGTGCGTCGGCCATTGCAGGCCCGTGCTTTGCCAGCAGTGCAAACGCATGAAACCACGCGCCTGCAGCAAAGGCAGAATCATGGGCCGCCTGGTACTTTTCAGCCTCGATGCTGGCCTGCATAAATAGTGGCTGGTTCTCAGCACACTCGGCGTTCATGCTGGCAATAGCGCTTTCCAGCTCTTCACAGATGGCAATGGCGTCGTTCTTTTTGTTGAGGATTTTTTGCACCGCTGCAGTCTTTTCAAACCCGGCGGCCTCGAATGCGGATTTGAATTCGGACTCGGCTTTTTCTCGCTCCAGGCGGGCGGCTTCCAGCTTGGCTTTCAAGGAGTCCTGGTTGCTGAAAATCTCTTTCAAGCGAACCACGGCGCCGGTGTTGAACGCTTCGCGCGCAGCCCTCAGGCGGGCCTGCGCATCCAGCCAAGCGGCTTTGGCTTCTTCGGCTTCTTGGGTAAAGGCGTTGGCAGGGGTATGTGTAATGGTCATGGCTGGATTGGTGCGGTTTTCAAGGGGGTTAGCAGTCGGCCAGTTGAACGGCGTCATGGCCGCCGGCAGCAGCATTTAGCGCCGTGGCCAGTTGGCGGGCTTGCTCGGTAGTGAAGTAGGCGATGGGCTCTGCATTTGGGCCGCTCCCCTCTTGCAGCACCACCTGCGCATGGATGGGGGCGCTTTCGCTGGAGAAATTCGCGCCATTGGCGCCAGCCAGGACTTCCAGGGTGCCGGTTTTGCGTCCGCTTTTGTCGCTGCATTGGGCTGCGCCTTTGAGGCTGTATTTCTGGTCGTTCAGGCGATGGGTGGTCATGTGCGCTCCTGTTTAGGGGTGACGGTGTAGTGAATCAACGAATGCCATTGCGGTAGGTGTGCCTGGCTGCTGGCTTGAGACTGCATCGCTGCAATGGGCTTTATGGAATTTTTCTGTGTATCGGCTTCTTTTCTCACCGGCTTTTTGTAGGTAGCAAGCGCTTCTTTTCTTAGCAATGCAATGGCGTAGTCGCTACTGGGTAGGTCTACTTCTGCATGCGGCATAGCAGATGGCGATATGGTTTGAATAGCCTCAAAGCTCGCCACGAAAGTGAAATTGCACAGCACGTTGGTGCATCGACATATCAAGCTGCGCATGGTTCTGGTTTCTTGCTTGCTGGTGCGCACCTTGGCCTGAGCTTCACAATGCGGGCAGCGAATGAAGAAACGGCTTGCCCTGTTTTCCTGGGCTGTCATTTCGCTTCCTTTGCAGATGGCAGATCGGCACGTGGGCGGCTGTCGATCCAAGCATTGATTTCGGATTCTTTCCAGGCAATGCGCTTGCCGTGCACACGAACTGCCAAGGGAAATGCGCCACTGTCCATCCAGCGGTAGATGGTTTGGCGGCCGGCCCCCGTCAGTTGCTGCACAACATTGATTTGCAGCAGGCGGTCGTGGTACGTACTTGGCAGCTGCGAAATCAGCGGAAATTTTGTGGCTGCGGTGGGGGTCTTCTTTTCCATGCCTCAATAGTGCTTTTGAGGCGGTGAGAAGTCACGCAGCACAGGTTGTGACTGTGCTTCTCACAGAAAGCAGCGCCTTTTTCGGCAACGCAGATGCCTCGCCAAAAGGTGCACAAGCTTTTCGCGCGCCACTTCCGTCATTTCCTGACGAATCCCGACACTTACCGAAGGGGCAAAACCGTCACGCGAGACCGCAACAGCGCTGGAAAGTGCCGGTGTCGGCGGTGCCGACGAAAGCGACCTATTAAGAGTGCGGGCGTGGCGGGGTCTCGACTGCGCGCAGAGGGTAGATGCGGAAGTAGGGCAGGCTGGACAAGGTAACCACTGTGGAGGCAGCGCCTGAGGTGGGAGGCACTGGCAGCTTGACTTGGCGTTGTTTAGTTTCGTCAATGCCCCGAGCCTATTCGCGTACTGGATTCTTACCGTCCTCATATGCGCAGGCTGTCATTCAGCGACACTGCCCCAGTCAGTATCACTCCCAAGAGCTGCCACTTTGAATCACACCGGACTTGGTGGAAGCTGCTGTCCCAATTTTTCAATTCAAACAGCAGCCCTAAAGAAGTAACGCGGCAATCCCAGTTCACACTTTACGTACTCTGCGCTGGCAACCATTTAATTCCAGCTACACCGAAGTCCCCCCGGCTGATATCAGCGGAGAACATTGGGAGCAATACCTGCAAATTGACATCAAGGGTATTCGGAAGCATCCCCCGCAATTTGGCAACTGCCTTTTCATTTCTGTAAATCGTGCCACCTGGCTCAACCACCATCATTGCGACCTCCCCACGATCAGCAAAGACACACAGCAGTGCATCATCTGCGTCCTGATTCAGCGAATCTTTGAGCTCATCTTCATAGCCAGCCAACTCCTCAACGTACAAATCATTGCTTAGAGCTTTCACGCCAAGGAAGGCTGCCTGCAGATCGCTGTCAATTTGCTTTTTACTTGTCATGGCTGCATTTTCATCCAGCAAAAAGTAACTGAGTCAGCCAGCGGTTTATAGATAGTTCACAACCCTCTGACTGCTGTTCACATGAACGCAGCCATTGGAGGACTCCGGACGAGGTACTCGAGGTGGCTGCTACTTGGCGACGGTAGACATTCATGTCACGGACTCGGCAGGCAGCAATCGCTGCATCGATGACATTGGCCTACGAGGCTCGAACGACAGCAGTGGGTTGACATGAGCCTGTTGTGGTGCTCAGAAGCGGTCATCCGAGCCGGTACGCGACGAGCTGGGCAATCGAGTTGCCGCACCGAGGATGAAGCGGACGCTCAGAACAGCCGGAACTCAGTGACCGATGTTGGCGATTGCTGCCGTTTAGGGCCAAGTTCATGGATGACGCGGAGCAGCCGAAAGCAGAAATCCGAGAGTTGTAGGAGATACGAGTCTGCTCTAAGCCGCGATGAAATTCTGTGCATGGGCAACAAGTAGTCATTTTTGCGCATAGGCCGCAAGTCATGTATGCCAGCGTGTATGCCAACAATTTTCTAACTTGATTTAGTCCTTGTAAATCAATGGTTTTGTTAATATGGTTTTAAGACGCCATTCGACCATTGACATAACCCGTATGCTTCGGCATACGGGTTTTTTCATTTGCAGGTGTTGCGGTCATATATATAGGTCATGCATAGATTGCGCCACCCGTGGCTGTCCTTTATCCGCCAGCGCACGGTGCGTTTCAAATCCGCAGCTGGGACGGGTCATCGTCTGCGGGAGGGCTTCCTCCGGGCCTGGGCTTCTTGGGCGTGCGGGGTATGGGCGATTGTTTGCTGCCCAGCGCATGCATGCCGATGAAGATGAGTTTCATCGCTTCTCTCCGGTTAGGTGAAATGCCAAGTGAAGCTCCGAAAGGCTACAAATCCTCAATGGCCAGCGAGTGGTAGGCCTTGGCAAAGGAGTAATTGCTATTGGCAATCACTCCGCGCAACGCAGTGATTTCCTGGTCATTCGAGGTACGCACCATAAGGCCGACATGGCCTTGCTCGGCAAGCTCCACCAGGCTGCGCGCAATTGAGCCGTCAGAGCCCATCGATGGCAAGGGTTTGTTGGACGCATCTACCGTGGGTGCGATCTCCTGCAACACAACCTGGGGCGGTACCAGAAAAATATCGTCAATGCGAAACAGATGGTCAGTAAGCCGCCGTGCAATCTCCAGGGCCTCATCTTCCGATGGGTACATGACAAGCGAGAAACCTGTTGGATAGAATGCGCCGCCTACAAAGGCGCGTAGCTTGGGGGTGACGGTCAACGTCTGCATGGCAGCCTCCTTGTGCTCAAAGCGCTGATGTCGCAAAAGATCGTTTGCTCCACCAGCCTATCGTCGGCTCCTCCGAGAAGTTGCGAAGTTTGTGCTTCTCACATGCCCCGTATGGGGCTGCATTGCTCCATGGACGCGGAGCCAACCGGCGAGCGTCCACGGAAAACAGTCTTCAGATGCCTGCCCTGCAAGGAGTCTGCACCTGCGCATAGAAGTGCTTCAGCGGCGGCACATGACATAGGTTACCAATGCCCCCACCGCAAGCGCTGCACCGGCAATCCGCCAAGGTTCATCCTTCGCATACTGGTCGGCGCAGGCCGCAGCGTGCCGGGTTTGCTGCAGCACCTGATCCGCAGAGTCCATGGCGCTCGCGAGTCCTTCGTCAATGCGCTGGCGCACGCCTCTGATTTCGGGGATGGCATCCAGTTCCTTGACAGAGAGCAAGGCTCGAACATCATCGACAAGTCTTGCCAGATCGTCTTGCACGGTGGACAGGCTGGGCTGTTTGGATTTGAACAACATGGCACTCCTTTTTAGATAACGAGATTGAAACTACAGTACGGCGCTTCACGATGGCGAGGTGTAGGAGCGCGGCCCGGATACCAAATGGAACGGATGGTGACGATGTTTTCTATGAATCACTAAACAGGTTCTGGGTCTTTCACAGGCGGTGCTTTCTGCGGCTCTTCGATAGGCAAGGTGCTGTCGGGTGGGTCAATGGGCTCAGGTTTGGCCGGCTCCGGCATGGGCGGTGGTACCGGTGGCTGAGGTGGTGCAATGGGGGTTGGCATGGCAATTTCCTCCTGACTGCCGTGATGGGTTGACTGTGTTGAACGCACCATGGAGTTGCTTTGGGTTTTCCGGGCTGGCGCCGCAGCCAAGGTCATCGCTGGGCTGTCGGGTAACGCCGTGATCGGGGTAGCACGGCAAGAACAGGGCACCCGTGAGGCAGGCGCGATCAGAACGGCACCCAGATCGCGACTAGCAAAAACGCGATGACAATGGCAAGCAGGATGGCAAATCGCTTGTTGGCAAATCGGCCAAAACCTGTCTTCGGATTGGATGGTTTGCTCGGTTCGGTCATAGGGGGCACTTTCAAGTTATCGGGGGTCGGCGCAACCTCGGTACATTACGCCTCCGGGTATGGTTTTTGCCGCACCGGCAAGGCCTGAGCATGAACCACGGACCACCTGCTGTAGCGCAGTTATGGCCCTACGGGTTCTGGTTGCACGACCCGCTCGGACTCCGGGTCCTGCGGAATATCGGGCTCATGGTCTGGCGAGAAGGGCGGATGGGCCGGGTCGTCTCCTTCTGCGGGCAGGGTGGGCTCCTGCACCGGATCGGGTTCGCCCACGGGATCTTTATCCTCGTCTTCGGGCTGTGGCTTCGTTGCCATGAAAAGGGTGCTGTTCATGCTTGCTCCTTCCATCGAAACACCTGCCTGGGGAATCTAGCGAGGCTGCTTGATGACCTGACTGCGTTGATAGGTGGGTTCATCCACGGCCGGGCTTTTGGGGTTTCGAGGGTCGTTCAGGTCTTTGGGGTTGGCGGGCTTTTTGTCCGGCTGTGCGTCGCGTTCGCTGTGCTCGTGCGCCGGAGCATGAGGGGGTTGGGGCATGGCTGATCTCCTGGCTGGGTATGAACCCCAAGGGTGACGCCATGGCGTTTTGCGGGCTGTAGGACGCGCGCCTCCATGCCTGCAATCCGTGTCGCAAAAGTACGTGGTAGGGAGTGCTGCGCGGGTTGCCCAACCTCAGAATTCAAGGCGGACAACGCGGACAAGGCAGCGCAGAAATGAAAACCCCCGCTGGTCCGGCCAACCAGCGGGGGTGGATGCGAGCGGCGCCGAAAAGGCCTATACCGCCATGGGCGCCGTCAGTGGCGCATGGTGCTGGTAGCCTTCGAGGCTGAAGTCGCCGGGCTCCACTTTCTCCAGCCATTCCGGCTCGTAACGGCCCGTTTCCGCATAGCTTGGAATGCGGTCGGACAGCACCAGCCGCGGCGCGGGGAAGGGCTCTCGCTGGAGCTGCTCCTGCAACATGGGCAGGTGGTTTTCGTAGATGTGGGCGTCACCGATGAAATAGGTGAACCAGCGCGGTGTATAGCCGGTCAGGCGCCCCACCAGGTGCAGCAGCGCCGCGCCCTCGGTCAGGTTGAAAGGCGTGCCCAGGCCCACATCGTTGCTGCGAATGTAGAGGCACAGCGATATCTCCCCCGCCTGCTGGTTGACGAGAAACTGGTAGAGCAGGTGGCAGGGCGGCAAGGCCATTTCCTCCAGCTGCGCCCAGTTCCAGCCATGGAACAGGATGCGACGGCTGCCGGGGTCGTTCATGATGGTGTCCAGGCACTGGCGCAACTGGTCAACGGCCTTGTAGAGCACGGCGTGCGGCACTCCGCCTTCGTCCACTTGGCCAATCTGGCGGTAGCCCTTGGCCAAGGCATCGGCAATCTGTGCGGCGCCTTGGGGTTGTGCCAGATCAATCAGTTTGTAGGCTGGCCACTGGCGCCATTGCACGCCGTAGACGGCGCCGAGGTCGTCTTCCTGCAGGCGATAGGGGTTGGCCAGCCATGCCTTGTTTTCGTTGGCGTTCTGATCCCAGACCTTGCAGCCCAGAGCCCGGAAATCGGCTGCACTGCGGCATGCGCGCATAAAGCCCACCATCTCGCCGATGGCAGATTTGAACGCCAGCTTTTTGGTGGTGACGGCGGGAAAACCTTGCTGCAGGTCAAAGCGCAGGCTGGCGCCTGGCATGCTGAGGGTGCGGATGCCGGTGCGGTTGTTTTGCCACGAACCGTGGTCCAGAATGTCCTGCACGAGTTGGAGGTATTGCTTCATTGGATTCTCAAGAGGGTTGCCGGCCCGGGCATGGTTTCATGCGTCAGGCCCAGGTGCCACGGCCGCGTACTGCAGCATGCAGGCATGGGCACAATGCTCGTACTTTACGCGATGGCCGCTTTCCCCTGCAGCTATCCGGTGCAGGATACCCATAGTTGGTTACAGAGACAACTAATCGTATAGTGTGCCAGTTTTCTCTGTTCAGGCCTGCCGAACTGTTGCACTGGTGCAAGCATGGCGGTTTGGCGCGGATTGGAATCTGAACACATTTATAGCTATTTTTTAGTAGCTATAGGCGCTGAATGGGAGAGCGCTGGAATCCCAATACATTTGTTAAAAGCACTTTGAAAGGTGAGGTATGAGGATGCAAGGGCACACCTGGTATAGAGCATGGGGCTTTGCGGCTGTGCTGGCTTTGGCAGGCTGCCAGAGCGGGCCTGGAGGGGCTCCAACCGCACAGGCGACCGATGGCCAGCAGGCCTACCAAGAGTTGCAGGCCCAGGTGGGCAAATACCACAGCGATGCGCCGTTTTTGCAGCGCGGCGTGATGGCGGCGCGCCTGCAGCATCTGCTGGGCGCGCAGGCGCCGGTTTTCATGCGGAATCTGGAGGTGGCCGGCCCCTTGCAGAAGGAGGGATCGGTCTACTTCATCACCGGCAATCGCAAGCATGAGGGCGCCAGCAACGCCGCCGCCGTGGCGCTGGACGCGCAGACCAATACCATGCGCATCTGGTGGTTGCAGGACGGTCAGCCGCGCGTGGTGCAGGATCCCGGCGCATCCTTTCTCTGGCCCAAGGATGTCAACACCATGATCTCCAACGCGCTGAATACACCTGGTTCCTGAGCCGCACGCCAGTGGCGCAATGAGGGCAGGACGGGGCAGGGCAATGCGCTGCCGCTCCGGCCTGTTTTATTTGATAAAAATCAAGCTTGCCGCGCCAACATGCAGTTGGGGTTCATGATGCCTTGCGGGTCAAGCGCCTGTTTGATGGATCGCATCATGGACAGCGCAACCGGCGACTGGTAATCGGGCAGGGTGGCTGCCTTCAAGGTGCCAATGCCGTGCTCGGCCGAAATGGAGCCGCCAAACTCGGCAACGGCGTCGTAGACGATGTGGTTGATCTCGTGTTCGCGCTCCTCAAGAAATGCCTTGGCATCCATGCCTTCGGGGGCCTGCACGTTGAAGTGCAGGTTGCCGTCTCCCAGGTGGCCAAAGTTCACCAGGCGCATGCCCGGCACCTTGTGCGCCAGCACGGCGGTGGCATGTTCCACGAAGGCAGGAATGCGTGAAATCGGCACCGAGATATCGTGCTTGATGTTGAGGCCTTCCTCGACCTGCGCGAGCGGAATGCTTTCGCGGATGTGCCACAGGTTGTGGGCCTGGCCCAGGTTTTCGGCCACCACGGCGTCCAGTGCGATTTCCTGCTCGAACGCGGCCTCCATCAGCGCCTCAAAGCGCGCGCGGGCGTGTGCCTCGGATTCGCTGTCGGAGTTCTCCAGCACCACGGCGTATGGGAAATCGGGGTTGTCGATGAAGGGCACGCGCAGCTGCGGCATGTGCTTGTCTACTAGGGTCAGTGCAAAGCGGTTCATCACCTCAAAGCCGGTGAGGCCTGCGCCCAGGTACTGGTGGGCGAGGCCCAGCAATTGCACGGCCGCTTCAAACGAGGGCAGTGCGGCCCAGGCGGTGAGTTGGCTGGCAGGCATGGGGTAGATCTTCATCGTGGCGGCCGTGATCACCCCCAGCGTGCCTTCGCTGCCGATGAAAAGGTTGCGCAGGTCATAGCCCGTGTTGTCCTTGCGCAGGCCTTTCAATCCATTCCAGATTTCTCCCTGGGCGTTGACCACTTCCAGGCCCAGACACAGCTCGCGGGTATTGCCATAGCGCACCACCTGCGTGCCGCCGGCATTGGTGCCCAGGTTGCCGCCAATGGTGCAGCTGCCTTCAGCTGCCAGCGACAGGGGAAAGAGGAAACCTTCCTTCTCGCAGCGCTCCTGCAGGCTTTGCAGAATGCAGCCCGCATCGACGGTGATCGTCAGGTTGTCCTTGTCCAGCGCACGCACAGCATTCATGCGGCCCAGGTTCAGCACCACCTGCGTGCCGGAGGTATCGGGGGTCGATCCCACCACCAGGCCGGTGTTGCCGCCCTGTGGCACGATGGCCGTGCCATTGGCGGCGCAGGCCTTGACCACGGTAGCCACTTCTTCGGTGGAGCCGGGGCGCACCACGGCCAGGGCCTTGCCGTGTTCGCGGCGTCGCCAGTCCTGTTCGTAGGCGCTGAGGTCTCCATCGGTCAGTACGTGGTTATCGCCCACAATGCGGCGCAGGCTGGCAATCAGGTCGGTCATGGCTTGGTCTCAACAAATATCCAAAAACAAAAATGCGGTCAGTGGGGCGACGGCCCGGCCGATGGCTCGGCAGGCCGCACGGCTTTCTGGCGGCCCTTGACGTGCAGAACGCAGGCGGCAAACAGCAGCAGGCACAGCGCAATCTCGGCCATGGCGCACCAGCGGCTGGGGGGCGCATCGCCAAATGCGCGCACCACACCCTCGGTAAAGTACAGCCACACCAGAAGACTGACCCAGCGGTAGGTGTACATGCGGTGCTTGAGCAGTCCTGCCAGCGGCAGGCACAGTGGCAGCGCCTTGATGACGAGCCAGGAGCCGCCAGGGCGCAGCGGCGCGATCCACAGCTCCCACGCCACGGACAGTATCACCAGGCCCAAGAGCGATACCACCGCAAGCGTGCGCGACAACTGCGCCACGCCTGGCGCTGCGGCGGGCGTTACCAAATCAGGCAGATTCGAAGGTGCAGAAGGCATGGTGCGTGGTGTGAAAATGGCATCATATCGGCATGTACGGCACAGAAGAGAAAAACGCGGCATCGAGGGCGTTGGATACCACCCCCACCAGGTCAGAGCGCTGGTGGCAAGCGTTGGCTGATTTTCCATGGGGCAACACGGTTGATACCCTGCGCAGGCGTTTCGGCGAAGACCGGCTGGGCCTGACGGCCAGCAGCCTGACCTTCACCACTACCTTGGCGCTGGTGCCCTTCATGACGGTAGCGCTGGCGCTGTTCACCGCGTTTCCGATGTTCTCGCAGATGGAGGCGCAACTGCAGCGTTGGCTTGTCGAGAGCCTGATCCCCAGCAGCATTGCCAGCCAGGTGCTGGGCTATATCACCCAGTTCGCCAGCAAGGCAAGCCGTCTGGGCATGGCGGGCCTGAGTTTTCTGCTGGTCACGGCGCTGGCGCTGATTCTCACCATGGACCGCACGCTCAACAACATCTGGCGGGTGCGCAAGCTCAGGCCCCTGGGCCAGCGCGTGCTCATCTACTGGGCAGCCATCACGCTGGGGCCGCTGCTGCTGGCCGCCAGCCTGGCGCTGACTTCGTCGGTGATGGCCGCCTCGCGCAGCGCCATGGGGGAGCTGCCGTACCTCATTCGCCTCGCTTTCGATTCGTTGGAGTTTGTACTGCTGGCGGCAGGGGTGACTGCCATGTTCCGCTATGTGCCCAACACTTATGTGCGCTGGCGCGACGCGCTGGCGGGTGGCGTGTTTGTGGCCATCGGGATCGAGCTGGCCAAGAAGATTCTGGCCCTGTACCTGGCCAATGTACCCACGTATTCCACGATCTATGGCACCTTTGCCACCCTGCCCATTTTGCTCATCTGGATTTATGTGGCCTGGGTGATCGTGCTGCTCGGCGCTGTGGTGGCCGCCTATCTGCCTAGCCTGCTGGCGGGCGTGGCTCGTCTGCCTACGGCACAGAGCTGGGATTTTCAGCTGGCCCTCGAATGCCTGCACGCTCTCAATCCCATGCGCTACCAGCCCGAAAAGGGGTTGTACCTGCACCAGTTGGCCACGCAATTGAAGGTGGAGGATGTGCAGCTGCACCGTGCGCTGGATGTGCTGACCCAGCTGGACTGGGTGGGAGCCGTGGTGGATGTGGAGGGCCGTGCCACCGGCGCAGAACAGGGCCAGAGTAGTGACAGCGATGCCCGCTACGTGCTGCTGGTAGAGCCCGCGGCAACGCGTGCGCAGCCATTGATGACGGCGCTGCTGCTGGAATGCAACGAAGCCACCGAGCCCCTGTGGTGGCACTGCGGGCTCGATCACCTCATGCTGATCGATCTGTTGGAGCGCCGCCACGGTGCGCTGCAAGCGCGAGAGGTGCAGGAGGCAGAACGCGCCGCAGCCTGAAATCTGCGAGGGCGGAAAAAATCAGGCGCGCAAGGACTGCGGGTAGCTTGCTTCCAGTCGCTGGCGTGCAAATGCCACCAGATCTGCGGGGTAGCGCGGGTGCGCCGCAAAGGCGTTGTCATTCAGGTCGTAGAGCACCACCAGGGCTGCAACTTCCCAGGCCCAGTGGTTGCGGGCAATGTCGGTCCACGAGGCGGGTGACAGGGCATCGGGCGTAGCGGGATAGGCCTGCTGCAGGTAAGCCTGCAAGGGGGCGCTGTATACCTCCAACTGCTCGAAGAACGGTGTGAGGGCCGCGTAGGGCTCCGGACAGAACAGCGCTTCCACCGCTTCGGTCTTGTCACATGCAGCGGCACTCAGGTAATCGAGCAGACGGTCGCACTGGTTGTCCAGCAGGCGCTGCACGATGGGGGGAATCAGCTCCTGGCGCTCCAGCAGTACCGGAAAGGACAGCAATTGGACTGCCGCGCAATAGTCCTGGCCCGCCACTTCCAATGTGTGGTGGTGGGCGAGGCCTTTCTCGCTCATGCTGCGGGCCATGCTGGCAAATTCATTGCAGCAGTGCAGCACATGCTCGAACAGCGCTTCCAGGCTGGTGAGCGACAGGCCCCGGGTGTAGGCCAACTCGGGCAGGCGCAGTGCCTGGCGCACCGCATTGCGCCAGTCATCCCAGGCCTGCTGCTGGCTGCCGGGCGCCAGATCCTGCATGTCCAGCCCGTAGTACCCGTGGCTGGCAAATTCGTGCAACTGGGCCAGTGCATCCGCCCATGCCTCGTTCCAGCGCTCGGTATCCACGGGCTGGCGAGGTTGCAGCAGATGCCACGGCAGCGCGTGACAATGCTGCAAAAGGCTGGGAAGGGCGGTATCTAGCATGGCTGGAGGTATTTCTGCTGCGTAGTGCACTGTTCGTAGTGCACCCCGATGCAGCGACAGGCCATAGGCTAGCGCATTCTGCGCAATTTGCGCGCTAAAAAATGGCCGTCCTTACCACTGCTTACCGCCGATACAGGTGAGATATCTCGCTATCAAAATTATTGCTCAATACTGAAGGAAATCCCGAATTGCAAACAGCGTTGAATCGGGAGATTCCATCATTTGATTATGGCCGTTGGGAATCGTTCGCACCTGCACGGTCTTGCCTGCGGCCTTGGCTGCATCGATCAGGCCCTTGGCGGCTTTGGGCGGAGTCATCTGGTCTTGCTCGCCGAGCACAAACAGAACGGCGCAACTGACGGCCGCCATGGCTGCTTCGGCGCCGCTGTAGCTGTCGCAGGCCACAAAGCCGGTATACAGCAGGTTGGTGTCGCTATTGCTGGCCAGCACACGGCGGCCCAGCGCGGTGCCCGCGCCAAACACCCAGCTGCCAGCGCCATTGGGTGGCGAGAGGGTGGCGCGCGAGAAGGTCTGCACCATGGCGATGGCCTGGTCCGGCGCGCTTTGCGCCAGATCCAGCAGTACAGGCGATACCTTCATGGGGGCAGCGGTGCCTACCAATACGAGGTGGCTGACACGCGCGCCCAATTGGGCCGCTGCCTGCATGGCAATCAGGCTGCCCCAGCTGTGGCCGATCAAGGCAGCTTTCTGCAGGCCGGCGGCGTCCATCATCTGGCCGATGAAAGTGGCGGCTTCTTCCACGCTGGCAGGCGCCTTGCCGCCGCTCTTGCAGTGGCCCGGCAGGTCGATGGCCAGCACGTTCCAGCCGTGGTTGGCCAGGTAGCGGCTTTGCAGGGCCCACACGCTGTGGTCGCACAGCACGCCATGGATGAAGATGGCGGTGGGCCTGGCGGCGTCGAACGCCTTGCCGCCGGTATAGGCATATATGTCTGTGCCCTGTACTTGGATATGCATTTCGGTCTCCAGATTCTTGTGCGGTATCTCGTGGCTCACGTGGCAGGCTGGTGCTTAGAACGTGTTTACGATCTCTGCGCAGCCGCGTTGGAGTGCAATCGGGATGAGTTCGAAGCGCTGGGCCGCAGCTTGCACCGGGGTGCAAGCAAGGGCTAGCGCGAAGAAATCGCCCGATTTCACTCCAACCCAGAGGGACAGTGGGTTTGGGGGCGCCCGGCTAGGGGCGGTCTGCTTCGTTGCAGCACTTGCCAATAGCTGGCTATTGGCTGCGCACTGCGCCTCGCATCCCCTCCCGCAAAGCCACTGTCGCGGCGCGAGGAGATCGTAAACACGTTCTTAGATATCCGCAATCAGCCGCTTGCCCAGCGACACGGTCTTGTCATTGCTGTAGCCCAGGCTTTCGTAAAAGGCGATCACCGCCTCGTTGCCTTCGCGCACCTGCAGGTTCAGTTTGGGGCAGCCGCGCTCGGTGAGCAATTGCTCGGCCCGCTCCATCAGGCGGCGCGCATGGCCCTGGCGCTGGCAGCGCGGGTGAACGGCCAGGTAGTTGATCCAGCCGCGATGGCCGTCGTAGCCCACCATCACGCTGGCGATCAGTTGTCCGGCTCCATCGGTGCCGGCCAGGAACAGCTCGGGCGACACGCTGAGTTTGCGCGCAATGTCCTTGTGCGGATCATTCCAGGGGCGGGTCAGGCCGCAGTCGCGCCACAGGCCGATCACGGCGTCGGTATCGGCGGGAGCAAAGCTGCGGATCTGCATGGAATGCGTGGCGTCCATGATGCTCATCAAGCAGCCTTTTCTGCGGCCTTGAGCGCGCGCTTGAGGTCGTCGATCAGATCGTCGGCATCTTCCAGCCCGATCGACAGGCGGATCGTTCCCTGGCCGATGCCTGCCTGGGCCAGCGCTTCGTCCGTCATGCGGAAGTGCGTGGTGCTGGCCGGGTGGATGACCAGCGAGCGGCAGTCGCCGACGTTGGCCAGGTGGCTGAAGACCTTGAGTGTTTCGATGAATTTCTTGCCCTGGTTGCGGTTGCCTGCGATGTCGAAACTGAACACCGAGCCCGCGCCGCGTGGCAGCAGCTTTTGCGCCAGCGCATGGGAGGGGTGCGATTCCAGCATTGGATGCCCCACGCGGCCCACCAGCGGATGGCTGGCGAGGAACTGCACGACTTTTTCGGTGTTGCGCATGTGGCGCTCCATGCGCAGCGGCAGCGTCTCGATGCCTTGCAGAATCAGCCAGGCGGTGTGCGGGCTCATGCAGGCGCCGAAGTCGCGCAGGCCCTCGCGGCGTGCGCGCAGCAAGAAGGCGCCCACCGTGCTCTCTTCGGTGAACACCATGTTGTGAAAGCCGTCGTAGGGCTCGGTCAACTCGGGAAAGCGCCCGCTCTTTTCCCAGTCGAAGCTGCCGCCATCCACGACGATGCCGCCAATCACCGTGCCATGGCCTGAGAGGAATTTGGTCGCCGAGTGGTAGACGAGGTCCGCGCCATGCGCGAAGGGCTTGATGAGCCACGGCGAGGTGAGGGTGGAATCCACCAGCAGCGGCACACCCGCATCGTGGGCAATTTGTGCCACGGTGGGAATGTCCAGTACATCCAGCCCGGGGTTGCCCACGGTTTCACCAAAGAAAAGCTTGGTGTTGGGGCGGATGGCGGCGCGCCAGCCGTCAATGTCGCCGGGTTTGACGAAGGTGGTCTCGATGCCAAAGCGCCGCAGCGTGTAGTGCAGCAGGTTCTGCGAGCCGCCATACAGCGCGGTGCTGGCCACGATGTGGCTGCCCGCGCCCATCAGTGTGGCAATCGACAGGTGCAGCGCTGCCTGGCCGCTGGCCACGGCAATGGCTCCCACGCCGCCTTCGAGGGCCGACACGCGCTGCTCCAGCACGGCATTGGTCGGGTTGCTGATGCGGCTGTAGACATGGCCTGGCCGCTCCAGGTTGAACAGGCTGGCGGCGTGGTCGCTGGATTCGAAGACGAACGAGGTCGTCAGGTGGATGGGCACGGCACGTGCGCCGGTGGCCGGGTCGGGCTGGGCGCCTGCGTGCAGGCTCAGGGTGTCAAAACCGGGGTCTGAATAGCCAGGCATGGCGGATCTCCATCAGATTGTCATTCTGGGTGGGGATTGTCGGCTATATTTAACGAACCATTGCTGGCAGCCCTGTCGCGCAAGCGTTGGGTGGCCGCATCCACTTCCACCGAGCGCCAGCCAGGGCATGCATCTGCTGGAGATCTTGAAGGAGACGAGCATGAAAGTCAGTGACATCCTGCGCCTCAAAGGCAATACCCTCTACACCGCAAGCGTGAATGACCCGCTCTCCGACGCCATTCAGACCATGTCCGAGAAAGACATCGGTTCGCTGGTGGTGATGGAGCACGGCGACGTGGTAGGCATGCTGACTTTCCGTGAGGTGATCGTCGCCATCGTGGGCAACGGTGGCTCTGCCGGGAACACGCTGGTGCGCAGCGTGATGGACGATGCGCCGCTGACCTGCACCATGGAAACCGACATGGACGAGGTGCGCCGCATGATGCTGGACCGCCATGCGCGCTACATGCCGGTGATGGACAAGAAAATGCTGATGGGCGTGATCAGCTTCTACGACGTGGCCAAGGCTGTGGTTGACAGCCAGAATTTCGAGAACAAGATGCTCAAGGCCTATATCCGTGACTGGCCGGTGGAAGGCGAGGCCGACTGACGTGGCGGCGCGGCAACAATCTGCTGGCCCGCAACATCCTGTCAGACAGCGGCCGCAAGGCCGCTTTTTCATACCCGCTCACAGCCCGGCCTGCGCTCAAAAGCGGATGATGCGGCCGGAAGGGCGCGGTGCAGCATGTGTGTCGCTGCTGTGCGTGGGCGGCTGGCCTACATACCGGGCCCGTGGCCGGATCAGCTGACCGCCTGCGCGCTGCTCCAGCGCATGGGCAATCCAGCCAGCAGTGCGGCCCAGGGCAAACAGCACAAACGCCGCGCCTGCTGGCAGCCCCAAACTGCGCTGGATGGCAACCAGCGCGTAGTCAAGGCTGGGGTGCAGGCCGGTGTCCTGGTACACGCGCTGGAGCAACTGCTCACGCGCCGCATCCGGTGGCAGCAGGCCCAGCAGGTGCAGGCTGCGCGGATCGCCCGCCGGGTAGAGCGGGTGGCCAAAACCTGCACAGTAGTGCGGTGTGGTGCCCAGGCGGGTGTCTGCCAGCAATGTGCGCAGCGATGGAGCAATCCCCTTGCGGCCCGCGCGATGCCAGTCTTCCCAATGGCTGGCGATCACATCCGTCATGCCGCCATGCAGCGGGCCGGACAGCGCCGCCAGGCCCGCGCCCACGCTGGCATGCAGGCTGGCGCCGGTGGATGCCACCACGCGCGTGGCAAAGCTGGATGCATTGAGTTCATGGTCAGCACACAGCACCAGCGTCTGGCGCAGGATATCGGTATGGGCCGGGCTTGTAGCCCATATCCGCTCCAGACTTATATGCAGTGGCTGCAGGTGCTTTATTTTTTGTAGCAACTGCAATTGCCTTGCCCCGCTTGTAACTGGCTGGCCGGTCAGCACCTCGGCCATGCGCTGCAGCAGGGCCAGCGGCCAGAGTGCGGCCTGCTCCATCTCGGGCTCCCACGCCTCTTTGCCGCCGTACCAGGCTGACAGTGCCTGGGAAGGCCTGCGTGGCAGCCCGGTTTTTGCTACCTTTTTGTGAGCGGTTGGCGCTTTTACATCGGGCGTGGCAGGCAGTTCTTGGTTCCACAGCAGCGCCGCCACTTCCTCAAGGCTCGCATGCGCGGCCAGCGAGGCCGCCAGATGGCCCCGGTAGTACAGCTGGCCGCCTTCGACCTGGGTGATGGCGGATGCCAGCACGGGCGTTCCCCAATCCAGCGTGGACTGGGCAAGCCGCGCCGGGTTACGTACCGATTGCCGCTGGGTGGCAAGGCGCTGTACATCGGCGCGTGCATACACATGGCCGCGCTGGCCGGGCTGGGATTGCGCGCGCAGCAGGCCGCGGCTGACATAGCTGTACAGGCTGGCGCGCTGTACACCCAGCACGGCGGCGGCCTGCTGGCTGCTCAGCCAAGGGGAATCGTCGGCCTGAGAGGTTGGAGAGGCGGCAGTTGGGTGAGGCATGCGCCATGCTAGCCCACATGGATTGGCCCAATCAAGATTGACGGTGCAGGGCGCAGCGCGTGCAATGGCGGCCAGCGCAACCCTTTCATACGCCCTTGCCCATGAAGCCAGAAATGCAAATGTCCCACACCACCCCGCCTGCAGATGACCTGCATCACCGCATTCGCCAAGCCGTGCAACAGCAATGGCATGCAGCAGGTCTGCCGGGGGCCCCCGCCGCCGATGCACAGGCGCTGCAGCTGGGCGGCGATGGCGGCGGCTACCCCTCCAGCTTTGCGGTGGATGTGGCGGCAGGCGCTTGCGTCGCTGCAGCCACGCTGGCTGCGGCGCAGTTGGGTAGCCTGCGCACTGGCAGCGCGCTTGCCTGCGCCAATGTGCAGGTGCCGCATGCCTTGGCAGAAACCACGGGGTACTTCACCCTCGATGGGGTGCAGCCCGATCTGTGGTCGCCCATCTCGGGCCTGTACCCCTGCGGTGCGGCGCTGGGCAGACCGGGCTGGGTGCGCATCCACGCCAATTTCGACCACCACCGTGATGGCGCGTTGCAACTGTTGGGTCTGCCCACCGGTAACTTGACTTCAAAACAAGCCGTAGTGCAGGCATTGAAAGGATGGGATGCTATTGATTTTGAAACGCAAGCCGCCGCACGCGGCCTGGTTGTGGCGGCTGCGCGCACGCCGCAAGAGTGGGCTACCCACCCTCAAAGCGCAGCGGTGGCCGCGCAGCCGCTGGTGCAGATCACGCAGCTGGATGCCGGGCAGCCTGCGCCACCGCGTGCCTGGCCAGGCTTGCAAGGTGCAGGGCCTCTATCGGGGATTCGGGTACTGGATCTGACGCGCATTCTCTCGGGCCCGGTGGCGGCGCGCACACTGGCCGCACATGGCGCAGAAGTGCTGATGATCAACGGCCCGGGCCTGCCCAACATTGGAGCCATTGCCGATCTGAGCCGGGGCAAGCGCTCGGCCTTGCTCGATTTGAAGTCTGCAGCTGGCAAGGCCCAGTTTGCCAGCCTGCTGGGCGGCGCTCATGTGCTGCTGCAGGGCTACCATCCCGGCAGCCTGGATGCACTCGGCTTTGGCCCGCAGCAGGCTGCGCAGTTGCAGCCCGGTATTGTGTATGCCAGCCTGTCGGCCTATGGGCGCAGTGGGCCCTGGGCAGACCGGCGCGGGTTCGATTCGCTGGTACAGACAGCCAGCGGTATCAACTGGGCGGAGGGCCAGGCCTTTGACGACATCGCAAGCAGTAGCGGCCTGCGCGCGCTGCCGATGCAGATTCTGGATTACGCTGCGGGCCTCTGGCTGGCCTTTGGCATCCAGGCCGCATTGCACCGCCAGGCCGTGCAAGGGGGGAGTTGGCATGTGCAGGTGTCGCTGGCGCGCACGGCCCAGTGGCTCCAGGAGCTGGGGCAGCGGCCCGTGCTGCCCCAAAGGTTTGGCGATGCGGAGGGAGAAGGGGTCGCAGCCAGAGTGGCACCTTACCTTGAAACGCTGGCCAGCGGTTTTGGCCCATTGGTTGCGGTGCGCCCCAGTGGTGTGCTGGGCGGCGTGGCTACGCCGTGGCGCTACCCGTCCATGCCGCCGGGCAGCGCAGCGCCCCAGTGGTCTTGATCTGTGTGCAGTGGTTGCTAGGGTTTTTGATGTGCTGCCGCGCATTGGCAGGGCGCGAAAAGCTTGTTTTCTGCAAAAAACCTGCGTTTGGCGGGCGTGGGTGGCACGGCATGCAGGCAAGTTGCGTTGGCGGCTTGTCCGCACTCTCTGGCGGCTGCCGCTTTCACCCGCATAATGGCGGGCTATGAGCGGCAATACCTTCGGCACCTTATTCACTGTTACCAACTTTGGCGAATCCCATGGGCCCGCGATCGGCTGTGTGATTGATGGCTGCCCCCCCGGCATGGCGCTGTGCGAAGCGGACATTCAGCACGATCTGGACCGTCGCCGCCCCGGCACCAGCAAGTACGTGACGCAGCGCAACGAGCCGGACCAGGTTGAAATCCTCTCGGGTGTTTACGAAGGCAAGACCACCGGCACGCCGATCTCGCTGCTCATCCGCAACACCGACCAGCGCAGCAAGGATTATTCCAATATTGCGCAGAGCTTTCGGCCCGGCCACGCCGACTATGCCTACTGGCACAAGTACGGCATCCGCGATCCGCGTGGCGGTGGCCGCTCGTCTGCGCGCCTGACAGCACCTACGGTGGCGGCAGGCGCCGTGGCCAAAAAGTGGCTCAAGGAGAAGTTTGGCACCGAGTTCCGCGCCTGCATGCTGCAGGTGGGCGAGGTGGCTTTGCCGTTCGAGAGCTGGGAGCATGTGCCGAATAACCCGTTCTTTGCCCCGGTGGCCGATGTGACGCGCTACGAGGAATACATGGATGCGCTGCGCAAATCGGGCGATTCCTGCGGCGCCTTGATTCGTGTCAACGCCAGCGGCGTGCCCGTGGGCCTGGGCGAGCCGCTGTATGACAAGCTCGATGCCGATATTGCCTACGCCATGATGGGCCTCAATGCCGTCAAGGCCGTGGAGATTGGCGCAGGCTTTGACAGCGTGGCCCAGCGAGGCACCACCCATGGTGATTCGCTCAGCCCCCAGGGTTTTCGCAGCAACAACGCGGGCGGCATTCTGGGGGGTATCAGCACGGGGCAGGACATCGAGATCCGTATCGCAATCAAGCCCACCAGCTCGATCATCAGCCCGCGCGAGTCGATCGATGTCGACGGCAACAGCACCGAAGTCATCACCAAGGGCCGCCATGACCCCTGCGTGGGCATCCGCGCCGCACCCATTGCCGAGGCCTTGCTGGCCATGGTGCTGATGGACCATGCCCTGCGCCACCGCGCGCAGAATGCCGATGTGGTGGTGGGTTTTGGCCCGATTGCGGCGCAGGCCCCTGGGGTTTGATTGAAAAAGCGCCTTGGGTGCCCGCAGCTCGGGCACCAGCTGTGAACTGTCAAGAGGTTGTTTGCAGATTTGAGCCTGGTCATCGGGGCAATTCGACCAATGCCACTGTGAGGCCTGTGCCAGTTGTAGTGATGCTGCCAGCTATGTAAGGCTTGTGTTCGCTCAGCTGAATTCTGGTATGTCCAACCATAGGCCCACTCATGCAGCGCCGATTGGATGAATCGCTCGGCCTTGCCATTGGTCTGTGGCCGATACGGCCTGGTGAACTTGTGCTGCACGCCCAAGGCTTTGGACTCGCAGATCGCTTTGGGAGAGCAGATGGGCCTGGAGGAAGCATCGGCCAGGGCGGCAAGTTCGTCCGCACGATTGAACAGACCAGAGCCACCACGGTCATGACGATGATGGCCGCTCGCTACAACTTGAAGCGCTTGGCGTCGTTCCTTGAGAACAAGGTGGATGCGTTCTTCAAACCAACGCGCTCAAAGAGACAGGTGCGTCTGCAAACGGGCAGAGCCTGAGGATTTGGGCGCTGCCTGGCCTCCAAACGCTCGAAATCTGCTTCTCACCAACCGGCGATGAATGATTCGCTCGTCATGCGCAATGGATGGCTGGAAATCAATGGTTGTGAGAGGTTCCCAAAAGTACCTGCAACAGTATGAGGCGAAGAGAAGCCCGCAGCAAGGGTTAAAGCGATAGCTCCTCTCATTATTTATCTGGTTAATATTTGGACATTTGGCCATTTTTCCAGATAAGGGCCTAATGACTGAATTGTAGTCTTCACTGGGCTTTGTTGCACAAATCCGGGCCGCAGCGGTAGTAGGCTCGGATGATGAGTGAGACGAACTGGGGTCGGCGCAAGTACCGCACCACAAACTG
>NZ_JACHKZ010000027.1 GCF_014207855.1 Comamonas odontotermitis | reverse complement strand
ACCGAGCTGGGCACGCCCCAAACGGTGGCCGTGGCATAACTACGTCTGGGGTTTGGGGAGACTCAGTCTCAAACCGATTTATGCAACAAAGCCCATACAAAGACTAAACGCGATGTACTTCCAACTACCGATGTAGTCTTTATTGATATAACACCAGATGTTGAGAAAATGAAGCTACCGCCTTGCTTGCCACAGCCTCTCGCCAAGCCCAATTGATTTTGAGTGATTGGCATACTGGTTATTGAGAGCCGCCAACATAACCCAGCAATTCGTAGATTTGGGATTGAGGCGAGGCGTCGGGGCGCCATCAGGCAAAGCCGTAGGCAGTATAAAAGTACGACAAGGCTGTGGGCGCCCCCGACTAGGTGCCCCCAGACGAAGCAACGACGTATCAAGCGTTGAGTATGGGGCTTTACTCCAACCGAAGGACAGCATCTCCTGTAGAGCCCCTGCCTCGACTATTTCTTGAGACCTTGCAGTTTGGCAAATGCCGAGGCCATGGCGCCCTGCTGTGCTGGCTGGCTGCCGCGTTGGGGCTGGGCATAGGCGTCTCGGCCGCCACGGCCACCGCCGTAGCTGTTGCCCCGGCCCGCGCTTTCAAAGCGGTTGTCGCGCGGGCCGTCGCGCCGGGCGGGCGCGGCGTCGAGTTTCATGGTGAGGCTGATGCGCTTGCGGTCCACATCGACTTCCAGCACCTTGACCTTGACGATCTGGCCGGTCTTGACGACTTCGCGTGCGTCTTCGATGAACTTGTGGCTCATCTGGCTGACATGGACCAGGCCGTCCTGGTGCACGCCCAGGTCGACAAAAGCGCCAAACTGCGCCACGTTGCTGACCGTGCCTTCGAGCGTCATGCCTTCGCGCAGGTCTTTGATGTCTTCCACACCGTCGTTGAAGCGGGCCACCACGAAATCAGGGCGCGGATCGCGGCCGGGCTTTTCCAGCTCGCCCAGGATGTCCTTGATGGTGATGGCGCCAAACTTTTCATCGGCAAACTGCTCGGGTTTGAGCGATTTGAGCACCTCGCCACGGCCCATGATCTGGTCAATGGGCTTGCCGGTCTTGACGATGATCTGCTCGACCACCGGGTAGGTTTCGGGGTGCACGCCGGTCACATCGAGCGGGTTGTCGCCACCGCGGATGCGCAGAAAGCCCGCCGCCTGCTCGAAGGTCTTGGCTCCCAGGCCCGCCACTTCCATCAGTTGCTTGCGACTCTTGAAGCTGCCGTTGGCATCGCGCCAGCGCACCACCGACTTGGCCACCGAGCCCGAGAGGCCCGAGACGCGGGAGAGCAGCGGAGCGGACGCCGTGTTCAAGTCCACGCCTACGGAGTTCACGCAGTCTTCGACCACGGCATCGAGCTGGCGCGCGAGCTCGCTCTGGTTCACGTCGTGCTGGTACTGGCCCACGCCGATGCTTTTGGGGTCGATCTTGACCAGTTCGGCCAGCGGATCCTGCAGGCGGCGGGCAATGCTTGCCGCGCCACGCAGGCTCACGTCGATGTCGGGCATTTCCTGGGCAGCAAATTCACTGGCCGAATAGACCGATGCGCCCGCCTCGCTCACCACCACCTTGTCGATCTTCTTGTCGGCCTTGGCGGCGATCTTGATCAGGTCGGCGGCCAGCTTGTCGGTTTCTCGGCTGGCGGTGCCGTTGCCGATGGCAATCAGGTTGATGCCATGCTTTTCCACCAGCTTGGCAAGCACGGCCAGCGAGCCATCCCAGTCGCGGCGCGGCTCATGGGGATAGATGGTGGTGGTGTCGACCAGCTTGCCGGTGCTGTCGACCACGGCCACCTTCACGCCGGTGCGGATGCCAGGGTCGAGGCCGATCACGGAGCGCTGGCCGGCAGGTGCTGCCAGCAGCAGGTCGCGCAAATTGTCGCCAAACACCTTGATGGCGACTTTTTCGGCATCTTCACGCAGCCGGGAGAACAGATCACGCTCGGTCGAGAGGCTGAGCTTGACGCGCCAGGTCCAGGCCACGCACTTGCGGATCAGGTCGTCAGCCGCACGCTTGGCGTGGCTCCAACCCAGGTGCAGCGCAATCTTGCCTTCGGCAAGGCTGGGCTGGCCGGGCTCAGGCTCCACAGGGAGCACCAGCTTGGCTTCGAGGATTTCGAGCGCGCGGCCACGGAAGACGGCCAGCGCGCGGTGCGAGGGCACGCGTCCAATGGGTTCGTCGTACTCGAAGTAATCGCGGAACTTGGCAACCTCGGGGTCGTTTTCGTTCTTGGCTTCCACTTTTTTGGACTGGAGCAGGCCTTCGGCCCACAGCCATTCGCGCAGCTTCTGCACCAGGGCCGGGTCTTCGGCCCAGCGCTCGGAGAGGATGTCGCGCACGCCATCGAGCACGGCGAAGGTGGTCGAGAAATCGGGGCCAGGTTTGCCGTCGTCCAGCGTGGTGGCGGGCTTGCAGAAAGCCTCGGCCTCCTTGTGCGGATCGAGCGAGGGGTCGGCAAACAGCTTGTCGGCCAGCGGCTCGATGCCAAATTCCTTGGCAATCTGGCCCTTGGTGCGGCGCTTTTGCTTGAACGGCAGGTAGATGTCTTCCAGCTCCTGCTTGGTAGGCGCGTTGGCAATGGCCAGACGCAGCGCATCGGTCAGCTTGCCCTGCTCGTCGATGGCCTTGAGCACGGTGCCGCGGCGCTCTTCCAGCTCGCGCAGGTAGCTCAGGCGTTCGTCCAGCGTGCGCAACTGCGTGTCATCGAGGCCGCCCGTGGCCTCCTTGCGGTAGCGGGCGATGAACGGCACGGTGGCGCCGCCATCGAGCAATTCCACCGCCGATTTGACCTGCGATTCGGCAACCTTCAACTCCCCCGCAATCTGCGCAATGATCTTGTGCATGCTTGACTCTCGCTCCAATGCATTTCTGGCAAAGACGCCGAGTGTGCCATAGGCAGCAGCACCTACTGGTAATAAGCACAGGGGTTCTCACGTATTGCTGCATTTTTGATAGCTTTCAGCGCTTGTTATACATACGCAAAGCCCTCATATGGGCAGAATCGTAAAACAATGCGAATACGCGGAGCGTTGCAGTCTGCCCGGCAGGCTCTACACTCGGCGGGACCACTTTTGGATGTTTCACACCCCCTGCGCTGCCGTTTCGTCCGTATCTGCCCTCTGCCATGTCTCGCGCAACTGATTCCACGTTCGACTTGTTTGGTGACACAGGTGCTGCCGGTCACGGAGACGCGCACCTGCCCGCGCCCGCACAGCCCGGGTCTGGCATGGCCACGCCAGCCGCCCAGTCTATTGAGGAGGCTACTGCAACCGCGACCACTGCGCCGGCCACGCCACGCAGCCGCGCCCAGGCCGTGGCCCCTGCCCAGCCCCTGCTGGGCGACGGGTTGGCAGAGCGCCTGCCTGCCCTGCTGCGGCTGGGCGGCTCGTCGTGGTCGTACCCGGGCTGGCAGGGGCTGGTGTGGGCCAAGGCCTATAGCGAGCGCATTCTGGCGCAGCGGGGCCTGACCGCCTATTCGCAGCACCCACTGCTGCGCACCGTCAGCATTGACCGCAGCTTTTACCGGCCGTTGGCGGCATCGGAATACGCGGTGTACGCCGCCCAGGTGCCGGAGGATTTTCGCTTTGTCGTCAAGGCACCTTCGCTGGTGTGCGATGCGCAGGTGCGCGGTGAGGAAGGCCGGGGCCGCGAAGCCAATCCGGTGTTCCTGAGCCCCGATCTGGCGCTGGATACCTATGTGCGCCCTGCGTGCGAAGGCCTGGGCAGCAAGCTGGGCGTGCTGCTGTTTCAGCTCAGTCCCCTGCCGATGGGGCGCCTCATCCGCCTGCAGCAAACGCTCTCAGAACTGGAGCGTCTTGCGCTTGCTGTACAAGCGCAACTGGCCGGTTTGCCTGAGAATGCGCGGCCCATTGTCGCCTTCGAGGTACGCGACCCCGACTGGCTGCGCCCCGACATCGCGCCGCACTTTGCCCAGATTCTGCGCAACAGTGGCGCCACCTACTGCCTGGGCCTGCACGCCAAGATGCCACGGATTGCCGAGCAACTGCCGCTGCTACGCGCCCTGTGGCCCGGCCCGCTGGTGTGCCGCTGGAACGTGAACCCGGTCTTCGGCCCCTACGGCTATGCCGAGGCGGAGCAAAAGCTCGCGCCGTTTGACCGCATCCAGCAGCCCGACGATGCGACCCTGGAGATTCTGGCCCGCACCATTGCTGGCATCTGCAGCAAGGGCCAGCAAGCCTATGTGACGATCAGCAACGAAGCCGAGGGCTGCGCGCCGCTGAGCATGGTGCGGCTGGCAGAGGCGGTTGCCAGCCAGCAGGCGGCATAACGCATACATTGCACACATTGCACACATTGCAGGCATTGCGGCATTGCACGTATTTCCCCCAGGCCAATCTTCGGTTGCCTCTACCGCTTGCAATCACTTGCGATGTTTTGCGCAAATTTGCGGCTTGCGGGCGGCATCCGGCTCGCATGGATACCGGCGAGGCCTATGATTGCCGCTTTGGCGCTGGCTTCGGACCCGCTGCCATTGCCGTGATGGCCTGCGATGGATTGCCGGCCACCTTACTGATTGATTGCTTCATGCGTTACCGCACCCTCCCCCGCCTCGCCGCCATCGCGGCGATCTGCCTGTCACCACTGGCAGCCAGCCTGCCCTTGCTGGCGGCAGAACCCAAGATCAACAACTTTGCCGTGGCCGACGCAGTCACGAGCGTGCAGCTGTGCGGCAACCGCAACAGCGGCAGCAACAAATCTGCCCAGCCCTACCGTGTGGTGCTGGGCGAGCAGAACGGCCAGTCGGTGCTGTTTGTGCAGTGGATGAACCAGCCCGAAGGCGCAGGCAGCTGGCGTGGCGTGGCCGCCCATACCCAGGGGTTTGCCGAAATCAACGACGACAAGGCGGGCCTGACGCTGCAGAACCTGCGCTGCACAGCCCAGGGCAAGGGCATCCGCATCACCGCCAACGTGGTGGGCGGCCCCAAGACGACCAAACGCCGCCAGATGCGGCTGGATGTGGGGCCTGCGCTGGAGAAATACGAGATCACGTTCACACCAGCGCTCAAATAGCGGTGGTCTACAGAATGCCCAGCGTCTTCACATCCTTGGCCCAGCGGGTGAGTTCGGCGTCGATCATGCGCTGAAATTCGGCCGGGGTGCTGGTTTCGGGCTCCACGCCCTGCTGGGCAAACACCTCGCGCACCTCGGGCTTGGCCACGATGGCATGGATTTCCTTTGCAAGCCGCTCGATGATGGGGGCCGGTGTGCCGCCGGTGGTCAGCACGCCATACCAGGACGAAAACGCATAGCCGGACAGGCCCGACTCAGCCACCGTTGGCACATCAGGCAAGGATTTGAGGCGCTTGGCGGTGGTCACGGCCAGCATGCGCGTCTGCCCGGTGCGCACCGATGCCAGGGCAGGTGGAATGCCGGAAAACGCCATATCGACCTGGCCGCCCGAGAGATCGGTGATGGCCTGCGAGTTGCCTTTGTACGGCACATGCAGCATGTCCACCTTGGCCTGCTGCGCAAACAGGGCGCCCGCCAGGTGCAGTGTGGAGCCCTGCCCGCTGGAGCCATAGCTGAGCTTGCCTGGCTGCTTGCGGGCGGCATCGATCACGTCCTTGGCACTCTGGTAAGGGAGTTTGCTGTGGATGAGCAGTACGTTCCCCGAATCGGCCACCAGCGTGACGGCAGCCAGACCGGTGCGCGGGTCATACGGCGGCTTGGCCATCAGGCTGGGGGCCACCGTTTGCGCGCCCATCGAGCCGAGCAGCAGCGTCAGGCCATTGGCGGGCGCCTTGGCAACGATATCGCCTGCAATGAGGCCACCCGCGCCCGGCTTGTTCTCCACCACCACCGGCTGGCCCAGGCGCTGCTGCAGCTCTCTGGCGATCACGCGCGCGAGGATGTCGTTGCCGCCACCAGCTGCAAAGCCGACCACCATGCGCATGGGGCCGGAGGGAAATGCAGGCTCTGCAGCCTGCGCGCCAGCGCCCAGCACGGCAATGGCGGCGGCCAGCAGCGCGCGGCGCGTAAAAAGATTTGTCATGCCAGTGTCTCCTTGGGCTTTTTCCGTCGATGTTCTTTGTCCGTGTTCTTTCCGTGCTCTTTATTTGGCGGCTGACGCTGCAACGGCTTCGCCTTCGATCAGCTCCGCCCGCTTGGCATACCTGGCCGCGAGTACGGCGCACACCATCAGCTGCATCTGGTGGAACAGCATCAACGGCAGCACCATCATGCCCACCGTGCTGCTGGCAAACAGCACCTTGGCCATGGGCACGCCGCTCACCAGGCTTTTCTTGCTGCCGCAGAAAACGGCGGTAATTTCATCTTCCTTGTCAAAGCCCAGGCGCCGCGAAAGGAAGGTCGTCAAGAACAGCGCCAAGGCCAGGATGGTGGCGCAGATCACCAGCAGGCCCACCAGCGTGCCCACCGATACCTGCCGCCAGATGCCTTGCACGACGGCAGCGCTGAACGCGGTGTAGACCACCAGCAGAATCGAGCCCTGGTCGACCACCTTGGTGAGCTTGCCATGGGCCTTGATGAAGGGCCCCACCCAGCGCTGCAGCAGGTGGCCCAGCGCAAAAGGCAGCATCAGCTGCAGCAGGATCTTGACCACGGCATCGACAAACGAGCCACTGGCGCCATGCTCGGTCACGAAAATGCTCACCAGCAGCGGCGTGATGAACACACCCAGCAAGGTAGAAGCCGAGGCACTGCAGATGGCGGCCGGAATATTGCCCCGCGCCATCGACACAAAGGCAATGGACGACTGCACCGTGGATGGCAGCACGCACAGGAACATCACGCCGACGTAAATTTGCGGCGATACCAGCGGCGTGAGCACCGGCTTGAGCAGCCAGCCCAGCAGCGGAAACAGGGCAAAGGTGCTGAGCACGATGAACAGGTGCAGGCGCCAGTGCATGATGCCGTCGAGCACCGCCTTGCGCGAGAGCTTGGCGCCATGCAGAAAGAACAGCAACGCCACGGCGGCGGTGGTCACTTTCTCCAGGACGGACGCAACATCGCCGGTCGCAGGCAGAAAGCTGGCCAGCAGCACGACGGCCACCAGCATCAGGGTGAAGTTATCGGGGCGGAATTTCATGCCCGCATTGGACGCCAGCGGGCATCAAAAGTAAAATTAATTTATAAGATAGATTAATGATTTAAAGTCATATATAGCATCGACGCGCAAAAATGCACGAAGTTTTGCGTGCGAGCGTTCGTCTGGAAAGCCTCATTTGCTATCAAATTGATAAAACATCAACAATCCCCCTCCCCATGCACGTCACCCTCCGCCAACTCCAAGTCTTCATGGCATTGGCCCAGAGCCACAACTTCAGCCAGACAGGGCAGGCCCTGGGCCTGACGCAATCAGCCGTCAGCCGCGCGATGGTGGAGCTGGAAGGCCAGCTCAACGTGCGGCTGCTGGATCGCACCACGCGCGAAGTGCTGCTCACCCAGGCGGGCCAGCTGCTCGCCCAGCGTGTGGCGCCCTTGCTGCATGAGCTGGCCGACGTGCTGGACGAGGTAGCTGATGTGGGCCAGGCGGCGCGTGGTGTGGTGCGCGTGGCCAGCAGCCCTACCCTGTCGGCAGCGCTGATGCCTGCCTGCATTGCCGCGTGCAGCCGCGATCTGCCAGAAGTGCAACTGCAGCTGGTAGACAGGCTCCAGCAAGAGGTGCTGGCCCAGGTGCGCAATGGCGACGTGCACTTTGGCGTGGTGGTGGAGCCGCCCGAGCTGGGCGACCTGGAGCACACCACCTTGCTGCACGACCCCTTTGTGGCCGTGCTGCCCGCCAGCCACGCTCTGGTGCGGGGCCAGGCAGACAGTGCGGCCATCACACTCGTTTGGGCCCGGCTGCAAGGCCTGCCGCTCGTGCTGCTGGACCATGCCTCCGGCAGCCGCAGGCTCATGGATTCGGCCCTGCTCGCCCATGGCTGCGGGCCTGCGCATTGCCCCGTGGTGCAGGAAGTGGGCCATGTCACCACCGCCTTCCGGATGGTGGAGGCAGGTATCGGCATCAGCATCATGCCGCGCCTGGCCATTCCGCCGCAGGGCCTGCCGGGTTTGCTGGTGGCCGATCTCGTGCCACTGGTGGAACGCGCCATCATGCTGGTGCGCCGCCGCCAGCGCAGCCTGCCAGCGGCAGCACAGGCCGTGTGGGATCGGGTAGCTAACTTGTTGATACATCCCCAACGTCAATGAGCGTCAGCTAAAGCTGCAGGACTACAAATTGATAGCAGATGGCGTGTTACAAACACCAGCTAAGGCACAGCAGGCAACCTCTGCCTGTACTGCCCTTTGAGAACCGATCACCTGGAGGAAAACCATGGCACAAACAAGTATTCGATTCGCCGCCATCGCGGGCGCTGCAGCACTGGCGGCCCTGCTGAGCGCCTGCGCAAGCACCGACCGCTCCGCGCCGGTGGCAGAAGCCATCATCAAGCCGACCGAAGGCAACAACATCAGCGGCTACATCCGCTTCTACCAGGCCGGCAAAGACACCGTGCGCGTGAACGCCCAGGTAACCGGCCTGCCACCCAACAGCGAACGCGGCTTTCATATCCATGAAAACGGCAACTGCTCCGCCCCCGATGCCATGAGCGCTGGCGGCCACTACAACCCAACGGGCCACCAGCACGGCAAGGCCGGCCCGCAAGCACACGTGGGCGACCTGCCCAGCCTGATGGCCGACAGCACCGGCGTAGCCACCCTCGTCTACGAAACCAAGAACATCTCGATCGGCACGGGCCAGCCCAGCGATGTAAAGGGCCGCGCCGTGGTGGTGCACAAGGACAAGGATGATTTCACCACCCAGCCTACCGGCAACTCCGGCGCACGCATCGGCTGCGGCGTGATCCAGTAAGCCACTAAGCCACTTGCATTGCCATCGGCAGCACTCCGCATTGAGCGGAATGCCTGCGCGACATGTTCACGATGACAAAGCCTGCGTGCATTGAGCCCGCAGGCTTTTGATTTGGAGCGTGGCATCCAGCGCGCTGCCCGTCGCAAAGCGGTGCACAATCAGGCCATGAGCGAACTGTCCCACTCCATTGCCGATCTGCGCAAAAGCTACGAGCGCGCAGAGTTGAATGAATCTGCATCCGCCCCTGCCCCCATCGACCAGTTTGACCGCTGGATGAACGAGGCCGTGGCTGCGCAGGTGCCCGAGCCCAACGCGATGACCGTGGCCACGGTGGGCGCCAATGCGCGGCCCAGCACGCGGATCGTGCTCATCAAGGGTTATGACGAGCGCGGCATCGTCTGGTACACCAACTACGACAGCCGCAAGGGCCGTGAAATCGCAGGCAATCCTTTTGCCGCGCTGATGTTCCACTGGGTCGAGCTGGAGCGGGTGGTACGCATCGAAGGCCGGGTAGAAAAAGTGAGCGACGCGGAGAGCGACGCCTACTTCAACAGCCGCCCACTCGATTCCCGCATCGGCGCCTGGGCCAGCCCGCAAAGCCAGGTGATCGAGAGCCGCACAGTGCTCGTCACCAACGCCGCCAAGTATGGGGCGCAGTTCTTGCTCAAGCCGCCACGCCCGCCGCACTGGGGCGGCTTCCGGCTCGTACCCGATACCTGGGAGTTCTGGCAAGGCCGCAAGAGCCGTCTGCATGACCGCCTGCGCTACCGGCTGGAAGGCAGTGAATGGGTGCGCGAGCGCCTGGCTCCGTGATGGCGGCCCCGCCATCAGGCGAGTTGTCTGCTACTGTGCAGATCCGCTGGATTGGCCCGGAGGATGCCCCCGCGTTCCAGGCCCTGCGCCTTTCGGGCCTGCGCGAAGCGCCCACCGCCTTCGGCTCCAGCTACGCAGAAGAGAAGGACGAGCCCGTGGACGTCGTGCGGCAGCGGCTGGTTCAACCCGAGGGGCTAGCGCGGGAGCGCGGCATTCTGGGCGCCTTCATCGGCGGGCAGCTGGTGGGTACCATGGGTATACGGCGATTGACTTCCGTCAAGCAGCAGCACCAGCTGCTGATCTGGGGCGTGTATGTATCGCCCCTGCACCGAAGCGGCGGCATCGCCCGTGCCATGCTGGCAGAAGCGCTGGTCTTTGCCAGAACGGTTCCAGGCGCCTTGCTGGTCAAGCTCAGCGTCAACGCCGGCAACCGCGCTGCACTGCAGCTGTACCAGGCGGCCGGATTTACCGTCTACGGCACCGAGCCTGCCGCGCTGTGCATCGATGGCACGCTGCATGACGAGCACCTGATGCAATGGTGGCTGCATGCCGCGCCCGTTCCATAAGCGAAAGCACCATAAAGGGCACGGCATCAGCCCGTCTTGAGCATCGGCGCCAAGGCCAGCAGAATGAGCGGAATCGTTACCAGCGCAAAGCTTGTAGAAACCGCAATGCTGGCCGTCACCTCCTCGCGCCCCACCTCATAGCGCTGGGTGAATAGAAACACATTGGCTCCCACGGGCAAGGCCGCCGCGGTGGCCAGTACCACGAGCGGCATGCCGCGCAGGCCCCACAGCCATCCCACCGCCAGCAGCAGCGCCGGATGCACCAGCAGCTTGATGGCGGCAATGCGGCTTGCCTGCCGGGCATAGCGGCCCACCGCACTGTAGAACAGCGTAATGCCCACCAGCATCAGCGCAACCGGCCCCAGGGCCTGGGCCAGCATTGCCAGCGGCTTGTCGATCAGCTCGGGCAGTTGCAGCCCCGTCTGGGCAAACAGCAGGCCGCAAATGATGGGCAATGGGATGGGATGGATGATGCCGTTTTTCAGCGCCCTTCCTACCGTGACCGCCATGGATCGATAGCTGCGCGGCCCGCCGCTGGCGGCATGCTGCTGGCGCATCACAGCCAGCTCGAACACCAGGGTTGCCGCCGTCATCAGGATCAGCGCGTGCACCGAGATGATGGTGAACAGGGTTACCAGCCCCTCCTGCCCGAAGACCACGCCCACCAGCGGCACACCCACCATGATGTTGTTGCTGAAGCAATGCGCCAACGCGCGGGCAGCCCCGAGCGTGCTGAAGCCCTGCCACAGCAGGGTGGCGGCAAACAGCAGCCCGGCTGCCGTGAAGTACACCGCAATGGTCTGCAGGTTCAGATCCTGCACGCGCACCTGGCTCATGGTGCGAAACAGCAGCGCGGGCGTCAGCACCAGAAAGACGATGTTCGACAGATCGCGCACCGACGTGGCCTTGACCCAACCCAGGCGTCCCAGCAGATAACCCAGTGCAATGAGCACCACCACCGGAACCAAAGACACCATCACCGCCATTGCGCACACGCCCTTCCTGCTGCCCATCCTGTTTGCAGCGGCGATTATCGTTGCTCCCCGCAGTCATCGGGTGGTGTAGGGGTGGCGGCGGCGCCCGTCAGCCGCGGATCATTGCCTCCACCACCTGCTGCAGTGCAGCTGGGTCTTCCATGGTGGAGAGGTCGCCGGTCTCGCGCTTCTCGGCCACGGCCTGCAACGCGCGGCGCAGCAGTTTGCCGCTGCGGGTCTTGGGCAGCATGGAGACAAAGTAGACGCGCGCGGGCCGCGCCACCGCACCCAGTTGCGCATCGACGTGGTTGCAGACCGATTTTTCCAGCGCCGCGCAGGCCTGCGGGTCGCCTGCCACGTTGTTGTCGCGGGCCACGGCAAAGGCCAGCGCCACCTGGCCCTTGAGGTTGTCGGCCACGCCCACCACGGCCACCTCGGCAATGCTGGCGTGGCCGGAGATGCTTTCCTCGATCTCTCGCGTGCCCAGGCGGTGGCCAGCGACGTTGATCACGTCGTCGGTACGCCCCAGGATGAAGTAATAACCGTCCTTGTCGCGCACGCCCCAGTCGAAGGTGTTGTAGATGAGGCGGCCGGGAATGCTCTTCCAGTAGGTGTTCACAAAGCGCTGGTCGTCGCGCCAGATGGTCATCAGGTTGCCGGGCGGCAGCGGGCCTTCGATGGCGATCACGCCTTTTTGCATGGGCTCGGTCAGCTCGGCCCCCGTTTCGCCATCGATCAGTTTGACGTTGTAGCCGTAGACGGCCTTGCCCGGGCTGCCAAAGCGCGAGGCCTGCTTTTCCACGCCGTTGCACAGCGTGAGAATCGGCCAGCCGGTCTCCGTCTGCCAGTAGTTGTCGATGATGGGGCGCCCGATGGCGCTGCTGATCCAGTTGGCGGTGGGCTCGTCGAGCGGCTCGCCCGCCAGCCACAGCGCCTGCAGGCTGCTGAGGTCGTACTTGGTGAGGTACTCGGGATCGTGCTTCTTGAGCACCCGAATCGCCGTGGGCGCCGAAAACATGTGGGTGACCTTGTATTTCTCCACCAGGCTCCACCAGACGCCTGGATCGGGCCGGATCGGCACGCCTTCGTACATGATGGTGGCCATGCCATGGATCAGCGGCGCATAGATGATGTAGCTGTGGCCCACCACCCAGCCAATGTCGCTCGTGCAGAAGAAGGTCTGGCCCGGTTTGGCATCAAAGATGGCGGGCATGCTGGAGGCCAGCGCCACTGTATAGCCTCCTGTATCGCGCTGCACCCCCTTGGGCTTGCCCGTGGTGCCGCTGGTGTAGAGCGTGTAGCTGGGGTGGGTGGCATCGACCCATTCACAGGGAACCTGCGCATCCAGGTGCTGCGCGCGCAGCTCGGCCCACAGGTGGTCGCGGCCCGCCACCAGATTCATCGGCACCAGGCCGCGATCGACCAGCAGCACCGCCTGCGGCTTGTGGCTGGCCAGGCCCAAAGCTTCATCGAGCAGCGGTTTGTACGGCACCGCGCGGCCTGCGCGCGAGCCGGCATCGGCGCTCACGATGACCGTGGGTTGCGCGTCGTCAATGCGGGTGGCGAGCGAGCCGGAGGCAAATCCGCCAAACACCACCGAATGGATCGCGCCAATGCGCACGCTGGCGAGCATGGCAATCGCGGCCTCGGCAATCATCGGCATGTAGATCTGCACGCGGTCGCCCTTTTTCACCCCCAGGGCCTGCAGCGCCGCTGCCATGCGCTGCACTTCGGCATGCAGCTGGGCATAGGTGTAGGTGCGCTCAGTATTGGTTTCGGTCGATACCGCAATCAATGCGGGCTGGTCGCCACGGGCAGCTACATGGCGGTCAATCGCGTTGTGGCAGAGGTTGGTCTGCCCGCCTGCGAACCAGCGCGCAAAAGGCGGGTTGCTGTAGTCGCAAATCTGCGCAGGGGGCACTTTCCAGTCGATCAGCTGCGCCTGCGCGGCCCAGAATACGTCGCGGTCTTCGATGGACTGGCGGTGGAACTCGGCAAAACTCGTCATGGGGGCTGTCTCCAAACTTTGTTATGCACGCATTATTTCCCCGAGCCTTGCACTGTGCTGACAAATCCGCATTTCGGGGTGGCCGGGGTGAGCGTGGGGAGCACCGCCAAGCTGTGGTTTTCCCGCATACGCCAGGGCCCGGCTAGCGCCAAAGGTCCCCGTCAAAGGCCATTGCAGCCCCGTTTTGGCGCAAGCGGCCGCGCCAATCGCGCACAATCGTTGCCACGGCGCCCTGCCTCTTGCGCAGCTTTTGCCGGTTGATGAAGGATTTCACATGCTCAACGGCCTGTGGCTCGGTTTTTTTGTGGTCGCGGCGGTAGCCGCGCTGGCGCAGTGGCTCGTGGGCGGCAACAGCCAGATCTTTGCCGAAATGGTGCAGGCCCTGTTTGGCATGGCCAAGCTGTCGGTCGAGGTGATGGTGCTGCTGTTTGGCACACTCACCCTGTGGCTGGGTTTTTTGAAGATTGCCGAAAAAGCCGGCCTCGTCGACCTGCTGGCCCGCTGGCTGGCGCCCTTGTTCGCCCGCCTGATGCCCGATGTGCCGCGCGGCCACCCTGCGCTCGGCCTGATGACGCTGAACTTTGCCGCCAATGCGCTGGGGCTGGACAACGCGGCCACGCCTATTGGCCTCAAGGCCATGCGGGCGCTGCAGGACATCAACCCCTCCGCCACCTCGGCAAGCAATGCGCAGATTCTGTTTCTGGTACTGAACGCCTCGTCGCTCACCTTGCTGCCCGTCACCATCTTCATGTACCGGCTCCAGCAGGGAGCCCCGGACCCGACCCTGGTTTTTCTGCCCATCCTGCTGGCCACCTCGGCATCCACCCTGGTAGGGTTGATCAGCGTGGCCGTGGTGCAGCGCCTGCCGCTGTGGCATCCGGTGGTGCTGGCGTATCTGCTGCCGGTAGCACTGGTGCTCGCGGCGTTCATGGCCTTCCTCGCCACCTTGACGGCCACGGCCATGGCGCAGGTCTCGTCGCTGCTGGGCAATATCACCCTCTTCTCGCTGGTGGTGCTGTTTGTCGTGGTGGGGGCGCTGCGCAAGGTGCCGGTGTACGAGACTTTTGTGGAGGGCGCCAAGGAAGGCTTTGATGTAGCCAAGGGCTTGCTGCCCTACCTGGTAGCCATGCTCTGCGCCGTAGGCATCTTTCGCGCATCGGGCGCGCTGGACTATGTGCTGGAAGGCATCCGCTGGCTGGTCAGCCAGACGGGCATGGACACCCGCTTTGTCGATGCGCTGCCGACTGCACTGGTCAAGCCGTTTTCCGGCAGCGCCGCACGGGCCATGCTGATCGAGACGATGCAAAGCCAGGGCGTGGACAGCTTCCCGGCCCTGGTGGCCGCCACCATCCAGGGCAGCACCGAGACCACCTTCTACGTGCTGGCCGTGTACTTTGGCGCCGTGGGCATTCAGCGCGCCCGCCACGCCGTGCCCTGCGCGCTGCTGGCAGAACTCGCGGGCGTGGTGGCCGCCATTGCGGTGTGCTATCGGTTCTTTGGGTGAGCGCGCGCAAAATATCTCAAGGAGTTGCCATGGCCAGCAGCACACAAGCCCCAGAACCTGTTCAAAGTCTCTACGCAGCTTGGGATCGGGCCTGGCAGGATTTAGGCTTGGCTCCCCCAGCAACCGACACCTTGCCGCAGCTGCTGGCAGCGCATTCCGGGCCCGATCGCCACTACCACGGCTTGCAGCATATTGCTGAATGCCTGCAATGGCTGGAGCAGTTGCGCTCACTGGTGGCGCGCCCGGCCGAGCTCGCCTTGGCCTTGTGCTTTCACGATGCCGTCTATGACCCTAGGGCCAAAGACAATGAACTGCGCAGCGCCGAATGGGCGCAAGCGGTGCTGCAGGCGGCCGGTGCCACGCCTGATGCGGTGCAGCGCGTCTATGCACTGATCATGGCAACCTGCCATTTCCAGCCTGCGCAAGCGCAGCTGCCTGAAGACGGTGCCTGGATGCTGGATATCGACCTGTCCATCTTGGGTGCATCACCCGCCCGTTTTGCGCAGTACCAGGCACAGATCCAGGCGGAATACGCCTGGGTGCCCGCTGCAGACTATGCCCTACGCCGCCAGGCGGTGTTGCGCAGCTTTTTGCAGCGCCCGGCAATTTACCAGACGGCGACGATGCAGGCCTGGCTGGAGGCGCAGGCGCGCCATAACCTGCAGCAGTCGCTGGCAGCTGTCTGATTGAACGGTTCTACGCATCCGGCACGATGGCATCGGCGTAGTCATAGAGCAAGCCCAGCAGCTCTTCGGCGCGCTCGTCGGCGGTTTCCGACAGCTGGTCGATCTCGGCCAACATCTGCTCGGCCGTGCGGGCCCCGCCCTCGCCTTGCAGCAGGAAGGCTGCCCGCAGGGCCTGCCAGCGCGCCTGCTCGGTGGCGCTGAGCGAATCCGGAAAATTGCGCGCCCGGTAGCGGAACAGCAGTTCCTGCAGCCGCTCGTCGTCGAACCCAGGCTTGGCCAATGCCAGCTCCTGCGGGTGCATGGCGGTGAGCTGGTTCAGGCGCCTGCGGTCGGCCTGGCCGATGAAGCCGCCATACAGATCCTGGTCCACATCCACGTCCTGCAGCGCGGGGCGCTGGAACACGGCGGCCCAGGTGGCGCTCATGTCTGGCAGATCGCGGGCCACGGCGGCGTATTGCAGGGCGCGCTCCATGTCGATGTGCCAGCGCGCTGCCTGCTCGGCGCTCAGGGTACGCAGGCTGCTGACGACCATGGGCGATTTGTTCAGATGCACGGTCTTGATCGGCAGGCGCTCCACGCCTTCGGGCAGCTCGGCGCTGGCGGTGAACATGCGCAGGCGGATGTCTTCGACCGAAAGATCAGCGAGCTGGGCCGGGTCCTGCGCCAGATCCCAGGCGATCACTTCGTTTTTGTTGGTGGGATGCTGGGCGAGCGGCCACATGACGGCAATGCAGCCGCGCTCTACGCCAAACATGCCCGAGATGTGCAGAAATGGCCGTGCATGGGCGGCGGTGGCAGGAAAACCCAGCTCCTGCATCACGCGGTCCTTCTTGTGCAAGCCCAGCGCAAAGTCAAACAAACGCGGCTGCAGGCGCTTGATGAGCCGCGCCAGACCAATGGTAGCGCGCACGTCGCTGAGCGCATCATGGGCTGATTCATGCAGAATGCCGTTGGCCCGGGCCAGGTCTTCGAGCTTGAAGCTGACGGTGCCGTCTTCCTTTGTGGGCCAGGTGATGCCCTCGGGGCGCAGCGCATAGACCATGCGCACCACATCGAGCAAGTCCCAGCGGCCGCAGCCGTTCTGCCACTCGCGCGCGTAGGGGTCGCGCAGGTTGCGCCACAGCATGTAGCGCGTCACTTCGTCATCAAAACGGATGGTGTTGTAGCCCACGCCGATGGTGCCGGGGCGGCCCAGCTCTGCCTCCACCACGGCCGCAAACTCGTGTTCGGGCACGCCCTGCTCCAGGCACTGCTGCGGGGTGATTCCGGTGATCAGACAGGCCTGGGGGCTGGGCAGGTAATCAGGCGCGGGCTGGCAGAACAGCATGACGGGCTCGCCCACTTCGTTCAGATCCATGTCGGTGCGGATACCGGCAAACTGGGATGGCCGGTCGCGGCGCGGCACGGCGCCAAAGGTTTCGTAGTCGTGCCAGAAGAAGGTGGCCTGTGCGGGCTGTGGTGTCTGCATGGCCGCTAGTATGCCTGCTCTGGTGGCTGTATCGGGCCGAGCTAGAGCAAAGGCGAGAACAGTCGGGCAACCGAATCGCCCAGCCGTGGCAGAAAACGCTGCTTGCGGTCCATCTCTACCAGCCGCGCTCGGCTGATGTCGGCCATGAACTGTTCTTCGAGCCTGCTGTTGAGCGCAGGGCCATAGCCGATGGCGCAGACCTCATAGTTCAGGCGAAAGCTCCGGTTGTCGAAATTGGCGGTGCCGATGATGGCCACGTTGTCGTCCACCACCAGGGTTTTGGAATGCAGCATGCGCGCCTGGTATTCGTACACTTTCACGCCGGCATGGATCAGCTCATCAAAATAGGAACGCGCGGCGGCGGTTACCACCAGCGAATCCGATTTTTCTGGCACCAGAAGGCGTACATCGAGCCCGCGCAGGGCCGCACCCGTGAGCGCGTACATGGCCGCCTCCGTAGGCACAAAGTACGGTGTCGTGAGCCAGACGCGTTCACGCGCCGACTGGATGGCGAACACATGGGCGCGGTGGATGGGTTCCTGCGGGTTGTCTGGCCCCGAGGTGACGAGTTGCATGGGGTGAATGCCATCGGGCAAGTCTGGCAGCAGGGCATCCAGATCTTCGGGGATGTCCTGGTCGGTTTTCTGCAGCGCGTAGGCCCAGTCTTCCAAAAAGGTGGTCTGCAGCCAGGTGACGATGGGCCCGACCATGCGCAGATGCACGTCGTGATAAGCCTTGGGGTTGACGCGCCGGTCCTCCTCGTCGGTGATGTTGACGCCGCCGGTAAAGCCGACGCGGCCATCGACCACCAGTATTTTGCGGTGGGTGCGGAAATTGATCACCGGGCGCAGGCGCCGGCCGATCTTGGTGGGGTGGAACACGGCAAACTCGCCCCCCACGTCCAGAAGCGGCTGGATGAACTTTCTGTTCACCCGCTTGGCGCCGAGCGCGTCCACCAGCAGGCGCACCTGAACTCCAGCGCGGGCACGCTCGACGAGCGCGTCGCGCAGGCGGGTGCCGGTCTGGTCGGCCTCGTAGATATAGTATTCCAGATGCACGTGGTGCTGCGCACGCGAAACATCTTCGAGGATCTGGTCGAAAGTGGCAGCACCACCACTCAGCAGCTGCACGCTTTCGGCTGTAGAGATGGGAAAGCCGCTGGTCTCGTCCACCAGCTTGACCAGTTCGCGCATGTGGGATGCCAGTTGCGGCTGCGCATCGCGGATGCGGCGCGCCGTCTCCCGCACGCGGCTCTTGTTGCGGGCGCGCAGGCGTTTGATGCGCTGGCGCTTCAAGCGCTGTGGGCCGATGAAGTAGTACACGATCAGCCCCACCACGGGCAGCGCGCCCATGGACAGCAGCCAGCCCATGGTGGCGACCGGCGCGCGGCGCTGCATCAGAATCCAGATGGCTACTACAAACAGGTAGATAGGCCATACCACGGACAAAACCGCCTTGATGTTCTCCCAGGTCAAGAGCTGCGTCATCCAATCCACCGGCGAAATCTCCTATCTGTCAGGCTGCGATACCCGGGGCAAGTGTAGCCGGTCTCCATGTGATTGCCGTGTCTTCCATCACGCCCCCCGAGCCAGGAGCTGCGCAGGCGAAAAAAAAGCCGCACACCCAGGGGTATGCGGCTTTTGGCTCAGATGCCACGGCTTCAATCGGCGGCGATCTCTTCCTCTGGCTCGCCAGGGGCCTGCTTGGCCCTTTCCTTCTTGGGCGCAGGCTGGATATCCAGCTTGACCTCGGGCTTGTCCGCGTCGCTGTCGTCCCAGTCGACCGTCAGGCGGCCACCATCAACCAGCTTGCCGAACAGCAGCTCGTCCGCCAGCGAGCGGCGGATCGTGTCCTGGATCAGGCGCTGCATTGGGCGCGCGCCCATCAGCGGGTCAAAGCCAGCCTTGGCCAGGTGCTTGCGCAGCTTGTCGGTGAAGGTGACTTCCACCTTCTTCTCTGCCAGTTGCTGCTCCAGTTGCAGCAGGAACTTGTCGACCACGCGCAGGATGATCTGCTCATCGAGCGGCCTGAAGCTGACAATGGCGTCGAGCCGGTTGCGGAACTCGGGCGTGAACAGGCGCTTGATGTCGCCCATCTCGTCACCGGCCGCACGCGGATTGGTGAAGCCGATGACCGCCTTGTTCATGGTTTCGGCACCCGCGTTCGTCGTCATGATGATGATGACGTTGCGGAAGTCGGCCTTGCGTCCATTGTTGTCCGTCAAGGTGCCATGGTCCATCACCTGCAGCAGCACGTTGAAGATGTCCGGGTGCGCCTTCTCGATTTCGTCGAGCAGCAGCACCGCGTGCGGCTTCTTCGTGATGGCCTCGGTCAGCAGCCCGCCCTGGTCGAACCCGACATAGCCCGGAGGCGCGCCGATGAGGCGGCTGACCGCATGGCGCTCCATGTACTCCGACATGTCAAAGCGGATCAGGTCGATGCCCAGGATGTAGGCCAGCTGCTTGGCAGCCTCGGTCTTGCCAACGCCGGTGGGGCCGCTGAACAGGAACGAGCCGATGGGCTTGTCCACCTTGCCCAGACCCGAGCGCGACATCTTGACGGCCGAGGCCAGAACTTCCAGTGCCTTGTCCTGTCCAAAGACCACGCTCTTGAGGTCACGCTCCAGCGTCTGCAGCTTGCTGCGGTCGTCATTGCTGACGTTGGCAGGCGGGATGCGGGCAATCTTGGCGACGATTTCCTCGATCTCAGCCTTGCCGATGGTCTTCTTGCGCTTGGAAGGCGCCAGAATGCGCTGGGCCGCACCCGCTTCGTCAATCACGTCGATTGCCTTGTCAGGCAGATGGCGGTCATTGATGAACTTGGCAGACAGCTCCGCCGCAGCCTGCAAGGCAGCGAGCGCGTACTTGACGCTGTGGTGCTCTTCAAAGCGCGTTTTCAGGCCCTTGAGGATATCAATGGTTTCGGGCACGGTAGGCTCGACCACATCAACCTTCTGGAAACGGCGCGAGAGTGCCGCATCCTTTTCGAAGATGCCACGGTATTCGGTGAACGTCGTGGCGCCAATGCACTTGAGCTGGCCGCTGGAGAGCGCAGGCTTGAGCAGGTTGGACGCATCCAGCGTGCCGCCCGACGCCGCACCGGCACCGATCAGCGTGTGGATTTCATCGATGAACAGGATGGCATTGGGCTTGTCCTTCAGTGCCTTGAGCACGCCCTTGAGGCGCTGCTCGAAATCACCGCGGTACTTGGTGCCTGCCAGCAACGCGCCCATGTCCAGCGAGTACACCACGGCCTCGGCCAGCACCTCGGGCACATCGTTTTCGGTGATGCGCCATGCCAGGCCCTCTGCAATGGCGGTTTTACCCACGCCAGCTTCACCCACCAGCAGCGGGTTGTTCTTGCGGCGGCGGCAGAGGATCTGGATCGTGCGCTCCACCTCGTACTGGCGGCCGATCAGCGGATCAATCTTGCCATCCTTGGCCTGCTGGTTCAGGTTGACGGTGAACTGCTCCAGGGGCGATGCCTTTTCGGCGCGCTCGCCCCCGCCGCTGCTCGCCTCTTCGGCGTCCGAGCCCGATTCGGGCTTGGGCTGCTCGGGAGCGTCGTTCTTCTTGATTCCGTGGGCAATGTAGTTGACCACGTCCAGGCGCGTCACACCCTGCTGGTGCAGGTAGTACACGGCATGCGAATCCTTTTCGCCAAAAATGGCCACCAGCACGTTGGCGCCGGTCACTTCCTTCTTGCCATTGCCGGTGCTTTGCACATGCATGATGGCGCGCTGGATCACGCGCTGGAAGCCCAGGGTTGGCTGGGTGTCGACTTCGTCCTCACCTGCCACCTGGGGGGCGTTGTCCTTGATGAAATTGGTCAGCGACGCGCGCAGATCGTCAATATTGGCCGAGCACGCGCGCAGCACCTCAGAAGCACTCGGGTTGTCCAGCAAGGCCAGCAGCAGGTGCTCCACGGTGATGAATTCGTGGCGCTGCTGCCTGGCTTCTACAAAAGCCATGTGCAAGCTGACTTCCAGTTCCTGAGCAATCATTTGAAACTCCTTATTTGCTTGCCAAATACACTCAACTTGCTTCTAGATGAGGATCCAATTGCGTTATTCAACAGGCTCGGTGACGGCCTGCAGCGGATGCCCTGCGCCATGCGCCGCATCCATCACCAGTGCAACCTTGGTCTCGGCAATTTCATGGGAATACACGCCGCACACTCCTTTTCCATCCAGGTGAATCTTGAGCATGATCTGGGTGGCGGCCTCCCGGCTTTTGCCAAAGAAGTGCTGCAACACCTCGATCACGAATTCCATGGGGGTGAAATCGTCATTGAGCATGACGACCTGGTACATCCTGGGGGGCTCAACCCGCTGCGTAGTGCGCTCGACCACCAGCGCGCCACCGTCATCCGGTGTTTTGGGCGCGACAGGCAGGTTCGGCTTGGGGGGAACAACAGGTTTCGTGGCCATCGAGATCATTCTATAAGGCTAAATTTCCACATCGGCAAAGATGGTGATGCTTTTATGAACTTCAATCCCAGGTTCTGCGCCACCCAGCGGCAGCGCTCTTGCATCACCAAAGCTATTCTTCTCAGGCCAGGCTTTCGTAAACAATCCTGATAGCTTCGTGGCCCGCCTCCTGCGACCAGGCAGCCATGGCCTGGTCACTGGGGAAGAAGCGCGCCGCGTCGCCCAGATTGAGCTCCACACCGGCCTTGGTGCCATCCCATTGGCAGACCACCCCCAGCCGGATTTTGAGGCCATGGCGCAGCACGCCCTCTTCGGTATGCTCCTCGACTGCGGGAAACTCCTGAATCAAACGCGCAACATCGGGCTGGTGGCGGTCGGTGTTGACCAGCAGGTAGCGGCCAAAACGCGCCCGCGCTTCGGCCAGGCCCCAGATGTGCTGCGCCTTGGCGCGCAGCCCGCCGCTGAAATGGTCCAGCCCCACGCGGCCGCTGAGGATGACGAATTCATCGTCCTTGAGCAGTTCCTTGTGGCGCAGCCAGGTGGCCTCGTCCACCGAGGCCTCGATGACACCGGATTTGTCGTCCACCTTGAACAGCACCAGCTTGCCGCGCTGGCCGTTGATGATGCGCATCTCGCTCACGATGCCCGCCACGGTCTGCGTCTCGCGGCTGTCCTTAAGGTTGGCAATGGGCGTGCGCACGAACTGGCGCACTTCCAGCTCCACCTCGTCAAACAGATGGCCCGAGAGGTAGAAGCCGACGGCGGTCTTCTCCTGCACCAGCCGCTCCTTGATGCCCCAGGGCAGCACATCGGCCAGCGGCGGCTCCTGGGTGCTGGAGCCCAGCGCGTCGTCGCCCATCATGTCGAACAGCCCACCCTGGTTGGCATTGGCATGGGTGGTGGAGGCAAATTCAAACGCCACGTCGATCGATTCGAGCAGCGCGCGCCGGTTGAGGTTGATGCTGTCGAAGGCGCCGCCCTTGATCAGGGCTTCCACCGTGCGCTTGTTGAGCTTGCTGCGGTCCACGCGCAGGCAGAAATCGAACAGGCTCTTGAACGGGCCCTTGGTGTCGCCCTGGGGGCCGGTGCCCACACCTTCGCGTGCCGCCACAATGGCTTCGATGGCGGCCTGGCCCGTGCCCTTGATGGCGCCCAGGCCATAGCGGATCACCTTGTCGGTCACCGGCTCGAAACGATGGTGGCCCCGGTTCACATCGGGCATCTCGAAGCTCACGCCCATCTTGAGCGCATCTTCATACAGCACCTTGAGCTTGTCGGTGTTGTCCATTTCCACGGTCATGTTGCCGCAGTAGAACTCTGCCGTGTAATGCACCTTGAGCCAGCCGGTGTGATAAGCCAGGAGCGAATAGGCTGCCGCGTGCGACTTGTTGAAGCCGTAGCCGGCGAACTTCTCCATCAGGTCGAACACTTCGTCGGCTTTGGCTTCGTCGATGCCGATCTTGGCCGCGCCTTCGCGGAAGGTGGCGCGGTGCATGACCATCTCCTCCACCTTCTTCTTGCCCATGGCGCGGCGCAGCAGGTCGGCGCCGCCCAGGCTGTAGCCGCCCAGCACCTGGGCGGTCTGCATCACCTGCTCCTGGTAGACCATGATGCCGTAGGTCTCGGAGAGCACTTTCTCGACCAGCGGGTGCGGATACTCCACCACTTCCTTGCCGTGCTTTCGGGCCACAAAGCTGGGAATCAGGTCCATCGGGCCGGGGCGGTAGAGCGCGTTGAGCGCAATCAAGTCCTCCAGGCGGCTGGGCTTGGCCTCCTTGAGCATCTGCTGCATGCCGCGCGATTCAAACTGGAACACGGCCTCGGTCTTGCCGGCAGAGAACAGTTGGTAGGTTTTGGCGTCGTCGAGCGGAATGTTCTCGAAGGCGAAGTTTTCCTGGCCCTTGTGGCGCTTCATGATGAATTCGCGGGCAATCTCCAGGATGGTGAGCGTGGCCAGGCCCAGAAAGTCGAACTTGACGAGGCCCACCGCCTCCACATCGTCCTTGTCGTACATGGCCACGGCCGAGGTACTGCCCGGCTGCTGGTAGAGCGGGCAGAAATCGGTCAGCTTGCCCGGGGCAATCACCACGCCGCCCGCGTGCATGCCGATGTTCCGCGTCATGCCTTCGAGCTTTTGCGCCATCTCGATCAGGGTCTTGACGTCTTCCTCTTTCTCGATGCGCTCGGCAAGGATGGGCTCTTCCTTGATCGCGTAGGTGTACTTGTCGCCTTCCTTGGGCGGGTTGGGCGGGTATTTGAGCGTGACGTGCAGGCCCGGCTTGTTGGGGATGAGCTTGGAGATGCCGTCGCAGAAGGTGTAGCTCATGTCCATGACACGGCCCACGTCGCGGATGGCCGCGCGCGCGGCCATGGTGCCGAAGGTGGCGATCTGGCTGACGGCATTGCGGCCGTACAGGTCTTTCACATAATCGATCACCCGGTCGCGGTTGGCCTGGCAGAAGTCGACGTCAAAGTCGGGCATGGATACGCGCTCCGGGTTCAGGAAGCGCTCGAACAGCAGGTTGTAGTGGATCGGGTCGAGATCGGTGATCTTGAGCACGTAGGCAACGAGCGAGCCCGCGCCCGACCCCCGGCCCGGCCCCACCGGGCAGCCATTTTGCTTGGCCCAGTTGATGAAGTCCGCCACGATCAGGAAGTAGCCGGGAAAACCCATCTTCAAAATGATGCCCAGCTCGAACTCCAGCCGCTCCACATATTTGGGCCGCTCGGCCTCGCGCTTTGCTGCGTCCGGAAAGAGGAGCTTGAGGCGGTCTTCCAGCCCGTCGAACGACGCCTGGCGGAAGTAGTCGTCAATCGGCATGCCATTGGGCGTGGGGAAATCCGGCAGAAAGTACTTGCCCAGCTGCAGGGTAACGCTGCAGCGGCGGGCAATTTCGGCAGTGTTGGCAATGGCGCTGGGCACATCGGCAAACAGCGCCTCCATCTCGGCAGCGGATTTCAGGTACTGGTCCTGCGTGAAGCGCTTGATGCGTTTTTTGTTGCCCAGCGTCTCGCCCTCGGCAATACAGACGCGCGCCTCGTGCGCCTCGAAATCCGATGGCTTGCCAAACTGCACCGGGTGGGTGGCCACCACCGGCAGCTTCAGGTTGGCAGCGAGCGCCACCGCGGCGCTCACATGGGTTTCATCGTCCGAGCGGCCTGCGCGCTGCAGTTCGATGTAAAAACGGTGCGGAAACAGGCTTGCCAGGCGCAACGCGCTGCTGCGCGCCGCCATTTCGTCACCGCGCAGCAGGGCCTGGCCTACCGGGCCGGCCTGCGCCCCCGAGAGCACGATCAGCCCCGCCGAGAGCTCCTCCAGCCAGGCCCAGGTGCACTGCGGCTGCGCCTTGACGGTATCGGCCATCCACACACGCGCCAGAATCTCGGACAGGTTCAGATACCCCTGCTGGTTCTGGATCAGCACGATGATGCGCGACAGCGGCCCGCCCGACACCTCGGCCTCCATCACCAGCTCGGCCCCCAGCAGCGGCTTGACGCCCGCGCCCCGCCCCGCCTTGTAGAACTTGATGGCGCCAAACAGGCTGTTAAGGTCGGTCAGCGCCATCGCCGGTTGCCCGTCATTGGCGGCGAACTTCACCAGATCCCCAATGCGGTTGGTGCTGTCGATGATCGAGAACTCGGAATGGATGCGAAGGTGTACGAACATATCCCTGCATTGTAGGAAAGCTTGGGCCCCCTGCCCGGCAAACAACCCGCAACCCCCAGCCGCTGTTACACACAACAACCCCTCGCAACCCTTGCCTGCCCGATTGGCTTGCGCAGCCTATTACAATGGGCCGGATACAGGGCGCGACAGGTGCAGCCCTGCTGCGCAGGCGGACGATCGCCGCCGCGCGGTTTTTCCCGCTTTCCATCCATGGAATTGATGCCAAAAATGCTGTTTGCGCAACGTACATCTCAGGTTACCGCTATCGCTTCCGTAGCAACCGCCATGCTGCTGGCAGGCTGCTCCACAACCGAGGTGGATCCAACAGCAGGCTGGAGCCCCAACAAGATTTATTCGGAAGCCCGCGACGAGGCCTCGACCGGCTCGTTCGACAAGGCCGTTCCGCTGTACGAAAAGCTCGAAGGCCGCGCCGCTGGCACGCCACTGGCCCAGCAGGCCCAGCTTGAAAAGGCCTACTCCCAGTACAAGAGTGGTGAAAAAGCCCAGGCCATCGGCACGCTGGACCGCTTCATCAAGCTACACCCTGCCAGTGAAGGCGTGGATTACGCGCTCTACCTGAAGGGGCTGGTCAATTTCAATGAAAACCTGGGTCTGTTCTCCTGGGTGGCCAAGCAGGATCTGTCCGAGCGCGACCAGAAGGCGGCCAAGGATTCGTTCGAGGCTTTCCGCGAGCTGGTGACGCGTTTCCCTGAATCCAAGTACACCCCGGACGCCGAAAAGCGCATGCGCTACATCGTCAACTCGCTGGCGCAGTACGAGGTGCATGTGGCACGCTACTACTACGAGCGCGGCGCCTATGTCGCTGCCATCAACCGCGCACAGAACGCGATCAGCGAGTACAAGGAAGTGCCTGCTCAGGAAGATGCGCTCTACATCATGATGCTGTCGTACGAGCGCCTGAACATGAACGACATGGCAGCCGATGCCAAGCGCGTGCTGGAAGCCAGCTACCCGAACACCACCTTGCTCAGCAAGGGCTTCCGCAGAGAAGACAAGCCCTGGTGGAAGCTCTGGTAATCCGTTGCCGCAGGGGCGGCTGACGCGCTCCGAAGCTCCTCAATCAATAGCTGAGAGCGCCCATTAATTGGGCGCTTTCAGCTTTTTTCATGAGGAATATCTGGTGAGGCCCCAGCCTCTGCTGCTGTGCCGCGAACAGAGGCCAGGTACTGCGCAACCTCTTCTTCAGGCAGTTGCGGCATCGGCGGCAACGCGGCCAGCAGGCTGGCGCCATAACTGCGGGTAGCCAGGCGCGCGTCGGCAACCACCACCAGGCCACGGTCACCAAACGAGCGCAGCAGGCGCCCTACGCCCTGGCGCAGCTGCATGGCGGTCTGCGGCAGGGTGTAGGCCAGAAAACCGTCTTCCCCCCGATCTTGCAAGGCCGCTGCGCGCGCAGCGTGCAATGCGTCGTGGCGGGGCGGAAACGGCAGCTTGTCAATCACCAGCAGTTGCAGCGCATCACCCGGAAGGTCCACCCCCTCCCACAGCGCCATGGTGCCCACCAGCACCTGCCCGCGTCGCCCCTGGCCGGTCGCGCCACGCATGCCGGCCAGCAGATGGCGCTTGGGGGCCTCGCCCTGCATCTGCACATCGATGGGGGCAGCGCTCAGTGCCTGGCGCAGCGCCTCCGCCAGCGCCTGCATGGCTGCGGTGGATGTACAGAGCACCATGCAGCGGCCGCCCAGCTGAGTGACCGGCTCCCTCAGCCACGCTGCCAATGCCTGCGCACGCTCGGGTGCCGGTGCATCTGCTGGCGGCAGCGACTGGGGAATGACCAGCGCGGCCTGCGCTGCCCAATTGAGCGCATGCGCAAGGCGCAGACACCGCACCTGGGGTGGTGTTTGCTGCTCCTGCGGCGAAGTCTGTTGCTGTATCTGTTGCGGGTCCTGTTGGGATTGAGGCGCCGCCGCAGCCCCATCGTCCGAACAGCTGCGCCCTTGCAGGCCCATGGCGCTGGTGAACCACTGCAGTGCGTCGTCCTGCCCCAGCGTGGCAGAGGTGAACAGCCAGCGGCGTGGCTGCGCTCCCCCGGACTGGCTCTCCGCAACCGCTGGCGAAGCGGCCAGCCAGGTAGCGTTCAACACAGCGGGCTGCAAAGCCGCCAGCGCCTGCCACAGCCACGGCGGGGATTCCCGAAAGCCCTGCCGCAGGGCTCGCGCCTGCGCTGGCCCTGCATGGGGTAGGTGCTGCTGGTGCGGCAGGCTCGGGCCATCCCACCAGCGCACCAGGCCCGCAGCAGGCGGCCTGCCCCACTGGCGCAACATGGCAAGCAGACTGTTGCCCTGCTCTACCAGACGCTGTAGGCTGGCTGCACCGCCCGCCACACCTTGCAAGGCAGCTATCATTTCCGATAATCGATTGTGCAGGTACACCAAGGCTTCGGTATTTTCAGCACGGGCGGCGCTTTCTGACTCCGCCGCGCGGCCGGAGGCGGTACTGCTGACCTGGCTCGTCGCCACCCACCGCGCGAGCGCCTGGCTGCAGGCCGCAAGCAAGGCATCCCAGGGCGCAAAGCCACGCGCATGCAGGCGTGTCTGGCGGGCCACGGCCTGCACGAAATCCTGCACATCGGCCGCATTCAATCCCCTGGCCAGCACCTTGAGGCCGATGGCAGGCAACTGGTGTGCTTCGTCCATCACCACGGTATCGGCCAAAGGCACAAAGCCGTTGGCAGCGCCCAGCATCTGGCGGTGGCGCAGTTCGCTGAAGTACAGGTGGTGGTTGATCACCAGCACATCAGCCTGCGCGGCCTGCGCCCTGGCGCGGTTGGAAAAGCAGGCTGTGAACTGCGCACAGCGCTGCCCCAGGCACTCGCTGTGGCTTGCTGTGATCTGCGGCATCAGCGCGGGCAGCTCGCGCATGTCTTCCAGCTCGGCCAGGTCGCCGCTGCGCGTGCCTTGGGCCCAGCGTGCCACCTGCTGCAGTGCCTGCAGCTGATCGGCAGGCCGGTGGGTTTGCAGCGATTGCGCCACGCCATGCAGGCAAACGTAGTTCTCCCGCCCCTTGAGCACCGCCACGCGCCTGCGCATCTGCAGGTGACCCAGCAGCGCGGGAAGATCGCGGTCCACCAACTGATCCTGCAAAGCCCGTGTGGCGGTGCTCACCACAAACCGCCCACCTTGCCGGAGCGCGGCCATCAGGTAGGCATAGGTCTTGCCCGTTCCTGTAGGCGCCTCGACGGCGATGGACTCCCCGGCTTCCCAGGCAGACAGGATGGCGTCCACCATGCGCTGCTGCTGCGCGCGCAGTTGCAACGGTGCAGGTGGCGCGATCAATGGGCCGGATGGCGAAGGTGTGGCTGGTGGCAAGGACATGGGCAGGCAAGTCTAGCCGGTGGCGCCAACGGGTAGGCCGCGCAAAAGGCCCAGACCCGCAAAAGATGGCGCGCAAACATCAGTTAAGGGCCTGCAAAGGCCGTAAACACAGGCCTGGAGGCCGTCTGCGCGGCAATCTGTTCTATGATGGGTGACAACTCCATAAAAAGTATCCGCCTCGCATGAGCACCAGTTTCCGTTTGTCCGCAGCCACCGGCCTGCACAAGGGTGATCGCCCTTACCAGCAGGATCAGGTGGTGATAATGGCCCACCACCGTGTGAAAGGCTGCGTGCTGGCCGTTGTGGCCGATGGCATGGGCGGGCGCAGCGGCGGGCGCGCAGCGGCCGACCAGGTGATGATGACGGCCAAGCAGGTGTTCGAGCGTTTCGCCCCCGAAACCGACAGCCCCGAAGCCATGCTGGGCAGCATTGTGCGCGAAGCCCATCTGTTGATCCGCCTGGTGGCCATTGCCGCCGAGCAAGAGCCGCACAGCACCATTGCAGCCTTCGTCATCATGCCCAATGGCTCGTGCATGTGGGTGCATGCGGGCGACTCGCGCATTTACCACTTCCGCAATGGGCAGCTGCTGTACCAGACGAGCGACCATTCCTATGTGCAGACCCTGGTGGACCAGGGCGAGTTGACGCTGGAAGAAGCGCGTTTCCACCCCCAATCCAATATTTTGCTCAACTGCCTGGGCACGGCAGAAGACCCGCCCCTCATCCACCACCGCATTCCCGTGCTCAAGCACGGCGATGTGCTGATGGCCTGCAGCGACGGGATCTGGCACTACTTTGCACCCGAAGAACTCTCGTCGATCACCCGGCTCCTGTCGCCGCGCGAGGCCAGCCAGTTTCTGATCGAGCGCGCACAGATGCGTGCCACAGGCACGGGCGACAATATGTCGCTGGCCATTGTCAAGATCGAATCCATTCCCTCAGATAAGCCAGACAAGCCGACCAAGCCCCGCTCCGCCAGCAAAAGCGGCAAAGGCGTAAAGCCTGCAGACCAGACGCCGGGCTCCTCCTCGCCTCTCGTCTCCTGAGGGGGGCCGCAGCGTCCGGGCACGTGCAGCGGCCGGTGGGCACCGCCAGCGAAAAGTAACAAGGAATAAGCAAAAAGCCTCGCACTGCGAGGCTTTTTCTCCGAGGCGCCCAGAACGCAGACGCCCTGCGTTCAGAAACCGGCCATCACCGAGCCCTTGAACTGCACGTCCAGGAACTTGCGGATCTCTTCATTGTGGTAGGCCTTGACAAGCTTGGCCACCCAAGGCTGGTTCTTGTCGGCCTCACGCACCACCAGAATGTTTACATAGGGGTTCTTGGCGCTTTCCAGCACGATGGAATCGGTCTTGGGGTTGAGGCCCGCCGAGATGGCGAAATTGGTGTTGATGGCCGCTGCATCCAGGTCATCGAGCGAGCGAGGCAGTTGGGCCGCATCCAGCTCCACGAACTTCAGCTTCTTGGGGTTGGCCACCACGTCCAGCGGCGTGGCCTTCAGGCCTGCATTGTCCTTGAGCTTGATCAAGCCATTGGCCTGCAACAGCAGCAGCACGCGGCCTCCGTTGGTCGGGTCGTTCGGAATGCCGAAACGCGCGCCTTCCTTCAGCTCGTCGAGCTTCTTGATTTTCTTGGAATAGATACCGATCGGGAAATTCACCGTATCGGCAGCCACAGCAAACTTGTAGCCACGGTCCTTGATCTGGGCGTCCAGGTAAGGCTTGTGCTGGTAGCTGTTGGCATCGAGCTCACCCGACTGCAGCGCTGCATTGGGCTGTACATAGTCGCTGAACTCGATGATCTTGATCTTGAGGCCATCCTTCTCGGCGATCTTCTTGACCTGCTCCATGATCTGGGCGTGCGGGCCGGCGGTCACGCCAACCTTGATTTCCTTGTCCTGAGCAACAGCGGCGCCAGAAACACCCACGGCCAGCGCCAGGGCCAGAACCGATTGCAGCAATGTACGTTTTTGCACGAGCGATACCTTTCAAATTCGATACCGAACTGTAAGCCCGTTTTTGCACCGCAGCAAAGATTGTTTAGAGATTTGCTTACAACCGCGTTGCGGAGATTTGACACGATCACATTTGATGTACCGGCGCTTGCGTAGCTTAGGCCAGCAGCGGTTTTGGCCTGGCTTTCAGCCCGCCTTGCCGCCCCGCCTATTCAGGCTTCAAGGCCACGTTATTGAGCTTGTCCAGCCGCTCGGGCCAGTTGCCATTCTGCGCATGCTGCTGCAGGATGCGCGTCCACGCCACCCAGGCGTCCCACTGCACGCGCTTGTCCCAGGCATTGCCCCATTGGCTGAAAGCCTGCAGTGCGCTGTCGGCGGCGGCCTTGGCGTCTGCATCGCGCCCGGCGCTCAGGTACAGCTGGGCCAGCACCATTTGCGGCTCGCCCACCCAGGGGTTGAGCTGCACGGCCTGCTCCAGCACGCCAGTTGCCACATCCAGGTCGGTGAGCGGCTGGTCCTGCTGGATGACCGACCAGTACAGCGACGCCGCTGCCGCATCGGCCGCCGGAGCCAGGCCTTGGGTGCAATGGGCAAACACGGGCGGCACGGGCAGCAGGCCCTGCAAGCCCGGATGCTGCAGCGCCAGGCCCAGGCTGGCAATCTGCGACAGCATGCGGCCGCTCGGACGCATCGGGCCTGGCCAGAGCGAGGCCATCCAGTGCGCCTTCTGGCTGCGCTGCGGCACATTCGGGAAGCTGGAGAAAATATCGTCCTGCCAGCTGAACCACTGCTCCATGGTGTCGGCCATGCTGACAATGATGAAAGCCGCCACCGTATAAGGCTCTACCCGGCGCGGGCTGCCTTTGTGCTCCAGCACCACGGCGCCATCGGCCTCGATCTGACCAGCCAGCACCTTCTGCACAAACTGCGCACGCGAGAGCGTGCAGAACTCGAAGACCAGCTGCTCGGCCTTCTCGCCCACCACGGCGGCAAGCTTGCTGCGCTCGCTGTTCGCATCAAACTTGACGAGATCGACAAAGGCATTGCCGTACACGCTGTGCAGCAGGCCCAGGAGCTTGACGTCCTCGGGCTGCTGCCACAGCTGCAGCGTGCGCGTGACACCCAGCAGGTGGTGGCGGAAAGTGCCCGCCTTGTGCCAATCCAGCCCCACATCGCGGGCCAGCACCACAGGCAACGCGGCGGCAAGCGGGGGCTCCTGCTCGATCCAGCTGTCGTCAAGCAGCAGCTTGGCGCGCTGCCATTGAGCCGCATCAAGGCGCTGCAGCGGCAAGCCATGGGCAGGTGGCAAAGGGGCGTTCATGCAGGTCTCCTGGTTTTTCGCTGTTGCATGCATTGTAGGCAGCGGTGCAGCGATATTTGCCCCCTGGGCGACATGGAACACATGCACACCCGGCCACAGTGCGAAAACCATACTTTATTTTGCTATCAAATTTGATGCAAAAAGCGCTATCAAAACGATAGAAACCCGCAAATAATGCGGGTTTTTTGTTGCGCTAAAGAGACTTGCGAACAATGCCGGTGAAGCGATCTATTCGCCCTGTGGCAATCCCGTGAAACCGCCTCACAGTACCTTCACAGACCCCATAAGCAGCCCCAATGTCCTTCAACGGTATGCCACAGTCAGCCAACTGAATAAGCTCGTTCTGCTCCTGCAAAGAAAGCTTGCTAGGCCGACCGATGAGCTTACCCTTACGAACGGCCTCAATCTGACCAGCAATGCAACGTTCACGTATTAAGCTACGTTCAAACTCTGCAACTACGCCTAGCATGTGCAATGCCATACGGCCCATTGGCGTAGTTACATCGATAGGTTCCGTCATGCTGCGAAGCCTTGCCCCAACGCTCTCTACATGCTCAGATATTCGCACGAGATCACGCACACTACGGGCCAAGCGATCAATCTTATAGATCACAAGTTCGTCACCAGCCCGTAGCTCAGAGAGCAGCTTATCCAACTTCGGCCGAGGTTTTACCGCTGATACCTTTTCCTCAACGATGCGATCACACCGCGCAGATCGAAGAGCCGCAAATTGCAGCGATGTATCCTGATCAAGCGTGCTTACACGCGCATATCCAATTCTTGCCATAACTACTCCTGTTGATTAACAGGAAGCGCTTCCTAGTTACACGATACAACAATCCGGTCGCACGAAGCTCCCGCCCAATAACCCGCCTGCTGCATCAGGCGCGCCAGTCGCTTCGCTTTATGTCACGCCCGCTGCGGCCGCAGGCTAGACGGCCAAAAGTGCCCTTTGCCCCATCCCTGCACATCCCCCCACAAGACCCCGGCGCGGGCGAGGGGCGCTTGTGGGGGGATGTTTGATAGCAGTACTGGGGCAAAGGCCCCTTTTTGCTTGCTGTGCATGAGTTCTGCCATCCCCCCCGCCCCTTGACGCCTCCGGCCCCAAGGGGAGCGAGGAAGCGACGAGCGAGAGGATGTAAAAAGGAGCACGTCATGGCAATCGCAGCAAACTACCGCAAGCACCCCGAAGCACTGGCACTGCAAATGCCGCTGCCATTTGGGCGCATTCTGAAATGGGCCACCGCACGACCAACCACCAAGCTGATGCGCGATATTCGCGCCGCACGTGGACGCGCATTTGCAGCAGCAGGACGCATCGCACACCCCGCCAAACGCACAACGCCACAATGGGTCAAGGAAGCCACAAGGAACCTGCACATATGGCTGCAAAAGGCATTTGTGCAAATGCCCCTAGCGACTGATTAATCGGGCTTGCGCAAAGGCTCATCAGGCCCAAGCACATCATCGATAGCCGCCCCAAGCTGGACGGAGAGCCAGAACACGGCAATGGCCAACAGCGCAAGCGCCCACCAAAAACCCTTCATGCTGCTACCTCCAATGCGCGCCGTGCCGCTTGCCATGCTTCCGATTTTGCGAGCTTTGCCGCAGCCGTCACCTGGTGGTTTTTGGGCTTGAGTGCTGGCCTAACTGGAGGCGTGAAGACCCTTGGCGCAAGGCGCTGGAGCAGCGGCAGCTTTGCTTTTTCGCCCTGATAGTTCGTCACATGCCAGGGACTGAGATAGCTGTACGGCCCCATGTATGTTTCGTCTTTGAAGCCAGGATCGCCGGGCTTGCGATGCCAGTCGCGGAATATCTGCAATGTGTCGTAGGCCGCGTAGAGATCGGTGTTGCGGTACCACTCCCGATCCACCACGATACCCGGCACATCGGGCATAAAGATATTGGCGATGTGAAAGCGTGGAAGCCGCCCCATCTTGCCGAGGAATGCGCCCACCATGGGGATGCGCATCTTGTCAGCACGCACGCATTTGACGAGGTATTCAGCAAGGCCCACGCGCACTTGCTTATCAAGCATCTCAATGTTTTGCACAACGAGGTAGACGTCCCAACCCTTTTTGCGCGCATGGATCAACCAGTCGATGAGCTTGGTTCGTTCGGCGTTTTGAAAATCGCGCGAATTGAGCCACGATCCCAACTCATCCAGAACCAGTACACCCGCTTTGCTTTCGTCGTAGCGCTTGTCCGGGTTGCCGTGACCAATATCGTCCAGGTCTTGCGCCGTGGGCTTATCAGGGACGCGGATTGCGGTTTTCTTCGACCGATGGGGAAGCATGTTTTCCAGCTTGAGATCAAAGTTAGTCGCCACGCGCCGACCCTCATAGAGCGCTTGCTGAATCTTGTGCACACAGTACAACCCTTTACCCGAACCAAGCTTGCCGGAGACAACGTAAACAGCCATATGACCCCCTCAATTGGACTTGGCAAATAGATGAATCAAATCCTGCTGCCAGCGGTAGACGCCACATGCAGTCCAGATCGTGATGTACGCAGACACGCATGGAATGGCGGCAGGAGGCACAGCCATGAAGAACGCTTTGACGAACATGGCCGGCAAGCCAGAGAGCGCGCTATCGGCCATTGTCATGACGCCACGGAATACGACAAACAACCCAAACGTAAGCGCAGATGAAGCAACCACGACAGCACCGCCAAAGGCAACTTTTCGCGTGACGTACTGAGCAAACCAAGCAACGAGAGCAGTCAGCAGATTGCTAAGCAAAAGACCGAGTAAAGGCATTACTGCTTACCTCCGTTCATCGTGCCGAACACTAGGCCCGCGCACAAGCCAACAGTCGTGATGATCCAGAGGAAGGAGACGATAGGCGCGGTGTAGCCCTCAATCGTGCAGATGTCGATTGCAAGCATCGTAGGCGTAGGCGTAGGCAATGTGCCGAGGTTCCAGGGTTCACAGCCACCATGCTGCAACCAGCCGAAAGAGACGCCCCAAGACGTATCTTTATCGTCAGACTTTTTTATCCCATCGAGAGTGCCCTGACGATCCCCGTCAACCTTGTCGAGTGCCCCTTTTGAATCTCCGAAAACGTCCTTACCGTCAGGCGTTCCGGTCTCATCAATCTTGCAAGGAGGCTGCTTAGGCCCACCACAGGCGCCACCCTCATCACCTTCATCACCGCCGCCGCCACCGCCACCACCGCCCGTATTGGTACCGCCGCCGGTGTTGGTACCGCCACCTGTGTTAGTGCCGCCACCTGTGTTGGTGCCGCCGCCCGTGTTGGTCCCGCCGCCTGTGTTGGTGCCGCCACCTGTGTTGGTTCCTCCACCTGTGTTGGTACCGCCACCTGTGTTGGTACCGCCGCCCGTGTTGGTGCCGCCGCCTGTGTTGGTGCCGCCGCCCGTATTGGTACCGCCACCTGTGTTGGTGCCGCCGCCCGTATTGGTACCGCCACCTGTGTTGGTGCCGCCGCCCGTATTAGTGCCGCCGCCCGTGTTGGTGCCGCCGCCTGTGTTGGTGCCGCCACCCGTGTTGGTGCCGCCACCTGTGTTGGTACCGCCACCTGTGTTGGTGCCGCCACCTGTGTTGGTACCGCCACCTGTGTTGGTACCGCCACCTGTATTGGTGCCGCCACCTGTGTTGGTACCGCCGCCTGTGTTGGTACCACCGCCTGTGTTGGTACCACCGCCTGTGTTGGTGCCGCCACCTGTGTTGGTACCGCCACCTGTGTTGGTACCACCGCCTGTGTTGGTGCCACCACCTGTGTTGGTGCCGCCGCCGCCTCCGTTACCTTCTCCGCCGGTAGGAGCTGTACAGGTTTCACCCGTACTGGTGAAGTCGCCCGACCAAAACCAAGCGTCATCTTTTTTGAAGGCAATAGTATTGCCCGGCTTGTATTTGCAGCTAGAGACACACATGCTCTCGGGAACACCGCCGGGCTTGTCTTCATTGAAGTAAATCTTTTTGCCAGCCTCGCATTTATTCGTTGACTTAGGAACGCACTGACCGTCCTTTTCTTCAAAGCCAACATCACAAGAGCATGTGCCAGAACTTGCACCATCGGAATGCGCATTTGCTGGACAGAACGCAATTTCACCATTCCAGCTAAGGGCGTATTCCCAAACAAAATCGACACCGGGCTTTGTGGCCTTGTATTTACAACTGCCGTTAGAGGGGTTGTTAGTAACGTACCCGTTAGACGTGTAGACCTTACCCTCAGTCTCGATAGACTGCCTATAGCGAAGCCCGTCAGCGCAAGCGGCATCAATGCTCCGCTGCCACGGAGAATCCGTGTACATAGCCCTGAACCGACCAGTGGGAAACGACGCTTGAGCGCATACGGACACAAGCGACAAAAGCAGCAGGAGCAAGAACCTGATTGATCGCACTTGTTATCCCCTCACACGCTTAAAAATAGAACACAGATACACACCAAAACGAGCAGAGCGGGGGCAGCGGAACCGCTTCGCAGCCCCACCGCCCCCGCCCCGCTCGTTCATCAAGCCTTACCGCCGATGCGCTTGATGAACTTGGCACCCACAGACCAGCCCACACCGGCCAGCGCAACTGCGATGAACGCAGCACCCGCAGCGGCAACGATGCCCAGAATGGTCGTTTGCGCATCTGCAATCGCAGAGGTGGGATCAGTCGCAGCCGCAAATGCGACATTGGACAGGGCCAGGGCACCGGCAACAGCGCCGTATTTCACTTTTTGAGACAGAGTCATATTGCTCATGAAGAACTCCTATAAACACACCGGGAGCCGCCCGGCTACGGATCAGCTGATGCTGCTGAATTTCTTGATGTAGGCGACAGTGGCACCAGCCACATAGCCACCGAAGTAGGCCGCTACGAGCGCTCCCAGGAACATGGAGACGAGCATTAGCCTGCCCTCCCTTGCCGGTAGCCGAGGACGAACGCAAAGAAGAGCGCCGCCGCGATCATGAGAGCCTCGAAATCAGTCATTTGGAGACGACGACCATAGGAGCCGGACGGAGAGTGCCGGGCTCGAAATGCGGCCCCTGATATGGGGACTGGTGAACGCCGTTCCACATAAACGCGACAAAAACCAATGGGATCAAAATCATTGCAAATACTCCTGTGGCAACCAAACGAAAGGCCCGCCAGCTTCTATGCGCCGGGGGTTCTCAAAGACACGCACAAAGCGTGAAAAACCGCCGCCTGTTGGCTTGAATTCAGACCGGAGAATCTCGCCCGTTGAAGGGCTGAAATAGCCGCCGCCTTCCTTGCGTTTCCAGTCGCCCCAGATGTCAGAATTCGCCTGCACATACGCAGGCCACAGAACCCAGCGACGCACACCGCGACCAGCTTCATCGAGACCACCCACACCAGATATCCGGGCACCATGCGGAAATCTCCCTTCGCTATTGCCCTTAGAGGCGTATTTCATGAGGTAGGCCACAGGCGCATAGGCCAGAACCCGGTTTGACATGCCATGGCCCCACATGGGAGCCATCCACACGCCTTTGCTACGCCACGGCTGATCGGGCTTTGGCGGGGTCAATCCGGCGTCAAGCCAAACAACGCAGTGGTAGTGAATGACGCCGCGTTTTTGCAGCTCAGCAACCCACACGTAGCGGACTTTTTTGCTGCCGGTGCGGCTGTAGTGCCACTTGCGCAGAGCATCAAGAAAACGGCTGATGTGGTGCGGCTTCCAGTCGCGGTTTGTGCCGCGATAGGTGAGCGTGAGCATGAAGACGTTTTGCTTTTTGGAGCCCAGGTTGTGAAGCGCTTTCGCGCTGATCCCGACGCTCTTGCGCATGCGCGTCAATCGCGCCTTCTCCCTATCAATTTCAATAGTGTTTTCAGAGAAGAATTCTTCTCTGCAACTTGTTGATAGTGAGACAAGCCCGCTCGCTTCGCTCGCTGACAGCGCCATCTTTTGAGCGCGCTTGTCCAAATAGCCAGATGCAAGGCCACGCACGTATTCACGGGCACGGGCTTGAATCTCTGCTACTTCCGCAGGTACCTTGTTTGCGTTGTAGTACTCACCGTTTTTCCATGCTTCTTCGTTGAAGTGGAATTGGCGCGAGACGTCGAGAAGCGCAGCCATCAATGCGCCCCCTGACGATATGCAGCACGCGCAGACGCATCGCTTTCATAGCGACGGCCCGCAGCCTGCTCTTTGGATTTCCACGCGAGAAAGGCCCAATCCCGGAAGCCGTCTTCAATGATGGAGATGGCTTCAAGGCGGAGCTTTTCTGCGATGAGGAACTCTTGCCGATCTGCCCATGCGGAGCGCTGCATCAGCAGGCCATCGCGGGCATTGGCAAGGCGCACGAAGCACTCGGACGGCATGACCATCAGAACGCCTCGCCAGCGACCGGTACACCGCCTGCGATGTACTGGGTATCACCGAGCCACACACCACCATCGTTTTTGATGGTGATGTGCAGTTCATCGGCAGGTGCAGGATTGCCAGCGTTGAACTCATTAATGAGCGCCAGGGCGGCAGCTTCAATGAGCGCAACACGGGCCGCGTGCAGCGGCTCAAACATGGCTTAACCCTGCGCCTTGGGTTCTGCTTTCAGGGGGGTGAGGCGTGGCGAGATTTGCAAATCGCCGTTGCGGCCCACGTAGATGGATTGAGGCGCGAGGACGTATTCACCCATGGGGTAGAAGAGCGCCGCACCTTGATCGTTCTTCGGAAGGATGATCTCTACCTTTTCTGGGTAGGGATTGGGCTGGCCGTTGCGGTCAACCGTATGCATCCACACGGTTTGAAAATCCAGGCTGTATTGCTTGCCGCTGCCCTTGGCAACGCCGCTTTGGTTGCGGACTTCGGTCGACTTCACCGATACACGAATCATGGTTAGCTCCTAAACTGTGCAACGTTGCACACGGAGACCACGCACGCGAGGCTACCGTTTACAACGTCTCAAAGACCCAGGCGAAAAACATGACTACGCACCAATTACTGGACTACTTCGAACGAATCACTGCGCTTTACATCGCGCTCTCTGTACTAGGTGCAATGGCATCAATCTGGATTTCGTACGAAGTGCTAAAAGCAGCTATCAAGAACGGAATCAACGAATCCAACCTAAGCAACAGAAGATCAGCGCCTGCGACACAGTCACCAACAGCCCCTCCGGGATATCGCTGGGTACTTATCAAAGATGAAAGGACAATTGACGAATTACGTGTAGATCGGTAAGCAGATACGTGCAAAGCTACATGTTTAACGCGAGGTGAAGTTTGCAAGAATTTAACGCCGCGTAAAACAAATATTTTTCACGCCGCGTTAACATCGAAAGATGCAAACTGTGATAGGCGTGAAATGAAATCCACACTTGAGCTATTGGACAGAGCGCTAAAAACGCACAAGGCAGCAGACTGGGCGAAGCGCTACAACATCACACAGCCGACATTCAACAACGCGAGAAAACGCGGCTTTCTAAGCCCAATGCTTGCGGGAAACCTTGCTATAGATTTAGGAGAGGATGCGCAGGAATGGATGGCCATCGCTGCGATGGAAAGCGAAAGAGAAAGCCCCTTGCGCGAGAGGCTTATGGCGACATTGAACCGCAGTAAACCATAGCTGCTTGCGCTTACCTGGATTGAATTTTGGGGCGTTTTTGATTGCAGTACCAAAGCAAAAAAGCCCATGAAGGCGATGCTTCATGGGCTTTGACGTCTTGTGGTGCGCGCGCAGCGATGCTTGCCTTACTTGTGGCTCAGGCGCCGTACGGCCCAGTCACCCAGGCTTTGTACCAGTTGCACAAAAATGATCAGGATCACGACCACCGCCAGCATGATGTCCGGCAGGAAGCGCTGGTAGCCGTAGCGAATGCCCAGATCACCCAGGCCCCCACCGCCAATGGCGCCTGCCATGGCCGAATAGCCGGTCAGCGAGACAAAGCTGATGGTCAGGCCCGCAACGATGCCGGGCAGCGCCTCGGGCAGCAGCACTTTCCAGACAATCTGCCACGAGGTGGCGCCCATCGCCTGCGCCGCCTCGATGAGGCCGTTGTCCACCTCGCGCAGCGAGGTCTCCACCAGGCGGGCGATGAAGGGCGCGGCCGCCAGCGTGAGCGGCACAATGGCGGCTGCGGTACCGATGGACGAGCCGGTGATCAGCCGCGTGAACGGGATGATCGCCACCAGCAGGATGATGAAGGGCGTGGAGCGCACGGCGTTCACGATCCAGCCGACGATCTTGTTGGCTGCACTGTTTTCCAGGATGCCGCCCTGGTCGGTGAGGCGCAGAAACACGCCCAACGGAATGCCGATCAGGGCCCCGGCGACGCCGGAGATGCCCACCATGATGATGGTTTCCCACAGCGAGGTGGCAAACAGCTCCAGCATCATTTCCGAAAAATTCTCAAACATGGTCTACCTCTTGGGGGGTGATCAGGCGGCGCGGGCCGCAGTATCCACTTCCTGCACCTGCACACCGGAGGCGCGCAGCGCAGCGATTGCCGCATCCAGCTGCTGCAGCGGGCCGCTGGCGTACACGGCCAGAAAACCGAAGGTCTGGTCCTGGATCTCGTCGACCTGGCCGTTGAGGATGCTGACATCCAGGCCGAAGTCGCGGATCAGGCGCGAGAGGATGGGCTGGTAGGCCTGGTTGCCCGCGTAGGACAGGCGCAGCAGCTTGCCGTGGCCAGCTGTCAGCGCATCGTTGAGGGTGCGCACGCGCTCGATCACGCTGGCCGGCAGATCCTGCGGCACGATCTCGTCGATCAGGCTCTTGGTGATGGGCTGCTGCGGGCGGGTGAAAACATCGATCACCGAGCCCTCTTCCACCACCTTGCCCGCTTCCATCACCGCCACGCGGTCGGCAATCTGCTTGACCACCTGCATCTGGTGCGTGATCAGCACGACCGTGAGGCCCATGTCCTTGTTGATCTGCTTGAGCAGGGCCAGCACCGAGCGGGTGGTTTCCGGATCGAGCGCCGAGGTGGCCTCATCGCTCAGCAGCACCTTGGGCTCGCTCGCAAGCGCCCGGGCAATGCCCACGCGCTGCTTCTGGCCGCCCGACAGCTGCGCGGGATAGCGGTCGCTCAAGGCCGACAGCCCCACCAGATCGAGCAGCGGATCCACACGCTTTTTGATGGCAGCCTTGTCGACACCGGCCAGCTCCAGCGGCAGCGCGGCATTGTCGAACACCGTGCGGGACGAGAGCAGATTGAAGTGCTGGAACACCATGCCGATCTCGCGCCGCGCCTGGCGCAGTTGGTCGTCGTTCATGGCCGTGAGCTCATGGCCATTGACGATTACCTGGCCTGTCGTGGGCCGGTTGAGCAGGTTGATATTGCGCACCAGCGAACTCTTGCCCGCGCCGCTGCGCCCGATGATGCCAAACACCTCGCCGGGGGCAATGCGCAGGTCAACGCCACGCAGCGCCTGCACCGGGCCGTTCTTGCCCGGGTACGTTTGGGTGATACCCCGAAGTTCAATCATTGGAATAAAGAAAGCGCCCTTGTTCACAGGGCGCTTCGAGAAGCGTGAATAGATGTACTGTACGCGATGCGACAGCGGTTACCAACGAATGAAATTTTAGTTCGTTACAACCGTTGGTTATTTCGGAAGGTCTTTTGGCGCGCCCATGGCCTGGCGCACGGCGTCTGCCACTGCCTCGCGGATCGTGGTGTCGATTTCGAGCTGCAGCGACGATTGCAGCAAGGCGGTCTGCTGGTTCACCACCTTGAGCACCGCTGCCGTGAGCCGGTCATCCAGCGTATCCTGCACGCGGCGCAGCACCCGGCGCGTGATGGCGTCTTCCAGCTCCTGCGCCGTTTGTGCGGCACTGGCCACAAGGCTGGCGGTGGCCGCATCCATGGCGGTATTGGATGCGGGGCTGCCGGTAACGCCTTCGACATGCGTCGCAGTGTTCTGATCGGCGCCATCGCTGCGGCTGCCTGCTCCGTCATCGGCTGCTGCCAGAGGCTGCAGGTCGGCGGATTCAGGCCCTTCCATGGATGGCGGGTTTTCAGCAGGCGCGCTGTCCATCTGCCGGGTATCGACCACAAACCGTCCTGGATCGGCCGGGCCTGCGGAAAACTCCGGTGCCTCTACAGGCTGCGCCCAGCCGCTGTGTGTGGGCAGACTGGCAATGTCGATATCGCTCAGCGGCGCAGGCTCCGCATCCGCGTCGGCCTCGCGGCGCCTGCGCAGCACATCGGCATAGGCAGGTGCAGACGCAGCGGATGCATCATTTTTCATGGCCCCCTGCGCCTGCTGGGCGGGCACAGAGTCAGAAAAATCCTCCGAAACGGCTTCCTGCGCAGCCACTTCGGTCAGCGTGGGTACGAATTTGGGCGGGGTGCGTGGCTCCATGGGGTGGTCAGTCATCGGTCTTCATCACCAGATCGCGCCGTTCAATGGTATAGCCTTGCGCGGTGTAGTCACGCCAGCGCTGGCGGGCCAGTTGCCGGTCGTTATCGTCATCGGCACTTACCACTTCGATCACACGCTCGAACTGCGCGAAATCGCCGGGCATGTGATCGGACAGATTGAGCAGCACGCGCCTGTGCGGCAAGCCTTCATCCACCTGGCTGGCCAGCACCGTGGGCGAACGCTGCAGCACGGCAGCCGCCGCATCAGCCCGGCAGTGGGCCAGAAACTGCGGCTCGCCGCCGAACGACCACAGCGCCAGATCCAACTCGGCTACCACGTCGGGCGCGGCCAGCACCACCAGCGGCATGTCCATGCGCTGGAGCTTGCGCACCAGCTTGCAGGCATAGGTGAGCTTGCTCGGCGCGTTGAAGTGGAAGGCCACTGCGGTCTTGTCTGCCATGGTGCGGGTCGATCCGATCAGTGGCCTGCCGGACGGTCGCTGCCGTCCTGGTTGACCGCGGCCTTGCCGGGCTTGTCAGCCTTCACCGCCTTGGCTTTGCCGGGCCGTGCGTCCTTGTCTGCCTTGCCGGGCTTGGCAGCATCGGCCTTCTGCGCCGACAGCAGGTACTGCAGCAGCAGGCCGACGGGTCGGCCGGTCGCGCCCTTCCTGGCGCCGCTGCGCCAGGCGGTACCTGCAATATCCAGATGCGCCCAGGCCATGTTGCCCACAAAACGCTGCAGGAACTTGGCCGCCGTCACGGCGCCCGCCGGGCGTCCGCCCACGTTGGCCACATCGGCAAAATTGCTCTTGAGGCCATCGGCATACTCGTCATCGAGCGGCATACGCCAGCACCAGTCCTGCGCCTTGTCGCCCGCATTGTGCAGCGCCTGGGCCAGCGCGTCGTTGTTCGAGAACAGGCCACTGCGCTGGGCGCCCAGCGCAATCACGCAGGCGCCGGTCAGAGTGGCGATGTCAACCACCGCCGCAGGCTCGAAGCGCTCTGCGTAATGCAGCGCATCGCACAGCACCAGGCGCCCTTCGGCATCGGTGTTCAGAATTTCGATGGTCTGGCCGCTCATGCTGGTAACCACGTCGCCAGGCTTGACCGCGCCGCCATCGGGCATGTTTTCGCAGGCCGGAATCAGGCCCACCACATTGATGGCAGGCTTGAGCTCTGCCAGCGCACGGAAGGTACCCAGCACGCTGGCGGCGCCTCCCATGTCGTATTTCATCTCGTCCATGTCGGGCGCTGGCTTGAGCGAGATGCCGCCGGTGTCGAAGGTGATGCCCTTGCCCACCAGCACCACGGGCTTGTCGCCCTTGTCAGCGCCACTGTAGTGCAGCTCGATGAAACGCAGTGGCTCTTTGGAGCCCTGGGCCACCGCCATGAAGGCGCCCATGCCCAGCTTGGCCACGTCTTCGGGCTTGTGAATCTTGCACTTGATGCGTTTGTGTTCGCCCGCCAGGGTTTCGGCGGCATCGGCCAGCATTTTGGGCGTGGCGTAGTTGGCCGGGCGGTTGGCCCATTCGCGGGCAAAGGCCACGCCAGTGGCAGTAGCCTGGGCCACGCCAAAGGCGGCGGTCAGCTCCTGCGCGTTGGGTGCGCCAATAGTGACGCCCTGCAAGGCCACGGCCTTGGCCGATGGTTTGGAGGTGCCATACTGGTAGGCCAGTTCCGCCACGCATTGCACGGCAGCGTACAAGGCCTCTTCTGCCAGCGGGCTAGCGCTGGCGATGACGCCCTGCTTGGTGCCCTCGCGGGTGAAATTGCCCGCCGCTGCGGCAAGCGCCAGGCGCACAGACTTGGCCGAGCCATCGCCCACACCGAGCAGCAACAAATGCCGAGCCTGAATGGCGGGCACCGCGTACATGGCCAGCGACTTGCCAGCTTTTGCCTCAAAATCACCATTTTTCTGCGCATGCGCAATCAGGGTGGACAATGCGTCACTGGCCTTGGGTGCGTTGTCGCCCACCAGTACGACCAGGAGATCGCCCGGCTGCAATGCGGCCGAGGCCAGATCCAGAGTCTTGAGTTCAAAGTTCATAATCGGTGCTTTCCTTGCCGCCAATGTTATTCGATTCTTCGATCCGTAAAGAGCTATCCCGCAGCTTTGGTGCCACCTTGGTGGTGCTGGTCACCGTCGTGATGACCATGATGCTTATCAAGGTCCTGGGCCAGGCCTCGCGCGGCAGCGTCGACCCGTCCGATGTGATGCTGGTGATGGGTTATACCGTGCTCGGCCAATTGCCCACGATTTTGAGCCTTTGCCTGTTCATCGCCGTGGTGGCTACCTTATCGCGCATGTACCGCGACAGCGAGATGGCGGTGTGGTTCAGCAGCGGCCAGAGCCTGATGTCCTTTCTGCGCCCGCTGATGCGTTTTTCGTGGCCGGTGATGGTGGTGATTGCGGTGCTGGCCCTGCTGGTGTGGCCCTGGGCCAACCAGCAGATCGTGCAGCTGCGCGCCCAGTACGAGCAGCGCGGCGATGTGGAGCGCATTGCGCCGGGCGAGTTCCAGGAGTCGTCCGATGGAACGCGGGTTTTCTTCATCGACCGCGAGCGCGCATCGGACACGCAGGCCAGCAACGTCTTCATCGTGACCAACGAGGCCAAGAAGGACACCGTGACCAGCGCCAGAAGCGCCCACCTGGAAGTGCAGGACGATGCCCGCGTTGCCGTGCTCAACGATGGCCAGCGTGTTGAAAAGGACAAGAACAAGCAGGGCCTGAAGGTCAGCGACTTCAAGGAGTACGGCACGCGCATCGGCAAGGCAGGCGCAGTCGACCTCAATGACTCCTATTCAGTCAAGAACATTCCTACGCAAAACCTCGTCACCAGTGGTGAGCCACGCCTGCGCGGCGAGCTCGGCTGGCGCCTGGGCCTTGCGATTGCCGCACTCAACTTTGTGGTGCTGGGCCTGGGGCTTGCCAGCGTCAACCCCCGGGCGGGCCGCAGCAGCAGCCTGCTCTTTGCCCTCTTCGCCTTTGTCGTTTACTACAACCTGATGACTTTCTCCCAGAGCTGGGTGTCGTCGGGCAAGGTGCCCCTGTGGGCATCGTTCACCCTGGTGCATGGTGCAACTGCGGTGCTTGCCTGGGTACTGCTCTATTTCCGCAGTCACCAGCGATCACCGCTGCAATGGCTGCGCAGCAAGGGAGCCCGCGCATGAAAACCTTCCGCAAGATGATCTACCGCGACATTGCCTCGACCGTAGGCTTTGTCACCCTGGCGTTTCTGGCGCTGTTCTTCTTTTTTGACATGGTCGACGAGTTCCGCTGGGTGGGCACCGGCACCTACCAGCTCAAGCACGCCGTGCTGAGCGTGGCGCTGAACATTCCCACCCATGTCTATGAACTGCTGCCCATCACCGTGCTGATTGGCACCATTTTCGTGATGGCGCGCATGGCGCAGACCTCGGAATTCACCATTCTGCGCACGAGCGGCCTGAGCCCCTGGCAGGCGCTGGGCAGCCTGATGACCATCGGCATCGCCTTTGTGGTGCTCACCTTTGCGATTGGCGACTATGTGGCCCCTGCTGGCGAACAGGCCAGCCAATTGCTGCGCGCGCAGCGCTTTGGCCAGCTGAGCACCGGCCAGACGGGCGCCTGGCTGCGCGAAAAGCGCGACGACGGCATGGCCGCCATCAATGTGCGCTCCATCAGCCCCGAGGGCGAGCTGCAGCAGGTGCGCATCTTCAGCTTTGACGGCCAAGGCCGCATCCAGAAACAGCTCACCGCCGGCGGCGGCAGCTTTGGCGACGGCAGCTGGAAGCTGCGCCAGGTGCAGGAGCAGCACTATTTTCTGGGCGATGGCAACAAGGCGCGCGTCGAAGTGAAGAACCTGCCGGATGTAGACTGGCCCACGACGGTCACGCGCAGCATGGTGGCCGCTGCCGTGCTCAAGCCCGACCAGATGAGCACCTACGACCTGTTCCGCTATGTGAATCACCTGGAAGCCAACGGCCAGAGCGCGCAGCGCTACGAGATCGAGCTGTGGCGCAAGGTGTTCTACCCCATCAGCTGCCTGGTGATGGTGGTGCTCGCCCTGCCCTTTGCCTACCTGCACTTCCGCTCGGGCGGCATCACCGGCTACGTTTTTGGCGGAGTGATGGCCGGTATCAGCTTCTTCCTCTTGAACAATGTGTTCGGTTTTGCAGGCAACCTGCAGAACTGGCCGCCGATGTTGACAGCGGCGGCCCCGGGCATCATCTACTCGCTGCTGTCGCTCGGCGCCTTCACCTGGCTGGTGCTGCGGCGCTGACGGCGCCGCCCCCTTCTGCCGGCGCCGGCGCGAACACCGGCGCATCCGGCAGCTCGCTCCAGGGCACCATGCGCTGCCAGTTATAGACCTGGATGGGCGCACTGCTGGTGGGTGCGATCAGGTTCTTGTCTGGCTGCACCATGCGGCTCTTGACGCCCAGCCAGTTGGCGTACAGGTGGAAGAAGTCATAGCCGCTGATGGGCGTGGCATTGCGCATGGCTTCCTTGCGGCCGGTGTCGATGTGCAGCAGCGCGGTGTCGTAGGCCTCCTGGATATTGGGCTCCACGTAGATGTTCTTGTTGGGCATGTGCCATTGCTCCTTCCAGCGCTCCCAGTCGCTTGCGGGCTCGACGCGCAACGAGTGGTCAGAGACGAACAGTATCTCGTGCTGGTCGGGCCGCCAGGTCTGCAGCAGCCCGTCCAGCGCCTGCAGGAAAAGATCGAGCTTGCGCAGGCTGGTCAGGTAGCAGTCGATATGGTGGCCCTGCCCGCTTTGGAAGGCGATGGGCATGTCGGTGACGCGCTCGCAGGCGTCGGGGTGCGAGCCCATCATGTGCAGCACGATCACGGCATCCGGCGCAATGGTGCCCGGCGTCTCCAGCTGGCTGCGCAGCACGTTGAGCATTGCAAAATCATCGCGGTACGGCGCAACGGCGGGCGGCTGATCGAGAAACCGGTAGGTGTCGGCCTGCCGCGCAATCCAGGCGATCTTGGTATCGTGCTTGCCCACGCTGCCCTGGTTGGATATCCAGTGCGCGGTGTAGCCTGCGGCATGGGCCAGGGCCATCACATTGCGGTCCGGGTCAAAGCTGCCATCGGCCATGCTCGAATACGACAGGGTGCGCACCAGGCTGGTGACCGTATTGGGCGCAGGTGCGTGGTACTGCGCATAGGCAGCCACATGGGGCGACGCATCGAGAAACGGCGTGGTCTTCCAGGGGCTGCCCATGACGGACATGTAGCGCCGGTTCACGCTCTCGCCGATCACCAGCACCTTCAGGTTGCGGTTGCGCTCAACGCGCTCGATCTGCCAGTCCACCGCACCGGGCTTGGCCTCCAGTACGGCGTGTTCGGAGCGGTATTTGACGACCGATTTGATGGCCTGAACGGTAAACAGCCCGAAAACATTCAGGATGGCCAGCGCCACCCAGAGTACAGCCGAAAACCGCCGGAGCGCCTGCGGGCGCAGCCTGCCGTAAAAAACGGCCAGCGCCGCAGCGATCAGGCCCAGGGCAATATCGGTGACATCGAGGTTGAGCAGAAACTCCCAGCTCTCCTGCACGTCCGTCTCCAGGGCCGAGGCCGCGAGCACCGTCGTCGGGTAGCCATAACCACGGCCAATGCCCAGCATCACATACAGGGAAAACAGCAGGCTGATGCCGCAGGCCCATTTGGTGGCCCAGCCCCTGCGGGCGCTGTACAGGTAGAAGCCGCAGGTCAGCGCCGCCAGCAGCAGGCGGCGCATGGCGCTTTCCGCGTCGTTGATGTGCAGGTAGCCCAGCCCATACAGCATCAGGCCCGTCAGCAGCAAGGCGCTCGCCCATAACCGAAGACGCTGCTCGGTCGATTTTCCTGTTGTTATTTCTTGTGACATCCATACCTGCACGATGCGGCAGCCTGTTGTTGTTTTTTGCGGTGCGCAGTGTAACCGCATGCCTGGATGCAGAACGTTTCAGTCCCTGCCGACAAGAGCGCAAGGAGCGCGTATCCCACTCGGCCCTGCAGGCCTGACATGCCAAAGGTTCAACCAAGACAATCGTCAGCAGCTATGTTTTTTGAAGCACCTGGGTGGTATGCGCCGAGGCCAGGGACTTGGCCATCACCCGGATCAGATCGGTCTGCGTGACCATGCCCACCAATTTGCCCTGCGCATTGACCACTGGCAAATGCCGTAGATGGCCCTGGCTGAACACCGCGATCAGGTCTACCACGCGGTCATAGCCCTGCACCGTGGCAACCTCCTCGGTCATCAAATCACCCACCACCACGGCCGCCTTCTTCTTGCGCAGCACGAGGGATTTGAGGCGATCGCCAAGACCGGCAGACGTTTGCGACAGCGCCTGGTTGAGCAGATCCGTCGAAGTGACGATGCCCTTGACCTGCATTTTCTCGTCCACCACCGGCAGCGCCTTCACGTCATGCTCCTGCATGCGCTCCCAGGCCTGCTGCACCGGCGCGTCGGCGGTGGTGACGAACACCGGATGCGCCATGATGTCTTCGCAGCGCAGATCACCCAGCGTGCGCTTGAAAGCGGCCTGGCTGGCCATGTGCACCAGGGCCTCCAGATCAGCTCGGCTGACATCGAGCACGCCGTTGAAATGATCGAGCGCCGCATCCAGATCGACCCCTTCGATGCGCATGTTGCGCGCATCGCCTGCAGCAGCCGGTTTCTGGCTGTGCTGTGGCGCAGGGTAGCGCTTGCCGGTAGCGCGGCTGTACAGGGTAGCCAGCACCACCAGCAGCACCAGATTGGTGGCCACCGGATAGGCCAGCACCGATACATCGGTGCCATGCTCCAGCGCAATCCACATGGCCAGGGCCGCGCCCGGGGGGTGCAGGCAACGCATGACCACCATCACCATCACCGCCAGACCCGCCGATGCGGCGGCAGCGGCCGATGGGTCGTCGATCACCAGGGCCGCCGCGAGGCCCGCCAGGCCAGACAGCACACTGCCCCCGATCACCGGCCAGGGCTGGGCCATGGGGCTGGACGGCGTGCACACCAGCAGCAAGGCGCTCGCCCCCATGGCGGCAAACAGCCAGGGCGCATGGTGGCTCTGCCCCCACCAGCGGCTGACAAGGCCCGTGAGCAGCAGGGTCAGCCCCACCCCCACCACCATGCGCAGCAACTCTTTGCCATTCACATGCGAAGAAGACGGCCAGAAATTGCGCAGCCATTGGCGCAGGCGTTCGGCGCGGACGGGAGGTTCAGGGACGCGGTTGCTGTGGTCAGGCATGGCTCAGGGTGGAACTGCGCAATATTGACCTGCATCATAGACAAGCGCGGAGCGCCAGGCCCAGCCCGGCCCGAATGCCCGACGTACCGATGCCCGCCCATCTACGCGCCACAGCGGCCCCCAAGGGCTGCTGACCAGCATATTTGTTGCCCTCTTCGGGCTTACCCGGCGTGAAGTTGTCAAACAGATGACACAGTCTCGCTAGAATCGGCGGTTTACTGTGAATCCCTCTATGCGTGACCGACTAGCTGTACTGCCCCAATACTTGCTGCCCAAAAAGTGGATGACCGCTCTGGCTGGCAAGCTGGCATCGGCCCGCCTGGGCGGAGCCACCACATCCTTCATCGGCTGGTTTGTCCAGAAGTACAAGGTCAACATGGAAGAAGCGGCCGAGCCGGATATTGCGCGGTACGACAGCTTCAACGCCTTCTTCACCCGAGAGCTGCGCACCGGCGCGCGCCCAATTGCCAAGGCAGACCTCGTCTGCCCCGTGGACGGCGCCATCAGCCAGTGCGGCGCCATCGAGCACGACCAGATCTTTCAGGCCAAGGGCCACCACTACAGCACCACGGCCCTCGTGGGCGGCGATGCCGAGCTGGCCGCGCAGTTCAACAACGGCCAGTTCGCCACCATCTACCTCAGCCCGCGCGATTACCACCGCATTCACATGCCGCTGCGCGGCAAGCTGCAGAAGATGGTGTATGTGCCGGGCGACCTGTTTTCGGTCAACCCCCTCACCGCACGCGGTGTGCCAGGCCTGTTTGCGCGCAACGAGCGCGTGGTCTGTGTTTTCGAGACACGCATCGGCCCCATGGTGATGGTGCTGGTGGGCGCCACCATTGTGGGCAGCATGTACACGACCTGGCACGGCCAGGTCAACCCGCCGCGTTCGCGCAAAGTGCGCAGCTGGGATTACCAGACCCAGCCCATAGTGCTGGAGCAGGGCGAAGAAATGGGCCGCTTCCTGTTGGGCTCCACGGTCGTGCTGCTGCTGCCGCCCGGCAAGACCGGCTTTGCCGCCGACTGGGCTGCGGCCAAGCCCGTGCAACTGGGCGAAGCCATGGGCAGCCTTCTCTCCTGATTTTCAAAGTTTTTTGCCTTTAACGCTTGCCTATAAAGTGCCTGAAGCTCTCATTTTGGGAGCATCAGTAATTGCAAGCGGCTGCGAAAGCAATGCACCTGCCCGCTCACCGGATCGGTAAAGGCCAGCTCCTTGGCCAGCAACTGCAGCGGGCTTGAGAAATCGCCTTCAGGTGGATCGTTCACCTCCGGGTAGAACGCATCATTGCGGATCGGGATGCCCAGCGCCGCCATATGCACCCGCAACTGGTGCCGCTTGCCGCTGATGGGCTCCAGCGCATAGCGCGCCCAGACGCCATTCGATTCGATGACAGCCATCCGCGTGTGGCTGTTGGGCGCGCCCGGCACCTCGTGCATCAGAAAAAAGCGCTGGCTCTCTTCCATGCGGCTGTGGTGTTCGCGCGGAAAGGCCAGATCGGCCCGCACCGGTGCCACCGCCTCGTAGCTTTTGTGCATGGCCCGGTCGCGGAACAGCGCCTGGTAGGCGCCGCGCGTGGCCGCGTCCTTGGACAGCAGCACCAGCCCTGCGGTGTCGCGGTCGATACGGTGCAGCGGCGACAGCTCGGCATTGCCTGTGGCCCTCTTCAGCCGTACCAGCAGCGAGTTCTGCACGTATTTGCCTGTGGGCAGCACGGGCAGAAAATGCGGCTTGTCCACGAGCAGAATGCGCTCGTCTTCGTACAGCACCGCCGCTTCAAAGGGAATCGGGGTCTCCTGCGCCCATGCGCGCCAGTAGTACACACGCTGGCCCGGCACAAAACGCTGGTCGGCGCGCAGGGGCTGGCAATGGGCATCCACCACGTCGCCCGCCTGCATGCGCGCCTGCCACTCCTGCCGCGCCACCAGTGGCAGCCGCTCGGCCAGGTAATCCAGCAGCCAGCCCTCGCCCTGCGAAGGCAGCACCACGCAGCTGGGGCTCACGCCATCGCGCATCCAGGTATGCGGAGCGCCAGGGGTCGACTCATGGGCCAGAGGGTCTACAGATTCATTCATTGCACACGTCATGTCGCTGGCGATTGTAGGCCTGTGCTGTCATCCCTCGGAGCGCGCTGCACCGGTATGGCGCTGCCGCCTCAGGGGATTGGCGGCAAGGCACAATAGCGCCTTCTTCGCGCCCAGGCAGGGCCAGACTCGAACCTCCGGCGAAGCAAGACAAGACACAACAACCATGAGCAGCAACTCCTCCTCCCCCTCCAATGCAGCGCTCACGCCCGTTCAGGCAGGCGAGCGCGTATTCAGCGGCATGCATCTGGCCTCACTGTGGTTCAGCCTGGGCGTGGGCCTTCTGGTCATGCAGGTGGGCGCCTACCTGATGCCCGCCCTGTCGCCCCAGCAGGCCATGCTGGCGATTGTGGGCGGCTCCATCGTTGGCGCGGGCCTGCTCGCCTGGGTGGGCAAGCTGGGGTGCGACACCGGGCTGTCGAGTGCAGGCCTCATCCACCATGTGTACGGCCGCCACTTTGCCAAGCTGCCGGTGCTGCTCAACATCGTTCAACTGCTGGGCTGGGGCGCTTTTGAGCTGGTGGTAATGCGCGATTCCACCGTCGCCATTGGCCGCCAGGCGGGCAGCATGCAGTCCGATTACTGGCCCTGGGCCGCCACCTTGCTATGGGGTGGCCTGCTGATGGCGCTGATGCTGGGCTCGATGGTGCACCTGGTGCGCCGGCTCATCTCGCGCATTGCGCTGCCGCTGGTGGTGCTGTCGCTGCTGTGGCTGACCTGGCAGTTCACCCATATGGCCAGCGTGCAGGGCTTTTCGGCACTGTGGAGCCGCCCCGGCGCAGGCGGAATGGGCGTGATGCCCGCGCTGGATCTGGTGGTGGCCATGCCCATCTCGTGGCTGCCGCTCGTGTCTGATTACTCGCGCTACGGCAAAAGCGGCCGCTCGGCCATGGCCGGAACCTGGCTGGGTTTTGGCATTGCCAATGTATGGTGCTACGCGCTGGGCGTGCTGGTGGCCCTGGTGCTGCCCAGCAAGGATCTGGTCGCCGCCCTGCTGCTGGCCCAGGGTGGCCTGATCGCCCTGTCGCTGGTGCTGCTGGACGAAGTGGACAACGCCTATGGCGACGCCTACTCCGGCGCGGTATCGGCCCACAGCGTGCTGCCTGCCTGGAGCGTGCGCGCCTGGGGCTTGGTGGTGGCCGCCGCCTGCACCCTGCTCGCGCTGGTGCTGCCCATGCATAGCCTGGAGCCCTTCCTGCTGTTGCTCAGCTCGGTGTTTGTACCGCTCTTTGGCGTGATTTTGGGCCGCCTGTCGTTTGGCGGCTACCAGCGCGCGGCTGTGCAGGCGCCGATCCACTGGCTGCCGGTATGCATCTGGCTGTGCGGCATTGCGCTCTACCACGCACTGGCCGCCTGGGCGCCGGTGGCAGGTTCTGCCATTCCTACGCTGGTGGTGACGTTTGTGGTGGCGTTTGCTACGCGGGCAAAGGGCTGAGTACGGAGTTTGCAGATTGTTGGCAACTGCCCGGCCCCGCTCAAGGCAGGGGTGGGCAGAGAACATCCAGCGCAATTGTCCCGATGGTGTTAGACTGTCTTTCGATCTGGGCATGCTTGCCCCCTGATCGCTCTCACCTGTGCCAGGCCTCTCACGCCCTCTCCGCGCACTATCCTAGGCAAGCTATAAGCCACAATAAATTCCTAGGTTCGGCTTTTCCCGTATTTCTGTTTTTATTTCTGGCGCACAGAGCTCCACTGGTATGCATGTGGAGGGCTTTGTTGCACAAATCCGGGCCGCAGCGGTAGTAGGCTCGGATGATGAGTGAGACGAACTGGGGTCGGCGCAAGTACCGCACCACAAACT
>NZ_JACHKZ010000026.1 GCF_014207855.1 Comamonas odontotermitis | reverse complement strand
GCTCCTATCGCTATGGAAGAAGGTCTGCGCTTCGCTATCCGCGAAGGTGGCCGTACCGTTGGCGCTGGCGTGGTTGCCAAGATCATTGCGTAATCTTTGAGATCGTAGGGGTATAGCTCAATTGGCAGAGCGTCGGTCTCCAAAACCGAAGGTTGTAGGTTCGATTCCTACTGCCCCTGCCACTGAATAAGTGGAAAACCAAGCCCGCCAGATCATGGCGGGCTTCGGCGTCTTGAATGATGCCTATTTTTTAATGTGATTGTCGACATGGCTGCTACACAAGTTGAAACTGTTAGTTCTGGTGCGGACAAGCTCAAGCTGTTTGCCGTGGCAGTATTGGTCATTGCTGGTATCGCAGGTTTCTACCTGCTGTCCAAGCAAGGCTCGGTGGTGCAATGGGCTGTGTTGCTGGTGGGCTTGATTGCTGCTGCTGCAGTGTTCCTAGTGTCTGAGCCTGGTAAGCAGTTTGTTGGTTTTGCCAAGGATTCCTGGCGCGAAGTCAAAAAGGTTGTTTGGCCTTCGCGCAAAGAGACGCTGCAGATGACGGCTTACGTGTTTGCGTTTGTTGTCATCATGTCGTTGTTCTTGTGGATGACTGATAAAACGCTGGAGTGGGTTCTGTACGACCTGGTTCTGGGCTGGAGGAAGTAATGTCGAACACAGACGAAACAATGAATACAGGCGCCGAGGCGCCTATTGGCGCTGCTAATCCAGATCTGCGTTGGTACATCGTGCATGCCTATTCGGGAATGGAAAAGGCGGTGGAGCGCAATATCCAGGAGCGCATCAACCGTTCGGACATGCAAAGCAAGTTTGGCCGCATTCTGGTGCCTACCGAAGAGGTGGTGGAGGTGCGCAACGGTCAGAAGAAGACCACCGAGCGTCGTTTGTTCCCAGGCTACGTATTCGTCGAAATGGTGATGGACGACGATACCTGGCACTTGGTGAAGCACACCAGCAAGGTGACCGGTTTTGTGGGTGGCGCCAAAAATCGCCCCGCGCCGATCTCTGAAGCAGAAGTGCAGAAGATCGTCCACCAGATGGAAGAAGGCTCAGACAAGCCTCGCCACAAGATCGAATTCATGGTTGGCGAACTGATCCGCGTGAAGGAAGGCCCTTTCACCGATTTCAACGGAACTGTTGAAGAAGTAAACTACGAAAAGAGTCGACTTCGCGTTTCTGTTATGATATTCGGCCGCTCAACTCCTGTTGAGCTCGAATTTGGTCAGGTTGAAAAGACCTAAGTCTTTTTCATCAAAAAACCTGATTTCTTTTCAAGCACTTACGGACTCGGTGCCTAAACAGAGTCTTAACCCCGGGGAGCCTGTGCAGTAGTTGTGCAGGCGTTTGTACCCGCAAGGAGCTAAAAATGGCAAAGAAAATTGTCGGCTTCATCAAGCTGCAAGTGCCAGCTGGTAAGGCCAATCCATCGCCACCTATCGGTCCCGCACTGGGTCAGCGTGGTTTGAACATCATGGAATTCTGCAAGGCGTTCAACGCCCAGACCCAAGGTGTTGAACCAGGTCTGCCACTGCCTGTGGTGATCACCGCTTTCGCGGACAAGAGCTTCACCTTCGTGATCAAGACCCCACCTGCAACGGTGCTGATCAAGAAGGCTATCAAGCTGGACAAGGGCTCGTCCAATCCTCTGGCTAACAAGGTTGGCAAGATCACCCGCGCTCAGCTGGAAGAGATCGCCAAGACCAAGCTGAAGGACATGAACGCCGCTGATGTGGACGCCGCTGTGCGTACGTTGGCTGGTTCTGCCCGTTCCATGGGCGTTACGGTGGAGGGTCTCTGAAATGGCAAAGTTGACCAAGAAGCAAAAGGCCCTGCAAGGCAAGGTGGACACCACCAAGCTGTACGCATTTGCTGATGCAGTAGCTCTCGTCAAGGAAGCTGCAACGGCCAAGTTTGATGAGTCCATCGACGTGGCAATTCAGCTGGGCGTGGATGCCAAGAAGTCGGACCAAGTGGTGCGTGGCGCCGTGGTGCTGCCTCACGGCACTGGCAAGACCACTCGCGTTGCCGTGTTTGCACAAGGTGCCAAGGCTGAAGAAGCCAAGGCTGCAGGTGCTGATGTGGTGGGTATGGACGACCTGGCTGCGCAAGTCAAGGCTGGTGACATGCCTTTCGACGTGGTGATCGCTGCTCCTGACGCCATGCGCGTTGTGGGTACCCTGGGCCAGATCCTGGGCCCACGTGGCCTGATGCCTAATCCCAAGGTTGGTACGGTGACTCCTGATGTGGCTACGGCTGTGAAGAACGCCAAGGCTGGTCAAGTTCAGTTCCGTGTTGACAAGGCTGGTATCGTGCACTCGACCATCGGCCGTCGCTCGTTCGAGAACGACAAGCTGCAAGGCAATCTGGCTGCACTGGTGGATGCTCTGAACAAGGCCAAGCCTGCTTCGAGCAAGGGCCTGTACCTGCGCAAGGTGGCAGTGTCGTCTACGATGGGTGTGGGCGTCCGCGTTGACGCACAAACCATCGCAGCGTAATTGCTAAAAAATCGTCAGACTGGCGCGTAGCGCCCGTCTGGTGTGGTGGGCTGCTATGGATTTTGAATAAATTTCCGTAGCAGGCCATCCAAGACCGTTGGTGTGATGCAAGATCACTTAAATCTTTGGCCAACGCAGATGGCGATCCCGCTGCAGATGGATGAATTTCCAAAACAGTTGGTCGCTGCAACAAGAGCGCGCATGAGGGGCTCGCCCCGATTTGCGCATTTGAAGGAGTAGACCTTGAGTCTGAATCGCAGTGAGAAAGAAGCGGTCATCAATGAAGTGACCAGCCTCGCCGCTAAAGCTCAAACGCTTGTGTTCGCGGAATACCGTGGCATTACGGTCGCCGACATGACGAAGCTGCGCGTGGAAGCACGCAAGCAAGGTGTGACGCTGAGTGTTCTGAAGAACACCCTGGCTCGTCGCGCTGTTGCTGGTAGCAGCTTTGAAGTGGTGGCTGACCAAATGACCGGCCCGCTGATCTACGGTTTCTCTGAGGATGCAATCGCCGCTGCCAAGGTGGTGGCCGATTTCGCGAAGACCAACGACAAGTTGGTGATTCGCGGTGGTGCATACGAAGGAAAGGCGTTGGACGCTAATAGCGTTAAGCAACTGGCAAGCGTGCCTTCCAAGGAAGTGCTGCTGGCCCAATTGTGTGGCCTGCTCATGTCGCCAATTTCGCGTACCGCCGTTGTGCTGGGCGCGCTGGCGGCCAAAAAGGGCGAAGGCGCCGAAGCTGCTGCAGCTTAATTGCGGCAAAACCAACCGACATATTTAGGAAATCAAAATGGCATTCGATAAAGACGCATTCCTGACCGCCCTGGACAGCATGACTGTTCTGGAACTGAACGACCTGGTCAAGGCAATTGAAGAGAAGTTTGGCGTGAGCGCTGCTGCTATGGCCGCTCCTGCTGCTGGTGGCGCTGCTGGCGGTGCTGCTGCTGCTGAAGAGAAGACCGAGTTCAACCTGGTGCTGGCTGAAGCTGGTTCCAACAAGGTTGGCGTGATCAAGGCCGTGCGTGAAATCACCGGCCTGGGTCTGAAGGAAGCCAAGGACATGGTCGACGGCGCTCCTAAGGTTCTGAAGGAAGCTATGCCCAAGGCTGACGCCGAAGCTGCTGCCAAGAAGCTGACCGAAGCTGGCGCAAAGGCCGAACTCAAGTAATTGAGGGCTTTTTCAAGGCTGGAGTATCCGAAAAGGTGCTCCAGCCTTTGGTGCTTCTGGAAAAGCCTTTGTGTATAGAGGCCACCACAAAACATTCTGATCTGATTGTTTTGTAGTGTTTTCTAACATCCGACACTAGAAAACCCCTTGGTTCGGGTGGTGTGCAATGCACCACCGTCTGCCATGGTTGGTAGTGGCCAACCCGCCAAGCTGCAACCCCTTTGAGGGGTTTGTCGTCGAAGACCCAGGACTCATGTCTTTGCCCGGAGATCTCATGGCCTATTCTTACACCGAACGCAAGCGAATTCGCAAAAGTTTCGGCAGCCGCGATAGCGTGCTCGAAGTGCCTTACCTGTTGCAAATGCAAAAAGATGCTTATACGGCATTCTTGCAATCAGGCACGGCCCCTAAAAAACGTACTGACGAAGGCCTGCAAGCTGCCTTCACTTCTGCTTTCCCGATTGTCTCCCACAACGGCTTCGTGGAAATGAAGTTTGTGGAGTACAACCTGGCCAAGCCCGCGTTCGACGTGCGCGAATGCCAGACCCGTGGTCTGACTTTTTCCTCGGCCGTGCGCGCCAAGGTGCAGCTGATCATTTACGACCGTGAGTCCTCCACGCCGCAATCCAAAGTGGTCAAGGAAGTGAAGGAGCAGGAAGTCTACATGGGCGAAGTGCCTCTGATGACTGACAAGGGCTCGTTCATTGTCAATGGCACCGAGCGTGTGATCGTCTCGCAGCTGCATCGCTCGCCTGGCGTGTTCTTTGAACACGACAAGGGCAAGACGCACAGCTCGGGCAAGCTGCTGTTCTCGGCGCGCATCATTCCTTACCGTGGTTCGTGGCTCGACTTCGAATTCGACCCCAAGGATCTGCTGTACTTCCGCGTGGACCGTCGCCGCAAGATGCCGGTGTCGATTCTGCTGAAGGCCATTGGCATGACGCCGGAGTCGATCCTGGCGACCTTCTACGAAAACGACAATTTCCGTCTGATGGACAGCGGCGCACAAATGGAGTTTGTGGCTGACCGTCTGAAGGGCGAAGTTGCGCGTTTCGACATCACCGACAAGTCGGGCAAGGTGGTGGTGGCCAAGGACAAGCGCATCACCGCGCGCCATACCCGTGAGCTGGAGCAATCGGGCACGCAGTTTGTCAGCGTGCCAGAAGATTTCCTGCTCGGACGTGTGGTTGCCAAGAACATCGTTGATCCCGATACCGGCGAGATCATTGCCAAGGCCAACGAAGAGCTGACCGAAGCGCTGCTCAAGAAGCTGCGCAGCGCTGGCATCAAGGATTTGCCTTGCATCTACACGAATGAGCTGAGCCACGGTGCCTACATTTCGCAGACGCTGCGTACCGATGAAACCGTGGACGAGTTCGCTGCCCGCGTTGCCATCTATCGCATGATGCGTCCTGGCGAGCCGCCAACGGAAGATGCGGTGCAAGCGCTGTTCCAGCGTTTGTTCTACAACGAAGACACGTACGATCTGTCGCGCGTGGGCCGCATGAAGTTCAACGCCAAGATCGGCCGCAACACGCCGACGGGCCCGATGGTGCTGTCCAACGAAGACATCCTGGAGGTTGTGAAGATCCTGGTGGATCTGCGCAACGGCAATGGCGAAGTCGACGACATCGATCACCTGGGCAACCGTCGCGTGCGCTGCGTGGGCGAGCTGGCCGAAAACCAGTTCCGCACCGGCCTGGCGCGTATCGAAAAGGCTGTGAAGGAGCGTCTGGGCCAGGCCGAGCAAGAGCCTCTGATGCCTCACGACCTCATCAACAGCAAGCCGATCTCGGCTGCGCTGAAGGAGTTCTTCGGCGCTTCGCAGCTGTCGCAGTTCATGGACCAGACCAACCCGCTGGCAGAAATCACGCACAAGCGTCGTGTTTCCGCTCTGGGCCCAGGCGGTCTGACCCGCGAACGTGCAGGCTTTGAAGTGCGTGACGTGCACGTGACCCACTATGGTCGCGTCTGCCCGATCGAAACGCCTGAAGGTCCGAACATCGGCCTGATCAACTCGCTGGCACTGTACGCACGTTTGAACGAGTATGGCTTCATCGAAACGCCATACCGCCGCGTGGTGGACGGCAAGGTCACGAACGAGATCGATTACCTGTCTGCCATCGAGGAAGGCAAGTACGTGATCGCTCAGGCCAATGCCGAGCTGGACAAGGACGGCCGCCTGACGGGCGACCTGGTGTCGGCCCGTGAAAACGGTGATTCGACCCTGCTGTCGGCTGAGCGCGTGCAGTACATGGACGTGTCGCCTGCACAGATCGTGTCGGTGGCTGCTTCGCTGATTCCGTTCCTGGAGCACGATGACGCGAACCGCGCGTTGATGGGTGCCAACATGTCGCGCCAGGCCGTGCCTGTGCTGCGCCCTGAAAAGCCCATGGTCGGTACCGGTATCGAGCGTGTTGCCGCTGTGGACTCGGGTACGGTGGTGACCGCTACCCGTGGCGGTATCGTTGATTACGTGGATGCGACCCGTATCGTGATCCGCGTGAACGATGAAGAGGCTGTGGCCGGTGAAGTGGGTGTGGACATCTACAACCTCATCAAGTACCAGCGCTCCAACCAGAACACCAACATCCACCAGCGCCCTGTCGTCAAGCGTGGCGACGTTCTGGCCAAGGGTGATGTGATTGCCGACGGCGCATCGACCGACCTGGGCGAAATCGCCATTGGTCAGAACATGCTGATCGCGTTCATGACCTGGAACGGCTACAACTTCGAAGACTCGATCCTGATCTCCGAACGCGTGGTGGCGGAAGACCGCTATACCTCGATCCACATCGAAGAACTCGTGGTGATGGCTCGCGACACCAAGCTGGGTGCCGAAGAAATCACGCGCGACATTCCGAACCTGTCCGAGCAGCAACTCAACCGCCTCGATGAGTCCGGCATCATCTACGTGGGTGCAGAAGTGCAGCCTGGCGATGTGCTGGTGGGCAAGGTCACGCCAAAGGGCGAGACCACGCTGACGCCAGAAGAGAAGCTGCTGCGCGCCATCTTCGGCGAGAAGGCATCCGATGTGAAGGACACCTCGCTGCGCGTGGACCAGGGCTCGCAAGGTACCGTGATCGACGTGCAGGTCTTCACCCGTGAAGGCATCCAGCGCGACAAGCGTGCTCAGCAGATCATCGACGATGAACTCAAGCGTTTCCGTCTGGACCTGAACGACCAGTTGCGCATCGTTGAAGCCGACGCGTTCGACCGTATTGCCAAGCTGCTCAACGGCCGCGTGGCCAACGGTGGTCCGCAAAAGCTGGCCAAGGGTACGAAGATCGACAAGGCGTACCTCGACAGCGTGGAGAAGTTCCACTGGTTCGACATTCGCCCAGCCGAAGATGACGTGGCTGCACAGCTGGAGTCCATCAAGAACTCCATCGAGCAGCAGCGCCACAACTTCGACCTGGCTTTCGAAGAAAAGCGCAAGAAGCTCACGCAAGGCGACGAGCTGCCGGCTGGCGTGCTCAAGATGGTCAAGGTGTACCTGGCTGTCAAGCGCCGTCTGCAGCCTGGTGACAAGATGGCCGGCCGCCACGGTAACAAGGGTGTGGTCTCCAAGATCGTGCCGGTGGAAGACATGCCATTCATGGCAGACGGCACCACCGCCGACATCGTGCTGAACCCGCTGGGCGTGCCATCGCGCATGAACATCGGTCAGGTGCTGGAAGTCCACCTGGGCTGGGCAGGCAAGGGCCTGGGTCAGCGCATCGGCGACATGCTGCAGGCCGAAGCCCGCGCTGCTGAAGTGCGCTCCTTCCTGGAAGAGGTGTACAACAGCCGCGGCCGCAAGGAAGACCTCAAGCAGCTGTCCGATGAGCAGGTCATGGCCATGGCCGAGAACCTGAAGAACGGCGTGCCATTCGCAACGCCAGTGTTCGACGGCGCCTCGGAGCAGGAAATCAAGGACATGCTGAAGCTGGCATACCCTGATGACATCCAGGCACGCAAGGGCCTGACCGAGCCACGTACGCAGGCTTACCTGTATGACGGCCGCACCGGTGAGCGCTTCGAGCGTCCCACCACCATCGGCTACATGCACTACCTGAAGCTGCACCATCTGGTCGACGACAAGATGCATGCGCGCTCCACCGGTCCTTACTCGCTGGTGACGCAGCAACCTCTGGGCGGCAAGGCCCAGTTCGGTGGCCAGCGTTTCGGTGAAATGGAAGTGTGGGCGCTGGAAGCTTACGGCGCCGCTTATGTGCTGCAGGAAATGCTGACCGTGAAGTCCGACGACGTGCAAGGCCGTACCAAGGTGTACGAGTCCATCGTCAAGGGCGAACACGCCATCGAAGCCGGCATGCCGGAATCGTTCAATGTGCTGGTCAAGGAAATCCGTTCCTTGGGCCTGGACATCGAACTGGAACGTTCTTAATTTGAAGGGGGTAAGAGTCTATGAAATCGCTACTCGACCTGTTCAAGCAATTTACGCCTGATGAGCATTTCGATGCCATCAAGATCGGTCTGGCTTCGCCCGAAAAGATCCGCTCGTGGTCTTTTGGCGAGGTGAAGAAGCCCGAGACCATCAACTACCGTACCTTCAAGCCAGAGCGCGATGGTCTGTTCTGCGCCAAGATCTTTGGCCCGATCAAGGACTACGAGTGCCTGTGCGGCAAGTACAAGCGCCTCAAGCACCGTGGTGTGATCTGCGAGAAGTGCGGCGTTGAAGTCACACAGACCAAGGTGCGCCGCGAGCGCATGGGCCACATCGACCTGGCCGCGCCTTGCGCCCACATCTGGTTCCTGAAGTCGCTGCCTTCGCGTCTGGGCCTGGTGCTCGACATGACGCTGCGTGACATCGAGCGCGTGCTGTACTTCGAAGCGTATGTGGTGACCGACCCTGGCATGACCCCACTGAAGAAGTTCAGCATCATGTCGGAAGACGAGTACGACAAGAACGTCGAAGAGTACGGTGATGAGTTCGTTGCCAAGATGGGCGCCGAAGGTATCAAGGACCTGCTCGAAGGCATTGAAATCGATGCTGAAATCGAGCGCCTGCGCAACGACCTGACCGGCTCCGAAGTCAAGGTCAAGAAGAACGCCAAGCGCCTGAAACTTCTGGAAGCGTTCAAGAAGTCCGGCATCAAGCCAGGCTGGATGGTGATGGAAGTGCTGCCCGTGCTGCCTCCCGATCTGCGTCCGCTGGTGCCGCTGGATGGTGGCCGTTTTGCGACTTCCGACCTGAACGACCTGTACCGCCGCGTCATCAACCGCAATTCGCGTCTGCGTCGCCTGCTGGAGCTGAAGGCTCCTGAAATCATTGCGCGCAACGAAAAGCGCATGCTGCAGGAAGCGGTGGATTCGCTGCTGGACAATGGCCGCCGTGGCAAGGCGATGACCGGCGCGAACAAGCGTGCTCTCAAGTCGCTGGCCGACATGATCAAGGGCAAGAGCGGTCGCTTCCGCCAGAATCTGCTGGGCAAGCGCGTCGACTACTCGGGCCGTTCCGTCATTACCGTGGGCCCAACGCTCAAGCTGCACCAGTGCGGTCTGCCCAAGCTGATGGCGCTGGAGCTGTTCAAGCCTTTCATCTTCGCGCAACTCGAAGCGCGTGGCATCGCCACGACCATCAAGGCTGCCAAGAAGGAAGTGGAAACCGGCACGCCCGTGGTGTGGGACATCCTGGAAGAGGTGATCCGCGAGCATCCGATCATGCTCAACCGTGCGCCTACGCTGCACCGCCTGGGTATTCAGGCGTTCGAGCCTATCCTGATCGAAGGCAAGGCTCTGCAACTGCACCCGCTGGTCTGTGCGGCGTTCAACGCCGACTTCGACGGTGACCAGATGGCTGTTCACGTTCCCCTGTCGGTGGAAGCACAGATGGAAGCCCGCACCCTGATGCTGGCATCCAACAACGTGCTGTTCCCTGCTTCGGGCGAACCCTCGATCGTGCCTTCTCAGGACGTGGTGCTGGGTCTTTACCAAGCCACCCGTGAAAAGATCAACGGCAAGGGTGAAGGCATGGTGTTTGCTGACATCGGCGAAGTGCAGCGTGCACTGGATGCTGGTGAAGCAGAGCGCGCAGCCAAGATCAGCGTACGTCTGACCGAGTGGACCAAGAACAAGGCCACCGGTGAGTTCGAGCCATCGACCAAGCTGGTGGAAACCACGGTTGGCCGTGCACTGCTGTCCGAGATTCTGCCCAAGGGCATGCCTTTCTCGACGATCAACAAGACGTTGAAGAAGAAGGAAATCTCCAAGCTCATCAACATCTCGTTCCGCAAGTGCGGCTTGAAGGAAACCGTGGTGTTCGCCGACAAGCTGCTGCAAAACGGCTTCCGTCTGGCAACGCGCTCCGGTATCTCGATCGCCATCGGCGACATGCTGGTGCCTCCGCAGAAGGCGGAGATCATTGGCCGTGCCGAAACTGAGGTCAAGGAGATCGAGCAGCAGTACGTCTCGGGTCTGGTGACCTCGGGCGAGCGCTACAACAAGGTCGTGGATATCTGGGGCAAGGCCGGTGACGAAGTCTCCAAGGTCATGATGGCTCAGCTGGCCAAGGAAAAGGTGGTGGACCGCCATGGCAAGGAAGTCGATCAGGAATCGTTCAACGCGATTTACATGATGGCCGACTCCGGTGCTCGTGGCTCGGCTGCCCAGATCCGCCAGCTGGCTGGTATGCGTGGTCTGATGGCCAAGCCGGATGGCTCCATCATCGAGACGCCAATTACCGCGAACTTCCGCGAAGGCCTGAACGTGTTGCAGTACTTCATCTCCACGCACGGCGCCCGTAAGGGTCTGGCCGACACGGCGTTGAAGACTGCGAACTCGGGTTACCTGACGCGCCGTCTGGTCGACGTGACGCAAGATCTGGTGATTACCGAGCAGGACTGCGGCACGCACAACGGCACGCTGATGCGCGCTGTGGTGGAAGGCGGTGAAGTGATCGAATCGCTGCGCGACCGTATCCTCGGCCGTACTGCGGCGGACGAAGTGCTGCACCCTGAAACCCGTGCTGTGCTGGCCAAGGCTGGCGATCTGTTCGATGAAGATCTGATCGAAGAGCTGGAAGCTGCTGGCGTGGACGAAGTGAAGGTGCGCACGGCGCTGACCTGCGAAACCCGCTTTGGCCTGTGCGCAACCTGCTACGGCCGCGACCTGGGCCGTGGTGGCCTGATCAACCTCGGCGAAGCCGTGGGTGTGATTGCTGCCCAGTCCATCGGCGAGCCCGGCACGCAGCTGACCATGCGTACTTTCCACATTGGTGGTGCTGCATCGCGCGCCGCTGTGGCATCGAGCGTGGAAGCCAAGTCCAACGGTGTGGTCGGCTTCAACGCCGCCATGCGCTACGTGACCAACAACAAGGGCGAACTGGTGGTGATTTCGCGTTCGGGCGAGATCGTGATCCAGGACGAGTACGGCCGCGAGCGCGAGCGCCACAAGCTGCCTTATGGCGCAACGCTTACCGTCAAGCCTGATCAGCAGATCAAGGCCGGTACGATCCTGGCGAACTGGGATCCGTTGACCCGACCCATCATTACCGAATACGCCGGTCAGGTGAAGTTCGAGAACGTGGAAGAAGGTCTGACGGTGGCCAAGCAGGTCGACGAAGTGACCGGTCTGTCTACGCTGGTGGTGATCGATCCGAAGCACCGTGGTTCTGCCAAGGTGGTGCGTCCGCAGGTCAAGCTGGCCGATGCCAATGGCCAGGAAGTCAAGATCCCTGGTACCGACCATGCGGTGACGATCGGCTTCCAGGTAGGCGCTCTGCTGCAGGTGCGTGATGGCCAGGAAGTGGGCCCCGGCGAAGTGCTGGCTCGTATCCCAATGGAAGGCCAGAAGACCCGCGACATTACCGGTGGTCTGCCACGTGTGGCCGAGCTGTTCGAAGCCCGTACGCCGAAGGACAAGGGTGCGCTGGCAGAAATGACCGGTACCATTTCCTACGGTAAGGAAACCAAGGGCAAGGTGCGCCTGCAGATCACCGATCTGGAAGGCAAGGTCTGGGAAGAGCTGGTTCCAAAGGAACGCAACATCCTGGTGCACGAAGGCCAAGTGGTGAACAAGGGCGAGCTGATCGTCGACGGTCCAGCCGATCCGCAGGACATCCTGCGCCTGCTGGGCATCGAAGAGCTGTCGCGCTACATCGTTGACGAAGTGCAGGATGTGTACCGCTTGCAGGGCGTGAAGATCAATGACAAGCACATCGAGGTGATCGTTCGCCAGATGCTGCGTCGTGTCGTGATCGAAGCCCCAGGCGATACCACCTACATCCAGGGTGAGCAGGTGGAGCGCTCCGAAGTGCTCAACACCAACGAGGCAACGCAGAAGGATGGCAAGATTCCAGCCACGTATTCGAACGTGCTGCTGGGTATTACCAAGGCTTCGCTGTCGACCGACTCCTTCATCTCGGCCGCCTCCTTCCAGGAGACGACCCGCGTGCTCACCGAGGCTGCCATTATGGGCAAGCGCGACGAGCTGCGTGGCTTGAAGGAAAACGTCATCGTGGGTCGCCTGATCCCTGCCGGTACCGGTCTGGCTTACCACCAGGCGCGCAAGGCCAAGGACGAGATGGACGAGGCCGAGCGCCGCGCCATTGCCGATGCAGAAGCTGCTGAGCTGGCTGCGGCGTCGGAAGAAGTCGAGGCTTCTGCTGGCGGCGCTGCTGCGGACCCTGCAGCGGACTAAAGCGCTGACCGCCTGGCAGGCGTTGCCTGTCAGGTGCGAATTTCAGAAGACCCGTAATTTCGCGCAGCGGAGTTACGGGTTTTTTATGTTTTGCGCGTGCGACGCGTGTCCGGAACCCATCTGGACTATTCAATAATCAGCAATTTCACGGGCAGATGGCAGCTTGCATCTGTTCCTTCATGGCATGAACCAGGCACCTCGCAAAACCCATCCTTCCCGCCCTGCAAACGCATCGACCCAAGGCCCCAGCTTGGCAGAGCAACTGGTGGCGGTGGCTCGCGCACTGCAGGACGTGCGCCAGGGGCAATCTGCCCGCGCAGTGCTGGGCGAGGTGGACGCACCGCTGCGTGCGGGTGTACAAGCCTTGCTGATGGATGTGCTGCGCGTATTAGGTACGGCCGAGGCGGTGCGCACAGAGCTGGCAGCGCGCAAACCGGCGGCTGCAGCCGATGCATTGCTGTGCACCGCATTGGCGTTGTTGCTTCCCGATACGCCGCGCTATGACGGGTTCACGCTGGTAAACCAGGCGGTCGAAGCTGCCAAAAAACGCTCTGCCACCAGAGCCCAATCGAATTTCATCAATGGCTGTTTGCGCACTTTCCTGAGAGAAAGGGACGACCTTCTGCTCGCCGTTGCTGCAGACCCGGTCGCAAAATACAACCATCCACAATGGTGGTTGGCGCGTTTGAAGAAAGATTATCCGAAGGACTGGCAAGCCATCATCGATGCCAACAACGCCCAGGCTCCGATGGCATTGCGCGTCAATCTGCAGCGTTGCAGCAGGCCAGACTATCTGGCATTGCTGGAGCAGGCCGGTATCGATGCGGTGGCGGGAGTGGGCGATGCAGGGATTGTCTTGGTCAAAGCGGTGCCGGTGGAGCAGCTGCCGCGCTTTGCGGATGGCTGGGTGTCGGTGCAAGACAGCGCGGCTCAAATGGCTGCGCCGTTGCTCCTGAAAGGCTTGCAGCCGCATGATGGCGCAACATTGCATGTACTGGATGCCTGCGCCGCACCAGGCGGCAAGACTGCCCACCTGCTGGAATCGGACCCCGCCGCGCCCACGGCTATGGATGTTGTTGCGCTGGAAATAGACGCAAAGCGGGCAGAGCGCATTGGCAGCACCTTGCAGCGCCTGGGCCTGAAGGCCGACGTGGTGGTTGCCAGTGCCAGCGATGTAGCCAGCTGGCTGCCGATGGTGCAGGCGCGTCACCGAATGCAGCAGTTTGATGCCATTTTGCTGGATGCACCGTGCTCCGCCTCAGGCATCGTGAGGCGCCAGCCAGATGTGCGCTGGCTGCGTCGCAGCAGTGACATTGCACAACTTGCGGCCATTCAGCGCCAACTGCTCGAAGCGCTGTGGCCGTTGGTGGCGCCGGGCGGGCGCCTGCTGTATTGCACCTGCTCAGTGTTCCATGAGGAAGGGGAGGAGCAGATTGCACGGTTTTTGCAGGCATGGCCCGAGGCCAAGCGCCTGGCTGCGCCGGGGCATTTGTTGCCACAACATCGGGATGCAGTGGACAATAGCCCGGGCACACTTGCGCAAGACCATGACGGTTTCTACTACGCGCTGCTGCAAAAGCCCCTTGGTTAAACCGTATGCGATTCATTCAACACCTCTTTCTGGCACTGATGCTGTGTTTTGCCACAGCGGTGCCGGGCATGGCGGCAGAGGCGGAGAAAAAAGTGGAGATGCAGCTGGTGCGCAATGCAGAAGGCGCATTCGCATCGGCTGCGCTGCAGTTTGCACTGCCCGAGCAAATCGAGGATGCACTCTACAAGGGCGTGGCGCTGTATTTTGTAGAAGAGGCGGAAATCATCTCCGAGCGCTGGTACTGGCGCGACAAGACGGTACAGAAGGCAGCCCGCTACTTGCGTCTGAGCTACCAGCCCTTGACACGCCGCTGGCGTCTGCATGTTTCGAGCAGCCCTCTCAATGAGGCAGGCATGGCAGCATCGCTCGGCCAGAGTTTCGAAACCATGGATGAGGCGCTGGCCGTCGTCAAACGCGTGAGGAACTGGAAGATTGCCGACGCGGCTGAGTTATCCGACAGCGCCGATTATCTGGTCAAGTTCAGTTTCCGGCTGGATAGCTCCTTGTTGCCACGCATCTTTCAGTTCGCACCCTTTGGCAACAGCGGCCTGAACCTGCAGATCAAGAGCCAGCTGCCGCTGCCTGAGTCCAGCACGCCATGAAGATCGAGAAAAGCTCGTCGATGCGCGTAGCCCATACACCCAGCCGGGCCCGCTGGCCGGTGATTGTGGGGCTGATGGCGATGATTGGCATTGGCCTGGTGTTGCTCTTCCTGCTATCGCTGGCCACCAACAACCGCATGCTCTACGAGCGGTATTTCGGTGTGCTGCTGGGCATCAACATTGGCGTTGCAGGCCTGCTGGGCCTTGTGGTGCTGTGGGGCGTGGTCAGTCTGATGCGCCGCCTGATGGCCAGGCGCTTTGGCAGCAAGCTGCTGCTCAAGCTGGCGGCCACATTTGCACTGGTGGGCGTGCTGCCGGGTGTGGTGATTTATTTTGTGTCCTACCAGTTTGTTTCGCGTTCGATCGAAAGCTGGTTTGATGTGAAGGTGGAGGGCGCGTTGGATGCCGGCGTGAATCTGGCACGCATCACGCTGGACACCACGGCCAACGCCATGGCGGACAAGACGCGCACTGCGAGCGCGCAGCTGTCTCAGGTGTCTGACGCCGCTGCGGGTTTGGTGCTGGAGCGCATCAAAGACCAGTTGGGCGCCGATGATGTCGTGCTCTGGTCGGCCAGCGGCCAGGCGGTTGCCAGCACCGGGCAGTCACGCTTTGTACTCAACCCGGAAAAGCCGTCATCGGCCCTGCTGCGCACGGCGGGTCAGCAGCAGCGCGCTTTCCAGATCGATGGACTTGATGACCTGGCCGACATCAATGGGGTAATCAAGGGAGATGCATCCAAAGTCAGGGTCAAGACCCTGGTGCAGGTTGCCAATGGTGATCTGGGCGTGATTCCCGATGGCCGATTTCTGCAGGCCACGATGGTGCTGCCACCGGCACTAGTGACCAATGCCATCAAGGTGCAGGAGGCCAACCGTGAATACCAGGAGCGCGCCCTGGCGCGTGACAGCCTGCGTCGCATGTACATCGGCACCCTGACCTTGGCGCTGTTCCTGGCGGTATTTGGCGCGGTGGTGCTGGCGGCCTTGTTGGGCAACCAGTTGGTGCGGCCGCTTCTGGTGTTGGCTGAAGGTGTGCGTGAAGTGGCCGCAGGCAATCTACGGCCCAAACCGGTGTTGCCGACCAAGGACGAGCTCAGCGGTCTTACGCGATCGTTTGCCGAGATGACGCAGCAACTGCTGGACGCGCGCCGCGCCGTCGAGCGGGGCATGCGCCAGACCGATGAGGCGCGCCAAAGCCTGCAGACGATTCTGGACAACCTGACCGCGGGCGTGATCGTGCTCGATACCGAAGGCGTCATTCGCTCCAGCAATCCAGGGGCAACCCGCATTCTGCGCGCGCCCCTGGCGGCCTACGAAGGCAAGCCGCTGCGCGACATGCCGGGGCTCGATGCCTTTGCGAATGAGGTGGCCCATCAGTTTCAGCGGCTGCATGATGCGACCAGCGAACACTATCTGGACCACTGGCAGCAATCGTTCGACCTGCACGGTGACAACCAGCTCCCCAATCAGAACAGCATCAACCTCATCGCCCGCGGCGCCACGTTGCCGGACAACCGCCGTCTGCTGGTGTTTGACGATATCTCCGAAATCGTTTCCGCCCAGCGCGCACAGGCCTGGGGCGAAGTGGCGCGCCGTCTGGCCCATGAAATCAAGAACCCGCTCACACCGATCCAGTTGTCAGCCGAGCGGCTGGAGATGAAGCTGGGCAACAAACTTGAAGGTGCCGATCAAGCGGTATTGAAAAAATCGGTGACCACCATCGTGGACCAGGTCGATGCGATGAAACGCCTGGTCAATGAGTTCCGAGACTACGCCCGCCTGCCTGCGGCCATGCTGCAATCACTGGATCTGAATGCCTTGATCCACGATGTGCTGCATCTGTATGGCGCGGAGAATGCGGTGGTGCCCATTGAGGCGGACCTTGACGGGGCCGCGCCCCACATTCTGGGAGATGCGCAGCAACTGCGTCAGGTGATTCATAACCTACTGCAAAATGCGCAGGATGCCACCGAGCAGGCTTGGGGCGGAAAGGATGAGACGCCACCTGCGGTGCGGATTTCTACCCGTTATGCGAGCAATAACAAGCGTGTTCGTTTGACAATTGCTGACTTCGGTTGCGGCTTTCCCGAACATATATTACAAAAGGCGTTTGAGCCTTATGTCACGACCAAGCCGAGAGGGACTGGCTTGGGGTTGGCCGTAGTCAAGAAAATTGCAGATGAGCATGGTGCTCGTATAGAAATCTCAAACAAGACTGAGGGAGGAAAAATCCTGGGTGCCCAAGTGTCGCTATCATTCGCTATTGAAGAAGCAATGGCAATTTGAGCACTCTTTGCACTGGCAGTACTGGATTTTCAAGAAGATATGGCAAATATTCTGGTTGTCGATGACGAATTGGGAATTCGAGATCTCTTGTCAGAGATCCTGAACGACGAAGGACACAGTGTGGATGTGGCTGAGAACGCCACGCAGGCGCGCGGTTGCCGCGGTGAAAATCAGTACGACTTGGTGCTGCTTGATATCTGGATGCCGGATACCGATGGTGTGTCTCTGCTCAAGGAGTGGTCGATGACTGGGTTGCTGACCATGCCCGTCATCATGATGAGCGGACATGCGACCATCGATACGGCGGTCGAAGCAACGCGCATCGGCGCATTCTCGTTTCTGGAAAAGCCCATCACCATGCAAAAGCTGCTCAAGGCAGTGGAACAAGGTTTGCAGCGCAACGTGCCAGCACCCGCTGCCGCGCCAGTCGCGGTGGCCGGCAAGGCCGTAGTGGCCAGCTACACGGCAGGCACCTATGTGGCGCCGGTGGCAGCCATCGCTACTGTGGCTGCGGTGGTAGATGCGATGCCGAATGCGCACCAAGGTTTTGATCTGGATCGCCCGCTGCGCGAAGCGCGTGACGGTTTCGAAAAAGCCTATTTCGAATTCCATCTGGCGCGCGAAGGCGGCTCGATGACCCGCGTGGCCGAGAAGACCGGGCTGGAGCGCACTCACCTGTATCGCAAGCTGCGCCAGCTGGGCGTAGACCTCACGCGCAATAAAAAGCATTAATTTCGGTTTTTTCAAAAAGGGCCGTTTTTTTCACGCTATAATTCACTTCGTTGGCCCGGTAGCTCAGTTGGTAGAGCAGCGGATTGAAAATCCGCGTGTCCGTGGTTCGATTCCGCGCCAGGCCACCAGGAATCATAAGCCTCAGCATCTGCAAAGTTGCTGAGGCTTTTCTGTTTTACCTTGCATCATTTTGAGATGCAGTAAACGCAGGGTTATCGGCAGGCGCCTGCAGGGATGCCTGGCTGATGACAGCTGCCTACCTTGTTCGGCTACGTCTTCTGCGTGGCGCTTTCTTTTGTCTTTGTGCGCTGGGCGCGGTGTGGTCCGTATCGCTCGTTTTGTGTATGTCTTTCGTTTCTTCTTCTGCCTTGCTGGGCATTGATTTCGGTACCTCCAACTCGGCCATGGCATTCAAAGGGAGTGCGGCGCCGGGCCCTTCGCAGCTATTGCAGGCAGAAGGTGCATCGCTGGCCATGCCCACGGCCGTGTTCTTTAACACCGAGGAAAACAGTACCCACTTTGGCCGCGATGCGGTGGCACGCTACCTGGAGGGTACGGAAGGCCGCCTGATGCGCTCGCTCAAAAGCCTGCTGGGCAGCGCGCTGATGCAGGAGAAAACTGTAGTGCATGGCAAGCTGGTGGCGTACCAGGACATCGTGGCCATGTTTGTGCAGCAATTGGCTGCGACGGCAAAGCGCCAGCTGGGCATGCTGCCCGCAACGGTGGTGATGGGGCGCCCGGTGCATTTTGTCGATGATGATGCAGTGCGTGATGCGCAGGCGCAGTCTGCGCTGGAGCAGGCGGCGCGCGCGGCGGGTTTTGCCGATGTGCGCTTTCAGCTGGAGCCGATTGCTGCTGCGCTGGATTATGAGCAGCGCATCACACGCGAATCGGTGGTGCTGGTGGTGGACATTGGCGGCGGCACCTCGGACTTCACCGTGGTGCGGTTGGGGCCGGACCGCATGCACAAGGCCGACCGTGCTGGCGACATTCTGGCCACGACCGGCGTGCACATCGGCGGCACCGATTTTGACCGGCGCCTGAGCCTGCATGCGGCCATGCCTTTGCTGGGGCTGGACCATATGGGCCCGAGCGGCCGCGAAGTGCCCAGCGGTGTGTTCCATGATCTGTCCACCTGGCATTTGATTCAGTGGCTGTACACCGCACAGCGAATGCGTGATGCACAGGCTTTGCGCAGCAACTACAGCAATACGGCCTTGCATGATCGGTTGATGCGCGTGCTGCATGAGCACTGGGGTCACCGCCTGGCCAACGTGGTGGAAGAGGCCAAGATTTCCGTCTCCAACCAGCAAAGCGCTCAGCGCCTCGATGTGGAGTGGCTGGAAGCCGCGCTCAGCCCCGAGGTGGAGCCCGCCGATCTGCAGCACTGCCTGCAGGCTTTGCTGGCGCAGGTGGCCGATTGCGCATTGCACTGCGTGCGACTGGCCGGGTTGCAGCAGTCGCAGATCGATGCGATTTATCTGACCGGTGGCTCATCAGCACTTCAGCCCCTGCGCGCGGCATTGGCGCAGGCGTTTCCTGACACACCACAGGTCGAAGGCGATCTGTTTGGTGGCGTGGCCGCAGGTCTGGTACATGGCCAGGGCATCTGATGCTATAAATTAAATAGCTTTTGGCGTTTGTTGTGCAGGCGCTGGCAGCCTGCTTTCATCTAAATCAGTCTTCGCTGTCTTCTTCGTCGCTGCCAGAGTGTGCATTGCGTTTCATCTGCAGTGCGGCGTCGTACAGGCTGTTGCGTGGCGCGCCGGTGATATCGGCGGCCAACTTGACGGCGGTTTTGGTCGGCAGCTCTGCCAGCAGCAGGGCCAGTACGCGCAGGGCGTCGCCACCATCCTGCGCCACGGTCTGTGGGTGCAGCAGCACGGCAAATTCGCCTTTGCTGCGGTTGGCATCCTGCGCCAGCCAGTCGCTCAGCCCGGCCGCGGGCAGGGTGGCAATTTCTTCAAACTGCTTGGTCAGCTCGCGCCCCAGGGTCACGGGGCGATCGCCCAGCACGGCCAGAGCCTTGGCCAGATCGGCAATGCGGTGTGGCGCCTCGAGCACGATGAGGGTGCGTGCATCTTCGGCCAGTTTGGCCACCGCCTGCTGGCGCTCCTGGGCCTTGGTGGGAAGAAAGCCGATGAAGGCAAAGCCGCTGCTGGCGTGATCCGCTGCCACGGCCCCTGCGGCGCTGACCAGGGCGGTGACGCTGCTGGCGCCGGGCAGGGGGCTGACGCGCAGGCCTGCGCGCGCCACGGCAGCTGCGAGGCGCGCGCCGGGGTCGCTCACGCCGGGCGTCCCCGCGTCGCTCACGTAGGCGATGCGCTGGCCTTGCTGCAGGCGGGCGATGACCTGCTCCGCAGCCTCGGCCTCATTGTGTTGGTGAACTGCAATCAACTGCGCGCCCGACTTGCCAATGCCGTAGGCGCGGAGCATGCTGTGCGTGTGGCGAGTGTCCTCGCAGGCGACGGCATCGGCCATCTCCAGTACGTGCAGTGCACGCAGGGTGATGTCGGCCAGGTTGCCGATGGGCGTGGCCACGGTATAGAGCGTGGAGGCTGGGTATTGCTGCTGGCCTGCAGCTTCTTTGGCAGCTTGCAGGGCAAGGGAGAATGATGCGGACACCGTGGAAGATCCTTGAAAAATGGCGCGCGCCGGGCCGCGCTGCCGCGCATCCTGCCGGGAGCGACGGAGCACCACCGGAAGCAACCGCCACGACGACTGTGCGCGGCAAGGCGGCTGAGGATGCGGCGCTCCATTATCTCCAACAACAGGGGCTCCAGCTTCTGGCGCGCAATTTCCGCACTCCTGGCCGTGGCGGGGGCGAGATTGATCTGGTGATGCAGGAGCGCGATGGCACGGTGGTGTTTGTGGAAGTACGCCAGCGCGGGCGGGCGGATTTCGGCGGCGCGGCCAGCAGCATTGGCGCTGCCAAGCAGCGGCGCATTGTTCTGGCAGCACGCCATTACTTGGCCGCGCAACCGCGCTTGCCAGCGTGCCGCTTTGATGCGGTGCTGGTGGAGCCCGCCGTCACCTGGCTGCGGGCAGCCTTTGATGCAGGCGAAGGCATTTGAGATATTTTGCTACAAAAATAAGAGCTATTAATGCTTGATACATGTGCGACAAGCATTCAAAATGCCATAGAGTTTGCGCAGTGTCCTGGTTCTGCGCGACCGCCGCCGCTGCCGAAAGAGGAGGCCTTGAAGCACTTCAGCAGCGATGCAGCGCTTGAGCGACTTTGGGCGGGTTCTTTACCAGGGGGAAATCCGCCAAGGTTATCATCGGGCCTCCATGCTTGAGCAACACATCCAACAGCACTTCATCGATAGCGCCGATCTCCACTACCAGGTGTCACAAGAGATCAGCGAGAGCGTCGCCAATGCGGTTTATGCCCTTCTGGCCTGTGTGACCAGTGGCAACAAGGTGATGTGCTGCGGCAATGGCCTGTCGTGGGCGCAGGCGGCGCAGTTTGCAGCCATGTGCGTCTCCGGCCTGGACCGCGAACGGCCCGAGCTGGCGGCTCTGGTGATCGATGGCGGCCCGCTGGCACAGGCGCAGCTGGGCGGGCACCTGACCGGTGACAAGCTGAACCAGGTGGCTGCGCGCCAGGTGCGAACTTTGGGCCAGAGCGGGGATCTGCTTCTGGTGATCAGCGTAGACGGTAACGACCGCTCTCTGCTGGCGGCGGTACAGGCGGCGCATGAGCGCGATATGTCGGCCATCGTGCTGACGGGGCGCAGCGGCGGCAATCTGGCAGGGGTGCTCAGTGAAACCGATGTGCTGGTCTGCGTGCCCCATGATCGGCCAACGCGCGTTCGGGAAGTGCACCAGCTGGTGCTGCATTGCCTGATGGACGGAATTGATACCCAGTTGTTAGGAGAAGAGGAATGATGCCTGTGTCTTGGAAGCGAGTGACCTTGGGCCTGGTGGCAGTCGGCGCCATGGTGGCGTCCGTATCGGGCTGTGTGCCCCTGGTTCTGGGTGGTGCCGCTGTCGGCGGTACGGTAGTGGCGATCGACCGCCGCAGCACAGGTATTCAGGTGGAAGACGAAAGCATTGAGCTGCGTGTGGCCAGTGCGATCCGCGAGAAGGCGGGCAACGACGGCCACATCAACGTGACCAGCTATAACCGCCAGGTGTTGCTGACGGGCGAGGTGCCCAACGAGGCTTACAAGCAAAAGGCCGAAGAGGCCGCCAAGGCCAGCCAGAACGTGAAGGCAGTCGTCAATGAGCTGGGCGTGATGTTCAACTCCAGCCTGTCGCAACGCTCGACGGACACCTTGATTACTGGCAAGGTCAAGGCCAGCATCGTGGATGCCAAGGACTTGTCATCGAACTCGATCAAGGTCGTGACAGAGCGCAACGTGGTGTACCTGATGGGACGTGTGACCGAGCGGGAGTCCAAGCGTGCGGCCGAGATTGCCCGCGGAGTGAGCAACGTGCAGAAGGTGGTGCGCGTGTTCGAGGTGATCAGTGAAGACGAACTCAAGTCGCTGAGCGTGAACCGCAGCACCGGCAATGCCGCGCCGGTGGTGAGCGATGGCAGCGCGGCGCCGGTAAGCACCCAGCCCGCCACCGTGGTGCCTGCCGCTGCCCAAACCCCTGCCGCTGCCAGCGGCGCTACACCGGTCAGCACCGGTGTCACGACCTCGCCGGTGACCAGCACCCCGGTGCAGCCGCTCAATGATGGCTTTACCACCAAGCCCTGATGGGATTGCGCTGTACCGCAAAAAAGGCCGCATATGCGGCCTTTTTTGCATCTGGCGCCGCTGGATGTGCGCCAGTAGCTATTATTTTTTATTGAGGCGCGCAATCAGGCTGGAAGTATCCCAGCGGTTGCCACCCATCTGCTGCACATCGGCGTAGAACTGGTCGACCAATGCAGTCACCGGCAGGCGCGAGCCATTGCGCTTTGCCTCGTCCAGCACGAGGCCCAGGTCTTTGCGCATCCAATCGACGGCAAAACCGAAGTCGAACTTGCCCTCCACCATGGTCTTGCCACGGTTTTCCATCTGCCAGCTCTGCGCCGCGCCCTTGCTCACCACATCCAGCACCTGGGGCATATTCAGGCCCGCATTCATGCCAAAGGCAATGGCTTCTGACAGGCCCTGCACCAGGCCGGCAATGCAGATCTGGTTGACCATCTTGGCCAACTGGCCCGAGCCGCTTTCGCCCAGGTAGGTACAGGCACGCGAGAAGGCCATGGCCACGGGCTTGATGGTGTTGAACACCGCTTCATCACCGCCGCACATCACCGTCAGCTGTCCATTGACGGCGCCCGCCTGCCCGCCGGAGACCGGCGCGTCGATGAACTGCAGGCCCAGCGCCTGGGCCTGGGCATAGAGTTCGCGGGCCACATCTGCCGATGCGGTGGTGTGGTCCACAAAGACCGCTCCGCGCTGCATGCCTGCAAAGGCGCCATCTTCGCCGGTGGTGACCGAGCGCAGGTCATCGTCATTGCCGACGCAGCAGAACACGATGTCGGCACCAGCCGCTGCCTCGCGCGGCGTGGGTGCGTGGGCTGGGGCCTTGCTGGCGGCGAATTCGGCCACCCAATCCTGGGCCTTCTTGGCAGTGCGGTTGTACACGGTGACCTGGTGGCCAGCCTGGGCGAGATGGCCAGCCATGGGGTAGCCCATGACGCCCAGACCGATGAAGGCCACTTTCAACGAGGGAGTTGAGTCGTAGGAACGCGCTTGGATACTGCTGGGCATGGAATCTCCTGAAAAAGAAAAGGCGCGCATTGCGTGGTGCATGGCAATGGCGCGCCGTGAATGCGGTGCAGCCTGCTGCGGCTGCTCTGCATACAGTCTAGACGATTGTGAGGTGCTCGGTGCCTTCGGCCAGGTCGGTGCGCTTGGCACGCTGGCTACCCAGTTTGATCTGCAGGCGCAGGTCGTTGACCGAGTCGGCGTTGCGCAGCGCGTCTTCGTAGGTGACCATGTTGGCCTCATACAGATCGAACAGCGACTGGTCAAAGGTCTGCATGCCCAGGTTGCGGCTCTTTTTCATGATCTCCTTGATCTCGCCCACCTCGCCCTTGAAGATCAGATCCGCGATCAGCGGCGTGTTCAGCATCACTTCCACGGCGGCCACGCGGCCCTTGCTGTCCTGCTTGGGCAGCAGGCGCTGCGACACCATGCCGCGTAGATTCAGCGACAGGTCCATCAGCAGCTGCGCGCGGCGCTCTTCGGGGAAGAAGTTGATAATGCGGTCCAGCGCCTGGTTGGCGCTGTTGGCGTGCAGGGTCGCCAGGCACAGGTGGCCGGTTTCGGCAAAGGCCACGGCATGCTCCATGGTCTCGCGGTCGCGGATTTCACCCATCAGGATCACATCGGGGGCCTGACGCAGCGTGTTCTTCAGTGCCGCTTCCCAGCTTTCGGTGTCCAGCCCCACTTCGCGCTGGGTCACGACGCAATTCTTGTGGGGGTGGACGAATTCCACCGGGTCTTCGACGGTGATGATGTGGCCGAAGGAGTTTTCATTGCGCCAGTCCACCATCGCCGCCAGGGTGGTGGATTTGCCAGAACCCGTGGCCCCCACCATGATGCACAGCCCGCGCTTGGCCATGGACACATCCTTGAGCACCTGGGGTACACCCAGGCCATCGATGGTGGGCAGGGTCAGCGGAATGGTACGCAGCACCAGGCCTACGCTGCCCTGCTGCACAAAGGCGTTGACACGGAACCGCCCGATGCCTGCGGGCGAGATCGCGAAATTGCATTCCTTGGTTTTTTCGAATTCGGCAACCTGGCGGTCGCTCATGATCGAGCGCGCAAGCGTGAGGGTGTGGTTGGGCGAGAGCGGCTGGCTGGAGACCTTGGTGACCTTGCCGTCGATTTTGATGGCGGGCGGAAAATCGGCGGTGATGAACAAGTCACTGCCATTGCGCTGCACCATCAGCTTGAGCAAATCGTTGATGAATTTACTGGCCTGGTCCCGTTCCATGGTGATCCTCTCTGTATGTCGCTCTGTATCGCTGTTGTTACTTGCGCAACAGCGACTGGCACGGTCAGCAGGACAGGGAAGGTGTCAGGGCTCGATCCGGGCGGTCGTCTGGCGCAGTCGGGTGGATAGCTTGCGTGCAAACAGCGCCAGCAGGTAGGCGGCGGTGGATGCGTCCAGCTCCATCATGGCATCCAGTGTATCGGCCTTCAGCACGGCAAGGGCACAGTCGGTGCTGCTGGTGCACGAAGAAAAGCGTGGACTGCTGTCAAACAGCGACATTTCTCCCAGTACATCACCAGCCTGGGTGTCTGCCAGGTGCACCTGGCTGCCATCGGGCATGCGGCGGTTCACCGACACCTGACCGCTTAAAAGGATCAGCATGTAATCGCCCTGCTCGCCCTGGGCGATGAGAGTTTGCTGCGCAGGCACATGGTAGAACTCCAGGTACTGCACCAACTGGTCGATAAAAGGCGATTGCAGGTAGCGCAGGGCAGTATCTTGCGACCAGACGAGGCGCAGCGCCGCTGCGGGGTCTGTCGGCGTCAGCAACTGCGCCTGGACGGCTTTGCGCCGCTGGTTCCAGGGGACGAAAGGGGCATCGGAAGCGCTGGCCTCCTGAAAGCCGTGCAGGAAAAAGCCGGTTTCGGACTCTTCCTGGGCGTCTACGGGCGCGAGCAAGGACGGGCTGTTCATGGCGCTGCTTCTCCTTTGCTCAAGGATAAAGGGCGCCAGCAGCGCATGCAATCACCGCTGGCGCCCTTCGTGCAACCGTTTGTCAGCCAATTGTGAAGGGCTGTGACAGTGCGTCTGAAGCCGTTGCCTGGGCAGGCTTGTGAAGCAGGCCCTCAGCCTGGGAAATTCTCCGGCGTCTTGGCCTTGCCGCGCGCCTCTGCAGGGCTGATCACGTTGCGGCGCACCAGGTCAGTCAGGTTCTGATCCAGGGTCTGCATGCCCACGGCATTGCTGGTCTGGATGGTGGAATACATCTGCGCCACCTTGGCTTCGCGGATCAGGTTGCGGATGGCAGGTGTGCCCAGCATGATTTCGTGTGCAGCCACACGGCCCTGGCCGTCCTTGGTTTTGCACAGGGTCTGCGAGATCACGGCCTGCAGCGATTCGGACAGCATCGCGCGCACCATTTCCTTTTCTTCGGCAGGGAACACGTCGATGATACGGTCGATGGTCTTGGCCGCCGACGAGGTGTGCAAGGTGCCAAACACCAGGTGGCCGGTTTCTGCCGCTGTCATGGCGAGGCGAATGGTTTCGAGGTCGCGCATTTCGCCCACCAGAATCGCGTCCGGGTCTTCACGCAGCGCCGAGCGCAGCGCCGCACTGAACGACAGGGTCTGAGGACCGACTTCGCGCTGGTTGATGAGGCACTTTTTGGATTCGTGCACGAATTCGATCGGGTCTTCCACCGTGAGGATGTGGCCGTATTCGTTTTCGTTCAGGTAATTCACCATGGCTGCCAGGGTGGTGGATTTGCCCGAACCGGTCGGGCCCGTCACCAGCACCAGGCCGCGCGGCTTGAGCGAGAGCTCGGCAAAGATCTTGGGGGCGTTGAGTTGCTCCAAGGTCAGAATCTTGCTCGGAATGGTACGGAACACGGCGCCCGCACCCCGGTTCTGGTTGAAGGCGTTGACGCGAAAGCGCGCCAGGCCATCGATCTCGAACGAAAAGTCGACTTCCAGAAACTCTTCATACTGCTTGCGCTGGGCATCGCTCATGATGTCGTACACCATGGAATGCACCTGCTTGTGGTCCAGCGGATCGACATTGATGCGGCGCACATCGCCGTGCACCCGGATCATCGGTGGCAGGCCAGCTGACAAGTGCAAGTCAGAAGCCTTGTTTTTGACGCTGAATGCCAGCAATTGCGTGATATCCACTGCAGTTCCCTCTCTGATTTGTTACTCTGCCAAGCATTATGAGCACGATTGTCGAAAAAATTCAGCACATACACCAGCAAATCGACGAGGCTTGCCGCGCTGCGGGGCGCCCCGCAGGCAGTGTGGCGCTGCTGGCCGTCTCGAAAACCTTTGGTGTGGATGCGATTGCAGAGGCCATTGCTGCAGGGCAGCAAGCGTTTGGAGAAAACTACATTCAGGAAGGCGTGGAGAAGATCGGATACTTTGCCGACCAGCCCGCATACCGGGACAAGGGCCTCATCTGGCATTGCATCGGCCCGGTGCAAAGCAACAAGACCCGTCTGGTGGCCGAGCGCTTTGACTGGGTGCACACCATCGACCGGCTCAAGATCGCCCAGCGCCTGTCGGAGCAGCGCCCCGAACACCGGGGGCCGCTGCAGGTCTGCCTCCAGGTCAACGTGGATGGCGGCACCACCAAATCCGGTGTAGCGCCCGCCGATGTGGAGGCGTTGGTGCGCGAAGTGGCGCAACTGCCCCGCCTTTGCCTGCGCGGCGTCATGAGCATCCCCGACGCTGCGCCCGATTTTGGAGCTCAACTTGCGCTGCATCAGCGCGCCAAGGCCGTTTTTGACGATATTGCAAGACTTGGCCTGCCCCAGCTGACGCAGTGGGATACCTTGTCGCTCGGCATGACGGCGGATTTGCAAGCCGCCGTGCAGGCCGGATCGACCCTGGTGCGCGTTGGTAGCGGGATTTTTGGCAACCGCAACTATGCGACAGCAGGTTGATGATTTGCTATTGTTTTTGAATGTTTATAAATTGCTGGAAAGGCGTCTGCACCGTGTTTCAATCAAATGAATACGGCCCGCAAGCCGACAAGGCTGCGTGATAAGCTGACGCCCCAGTACCCTCTTACCTGCAAACCTTCCCAAGGAGACACCATGCCTGGATTGCTGCCCGACGTTGATCCTGATGGCCTGCTGGAGTTTTCGGTTGTCTACACCGACCGCGCGCTCAACCACATGTCCAAAAAATTCATTGGCGTGATGGGCGACATTCTCCACATCCTCAAAACCGCCTACCACGCGCACACGGCCGTCATCGTGCCCGGCAGCGGCACCTTCGGCATGGAAGCCGTCGCCCGCCAGTTTGCCAACAAGGCCAAGGTGCTCATCGTGCGCAACGGCTGGTTCAGCTACCGCTGGACGCAGATTTTTGAAGAAGGCGGCCTGGGCGGCGGCGCCGTTATCTGCAAGGCGCGCCCCGCAGGCAATGGCGCGCAGGACGCATGGGCACCATGCCCAGCCGATGAAGTGGCCGCCACCATCCGCAAGGAAAAGCCCCAGGTCGTGTTTGCGCCGCATGTGGAAACGGCCAGCGGCATCATCCTGCCCGATGATTACCTCAGGGCAATCAGCGAGGCCGCGCACGAAGTGGGTGCGCTCATGGTTTTGGACTGCGTGGCCAGCGGCGCCATGTGGGTCGACATGCAGAAGACCGGTGTGGATGTGCTCATCACCGCGCCCCAAAAGGGCTGGAGCGGCACGCCTTGCTGTGCGATGGTGATGCTCTCCGAGCGGGCGCGAAAGGCGATTGAGGACACCAAGAGCAGCAGCTTCTCTTGCGACCTGAAGAAATGGATGCAGATTGCCGAAGGCTACGAAAAAGGCCAGCACGCCTACCACGCCACCATGCCGACCGATGCCTTGCTGCACCTGCGCGATGTGATGAAGGAGGCCGAAGCCTACGGCTTTGAGAAGCTGCGGCAGGAGCAGATGCTGCTGGGCCAGCAGGTGCGCGAGCTGCTCGAATCGCGGGGCTTCCCCAGCGTTGCGGCGCAGGGTTTCAAGGCGCCGGGCGTGGTGGTGAGTTACACCACCGATCCGGAAATCCAGAACAGCAAGAAATTTGCCAGCGTCGGCCTGCAAACGGCGGCTGGCGTGCCGCTCATGTGCGATGAAGGGCCGGACTTCAAGACCTTCCGCATCGGCCTCTTCGGCCTCGACAAGTGGCACAACGTTGACAGAACCGTGGGGCACTTGCGTAAAGGGCTGGACGATTTGGGTATCAAAGGTTAACTTCTGTTTTGATAGCTGCTGGCGCGCACCTGAAGCGCGCAAAATGCATTTTTTCTGGTTTTAGGAAACGGATTTTCAGCATGAAAGCATTGACCGCCAGCGCCCTGTGCGCTGCCATCGCCCTGACCGCCGGCTTCGCCCACGCCCAAAGCAAGCCCGTTACCACCAAGAGCGGCCTGGTGTACGAGAGCGTGAAGGAAGGCACGGGCGCCAGCCCCAAGGCCAGCGACACCGTCAAGGTGCACTACAAAGGCACCTTCCCTGACAGTGGCAAGGAGTTCGACAGCTCCTACAAGCGCGGTGAGCCCATCGAATTTCCGTTGCAAGGCGTGATTCCCTGCTGGACGGAAGGCGTGCAGATGATGAAGGTGGGCGGCAAGGCCAAGTTGACATGCCCTCCCGGCATTGCCTACGGCGCGCGTGGTGCGGGCGGCGTTATTCCCCCCAATGCAACCTTGAACTTCGAGGTGGAGGTGCTGGGTATCAGGGGCCAGTAAAAGGCCATTCTCAAAGGCCATTCTCCCGATGCCGCATCGGTAGATGCAAGGCCTGGGCACGGAAATCCGTGTCCAGGCCTTTTTCATGGGGAGGGCAGGGTGCCTGCCGTAGGCATCCAGTCAATACTCGCCCATATCCTCGGTGTAGCCCAGCAGCAGGGTGCGCTGCGTCTGCAGCAGTTGCTCCAGGGTTTGCCACGCGGGGTGCTGCTGCGTCTCACTGCCCTGGCCGCTGCCGTACAAGGCACGCAGATCGTCTACCAGGCGCTGCGCTTCGTCGCTGCCAAGCGGCGCATGGCGCACAAAACCCATCCAGGCGGCGCCCATTCCAAAGAAGCGGTAGCTCCATTGCGCAGCCAGGTGGCGAATGACCGCATGGTTCTGGAACGTGTCCCAGTCGCAGCTGAAATAGCCATTGGGCTGGCCGGCGATCATCAGGTCATCTGTCGGCACCGGCAGGCGCTGGATGTAGACCACCTCGTCCAGCAAGGCGTCGGGGGCGGCGTTCACAGATACCAGCGAAGCGATGTCCTGCGGGGCTGCATTGAGGCTACTGCATACATCGCTCCATACCTGCGCCAGCTCGGGATTGGCCAGTTGTTGCACGCGGTGCTGCAGACAGGCCAGCTCCCAGGCGGCGAGCTCGGCGGGGGCATCCCAGTCCATGTTTTCGGGCGCGTCCAGCTGTAGTCGCTCATCGCTGCCAGCATGGCCGCTGGTATAGCTGCACTGGGCGGTGTCGTCCAGGGTACACAAATAGCGGTGCGACGGATCGGCGGCGCGCAGGCTGTCCAGATGTGCGAGAAGCGCTTCCAGGCTGCCGGGCTCTTCCACCCATTCAAAGGCGAAGCCATAGTTCAGGCGGCGAAAGGGCACGTGGTCTGCGGGGTGACCTGGGGGTGGAAAGCGGCCGGTTTTCATAGGTTGCTCTGCTACAAGTGACGCAAATCTGGGGTGCTTGGAATGGGGCGCGGTGTGGCTTCAGTGTCGCTCAATGCCCAGGCGTTTGGCCAGCCGCTGCAGGTTGGCCCGGTCCAGCTGGAGTTCGCGCGCCGCTGCGGCCCAGCTTCCATTGTGGCGCGCGAGGCTGGCGCTGACCAACTGGCGCTCATAGGCCTGAATGCTGTCCCGCAGGCCTTGGCCTGCCACAAGTGTGCTGGCAGGTTCGGCGGTAGGTGCCGCGGCAGAAGCAAGCGGTGCTGCGGCCGCCAGCCCGGGCGGCATGGGAGCTGCTGCAGCGGCATCCCAAAGATCTTCTTCGCCAATGCTCAGCATGCGCGGCCGTGCCCGGTCCTTGCCCTGGGGCAGGGTGCGGCTCAGGGCTTTGAGCACGGCGCGGCTGATGCAGTGTTCCAGCTCGCGCACATTGCCGGGCCAGGGGTAGCGAAGGAGCGCTGCCTGCGCTGCGGAATCCAGCCGCAGGCCGCCCAGTTGCAGGCGTGAGCGGTTTTCTTCGAGAAAGCTGCCAGCCAGTACCAGCGTGTCGCTGTCACGTTCGCGCAGCGGTGGTACCACCAGCGGATAGACGCACAGGCGGTGGTAGAAGTCGGCGCGCATGCGGCCGGCGCGCACTTCATCGGCCAGATCGCGGTTGGTGGCTGCAATCACGCGCACGTCCACCAGATGCTCGCGGTCCGACCCCAGGCGCTGCAACTGGCCGCTTTGCAGCACCCGCAGCAGCTTGGCCTGTACGGGCAGCGACAGCTCGCCTACTTCGTCGAGAAACAGGGTGCCCTGGTGCGCCTGCTCGAACTTGCCGCGTCGCTCGGCCAGCGCGCCGGTGAATGCGCCGCGCACGTGGCCAAACAGCTCGCTTTCCACCAGGTTGTCGGGCAGAGCCGCGCAGTTGATGCTGATGAGCGGGCGGTCTGCACGCGCCGACTGCGCATGCACGGCCTGGGCCACCAGTTCTTTGCCAGTGCCGGTCTCGCCGGTGATGAGAACGGCCAGATCGCTGGCGGCGACCAGGGAAATGTGCTTTTGCAACTGGCGGATGGCGGGGCTCGATCCCAGTATCTGCCGCATGCCATGTGCGCCTGGGGCGGGGCCGCGTGCGGCGGGTGCATTGGCGTTGCGTGCTGCCAGCGATATTTGCTGCACACGCTCTGCTGTGGCGACCGTTGCCGCAGCCAGATTGCTGAACGCCTGCAGCAGCTCCAGTGCCTGGCTGCCTTCAAAGCGGCCGGGTTGCAACGCATCAAGCGTGAGCAGGCCCCAGGCGAGGCCTCCGGTCTGCAGCACACAGCCCATGCAGTCATGCACATGCAGCGGGCCTTGGTGCAGGCTGTGGGCAATCAGACCGTCGTAGGGGTCGGGCAAGGGGCTGTCAGGGGCAAAGCGCATGGCCTGGCCTGCGGCCAGCAGCTGCGCAAGGCGCGGGTGTTCGGCCACTTTGAAGCGTCGGCCCAGGGCGTCGGGCACGAGGCCATCCATGGCAACGGGCCGCAGCCATTCGCCTTCGAGGCGCAGCAGGGCCACGGCATCCGCGGGCAACAGGGTGCGCAGTGCAGCCAGCAGGCGGCGCAGGCGTTCGCGCTCGGACAGCTCCTGTGCCAGATCGGCCACCAGAGGAATCACCGCGTTGAGGATTTTGGATGATGTCAAAACAACCTTGGATGTCAAAATTACAGCACTAATTAGAAGTCATTCTGACATCTATCTTGACCTAAATCATTGATATTACTCAAGGGAGGGTATTGGCATGCAGCTTGCGGATAAGAGGGCAGACATACCCAAGGAGTAAGCATGCTGACCGAGCGTCAAAAAGAGATCGTCAAATCCACCGTTCCCCTGTTGGAGACGGGTGGCGAGGCCCTGACCACGCATTTCTACAAGATCATGCTGAGCGAGTACGCCGAGGTGCGCCCGCTGTTCAACCAGGCCCACCAGCAAAGCGGCGCCCAGCCGCGCGCGCTGGCCAATAGCGTGCTGATGTATGCCAAGCACATCGACAAGCTGGAAAATCTGGGCGATCTTCCCGCGCAGATCGTGAACAAGCATGTGGCCCTGCAGGTGCAGGCTGAGCACTACCCCATTGTTGGCACCTGCCTGTTGCGCGCCATCCGCGAGGTGCTGGGCGCCGAAATTGCTACTGACGAGGTGATCGCCGCCTGGGGCGCTGCCTACCAGCAGCTCGCCGACATTCTGATCGCCGCCGAGCGCAGCGTGTACGACCGCACGGCCGAGGCCGAAGGCGGCTGGCGCGGCGAGCGTGCCTTCAAGGTGGAGAAGAAGGTGCAGGAGAGTGCCGAAATCACCTCGTTCTACCTGGCGCCTGCCGATGGCGGCGCGGTGATGGCCCATCTGCCGGGCCAGTACATCGGTTTGCGCGTGGTGGTGGATGGCGTGGAGCAACGCCGCAACTATTCGCTCTCAGCCCCGGCCAACGGCAAGCGCCTGCGCATCAGCGTCAAGCGCGAGGCGGGTGGCAAGGTGTCCAACTTCCTGCACGATCAGGTGCAGGTGGGTGACACGCTGCAGCTCTTTCCCCCGGCTGGTCATTTCACGCTGCAGGAAAGCAGCAAGCCGCTGGTGTTGATCAGCGGCGGCGTAGGTATCACGCCCACGCTGCCGATGCTCGCCACCGCGCTGGCCGCCCAGCGCCCGGTCACCTTCATCCACTGCGCAAGGGATCGCTCGGTGCATGCCTTCCGTGAGCGTATCGACCAACTGGCGGCTGAGCACCCGCAGCTCACGCGCTACTACTGCTATGACCGCGCGGTGCCGGAAGACGCAGTCGATGCCGAAGGCTACATCACCGAGCAACGCCTGGGTGAATGGCTGCCCGCTTCGCGCGACGCAGATGTGTACTTCCTCGGCCCGCGTCCCTTCATGCATGTGCTCAAGCGCTCGCTCCACAGCCTGGGCGTGCCCGACAAGCAGGTGCGCTACGAGTTCTTCGGCCCCGCCGAAGCACTCGCCTGATGCGGCGCGTTTCCTTGCCTGTTGCACGGCAGTAAAAAAGAACTGCCTGCGCTCGTTCTTCAAGGTGTTCAATGGGTTTTCCATTGAAATGCCCTCAAGACATGCGCAGGCAGCTTATTTTTTTGCGGGGCGTCGGTGCGACATCCGCAGCGCGGTATCGCTCGGTGCAGCCCGGCGTCAGTCCTTGTAGTACGCCTCGACGGTGCCCTTGATCTTGATCAGCAGGGGGCGGCCCTTGCGGTCGACGGTTTTGCCCGCGGGCACCTTCACCCAGCCTTCGCTCACGCAGTATTCCTCGACATCATTGCGCTCGGTGCCGTTGAAGCGGATGCCGATGTCGTGGCTGAACACCTCACGTACAAAGTGCGGGCTCTTGGGGTCGATGGAGAGGTGGTCGGGCAATGCGGGGCGGTCGGTGTTGTTGGTCTCGGTCATGCTTGGCCTTGAAAGTGGATGGCCGCCATTGTCCATGCTTTGCAATTCCGTCAGGAGTTGGGCAAATTCCGAAGGCCGGAAATGACCAGAAATGGCTGGAAAATGAAACTGACGCCCCGCGCAACGTGGCAGAGGCGAGGATCTGGCAGACTTGGCAAGTGCCGCCGCTTGCCGCTACAGTGGGCCCATGCCGATGCTTCTGACCGAAGAGCAGCAGAGCCTGCTGCGCCGCGCCAAGCATACCCCGCTGTTGCTGCTGCTTGCTGTGGCGATGTTGTTTGTGCTGGCCAGCTGGAGCCTGGGCCAGCCCTTTGCGCGCGCCGAGCGCTGGCAGCTGGCGCTGCGCTGCCTGCGTGCGATGACCGAGGCGGGCATGGTGGGCGCGCTGGCTGACTGGTTTGCCGTGTCGGCACTTTTCAAGCACATTCCTATCCCCTGGATTTCGCGCCACACCGCCATCATTCCGCGCAACAAGGACCGCATCGGCGAGAACCTGGCCGTGTTCGTGCGTGAGCGCTTTCTCGACGGTGACTCACTGGTGCAACTGGTGCGCACGCACCAGCCTGCCGACAAGATGGCGCAGTGGCTGCGCTCGCCCGCCAACGCCGAGTTGTTGGGCCACCAGGTAGCGCGCCTGGCGGCTGCGGCGCTGGCCACGGTGCAGGATGCACAGGTGGAGCGTTTCATCAAGCTGGCGCTGCGCACGCTGTTGGGGCAGCTTGATCTGTCCAGATCGCTGTCCAGGGTGTTGACCGTGTTGACCCACGAGGGCCGTCACCAGGTACTGCTGGAGCAGGCGCTCGACAAGCTGGTGGAGCTGCTGCGCGAAGCCGAGACGCGGGAGTTGATGGCGCAGACGATTGCCCATTGGCTCAAGACCGAGCATCCGTTGAAGGAGAAGATGCTGCCCACCGGCTGGCTGAGCGACAAGGGCTCGGCCATGATTGCCAGCAGCCTGGAGCACCTGCTCGATGCCATTGCCGACAACCCGGGCCATGTGTTGCGCGCCAAGTTTGATGAAACCATGCAGGAGTGGATCGCCCGCCTGGAGGCGGATCCCGCATGGCAGCAGAAAGGCGAGGAAGTGCGCCGCTACCTGCAGCACGACGCCGCCGTTGGCCAGTATGTGCAGGAGCTGTGGCAAAGCCTGCGCGCCAGCCTGCAGCGCGACCTGGCCAATGAGCACTCGGCCGTGGCGCGCAATGTGCGTGGCATGGGGCTGTGGCTGGGCAAATCGCTGTCCGCCGACGATGCCCTGCGCGCTTCGCTGAACGAGCGCATGGAGATCTGGGTGCGTGATCTGGCGCCAGAGATTTCGCAGTTCTTCGGCACCCACATCGCCGATACCGTCAAGCGCTGGGACGCGAAGGAGTTGAGCGACCTGATCGAGTGGAACATCGGCCGAGACCTGCAATACATCCGCATCAACGGCACCTTGGTGGGCGGGCTGATCGGCTTTGTGCTGTTCTGGCTCGGGTGGCTTGCGGGGCGGCTAGGGGCAGGTTAGGCGCGCGCTTTCAAATTGAATCTGCTGCGCATGGCAGACAAGTGGCAGTGGGTGTTCTTTAAGCGTTTTCAGGCCTGGTCTCGAAGAGATCGCGGCCGCCCGCTACCGTCCAATTACTTCACATTCGGCAACATTTCTTCATTCACGTTTATAATGAGAATTGTTCGCATTACAATTCAGGCAATTCGCGTTTTCCCTTTGCCCAGCCATATGGCACTTGCCCACGCGCAACCGCTGCCATTGTCCATGCCGCACTAGCCGGTGTGTGTAGCCAGGACGGACTCCCTCTCTGAGTACCGTGGCCGCCGCCCTCACAACAAGCGAATGTTCGCTGGTCCGTTGCCAGCTTCCAGGTTGACCGTGCCTTGCGCGCGCAGCCCGTGGAGCCCCGCGGCGTGACTGTTGTTTACCACTAGTTTTGAGCTTACCCATGTCCTCCTGCGCATTTGCTGCGGTGGGCGCTGCTTTGGCACGTCCGTTTTCTTCCACCTCTGTTCTGCCGTTGGCAACCGGCCAGCACCGGTTGCGGGCCGTTGCGCTGGCGATGGCAGCGGCCGGCCTGCAAGGCGCGGCCATGGCGCAGGCCGCCGAGCAGCAGCAAGCCGCTGTCACCGTGGCCCAGGCGGATACCGGCGGCGTGGCAGAAAGCACGCTGGCGACCATGGTGGTGACCGCCTCGGGCTTTGAGCAGGCGGTGGAAGACGCGCCCGCCTCGATCACCGTGATTCCGCGCCAGGAGCTGGAGAAAAAAGCCTACCGAGATGTGACCGATGCGCTCAAGGACGTGCCCGGCGTGGTGCTGACGGGCGGTGGCTCCTCCAGCGACATCAGCATTCGCGGCATGGGGGCCAACTACACCCTGATCCTGGTCGACGGCAAACCGCAGAACTCGCGCGAAACCCGCCCCAACAGCGACGGCGCCGGTATCGAGCAGGGCTGGCTGCCACCACTGTCTGCCATTGAGCGCATCGAAGTCGTGCGCGGGCCGATGTCCTCGCTCTATGGATCGGATGCCATGGGCGGGGTGATCAACATCATCACCCGCAAGGTAGCCAAGCAATGGACGGGAACGGTGAGCGCCGAGACCACGCAGCAGGAGTCATCGCGCTCGGGCGACATGTACCAGAGCAATTTCTACCTGGCCGGGCCGATCAAGAGCGATGTGCTGGGCCTGCAGATCTACGGCCAGAAATCGCGGCGCCTCGAAGACCGCTTTGTCAATGGATTCAACGAACAGGACAGCACCTCCGGCACGGCCAAGCTCACGCTGACCCCCAACAAGGACCATGACGTGGCGCTGGAGCTGGGCCGCACTTTGCAAGACCGCTACTCCACCAAGGGCAAGACCGCCAGCAGCACCTCCAGCTACTCCGACTACACCCGCAACCACTTCGCGCTCTCGCACACCGGGCGCTGGGGATTCGGCACCTCGACCACCTACCTCCAGCATGAAGAGGTGGACAACCCTTCGCGCGAGATGAACGTGAAGAACACCGAGTTCAACAGCCAGATCGTGATGCCGCTGGGCGAGCGCAACCTGACGACCGTGGGCGTCTTCTACAAGCAGGAAAAGCTGACGGACAAGGGCAACCAGATGCGGGTGGCCAACCCGATCGACACGCTCAAGCGCTACCAGTGGGCGGTATTTGCCGAGAATGAATGGCGGGCCACCGACCAGATCGCGCTGACAGCGGGCCTGCGCATGAACCACGACCAGAACTACGGCACCGACTGGACGCCGCGCATCTACGGCGTGTGGCACGCCACGCCGCAGCTGAGTGTCAAGGGCGGCATCTCCACCGGCTTCAAGGCGCCCAACCTGCGCGCAGCGGTGGCCGATTGGGGGCAAATTACAGGGGGCGGGGGCGATCCGGCCATCATTCGCGGCAACCCCAACCTCAAGCCCGAGAAAAGCACCAGCCAGGAGCTGGGCCTGATCTGGGACAACCGCCAGAACTTCAGCAGCAGCCTGACCTTGTTCAACACCAACTTCAAGGACAAGATCACCGAAGTGCGCAGCTGCGAGGACACCGAAGGCGGCGGCCGCGCCATCGTCACCGGCAACTGCAGCATCTACGGCACACCCTACAAGTTCATCAGCGACCGCGTGAACGTGGACGAGGCAACGATGCGCGGCATCGAAGCCACCGCCACCTGGAAGGCTTCTGACGACCTGCGCCTGGCCACCAACTACACCTTCACCCGTTCGGAGCAGAAAAGCGGTGCGTTTGCGGGCAAGCCCTTGAACAAGATGCCCAAGCACATGCTCAACGCCACGGTGGATTGGCAAGCCAGCAGCAAGCTGGGTTTATGGAGCCGTGTCAACTTCCGAGGCGCCGCATCGGATTACCTGAGCCGAACCTCCATGGCCAAGGGCACGCCATCCTTCACCTTCATGGATCTGGGCGTGAACTACGCCCTGTCAAAAAACGTCAAGTTCAGCGCCGGTGTCTACAACCTGTTCGACAAGCGCGTCGATACCACCGACTTTGGCGCGGTGTATGACGGCCGCCGCTACTGGGCCAAGGTGACTGCAGGCTTCTGATTGGCCTTCACCCCCTCTTGCCGCAGCCGCGCACAGGCGCGCTGCGGCGCCATCGCTTTTGAACCAATGAGGAAAGAACAATGACAGCGAACGCAATGCCAGCTATGGGATCACGCTCCCTGCGGCCACTGTGGAGCATCGCCCTGGGCCTGGCGATCCTGCCGATGGCAGGCACGGCACTCGCTCAGCAGCCTGCCTCCATCACCGTGCAGCATGCTAGGGGCTCGGCCACGGTGCCGTATGCACCCAAGCGGGTGGTGGTGTATGACCTCGCATCGCTTGACACCATGCAGGCTCTGAAGCTGCCCGTAGCGGGCCTGGCCAAGGCCAACTTCCCGGCCTACATGAGAGGCTATGCCGATGCGCGGTACGCCGTGGCGGGCAGCCTGTTCGAGCCCGACTTTGATGCGCTCAGCCGCCTGCAGCCCGATCTGATCGTGATTGCCGGACGCAGTGCAGGCAAGTTCGACATTCTGAGCAAGATCGCGCCAACGATTGACCTCACGGTGAACAACCAGCACCTGCTCGACGACATGCAGCGCAACGTCAACACGCTGGCAAGCCTGTGGGGCAAACAGGCCGAGGGCCAGCAACTGATGCAGCGTGTACGCGCCGAAGTGGACAGCACCCGCGCCATCGCGCAGCAGCAGGATACGGGCCTTCTGGTGCTGGCGGTCAGCAAGAACATGAACGGCCAGACGCCAGGCTCGCGCTTTGGACTGCTGTACGACGTGCTGGGCGTCAAACCCGCCCTGCCAGCAGACCTGGCCAAGCCGCGCGGCGTGCCGCTGCAGATGGACGACATCGCCAAAATCAACCCATCGTGGCTGTACGTGATCGACCGCAACGCTGGAACCGGCAGCACCACCGACCGCGAAGGCAAGCCCGTGGTAGCGAGCCAGGAGCTGTTTGACAACGACACGATCAAGAACACCGAGGCGGGCAAGAAAGGCCGGGTGGTGTTTCTGGAGCCGAGAATCTGGTACCTGTTGGGCGTTGCAGGCCCGCAGGCCATGCTGCACAACGCAGCGCAGCTAAGGGAGGTGTGGGGCCATCGCTAGGACAGCGGGGCAAACCCCGCGTTCAGCGGGCTTCATGGCTTAACGAAAAAAGGAGTGCGGTGACGCACTCCTTTTTTGGTCCAGGGCTGTGCCGAGGTCAGTATTTACCTTTGATCGCGGTCTCATTCCGACGGGTTGCGAAGGCCCGCAGTGTTAGTCAGCTCTCGGAGGTCAGTGCAAAGCCTTCATCGCGCCATCCCGTGATGCCGCCGACCATGATCTTGACCGGCCGCCCGAGCTGTGCCAGACGCAAGGCGCCTCTTGCCGCACCGTTGCAATGAGGGCCGGCACAGTAAGTGACAAACAGCGTGTTTGCAGGCCACTGGGCCAGCTTGCTCTCTACGATCTTGCCGTGTGGCATATGGATGGCGCCCGGCACATGTCCCTTGGCATAGAGTGCTGCGTTGCGGACATCCAGCAGGACGAAATCCTGGTGCCCTTGGTGCAGGGCATCGTGCACGTCCCAGCAATCGGTCTCGAAACGGAACGATTGCGAAAAGTGTGTGAGGGCATCGGAACTCGGCGCTGCGGGATTCTGGGTAACAAGGCTCGTCATGGGGTTCTCCGGTTGAAACATGGAGAAGATTCTGCGAATTCGCTGGTTTCTTTACAATTGGCGCAAATGACATAAAAAGAAAGATTTGCGCCATGTGTACCGCTCCGCGAGGTCCGTTGGTAGTTGCGCCCGTCTATGACGGGCTGTGCACCTTCGAGTTTTCCATTGTTGCGGAGGTGTTTGGCCTGCCTCGACCAGAGATGGGCGCTGGCTGGTACCGCTTTGCCAGTGCGGCGGTGGAGCAAGGGCTGCTGCGTGCGCAGGGCGGGCTGGTAGTGCAGAGCCATGGAAGCGCCGAATTGCTGGATGAGGCAGATCTGATCGTGGTTCCCGGCTGGCGCGGCAAGGATGCACCGGTGCCTGCATCGCTGATCCAAGCCTTGCAGCGGGCGTGGGAGCGCGGTGCGACCTTGGCCTCGATATGCTCAGGTGCCTTTGTGCTGGCGGCAACAGGGTTGCTGGATGGACGGCGTGCTGCCACTCATTGGAGATACGCGCAGGCGCTGGCTGTGCAGTACCCGGCCATTGCAGTCGATGCACAGGTGCTGTACACGGAGGAAGAACGTCTTTTTACCTCGGCGGGCAGCGCGGCGGGCATTGATCTGATGCTGCACCTGGTGCGGCGCGATTTCGGGGTGCAGGCGGCTAACAGCGTGGCGCGACGCCTGGTGGTACCTGCGCACCGCAGCGGAGGGCAGGCGCAGTTCATTGAAAGGCCTGTGGCGGCAGACCATTCTGGCAAACTACCTCGCCTGCTGGATGAGATCCGCGGGGATCTTCGCCGCGATTGGGCCGTGGATGTCATGGCGGATTCCGTGGCCATGAGCCGCCGTACCTTTCTGCGTCGATTCACTGAGGGCACCGGCATGGCCCCCAGCGCCTGGGTTGCGCAGGTGCGGGTGGAGGAAGTCAAGCGGCTGCTGGAAACCAGCACCCTAAGCATGGAGCAGATCGCCGATCAGACGGGATACCGTAGTGTGCAGGTGTTGCGCGATCAGTTCCGGCGCGCGCTGAGGATATCGCCACGAGCGTATCGGTTGCAGTTTGCCTCGCCATAATCGGCTTGCCGAGGGTTCGCGCCTGTCTAGCCCTGTCTTGCAGACAGTTGCGCAATATGGCCCATATCCCATATGGCCGCATCCATTGATGAATGCGATGGGCCAGCACCATATGAGCTGTGCCGGTGATCAGCTTTGTGCCGGATTTGGCCCGGCCAGATGCTTGCCGATCTGCATCCACGCATCGGCCGATTCATCGTCACCCGCGAAGTGGTGGCAACTGGCAGCAGCCATGGCGACACGGGCGTTGGTGGGCTCCTGGTCAAAAGCCAGCTCGCACTGAGCGGCGGCGTTTCGCCACATCACCTGTGCGTTGGGCGAGCCTTCCTTCTGCAGTGCATGGGCTTCGGCCATCCAGGCCTGGGCCAGGCGGAATGCGGCTTCGGGCTGGCCCCGGTCGGCCTGGTGCGCGCGGTAGAAGGCCTGGCCCGCCTGCTGCCACAGCGCACGGGCGGCGGCGAAATCCGTGGTTGCCACTTGCTGCGCCTGGGCGACGAGTTGGTTGCCAGCAGCAAGTTCGGTGGAGTAGGTATCAGCAGTCATGGCGCGGCGGCAAGTTCTTGAGCAGGGCTGCGATGGTAACAGGCCCTTTGTGCACACGTTCAACAGCGGAGGCGGCGGCGCTGTATTTGCTAATGCTTCAGAAGCTGCTGGCGCTTTTGCCGCGCGCGCCAGCAGCCGGCTCCATCGTAAAAACGTTCTCAGAGTTGGATGCGCGTGCCCAGCAAGGCCAGAAACTGCGCGAGCCACTGCGGGTGGGCGGGCCAGGCCGGGGCGCTCACCAGGTTGCCTTCGGTATGAGCTTGGTCTACGGCGATGTCGGCGTAGGTGCCTCCGGCCAGCTCCACCTCTGCCTTGCACGCAGGGTAGGCCGAGCAGGTGCGCCCTTTCAGAACACCGGCGCCCGCCAGCAACTGCGCGCCATGGCACACGGCGGCCACTGGTTTGTTGGCATCGAAGAAATGGCGCACCGCAGCCAGCACGGCGGCGTTATTGCGCAGGTATTCGGGCCCGCGCCCACCGGGAATGACAAGGGCGTCATAGCTCTGCGCCTGAATGTCGGCAAACGTTGCGTTCAAGGTGAAGTTGTGGCCAGGCTTTTCGCTGTAGGTCTGTGCGCCTTCGAAATCGTGGATGGCGGTCTTGATCTGGTCACCCGCCTTCTTGTCGGGGCAGACGGCATGCACGGTATGGCCCACGGCCAGCAGCGCCTGGAAAGGCACCATGGTTTCATAGTCTTCACAGTAGTCGCCGCAGATCATCAGTATTTTCTTCGCTGCCATGGGTAAGACTCCTCAAGTGAAATAAAGAACAGGGGGCCGAGACATTGTGGATGACCGCTGCGCATTTGCCCATTGAGGAAACTGCCCAGCCCGTGCGGGTACAAAGTCATCATGCCGACATGAAGATGGCGTTTGTTGCTCACGGCAGATCATTGCAAGCCATGAAAAAAGCGCCCGGCTTTGCAGCGGGGCGCACAAGGATGGCTTGGAGCCATCGCAAAACGCAAGGGCGCGTGAGCGGCGCGTCAGAACTTGTAGGTTACATACAGGAAGGGGACGATCGGGTCCAGCGTCACACGTGTTTTGGACACCGCTACGGTCTTGCCACCAGCCTGCGTGGTCAGCGTGGCGTTGGTCTTCATCGGGATATAGGACACCGAGAAAGTCACGCCCCAGTTCTTGTCGATGGCGTAGTTGGCCCCCACGTTGAACACGGGGGCCCACTTGCTGTCAATGCTGGCGGAAGTGGACGATGCGCCCGGTGGCAGCTTGAGCGCGCCGCCCAGCGTGTTTTGCAGGCCCTGGCTCAGGCGAATGCTGCGGAAAGCGGAGTAGGTAACACCGGCACCCACCGATACGCGGAACTTGTCATCGGGGTTGCCAAAGAAGTACTTGCCCAGCACCGATGGGGCATACAGCTTGGCGCTGCCGAGTTCACCCAGTGGAGCCAGTGTGCCAGCCCCATCGAGCTTGATCTTGGGCGGAATGCCAAGCACGCCTTCAACGGCCCAGTTGTCGGTCAGAAAGTAGTGCACGTTCAGGCCGAGTGTGGTGGCATTCTTCACACTTGCCCCCGATCCCGGCAGTTCCCGCTCAACCGGGCTTACGAAACGCAGCGGCGTGGTGCTGTCCTGCGGGGCATAGAGCAGGGCGCCGCCGCCAATCACCCAATCGCCTGCTTTTTGCGCATAGGCGCTGCTGGCGAGCATGGCCGTGGCGGCCACCAACATCCATTTTTTTGCCTGATGAGTCATGGTTTGTCTCCTTGTTTACTGCTTGAACGGGGTCGAAAAAGCGTTGGTAATGGGAGACAGCATACGAAGTGAGCCAAGCGCTGTCGACGGGATAACTGCTTAGTTTCGGCAAAAAAAGCACACTCGTTCTAATTTTTGAAGACTAAGGGAAAATGCGGCTACAAGAAGATGTCTCTTATCGTGTAGGCGATGTCGGTTGTCGGTTCAGTCCTCAGTGAGTTTTTTTATCACTGAGGACTGAACCGGGAGGTGCTGTTGGAGTTTCTGCTTGTGCCGGCTGCAGGCTGCAGGCTGGCAGTGCCCTGCGCGCCTTCGAGCTGGGGTGACGGCATACGGCCAGAAGCGGACAACCGCAGTGCAACTCCGGAAGACAGGTGCAGGCTGACTGTGTCAGTCGTGACTCAAAAAGAGAATGGCAGTTCTGTCCATCACAGGTCAATCGACAACAATTGCTCCCGTTGAGGGTGTGATGGTGGGCTCTAGTAGCTGCTGTATGCAGGCAAGGCTTTATGAACGGGATGATTGGCGCCGACTGCATCTAATCTGGCGCGGCTGGCCAGAACACATTCCGGGGCAAGTGACTAGACTGGCGCGTAAGATCGCGGCCAACTATGGAGCCGCTCTTCCCTCTCTGGAGCTTTCATGGCGCGCAATCGGTTTTTTTCTCTGGATGTTGGCTGGCAGGCACTGCTCAAAGACTTTGGCTTACGGCCAGAGCATGTGTTGCGTCGCGCCGAACTGGCTGAAGACCTGCTTTCGCGCGGGGCGCAGGAGATTTCCTGCCAAGACTACTTCAGGTTCTGGAAAAGCCTGGAGGAGGAAGCCTGCGACCCAATGTTTCCACTACGGCTTGTCGATCTCGTTTCCGCAGATACCTTCAGTCCCCCGCTGTTTGCTGCGCTTTGCAGTGCCAACCTGATGCAAGGCGTACAACGTCTCAGTAAGTTCAAGCAACTTGTAGCGCCGATGAGTCTGGAGATCGAAGTTAGCCCTGTGGGGAACCTGACCGTCTCGCCACGGTGGCAGGCGATGCAATTAGAAGTACCTCCATCGCTTGAGATTGCGGAGGTGGCGTTCCTGCTTCGGTTGGCGCGTTTAGCAACCCGCGAGCCTATGAAGGCGCTTCGGGTGACTCTTTCCAAGAGCCCACTCAGCGCGTATGCGCGGCGCTACGAAAGCTTCTTTGGCATAGCAGTGCAACAGAGCGCTCACCCAAGCATTACTTTTGCGGCAGCAGATGTCTGGCGTCCATTCCTGACCGTCAACGAAGGGATGTGGCGAGTATTCGAACCGGAGCTTCGCCGTCGGCTCAGTGAGCTCGATGTGACAGCCACAACAGCCGAGCGCTTGCGAGCTGTTCTTCTGGAGTTGCTGCCAGCCAATGTCGCCACCATCGAAAATGCTGCGGAACGATTGGGCATGAGCAAACGCACCCTGCAGCGCCGCCTCGAAGAGGAGGGTGAGAACTTCCGTGCGTTAGTCAATGGAACACGCGAAGGCCTGGCTCGCCATTACCTCAGTAACACGACGATGTCCGGCGGAGAAATCGCGTTCTTACTGGGTTTCGAGGACCCCAACTCCTTCTATCGTGCCTTCCAAGGCTGGACTGGACAAACGCCCGATGGCGCACGTCACGCCCTGCGGCTGAACTGAGGAAATCGGTATGAAAACACAACGAACCGTGCTACTTGCAGGCGCCACGGGGCTGGTCGGAGGTTTGATGCTCAAAGCACTGCTTGCCGATCCACAGGTCACGGCGGTGCATGCGTTGAGCCGCCGAGCGTTACCCACGAAACACGCCAAGCTCCGTTTGCACATCGTAGACTTTGACAACCTTCCTCAGTTGCCGCAAACAAACGAGATCTATCTAGCATTGGGAACCACGATCAAAGTGGCAGGTAGCCAGGCCGCATTCCGTTCCGTCGACCTGGACGCCAATCTAGCGGTGGCTGTTGCAGCCGTCGCAGCAGGTGCACGTCGCGTAGGCTTGGTCAGCGCGGCCGGAGCCGATGCGAGATCGTCCATGTTCTACAACCGCATCAAAGGTGAGTTGGAAGATGCGCTGAAAGCCTTGAGCCTCGAGACTTTGGTAGTGGCACGGCCTTCTCTATTGCTCGACAAGCGAGAGGGCCTGAATCAGCCTTCACGGCTCGGAGAACGGATTGCGATTCCCATTGCGAGGGTTCTCGCGCCCTTGCTTCCGGGGATCTATCGGCCGGTACATGCACAAGCGGTTGCATTGGCGCTGGTGCGTACCGTTCCTGCCGCATGTGGAGTGGTAGTGCTGCCATCTGATGAATTGGTTCGACTCGGCACCCCTGCACCGTGAGCAATGCCCTCAGAGAGCATGGAGTGGTCCCTCTGAAGTTGGCACCAACAGCCACCCAACTGGCGCGGTTTGCCTGAAGGGTGGCGTGAATCGCTAGAGTCGTGCCGACCTTAGTTCCCTAAAGTTGATGACATAGAAGGCAAGCCGAGCTAGGCAGTCGCAACCCTCAACTCACTCCACAGGACTCCAGCCATGAATTCCAAAGTTGCTCTCGTCACCGGTGCGTCTTCCGGCATCGGTGCCGCCACAGCCCGCAAGCTGCAAGGTCTTGGCTATACCGTTTATGCAGCCGCTCGACGCATCGACCGGATGCGTGATCTTGCAGATGCTGGCATCAATGTTTTGGCGTTGGATGTGACCGACGACGCATCGATGCAGGCCGGAATCGAAAAAATCATTTCAATGTCTGGGTGCATTGATGTGCTTGTGAACAATGCAGGCTACGGCTCGTATGGTTCGGTAGAAGATGTGTCGCTTGAAGAGGCTCGCGCTCAGTTTGAAGTCAATGTATTCGGCGCCGTTCGCCTAATACAGCTCGCGTTACCTCATATGCGTCGCAACCGCGCGGGCACCATCGTCAACATCACTTCGATGGGCGGAAAGATCCACACACCGCTAGGTGCGTGGTATCACGGCACGAAATTTGCACTAGAGGCCATCAGCGATTGTTTGCGTATGGAAGTCCAGCCGTTCGGCATCGAGGTCGTGGTGATTGAACCGGGAGGGATCAAGACTGAATGGGCGGGAATCGCCGCGCACAAGTTGCGTGAGGTTTCTGGTAACGGTGCCTACGCAAGCCAAGCGCGACCAATGGCCGAGTCAATGGTTGGCGAAGCCAGTCGCAAGCGTCAATCACCGCCGGAGCTCATTGCAGAAACCATTGGAAAGGCTGTCAAAGCTAACCGTCCAAAAACTCGCTACGCAGTCGGCTTCGGTGCAAAACCAATGATCTTTATGCGAGGCCTGCTTTCAGATCGCGCCTTCGATCGATTCATGCGCATGGCAACAGGGATTTCGGGTAAGGCTGCGTGAATCGCCAATGCTTCTGGCTGGCTAAGACACTTGAGTTTTTAAGGCTTGAGCCGCAGCAGTGCCCCTAGAACTGGCGTCGACTTTTCAAGCGGAGTTGACAACAATAGCTGCCCAGCAAATTCATTATGAACGCACGTGAAAGACTGCAACGGATCGATCTGAGACAGTCGCCTACCAGCGGTGAATCAATTCAGAGGGACACTCCCTAGCCCCATCAGGTTGCCATGACGGTCGCGCATCTGCAGTGCGTTATAGCTACGGTTATTGGTTTCCTGATGAAAGTAAGCCTTCATGTCCACGCCACCATGCTGCCATGTGCACTGAACACGTTGAGGTTTAGATGCATTGGGGCGAACACAGCCCACGGCACCGTCGTCACTGAGTACTTGGTCTCCATCCACGGTGGTCAAGTTCACCAGTCGGGCCTCTCGTTGGACACCTGTATTCGACTGGAATCTGAGCCACCACTGGCCGAGCAGCCCTTGCGCAGAGACTGCGCCGGACTCCAATGCCATTCGCACCATGCGCTTTGGTGCTTCACCTGGGATGTGGGCAATGCCAACCAAACGTGCAGCATCAAATCCTTTTTGCACCTCATTTTCGGAAAATCGAATATGGAAATCCCCTGGGAATTCCGCCATATGGGCGCTCGCCGGTGGGCCGCCAAACCAACGTCCTCCTGCATACCGGTACAGCGGAAAACTCGGTTCAATGTACTGGTAAGTGCCGCTTCCCATATGAAAGGTCGGCTCCCCACTGGGTAGGTAGTTAAACACCTGTGCAAGCACCATGCCGTTTTGCACATCTATGGCAAAGCCTCGCCCAGGCTTGCCTGACAACTCATCTTCAATTACCCAGGTGCCGCTGCTTGGCGTCGACACCTGTTTGCAGTTATTGATATCAGCTACATATACGTCGCGCTCCAATCCGCAGCCGGTAATGGTCACACCACCACCACCACTTACAGCAATGCCATGCATCGATAAGCGATGAAGTACTTCGTCTTTCAACAAGTCGACTGTGCCATAGACATCGGTATTTGCAACGTTCAGTTGAACCTCTCGGACGGCACCTGTAGATTCATTACTCTTGCAGGAATAAGCGTCGCGCCCGGTTAACTTCTCACAGGACAGGCGCTGCCGATTAGCATGGGCTTCCGTACGTAAAATCATCACTATGCCTTCACCCGCTACATCAGAATTCCCGATAGAGAGCTCGGAAAAAAAATGATGCTGCGTTTCGGCATCAAACGTCCCAACCAAAAAGACACGCCTCATTCCCGTCTCGGTGTAACGCGTTTCAAACTCAGCGCTCTTCATCTGAAAGCGCTCAATAGCTGCTTTGGCTTCCCCAGGAAATTGCACCGCCCCCTGCAACCCATTGTCAAAGCTGACCGTAACGCTCCCCGGCGAGCCATCTTCCACCGCGTCACGTGCCGCGCCGCCAAAGCTGCGTCCACCTTGGTATCGTTTCAGTGGTGCGGTGACGCTGTGGCCTTCCATCTGGCCAGTGGCCGTGTAAAAAGTGGCGTCGCCATTTTTCTCGTAGCCAAACACCTGCATGAAAAAGGTGTTGCCTTGCACGTCAATCGCTAGGCCCCGGCCCGGTTTACCATCAACCTCGCTGCTGATTACCCAGGTTCCAGCTTGAGGTGTGAAATCTCGCGCAGCCCAGCTTGACACAGACGACAGAGCGATAACTGAGGCAACGAGGACTGAGCGAAAATTCAGGGTCGATTGGAACGGCACTATTTTGGCTCTCCATGGTTTTTGACCAGTATAGGTGAGCACACTCACAATCCCGTGTGTCCTCTTTGGGGCGGCCAGTCACAGTCGCGGCTCGGCCAGAAGAAGACAATTACCGGTAAGCTGCGAGAACTCATAAATCGGAAATGCATTGTGCTATCAGGAAGTCGTATCCAAAGGAATTCACCGATGGCCATTTGGCAGTTCGATCTTGCGTACTTACCTTATGGAACTTCATTTCCAACGCGTGGCGCAATTGGCGTCATTCTGGCCCCTCTGATATCGCGTCCAGCCAGACACTGTCGGCCATTAACAGGCATTCGGTATCAAGCTAGAGTCGACTTTTTCAGAAGATTTTGGGCCCTATCTGGCACTGCCGCGTCGGCCGCCTAGAATTCCTCATCAACAATGTGTCACTGTCGCAAACGATATGACGATCTCAACAAAAAATCTGAATGAGCTTCCAGATGCGCTGGGCCTGATGCGGCTGACGCAATCGCTTGCAGTACTCGACGCAATTCTGTCGCCAGAGTGGGAGTATCGGTACTATTCGTTCAATCATGCATGGTCAGACGGCGAGATGATGGCTTCGATGCGCGATGGCTCTGGGGACCAGTGGTTTGCTATCTTCTGTGCTGCAGGCGTCGCTCTCCATGGCGTTGTGCACGAGGCTCCTGCCTTCCGGCCTGGGCATCCATTGCCTGCAATCTTCAACTGTTTGCCAAAGGCGTTCCACGCTAACCTACTGCACGAACCGGCGTTCACTACCCAAGACAGCACTTTCTGCATTTGGCGTCTTGACAATGAAGAGCGCTGGTCTTGTGGCCCGATTGAGTTCTCCACGGATGGAGATCCGGATGGCTCCGCCCAGCTGCTCAATATTCTTGCGGGTCGACCTGAGCAATACGTCGAATTCGCGAAGAACTACTATGAGCGGGACCTCAATCTGAGCGACGTCTCTGCGATTTACCGTCACCAACCGCTTAGCGAGGCGCTCGGCCAAAGACTCAATCCTGAACTCGATTTGGAGTCACTCAAGGAAGACCTCGCCGAAATTGGTTATCCCATGTTGGACTTGGACGGTCGCTAAAACTACTACACAATTCACCTTTTTGACCTCCCTTTTCCGGAAGTTGCTAAGACTGCTTTGGTCGAACGCGGTTGCCAGAAGATGACAAGGTTCAAAACTCAGTGCGAATCGACAGCAATGGGTTCAACCGGCCGCTCAGAGGGCAGGTGCAGATCGGCCAAGAATGGGCCCTTGGAGTTTTCACACCAGTCGGTGGCTTGCGCCGGAAGCAGGCCCTGACAGGCCCCGTCAGCCACGAAGCTCCTCAGACAGGAAGCCTGGCCGAGGCTTTCACTTCCCGCAGCGCCAGGCTCGACTGGATTGACATGACGCCAGGCTGTCGACGAACCACTTTCTCGATAAATTGACCATAGCTTTCGAGGTCACGTGCGACGACGGTCAGCATGTAGTCGGCGCTACCAGTTATCTCGTGGCAGGACAGGATCTCGTCGTGCCCTTGAATCGCACGCTCAAACCTCTCCGGCGCCTGCCCGGATTGATCGCCGAACCGAACTTCTACGAACGCCAGGACGCCGAGTTCAAGCTTTTTGCGATCCAAGGTGGCTCGCACTCCGGTGATGAAGCCGAGTTCTTCAAGCCGCTTTCGCCGACGCCAGCAGGCTGTAACAGTCAACGACAACATTTCGCTCAGGGTCGCGCTGCTGAGCGTCGCATCCGATTGCAAGCTGCGCAGGATTGAGCGGTCGACATCATCAAGTTCAGCGTTTGACATAAAAATTCATCGTAAAGACTGTATTTGAATTATTTTTTCATAACTGACCGAATAGCGCGATTGATTCGCAAATTGAATTCAAGCGACATGCATAAAATTTGATCTCCACCTGCCCCTGCAATTTATGACCATTGAACTCACCCTCTTCGAAGGCCGCGTTGGCGATCACAACGATTTGGCAATGCTTGGAGCGCGGTCACTGGCCATGGCGATTAGCGATCTGCTCGGAATCGAGCCAACTGTGGTCGGCAGGCCGGAACCCGCACTCAACGCCAACTGGGACATTGAGCTGATGCACGCGCGACCGGCACTCCAGCAATTGCAGGCACGGCTCCAAGACATCTACTCGCGCGGACATCGCGCCATCTCGGCGACCAGCCGATGCGCAGCCTCCATTGCAACGCTGCCGATGGTTGCGCTCCATCATCCAGAAGCGTGCGTTGTGTGGTTTGACGCCCATGCGGATTTGAATACCCCGGAATCGACGACCTCCGGCTACCTTGGCGGCTTAGCGCTATCTGCATCATTGGGCCTCTGGGCATCAGGCTTTGGCGATGGGTTGGACTGGAAGAACGTCGTTCTTGTTGGCCAGCGCGACTTGGATCCGTTCGAAGTTGACCTCATGCGGCAGCGACACATTGCGCACGTTCAACCTGGCCCGGATATTGAATCCAGACTTCGCGCCGCGATCGCGGGACGACCGGTGTACGTTCACCTGGATTGCGACGTTCTGAATCCCGGCATCGTACCAACCGACTATGTGCACGAAGGCGGACTTTCGCTGGACGATCTGAGAAGCGCATGCAACACGATTGCGCAGAGCAAAGTGATAGGCGTCGAGATTGCTGAATTCCAGAACGCTTGGGAGCCCGGAGGAGAGCCAGTCTCGCCGAGCCAGTTGCTGGGCGCCCTAGCGCCACTCTTTCGCGGGATTCGGAATAGCTGTTCAGAGCGGTCCGCATTCTAGATGCCTTGAAGGAACGCTTCGACTGCATAACTACGCCTGGGGTTGGGCGGATCCGTCCGCGTCAGTTCTGCGAGCACTGAGAATCGACACCCAGTGCCGCCCCGTACTCTTCACGCTTGAGGTGTTGCGCGCTTCAGAGGGTTTTACTGTTCATCAGCTGTCTCGGCGCTATGAGCGCACTAGCGTGGCATCACCACCCCTTCGCTCTGGGGAATGGGCCGGCATGCCGAGAGATACCACGCTGACAGCAGCCTGGCTGGTCTGGATCGCGCATCGCAGCCATCCAGAAGAGAGGCAACACCACTTCGCCCTAAAAAAGTCATCAAAAACAATAAATTCAACTGTGGTTGCGGAAAAACCAAAAGCAATTCAAAGCGCAATTCGAACGATTTCGTCCACGATTTGTTGTTGAATACACATAATGAATTTGAAAAAGGTATGCTTTGAGAAAGGTATTCAACCCAGATCGGGGTAGCTATATATGAAGTCGTCAAGCTATTTCACTCTACCCGTAGGGTATTTTGATGAAAAATTATCTTTCAAAGACCCATTCCGCATGTCTGGAAATAAGCAAAAAATAGAATGCCTTCGCCATAAACCATTGAGAGGGTGGAAGAGTCTATGGTGCATTTTTCGTAAACTGCGATGGCTCAATAATAATTTCATTTTGGGCTAGAAATTCTCTGCAACACCCCCCCGCCTCATATGAATACCAAATCGAGCAATCCGGCACATTTTCTTGCTTGTCAATTGCTGCAATGAATTCATTGACAAGACACCTTGCGAGGTATCTTCGATTGAGGTTATCGACAAATTGGGTTATTGGGGACTATAATTTGGCAGGTATAGGTGCAACCATGATCCCGGAGAAATGTCGTTGTCCTGGGATGACAGTCAGGACAATCAATCACCAATTGTGATTGTGATTGCGATTGCGATGGCAGCCGCTTCGCTTGGTTATAATTGATGTCTTGATTTCAGATTGATCAATATCCTCAATAATAAAATGCTTTGTAATTTTTAAGAATTGATGATAAATATGATTTTGATGGCATGGATCTAGGCAAGGCTGCTATTAAATCGCTTTTTTTAGATTAAATAATAACAGGCAAATACTTCAGAAATTGTGATTTATTTATGGCGAAAGAATTATTCTGCCTCGCTTGAATCTTGCGGAATATTTATAAAGCAATGAAATGATTGAGTATATACAAATACTTCGCTTTGTAGCAGCCGTTTGGGTTGCTATTTTTCATGGGGCGTTGGTAGGGATGTTTTTGGGCGTGGCCCCTTGGATGGACTTTGTCATCAATTGGGGATATGCAGGGGTTGATATTTTTTTTGTAATCAGTGGCGTCATTATGGCGCACTCGACAAAGAACACTCCTGATAGGCCGCGTGCCGCAGGTGCTTTTTTTCTTATTCGCTTTTCTCGGATTTATACAGGCTGGTGGCCAGCGATGTTGCTGTATGTCTTTTTTTTCAAAGTGACGCATCAGCTTGGTCCTCAAGTCGATCTAAAAGCATCATTTTTTCTCTACTTCACAGAGCTATCAGGTCTTATCAATATTGCGATCTGGTCATTGATGTTTGAATTGTATTTTTACGTCATATTGTCAATTGGCTTGTTGTTTCAGAAGCGGCATCGACACCTCTTTTTAAAACTGTTTTTCATAATTCTGGTTTTGATGAATGTCTATTTATTGGTGAAGCGCTCTGCTGTAAATGGCAATGCTGATTTCAATTGGATTCAGATGTTTTACATTGCGCCCATAGTCGCTGAATTTTTCATGGGGTACTTCCTATATCATTACATCAAAGACAATTCTCGCCTATCATGGAAAATGTGGGGATTGATTGCGATAGTGTTAGCTGCATTAATCATATACTTGGCGCCGCATTTTGCAGATCGCCCATATGGTTTGGCAAACCCCTACTACTGGCCCGAGCGAGCAGTGCTTATAGGTGGGGCCGCATTGGCAATGGTAGGCATGGCATTGAAATTGCCATCTCCCCGAAATAGAATTGCGTTGGCATTCGCAAAATTGGGAGATTACTCTTATGCCATCTACTTGTTGCACACCTTGGCGTTTAGCATGATGCTTTCATTATTGCCATGGGGTAATTTAAATAATCATTATCGTATTATTGTCGCGGTTGCTACCATGATGGTTTTGCTACTGGCATCTGCCGCCTACTATCACTGGGTAGAGCACCCGGCCTACATGTTTTGTCGCAACAAGATCAGCCGCTTGCTGAATTCCTCTTCTCAATGATCTGTCTCTTCTGGGAACCTGTTCAAAGTCTTCCCCAAGGTTTGAGAAAGAGCTGTCCGGGCCCCATTCGAGATCTGCCGCCATGCTGGTGAGTGCGCGCTGGAGGGCAGCTCCACGCTTTGTATGTGGCTTTCATTGCGGTGCTGTATCTGCTCGGAAGCGGTTGCCAGTGGCGCATACTGCCCGAGGAGTTTCCCAAGAGGGGCACTGCATATGCGTACGTTGCGATCTGAAGCGGGCGGCGCCAGGAAAGGTGGCGGCCTGCTGATGCGCGCTAAAAATCAGGTGGGTGCCGCTTGCAAGAGACTCGGGCGCAACGCCTGCCGCGTATCTTGATCGTGGACGCGTAAAGCATGAAGAACACGGATACGGCGGCCGTGCAGGGTGATGGTGCGACCGGACAACGAAGTGGGCAAGAGGGACTGGGGATCAAAACCCGTATTGCGGTAGATACCCTGCGTCTGGCGCATGCGATCAAAGGGGCATGGCGGATACAAGCCCGGGTTTTTTGAAAGGCTGCATCTATTGTGCGACAGTGGCTGCACAGGGCCGCCCTTTGCGCAAAGCGTCAAGCGTATTTTGAGGGCGCAGGCGCAGGGGGACAGCGCAAATAGCCAAGCGCAGTGAATTGCACATGTGCAAGGTGATGCCCCAACGCTGTGGCATTGCGTGCCGCTTTGCATGGCTGCAGAAAATCCCCGGCTGTGAAAGCGCTGCGAGTGGCTGCTCGACACCAGTCCGTCGTTCATCCCTCTGGCATCCTGGCACTGCTACCGAGCGCCCATTTCGACCTGTTCCTCGCCTTTGAGGATATTCAGACGTTGACGCTCGGTGCCATCCAAGGCATCGAATTTTCTCTGGCCGGTGTCATGCCTTGCCCCTCGCGCCGATCGGGTGACAGACATTCACAACGGGTGTGCCTGACTCCGCCAAGCGCCGCGCATATGCGATCTGCTTCTTTGAACAGGTTCTTAGAAAACCTTGACCCCTTCATGGCTGCTGCTTCGCGTCAATCGGCGCTACGGGAACGCTATCGCGGCCTTGGTTTCAAAACGTCCCGAATTCGGGAAGTCGGCCATTGTTGATGCATCTACCGAGCGCATGTGGAATGCGCTGGCCATCCAGGCTGAGGAGACGCTGTCGTGCCGTTTTTAAATAAGAGCCGCTTGTATGTTTACAGGTGTCGGGGTGAGGGACCAGAGCCGCTATCGGCTGTTGGCGCAGACCGACCGTGTTAGACCCCTCTCAACCCA
>NZ_JACHKZ010000025.1 GCF_014207855.1 Comamonas odontotermitis | reverse complement strand
CACCGAGCTGGGCACGCCCCAAACGGTGGCCGTGGCATAACTACGTCTGGGGTTTGGGGAGACTCAGTCTCAAACCGATTTATGCAACAAAGCCGGTCACGCGCACCGCTTGCTTCTTGGTGGATGTGGCGCAATGCGCACATTGGCTCATCACACGCGGCGAACGCCAGCCCACCGCCAAAGACTGGCCATCGGTCAAACTGGCCTATGGTGAATGGATCCGTCTGCCGCTTCGCTGAAACATGAGGGGCACCGTCATCGCCTGCCATGCCCAGCCACCAAGCTCCTTGACGTCAGCGAATCACTCCGTCAGTACGAACGCAACACGATGCCCCAGCGACCATCCCGCTGCACAACCATCCACAGATTCTGGTGGCGACTCAGTTCTGCATTCCCCAGGCCACGGCGGGTGTAGTCCACCACGAAATGCACCTTGTCCGCACTGGCAAGCACCGGAGAAATGGCCTCGTAACGGGTATGCGTCCAGCCGGTCGCGCTCAACAATGCAAAGAAATCCCGCGAATGGCTCCCCGGCTGCTGCCACACCAGCAACTGCGCTCCCGACCACATCTGGTGCGGAAAATGGAGGCACGCGTCCATGCCTTGCAGATCCTGCCGGTTGAAAGCGGCGGTAAAGTTCTCAAGGCATTGTGTGGCCTGCGCAATGGCAGCGGCAATATCGCCCTCTTTGCGAGGCTGGCTGATCAGTGCATCCGCAATACGGCTCATGGCGCCCGTCAGCGGTCGCGCAATACGCCAGTGCTATGGTCCACGTTGGCCTGCGGTGCGTCCGCTACCGGCGCTGCCAAAGGCTGCGGCGCAGCGCCGAGGCCCTTGATGGCTGGCAGCTCAATGCTGACGGCAGCAGGGCCATCCACGTCAGCACCCAGACTCACGGTACGGGGTGTATCGCTGCGCAGCGACTGCAGTACAAGACCGTCGGCCACCGTGCTGCCCACGCGGAAAACCTTGGCAGGCTGGTCGTCCACCGCGATCACGGCGGCGCCACCGCCGCTGTTCTTGCCAGCCATGACCCCCAGCAAGCGCCAGCGCGTGGGGGCTGCGGGTGCGGCAACGGGCGCGCCTTCCTGCACGCCCAATACACGCGCCATGGCAGCGCCGCTGGCCTGTACAGGCGCAGCGCCGCCTGCCTGGGGCACTACAGACACCTGGCGCGGTGCCGAGAGCGTGAGCCCCCAAAACACTGCCAATGCAGCGGCGCCAGCCCATAAAAGGCCGGCCGCGAGCCGAGGAGACCAGGGGTTGCGCGAGAGTGTCACCATTCGCAGATTATGATGCACGCAGATGTCATTTCCGAAACTTTGCCCAGAGAGCATGATGTTTTCTACCCGCCTGCTGCCGGCTGTGCGCCGCGCCTCAGCCCACGTTCAGCGTGGCTTTACCTTGATCGAGCTGATGGTGGTGCTGGTCATCATCGGTGTGTTGGCCGCACTGATTGTTCCCAATGTGATCGGCGCTGCCGACGAAGCCCGGGTCACGGCAGCACGTACCGATGTGACCAATATCATGGGCGCCTTGAAGCGCTATCGCCTCGACAACCAACGCTACCCCACTGCTGAGCAGGGGCTGGCTGCGCTCATCAACCGCCCTGCCAGCGGCCCGCAGCCCATGAACTGGAAGCCCTACTTGGAAAAGCTGCCCAAGGACCCCTGGGGCAATCCATACCAGTACCTGAACCCCGGGGTGAAGGGCGAAGTAGATGTGATGAGCTTTGGCGCCGATGGACAATCGGGCGGCGAAGGCAACAATGCCGATATCGGCAGCTGGCAGTAAACGGGCTGGAACGCATTGCCTCCCATAGTCAGCCACAGTGTATGCAGAGTTATTTTGGCTGCCGACAGGTATCCATATTGCGGATGAGCATCAAAAACCATAGCAACCCAATGCGCAAACTCCACCACGGCTTCACGCTGGTGGAGCTGTTGGTTGTGATCGCACTGATGGCGCTGGTGAGCGTGGGCGTCGTGTTTGCCATGGGAGACAACAGCCAGGATCAGTTGCAGCGCGAAGGCCAGCGCCTTGCCGCGCAGCTGGAGGCAGCACGTGCGCAGTCCCGTGCCAGCGGCCAGCCAGCGCGCTGGCGTGCGGACAGCAATGGTTTTGTGATCGAAGGCCTGCAAGGCGGCACGCGCCGGATGGCCTGGCTGCAGCCGCCGGTCGCAGCGCGCACTGGTGGCGACATCATCCTCGGCCCCGAGCCTTTGATCGGCCCACAGGCCATTGCCATTGCCCACCCCAGCCGCAGTGCCCGCACAGTGCTGGTGGCGACTGATGGCGTGCGACCGTTTGCGCTGCAAGGCCAGTAGCACACCGGGTCATGGAACGCCACACGCGCAACCTGCATCGGCATAGCCGGGGCTTCACCCTGATCGAAGTCCTGGTGGCGCTTGCCATCGTCGCCATTGCACTGCTGGCTGGCGGCAAGGCCATGAACGCCCTCACGCAGACAGCAGGGCGCCAAGGCGATGTAATGCTCGCCCAGCTCTGTGCCGAGAATCAATTGGCCGCAGCACGCCTGTCGCAACAGCTGCCGGGCCTGGGCACCAGCAGCGTGGCTTGCGAACAGGCCGGTCGCATTTTTGACGTGCGCGTGGGCGTGTTTCCCACCCCCAACCCAGACTTCCGGCGCATTGACGCGCATGTGTTCGACGGTGCCACGCCGCTGCTGCGCCTGACGACAATCATAGGCAGGTATTGATATGAGCCCGCTGTTGAGCCGCTTCATGTCTGCCCCGCAGAGAAGTGGCGGTATTTGCCGGGCCAAGCCACGCTGCGACGTGGTTCTTGCTGGCTATGCGGCACCAAGGCGGTGCAAAGCTACCAGTCGCGGTCGCGGCTTTACGCTCATCGAGCTGCTCATCGCCATCGCCATTTTGGCCGTGATGACAGTAGCCAGCTGGCGCGGCATTGATGGCATGGTGCGCGCTCAGGAACAGGCCCGCATCTACAGCGAAGAAGTGATGGTGGCGCAGGCAGCGCTGGCGCAGTGGAATACGGATTTGAACGCAATCGAGCGCGTGGGTGCCACCACCCCCATCGAATGGAACGGCCGCGTCCTGCGCATCACCCGCCGCAGCAGCGACATCAACGAGCAAGGCCTGCGCGTGGTGGGCTGGGCATTGCGCAATGTGCAGGGCCGCTCCTACTGGGTGCGCTGGCAGTCGCCCCCGCTGCGCAATGCGCAGGAATGGCAGCAGGCCTGGGAGATGGCCAACCATGCCGTCACCAATGGCGCCGTGGATGGCAATACTGGCAACAACGGCGACGGCATTCCACAAACCACGGTGCTGATGCCAGTGCGCGGTTGGCAGTTGCTGTACTTTCGCGGCAATAGCTGGAGCAACCCGCTGTCAAGCAGTGCCACCGATACCCGAGCCGACCCGAACAACCCCACCGACACGCCCTTGCCCGATGGCGTGCGCCTGAGCCTGGAGCTGCCCGCGCCCGGCGCGCTGTCCGGAACCATCACATCCGATTGGGTGAACCCGATCCTGGGGGGCAACAAATCATGAGCCATGGCACCCGCTTAGGCCAGCGCGGCGCCGCCCTGCTGGCGGCCATGCTCACCGTCACCCTGGTGGCCACCATTGCGGCCAGCGCCGTGTGGCAGCAATGGCGCAACCTTGAAGTGGAAGGCGCCGAGCGCACGCGCGTGCAGGCCGCATGGCTGCTACTGGGCGGGTTGGATTTTTCACGTCAGATCCTGCGCCATGATGCGCGTACCAGCGGCGGCACCGACTCGCTGACCGAACCTTGGTCGGTACCGCTGGCCGAGGCACGTCTGTCCACCTTTTTGCAGGCCACCAACAACCAGAGCAATATCGACGACGCCACCATCGACGCCGCGCAGGCCTTTCTATCCGGGGCAGTCGTGGACGCGCAGGCACGGCTCAACATCCGCAATCTGGTCAGCAGCAATGCCTTGAATCTGCCTGCCCAGCGCCAGTTCGAGCGCCTGTTTGAACGCCTGGGCCTGCCCAGCGCCGAACTGACGCTGCTGAACCAACAGGCGCTCGCCGCACTGCGCAGCGAAGGCAAGGCCGCCAACGCACCGCTCTTGCCTCGCACCTACAAGGAGCTGGCCTGGTGGGGCTTGTCGCCCGCCACGCTGGCGGCGCTGGAGCCCTACGTGGCACTTCTGCCGCAGACCACGCTGGTCAACATCAATACCGCTTCGCCCACGGTCATCTGGGCGGCGGTCGATGGCCTGGACTTTGCCACGGCCCAGCAGATCGCGCAGATGCGCACAACCAAGGCATTTGAAAACACTGCGGATATCAAGCAGCGCTTTCCCAACAACCAGGCACTGGCAGCGGCTATCGGCCTGCTTGACGTGAAAACCGCCTACTTTGAAGTCTGGGCGCGGCTGCGCTTTGATGACCTGGTGGTACAGGAGAAATCGCTGGTCTACCGCCAGGGCCTGTCTGTATCGACCGTGGTGCGCGAGCGCGGGGCGGCCATGCCCGCCACTTTGCTGGCAGAAGGCGGCTCTGCCTTTCCTGGAGGGCAGTGACGACGCCACGCATTCTTTCAACCACGACAACCCACGCTGCTGCCCCATCACCCCAGGGGCCAGGTTGCCATCAAAATGAGAGCTGCCTCTCATTGGCGGACTTGAGGTTTTTCATGCGTTTCACTCAGAACTCAAACACCACATACGCCAGCAGCTATTATTTTTGAAGACACCCCCTCTTCCATATGGCGGCGGCCAGATCGCCGTAAAGACAAGCCATGACAAGCGTATTGCAGTTTGGTGAACGCCAGCCCTCTACAATGCAGCGCACAACACGCTCATGAGTACATTACTGATTTCATTGCCGATGGCCAATGGCCCGGACACAGGCGCCCTGGGAGCTGGCACAGCCCCCAGCTACAGCTATGCCCTGTCGCCGGACGGCGAGGCCATCAGCCAGCAAGGCAGTACCACCGCCGGTCTCCTGCCCCAGCCGGGCCGCACAGGCGAAGTGGTGGCCGTGGTACCTGCGGCCATGCTGTCGTGGCAACGCGCCCCCCTGCCACAGGGCGTGGGGCTCGGGTCGCCCCGCCTGCGCGCCGTACTGGAGGGCGTGCTGGAAGAACACCTGCTCGATGACCCGGCCCAGCTGCATTTTGCACTGCAGCCGGATGCGGCTCATATTGCGGCAGGCGAGCCCATCTGGATTGCCTGTTGCCCCCGCGCCTGGCTGCGCGAACATCTGCAAAACCTCGAATCCGCAGGCCGCGCCGTAGCCCGCGTCGTGCCCAGCCACGCACCTGGCGAGCCCTCGCCAGATGGTGCGCAACTGCTGATCACCGCAAGCCCCGAGTGGCCGCAGGCCGTGGTGTATGGCACCGGCCCCGATAACGCCGTGCTGGTGCTGCCTCTGTCGCGCGACACCGCGCCGCTGCTGCCCGCCCTGGATGCCGACAGCGTTGTGCATGCCGAGCCCGCCGTGGCGAGCACTGCCGAACAACTCTTGCAACGCCCGGCGCGCCTCTACCCCCAAGCCCAATCCTTGCTGGATGCGGCGCGCAGCGACTGGGATCTGGCCCAGCTGGAATTTGCCAACAGTGGCCGCAACCGCCTGCAGCGCCGCCTGGGCAGCGGACTCAACGATGTACTGCACGCCCCCGCCTGGAAACCTGCCCGCTGGGGCGTAGTGGCCCTGGCACTGATTGCCCTGATCGGCGCCAACATCTGGGCCTGGCAGGAGCGCCAGCAACTGCGCGCCAAGGCCGCGCTGGTGCGAAACACCCTCACAACGACTTTCCCCAAGGTGCAGGTCGTAGTCGATGCCCCGGTTCAGATGGCCCGCGAAGTGGCCAACCTGCGCCAAGCCTCGGGCGGCCTGACAGCGGGCGACGCTGAGCCACTGCTTGCTGCGGCGGGCGAAGCACTGGCCGCATTGCCAGCCAGCGCCACACCATCGGGCATCGAATACAGCAACAGCGAATTGCGCCTGCGCGGCCTGCCCACGGATGGCTTTGACGCCTTCCGCACCAAGCTGCAGGCCCAAGGCTTGCGGGCCGACATGCAAAACGACCAGTGGGTGATCCGCGCGGAGGCCCGGCCATGAGAAACAACGCCTCCATGCCTGTCCGCAAAGCGGCCTCCACCAATACCGCCTTCGCGCAACTGCGCCAGCGCTGGATAGCGCTGGACGCACGCGAGCGCCGCGGCGTATCGCTGGCTGCAGCCGTTGTCCTGATTGCCCTGCTGTGGTGGCTGGCCATTGCCCCTGTGCTGCAGGCCTGGCGCACTGCGCCCGCAGAACATGCGCGCCTGGATGCCGACCTTGCCCGCATGCAGTCGCTGCAGAGCGAAGCGCGCCAGCTGCAATCGGCCACCACCTTGACGACCGCGCAAGCGCGCCAGCAACTGGAATCCAGCCTCACCCAGCAACTGGGCGCGACCGCCAAGCTTTCTGTGCTAGGCGAGCGTGTCACCGTCACATTGAGCAATGCATCCGCAGTCTCCACCCAGCGCTGGCTGGGCCAAGTGCGCGCCAATGCCCATGCCATTCCAGTCGAGCTGCGTCTGACTCGCAACAATGCGGCCAAGGCAGATGCGGCACCTACCTGGTCAGGCAGCATCGTGCTGCAACTATCGGCGCAGGCCGGACAGTAAGGCGGCGCATTTCCATGTTTCTGCACCGCTCGCACCCAACCACCGCCGCCAGGCCCGCTCGCGCGCCCTGGCGCTGGGCAGTGGCCGGTGCATGCATGGGCGGCGCGGCGGCGCTGGTGGCATACGCGCCCGCGTATTGGCTGGCGCAGGCCCTAGCCTGGGCAACCCAGGACCAGTTGCAGCTGCGCGAGCCGCGCGGCACCGTCTGGAGTGGATCAGCCCAGTGGGTGCTGACCGGTGGCAAAGCCAGCCGCGACCAGATGGCGCTGCCTGGCCGGGTCGATTGGCAACTGCGCCCCAACTTCACGGGCCTTGCGATGCGCTGGAATGCAGACTGCTGCATGGCGACGCCATTGCCCATCCATATCCAGCCCCATTGGGGCGGCGCAACCATCACCCTGGCAACGCATGAAAGCCGCTGGCCCGCCGCCCTGCTGGCAGGCCTGGGCACGCCATGGAACACCATCCAGGCACAAGGACAACTGCTGCTCAAAACGCATGATCTTTCGCTGGCATTGAACGCAGGGCGCCTGCAGGTGCAAGGCGGCGCCGAGCTGGATGCCATGGCAGTTACATCGCGCCTGTCCACCATCCAGCCGTTGGGCAGCTACCGGGTACAGGTGCAGGGCGGCGATATGACCACCTTGCAGCTGTCTACCCTTGACGGCGCTCTGCAACTGCAGGGCAAGGGCCAATGGATTGGCCAACGGCTGCGTTTTCAAGGCGAGGCCTGGGCGGCCGAAGGCCGCGAAGCAGCCCTTGCCAATCTCTTGACTATGATTGGGCAGCGCAACGGCAAGCGTGTGCTGCTATCGGTGGGTTAGATGAATTCCCCCTTGAAACGCTTCGCGTCCTCTCCCCTGAGAACTGCGGATAGCGCCCAGTTGGTGCGTTGCGACCTGAATGACTGAATTTATGAAGAATCTCACACAGAACAGCGTTCGATTTGCTCTGCATTCAATCGCAGCAGGCATTTTGCTGGCGGGAGCCACAGGCAGCATCCATGCGCAGACCGCTGTCAGCACGGCCACATCCAGCATTCGCCCCGGCGAGCCGGTGACGCTGAACTTTGCCAATGCAGACATCGAATCAATCGCCCGGACCATGGCCACCATTACCGGCAAGAACGTGGTGGTGGATCCGCGCGTCAAAGGCACGATGAACCTGGTGACCGACAAGGCGGTAACGCCCAGTGCAGCCTTCGAGCAGTTTCTTGCCGCGCTGCGCCTGCAGAACTACACCGTGGTCGAAGCCGCGGGCCTGTACAAGGTGGTGCCCGAGGCCGATGCCAAGCTGCAGGGCGGCTCCGTGCGCATCAGCCAGGGTGGTGCCGGTGGCCAGGTGCAGGGCGGCGGCCAGATCGTGACCCAGATCTTCAAGCTGAACTATGAAAACGCCAGCAACCTGGTTCCCGTGCTGCGCCCCCTGATCAGTCCCAACAACACCATCAACGTCAATCCCGGCAACAACTCGCTGGTGATCACCGACTATGCCGACAACCTGCAGCGCCTCTCGCGCATCGTTGCCAGCATGGACGTAGCCAACGCCAGCGATGTCGAAATCGTGCCGCTGCAGCACGCCGTGGCCAGCGACATCGTCCCGCTGCTCCAACGCCTGGTAGAAGGAGGCAACGCCACCAGCAGTGGCGGCGTGCCGAGCGCGGCCGCGCAGCCGGGCGGAGCCCAGACGGACAACGCCTACCGCACGGCCATCCTGGCGGACAGCCGCACCAACAGCATTGTGCTGCGTGCAGCCAACCCAGCCCGCCTGGCGCAGGCCAAGAACCTGATCAGCAAGCTCGACAGCCCAAGCCGGGGCGACGCCTCCGGCAACATCCATGTCGTGTATCTGCGCAATGCCGATGCCACGGCGCTCGCCACCACCTTGCGGGCGGCCCTGTCCGGCCAGGACAGTGGCGGCGCAAGCCCGGCCATCAACCTATCGGGCAGCAGCCAGAGCAGCAGCACCCGCATGGGCGGGAGCACGTCGCTGGGCGGCACATCCTCCGGCTCGCTGGGTACCAGCACCAGCAACAACAGCACCCTGGGTGGCAACAACCGCCTCAATACCGGCACCGCCCTGAGCAGCAGCACCGAAACTGGCAGCGCCACCGGTGGCATCATCCAGGCCGATACCGCAACCAACTCGCTCATCATCACTGCCCCCGAGCCGCTGTACCGCCAGATCCGCGCCGTGATCGACCAGCTGGACAGCCGCCGCGCCCAGGTGCTGGTGGAAAGCCTGATCGTTGAAGTCAGCGCCGAGAAAGCCGCCCAGTTTGGTGTGCAATGGCAAAGCCTCCTCGGCCAGGGCAACAACGTGGTCGGCATACTAGGCAACAATTTCAGCGTCGGCGGCGCCAACCTGTTCGACCTTGCAGCGGGCATTGCCACCGGCCAGAACAACGGCAACTACGCAGGTGCAAAGCCCAGCGCAGGCATGAACGCGGGCATCGCCTTCAAGCACAACGGCGAATACGTGCTGGGCGCCCTGGCCAACCTGCTGCAGTCCAACGCGGACGGCAACATTCTGGCCACTCCCAACCTGCTGACCCTGGACAACCAGGAAGCGCAGATCCTGGTGGGCGAAAACCGGCCGTTTGTCACCGGCTCCTACGCATCCACCAACAGCACCAGTACGGTCAACCCCTTCACCACGGTCGAGCGCAAGGACGTAGGCCTGACCTTGCGCGTGCGCCCGCAGATCAATGCCAACGGCACGGTCAAGCTGACCATCTACCAGGAAACCTCCAACGTCATCGACGGCACAGCCAAGGACACCAACGGGCCATCCACCACCAAGCGCTCCATCGAATCGACCGTACTGGTGGATGACGGCTCCATCATCGTCATCGGCGGCCTGCTGCAGGACCAATACTCCGGCTCGGTGCAAAAGATCCCGTACCTGGGCGATCTGCCGGGCATTGGTGCACTCTTCCGCAGCGACACCCGCTCACGCAAGAAAACCAATCTGATGGTGTTTCTGCGCCCCGTTGTCATGCGCGATGCCGATACCACGCGCCAGGTCAGCCTCGACCGCTACGACCTGATGCGGGGCCTGCAGATCAACAACCAGCCAACACCAAGCACCATGGTGCCGGTCAACGATTCGGCCATCATCACGCCAATGTCGCAGCAAACCTCCGGCACCCCGCTGGGCTATTCCGAGGCACCGGTATTGCAGGCGCCTGCGCTCACCGTCACGCCGCAAGGCATGCGTTTTGAGCCTTGATCGAAGAACGGTTGACCTGATGCGCCACCCCCTGCCCTATGCCTTTGCGCGCAGCAGCCAGTTGCTGCTGGAAGAAGATGCCGGCCAGTACCTGCTGTGGCACGGAGCCGTACCTAACAGCGCTGCACTGTCCGAAGTGCTGCGCAAGTTCCCGGTACAGCACCTGGCCCACCTGGCCGATGCCGAGCTGGCCCAGCGGATCAGCGCTGCCTACTCGCACAGCGAATCGAACGCTGCCACCGTGATCAGCGAAGTGGAGGAAGGCACCGACCTCTCGCGCATGATGCAGGACATCCCGGCTGTGGAAGACCTGCTGGAATCCGCAGGCGATGCGCCCATCATCCGCATGCTCAACGCCTTGCTCACACAGGCAGCGCGCGACGGCGCCAGCGACATCCATATCGAACCTTACGAACGCCATTCGAGCGTGCGCTTTCGCATCGACGGCGCACTGCGCGAAGTGGTGCAGCCCCACCGCGCGCTGCACGCCGCACTGATCTCACGCCTCAAGATCATGGCCGATCTCGATATCTCGGAAAAACGCCTACCGCAGGACGGACGCATCAGCCTGCGATTGGGCATGCGCGCCATCGACGTGCGCGTCTCCACCTTGCCCAGCGCCCATGGCGAGCGCGCCGTGCTGCGCTTGCTCGACAAGAGCGAAAACAAGCTCAGCCTCGGCTCGGTGGGCATGCAAGGCGAAACCCTGCACCGCTTTGAAAAGCTGGTGGCCCAGCCACACGGCATCGTGCTGGTGACCGGGCCCACGGGCTCGGGCAAAACCACCACGCTGTATGCCGCGCTGAGCCAGCTCGATGCCAGCCAGGGCAACATCATGACGGTGGAAGACCCGATCGAATACGAGTTGCCCGGCATCGGCCAGACGCAGGTCAACCCCAAGATCGATCTGACCTTTGCCAAGGCCCTGCGCGCCATTCTGCGACAGGACCCGGACATCATCATGATCGGCGAAATCCGCGATTTCGAAACCGCGCAGATCGCCATCCAGGCATCGCTCACGGGCCACCTGGTGCTGGCCACGCTGCACACCAACGATGCCACCAGCGCCATCACCCGCCTGACCGACATGGGCGTGGAGCCATTCCTTCTCTCTTCATCGCTTCTGGGCGTGCTGGCCCAGCGCCTGGTGCGCCGCGTAGACAGCACCGAGCCCAGCGGCTACCGCGGGCGTACCGGCATCTTCGAGCTGCTGGTGGTTGACGACCAGATCCGCGCGCAGATCCATGCGCAGGCGCCGGAATCCGAGATTCGCAGCACCGCCATTGCTGCGGGCATGCATCTGATGCGCGACGACGGCGAGCGGCTGGTGCGCGAAGGCATCACCACCGCCGAGGAAGTGATGCGGGTCACCCGTGACTGATTCCGGCTCTGATTTCGCGTGACGCGCCGCATCACCCCGATAAACCCGTGGCGTGCACGAGTTGACCCGGTGTTTGCGACAATCGCCGTATGATCGACTCCCTCACCCAATGGGCCGCTCCATACGGCGGCCCCCTGTTTGTCGCCATGACGGCGCTCGCCGTCCTATCGCTTGCTGCGCTGTGGCATCTGCGCCCGCGCCTCTCGGGCCAGCAACTGCGGCGCATGATGCGCGTTGCAGCCCTCGTTGCCCTGGCGGGCTCCTGGGTGGCCATGCAGCAGGGCGAGCAATACCTGGCCACGGCGCTGCTGATCCTGCTGTGGGGCATTCTGGTAGGCATCACCTGCGCGCGCGAAATCGCCAGACGCAGATAAACCACCTGCAAACCATCAAGCGCCGGGCGCAGGCTCCCTTGCCCTGGCTGGTGCTTTTCTGGTGCCTAGCTTGCGTGTAGCTGCCTGGGGAGCAGGCGCCGGCATCAACACCCCGCAGAGCAACTGCTCCACGCACTGGTCAATCACCTGCTCTGCCGTGTAATCACCATCCTCCTGGTACCAGCGGCCAATCCAGCTCAGCGCACCGGCAATCACAAAGGCCGCCATCTTGGGGTCACAGGGGCGCAGCAGACCTTGCTCTATCCCCTGCGCCACCAGCTTGCGAAACTCGTGGTCAATGGCTGACTTGAGCCGCCGCAACTCCTTGCGGCTTTCAGCGGGCACCTGCTCGTCGCCGACACGGATCAGGCAGGTGCCAAAAGGCTGGATCACGATGGCCGCATAGCTGCGCATGCAGGCCTGCAACTGGTCCAGCGCATTGCCTCCTGCCTGGCGCGATGCCTCGATGCCGTCCAGCGTCATGTGCAGACCCTTGCGCACGCACTCCAGCAAAATCTCGTCCTTGTTCTTGACGTAGTAATACAGCGTAGGCTTGGAGACCTGCAGGCGCGCGGCAATATCGTCCAAAGAGGTAGCAGGAAAGCCGCGCTCGTTGAACATCTTTGCGGCCGTCGTCAGCACCGCATTGCGCTTGGCTTCGCGCTGCATTTCGCGGCTGGGAGCACTGGCCCAGGGCGATTCCTCCATCGCCGGTCGCCCCGTGGGCCTGCCCGATCGAGATGCCACTTTGCGCTGTTTATCTGTTGATTTAGCAACTGTTGACGCCATCATCATTCCTCATCGGAGCGGGAAAGTACCGATGCCATACGGGATCATCATCTTCAAAATCTACTCACGAGTAAAGAGTCTACGCAAAAGTAGATCACCACCGCATCGAACATACCCGTAGAGGAAGCCGATGGAGACAAGACAGCCGGGCAGTGCCAACGCAACTGCCCCTTTGTTGCAGGTAGATGGGGTCACGCTGGCGTTTGGCGGCGTCAAGGCGCTGTCGGGCGTGGGCTTTGGCGTGCAACCAGGCTCGATCACCGCCGTCATCGGCCCCAATGGCGCGGGCAAGACTTCGCTGTTCAATACCATCTCCGGCTTCTACCGCCCCACCAGCGGCAGCATCCATTTCCAGGGGCAAGACATCACACGCATCCCCGCGCCCCGCAGAGCCAGGCTGGGCCTGGGGCGCAGCTTCCAGAACATTGCCCTGTTTCGCGGCATGACGGTGCTCGACAACATCAAACTGGGCCGCCACGCCCACCTCAAGACCAATGTATTCGACGCCCTCTTCTACCTCGGCCGCGCCCGCCGGGAAGAAGCCGAACTGCGCCGCGACATTGAAGAGCGCATCATTGATTTCCTCGAAATCGACCACATCCGCCACGCGCCGGTAGCGGCCCTCTCGTACGGTCTGCAAAAGCGCGTTGAAATGGCGCGGGCCCTGGCCATGCAGCCGCAGATTCTGATGCTGGACGAGCCCGTGGCCGGCATGAACCGCGAAGAAACCGAAGACATGGCGCGCTTCATTCTGGACGTGCGCGCCGAATGGGGCGTCACGGTGCTGATGGTGGAACACGACATGGGTATGGTGATGGATCTGTCCGACCATGTGGTGGTGCTCAACTTCGGGCAGGTGATTGCCCAGGGCACACCCGCCTTGGTGCAGGCCGATCCCGAGGTAGGCCGCGCATACCTGGGATCGGGCGATGTGGGCGAGCTGCGCCGCAAGCTCCAGGCGGCTGCGCGTCCTGCCGCCGCAACTGCAGGAGCCGCATGATGGATTGGGCCTACCTGTTCGAGATCAGCCTCACAGGCCTGGCCGGTGGCGGCCTCTATGCGCTGGCGGCGCTCGCCTTCGTCATGGTCTACAAGGCCACGCGCGTGGTCAATATCGCCATTGGCGAAATGCTGATGGCTGGCGGCTATCTGTTCTTCACCTTCGCCGCCATGTGGGCGCTGCCATTGTGGCTGGCCATTCCTGCTGCCGTGCTGGCCTGCGGCCTGCTCGGCGCCGTGATCGAGCGCACCATGATCCGCCCGCTGCTGGGCGAGCCGCCCATCTCCGTCTTCATGGTCACCGTGGGGCTCTCGTCGGTTCTGATCGGTCTGGTCGAAATGATCTGGACCGCCGACCAGCGCCGCCTGCCCGAGTTCATGCCCAACCAGCCCATCATGGTGGGCGAGGCCTTTCTCGCCCCCAAGGTGTTCTGGGGAGCGGTGATTGCAGCAGTCTTCATCGCGTGCGTGCTGTTGGTGTTCCGATTCTGGCGCGGCGGCGTTGCGCTGCGCGCCACGGCGAGCGATCAGGCTGCAGCCTACTCGGTCGGCATCAATGTGCCGCGCGTCTTCTCGCTGGCCTGGGTGGTATCGGCCATGCTCGCCGCCATCTCCGGCATCATCGTCGGCTCCATTGGCGGCATCTCATCAAGCATGGGCGTTTTTGGCCTGTCAGTACTGGTGGTGGTGATCGTGGGCGGCCTGGACAGTGTGCTGGGCGCCCTGATCGGTGGCCTGATCATCGGGCTGGTGGAGGCGCTGGCGGGCGCCTACCTGGGCGGCGAATACAAGCTGCTGGCCACCTTTGTCGTGCTGGTCATCATCCTGATGATCCGGCCCTATGGCCTGTTTGGTACGCACGAGATCGAACGTCTTTAAGGGCACAACACCATGCGCATCGGAACCCTCAAAGAAAGCTACACCGCAGACGCCGCGCTGTTCGACTCGCGCACGCAAAAGCTCTGGCTGGCCATTGCCGCCGTTCTGCTCGTGCTGTTTCCTTTTGCGGCCAGCGACTACTGGCTCTACTTGGCATGCCTCGTGGCCATCCATGTGGCAAGCGCCACCGGTCTCAACATTCTGACTGGCTACACCGGCCTGGTCAGCTTGGGCCAGGCGGCCTTCATGGGGCTGGGCGCCTATACGGTCGCTATTCTGCAAACCCGCTGGGGCACGCCGTTCGCGTTGAATCTGCTGGCTGGCGGCCTGGTAGCCATGGTGGGCGGCATCATCGTCGGCATTCCATCATTGCGCGTCAAGGGGCTGTATCTGGCCATCGCCACGATTGCTGCCTCCTTCATCGCCCATTTTCTGTTCGCCAACCTCAAGATCACCGGCGGCACGGCAGGCATCTCCATGCCGCCCGCGCGCATGCTGGGTATCGATCTGGACACATCGTTCCGTCTGTACTGGCTGATTGTGCCGGTGACGGTGCTGATGCTGCTGGGCGCAGCCAACCTGTTCCGTACCCGCATCGGCCGTGCCTTCATCGCCATTCGTGACCGCGACATCTCGGCCGAAGTGCTGGGCATTCCGCTGCTGCGCTACAAGCTGCTGTCGTTTGGCCTGTCATCGTTCTATGCGGGTGTGGCAGGCGGCCTGTGGGCGTACTTCTTTCGGGTGGTCACACCCGAGAGCTTTCCACTCACCATGTCCATCTTCTTTCTCGCAGCCATCATCGTGGGCGGCATGGGCTCCATCCTGGGCGGCATCCTGGGCGCAGTGTTCATGACCATGGTGCCCGAGCTGCTCAAGCTCATCGTCGATCTGCTGCCCGGCGGGGCGGAGCTGACCGTCTTCCTCTCGCCCGTGCGTCTGATCATCTTCGGCGGGCTGATCATCGCCTTTCTGGTGTTCGAGCCGCTGGGGCTCGCAGAAATGTGGCGCCGTGTGCGGCGCTTCTTCCACCTGTGGCCTTTCCGCAATTGAATGGTGTGGGCCACCGATTTCCTCTCAACAGAATCACAGGAGACAAGCATGGAGCAACCACACATTTCTCTCAAGCGCCGCAATCTGATGCTGGGAGCCGCTGCGACGGGCTTTGCGGCGCTCACGCAGCCGCTGTCAGTGCTGGCCCAAGGCGCCGATGAGATCGTCATCGGCGGCTCGATTCCAATGACCGGCGTATTCGCCTTTGCCGGGGTCGGCATCAATGCCGGCATGCAGGATTACGTGAAAATCATCAACGACGCAGGCGGCATCAAAGGCCGCAAGGTCAGGTACGTGCCCGAGGACACGGGCTACAAGGTCGATGTCTCGGTTGCCACCTTCAAGAAGCTCACAAGCCAGAACAAGATCAATCTGTATTACGGCGACAGCACCGGCTTTGCCAAAACCATCAACCCCGAGCTGGACCGCAATGGCCAGATCCTGATGGCGGGTGCCTCGTTCGCATCTGAGCTGAACGACCCCAAGAAGTACCCCAACCAGTTCCTGGTCGGGCCGGATTACACCGAGATGTTCGGCATACTGCTCAAGCACATCGCCAAGGAAAAGCCAGGGGCCAAGGTCGCCTTCGTCTATTCGGATTCGGAATTCGGACGTGACCCGATCGAAGCCAGCGAGGCGGCTGCCAAAAAGCTCGGCCTGTCGGTGCCGATCAAAATCATGACACCCGCAGGCAGCGTGGATGTTTCCACCGAAGTCATCAAGCTGCGCCGCGCCGCGCCCGACTACACCATCTTTCACGGCTACATCCTCGCGCCCATCCCGGAGTTCATCAACCAGGGCAAGCAGCAAGGCATGAAGAGCAAATGGATGGGCACCTTCTGGACGATGGACAGCTCCACCGTCATGAAGATGGGCGAAGCTGCCGACGGCTTCATGGGTGTCATGCCCTTCCGCTACTACTACGACACAGAGAAGGCCCCGATGCTGGAGAAGATTCGCGCCATGCGGCCCGAATACCAGAGCACCGCCTACATCCAGGGCTTTCTGGCGGCCATGCTGTTTCTCGAATCCGCCAAACGCTGCCTCGATGCCGGCAAACCCCTGTCAGGCTCCAACCTGAAGGCTGCGCTCAACAGCCTCAAGGACTTCGACACCGGCGGCCTGATTGGCGTGCCCATCACCATCAGTGGCAACTCAATCCCGGTCGGCCGCGTCTACCAGGCCGATATGAAGGCCCAAAAAATGGTAGCGGCCTCCGATTGGATCAAGTTGTGAACGCACCCTGATCGCGCATGTACAGTGACGTTCTGCCAATGACCATGACCGAAACCGGCTCGGACCATGTCCTCGAAGTGAACAACATCGAGGTCATCTACAACAAGGTGGTGCAGGCTCTGCGTGGCCTGTCGCTGGCAGTGCCGCGTGGGCAGATCGTGGCCCTGCTGGGGAGCAACGGCGCCGGCAAGAGCACCACGCTCAAGGCCGTATCGGGCCTGCTGGCGCTGGAAAACGGCGCACTTGAATCAGGCACCGTGCGCTTCAACGGCGCCAGCACCGCCGGTATTGCGCCCCAGCAGCTGGTACGCCAGGGCTTGAGCCATGTGATGGAAGGCCGCCGCGTGTTTGAAGACCTGACGGTGGAAGAAAACCTGGTGGCGTCCACCTATGCGCTTTCTGGCCGCCAGCAAGCCGCAAAGCCGGACTTTGACCTGGTCTACACCTACTTTCCGCGTCTGCATGAGCGGCGCAAAGGCCTGGCTGGCTACCTGTCGGGCGGCGAGCAGCAAATGCTGGCCATTGGCCGCGCGCTGATCGCACAGCCCGAGTTGATTTTGCTGGACGAGCCCTCGCTCGGCCTCTCTCCCAAGCTGACCGAGGACATCTTCGGCATCATCGCCCGTATCAACGCCGAACGCGGCACCTCCATGCTGTTGGTGGAGCAGAACGCCACTGTCGCGCTCGCCGTGGCGCACAGCGGCTACATCATGGAAAACGGAAAGATCGTGATCGATGGCACGGCCGAGCGCCTGGCCAGCGACCCGGATGTGCGCGAATTCTATCTGGGCATGGGCGGCGGCGGTGAGGCAAAGAGCTTCAAGGACATCAAACACTACAAGCGCAGGAAAAGGTGGCTGTCTTGAAAGAACACCCCCCTGGGGCGCTACGCGCCTTCCCTCCACTCTCGCATCGCAAAGCGGTACAGGCAGGAGGGCAACATCCTTGGCGCAGTGCGGTGCCTCCTCGGTGCCTCGCACCTGGATCGCGCCAGTTTTTAGGGGTACGCCGGGAATGGCGTACTGGATGAGCGCTATGAATCTTCCTGAACTCACCCTGCCCCAGATGCTGCGCCAACGTGCGCGCACCGATGCGCAGCGCATCGCCATCCGGCAAAAGGATTTTGGCATCTGGAAGCCCATCAGCTGGGCGCAGTACCACGAGCGCGCCTGCCACTTCGGACTAGGCTTGGCCGCCCTGGGCATGACAGAGCGCGGCCATGTCGGCGTGATTGCCGAGAACCGCATCGAATGGGTACTGGCCCAGATGGGAGCTGGGCTGATCGGAGCCATCACCGTGGGCGTCTACCCCACCAGCCCCACAGCCGAAGTGGCTTACGTGATTGGCCATGCCGATATCGAGGTCATGGTCTGCGAAGACCAGGAGCAGACGGACAAGGTGCTGGAAGCACTGCCCAACCTGCCGCTGCTGAAAAAGATCATCGTGATGGAAACCAAGGGCCTGCGCAGCTTTGCCCCCGAGGTGCGCGCGCTGATCACCACATTTGACGAGGTGGAGAAGCTCGGCGCCGCCAACCGCCAGTACCACATCATCGACAAGGCCATGGCCCAGCAGACGCTCGATGACATCGGGCTGATGATCTACACCTCGGGCTCCACCGGCAAACCCAAGGGAGCGATGATCTCATGGCGCAACATGCGCGGCGTGGCGCCCGGCATCATCGAGCGCCTGCAGCTCGATATGCGAACGACACACCTGTCCTATCTGCCGCTGTGCCATGTGGCGGAGCAGATGCTCACCACCTTCTGCCCCATCTATCTGGGATCGCAGGTCAATTTCGGCGAATCCATCCGTACCGTGCAGGAAGATCTGCGCGAGGTCGCGCCCAGCATGTTCCTGGGCGTGCCGCGCATCTGGGAAAAGCTCCACGCCGCCATCACCATCAAGATGATGGAGACTGGCCGTCTGCGCAGGGCGCTGTACGCCAAGGCCTATGCAGCCTGCGCGCCGCTGGCCGAAAAGCCGCGCAGCCTCTGGACTGCTGGCGAGCGGCTGCGCTTTGCCGCCAGTTACTGGTTGGTCTTCCGAGCCCTGCAGAACTTCATCGGCCTGCGTGAGGCCCAGGTGGCGCTCACCGGCGCCGCCCCCATTCCACCCGATGTGGTGCGTTACTTTCGCGTTCTGGGCGTGCCGCTGATCGAGGTCTATGGCCTCACCGAATCGACGGGCATGATCACCGGCCATGCGCTGAACCAGGTCGTGGTTGGCACCGTAGGGCCCGTTACGCAAGGCGTGGAGTACCGGCTGAGCCCGATTGGCACGGCAGATGACCGCAGCCAGGGAGAGCTGCAGATCAAGGGCGAGATGGTGTTTGCCGGCTACTACAAGAACCCCGAAGCCACCGCCCAGACCATCCAGAACGGCTGGCTGCACACGGGCGATGTAGTGCGCGAAGTGCAAGGCCAGCTCCAGATCGTCGACCGCCTCAAGGACATCATGATCACCGCTGGCGGCAAGAACCTGACGCCGTCCGAGATCGAGAACACCATGAAAGGCAGTCCTTACATCAAGGAATGCATCATCGTGGCCGAAGGCCGCAAGTTTGTTGCAGCGCTGGTGCAGATCGATTATGAGACCGTCGGCAAATGGGCCGAGGCCCAGCGCCTGCCATTCACCCACTTCCGTTCGCTGGTCGATACGCCAGAGGTGCGCGCACTGATCGATGCAGAAATCAGCCACGGCAACCACCGGCTCGCCCAGGTCTCGCAGATCCGCAGGTTCCACCTCTTGCAGAAGGAGCTGGACCATGACGATGGCGAAGTGACCGCCACCATGAAGGTACGCCGCGCCAGCATCTACAAGACCTATGCGCAAGAGATCGAGGCGCTGTACCAGTAATCAGCATGGATGACTGCAGCGCAAACCCCACAAGCGCATCAAGCTATTGATTCAGGAGCAAAACATGACATCCACCGCGCCGTTGATCATCCAGCGCCAGGGGGGCATCGTCACCCTGCAGTTCAACCGCCCTGAAGCATTCAATGCACTGAACGTGGAACTGGCACAGGAATTTGCCGCCGCGATGCGCACGCTGTCTGCCGACCAGGGGCTGCGCGCCCTGGTGCTGCAGGGCGCAGGCAAGGCGTTCATCGCAGGCGGCGACCTGGCCACCCTGCAGGCCAACCCCACACAGGGTGCCAAGGATTTGCTGGAGCCCTTGATCGAGGCAGCCACCCTGATGCACCAGTTGCACGCGCCCATCATTGCCCAGGTGCATGGTGCGGTAGCTGGCGCTGGCCTATCGCTGATGATGCTGTGCGATTTTGTACTGGCCGCACAGGACACGCGCATGAACCTGGCCTACATCAACATCGGCGCCAGCTGCGACATTGGTGCATCGTGGACCTTGCCGCGCCTCGTGGGCCTGCGCCGCGCGCTGGAAATTGCCATGCTCGGCGAAAACCTCGACGCTGATGAAGCCCTGCGCCTGGGCCTCATCAACCGCGTGGTGCCCGCTGCGGAATTGCAGGCCGCCACCACCGCACTGGCAGAGCGACTGGCAAGCGGCCCCACGCAGGCCTATGCGCAAATGCGACGCCTGATGCGCGGCGGTTTCGAGCGCGACCTGCCCACGCAGCTGCACGCTGAAGGCGAAGCCTTTTTGCATTGCACCCGCACGCATGACCTGCCCGAAGGCATCAACGCTTTTTTTGCCAGACGCCAGCCACAGTTCATCGGCGCCTGAGCCATCCCTTCCATTTGCCTATCTTCGGAGCTTCCCATGTCCCACCGTGATGTATTCGTCGCCAGCTGCGCCCGTACCGCCATCGGCACCTTTGGCGGCAGCTTGAAAGATGTGCCCAACAGCCAGTTGGCCACCATCGCCGTCAAGGCGGCCATCGAACGTGCGGGCATTGCCGCCGATGCGGTCGGCCATGTAGTGATGGGCAATGTGATCCCCACCGACACCAAGGATGCCTACCTCGCGCGCGTGGCCGCCATCGATGCGGGCTGCCCGATCGAGACGCCCGCGATGAACGTGAACCGCCTGTGCGGCTCGGGCCTGCAGGCCATTGTGTCGGCAGCGCAGGCCATTGGTTATGGCGACTGCGATGTGGCCGTGGCGGGCGGCAGTGAAAGCATGAGCCGGGGCCCCTATTTCGACCAGGCTGCGCGCTGGGGCCAGCGCATGGGCGATGCAAGGAGCATCGACTACATGCTGGGAATCCTGCACGATCCGTGGCAGAAGATGCACATGGGCATCACCGCCGAAAACGTGGCCGAGCGCTACCGTATCAGCCGCACCATGCAGGATGCGCTGGCCGCGCAAAGCCAGCAGCGCGCCGCTGCAGCCATTGCGGCAGGGTATTTCAAGGAACAGATCACGCCCGTGCGGCTGGAAACGCGCAAGGGCACCACCGTGTTCGACACTGATGAGCATGTGCGTGGCAGCACCACCCCTGAAGTGCTGGCAGGCATGAAGCCCGCCTTCAAAAAGGATGGCGGCACGGTGACCGCAGGCAATGCCTCGGGCATCAACGATGGCGCAGCTGCCCTCACCCTGGTGGCTGGCGACCGGTTGGCTGCGCTGGGCATCCAACCGCTGGCGCGCCTGGTGGGCTGGGCGCATGCAGGCGTGGAGCCTGCCTACATGGGGATCGGCCCCGTGCCTGCCACGCAAAAGCTCATGCAGCGAACCGGCCTCTCGGTAGGCGACATGGATGTGGTCGAGGCCAACGAAGCCTTTGCCGCGCAGGCTTGTGCGGTAATTCAGGAGCTGGCGCTGGACCCCTCCAAGGTCAATCCCAACGGATCGGGCATCTCACTCGGCCACCCGGTGGGCGCCACCGGCGCCATCATCACCACCAAGGCGATCTATGAGCTGCATCGCACCGGCGGCCGCTACGCCCTGGTGACCATGTGCATTGGCGGTGGCCAGGGTATCGCGGCCATTTTTGAACGGGTGTAAGCGGCCGTACGTCACACCGATATCCACAGTCTGCAAAGGATATTTGCCTAGGCAAGAATGTCTGTATGACTGAGACACACAAACGACCCGCCCTTTCGATGTTGGATCTGGTGGCCGTGCGCGAAGGCGGCACGGTCGCCCAGGCGCTGCAACTGGCGGTGCGCACCGCGCAGCACGTCGAGTCGCTCGGCTTTACGCGCTACTGGCTGGCAGAGCACCACAACATGCCAGGCATTGCCAGCTCGTCGACCGCCGTGCTGATTGGCCATATCGCCGGTGCCACGCAGCATATCCGCGTGGGCTCGGGCGGCATCATGTTGCCCAACCATGCACCGCTGGTGGTAGCCGAAGCCTTTGGAACCCTGGCCGAGCTGTACCCGGGCCGCATCGACCTGGGCCTGGGCCGCGCGCCCGGCACCGATGGCATGACCATGCGCGCGCTGCGCCGCGACCGGGTCGAGAGCGAAGAAGATTTTCCCCGCGATGTCATGGAGCTGCAACGCCTGCTGGCCGATGCAGAGCCGGGCCAAAAGCTCATCGCCACGCCAGGCGCTGGCACCCATGTGCCGATCTGGCTGCTGGGCTCAAGCCTGTTTTCGGCCCAGCTGGCCGCACACCTGGGCCTGCCATATGCGTTTGCATCGCATTTTGCGCCGCGCATGCTGTACCAGGCAGTGCAGCTGTACCGCGACCTGTTCAAACCTTCTGCAGCCCTCGCCAAGCCCTATGTCATCGTCGGTGCGCCCGTGATTGCCGCCCCCTCCGATGCCGAGGCGGAGTACCTGGCAAGCAGTACTTACCAACGCGTGCTCGGCATCCTGACGGGCCAGCGCGGCCTGCTGCCACGCCCCGTGGAAGGCTTCATGGACAACCTCAACGATGCCGAACGTCAGGCCATCGAAGGTTTTCTCGCCGTTGCATCGATTGGCGGGCCTGAGCGTGTGCAACAGCGCATGCGGCAGTTGGCCGACTCCACCGGTGCCGACGAACTGATGCTGGTGAGTGACATCTACGACGCAGAGCTGCGGCTGCGCTCGCTGGAGATTGCGGCACAGGCTGTGCGCTCCTAGGGTTTAATACATTATTTTGATAGCAACCCGGTTTTATCTGCCTTGCGCCTGCGCGCTTTTTCACCTAAAGCTCACCGCAGCGGCATGAAGCCGCGCTATGCTTGGGGCATGTCCGTCTCCTCACGATTTGCCCCGACCCGGGTGTTGAGCGCCAGCGTGCTGTGTACCTTGCTGGCAGCCTGCATCCAGCAGCCGCCCGAAGACCCGCCCGCCGCATCCGCACCTGCGCAGCCGCAGGTGGCAGCTGCGCCTGCGTCACCGGCTGCCAACGAAGACCCCGCGCTTGCAGCGCACATGAAGACGCCGGAGTTCCGCCGCGAATACCGCACCAAGCAGGAACAGCTGCAGAACGAAGCCCAGATCCAGGAAAGCGCTCCCTGGCTGGGACACACAGGCCTGAGCGATGCACAGGAGCGCTCGCTGCCGCGCTATGTGCGCATGGAGCTGGGTCAGACTCTGCAGGACACCAATGCCGTCCAGGCCCAGGATCTGGAATACATGGGCAATTACCCTGAGCCGGATGGCACGGTGTATTACTGGCGCATTCCTGACAAGGCCAACGCCCACGGAGATACGCACGCCGGCCCAGCCTATGCCTACATCCGAAAAGGCACGGACGGCGTGTACTACACCGACTGGGGCAACCGCACACCGCCGCTTGGCTGATCGGTCTCACGGCGCGGCGTGCGCAGGCCCTTGCAGGAATAACGCATATTCCACCCATGGCTGGTGGCTGCTTTCATGGTGGCTGCTTTCATAATAGGCAGCGGAGACACCACACCATGAACAACGCACCGCACCCCGTGCTGGCCGATCCCCGGCGCGATCCCCAGCAGTTTCTTCTGGACCTGTACCGCACCGCCGTGCAACGTGCACAGCCCCTGCACACCATGGCGCAGCACCTGCCAAAGCCACCCAAAGGGCGCACGGTGGTGCTGGGCGCAGGCAAGGCAGGCGGCTCCATGGCCCAGGCGCTCGAAGCATTGTGGCCCCACGATGCACCGCTGTCAGGCCTGGTTGTCACGCGCTACGAGCACATTCCGCCGCGCCCCCAAGGGCTGCCACAGCGCCTGGAGGTGGTGGAAGCCGCGCACCCCGTGCCCGATGCGGCGGGCCTTGCTGCAGCCGAGCGCATACTGGCGCTGACCGAAGGCTTGACGGCGGACGATCTGGTGCTGTGCCTCATCTCGGGCGGCGGATCGGCCCTGCTCACACTTCCCGCCGATGGCATTGACCTGCAGGAAAAGCAGCGCATCAACAAGGCGCTTTTGGAGAGCGGCGCCGCCATCAGCGAGATGAACTGCGTGCGCAAGCACCTCTCGCGCATCAAGGGCGGGCGCCTTGCTGCGGCCTGCCACCCGGCCAAGGTGGTGACACTGACCATCAGCGACGTGCCTGGCGACGATCCTTCGATCATCGCCAGCGGCCCCACGGTGCCGGACGCTTCGACCTGTGCCGATGCGCTGGCCATCCTCAACCGCTACCAGATCAGCATCCCCGACTCCGTGCGCGCTGCGCTGGAAGACGGGACACTGGAAACCCCCAAACCCGGCGATCCACGCTTTGCGGGCCACGAGGTCCACCTGATCGCCACGCCCCAGCAATCGCTGGATGCCGCCGCCGCTGCTGCGCGCTCGGCTGGTATCGCCGCGCATGTACTGTCTGACGAGATCGAAGGCGAATCGCGCGAAGTAGGCAAGGTACATGCCGCCATGGCACGCGCCGTTGCCCGCCATGGCGCACCGTTTGCCAGGCCTTGCGTCATTCTCTCGGGTGGCGAGACGACGGTGACCATCCGCCCGCGCCAGCCCGGCGCGGCCAAGGGACGCGGGGGTCGCGCAGGAGAGTTCTGCATGGGCCTGGCGCAAGCACTGCAGGGCCAGGAAAGGGTCTGGGCCCTGGCCGCCGATACCGATGGCATCGATGGTGTGGAAGACAATGCTGGCGCCCGCGTGGCACCAGACACCCTGCAACGCGCAGCAGACAAGAATCTGCGTATCAGCGACCATCTGGACCGCAACGATGCCTACGGTTATTTCCAGGTACTGGATGACCTGGTGGTTACCGGGCCAACGCATACCAACGTCAACGATTTTCGAGCGATTCTGGTGCTTTGATTGCTTTTATTTTTATAGCAATTTCTGCTTGATTGACAAGCGCCTCAAAGCATCACAACTTTCGCTTTCTGCTAACCCCCATTGGACAGATTCTCCCACCAGGCGGCATCGAACGTGCCTTGCAAAAAGGCAATAAATGACTGCACCTTCTGCGGCACAAGGCGCGGTGACGGGTAGACGGCGTGAATCTCCTGCTCGGGCAGGCGGCAGGTCTTGAGCACCTCGACCACGCGGCCGGCTTTCAGCGATTCATGGGCCACATAACGCGGCAACGCCGCAATGCCCATGTGCGAGCGCGCGGCAGCCAACAGAGCCGATAGATTGTTGGAGCGCAAGCGCCCCGTCACGGGCACCGAGACCGGCTCGCCGCTGGCATTGCGCAGCCGCCAGATATCGTTGCCCTGCACGCTGCTGTAGATCAGCGCAGAGTGCTCTTTCAGATCGGATGGCCTGCGGGGCGTACCGTGCTTGCGCAGATACGATGGCGACGCCACCAGCGTCCACGGATTCACGCCCAGCATGCGCGCGCCCAGCGATGAATCGGCCAGCTTGCCCAGGCGCAGCGCTACATCAATGCCATTGGCCACCAGATCGGTGTAGCGGTCCTCAAAGCTCAGGTCCACCTGCACCTGGGGGTTGTGCTTCATGAACTCCATCGCGAGCGGAATCAACACACGCCGCCCGAAAGCGACCGAGCTGCCAATGCGCAACTGGCCTTGCACCTGGGTCTGCCGCACCTTGACTACATTCTCGGCCTCGGCCACATCGCTCACGATGAGCTTGCATTTTTCATAGTAAAGCGCGCCAGCCTCGGTCAGGCTCACGCCGCGCGTGTTGCGGTTGAGCAGGCGCACTTTCAACCGCGCCTCCATCGCCGCAACCTGCTTGGTCACGGTGGGCTGGGTGGTGGAGAACTCCTGCGCCACCTTGGTAAAGCTGCCGGTTTCCACCACGCGCACAAACATGTGCATGGCATCGAGTCTGTCCATGATTTTGTCTCCTTGGAATGTTTGGCTCGGACCGCGCGCAATGCCGCTTGCGCATCTGAATCGCAGATACGGCCAGCGCTTCGATCCATGCTGAACACTCTTATATATTCTTGAGTGGAATAAATTTTATGGTCTGCATGCGCCTTCCGGCAAGCGTTTGTCTTCAATACAGTCAATCCCAGTTGTAAAGGAGACCTCATGGCCAAAATGAAAGCAATCGAAGCCGCAGTCCGCGTGCTCGAAAAAGAAGGTGTGACTGTTGCGTTCGGCGTGCCCGGCGCTGCAATCAATCCGCTGTATGCAGCAATGAAGGACCACGGCGGCATCGGCCATATCCTGGCCCGCCACGTCGAGGGCGCGAGCCACATGGCCGAAGGCTATACCCGTGCCGTCGCAGGCAACATCGGTGTATGCATCGGCACCAGCGGCCCGGCCGGCACCGACATGATCACCGGCCTGTACTCGGCCAGTGCCGACTCCACCCCGATTCTATGCATCACCGGCCAGGCGCCACGCGCTCGCCTGCAGAAAGAAGACTTCCAGGCCGTGGACATTGCATCCATCGCCAAGCCCGTCACCAAGTGGGCCACCACCGTGCTGGAGCCTGCCCAGGTGCCCCGCGCCTTCCAGCAGGCATTCCACCTGATGCGTTCGGGCCGCCCCGGCCCCGTGCTGATTGATCTGCCCATCGATGTGCAACTGGCCGAGATCGAATTCGACATCGACACCTACGAGCCGCTGCCAGCCTACAAGCCCGCAGCCTCGCGCAAGCAGGCCGAAAAGGCCATCGAGATGCTCAACGCCTCCGAGCGTCCGCTGATCGTCTCCGGTGGTGGAGTCATCAATGCCGACGCAGCGGATCTGCTTGTGGAGCTGGCTGAGACGCTGAATGTGCCCGTGATTCCCACACTGATGGGCTGGGGCACCATCCCTGACGATCACCCGCTGATGGCAGGCATGTGCGGCCTGCAGACCAGCCACCGCTATGGCAACGCCACCATGCTGGCATCGGATTTCGTGTTCGGCATCGGCAACCGCTGGGCCAACCGCCATACCGGCTCGGTCGATGTGTACACCAAGGGCCGCAAATTCATCCATGTCGACATTGAGCCTACGCAGATCGGCCGCGTGTTTGCACCCGACTATGGCATCGTCTCGGACGCCAAGGCGGCGCTGGAGCAATTCGTTGCCGTGGCCAGGGAATGGAAAGCCGCTGGCAAGCTCAAGGACCGCAGCGTCTGGGTGTCCGAATGCCAGGGCCGCAAGAACAGCATCGAATACCTGCGCAAGACCAACTTCGACAACGTGCCGATGAAGCCCCAGCGCGTGTACCAGTGCATGAACCGCTCGCTGGACCGAGACACGACTTATGTGTCCACCATCGGACTGTCGCAGATTGCAGGCGCCCAGTTTCTGCATGTGTACAAGCCCCGCAACTGGATCAACTGCGGCCAGGCCGGCCCGCTGGGCTGGACCACGCCTGCGGCCCTGGGTGTGCGCGTGGCCGATCCCAAGCGCAAGATCGTGGCCCTGTCAGGCGACTACGACTTCCAGTTCATGATCGAGGAGCTGGCTGTGGGTGCGCAGTTCAAACTGCCCTATGTGCACGTGCTGGTCAACAACAGCTACCTGGGTCTGATCCGCCAGGCGCAGCGCGCCTTCAGCATCGACTACTGCGTGCAGCTCGCCTTCGACAACATCAACATGGGTGAAGACGAAGCCGCACGCGGCTACGGCGTGGATCACGTCAAGGTCGTTGAAGGCCTGGGGTGCAAGGCCATCCGGGTGCACCGCCCCGAAGATTTTGCCCCCGCCATGCAACAGGCAGAAGCCTGGATGGCCGAGCACCAGACCCCGGTCGTTATCGAATGCATTCTGGAGCGTGTGACCAATATCGCCATGGGCACCGAAATCGACAACGTGGTCGAGTTCGAGGGCCTCGCCGCAGACAAGGCCGATGCCCCCAGCGCGCTCGCCCTGCTGGATTGATTGACCGTTCGCTTTTTCACTGGAGTTTTGCCATGCCCCGTTTTGCTGCCAACCTCAGCATGCTGTTTACCGAGGTACCGTTCCTCGATCGTTTCGAGCGCGCCGCCAATGCAGGTTTTGAAGCCGTTGAATTTCTGTTCCCCTATGCCCACACGGTCGAAGAAATCCAGGAGCGACTCAACGCCACCGGCCTGCAGATCGTGCTGCACAACCTGCCTGCTGGCGACTGGGATGCGGGTGAGCGCGGCATCGCCTGCGACCCCAGGCGCGTGGATGAATTCCGCGCCGGTGTGGCCAAGGCCGTGACCTATGCCCACGCGCTGGGCGTGCCTCAGCTCAACTGCCTGGCCGGCAAGGTGCCTGCAGGTGTAGACACCGCCACGCTGCGCCGCACCTTCGTCGAAAACCTGCGCTTTGCTGCAGCCGCGCTCAAGATGGCCAACCTGCGCCTGCTGGTGGAGCCCATCAACCCGTTCGACATTCCCGGCTTTTATCTGAACCGCACGGACCAGGCGCTGGACATTCTGGACGAGGTGGGCGCCGCCAATGCCTTTGTGCAGTACGACATCTACCATGCCCAACGCACCGAAGGCGAGCTGGCCGCCACCCTGCAAAAGCACCTGGCCCGCATTGGCCATGTGCAACTGGCCGACAACCCGGGCCGCAACGAGCCGGGCTCGGGCGAAATCAACTACCCCTTCCTGTTCTCGCACCTGGACCGCATTGGCTACACCGGCTGGGTCGGCTGCGAATACAAGCCCGCCAGGGACACCGAATCCGGTCTGCGCTGGATCGAGACTGTTGCAGGCCAGAAAGGCGCTGCAGTTGCAATCTGACAAACGCCACCCGCTGTAGAAATTGATATTCAAGAAAACCAAGGAGATCTCTTCATGAACGCAACGCCCCTCAAACTGGGTTTCATCGGCCTGGGCATCATGGGTGCGCCCATGTGCAACCACCTCATTGCGGCCGGCCACCAACTGTTCGTCAATACCCGGGGGAAGATGCCTGCGAACATTGCAGAAAGCAGCGCCACCCAATGCACCACCGTGCGCGGCGTGGCCGAGCGCGCCGACATCATCTTCGTGATGGTGCCCGACACCCCCGATGTCGAGGAGGTGCTGTTCGCCGAAGACGGGCTGGCCTCAGGCCTCAAGGGCAGCACCGACAAGATCGTGGTCGACATGTCCTCCATCTCGCCAGTCGCCACCAAGGAATTTGCCAAGCGCATCCAGGCGCTGGGCGTTCAGTACCTGGACGCACCCGTCTCTGGCGGCGAAGTGGGCGCCAAGAATGCCACGCTGTCCATCATGGTCGGCGGCCCGGACGCCGCCTTCGAGCGCGTCAAGCCGCTCTTTGAGAAGATGGGCAAGAACATCACGCTGGTGGGCGGCAACGGCGACGGCCAGACCGCCAAGGTCGCCAACCAGATCATCGTGGCACTGAATATCGAGGCCGTGGCCGAGGCATTGCTGTTCGCATCGCGCGCTGGCGCCGATCCTGCCCGCGTGCGCGAAGCACTGCTGGGTGGCTTCGCTTCTTCCAAGATTCTGGAAGTGCATGCCGAGCGGATGATCAAGCGCACCTTCGACCCGGGCTTTCGCATTGCACTGCACCAGAAGGATCTGAACCTCGCCTTGTCCAGCGCGCGCCAGCTGGGCGTGTCGCTGCCCAACACGGCCCAGGCGCAGGAGTTGTTCAACAGCTGCGTGGCGCATGGCGGCGCGGGCTGGGACCATTCAGGCCTGGTGCGCGCATTGGAGATCCAGGCTAATTTCGAGATCGGGCAGAAGGCACCGGCTTAAAGACCTCTGAAATTTGCGAGTGAAGGGCCGGCAGACAAAGTCGGCCTTTTTTGATGGCATGAATGATTCAGAGAGAAACCGTTTCCCTCCTTTCCCTCTTTCCCCAATGAGGGCCGGCCAACCATTTTTGCGCCGCTCTCCACCGGCATCCGGCACAGGCACGCTATGCTTGCGCCATGTCCCGCTCTGCCCGCCTACTGCGATTGCTCGATCTGCTGCGCCGCGCGCGCCAGCCACAAACCGGGCCAGCGCTGGCCCAGACGCTGGACATCAGCCTGCGAACGCTCTACCGCGATATTGGCACCCTGCGCGATCAGGGCGCAGACATTCTGGGAGACCCCGGGCTGGGTTTTGAAATGCGCCCCGGCTTTTTGCTGCCGCCGCTGATGTTCACGCCAGACGAGCTGGAAGCGCTGATGCTGGGCGCTCAATGGGTCGGCAACCAGGCAGACGGACAATTGGCTGCCGCTGCCGCTTCGGCATTGGGGCGTATCCGCGCGAATTTGCCCATGGATTTGCGCATAGAACTCGATACCAGCGGCCTGTTGGTTCCCAGCACGCAGGCCATTCCTCAAGAGCCCTGGCAAGGCCCTCTGCGGGCGGCCATACGCAGTCAGCACAAGGTATTGCTGCACTACCGCGACCAGAAAGACCAGACAAGCGAGCGGCGCGTCTGGCCATTTGCCATGGGGTTTTTTGAGCATGTCCGGGTCCTGGCCGCGTGGTGCGAACTGCGCCAGGACTTTCGCCATTTCCGGGCCGACCGCGTGCTGGAGGTGGAAATTCTGGCCGAACGCTATCCCGAATCGCGGGCTCGGCTCATCCAGCGCTGGTCCCGGCAGATGGGGCACAAAGCCGGACAACGCTGCTGACAGAATCTGTCAGTCCTCGTGCATACATTGCTTGCATGGCGGCGCCGCCATTCCATCGACACCTGAAGGATGAATGCAATGACACCCACAACTGATGTTTCTCTCCGCTTTTTCTTCCACCCACAATCACGTGCGCGTACCGTGCGCTGGATGCTCGAAGAATGCGAAGCCCGCTATGACCCTGTCCAGCTGGAATTCGGTACCTCCATGAAATCTGCCGAGTACCTGCGCATCAATCCGCTGGGACAAGTTCCCACCTTGATGGATGGTGATACGGTCATCACCGAGACCGCCGCCATTCTTGCCTATCTGGCAGACAAATTCCCTGAAAAGCACCTGGCCCCGCCCCTGGGCAGCACGGCGCGCGGCGAATACTACCGCTGGCTGTTTTTTGTGGCGGGTGCGGCAGAAGCCACCACGGCCAGAATGTATGGCTGGCTGCAGGAGCCCGCACAATGGCGCTCGGCTGCACCGGGCTTTGGCCAATTCGATGCAGTGGTGCAGACGCTGGAGAAGGCTGTGAGCGGGAGGCAGACGCTCTGCGAAAACCACTTCAGCGCTGCGGATGTGTACATGGCAAGCTATCTGGGCTGGGGCATGGCGGTGGGTGCGCTGCCGCAGAAGGAGGCATTCCTGGCCTACGCAACACCACTGCTGCAGCGCCCGGCATCGGTGCGCAGCAATGCGCTCGATGGCCCGATTGCCCCCAAACCCTCTGCAGCCGCTTAAAGCGATAACCCTTCCAGCGCGCACCCCGTGTGCGCTTTATCGCCCAAAGATATCGCAAATGCGGTTTCTGCACGCCATCGTGGAAGTGCATGTTGCCGTTCCATTGCCGTGCCATCGTCGTGCCATGGGGATCAGGCACAATAGGCCGGGTGTGGCCGGTGCCACCTTGTTCCACTCAGCCACCCATGCCAGCTTTTTCGTACGAAGTTCTAGACGCCCAGGGCCAGACCCGCAAGGGCATGATCGAGGCCGACAGCGCCAAGGCAGCGCGCAATCAGTTGCGCGCCCAGGCCATGGTGCCGCTGGTCGTCGAGCCCGCCTCCGGCAGCGACGACACAACGCCCGGCGCATCGCGCAGCCGCCGCTCGGTCTTCAACGCCACAGGGCTGGCGGTCTGGACGCGTCAGCTCGCGGGCCTGATCACCTCTGGCCTGCCGCTGGAGCGGGCGCTCACCGCGCTGATGGAGGAGATCGACAGCGAACCCCAGCGGCAACTGGTGGCCAGCCTGCGTGCCGAGGTGAATGGCGGATCGACCTTTGCCAACGCCTTGGGGCTCTATCCACGCGATTTTTCGCAGATCTACCGCGCCGTGATCGATGCAGGCGAGCACAGCGGCCACCTCGACCGCGTGCTGGAGCGCCTGGCCGACGACCTGGAGGAGCGCGAACAACTCAAGAACAGCCTGGTGGGCGCTGCGCTCTATCCGGCCATCGTCACCTGCTTTGCCTTTGTGGTGGTGATGGTGCTGATGAGCTATGTGGTGCCGCAGGTTGCCGAGGTATTTGCCGGCACCAAACATGCGCTGCCGATGCTCACCCGCATCATGCTGGCTTTCAGCGCGCTGATTCGCCACTGGTGGTGGCTGGCAGCGGGTGTGGCGGTGATAGGCACGGTGGTGCTGCGCCTGTCGTTGCGGCAGCCGCATTTTCGGCAGCGGTTTGATGCGGGATGGCTGCAGTTGCCCATCGTTGGCAAGTTGGCCCGTAATTACAACGCGGCGCGTTTTGCCTCTACGCTGGCCATGCTCAGCAACGCTGGTGTTCCTATCCTGAAAGCCCTGCAGGCTGCCGCGCAGACCGTGAACAACCAGGCCATGCGCCAGGATGCCATCGACGCGCTGGACATGGTGCGCGAAGGTGCGCCTCTGGCATCGGCCCTGGCGCAGAAGAAGCGCTACCCCGCGCTTTTGTCCATGTTTGCCCGCCTGGGTGAGCAGACCGGCGAGCTGCCGCAGATGCTGCAGCGCGTGGCCAACCAGTTGGCGGGCGATGTCAAGCGCCGGTCGATGCGCCTTGCAACCATTCTGGAGCCGCTGCTCATCGTGGGCATGGGCATCATTGTCGGCATCATTGTGATGGCGGTGCTGATGCCCATCATCCAGCTCAACCAGTTTGTGCGCTAGCGCATGTGCCGCTGTGCGGCCTTGCCCGTCTCACCGCATTTTTTGCCCCTTCTCAGTCCGTAGAGAAACCTATGCCCGTCACGCTCGATAACAAGCTCGTCGTTGCCATCTCGTCACGGGCACTGTTCAATTTTGAGGAAGAGAACCTCGTTTTCGAGCAGGGTAACGACCGCGCCTATGTCGCTCTGCAGATGCAGAGGCTGGACGTGCCTGCGCCTCCGGGCGTGGCGTTTTCACTGGTCAAGAAGCTCCTGGCCTTCAACAGCGGCACCGACCAGAAGGTGGAAGTGGTGCTCCTGTCGCGCAATGATCCCGTCAGCGGCATGCGTGTGTTTCGCTCCTGCAAGGCGCATGGGCTCGATTCGATCCAGCGCGGGGTGTTCACCCAGGGGCGCGATCCGTTCAGCTACCTCAAGCCGCTGGGCGCGCACCTGTTCCTCTCTGCCAATGCGGTGGACGTGCAGCAGGCGCTGCAGCTGGGTTTTCCGGCGGCGCGCGTGCTGACCGAATCGGTGCAGGCGCACGATGGCCATCCGCATGAAGTACGCATTGCCTTTGACGGCGATGCCGTACTGTTCTCCGACGAAGCCGAGCGCGTGTACCAGACCCAGGGCCTGGATGCTTTTCAGCGCCACGAAATCGAGCGCGCCTCGCACCCGCTGCCCGATGGGCCTTTCAAACCCCTGCTGGCGGCCCTGCATCGGCTGCAGCAGGATACGCAGAGCCAGATGCGCATCCGCACGGCGCTGGTGACGGCGCGTAGCGCACCTGCGCACGAACGCGCCATCCGCACACTGATGGACTGGAATATCGGCGTGGACGAAGCGATGTTTCTGGGAGGGCTGGCCAAGGGAGAGTTCCTGCGCGAGTTCGAGCCAGATTTTTTCTTTGACGACCAGACCGGCCACGTCAACAGTGCCGCACGCCATGTGCCTGCCGGTCATGTGAGCAGCGGGATTGCCAACACCTGAGGGCAGAAGCTGCCTGCGCCCCGGGCTTGAACAGCGTCTTCTTTTTTCAAAGCGAATGAAAAGAGCTGCAGGCGTCTTCCAACAAAGACGCCTGCAGCTCTTCTTCCATAGCAATCAAGCCATCAGAACTGCTTGACGAACCCCACCGTCACCGAGCGCCCACGCAGCGGCGCCGCGTTCTTGATGTACGAGGTATGCGCGTACGCGAGCTTGTCGGTCAGGTTGTCCACCTTCAGGTAAGCCTGCCATGGCGAGCCGTCGCTGGCACGGTCGTGGTAGCTCAGGCGCCAGCCCAGCATGCCATAACCGGGCGTTTCACTCTCGTACTCCGCCACCTTGTTCTGGCGCTTGACGAGCGTCCACTCTGCCTCACTGCGCCAATGCTCCCACTGGCCAGCCAGCCGCAGGCCAATGCGTGCGGGAGACAGGCGCGGGACGTGACTGCCGTCATCCAGCCTCGCATGCACCATATCGCCCCAGACCGTGGCACGCCAGTTCGCATTGATCTTGTGCTGCACCTTGGCCTCCAACCCGGTGAAGGTGGCCGTCTGCTGGCTGTATTGCAGCAGTTGCAGACCGTCCACCGCGTCCAGCGTCTTGCCGTAAATGTAGTTGGCAATGTGGTTGCGGTAGAGGTTGACACTGGCGATGGTGTTGCCTTGGGGATCGAACTTGCGCTCCAGCCCCAGATCGATGTTGTTGGAGCGCTCGGCGCGCAGCCTCGAATTGCCCAGCTCGTAGGTGGCCGTTGCCATGTGCAGGCCATTGGCATACAGCTCTTCGGCAGTCGGCATGCGGGTCGCGGTGGTGAGATGGCTCGTCAGGCGCCAGCCGGGCGCAAAGCGCCACCCTGCACCGATCGAAGCCGAAGTGCCGTGGTGGCTGCGGCGCTCGCCGCCCTCCACCTCGTCGGCATTGACACTTTGCCAGTCGTGGCGCACGGCGGCTTCAACGCTGACATCACCAAACCGCTGCTGCTCCATCAGGAACAGGCCATTCTGGCGAGTGACGGTGGGTTGAAGATAGGCCTCCTCCCCCACGGCGCTGAAGCGCCGGCGCGAGGTTTCCAGGCCGAACACGCCCGTCCACCCGGCAATGGGTTCGTGCACGGCTTCCAGGCGCAGATCGTGGGCGCGGTTGCGGAAGGTGGTGGCGACTGCGCCATCTTCGACTTCATCGTGCTTGTAATCCGTGACGCCGCCGCGCAGCCGAACGGCGCTGATCCCTGCTATGGGGTTGCGCCATTCACCGCGCAGATCGTAGCGCTCGCTCTGCAGCCGCACCACGGGCACATCGCCGCTTTCATGGTCGTGGTCGTGATCTTCATGGTCGCCGTCGCCATGGTCGTGCCCGCCGCAGTGCAGGTGCAGACCATGCAGGTGGCAGCCTTCGATACTGTGGTTGTGACCAGGCAGGCCGTAGTTTGCCGTCTGGCGCGTGTAGGCTGCGCCCAGGTAGCTGCCGTCATCTCCGATCCAGGAGAGGCCAATACTGCCATCATTGCCGCGCGAGCGACTGCCCGCAACCTTGCCGCCGCCTTCCCAGCCGCTGCCCACACGGTAGTCGTGCGCATTGCGCGCCATGCCCTCGGCATGAATGGCGAAATTGCCGCTGCCACCAGTTACCGACACCGCGCCCGCCGCACCGGCACCACCCGTACCCGCGCGCATTTCAACCTGGCCTTCGTAACCCTTTTTCGGCACGCTGGTGGGAATCTTGTCATCCAGCACGTTGACCACACCACCGATCGCACCCGCGCCATAGATCAGCGCCGATGGCCCTCGCAATACCTCGATCTGCCGGGCAAGCATGGGCTCCGTCGTCACCAGATGGTCGGGGCTCACGGTAGAGGCGTCCTGAATCGCCGCACCGCTTTGCAGTACCTTGACGCGCGCACCGTCCATGCCACGGATCACCGGACGGCTCGCCCCTGCGCCAAAGTGGGTGGCCTGAATGCCCGGCTCCCCTGACAAGGTATCGCCCAGGTTGGCGCCACGGCGCTGTACCAGCTCGTCGCCAGTGAGCACGTCGGCAGGCGTGGTCAGATCATCCACGCTGCGCGCCAGCGCGTCGGCCTGCACTGTCACCTGGCCCAACGTGACCTCTTCGGGCGATTGTTGCGTGTCCACCGCATTTTGTGCAAAGGCAGCGGTACTGGTGCACAGCGCAGCCACTGCGGCAACGATGGCCGGCTGTGCCAGGCCCATCGTGAAAGAAGAAAAATATTTGGAAGAATAAGACATGGCATGCCCAAGGGCCGCACGCCCGCATGCAACGCCAGCGGGCAGGCAACCAAAGATATGAAGAAACGGCCTGTTGCGCCTATGGATAGAGCGCCAAAAGCTACAAAATGAATAGCATTAATCCATTTCAGATCAGAGCATTGCGCGAGAGTGCGCAACGCGCCTCCCGGTACCACGCCCAGCAAAAGCCAGATGAGGCGGGTACAGCCGGCAGCGCAGATCCCTGATTCAAAAATGGAACATCGCCGTGGGCGGGCCACGTGCAAAGAACAGCGCCGGGCTCTGGCGCAACAGCACGGCACCCATGCAGGCATTGCGTACGGGTGCAAACAGCAGGGTGTGCAAGGCAGTGACCACACCAGCCATGGCGGGCCCCAATGCCAGATGGTGGAAAAGCTCGCAGTCCGCATTGCCATGCGCACCAAACCAGCGCTCAACACCGCCGGCCGCCGGATCGCCTGCCACCTTCTCTGCAGCACTATCTGCAGCGGCTTGGGCAACGCCAGGCACAGGCAGGCTGAGCGCATCGGTGCCGGTCTTCCATGCCGCCCTTGCACCCGGGGCATGGGCCACCTGGTGCATCTGACCGAGCATGGTCATGAACACCTGCAAGACACAGCACAACAGGAGCCAACGCACACCGGCCGCGCGCAGCCTTCCATGGGCCTGTCGGGCCATGAAGGAGCGGGGCGGGTGAAAACGGTACATGGGCGTGTGCGCGATGTAAATTGCCAATTATTGCAACAACGTTGCATTATTCCACATCGCGGGCATGAAAAAGGCCTGCATGGCAGGCCTGAATGGGTGGGCAGCGGCAAACGCCTACAAAAAGCGCTCCAGCAGCTTGCGCGACGCCTTGTCGAGCCGGGTGGTGTCAGGCAGTTTGTAGTGCACACCATCGGCCGAAGTGATCAGCAGGTTCTGGCGGCTGCCCAGCTTGCGGATGTCTTCTTCAGCCTTGAGGGTCATGCGTACCGGGCCACGGTCGGTCTCGACCTCCCAGATGCTGGGTACGGAGAAGGTCGAGACACTGAGAATTCGCTCGATCAGCGGCTGGAACTCGCGCGCGGCCAAGTCTTCATCCAACAGGGCGCGCGCTGCGGCGTCAACGGCATCGAGATCGGGAATCCACAGCGCTTCCTTGCCGTCTTCGGCAACCAGCGAGATGCCATGCACCGGGGCAGACAGCGGAAATGCGCGCACCGGGTTGACCACGGCGCTGGTTCCGTCTTCCTTTTGCAGCACCAGACGCCCAAAGGGGTTGCGCGACAGCGGCATTGGCGCATTCAACGGAGTGGCTGCAGGGGTAAGGTTCGTATTCATGCGGGTACTTTCTGCGCCGGGTGGTCAGGCGTTGTCATTCAGTGACTCGGCATTCGTCTTGGGAATGGCCTGCACGTCGTAGGTTACGCCAGCGGCGCGCACCGTCACTACGCCTGCGGCTTCGGCATCTTCTTCGGCACGGCGGGCCTGGGCCATGTACAGGCGCCAGTAGGCGCCTTCCTTGGCCATCAGTTCGTCGTGCGGGCCCACTTCCACGATCTCGCCGCGGTCCATCACCACCAGGCGGTCGGCCTTGCGCAGGGTGGACAGGCGGTGTGCAATCGCAATGGTGGTGCGGCCTTGCACCAGGTTGTCCAGCGCACGCTGGATTTCCTTTTCCGTTTCGGTATCGACGGCCGAAGTCGCCTCGTCGAGGATCAGGATGCGCGGATCGATCAGCAGTGCTCGGGCAATCGAGATGCGCTGGCGCTCGCCACCCGACAGGCCCTGGCCACGCTCACCCACCAGCGAGTCGTAGCCATGCGGCAGGCGCAGGATGAATTCGTGCGCGTGGGCCGCGCGGGCGGCAGCCACGATTTCTTCGCGCGTGGCCTGCGGCTTGCCATAGGCAATGTTTTCAGCAATCGTGCCAAAGAACAGGAACGGCTCCTGCAGCACCAGGCCGATGTTGCTGCGGTAATCCGACACCGCAATGCGGCGCACATCCACGCCATCGAGCTGGATCGAGCCGTCGGTCACGTCATAGAAGCGGCTGATCAGGTTGACCAGCGTGCTCTTGCCCGAGCCGCTGTGGCCCACCAGGCCAATCATCTCGCCAGGCTTGATCTGCAGGTTCAGATCCTTGATGACCGAGCGGCTGCCATAGCGGAAGCCCACGCTCTCCATGGTGATCGCGCCCTGCACCTTGCCCAGCTTGACCGGGTTGACCGGGTCGGGCACGTTGCTCACATGGTCCAGAATGTCGAAGATGCGCTTGGCGCCAGCGGCCGCCTTCTGCGTGACCGAGACAATGCGGCTCATCGAATCCAGGCGGGTGTAGAAGCGGCCTATGTAGGCGATGAACGCTGTCAGGATACCGACCGTGATCTGCTCGTTGGCCACCAGATAGATACCAAATGCCCAGACGATGAGCAGGCCGATCTCGGTCAGCAGCGTGACGGTGGGGGTGAACAGCGACCAGGTCTTGTTGACGCGGTCATTCGCTTCCAGATTGACCTGGTTGGCGTGGGCGAAGCGGTCGGCTTCGCGCTGCTCCTGGGCAAAGGCCTTGACCACGCGAATGCCGGGAATGGTGTCGGCCAGCACATTGGTCACCTCGGACCAGACGCGGTCGATCTTTTCAAAGCCGGTACGCAGCTTGTCGCGCACGGTATGGATCATCCAGGCAATGAAGGGCAGCGGCACCAGAGTCACCAGCGCCAACCAGGGGTTGATCGAGAACAGAATGACCGAAGTCATCACGATCATCAGCACATCGGTGGCGAAATCCAGCGCATTGAGCGACAGGAACAGGTTGATACGATCAGTCTCTGCACCAATGCGCGCCATCAGGTCGCCCGTGCGCTTGCTGCCGTAGAAATCAAGCGACAGCTTGAGCAGATGGTTGTAGGTAGTGGTGCGCAGATTGGCGCCAATGCGCTCGGACACGCGCGCCAGCACAAAGGTGCGCGCCCAGCCCAGCACCCAGGCCAACAGTGCAGACACCAGCAACGCCCCCAGGTAGAACATCACCAGGCTTTTGTCGATCTTCTCGCCGTTCTGGAACGGGATCAGGATCCTGTCCATCAACGGGATCGTCAGGTACGGTGCCACCATTTGGGCCGCTGTGGCCAGCAAGGTCAGCACAAAACCCAACAACAATTGCATTTTGTAGGGCTCAGCAAACCGCCACAGGCGCAGCAATACCCAGCTGGATGTGGGGGCGTTGTTCTGGCGGGCGCAGGCCGGGCATTCTTCGGCATCGGGTGGCAGCAAGGTTCCGCACACCTGACAGTGGGCGCGGTCGTCTTCCAGGTGCTGGTAGGCCTCGTTGCGCAGCAGGCGTTCGCGCTGCTGCTCGAACTTTTGCACCAGCCCCAGCACGGCGGTCTGGTGGCTCAAGGTCATGCGCCACAGACCCAGGCGCTGCGTGGTGTCGTGCAGTTCTAGATTGCCTACACCGCCGTGGTCATAGAAACGCACGCTCAAATCCGTAGCAAGCGCCCACTCGCTCCACTGTCGGGTCGTGGGATCGGCCACCAGAACGCGCTGTGAGGTCAGCACGATGAGCCCACTCGCAAAACGCAAATCGGCCCCCAAGTCAACGGGAGCGACGGCTAAAACGTTTTCTTGGGTATTGAGCTTGGCTCGCAGTTCGGCCCCCAAAGGGCCAGCAAAGAATGCTGAAGCATCCGCGGATTGGTGATTTTGCATATAGCGTTGTTTTTCCCCGCCCTTGGCGGTCGCAGCTGTCCAGCGATGCTGCCGGCAGGCCGCCTATTATTGCGGCGATACGGAATGACGTTGGCACCCGTCAATCTCCCCATTAACGCATGACCATGCATTTGGGCTGACAGCCCACCGCCTTGCCCAATTTGGGCGCACAATGCATTCCCATCGACGGCAATTCCCCAGAATTGTTACCAATGTTTATCCGCTGATTGATATGGCGAAACTCAACGACATCCAACTCTTGCGCACAACTTTCCTGCGTGGCCCCAGCGTCTGGACCTACCGCCCGGTACTGGAGGTCTGGCTTGATCTGGGAGAGCTGGAAGACTATCCGTCCAACAAGATTCCCGGTCTCAATGAACGCCTGACCAGCTGGCTGCCCGACCTGATCGAGCACACCTGCGGCGTCGGCGAGCGCGGCGGCTTCATTCAGCGCCTCGAAGGCGGCACGTGGATGGGCCATGTGCTGGAGCACGTGGTCATTGAACTGCTGAACCTGGCCGGCATGCCTGCAGAGTTCGGCCAGACGCGCGAGATCTCCAGGCGCGGCGTGTACCGTATGGTGTTCCGCTGCCCCGAAGAGGCCGTGGCCCGCGTGGCGCTGGAGCATGGCCACAAGCTGTTGATGGCGGCCATCAATGATGAGCCATTCGATCTCAAGCCCGCCGTGCATGCCATCAAGACGGCGATCAACGACCGTTACCTTGGCCCATCGACCGGCTGCATCGTCGATGCCGCCAGCGAGCGCCGCATTCCCCATATCCGCCTGAACGACGGCAACCTCGTACAACTGGGCTATGGCGCCGCACAGCGCCGCATCTGGACGGCTGAATCCGACCAGACCAGCGCGATTGCCGAAGGCATTGCCCAGGACAAGGATTTCACCAAGCGCCTGCTGGCCGCCTGCGGAGTGCCAGTGCCCGAAGGCCAGATCGTCGCCTCGGCCGAAGAAGCGTGGGAAGTCGCACAGGACATCGGCTTTCCCGTCACCGTCAAGCCATCAGACGGCAACCACGCCCGTGGCGTGACCCTGGAGCTGTCTGAAGAAGCAGACATCAAGGCCGCTTTTGCACTGGCAGAGCCCGAAGGCTCGGATGTCATCGTCGAAAAATTCATCGACGGCGTGGAACACCGCCTGCTGGTGGTGGGCGACAAGGTCGTCGCAGCCACCAAGGGCGAAACCGTGAGCGTGTACGGCAATGGCAAGGCCACGCTGCGCGAGCTGGTCGCCGTGCTGAACCAGGACCCGCGCCGCGGTCCTGAGCAGGAATATCCGCTCGACTGGATCAATCTGGAAGCCGGTGCCGTCAAGCTGGAGCTCAACCGCCAGCATGTCACCCCCGACAGCGTGATTCCCCAAGGCCAGAGCGTGCTGCTGCAGCGCAATGGCAACATGGCCATCGATTGCCTGGACGACGTGCACCCCGATGTGGCGTACTACGCTGTTCTCGCCGCAAAGATCGTGGGCCTCGATATCGCCGGCATGGACATGATTCTCAAGGATGTCTCCCAGCCCATGCAGGGCCAGGGCGCGATCCTGGAAGTCAACGCGGGCCCGGGCCTGCTCATGCACCTCAAGCCCACCAGCGGTGCGCCACGCCCTGTCGGCATGGCAATTGCCGATCACCTCTTCCCACGCGAAGACGGTCCTGGCGCTGGTCGCATTCCCATTGCTGGTATCGTCGGTACCCGCAACAATGCCTTCATCGCCCGCCTGGTGGGCTGGCTGCTGCAGCTGTCGGGCAAGGCCACCGGCGTTGCCAGCAGCGAAGGCATGTTCATCGCCAACCGCCAGACGCAAAAGACCAATACCGGCAACTGGGCTGGCGCCCACCGCCTGCTCACCAACCGGCTGGCCCAGGCCGCTGTCATCCAGACCACGGCCCGCTCGATCCTCGAAGAAGGCCTTGCCTACGACCGCTGCCTGGTCGGTGTAGTCACCGACATGGACGGCTACGAGCAACTGGCCGACCACGATGTGCTGGAGCCCGGCCAGATGCGCCGCGTGATGCGCACCCAGATCGATGTGGTGCTGGACGAAGGCGCAGGCGTGCTGAACGCCGACCTGCCCGAAGTGGCAGACCTCGCCGAGCTGTGCGACGGCGAAGTGATCCTGTATTCGACCGATGCCGGCAACGAAGCCGTAGCTGCCCACCGCGCCAACACCGAAGCCCAGCACGAAGGCGGCCGCGCCGTGTTCGTCAAGGGCAACAACGTGGTGCTGGCCACCGGCACGCAGGAACGCGTACTGGGCACGCTCGATGCGCTGTCGCTGCCCGGCGGCAAGAAGCCCGATACCCCTGCGCTGCTGGCTGCGATTGCAACAGCCTGGGCGCTCGATATCACGCCCGATCTGATCGGCGCGGGCATCAAGACCTTTGAATACCAAGTTTGAGCCTGCACCTCAATTGCTCCTATAAATATAGCTGCTACCGCTTACCCCAGAAGCGCAAATCAATACAAAGCTTGATATTCAGCTGAAAGAACACTATGCAGATCACCCGCACCCGAGCCCTGCGCGGCCCCAACCTCTGGACCCGCAGCACCGCCATCGAAACCGTCGTGCACTGTGACGACAGCGAACTGCTGTACACCGCCATGCCCGGCTTTGAAGAAAAGCTGCGCGCGCGTTTCCCCACCATTGGCACGCTGCAGCCGCACGGCGCGGCCCAGCAGCTGTCGCTGGCCTATGTGCTGGAGCGCGCTGCGCTGTCGCTGCAGGCCCAGGCTGGCTGCCCCGTTACCTTCAGCCGCACGCAAGAGACCGTGGAGCGCGGCACCTTCCAGGTGGTGGTCGAATACACCGAAGAAGCGGTGGGCAAGCTGGCCATGGAAAAGGCCGAGGCGCTGATCCAGGCCGCGCTGAACGACACCGCCTTTGATGCAGACGCCACGATTGCCCAATTGCGCGAGCTCGACGAAGACGACCGCATCGGCCCCTCCACCGGCGCGATTGTCGATGCCGCCGTTGCCCGGGGCATTCCTTTCCGGCGCCTCACCACCGGCTCGCTGGTGCAGCTGGGCTGGGGCTCGAAGGCCCGCCGCTTCCAGGCGGCAGAGCTCGATTCCACCAGCGCCGTCGCCGAATCGATTGCGCAGGACAAGGACCTGACCAAGCGCCTGCTGCACGCCGCAGGCGTGCCCGTGCCCATGGGTCGGCCCGTGGTCGATGTGGAAGACGCCTGGGCCGTGGCCCAGGAAGTGGGGCTGCCCGTCGTGGTCAAGCCCCAGGACGGTAACCAGGGCAAGGGCGTTGTGGTCAACATCACCACCCGCGAAGGACTGGAAGCCGCGTACAAGGTGGCAAGCGAGTTCGGCGACGAAATCCTGGTTGAGCGCTTTCTGCCCGGCCACGATTTCCGCATGCTGGTCGTTGGCGGCCAGTTGGTGGCAGCGGCACGCCGTGAACCGCCCCAGGTGCTGGGCGACGGCCAGCACACCATCCGTGAGCTGGTGAACATCGTCAACCAGGACCCGCGCCGCGGCTCGGGCCACGGCACGGCGCTCACCAAGGTTCGCCTCGATGACATCGCCATCGCCCGTATCGCCAGCGAAGGCCTCACGCCAGACAGCGTTCCCGCCCAGGGCCAGCGCGTGGTGTTGCGCAACAACGCCAACCTGTCCACCGGCGGCAGCGCCACCGATGTGACCGACGACGTGCACCCCGAGATTGCCGCCCGCGCCATTGAAGCCGCGCAGACCATCGGCCTGCACATCTGCGGCGTGGATGTGGTCTGCGAGACCATGCTCAAGCCGCTGGAAGAGCAAAGCGGCGGCATTGTCGAAGTCAACGCCGCTCCCGGCCTGCGCATGCACCTGGCGCCCTCGTTCGGCCGCCCGCGCAATGTTGGCGTGCCCATGGTCGACGAGCTGTTCGCTCCGGGTGACGATGGCCGCATTCCCGTGGTAGCAGTCACCGGCACCAACGGCAAGACCACCACCACGCGCGTGATCGCGCACCTGTTCACCTCGCACGGCTGGCGCACCGCCATGACCAACACCGATGGCGTGTGGGTCAACGGCCGCCAGATCGACAGCGGCGATTGCTCTGGCCCCAAGAGCGCCCGCAACGCCCTCGCCCACCCCGAAACCGATGCGGCCGTGCTCGAATGCGCGCGCGGCGGCATCCTGCGCGAAGGCCTGGGCTTTGACCGCTGCCAGGTGGCTGTCGTCACCAATGTGGGCGAAGGCGACCATCTGGGCCTGAACTACATCACCACCAAGGAAGATGTGGGCGTGCTCAAGCGCGTCATCGTGCAGAACGTGGCGCCCACCGGCTACGCCGTGCTGAACGCGGCTGATCCGCTCGTGGCCGCCATGGCCCATGTCTGCCCTGGCAAGGTCATCTTCTTTGCCGCCGACCGCCACCACCCCGTCATGGCCACGCACCGTGCCCAGGGCAGCCGCGTGGTCTACGTCGATGGCGACAGCATCGTGGCCGCCGAAGGCTCGTGGCGCGAATCCATTCCGCTGCGCGAGATTCCGCTCACCCGCAACGGCACCATCACCTTCCAGGTGGAAAACATCATGGCATCCATCGGCGCCGCCTGGGCAACGGGCTTGCCCTGGCAAACCATCCGCCGCGGGCTCGCGGGCTTCTTGAGCGACAGCGACAATGCGCCTGCCCGCTTCAATGTGATGGATTACAAGGGCGCCACCATCATTGCCGACTACGGCCACAACCCGGATGCCATGCGTGCGCTGGTACAAGCCGTGGAAGCCATGCCCGCCAAGCGCCGCAGCGTGGTCATCAGCGGTGCGGGCGACCGCCGCGACCAGGACATCATCGAGCAGACCCAGATTCTGGGCAAGGTGTTCGACGACGTGATCCTGTACCAGGATGCCTGCCAGCGGGGCCGCGAAGACGGCGAGGTACTCGCCCTGCTGCAAAAGGGTCTGCAAGGCGCGCCACGCACCAGTTACGTCACCGAGATCCACGGCGAATTCATCGCCATTGACCACGCGCTCTCGCGCCTGCAGCCGGACGACCTGTGCCTGGTGCTGGTCGACCAGGTGGAAGAAGCATTGGCACATCTGCGCAAGCACGTGGCAGAAGCCGCTCTGGCTTGAGAGACTGCGTAGCGGCTGCGCTGAAACCGCGCTGCCCCCCAAGATGCCGGTCTTGCCGGCATCTGCTATCAAAATAAAATACAAAATCCTTGACAGATGCGCGGCAGCGCAGATTTCAAGGATTTTTTACAGGAGTGTTCGATGATGCGATTTACCTCTTGCCTGCGCGCCATGCTGGTGGCCGGTGTTTGCGCTGCAGCAGGCCATGCCATGGCCAGCCCGGAAACCATCGGCTCGGTGGACACCGTCTTCAAGCTGGTCGGCCCCGACCACAAAATCGTCGTCGAAGCCTATGACGACCCCCAGGTCAAGGGCGTGACCTGCTATGTATCGCGCGCCAAGACCGGCGGCATCAAAGGCGGCCTGGGCCTTGCGGAAGACCGCTCCGAAGCGTCGATTGCCTGTGTGCAAGTTGGCCCCATCACCATCGAAAAGCCGATCAAGCAGCAGGATGAAGTGTTCAGCGAACGCACGTCGCTGCTCTTCAAGCGCCTGCGCGTGGTACGCATGGTCGACACCAGCCGCCATGCGCTGGTCTACATGACCTATTCCGACCGCGTGATCGAAGGCTCGCCACAGAACAGCGTGACGGCGGTGCCGGTACCCGCTGCGGTGCAGATACCTGTACGCTGAGCAACGCCGCGGCTGCTGCACGAAGCACCGTGGTGCAGCGGCCTAACGGAGCATTGACGACATGGCCGACAGGCAGTTGATCATGCGCACGGCCGACTCGATCTCTGGCGCGCTGAAGCGCACCGTGCAGCCGTCCACACGCTCCAGCGTCGGCCACTGGCAGAACAGATCGGCCATGCCCGGCGATGTGGCCGTGATCTCCACCTGCACCGGACTGGCAGCCAGGAGCGGCTGACATTGCGCGCGCTGCGCCAATGCCAGCACCACCCCCTCACGAATGGCGGCCTGAGACTGCTCGGGCGACAGGCTGATGCCGCTCGCATGGCCCGTGGCGCGCTTGGTCTGCACAAACACGGCGCAGGGAAAGAGGGCCTCATTCTCTGCGCGCAGCACATCATCACCCGCCAGCATCACCACCGGCGCGCCATAGGCACCGGCCAGCGCGCCGTAAAGATGGGCTTCGCTGGCTGGCTGGCCATTGATGCACACACGCGCAAACGCAAAACTGTTGATGGTGTGCGCCAGAATGCCGCGCCCCTGCGCGCGCGAGTGGTAACCCACCATGCACACCGCATCCATGCCCAGCTCTACGCCTGCCACCATGCTCAGGTAACGCGGCTTGCCTTGAATCACCTGCGCCCGCGCATCCAGCAGATCGGGCGGCATATTGCGAAAGCCGCCATGCGAATCATTGACGAACACCTCGGTGGCCCCGGCTGCAAAGGCGCCATCAATCGCTGCATTGGCCTCCTGGGCCATCCAGCGGCGGGCGCGCTCGTACTCGGGGTTGCCGGCTCGCACCTGTTCGGCGTGGTAGACACCGGCCACGCCTTCGATATCAACAGAAATCAGTACTTTCATAGCTCAGTCTTTCCACAGATCCTGCCAGCCCCAGCGGCGGTGGCCATCGCGTCCCTGCACCATCTGCGCATGCCACAGCGCATGGTAGATCGCCTGCTCCACGGCGTCTGATGCGGCGCGGAACAGCGGGTCGAGCAGCGTCTCGTGCAGCATCGGCATGGCGGGCATGGGTTCGTTCACATCGGCAGGCTGCGTGTAGGCGCAGCTGAACGCCAGCGCAATATCGCCGCTGCCATGGCCATAGCAGGAGCCGGTATTCGCCAGCCCTGCTGCGGCGCGCCGGGCCATACGGGTGAGCTGGCGGCTGTCCAGCGGGGCATCGGTGGCCAGCAGCATGATGATGCTGCCCTTGTCCACACCATCGCCCAGCGCGGCCTGCTGCTCCTTGGCATGCAGGCGCTGCTGCAGCGCTGCACCAACGGGTACACCGCCCCAACGCAGGTCAGCGAGCTTGCCCATGTTGGCCTGCACCAGCGCCCCCACGGTGTAGTGGCAGTCAGCCATCTCCACCACGCGCGAGGCCGTACCGATACCGCCCTTGAGCTGAAAGCACGACATGCCGCGCCCCGCACCCACTGCGCCCTGGGCCACGCTATAGGAAGCAGACTCCACCGCCTCGCGGTAGTGGTCTGCCGTCACCGCCATGCGCTGGATGTCGCTCAGATAGCCGTCATTGCACTCCAGCACCAGCGCATTCACCGTGGGCAGGCTGCGGCCGCATTCGGGGTTGGCGGCAATGCACTCGGCAATCTGCGCCTGCACCACGGCAGGCACGCCAAAGGTGTTGGTGAGCGCAATGGGGGTTTCAATCTGGCCCAGCTCGGCCAGTTGCACCAGGCCCGCACTTTTGCCAAAGCCATTGATCACCGCCAGCCCCGCAGGCAGCTTGTGCAAAAAGGGATTGGCCACCGGCGGCACCACCACCGTCACACCGGTCTGCAGGTCGCCTTGGGCAACGGTGCAGTGGCCTACGCGCAGGCCCGCCACATCGGTGATGGTATTGCGCGGCCCGGGGGGCAAATGACCAACCCGGGGCAAGGCGGCGCAGGCTGCCAGCAGTTGTGCATCAGTCAATGTGTGCCCCCGAATCCTGCACCACCTGCTTCCAGTAGGCCAGCTCGGCAGGCAGGCCTGCCTTGAAGCTGCGCGGATCGGACTGCACGGGCTCTGCCCCCAGCCCCTTCAACCGCTCAGCCATAGCAGGCGTAGCCATCACCTTGGCAATGGCAGCGTGCAGCCGGGTGACGATGGCATCGGGCGTGCCAGCGGGTACAAACAGGCCATACCAGCTGGTGACCGCCAGATCTTTGCCCAGGGGCACGATCTCGGGGGCCAGCTGTGTGGGCTTGTCGGAAGCCACGCCCAGAACGCGCAGCTTGCCGCTGGCCACAAAGGGCATCACGCCGGGAAAGCTGCCGAACGTCATGGGCAACTGGCCCGCCACCACATCGGTGGCTGCAGCCGATGCGCCCTTGTACGGCACATGCAGCAGCTCGATCTTCTTCTGCTTTTTCAGCATTTCGCCCAGCAGGTGGTTGAGCGTGCCGTTGCCTGCCGAGGCATATTCCACCTTGCCCGGGTGGGCCTTGGCATAGGCCACCAGCTCGTCCAGGTTTTTGGCGGGGAATTTGGGGTTGACCACCAGCAGGTATGGCGCCACCGCCAGTTGCATGATGGGCGTGAAATCCTTGAGCGGATCAAACGGCACCGTGGTGTAGAGCGCCGGATTGATGGTGTAGGCGCTTTGCGCCGTCACCAGGAAGGTGTAACCGTCTGCCGCAGCGCGCGCCACCTGGCTGGTGCCCAGGTTGCCATTGGCGCCGGGCCGGTTTTCCACCACCACGGGCTGGCCCAGCGAGTTTTCCAGGCCCTGCGCCACCGCGCGCGCAATCACATCGTTGGCCCCACCGGGCGCCTGGGGCACGATGAAGGTGATGGGCTTGGCAGGCCAGTTGCCCGCCGCCCCTTGCGCCCAGGCCTGCGGCGCACCAGCCAGCACGGCAGCGCCAGCGGCCACTACCAGCCATCGGCGTTTGGAAGCAAAAACAGCTTCTGGCGCATGGCCAGTGCGCGCCACAACATCAAATTTCATAGCGAACTCTTTCTATGGTTTTGTGCTTGTCGGCAGCACCCTCCCGGTTGCTGCACGCTGGAACCTGTGCATTGTTGCATCGGTCACACAGGTGGCCGGGCGACAAAGGCTTGCTTGTCGTGCCGGTCAAAACCCGCGCCTTCATAAAACTGCATGACCGCCTCGTCCTTGCGGCCGGTCATCAGCATGGCCTTGTAGCACCCCTGGGCCCAGGCCCGTTGCAAGGCGTGCTGCAACACAGCCTTGCCAAACCCGCGCTGCCGGAATGCGTCGTGTGTCACCACGTTCTCAATCAAACCATACGGTCTGCAGCCGCGCGTGAGGTTGGGTATGGTGGTGAGCACGCAACTGGCCACGAGTTGGCCGCCCACAAAGCCGCCCAGGTAGAGATTGTGCGGATCGGCCACCAGGCCTGCCCAGATGGACTCCACGCGGGCAAGAGACGGCAGAGGATCGTCTGACGCATGCAAGTGCTGGTAGAGCGCCAGCAGCGCCTGCAAATCGCCAGTGGCAAGCGGCCGGATGTCCAATACAGAATCTTTCATGGCGCAGCGGCCCATGGCCCACAAATGACACGGAAGCTGCCAATTTACAGGCAAAGCGCCCACGGCATGCGCGAACCGTTCCGCATTGGCGACAAAAGCTGCTACTGCTACAGCAATACCAGCCCTGGAGGCAGGCTATCGCCAAAGCTGCGCTTCTGGTCTTCGGCTTCCATCTGCACCACCTGCTCCACCATGGCGATCCAGCGCGGCGGGGCGCCTGCGGCGCGCATTTTCTCCAGCACCTGGGCGCGCGTGGCATCAGGCAGATCGCGCGCGCGGTCTCCGGTCATGCGGGCCATCTGCACGGCAGCGAACATGGCCGTTTCGTTTCTGCGCCAATCCTGGGCGAGCGTGGCGTTCAAAAACTCCTGCGCCGCCTCGGGTGGCATCACGAGGTGCGCGTTGGCGGCCAGCGGTTGGCGCGCGGCAAGGCGGCCGATGGCCCACCAGGTCTGCGCGGTTTCCTCGGGGCGCTTCAAGCGCTGCAGCATCCACTGGCCCATTTCCTGGCGGTACTGCCAGGGCACGGCTTCCATGGCGGCAAACAGGCGCAGCATGTCGTCGTAGCTGCCGTGGCTGCTCTTGCCCCGGGCAGTTTGCTGCACGGTTTTTTGCATGTGGCCGGCCACGTCTTCAAGCAGCTCCATCTGCTGCGCTTCGTTCAGGCCCGCCGCTACGCGGCGCCAGAACACCCACCACTCGGTCCAGTTGCCTGCTTCCTTGCCATGGCCCAGGCCATGGGGATAGAGCGCCCAGATCTGCTCCATGCGCCAGGGATCGAGTTCGGCCCCCACGCCGGGCCGCAGGCACCAGCCTGCAAGGTTGAGCCAGACGCGCTCGTGCTCCACGGTGCGGCGGCGGCGCCGGGCGCGGGCCAGCAAGGTATCGAACAAGGCGCGCAGCAGGGCAATGCCCCAGGCCTCGCGCGGGCCCAGCACTTTTTCCAGCGATTGGCGCAGCTGGCGCACTTCCTTGGCCGTCACGTCCTGCGCCTGGTTGCCGAAAATGCGGTCGATCAGTGCCACGGCCTCGGGCAAACGCGCATCCGATGATTTCAAGCCGTTCTGGCCACCAGCGCTTTCTCTATCTGCGCCGTCAGCTACCAAATCAGCAGCAGCATCATGTTCTACCGCTCCGCGCACAGCACCACGCACAGCAAAAGGCAGCAGCCAGGAGGGGGAGGCACCGTCGGACTTCTCGGCGGATACGCAACGCACTTCCAGCGTGCCCACTTCGGTCATGCTGGCCTGCAATTGCACCTCGACCTGGGCCTTATCGCGCCCCTGCGGTGCGGGCAGCACCGCAGACAGCGGCGGCAGCTCCACCCAGCCTTCGCCGCCGATCTCTGCAATCTGCCCGGCCTGCGCCGGTATATCGCTGCGGCTGCTGGCCAGCAGGTTGAAGCGCACGGCCTCGCCCAGCCGCAGCGCAAAGCGCCGGCCCGAGAGCACGATGCGCACGCCCTCTTCCGTGCCGCGTGGCAACAGGCAGATGCCTTGCGGGCGGGCGCCAGATTTTGCGGGCAACAGCAGCCAGTAGCTGCGCGCCGAGCCGCCACCGATCTGTGGCAGGCGCGCGGCAATCACTGGCTTGTCAATTTTGATAGCAGACTGCGCCTGATCGTGCTCGCCCGGATCCGCTATTTCCTCAACAATCGGCTGAAAACGCGCCAGTCCATACGCTGCCGCGCCGCGCGCCACGGCCCAGTCGGGGTGCGGGTTGTGCAACACGTGCACCGGGCTGCCGCGCCAGGCCGAGAGCTGCTCGGTCAGCCGCTCCACCACGGCATGGGCGTGGAAGACGCCGCCGTTGAGCAGCACGGTATCGGGTAGGTGGGCCGCATCAGTGCCAGCAGCGTGTTGCGACAGAAACTGCGCCAGATGCCGCGAAATCGCCGCATCGGCTGGATATGGCAGGCCAAAGCCGCGCAGCGCGCCTTGGCGCCGGGCGGGCACATCGCTGATCTGCGCGGGCGGCAAAAAACCATCGACCACCCATTGCCGCACCTGCTCGCGCGTAAGCGTAGCGCTACGGGCCTGGGCCAGCAGGCGGCTGCCGCCGCCCAGCAGCGTCACCGCCACGCTCTCGGGGGCATCGGCGGCGAGCAATTGCTCCTTGGCGATGCGGCAGCGCTGCACCAGCTGGGCAAACCTTGGCGCGGGTAATCGCTCGCCTTCCCCTGCAAACTGCGCCTCCAGCTGGTGGGCAAGCGCCAGATCCATGTTGTCGCCACCCAGCATCAGGTGTTCGCCCACGGCCGTGCGCGTGAGCACGGGCAGGCCGCCATCGGGCGATGCCTCCACGCGGATCAGCGTCAGATCGGTCGTGCCGCCGCCCACATCGACGACCAGCACCAACCGGCTGCCCGCCAATTGAGATGCCAGCTGCTCGCCCTGCAGCACCAGCCAGTCGTGAAAGGCGGCCTTGGGCTCTTCGAGCAGATGCACGCCGGGCAGGCCCGCCAGCTGCGCGGCCTCCAGCGTCAGCGCACGCGCGCCTTCGTCGAACGAGGCAGGCACGGTCAGCACCACGGCCTGCTGGTGCAGCGGGGCCTCGGGGTGCGCCCGGTCCCAGGCGGCACGAACGTGGGCCAGGTAGGCGCTCGACGCTGCCAGCGGAGATACCTTGGCCACATCTTCAGCCGCGCCCCAGGGCAGGATGGGCGCCGTGCGGTTCACGCCGGTGTGCGACAGCCAGCTCTTGGCGCTGGCCACCAGCCTCCCAGGCACGGCCGTGCCCAGATCACGCGCCCAGCGGCCGATGACGGCAGGCGCCTGCGCATCGGCACCCTGCGGCGGCCAGGGCTCGCGCCAGGCGTCGCCCAGTTCGCCGGGTGCTGCCTGGTAGCGCACCGAAGGCAGCAGCGGCTGCGCAAGCACTTCGCCAGCCGTGCTGCGCTGGGGAATGTTCAGCAGTGCAATCTCTGCGGCCACACCCCCCAAAGGCACGCTGGCGACGACGGTGTGACTGGTGCCCAGGTCGATGCCCACCACATAACGCGCGGAGCCAAAAGAAGTGCTTTCAGTCACGGCAGTCATGCGGCAAGTGGTTCACATTAAAACTATTGAGATGAGCTTGCCTCATAACGATGAGAAAAGCACTGCTCTCTGGTTACTGAATTTTTGCACTCTTGCCCAAGTTGTGACGTACGCAAAGCAATTGCACATTCTCTGCTTTGAGTGAAGTTCCACCCTTAGAAAAGGGAAGAATGTGATCGAAATGAAGTTCATCTGTCGCACCGCAAGTGACGCATTTGCCTCCATCACGCTTCCAAACTTCCAACTTCACATGGGTTGGAATAATTCGACTACGCTCAACTATGTTGTTCGACATTTCTTCAGCTGCAGCAACATCAGAAACGCTTTCTATTGCAACCAACTTGAACTTGCAGACGTTGCGAACCCCGTCGTTTTCTACCCAAGAATCGACTAAATGAAAAAAGCCATTGTCGGCCCAGATACCCTCCTTGATTTTTTCATATACCTGGACGATATCTGGCCCTTTATCGCCAGACTTAAAGTGCTGTGCAGCTCTATGAAATTTCCCATTCTCAGTCAGCGCTCCACGATTGGAAGTCATGGGCTGATCTAAAAGCTTGGGATCCGAAATACCTTGTGTTTTGGCCACATCGTGACCTTCATAGATCAAGACCGTCCCCCCCTCCCTCACTTCGTCTCGATAAGGAGAGTTAGGCCGTACCGACATCAAGATGACCGAATGACGACCCTTTAAGCGGAAATTCATTCCGCGCTGCAGGCTAGTCCCTTCCTTCTGGCACATCTCGATATAAGAGATTACGTTTCCCCTCATATCCACTCCCGATTCGATGTAATTCAGTGCACAGCAAAACTATCGTCGGCGACCGTGGTCTCCGCCCGCACATCGAACTCCACCTTCCAGCGCTCGCTGCCGCCCACGGGCACGGCGTTGAGCTCCAGCGTGCCGATGTCGGTCACGCGGGCATGCAGGGTGACGGGCACCACCTCGCCGCTCGCGCGGCCCTCGGCGGGTAGATGGGCTTCGATCTCCTGCAGTTCCACTAGTTCTTCGGGGCCCCAGAAGTCGAGCATGGTGCCAACGGCGTCGCTGCGGCGCACGCTGGAGCCGAAGAAGCGCAGCCGCACCGGCTCGCCCACGACGAGGCCGAACTCCTGCGCGTCCAGCGCCACTTCCGTTCCCTCTTCCATGCCGAAGGGCGCCAGACACAGCGCCGAGATGGGTGGCTCCATGCCAGGGATGGCGGGCATGTTTGATTCCACGCCCACGTAATAGCTTTGCGCTGTGCCGCCACGGATGCGCACGCCGTGGCCTTGGGCAGCGATATGGCCGTAGTAGGCAGCGCCGCGCGCAACGGCCAGATCGAGGTTGGCGCCATCGAGCAGGCGCGCGGGCTGCGCACCTTCAGCCGCCAGCCAACCGTTCACAACGGCGAGAATGCGCTGCTCGATCTGCGCAGCCTTGAGTACGCCGCCGTTGAACAGAATGGCCGTGGGGTGCAGGAAGCTCGCGCCCGCAGGCTGCGTGCCCTGCAGGCCTTCGATCTGCTCGGTCGCCCCGGCCTGGCGCGACAGGAAGGCCGCCAGGTGGCGGGTGACGGCTGCGTCCTGCGCATAGGGCAGGCCCAGCTGCGTGAGCGCGCCGCGCGCACGGGTCTGGGGCTTGTCGCTGACGGCCACCTGGGGGAAGAAGCCTTCCACCAGCATGGCCAGCACCTCGGCGCGTGTCACCTCGGTGCGGATGCTGCCGCCGATAAGCTTGCTGCCACGGCTGGGCACCACCACGGGCACGGCCTGCAGGTTTTCGTCGGCCAGCAGCTGCTCCTTGGCGGCACGGCAGCCATGGGCAAGCGCCCGGGTCTGCCAGGCGTCGAGCTGCTTGCCTTCTTGTGCAAGCTTGCGTGCCACGCCATAGGCCAGGGCCAGGTCCATGTTGTCGCCACCCAGCAGGATGTGCTCACCCACGGCGACGCGCTGCAGTTCCAGATTGCCATCGCGCTCCAGCACGGCGATCAGCGATAAATCGGTGGTGCCGCCGCCTACGTCCACGACGAGGATCACGTCGCCGTTGCTGACCTGCTTGCGCCAGTCGCCACCCGTGGCCTGAATCCAGCTGTACAGCGCGGCCTGGGGCTCTTCGAGCAGCGTCAGGTTCTGGAAACCCGCCGCCTTGCACGCCTCGGCCGTGAGCTCGCGCGCGGCAGGGTCGAACGATGCGGGAATGGTGACGGTGATGTCCTGGGCGTCAAACGGCGCCTCGGGGTGGGCCTGCTCCCAGGCCCAGCGCAGGTGCGAGAGGTAGCGGATGGAGGCGGTGAGCGGCGATACACGGTGCACCTCGGGTGGCGCATCGGCGGGCAGCAGCGGCGAGCGGCGGTCCACACCAGGATGGCACAGCCAGCTCTTGGCGCTGGAGACCAGCCGGATCGGCGTGGCAGCGCCGCGCGTGCGCGCCAGCTCACCCACCACAAAATCCTGCTGCGCGCCCCATGGCAGCGCCATGTCGGCCGCCGTCAGCTCGCTCTCGTGCGGCAGGTACAGAAAGGATGGCAGCAGCGGCTTGGCCTCTACGCTGGCCGGGCCGGTGAGCTGGGGAATGTCCAGCACGCCCTGCAGCACTTTCTCGCCGTCGCTGGCGGCCCTGTCCACCCACGAGAGTCCGCAGTGCGTGGTGCCCAGGTCAATGCCGATGCTGTACTTTGCGTTGTGCTCCATGCTCACAGCTCCACCTCGGCCTGCGCGATGATGTTGGCGGCTTGCGTATCGGTGAGCTGCGGCAGCTTGACTTGCGTCACTTGCCAGCCACGATGTCCCAGCGTGCCGGTAAAGGGCGCCTGGCCCACCACATGGCCGGTCAGCCGCACGGCAGCGGCGTCAAAACCGGCCTGCAGGGTGATGCGGCTGCCTTCTGCCTCCGGGCGCACGGGCTCCATGGCGAAATGCTCGCGCAGCACCTTGCGGCAGCCTTCGTGCACCACGCGGGCGGCAGCGCCAATCTCGGCATCGGTATAGGGGGCGACCTCTTCCTGGATGAAGTCGACAAAGCGCGCCTCGCGCTGCATCAGGCCCAGCAGTTGCAGGGCTGCGGTGTTGGTCGGCACCTCAACGGTCTTCTCCACCAGCTTCTCGACCGGCACCTCGACGCGCTTTTCCACGGTCTTCTCGACGATTTTTTCCACGGGCACTTCCACGCGGACTTCGACGATCTTCTCGACAGGGACTTCTACGCGCACTTCTTGGGGCTGTACATCGGCGGCCAGGGCCTCGCCGCCGCGCAGGCGGCTGACATCGCCCGCCAGACGGCCGTTGCCGAGAATGGCGAAGAAACTGCCGATCGCAATGGCGATGCGGCTGAAAAAGGATGGGGGGGTGTTGTTCATGAAAGCACCAACATGCGCCCGCACCGGGGCCCAGGCTGCGCAGAGCGCGCCGGGCCGCCAGGAACATTGGGCGGTTCAGAATCAGGCATGCAGGGCCACGGAGGCATCTGCAAAAGCGGTGATTTTACGGGTTGCGCCTATGCCCCCGCAGTGCGCCCCAGCTCATGGCGCTTCTCAATCTGGCGATGGGTTGGTTGCCCCTGCAAAGGTGCCTGCCCCCCACCCTGCGTGTGCGCCGTCGTGATACCGCCCTCGCACGCGGCCACGCCATTGGAGGCCATTGCACGGCAGCGCTGCGCCAGAATTTATACAGAACCAGCCGCCAGCGCTTGGTGGATGCGCACCAAACCATCAAATAGCATAGCAAACTGCCTGCTACCGCCCCTCTACATGCCACCACGCGGGCAGCAAGGCGCGCACCTGGGCGCGCCGGTAGCGATCGTCGATCAGCACCACCACACCCCGGTCCTGCTCGGTGCGGATCACCCGGCCTGCGGCCTGCACCACCTTGCGCAGGCCGGGGTAGAAATAGGTGTAGTCATAGGCCCGGGCAGCGCCAAACCGCCCGGCCATGGCTTGCATCATGTGTTCGTTGATGGGGTTGACCTGCGGCAAGCCCAGGGTTGCCACAAAGGCGCCAATCAAGCGCTTGCCCGGCAAATCCACCCCTTCGGAAAACGCGCCGCCCAGCACGGCAAAACCAATGCCTTGCCCGTCTTCCACAAAACGGTCCAGAAAGGCCGTGCGACTGGCATCGTCCATTGCCGCCGTCTGCTGCCATAGGGGCAGGCGGGGGTGGCGCTCCAACATGCAGGCCGCCACGCGCTGCAGATAATCAAAGCTGCTGAAAAAACACAGGTAATTGCCCGGCAGGCGGGCGTACTGCTCTGCCACCAGATCGGCAATCGGCACCAGCGAGCGCTCGCGGTCCTTGAAACGGGTGGAGATATGGCCCGCCACCCGCACCTGCAGCTGCGCCGCATCAAAGGGCGCGGGCACATCAACGCAACGCGATGCCTCTGGCAGCCCCAGCAGATCCTGGTAGAACTGCGACGGGCTGAGCGTGCCCGAAAACAGCACCACGGCCTGCGCTGCCGCATAGCGGGGCGCCAGGTGCGGTGCAGGCACCACATTGCGAATGCACAGGGTGGACAATGGCTTTCTGCGGCCAGCAGTGCGCGCCATGGCAGCCTGCCCGCTGGCATGCCGGCTCACATCAAACAGCGCATGCGGGCCAAACTGCTCGGCCAGCGCCAGCCACTGCAGCGCTGCCAGGTAAAAATCCAGCACCGCGTCGCCCGGCAGCAGCGGGCTGTCGCCCTGGGCATCGGCAATCGCGCCCACCACGCGCTGCAGGGCGCCCAGCAAGCCAGCGGGCACGCTCTCATGCACCTCGTAATCCTGCACCTGCGCCTGGTTGATGGCGGCCCATTGGCGCTGCAGGCCATCGAGCGCCTTTTTGACCGCACCGGTGGCCGATGCACGCGCGGCCACCAGCGCCCACTGCGGCAGCTCGGCCGTGTACATGCGGCGGGCGCGTTCGAGCAGGTTGTGCGCCTCGTCCACCAGCACGCCCACCTTCCACTGGTTGACGTGCGTCAACGCATACAGCATGGCCGCGCTGTCGAAAAAGTAGTTGTAATCGCCCACCACCACGTCGCTCCACCGCGCCAGCTCCTGCGTCAGGTAGTACGGACAGATCTGGTGCGCCAGCGCCACCTGGCGGACCTGCGCAGGCTCCAGTGCGCTGTGGTGGGCAAACGCCTGGGCGCGTGCAGCGGCGAGCCGGTCGTAAAAACCACGTGCCAGCGGGCAGGATTCGCCATGGCAGGCCTTGTCCGGGTGCTCACAGCTCTTGTCGCGCGCCTGCAAATCCACCACCCGCAGCTGCACGGCCTCGCCCTGGCTGCGCAACTGTGCGTTGACCGTGGCGAGCGCCTGCAGCGCCAACCCATGGCCGGTGCCTTTGGCCGTCAGAAAGAACAGCTTGTCCAGCCCCTGTGTGGCACAGGCCTTGAGCATGGGAAACACCGTGCCCAGCGTTTTGCCGATGCCTGTGGGGGCCTGCGCCATCAGGCAGGCGCCCGCCTCGCCAGTGCTGGCTGTGCGGTACACCGCCACCGACAGCTCGCGCTGCCCGGCACGGAACTGCGCAAACGGAAACCGCAGCGCCGCCAGCGCCGTATCGCGTGCGCTGCGGTGCGCCGCCTCGCTGCGCGCCCAGGCCAGAAAGCGCTGGCAAAGCCCTTCAAAAAACTGCTGCAGCGGCGCGGCGTCCCAGCTCTCGGCCAGCACCGTCTCCTGCTGCGTGCCGATGTTGAAATACACCAGCGCCACCCGTATCTGCGGCAGGCCGCGCGCCTGGCACAGCAGGTGCGCATACACCTTGGCCTGCGCCCAGTGCAGCGCGCGGTGGTTGGCGGGCACCCGTTCCAGCTGGCCACGGTAGGTCTTGATTTCCTCCAGCTGCTGCGCCTCCGGGTCAAACCCGTCGGCCCGGCCTCGCACCTGCAAATCCTCCCACTGGCCGCACAGGCTGATTTCTGCCTCGTACCCCGGGCTGCGCCGTGCGCGCACCACGCCGTGGCCTTCCATACCTTCGAGAGCCGTGGGCGCAGGGGTGAAACGCAAATCCAGATCGCCCGCGCGGGCCGTGAACTCGCACAGCGCGCGCACGGCAACGGTGTAGCTCACGCGGTGCCTCCACCCAAGGTGCCCACGGCGGAGTCGCCCAAGGGCGCCCCCAGAGGGGGCGTCTCCCCATCGCGCCAGCGCACATGGCACACGCGCACCGCAATGCCGTGCGCGGCGCAGTACTCCAGCCAGCGGATCTGGTTGTCCTGCAGCTTGTCGCCCGGGCCCTTCACCTCCACCAGCTCATAACGCTGCTCTGCAGGCCAGAACCGCACCAGATCGGGAAAACCGCTGCGGTTGGCCTTCACATCGCGCAGCAGCCGCGCAAACAGCAGCTTCAGATGCGCCGCAGGAATGCAGGCCAGCGCCAGCGCCAGCAGCTCGGGCGTCAGCGTGCCCCAGAACACAAAGGGCGACTGCGTGCCCGCCTTGGCGTCAAACCGCTGGAGGATCACCTCGCGCCAGCCATCGCCATCAAGCAGCGCCAGGCATTCATCAAACAGCGCCGCCCTGCGCGCTGCAAAATCCGGCGCGCTCAGGTCTGCCGGGCCGGTTTGGAAAGGGTGGAAAAACGCTCCCGGCAGCGGCGCAAAAATGGCCGGCCAGCACAGCAGGCCAAACAGCGAGTTGATGAGCGCGTTCTCCACATAGAACACCGGCGCCGCATCGCTCTGCCAGTGGTCACGCAGTGCGTATTCCACCGCCGTGGGCGGGCGTGGCGCATCCAGCTCCACATCGATGCGCATCTGCGCCACCTCGGGCTGCAGATGGGCACGGCGGCCAGGGAGGGCTTCGCCCAGGTTGCGCAACAGGCGCGGCAGCATGCGCGCGATGCGCTGGCTTTCCTCGTCGCTCTCTGGCAGAGCCTGCGCCGCCCGCGCCAGTGCAAGCGCATCGCCGAAAAGCGCCTGCCGCTCCAGCACCCGAATGCGCCGGTGGCGCGCGCCCGGGTAGTTGCACAGCGCATACGCCTTGCTGGCAAGCGCCCAATCCTGCGCGCGCTCACAAGCCTGGCCCACACGCAGCAGCAGCTTGGAGCGGCGCCGCTCCAGCCAGGGGTTGCGCCAGCAGTCTTCGCTGCGGCCATCGTCAATGGCCGCCAGCACCGCCGCCGCATCACCGCTCTCGTCGAGCAACTGGCGCAACTGTTGCAGGGCTAGGTAGCCGTCCACATCGGCACGCGACTGAAAAGCCCGCGACTGCGCATCGAACGCCACCGATTCGTATTGGAAGATACCCAGATCGGCCAGCACAAACTCCGACCAATCCTGGTGGAGATTGCCAAAGAACATCAGCCGCAGCCGCTCGGCCAGATCGCTGATCGCCACGCGCCACGCCGCATGCGGAGCAGCGGGAAACCATGCCGCGTAGGGCTTCGCCTCTGGTTCGGTCTGCTGCAAAATTTGAAGCATTTCGCGCTTACCCAGCGAGCGCTGCAGGCCAAAACCATTCAGTATCTGCAGCAACTCTGGCTTCGTGTGCAGCGCAAACAACTCGTCCAAGGCCATGGCGGCATCCGCATCGATCCAGCCTTGCGCGAGCAAAGGGCCCGCGGCCTCTGGAATATCGGGGATTTCCTCATACACCAGCTTGTCCGCCCGAAACCACGGCCCCCGTCGCATCAGCATGCGCACCAGCAGCGCCTGCGACGGCTGCGGCAGCCCGGAAAACCCAGCCAGAAACGCCTGCTCGCGCGCATCCAGCAAATCCGCATAGCGCTCGCCAATCCAGTCGAGCGCCCGCTGGAAGTTGTGCAGGTAGTAGAAACGGTGGGGCGGCAGCATTTGCGCAAATGATACTGTTTTTTCATACAGCCCTATTCAGTGCGGTCACTCCACCGTCACACGCAAGCAGGGATTCATGCGCGTGCATGGCGCCCTGGCTTTGCTGGGCGAAGCAAGCGGCTGGCTCAATGCGTCATACAAAACCGGACTACTTCAACGCAGAAGCACATAACCCAACACCCCTGGTTGACATGGCTGGGCCTGTGGCAAACACTTAAAAGGATCGACCCCGTGGTGAAACGCGGACAGCACCATCTGCACAGGCATGCCCGCTCACCACACATGAAGAGCCGCTAACACAAACCAGCAAATCGTAGATTTGCCGTTGAGACGAGGCGCCGGGCAACGTCAGGCCGGGCCGCGTCAGGCCGGGCCACGCCGGGCGAAGCCGCACGCAGTACAGACGTACAACAAGGCTAGGCCCCCGGCTGGGCGCACCGGCGAAGCAATGACGTATCAAGGGTGGTTTTAGTGGGTTTAAAGAACAGACAACAAAGGCAACGTATGTGGCTGAGGGACTATTGGGAAGAAGTGACTACAGAAGACTGGCAACCCACCAGCACCAAGGCATGCATTGCCCTCACCGTGGCAGCGCTGTATGTGCTATGGCAGCATCTGTTTACTGAGGGTCGTTGGGTGTTCTTGCTGGACCACGCCAACCTTGCCATCCATGAAGCCGGGCATCCCATCGTAGGCATCTTTTCCAGCCACCTGGCCGTGTACGGCGGCACCCTTTTCCAACTGCTGTTTCCGCTCTTGTTCGTGCACCATTTTTGGCGACAGCGCCAAAGCCTGGGTTTTGCCGCTAGCTGGCTGTGGTTTGGCGCAAGCCTGTTGAATGTGGCGCGCTACATGAAAGATGCACGTGCACAGCTGCTACCACTAGTTGGTGGCGGTGATCATGACTGGACAGAGATTTTTAGCCGTTGGAATGTGCTTGGCAGCGATGTACGAATAGCCGGATTTTTTGGCTTGGTAGGGGCTTTGTTGCACAAATCCGGGCCGCAGCGGTAGTAGGCTCGGATGATGAGTGAGACGAACTGGGGTCGGCGCAAGTACCGCACCACAAACT
>NZ_JACHKZ010000024.1 GCF_014207855.1 Comamonas odontotermitis | reverse complement strand
GTTGAGAGGGGTCTAACACGGTCGGTCTGCGCCAACAGCCGATAGCGGCTCTGGTCCCTCACCCCGACACCTGTAAACATACAAGCGGCTCTAAAGGGGCGAGTTTCAGCAACGCCTGAGTGTCCATGAACGAGCCCTGATGCCACTGCTCAACATCGGCCAACACCATCCAGATGACTGAGCACCCGCCCTTGCACCAACGGCATAGAAGCCCGCGAACACCCCGGGCCAGGGTCACAAAGCAAGCGCAGCGCCCTTCCAAGCGATATTCAATTTTTGCAAATTATGTTGCAAAAAGTTTTGTTTTTAGCTAAAACGTATTGAATCTAGTTGTTCTATAAAAATCAAGGAACCTGAATGCTATACGGTGGAAATCCGGCTGTCCCTCCAGTAGTACGTAACGTCTTATATGTGGCATTGAGTACATGTCTATCGGTCCCAGGAGCGTGGGCAGCCTGTAACGATGTCGCATCTGGAAACCCTGCATTGACTGCGTCAGCGGCCAGCGTTTGCAATGCGACCCTCACCACCTATACCGGGAACAATGTCGCAGGAGCCTATGACGCGGGCTCGGTGTTGAATCTCCTGCCTGCCACCAGCATCACCACCACCAGCAATACCGGAACCTATACATTGAGTTCGGGTGGCATGAATGTTGGCGGAGTTGGCCTCAGACCTGCCGCGGCATTGGTGCATGGACTGGGAAATCTCAGCGTAACCTCTCGCGGAGCCAATAGCCGTGCAATTTATATTTACGGTGGAGCGAACGCATCCAATGAACGCTCCAAACTGCAAGTCGACGGAAACCTCACTGCATTGCGTTCAGTTGGAACAGGTGGAGCAGTCATACAGAACGTCGGGGGCGTCATTGAAGTCACCGGAACTGCTCGTATCGCTGCTGACGCTACCACTACCGTACCAGCCCCTGTAGATGGAGTTCGCAATGGCGCCTCCAGCGGAACAGAAGGGAGCAATCTGTTTCACAATGGCCTGACTGTATATACGTCCTTAACCGGCATCCTGAACTCAGCGGGCTTGGTGCAAGTGCAAGGGCAAGCAGCCAACATCAACAGCACTGCCGGTACCGCAATAGATATATCAGCGGGCAGCATCGACATGCCCGTCCAGGCGACAGTCACAAGTTCCACAGGTACAGCCATTCACTCCACTGGCGGGCAAGTCGTGCTGGGCACAACAGCACTCACTTCAACAACACCGCCATCAGGCACCAGTCTTATCAAGATCGGCACGCAGGCAGTCTCGGTCCAGGGTGCAAACGGGATTCAGGCAGTCGCCACAGGTGGCAACACAGTGCAGATGCTGGGCGGCATTGTTAACGCGAGCGCCGGTGATGCCGTAGTCGTAAATTCAAATGCTACGGCGAACGAGGTCAGTATTTCTGCGGGACAAGTGACTTCAACCTCAGGCAGAGCGATTTTCGACGGTCCGGGCAATGGCAACACCACGGTTACGCTCGAAAGCGCGGCAGTGATCAGCGGCAGCATTGTGCTCGGGGATGGCTCCGACAGCCTTTTCATTAACGGCACGGACCTCAGCCAGGTCTCCAGCATCGACGGGGGAGACGATGCATCAACGGCAGATGGTTATGTTGACCGCCTTACCTTGGCTGCGATGAATGGCCCTCAGGCGGCAAACAAGTTTCTGAATTGGGAGCGGATTACCTTAACGGGCAACAGTGATCTGACTTGGACAGGTAACACGCTTTCAACCGGTAGTGGCTCATTGGCAAGCGAAGCAATGGGCTTGGTTGTGAATGGCGGAAGCACCTCGCGGATTGCAAGCACGACCTTTTCTATCTCAGGTGATTTGACAAATGACGGTCTGGTGACGTTGACCAATGCACAAACCGGTAACACGCTCACCGTGACAGGAAACTATGGAGGCGGTGGAACACTGGCGCTCGATGTAGCGCTGGGTGATAGCAGCTCTCCTGCGGACCGCATGATCGTAGAAGGCAACACGAGCGCAGGTCCAACCATACTTTCCATTAGCAATCTGAATGGTGCTGGTGCAGAAACCACTGGAGACGGAATCCTGGTGGTTCAGGTGAACGGTACATCGGCTGCCAATTCGTTTGCCCTGCCCGCTCCAGGGTACATAGATGTCAATGGCTACCGATATCAGTTGGTGCAAGCCGGTGCAAGCTGGTATCTGCAAGCCAAAGCAATACCTGCATCTGTACCAGCAGTCAGCATTAGCTGCACACCAGCCACATTAAGCGATTCTCCAAATCAAATAGCGACCTGTACCCTCACCGCATCACAACCGGCTCCTTCAACGGGTCTGCTGGTTAACCTCACGCTTCCCGCGCAGAGCACACGACACACCATGAACTGCCCCAATCCATTGCCCATAGCGGCGGGGCAAACGCAAAGCACGGCGGCGTGTACCCTCACTGCGACTCCAAACACCGTAGCAGGTGATGGAAATATTGCATTGGACATAGGTGTTGCAGCCGCAGCTGACTCGTCTTATTCGATAGGTGGTACTCCCGCACAGGTCTCTATCATCGACGATGACCTCTCTGCCGCACCAGCACCGGTGCCGACTCTCCAGCAATGGGGTGTGATGGCGCTGTCGCTCCTGTTGACGATGATGGGCGTAGTGCGGCTGCGCAGGCGCCAGCACTGATGCCAAGCCACCTGCGGATAAATGCCAGTCAGTGAAGCCCTGACTGGCATTTTTTCTTGAAGAAGCTTGCTGCGGAGCAATGCTCCTGCGCGCACCAGATGAACTGTATAAATTGCTGCGACGACGGCATGCTTTGCCGCGTGAAAGCCGATGCGCACCGGCTCCGCTTTCGTCTGCTGAACGGTCAAGCGCACTCCTGGCCACAGCAGAGCGAATGCAATCAGAACGCCCCAGACTTTCTGCACGACCAAGCCTGGCTGCCTGCCTCGCAGCACGCCTTTGCCATGTTGCAACGGTTGTTTGGCCGCAGCCCGAAGGGCTCATTCACAAACTGAAAATAAGATGCCCCCGGTGCCATGGTGGCGCCGGAGGAGCGCTTCATGGTTCTTCAGGCAGCTGTGGCTTTACCGCAATGGTGCCGCATGTGTAGGGCAGCCCCCAGGTGAACGAGTCCGCAAGGCTGACACCAAAGCCATAGCCAGTTGGAGCCGTCGCCGTCACAGACAACGTGCCTGTGATCAGATCATTTGCATTTGGAATGGAGCCACCTGGACCAAAGATCGCCTGTGTCGCGTTTCTGGTGTAGGCAGAGGTGACAGTGACGCTGCTGACATCAAATGTCGGTGGAGTAACTAAGAGGGGCAGGTAGGCCGTGACGGAGTTGATGCCTCCCATGTCATAGGATCCAATTACCGTGCCATAGTCGCAGTCCTGAGCGGGGAGCGATTGGACTTCAATCTGCTGGATGACAGGTGGCGGCGGCGTACACGCAAAAGCCTGGGTGGTGCATGATGCGCCAGGTGCCAATTCGGCATTTACTGTGCATGTCCCTGTTTCAGAAGCATTGCCATTGGATGTGATCTTGATGCGTCCACCGCTGGTGTTTGTGACGGTCAGAACGGGTGCCGGGTCAGCATAAGGAACCTGCGCATCAGAGATTGAGCCTCCAGTGGAACTCGTGAACTCGTAGGGTCCGGCCGCGCGAACGACATTGAGCAGTGAATCACTGCCAGCAACAGAAAGGACAGCCCCGCTCGCCATCAGCGTCACCGACATCAGCCGGTTCAAGCCGCTCTTTTGCCTGCCGCGCCAAGCAATTGCTGCAAACAGGACTCCAAGAACTCCGACACCCAGCAATGTCAACCCAGGAACGGCGGCAGGAGTGCCAACAGGAGAAAGCGCAACAGCAGCGTACCCAAGCGCTATTTCGCAAGTTCCTGCTGTACTCTGAGCCCACGCTGGAGGGCTGGCAGCAAGTAGCAATGATGAAGTCGCAGCAGTAGCGACCTGCATCCCAAGTGTGGGCTTGAGTATATTTTTCACACCGACTCCACCTTAAAGCTGTCTGAAAACTTGGCGGCAAAACTAACAAAACTCTTATGTTTTGTTAGTTTTTGTAATTCTAATATGTGATCAATGGTCGCGCAACACGCAATAAATTCGATCAATAATAGTTAGAACTTATTTCAATGAAAGCGGGTGCGCAGGCACCTATGGCACTTTTCCGCCTCTTGCGCATCACCGCTCAAGATGTGCCTGGTGTTCGCCTGAACACAGAGAACGGCCGCTTCGGAGTCTCGCCGTGCAAGAGCGCTTCCACCACTCCGGGCCCTTTTGCAAGCGGACGGCCAAGCACGGAGGCTTTATCTGCGAGATTGCGGCAGGCAGCATCGTCGACTTGAATCTGCGTGCAGTGGCGGGCGGCTCGGCTTTCGGCGCTGGGTTGCAATCGCCGATTTCCGCATCGCCCGCCGCAGACAGCGGGAAAGCCGCGCCTTGGTCCAGCGCGGCTCTGGCTTAGCAGATTCCGCGCCCCCTGCCTGCTACAAGACGTCGCTACGGGCCTGGGCCTTCTGGCGGTACATATCGCGGTCCGCGTGCTTGAGCAGGGTCTGGGCGTCAGAGCCATCGGCGGGGTAGATGGCCTGCCCGATGGAAGCGCCCAGGTACACGGATTCCTGCGCAGGCACGCCTTTGAGACTGGTGAGTGGCGTGTCCATCACTTCCAGGATCTTGTCGCGCACCATGCTGGCTTGCTCAGAGGTTTCCACACCCTGCAGCACGACAACGAATTCGTCCCCCCCGAGCCGCGCCAGCATGTCATTGCTGCGCAGGATGCTGCGGATGCGCTGCACCACCTCCATGAGTGCCAGATCACCGTTTTCGTGGCCCCAGCGGTCGTTGAGCGGTTTGAACTTGTCCAGATCCATGAACAGGACGGCGAACGATGCAGGCAGCGTGCCGCTGGCGCCCTTGCGGGTGAGCGCTTCCAGAATGTGCAAGAGCGCACTGCGGTTGGACGCACCGGTGAGCGGATCGGTGAACAGCCGGTGGCGCATGTGGTGCACGTTGCTGGCCAGCTCGCCAATCTCGTCATTGCGGGCCACACCGATGGGTGCATCGATCTCGCCTTGCCCCACGCGGCGCACCGCATGTGTGAGCGAACGCATGTCATGGGCAAGGCCCCCGAAAATGCGCAAACCCAGTCCCAAAGCCGTTCCCAAAGCGAGCAGCCCCAGGGCCACGACCAAAATCACATGCGAGCGGATACCCGCCAGCATCTCCTGGTGCGGCACGGCCACCACGGCAAGCCAGTTCAGCCCGGCGTCATCGGTGATTCTGCGATACGCCACCTCGATGGCATTGCCGTCCGGATCGAAAATCAGCGAGGTCTGCGCCACCTCGCTGGACTCATCAAACCGGGAGCGCAGCTTTTCGTAGGCAACTTCGATCAAATGGTTTCCCGATGCGCCAGCGTTCACACGGCTGGGCCGCGCACCATCGGTGTAACGGATGTTGTCGAGCCGGGTGGCGGCGATCAGATCTCCATTGGGCTCCATGATGAAGGCACTGGCGCCCTTGGCCAGCGGCAAGCCATCGACAAACTTGCGCAGATTGTTCAGGAACACATCAGTGGCCACAACGCCCGCCAGCCTGTCGTCTTCGGCAAATACGCTGCGAGCACGCGTCATCACCAGATCGCGCGCATTGAAATCAATGTAGACGGGTGTCCACACATGGCTCTTTGCACTTTGGGCCAATCTGTACCAGGGGCGCGTGCGTGGGTCGAACAATTGGGTTTCGGTGGACTGCAGCACGGGCGTTGCCTTGATCCCGGGCACGGTATAGATGGCGCGATAGTCTTCGGCACGCAGCTTCAGCCGCAGCTCGGCCAGCGTCTCGCTCTTGCGCAACAGGCCAATGCCCTGCCCGCTCTGGTTGCCGTAGTACACATAGTCGCCCTCGTTGCCAGTCAGCGAGGTGGCGGCCCACAGCCGCGTGCGCAATGCGGGCATATCGTCTTGCAGCTTGCCAGGCGCATACATGCCATCGGGAAACGACGCCTCGATGATGGAGCGCGAGCTGAAGATGTGCCGATCCACCGCCTGGCTGATGCGCTCGGCCATCTCCACCATCAACTGCTGCGACAGGGTCGAGACGGTTTTGCTGCCCGTCCAGTACCACAGCACGCCCAGCACGCCCGTCAGCAAGGCAATCAGCATCACGAAAGGCAGAATCAAGGAGATCGTCAGCGATGAGGCTTTACGGGTGGGCATGGCAGAACAGGCAGAGTATTCTTTGTATTACATAAGCATCAGGGCTTTGCGCGCCTTGCGGCACGCCAAGGCCTCGCAGGATAAATTGATAGGAATAACATATTGCACAGCAGTACTTTGATTTAATAAAACTTTACCCAGATGCAAACGGCCTCCACGCAAAAAACCCGCTGCTCCAGGACGGACCAGCGGGTATCAACGATCAATTTACTGTGAAATCAGGAGCTATCTGCGCTTTATGGGCAGGCGCCAGCACCTGATCTGGTCTTATGAAGCTTTGCGCGGTAGTGCTGCGGCCTCGCGCGCCAGAAGCGTGATGCGCTCCCAGTCACCGCGCTCCAGCGTGTCGGTCGGCACCAGCCAGGAGCCGCCCACGCACACCACGTTCTTCAGCGCGAGAAACTCGGCCGCATTGGCCTGCGTGATGCCTCCGGTGGGGCAAAAGCGCACCTCGCCGAACGGGCCTTGCCAGGCCTTGAGCATGTTGATGCCACCGGCCTGCATGGCAGGGAAAAATTTCAGCTCGTTGAAGCCATCTTCCTGCGCCTGCATGATTTCGCTGCTGGTGGCCACGCCGGGCAGCAGCGGCAGATGCAGGTCGCGGCAGGCCTGGCCCACAGCGTGGGTGTAACCGGGACTCACGGCAAAGCGCGCGCCTGCTGCGGCGGCAGCCTTGGCATCCGCACTGCTGCGCACGGTGCCAGCCCCTACGATGGCTTCTGGCACCGCCTTGGCAATGGCCTCGATGCTGGGTAGGCCCTGCGGCGTGCGCAAGGTCACCTCCAGCACGCGGATGCCGCCGCCCACCAGGGCCTTGGCCATCGATACGGCATGGTCCACATCGTGCAGCACGATCACCGGAATGACCGGTGCGTTCTGCATGATCGATAAAGCTGTCAGTTGCTCAGCCATGTGCAAGCCCCTTCTTCTGCGCTCGTCGCGTTGCGCCGGAATCCGGCAAACAGTTCACGGCCCAGCCCGCGCCCATTGGCACGCAATTGCTCGGCCGATATCGTGGCGTTCTCGCGGGCATTCCACACGTCTGCCGCCACTTCGGCCTGCATGATACCGGTTTCAGCATTCAGCAGCACCATATCGCCATCCTGAATCTTGGCCAGCGGCCCACCGGCCAGCGCCTCGGGCGATACATGAATCGCCGCAGGCACCTTGCCGGACGCGCCGCTCATGCGCCCGTCCGTCACCAGCGCCACCATGTAGCCCTTGCCCTGCAACACGGCCAGCGGCGGCGTGAGCTTGTGCAGCTCGGGCATGCCATTGGCCTGCGGGCCTTGCCAGCGCACCACGCACACCACGCCATTGTGGCCGTTACCCTGGCAGATGCGCTCCAGCTCTCCCGATTTGAAGGCGGCCTGCAAGGCATCCTGCGAATCGAATACCTTGGCCGGCGCACGCAGCACATGGCGGTCCTGCGGCACGGCGCTCACCTTGATCACACTGCGGCCCAGGTTGCCGGTCAGCAGCTTGAGACCACCCGTCGGGCTGAATGGAGCATCGGCCGGGCGCAGCACATCGGTATCGCCTGACGCGCCTGCCTCTTTCCATACCAGTTGGCCCGCTTCCACATGCGGAATGCGGGCGAAGGCGGCCAGCCCCTCGTCGCGCACAGTCAGCACATCGCCGTGCATCAGGCCGGCTGCCAGCAGCTGGCCGATCACATAGCCCGGGCCGCCTGCGGCCTGGAACTGGTTCACATCGGCTGCGCCATTGGGGTACACGCGCGCCAGCAGCGGCACCACCGACGACAGCTGCTCAAAGTCGTTCCAGTCGATGACGATGCCCGCCGCACGCGCCACCGCCACCCAGTGGATGAGGTGGTTGGTGGAGCCGCCTGTTGCCAAAAGCGCCACCATGGCGTTGACGATGCAGCGCTCATCCACCACACGGCCAATGGGCGCAAAACGCTTGCCGTGGGTGATGCCCAGCACGGTGCGCATGGCCTCGCGCGTCAGCAACTCACGTTCGCCGTCCTCCGGGTTGATGAAGGCGGTGCCGGGCACATGCAGGCCCATGGCTTCGAGCAGCATCTGGTTGCTGTTGGCAGTGCCGTAGAAGGTGCAGGTGCCTGCGTCGTGGTAGGCGGCCATTTCGGCCTCCAGCAATTTTTCACGGCCCACTAGGCCCTGGGCCGCCAGCTCGCGCACCTTGGCCTTGTCGCCATTGGACAGGCCCGATTTCATCGGCCCCGCAGGCACGAACACCATTGGCAGGTGCCCAAAGTGCAGCGCGCCGATGAGCAGGCCGGGTACGATCTTGTCGCACACGCCCAGCATCAGCGCGGCATCAAAGGTGTCGTGCGTCAGCGCCACGGCGGTGCCCATGGCGATGGCGTCGCGGCTGAAGAGAGACAGCTCCATCCCCGGCATGCCTTGCGTCACGCCGTCGCACATGGCTGGCACGCCGCCAGCGACTTGGGCGGTGGCGCCATGGCGGCGCGCTTCGTCTTTCAGGATATCGGGATAGCGGGCAAAAGGCGCGTGGGCCGACAGCACATCGTTGTATGCGGTGACGATGCCGACATTGGGCCCCTTTTCCTCGACAATGCGGATCTTGTCCTTGCCCGGCAGGCCTGCCACTGCGTGCGCCACGTTGGCGCAGCCCATGGAACGCATCTGCGGCGGGCGCTGTGCCATCGCATCCACCTGGGCCAGATAATCGCCGCGCGTGGCTACGCTCTTGCGGCGGATGCGGTCGGTGACCTCTTGGAGAATCGGGTGGAGTTGCGTCATGGGGATTTCCTTTGTATGGGCGTGTCTGCGGTCTCCTCATGGGCTCTGGGCGGCCCCTGCTTTACGCGCAGACCACCAGCACACCCTCCGCGTTCAAGGCGCAGTCTGCGCTGCGCTTGGTTCAATTTATTTTTATAGCATACGCGCCTTACACATGGTGCGCAGGCGCATATTTTTGCTATTTATTTTGCATCGCGCGCCTGCTTGACGGCGCCTTGCACGGCATCCCAGGTGCCCTGCCCCACGGTCTTGGCAATGCCTGCGTTGACTGACGTCAATTTATCTCGCATGCGGTTGGCCTCGGCAGCGGGCAGCTCGTTCACCTGCATGCCCTTGGTCTTGATGTCGGCCAGGGCTTTGGCGGCTTCTTCGCGGGTGTCCTTGCGCTCGAAATCACGGCTCTTGATGGCGGCGTCCTGCAGCACTTTCTTCTCGGCGGCGCTCAGGCCGTCCCACCATTTCTTGCTGACCGTCACGATCCAGGGGCTGTAGACGTGGTTGGAGACGGTCAGGTACTTCTGCACTTCGTAGAACTTGCTCGACAGCACGGTGTTGTACGGATTCTCCTGTCCGTCCACCGCCTTGGTTTCCAGCGCGGTGAAGAGCTCGGAGAACGGCAGCGGCACAGCGTTGGCGCCCAGGGCCTTGAAGCTGTCGAGGAACACGTTGTTCTGCATCACGCGCAGCTTCACATCTTGCAGGTCTTCGAGCTTGGCGATCGGCCGCTTGTTGTTGGTCAGGTTGCGAAAGCCATTTTCCCAGTACACGAGGCCGACCATGCCCTTGGGCTCCAGTGTCGCCTTGATCTTTTCACCCACCGGGCCGTCCAGCACGGCGTCCGCTTCCTTCACGTTGCTGAAGAGGAACGGCGTGTCCCACACCGCCATCTCGGGCGCCAGGCCGACCAAGGTGGCGGTCGAGCCCACCATCATCTCCTGCGCGCCGCCAATCAGCGCCTGCTGCATCTGCGTGTCCGAGCCGAGCGATGCATTGCCGATGGCGCGCACCTTCATCTTGCCGCCCGATGCCTTCTCGACCTCTTGCGCAAAAAAGCGCGCCGCCCGCCCCTGGTTGGAATCCTCCACCAGGCCATAGCCGAAACGCACGATGCGGGGCTTGAAATCCTGGGCGAGCGCCTGCGTCGCCACGCCCGCAGCCATCAGGCCCGCGAGCGCGCCCACCATGGTCAGCTTGGAAAATTTGATACGCATACCTGTCTCCTTCTTGTTGGGCGCATGGCCCGGGTTTGAACCAAGATTGAAATAAAACCGGCTGCAACGCTCTGTGATAAAGCGCAAACAGCTATCAAATACATAGTAATCAAGTAGTACTCAATGCATCCACTTGAGCGGCACGGTCACGATCTGTGGAAACACCACCAGAAGCGCTGCCAGGAACACATAGGCCACCAGGAACGGCGTCGTGCCCTTGATGACCACCTCCATGCGCAACCTGCCCACGCCCGCCACCACGTTCTGCACGGTACCCACGGGCGGCGTGATGAGGCCGATGCAGCCCACGTAGATGAACATGAAGCCGAAGTACACCGGATCGATACCGGCCTTGGCCGCCAGCGGCGCGCACACAGGGCCGAAGATCAAAATCGTTGGCGTCAGATCCATCGCGGTACCGACCACCAGCAGGAAAATCATCATCACCGCCATGAACAGCATCGGCTGCCCCAGCAGGCCCGAGAAGCTGTCGGCCAGCATATTGGGCAGATCGGCCAGCGTGATCATGTAGGCGGTGACAGTGGCTGCGCCGCACAGGAACATCACCACCGCCGTCGTCTTGGCTGCGGCCAGAAACACCTCGTACAGCTTGCTCCAGCTCATCTCGCGGTACACCACCATCGAGACGAACAGCGCGTACACGGCAGCCACCACGGCCGCTTCGGTCGGGGTGAAAACGCCGCCCTTGAGCCCGCCCAGAATGATGACGGGCATCATCATGGCCCAGAAGCTCTTGGCCAACGCCTTCATACGCGCGCCCCAAGCCACCCGCTCGCCGGAGCGCAGGTCGTACTTGGCAGCGATCTTCCACCACGCGCCGATCAGGAATACACCCATGATGAGCCCCGGCACCACGCCCGAGAGAAACAGCTTGCTGATCGAGGTGTTCGTGGTCACCCCATAGATCACGAAAGGCATGGAAGGCGGAATGATGGGCGCAATGATGCCGCCCGAGGCCAGCAGGCCCGAGCTGTAGCTGTCGGGGTACTTCTGGTCGCGCATCATCGGCAGCAAAATGGTGGCGAGCGCCGCAGTATCGGCAATGGCCGAGCCGCTCATCGACGCCAGCAGCACGGCCGCGCCAATGGCCACGTAGCCCAGCCCGCCACGGATATGGCCCACAAAGGCCTGCGCCAGCGCGATGATGCGGCGCGACAGACCGCCCGCATTCATCAATTCACCCGCCAGAATGAAGAACGGCACGGCCAGCAGGGGAAAATTGTCGAAACCGGCCTGCAGGTTCTGCGCCAGCAGCTGGGTATCGAAGAAATCCAGGTGCCACATCAGTGCCACACCGGTCAGCACCAGGGCGTGCGCAATCGGCATGCCGATCACCATGCCGCCAATCAGCACCGTGAGAAAAATCAAGGTCACGACCATGGCTGCGCTCCTTATTCCACCACGGCGTCAGCCGATTGCGTGGGGCCGCCGCGCAGCGCATCGCGCACCACGACCACCAGCATGCCTACCGACAGCACCAGGGTCGCCGCCGCGCCCAGGGCGAGCGGGTAGCCCAGCACGGTGCTGTAGCTGCTCCAGCCTGCCACCACCTGCTCCCACGATCCCCACAGCAGCAGCAGCATGCAAGCGGCGATGAGAAACTGCGACACCCAGAACAAGGCCTTGCGCGCGCCGGGGCCGACGCGCGAAGTCAGCAGATCGAAGCCCAGGTGTGCGCCTTCAAACGCCGCCACGATGGCGCCAATGGCCACCAGCCATACAAACAGCAGGCGCGAGATTTCCTCGTACGACACGATGCTGGTATGAAAGAGATAGCGCAGAACGACGTTGACGAACACGGCGATCACCATGCCCGCCAACGCCAGCACCATCAGGGCTTCTGCCATCCGCTGAATGCGCGGCTTGGGCTTTTTCGCTTCCTGCTCCGGGGTTGTCATCGTCAGTCTCCTGTGATTGATTCTTGGGGTGGATTCACTGCTTTCACTGCCGGGCCAGCGGCATGGCGTTGACCCATTGCTGGGTGGCCAGGGCGATCTCTGCCAACGGCTCGGTCGCCTGCAAGGTCAGGACATCGGGCTCGGCACGCGGGTCCTGCAAGGTGGCGAACTGGTTGGCCACCAACTGCGGCGAGAAAAAATGCCCGCCCCGCGTCTGCACGCGAGCCAGGGCCGTTTCGTAATTCAGATCCAGAAACACAAAGCCCAGGCGAGGCTGGGCGGCACGCAGCTGATCACGGTACTTGCGCTTGAGCGCCGAGCAGGTCAGCACCACGCCGTGCTGCGCATCGGCAGCGGCCAGCAGAGCTGCCAGGCGCGCCAGCCAGCCTTCACGGTCGGCATCGGTGAGCGCAATGCCTGCTGCCATCTTGGCAACGCTCTCGGGGGCATGGTAGGTGTCGCCTTCCACCAATTGCCAGCCCAGTTGCCGTGCAATGGCCTCCCCTGCACTGGATTTGCCACAGCCCGACACGCCCATGACAACCAGGGCAAGCGGGTGGATGGGGGCAGAAATGGTGTTTTCGGTCATCTGGATAGCGCTATCCAATACAGTCAAAAAATAATGCAATGCCTTGATATCTTTTTGAAAAACGGCACTTCAGCAAGTACACGAAAATTCACACCAAGCCACTGCAAACCCCATATCGAAAAGACTGGGATAGCGCTATCATAGCCGCATAACAACGCGCCAGACCTAGGAGAATCCCTTGCCCGCCAAGCCGGCCCCTGCGGCCCTCCCGCCCATATCTGCAACCGACAAAGACACCCGGCGCTCCCGTGCCAGCGGCCGTATCACCTTGAGCGATGTGGCCGCCGAAGCCGGCGTGAGCCCGATTACCGTCTCGCGCGCCCTGCGTGGCGAGCGGCGTGTGGATGCTGCGCTGGTCGACAAGGTACGCGCCGTGGCCGAGCGCATGGGCTATGTGCCTGACCCGGCGGCGCGCGCCCTCGCGTCGCAAAAGAGCACGCAGGTGCTGGTGCTGATTCCGCTGCTGTCGAACACCTTGTTCGTCGATCTGCTGGAAGCCGCGCACAAGGTGCTGTTTGCCGCAGGCCACCACATGCTGATCGGCGTGACCCATTACGACAGCGCGGAAGAGGAACAACTGCTGCGCGCCTACCTGCCCATGCGCCCCGCGGGCCTGCTGCTGACAGGCTTTGACCGCAGCCCGGGCGCTGCGCAGCTGCTGGCTGCCAGCGCCATTGCGCGCGTGCATGTGATGGAGTTGCACGACGCCTTTGCCCCAGCAACTGTTACGGGCACCACCATGGCCGCTCCGGCACCTGCTCCCGTCTACAGCGTCGGCTTTTCGCAGACCGATGCAGGCGCCGCCATCACCCGGCATCTGCTGGACAGGGGCTGTCGCCGCATCGCGTTCTGCGGCGCCCAGCTCGACGCGCGTGTGCTGCAGCGCCTTGCAGGCTACCGCCAGGCGCTGCAGGCGGCAGGTCTTTACGATCCGGAACTGGAAATACTGAACCCCGAGCGCTCCTCCCTCGCCCTGGGCTCGCTGCTTTTTGAACAGGTGGTTCGCACCCAGCCTGCGGTGGATGGCATCTTTTTCTGCAACGACGACATTGCCCAGGGCGCCTTGCTCGCCGCCACTCGGCTGGGGCTGCAGGTGCCCGGGCAGATTGCCATTGCGGGCTTCAACGACCTGCCCGGCAGCGACCAGATGGTGCCGCCGCTCACCACCATCCGCACGCCCCGCAGCGCCGTGGGCGAGCAAGCCGCTATCATGCTGCTGCAACTGATACGCGGGCAGACCGTACCCCAGCCCCGGCTGGACCTGGGCTATACCCTTGTGCAGCGGCAAAGCAGCTGATCCCATCGCCATGCCAACCTCCCCCCAGACCGCGTCGCCCGCCACGCCGCAGCGCCATGCGCCACGCAACCTGTGGCATTTGTTTACCACCTTCACGGTCATTGCACTGCAGGGCTTTGGCGGGGTACTGGCCATCGTGCAGCGCGAGCTCGTCGAAAAGCGTGGCTGGCTCACCAACCAGGAATTCATCGAAGACTGGTCGGTCGCGCAGATCATGCCCGGCCCCAATGTCGTCAACCTCTCCATCACACTGGGCGACCGCTACTTTGGCTGGCGTGGTGCACTGGCCGCCTCGCTGGGCATGCTGCTGGTGCCCATGCTGCTGGTGATTGCACTGGCGGTGCTCTACAACCACTGGTCGGCCTCGCCTGCCGTGGCCGGTGCCGTGCGCGGCATGGCAGCGGTGGCAGCCGGGCTAGTGGCGGGCACGGCCTGCAAGCTGGCCGCATCGCTGCGCAGCAACCCTCTGGGGCTGTGGGCGGGCCTGGCCTTTGCCGCAGCCGCCATGCTGGCCCTGGCCTGGCTGCACTGGCCGCTGGCCTGGGTGCTGCTGGGCCTGGGGGGCGCCAGCTATGCACTGGTGTATGCGCGCCTGGCCCCCGCTCGCGCAGCGGCTGCGCCTGTGCACAAGGAGGAGGCATGAACCCGTCATTGGCTGCCATGCATGCCGCCGACTGGCTGCACCTGCTTGGTTATTTCCTGTCGGTGTCGCTGCTGACGGTGGGCGGCGCGATTGCCACCTCGCCCGACATGTACCGCGTGCTGGTGGGCCAGCAAGCCTGGCTGACACCCGCGCAGTTCAACAACTCGGTGGCCATTGCGCAGGCAGCGCCCGGCCCCAATGTGCTGTTCATTGCACTGCTGGGCCTGCAGATCGGCATCAACGCCAGTGCGGGCCAGCCCGCATGGGTGGTGTGGGCGCATTGCACGCTGGCCGTGGCCTGCACCATGCTGGGCGTGCTGCTGCCCAGCTCGCTGCTGATGCTGGGTACTGCGCGCTGGATCTTCAAGCGCCGGGATCACCGTGCGCTCCGGGCGTTCAAGCAAGGCCTCGCACCCATTGTGATCGGCATGATGCTGGCCACCGCCCTGGTGCTAGCCAGCAACCATGGCAGCCCGACGCAGGCCCCCGGCCTGTGGCTGCTAAGCGTGGCGACAATGCTGCTCGTATGGCGCACCCGTTGGCACCTGCTGTGGTGGCTGGGGATTGGCGCAGTGCTTGGGGCGCTGGGCTGGGTGTAGGCCAGTTTTTTCAATATTTCTGGCCTGCAGCGCCTTCAGGCAAAGTGCCAAAAGCTATTCAAACAATAGCATTTGATGAGTATCAAGTAGCGAGTCGCAAGTGGCAAGCGCCGTTGCGCTACCACTCCGCAAGTGCCCAACTGCTGGCCATGGCAAAGTACTCTCGCAGCCACACATTGAATCGGGTGAGCGGCGGCGTAGGAGCTGCCACGCCCAGCGGCTGCGCAAAGCCCTGGCGGTGGGCAATCCGCAGCGCGCGCCGCAGGTGGAAATCGCTGCTGACGATGGCGATCGGCTGGCTCAGATCCACACCGCGCGCCTGCAGCAAGGGTTTGGTCAGCGCCAGGTTCAGCTCGGTGCTGGTGCTGACCTCTTCTATCACCAAGGCGGTCAGGGGCATGCCGTGCTGGGCGGCGAGGTAGCGTGCCATGACGATGCCTTCGCTCTCGGTCTCGCCAAAATCCACCCCGCCAGTGACCGCCACCACGGCCTGTGGTTGCAGCCGTGCGAGCTCGGCAGCGGTATCGAGCCGCATGGCCAGCGCCGGGCGCGGTTGCCCGTCCTGCGTGCCGCTGCCCAGCACCACGATGGCCGCCACGGGCGGCACCGCCTGGGGGGCGAGCCCCACGCCAGCCAGCAGGCTCCAGAGCCAGCCCACGCTCACCACCCAGACTGCCAGCCCAATCCAGCCCAGCCGCCACACCGTGGCATGCCAGGGCCGGGCCACGCGCCAGCGTTGCACCGCCAACCACCGCCAGGCCAGCAGCAAGCCGGCTGCGCCCAGCAATACCGGCACCACCACCCCCAGGTGAAAATGCCCCGACACCAGCGGCACTACGCCCAGTGCCAGCAGCACCGTGGCCACGACGGCCATCACCGCCCTTGGTAAGAAAGTCATCGCATCCTTCGTCAAAAACAGGCCATCAACGCTCGTCCACTGTGCGCCAATGCACCAAAAATCATAGCATCAAGGTGCAATGGAGCATGGCAAAAAACACCCGCTGGCGTGCAGCGGGTGTTGTCTTTAGTCGGAGGGTAGATGCGGATTATTCAAATTCCAGAATGATGTCGTCCACCGCCAGCGAATCGCCCTTGCCTACGCTGATCTTGCTGACCACGCCATCCTGCGTGGCAAACAGAATGTTCTCCATCTTCATCGCTTCGATGACGGCCAGCTTCTCGCCCGCCTGCACCTTCTGGCCGGGCTGCACCGCCACATCGACCAAGAGGCCCGGCATGGGCGAGAGCAGGAACTTGGACAGATCGGGCGGCGCCTTGTAGGGCATGAGCTTGTACAGATCAGCGCCCAGCTCGGACAGCACGAGAATGTCGAGCTGGGTGCCGTTGTGGATCACCCGCAGCGCCAGCGGGTTCTTGGGCGTGCCGCGCTCGATCTGGCAGGTGAAGGGCTGGCCGTTGCAACTGCCGCGCACCACCAGATCGCGGATTTCGGCATTGCTGCGCATTTCATAGGTCTTGCCGTCGATGACCACCTTGCACACGCGAGCCTCGGCGTCAAAATCGGTCACCTCGCCGCTCAAATAGCGGTGCTGCCCCTCCGCGCCCAGCACTACGGCCGTGTAACGGTGCCCCACCTGTACGTTGTGGCCCTGCATCTGACCCGAGATGGTGGAGGCACGCGCACGGTAGCGGCGGTTGCGGAACATGGCCAGCGCCACCAGGAAATTGGGGTCGTCATGCGGCACGTCTTCGGCATGGAAGCCATGGCTATAGTGCTCGGCAATGAAGCCGGTGTTGAACTGGCCCGAAACGAATTTGGGGTGCGCCAGCAGTGCGGCCTGGAACGGGATGTTGCTGCTGATGCCGCGGATGGCAAAGCCATTGAGGGCCTCGCGCATCTTGGCGATGGCGTCGTTGCGATCCTTGCCGTGCACGATGAGCTTGGCGATCATCGAGTCATAGAACATCGGGATCTCGCCGCCTTCGTACACGCCCGTATCCACGCGCACGCCGTGCAGATGCTCAGTGTCTGCCTGCCACATGGATTGCTCGGGCGGCGCAAAGCGCACGAGGCGCCCGGTAGACGGCAAAAAGTTGCGGAACGGGTCTTCGGCATTGATGCGGCACTCGATGGCCCAGCCGTCGCGCTTCACATCCGCCTGGGTGACGGCGAGCTTTTCGCCCGCTGCCACGCGGATCATCTGCTCGACCAGATCGAGCCCGGTGATGCACTCGGTCACTGGATGCTCCACCTGCAGGCGGGTGTTCATCTCCAGAAAGTAGAAATCCTGGTCTTTTCCGACGACAAACTCCACCGTGCCGGCCGACTGGTACTTGACCGCCTTGGCCAGCGCCACGGCCTGCTCGCCCATGGCCTTGCGGGTGGCGTCGCTGATGAAGGGCGATGGCGCCTCTTCGATCACCTTCTGGTGGCGGCGCTGGATGGAGCACTCGCGCTCGTTCAGGTACACCACATTGCCATGGCTGTCGCCCAGAATCTGGATTTCGATATGGCGCGGCTCCTGCACAAACTTCTCGATGAAGATGCGGTCATCGCCAAAGCTGTTGCGCGCTTCGTTCTGGCACGCGGTAAAGCCTTCGAGCGCCTCCTTGTCGTTGTAGGCCACACGCAGGCCCTTGCCGCCGCCACCGGCAGAGGCCTTGATCATCACCGGGTAGCCGATGCCCTTGGCGATTTCTACCGCGTGCTCGGCGGTGTCGATGGCGTCGTTGTAGCCGGGAATGGTGTTGACCTGGGCCTCGCCCGCCAGCTTCTTGGAGGCGATCTTGTCGCCCATGGCGGCAATCGAATGCGCCTTGGGGCCGATGAAGGCAATGCCTTCATCCTCGCAGCGCTTGGCAAAGGCCTCGTTCTCGCTCAGAAAGCCGTAGCCCGGGTGCACGGCCTGCGCGCCGGTCTGCTTGCAGGCTGCAATGATGCGGTCCGCCACCAGGTACGACTCGCGGCTGGGCGCTGCGCCAATGTGAACGGCCTCGTCGGCCAGCTTCACATGGCGGGCATCCTTGTCGGCATCGGAGTAGACGGCAACCGTCTTGATACCCATTTTGCGAGCCGTCGCAATGACTCGGCACGCAATCTCTCCGCGATTCGCGATCAGGATTTTTGTAAACATGCTTGTATTCCTTTAAACCTTTAAACGATAGGGCGTGCAGAAGCCAGCTTCGCTGGCTGCGTCAAGCAATTTACACAAACGTCTTTTGCTGAAACGTCTGCTGCGCAGCCGTTTTCACCGCAGTTGGCAATGAGGATTTTGGTAAACATGGTGCTTCGTCTCTCTGATGAATTTGGAATCAATGTCTTCTGCCCGTCTCAGGGCAGCGCCTTGTCGTGTGCCCATTGCCCGCCGGGCATGAGCAGATAGTCTTCACAATCCAGATCGCTGCAGACCTGGCTGCCCAGCACCTGCAGAATCACGCGGTCCTGCGTGCGCACATCGGTAGAGCGGCCCTTGACCTTGACGGCCAGCATGCGGCTGTCCTTGCCCCACTTGGCAATCTCGGCGCCTTCGGCCAGCGCTTCGGTCACATCCCAGCCCTCACGGTGCGCCGAGCGCACGGTGGCAGCTCTGCGCGAGAGCACGCGCTCGGGCCGCACCCCCACCAGCAACACATGGCCCAGCCAGCGCGTGCCGCTCTTGTCAATGGCCTGCAGATCTGCCACGCGCCGCGCGTCGTACTTGCGCACCATGGCCTGCAGGCGAGCCGCGTTGGCGCTGTATTCCTTGCGCTGGTCGGGCTGGCCCGCGTTTTGCCGCTGCAGGCTGGTGGCATTGTTGCTGTACTGCTGGAACAGCAGTTCCCTGCCCTGCAGCGATGCCGTGGCGCGCACCGTGGGCACAGGCAGATTGCCATCGGCATCCGGCACCAGCTCAAAGCCCTGGTACACCATCAGTCGCACCAGGCCCACACCCTGCGCTGCGGGGCACAGCTTTTGCCAATGGTGGTGTGCAGCCTGAAGCCATTGCCGGGCAACCACTTCCGACGCCAGCGACTCGTGCACATCCACCAGCACATGCAAGGCCTTGGGGCGGCAGGCGTTGGCGGCCTGGTTGCCCTGCGCGGCGGCCTCCGCCCACAACCGCCCGCCCTTGCCTTCGTTGTTGGCAAGCGGCCCCAGATCCAGCAGCACGCCCTCTGCCAAAGGCTGGCTGCGCAGGGCTCCTGGCCGCGGCTGTGCATGCGCAAGCAGGCCCCCAAAGGCCAGCGCGCATACCAGCAGTGCAGGTGCAAGGCTGCATCTGAAGCTGCATTTGCGTACGGTATGGGAACGTTGGAGATATGGCATGGTGGCGGTGCGGGCTTGCTGGCGTCAGTGCTGCGCGGCGGTTGGCTGTGCGTTCATTGATGGCCAGGCGCCGCTCAGGCACTGCTCCTTGGCGCCGCCGCTGATGCGTGTGGCGCCTTGCGGCTGTGCATAGGCATCAACCGGGAACTGGTAGAAATAATCCACCAATTCTCTCGCCAGCGCTTCGCCGACAGGCGCCACCTTCTGCGCGGTCTGCAAGGCCTGCGCGGGCACCATGTCACGCCGCCGGCTGTTGGCAACCGCAGCACCGGCGAGATTGGCCTTGGCACAGGCCTCCACCCGCGGCGCACTCGCATCGGCAAACCATGCCTGTGCGCAGGCGCGCAAGGCACGGTCCACGTACAAGCCCACAGCGGCTGTATAGGCCTCGGCCCCGTTGTCGTAGGCATCGCTGCCCCGGTAGCCCTTGGCCAGCGATTCGTACAGGCGCAAGGTTTCGGGCTGCATGGCAGCGCGCAGCCGCTGTGCGCTTTGCACGGAGAGCGAATTGGGCCCATCCCGTGGGCCGATCTGCGCCAGCGCAAACAAGGCCTCTTCCACCAGCTGGCACTGCACGCCGCGCCCTGCCATGTCCGGCAAGGCAGGCGCTTGCGCATGGCTGAGCCCCTGGCCCAAAGCCAGAGCGGCAGCCACAGTGACAGGGGCCCAGGAAATATGCATGCTCGCCCGCCCAGTGCCTTACAGCGGGATATTGCCGTGCTTGCGCCACGGATTTTCGAGCTGCTTGTTCTTGAGCATCTCCAGGCTGCGGCAGATGCGCTTGCGCGTCTCGTGCGGCTGGATCACATCGTCGATGAAGCCACGCGCACCCGCCACGAACGGGTTGGCAAAGCGGGCCTTGTACTCGGCTTCGCGGGCAGCCAGTTTTGCCGGGTCGTTCTTGTCTTCGCGGAAGATGATCTCCACCGCCCCCTTGGCCCCCATCACGGCGATCTCGGCGTGCGGCCAGGCCAGGTTCACGTCGCCGCGCAGGTGCTTGGAGGCCATCACGTCGTAGGCGCCGCCATAGGCCTTGCGGGTGATCACGGTGATCTTGGGCACCGTGCACTCGGCATAGGCATACAGCAGCTTGGCACCGTGTTTGATGATGCCGCCGTATTCCTGCGAGGTGCCGGGCATGAAGCCGGGCACGTCCACAAAGGTGACGACCGGGATGTTGAAGGCATCGCAGAAGCGCACAAAGCGCGCCGCCTTGATGGAGCTCTTGATGTCCAGGCAGCCCGCCAGCACCAGCGGCTGGTTGGCGACGATGCCCACGGTCTGCCCTGCCATGCGGGCAAAGCCGATCAGGATGTTCTTGGCGTATTCGGGCTGCAGCTCAAAGAAGTCGCCATCGTCCACGGTCTTGAGGATCAGCTCCTTCATGTCGTAGGGCTTGTTCGGGTTCTCGGGCACCAGGGTGTCGAGCGACATCTCGGCGCGGCCCACCGGATCGGTGCTGGCACGCACCGGCGCCTTTTCGCGGTTGTTGAGCGGCAGGTAGTTGTAGAGGCGCCGCAGCATCATCAGCGCTTCCACGTCGTTGTCGAACGCCATGTCGGCCACGCCACTCTTGGTGGTATGGGTGATGGCGCCGCCCAACTCCTCGGCGGTCACCTCTTCGTGCGTCACGGTCTTGACCACTTCGGGGCCGGTCACGAACATGTAGGAGCTGTCCTTGACCATGAAGATGAAGTCCGTCATGGCGGGCGAGTACACCGCACCACCCGCGCTGGGGCCCATGATCATGCTGATCTGCGGCACCACGCCCGAGGCCAGCACATTCTTCTGGAACACATCCGCATAGCCGCCCAGCGATGCCACGCCTTCCTGAATGCGCGCACCGCCCGAATCGTTGAGACCGATCACCGGCGCGCCCACCTTCATGGCCTGGTCCATCACCTTGCAGATCTTCTCCGCATGGGTTTCAGACAGCGCGCCGCCGAACACCGTGAAATCCTGGCTGAAAACGAAGACCAAGCGGCCATTGATCATGCCGTAGCCGGTGACCACGCCATCGCCGGGGATCTTCTGCTCGGCCATGCCGAAGTCGGTGCAGCGGTGCTCCACAAACATGTCCCACTCTTCAAAGGTGCCGTCGTCCAGCAGCAGCTCGATGCGCTCACGCGCCGTGAGCTTGCCTTTCTTGTGCTGCGCGTCGATGCGCTTCTGGCCCCCGCCCAGGCGGGCGAGTTCGCGCTTTTTCTCCAGTTGTACCAAGATGTCTTGCATGTTCAATCCTCTGAAGCTTGCTGGGTTGTCTCTGTGTCTTGATGAAGGCCTGGGCCTCGTTCAATCGGTTTTACTCATGTTTTGATAGCCTCCTGCGCAATACCACTCTGCGCAGAAAGCAGATTTCTTGCCGCAGTCGAAGCGGCCAGCCGCCCCTGCGCCACCTCCTGCTGCACCTGGGGCAGCATATCTCGCACGGCAGGGTGTTCGCGGAAGGCGAGCTTGAGCCCATGGTCGATGCGCTCCCACATCCAGGCCAAGGCCTGCTTTTCGCGGCGCAGTTGCAGGCGGCCGTTGCCGGTCTGCAGGCTGCGGTAGGTTTCGACGGCCTCCCAGAAGCCTTCCACGCCCTGGCCCAGCAAGGCGCTGATCTGCACCACGCGGGGCTGCCACAGCGCGCCGCTGTTGGCATGGTCCGGATTGCCATGCATCCCCAGAAGGCGCAGGCTGGAGGTAATCTGAGCCTGCGCGCGCGTTGCGGCATTCGGGTCGATATCGGCCTTGTTGATGACCACCAGGTCCGCCAGCTCCATCACGCCTTTCTTGATGGCCTGCAGATCGTCGCCCGCATTGGGCAATTGCAGCACGCAGAACATATCCGTCATGCCGTGCACGGCAATCTCGCTCTGGCCCACACCCACGGTCTCGACAATCACCACGTCATAGCCCGCTGCCTCGCACACCAGCATGGCTTCGCGCGTCTTCTCGGCCACACCGCCCAGGGTGCCGCTCGACGGGCTGGGGCGAATATAGGCTTCGGGTCGCATCGACAGCTGCTCCATGCGCGTCTTGTCACCCAGAATGGAGCCGCCCGATACCGTGGATGACGGATCGATGGCCAGCACGGCCACGCGCAGCCCTTTGCCGATGAGGTACAGCCCCAGGGTTTCGATGAAGGTGGATTTGCCCACACCCGGCACGCCGCTGATGCCCAGGCGGAACGACTGGCCCGTAAAGGGCAGCAAGGCCGTCAGCAGCTCATCGCCCTGCGCGCGGTGGTCGGCGCGTGTCGATTCCAGCAAGGTGATCGCCTTGGCCATGGCGCGGCGCTGCAGCGCAGGGTTGGCGCCTTGCGTGATGGCGGCGACGCGCTCGGTCACGTCCGCGCTCATGCGGTCACCTTTGTGCAAATTTGGCCATCAGCGCTTACCTGCAAAGCGCAATCAGCGATCATTTTTATAGCAAACACCATGTTCAACTGTCCCTACACCGGGCTCCACTGGTACAGCAGATCGATGGAATCGCCCCCCGTCTGCACAAAGCCATGGCGCTCGTAAAACCGGACGGCGTCGCTTTGGTTCAGCACTTCCAGCCACACGGTTTTTCCTGCATGGCGCGCCTGGCTTTGCACCTGCTGCATCGCCCAATCGCCAATCCTGCGGTTTTGATAGGCGGGCAGCAAATACAGATGCTGGAGCTTGGTGCGGCCATCGTCACAGGGAACCACCGTCAGCAGGCCAGCACGCTGCGGGCCTTGACCATCGTCATCATCTGCGCAGATATGCTGCATGTACTGCGGATCAAACTGGCCGGCAAAGCGCTTGCGGGCATTGTCCAGATTGAAGATACCCAACCGCTCCAGGCTCTCGCGCATGGCGGCAATGCGCAGGTCAAACAGCGCTTCGAAATCGTCTGCGGAGACGGGAGCGAGAGTGAGATTCATGGCTTTTCCAGGCCTTTTTTCATCTTTTGATGCAGTCGGTAACCGCCATAGCCCAGCGCAGTCCAAACCACCAGTCCGGCAGCTACCTGACCCCAGGCTGGCAAGATCAAGACCCGATACAGCGCATACATAAACAGGATGCCTACTACTGGCTCCACAAACACCATGACCAAAGTCAGCAGGAAGCTCTTCCCAAAGGGCTGCCGCTTACTCGCTTTCGTCATACTAATTTATGCCGCTACCGCTTTCTTGATCTGCTCCAGCACATCCTTGGCGCTGGCCGGGATGGGGGTGCCGGGGCCGTAGACGCCCTTGACGCCCGCGTTGTACAGGTAGTCGTAATCCTGCGCAGGGATCACGCCGCCGACGAAGACGATGATGTCGTCTGCGCCCTGCTTTCTCAACTCTTCGATGATGGCGGGCACCAGCGTCTTGTGACCCGCAGCCAGGGTCGAGACACCCACGGCGTGCACATCGTTCTCGATGGCCTGGCGCGCGCACTCTTCGGGAGTCTGGAACAGCGGGCCCATGTCCACGTCGTAACCCAGGTCGGCAAAGGCGGTGGCTACCACCTTGGCGCCACGGTCGTGGCCGTCCTGGCCGAGCTTGGCGATCATGACGCGCGGGCGGCGGCCTTCGGCCTCGGCAAAGGCGGCGATTTCGCCCTTGAGCTTGTCCCAGCCTTCTGCGGAGTCGTAGGCGGCGGCGTACACACCCGTCACCTTTTGCGTGTCGGCGCGGTGGCGGCCAAAGGATTTTTCCATCGCGTCAGATACTTCACCCACCGTAGCGCGCAGGCGCACGGCCTCAATGGCCAGGCCCAGCAGGTTGCCCTGGCCGGATTCGGCTGCTGCGCTCAGTGCATCCAGCGCCTGCTGCACGGCGGCGGCATCGCGCTTTTCCTTGATGCTTTTGAGGCGCGCGATCTGGCTGTCGCGCACCTTGACGTTGTCCACTTCCAGGATGTCGACCGGGTCTTCCTTGGCCAGCTTGTACTTGTTGACGCCCACGATGATTTCCTTGCCCGAATCGATGCGCGCCTGCTTTTCGGCGGCTGCCGCCTCGATCTTGAGCTTGGCCCAGCCGCTGTCCACGGCCTGGGTCATGCCGCCCATGGCGTCCACTTCTTCGATGATCTTCCAGGCGGCATCTGCCATCTCCTGGGTCAGCTTCTCCATCATGTAGCTGCCAGCCCAGGGGTCGATCACATTGGTGATGTGGGTCTCTTCCTGGATGATGAGCTGGGTGTTGCGCGCGATGCGGGCGCTGAACTCGGTGGGCAGCGCAATGGCTTCGTCCAGCGCATTGGTGTGCAGCGACTGCGTGCCGCCAAACACGGCAGCCATGGCCTCGATGGTGGTGCGCACCACGTTGTTGTACGGGTCCTGCTCGGTCAGGCTCCAGCCGCTGGTCTGGCTGTGCGTGCGCAGCATCAGGCTCTTGGGGTTCTTGGCGTCAAAGCCCTTCATGATGCGGCACCACAGAAGGCGCGCGGCACGCATCTTGGCGATTTCCAGGTAGAAGTTCATGCCCACCGCCCAGAAGAACGAGAGGCGGCCCGCGAAGGCGTCCACATCCATGCCCTTGGCAATGGCGGTCTTCACATATTCCTTGCCGTCTGCCAGCGTGAAAGCCAGCTCAAGCGCCTGGTTGGCGCCCGCTTCCTGCATGTGGTAGCCGCTGATCGAGATCGAGTTGAACTTGGGCATGTTCTGGCTCGTGTACTCGATGATGTCGCCGATGATGCGCATGCTCGGCTTGGGCGGGTAGATGTAGGTGTTGCGCACCATGAACTCTTTCAGAATGTCGTTCTGAATGGTTCCGGAGAGTTGGTCCTGCGGCACGCCCTGCTCCTCGGCAGCCACCACGTAGCCTGCCAGCACCGGCAGCACGGCGCCGTTCATGGTCATCGAGACGGAGACCTTGTCGAGCGGAATGCCATCGAACAGGATCTTCATGTCTTCCACGCTGTCGATCGCAACGCCTGCCTTGCCCACATCGCCGGTCACGCGCGGGTGGTCGCTGTCGTAGCCGCGGTGCGTGGCCAGATCAAACGCCACCGATACACCCTGCCCGCCAGCGGCCAGCGCCTTGCGGTAGAACGCGTTGGATTCCTCGGCCGTAGAGAAGCCCGCGTACTGGCGGATCGTCCAGGGACGCACGGCGTACATCGTGGCCTGCGGGCCGCGCATGTAGGGCGCAAAGCCGGGCAAGGTGTCGGCAAAGGGCAAATCGGCGGTATCGGCCGCCGTGTAAAGCGGCTTGACGGTGATTCCATCCGGCGTCACCCAGTTGAGCGCTCCCACGTCGCCCCCCGGGGCAGATTTGGCGGCCGCCTTTTCCCAGGCGGCAAGGTCGGCCTGGGCAAACTCGGATGCGGTGTTTTGCTTTGCGGAATCAGTCATGTCTCAAGCTTTGTATCCGTTGTTCAATCAATTCAGACCTGCAAGCAAGGCCCGTAACGGGATTCGCTGCTGCTGCACTCTTGTCTGCGCAAGTCTCGCCCGAAATGGTGGCCCATCCCGCGCCATCCTGCAAGTGTACATTATTCATAATTATGAATGCAGAATTTTGAATTTCGGAGACCTTCTGTACAATCCTCGTACCGATGAACACCCCCACCTTTGCGCCCCGCGCCCTGTACCAAGACGTTGCCGAGCTCCTGCGGCAGCGCATTTTCGCCAACCAGCTCCCGCCGGGCAGCTGGATTGACGAGCTGAAGATTGCCGAGGAAATCGGCATCAGCCGCACCCCTTTGCGCGAAGCTTTGAAGGTATTGGCGACGGAAGGCCTGGTCACGATGAAGCTGCGCCGTGGCGCCTATGTGACTGAGGTCTCGCAAAAGGACCTGCTGCAGGTCTACCACCTGCTGGCTTTGCTGGAGAGCGACGCCTCCGCCGAACTGGCCCGGAACGCGAGCGATGCCCAGATTGCAGAGCTGCAAGCCCTGCACGACGCGCTGGAAGCGGCGGTGAATGACCGCGATGGGTTCTTCAACGCCAACGAGCGCTTTCACATGCGCGTGCTGGAGATGCTCGACAACAAGTGGCTCAGCCAGATGGTGGCCGACTTGCGCAAGGTGATGAAGCTCAACCGCCACAACTCGCTGTTCAAGTCAGGCCGCATTGAGGAATCGCTGCAAGAGCACCGGGAACTGATGCAGGCGCTGGCCGCACGCGACCCCGGCGCCGCCCAGGCCTGTGTGAAGCTGCATTTCAAGAATGGGTTGGCGGCAGCGGTGTAACTGCAGGCGCTTTCGCTATCATTCAATGAGCATTCAGCGCTTGCCCATCGCGCGCAAAAGGCTGATTCTTTCCCCAATCGCTGTCGCTGTGGCTGCCAAATCCCCTGGCTAGCCCTGGTAGCGCAGGTGCACCAAGGGATAGGCCCGGCCCTGGCCATCCAGCGGGGAACGGCCCGTTTCCACAAAACCCAGCGCGCGGTAAAAGGCCATGGCCCGCGGATTTTGCGCGTTCACATCGGTCGTCAGCCGCGGATGCACACCCAGCGCCCAGCGCACCAGGAGCGTGCCAACGCCCTGCCCCTTGCTGGCAGGATCGACGAACAATGCTTCCATATGGCCCCCGGTAGGGCCGCTGGACAGCAGCATGAAGCCAAGCGGCCAGTCTGCCGCGTCCACCGCCAGTACGAGCGGCGCCTGCGGCAGAAAACCCGCCACCTCCCGCGCGATGGCCTCGCGGTCTGCCTGTGCCAGAAAATCGTGGCTGTCATCCACCGCGCGCTGCCAGATCTGTAGCGCACGGGCGCCCTCGGCAGCGGTAGAGGCGCGTATCTTCAGTACGGGGTTGCCTGCCATGTTCAACGCCCTTCCAGGAACCGCTCCACGCCCTGCGCGGCACGCACGCCGCTGGCAAGCGCTGCCGTCAGCAGATAGCCGCCCGTGGGCGCTTCCCAGTCCAGCATCTCACCTGCGCAGAACAGGCCCGGCATGGCGCGGCACATCAGATCGGGCGTCAAACCCGCAAACGCCACGCCACCTGCGGTACTGATGGCCTCGTCCATGGGGCGCGTGGCAACCACGGTGATGGGCGCAGCCTTGATGGTAGCGGCCAGGCGCTCGGCATCCTGCATCCCATCCTTGCCCAGCACCTCGAACAAGAGCGCTGCCTTGATGCCGTCCAGGCCCAGACGGCCTTTCAAGTGGCTGGCGAGGCTGCGCGAGCCGCGCGGGTGGCGCACTTCGGCCAGCACACGTTCGGTGCTGTGGTCCGGCAGCAGATCGACAGTGAACGTGGCGCCGCCATTGCCCTTGATGGCTTCGCGCAGCGCACTGGAGACCGCGTACACCAGGCTGCCTTCAACCCCATGCTCCGTGGCCACAAACTCGCCTTTTCGCACGAACGGTCTACCGCTTCCGCTATCAAATGTGATAGCCACCGACTTGAAAGGCTGGCCCGCATACTTGTCGCTGAAAAATGGCGACCACCCGGCCTGAGCTGAGCCATCCGCGCCGCGCTGCATGCGCACCTCGAATCCACAGTTGGCCGCCTGCAGTGGCGCCACCTCAATACCCGCCTGCTGCAGCACCGGCGCCCAGGCACCGTCCGAGCCCAGGCGTGCCCAGCTGCCGCCGCCCAGGGCCAGCACCGTGGCGCGGGCCTGCATCGTCACCTCCCCTTGCGGCGTGGCAAAGCGCAGTGCGTTGTTCTCGCCAAAGCCCAGCCATCGGTGCCGCATCGCAAAGCGCACGCCTGCTGCGCGCATCGCCACCAGCCAGCTGCGAAGCAGTGGGGCCGCTTTCATATCGGTGGGAAAGACGCGGCCCGACGTGCCCACAAAGGTCTCGATACCCAGGCCATGTGCCCAGTCCTGCACGTGCTGCGGGCCAAAATCGTGGAGCCAGTCACCCACCACGCCCTGCTGCGGGCCGTAGCGGCCGACAAAGGGCTCGGCGGGTTCCGAGTGGGTCAAGTTGAGTCCTCCGCGCCCCGCCAGCAGGAATTTACGACCCACCGATGCACTGCCATCAAACAGCGTCACCTGCCAGCCCTGCAGTGCCAGCCGGTGCGCCGCCATCAACCCCGCAGGCCCGCCACCGATGACGGCCACATCCGGGGAGGCAGAGGAAGAAGGGTCGGACATGGGCACAGTCATGGCAAGGCACAATCAAAAACAGCAAGGGGGCGAACCTTACACCAACTGCAATGCCCTCGGAGCGAAATTCAGTACGAAGTGCATGGCGCGGTGTTCAGAGCCACCGACCCTCCACCCACATAGCGGGCCCTATTTTTTCGACCAACGGTCCTTGGTCAGCCAAGGTCCCACCATCAGCACGACAAGCGCAATCACCGTGCAGAAGATGGCTGCGGACTCCTCGCCCACGCCCACGGCTACGCCAATGGCTGCAGTGAACCAGATGCCGGCAGCGGTAGTCAGCCCCTTGATGTCTTCCTCACCATCTTTGGAAGATTTCAGAATGGCGCCAGCCCCGAGAAAGCCCACACCCGCAATCACCCCCTGGATCACCCGGCTGGATTCCTGCGCACTCACGCCCAGCAGCTGGGCAATTGCCAGGAACATTGCAGCCCCCATGGCCACCAGCATGTGCGTACGCAGACCTGCGGCTTTTCCGCTGGCTTCGCGCTCAAAGCCAAGCAAGCCACCCAGCAGCGCGGCAAGCACCAGCTTGAAAACAATGCGCGTGGCCTGCTCCAGATCGGGCAGATCGGATAGTTCCTGGGCAATGGTGTTCCAGATAATGGCGACGGCTGAATCGGATGGGTTCATGGTACAGCGCTCTCCAGTGTGAGATCCCCCCCATCCTAGCGTTGAGCCCGCGGCGCCCACGTAGGACACCCAAGCACTTTCGCCCCGCGCCGCTGTAGATGACAACGCGCGCAGCCGCAGCGCGCCGGCCGGTCACCCGGATCGCTATTCCTGCCGAACCAGCTGAAAGTATTTCAGGCATCCCCAGACCGCACCCACGACCAGGCCGATGCCGATTCCCCAGGCCACTGGCACATTGAAGGCAAAAATCAAGACAAACATCAGGCCGACACTGACCAATGCAATCCATACCAGCGTCACATAGTCGAAGTGCGCAACTGCCATGGCGTCATCGGCCACGCTGCGAGGTGCATGGCCTGCCTTGCCACGCAGGTGTCTGAGCAACAGGACATCCACGATGAAATCAAAAATACCGAGTATCAGATCGATCACGAAGCCCATAGCAAAATATCCTCCTCGTTCTGCAAAGCCCAGCTCGTTATTTTTTGAAAAGGCTGGCTGGTGCGCTTGCCCCAACGCCCGAATGTACTGCAGCGAAGCATACCTGCAGCCATGGACAGGCCAATTTTCCCGATTGCATACGGCTTGCACACTCCAACCCCCAAAGTCCGCAAATCCGGAGTGCCGAGGCACGTCTGTGAAGGCTCAAAAAAATAAATGCAGGCGCTTGGGAATATAGAAAGCCTGGCTTGCGTCTACCTCAGTACCTTCACTTCAACTTGAAAGACATACGCCATGAAATTCCCTTATCTGCCGGTCCTCGCCTTCTCCTTTGCTGCTGCCTTGACCTCTTTGGCGCAGGCTGAACCCGTTGCCAAGATGGCTGGCGGCATGCTTGTCAACGCCAGCGGAATGACGCTCTACACCTTCGACAAGGATGTGGCTGGCAGCAACAAAAGCATGTGCAACGGCCCCTGCATCGAGTTGTGGCCCGCAGTCTCTGCCTCGGCCGATGCCAAGCCCGAAGGCGATTTCACGGTGATCACCCGTGACGATGGCAGCAAGCAGTGGGCCCACAAAGGCAAGCCGCTGTATACCTATGCTGCCGACAAGAAAGCGGGCGATGCCACAGGCGACAATTTCAAGGGCGTGTGGCACGTCATCAAATAAGCGGCAGCGCTTGCTGCCCATAGCGACCCAGACCTTCTAGAACTTGTATGCGCGCACAGGACGAAGCTGAAATCGTGGCCTGCATTCCCAGCCTGCGGCGGTACGCACGCGGGCTGATGTCCGACCCCGATCGCGCTGATGATCTGGTGCAAGACACCCTGGAGCGCGCCTGGTCGCGCTTTTCGATGTGGCAGAAGCGCAGCGAGCTGCGGGCCTGGATGTTCGGCATCATGCACAATCACTTCATCGATCGCATCCGCGCCCAGCGCAGTCGGCCGGAAGACAGTGCGGGTGACGAGCTTCCAGAACTCCCCCAGCGGCCGCAGCAGGCCGATGCGCTGGAACTGCGCGACCTTGATCGCCTGCTGCAGCGGCTACCGCCCGAGCAGCGCGAAGTGCTGCTGCTGGTCGGCGTTGAAGAACTCAGCTACCAGGAGGTAGCCTCTGTGACCGGCGTGCCGATTGGCACGGTCATGTCTCGCCTCTCCCGTGCCCGGGCCCGTTTGCGCGATGAGATGGCTGGCAGCGGCAAAAGCCAGGACAAGGTCACCGCCGCAACCCAAAGAATTCAACGTGTGAAGTGATCATGGACACCCCACAGACCAAGGCCATCGACTCCCACTCTGTGCCCCCCGTCACAGAAGCCGATCTGCATGCCTATGTGGACCGGCAATTGGCGAGCGCGCGGCACGCCCAGGTAGAGCAATACCTGGCCGAGCACCCGGAGGAGCAGGCGCGTGTTCAGGCCTGGCAGCAGCAAAATGCGCGCCTGCGCGAAATGCTGGCACCCGTGATGGATGAACCCTTGCCCCTGGGTCTGCCATTGCGGCCAGCGGCTGCAGGGTTTCCGTGGCGCAGCCTGGCCGCAGCGGTGTTGATTGCGGTGGTGAGCGCAGGGTCGGCATGGTCGATCCGAGGAGCCGTGGATGCCCAGGCGGCACGGCTTGCCGCGGCCCAACGCTCCCAGACCGTGGCTACCAGCCATGGCGCCTTGGCCGGGTTTGCGCAACGCGCCGCCATTGCGCACGTCGTGTACAGCCCGGATGTGCGGCGGCCCGTGGAAATTGGTGCCGACCAGGAACAGGCACTTGTCACCTGGCTTACCAAGCGCATGGGAACGGAGGTGCGCCCTCCCCAACTGGCGGGTCTTGGCTACGAACTGATCGGAGGCCGCCTGCTGCCAGGAGGCGATGGCCCGGTGGCGCAGTTCATGTACGGCACGGCTGGCGGGCAGCGCCTGACGCTCTATGTGACGCGAGAAGTCCCCGGCCAAGGCGATGCCCAGTTCAAGTTTGGCCAGGATGGCCCGGTGAACGTGTTCTATTGGGTGGAAGACCATCTCGGCTATGCCATATCGGCCGGGGCCGACAAGGCGGAGCTGATGCGGGTGTCCCAGGAAGTCTATCGTCAACTCAAGCACGGTTGAATGGGCCCGGCGCGCGCCCTCAAAAAAGGGGGCTCTTTGCCCAACACGGCTGGTGTAATCGCCAAGCCCGCCCACCGCCCGAAGATGGAATAAACGGCATCGCTCAAACGTCCATCGGCTGTGACACATCCCCTCCTTTCCTTCCGTCCATGGCCAGACTGCGCATTCGTGCGCAGTGCCAAACCATCCATGGCCTCGTTCGGCCCCCTTCGGCCCCCTTCTGCCCTCCTCCTGTCCTCTTTCCTGCCTACGCTCTCGCCACCTTCCTTTGATGGAATCCACACCATGAAAAAACTCCGAGATTTCCGCCACTCTCTCCAGCCACTGCTCGCCTCGCTGCGTTCATTGACAGCTTGCGTTTGCCTGGTCGTTTCCAGCAGCGCCCAGGCTGCTCCCGTGATCAACGTGTATGGCCCTGGTGGCCCCGCCCCCGCCATGAAACAGGCTGCCAAGGAGTTTGGCGACGCCAGGCAGGTCACGGTCAACGTCGTCGCCGGGCCCACGCCGCAGTGGATCGACAAGGCCAAAAATGACGCCCACGTCGTATTCAGCGGAGCCGAAAACATGATGAGCGACTTTGCCAAGGCCATGCCCGGCATCTTCGATCTGCGCGACGCAGAGCCCATGTACCTGCGCCCCGTGGCCATCCTGGTGAGGCCCGGAAATCCCAAGGGAATCAAAGGCTTCCGCGATGTGCTCGCCCCTGGCACCAAGGTTCTTGCGGTAGCAGGCGCGGGCCAGAACGGCCTGTGGGAAGACGTTGCCGGCCGAACCGGCGATATCCAAATGCTGCGCGCATTCAGAAAGAATCTGCTCCTGCCCGAAGCTGCCAACAGCGCCGAAGCTCGCAAACGCTGGATCGAGCAACCAGACATCGATGTCTGGCTCATCTGGAACATCTGGCAAGTCGCCAACCCGGAACTGGCAGAACTCGTTGAAATGGATGAACCTTTCCGCATCTACCGCGACACCGGTGTTGTGCTCACCCACCGAGGCGAAGAGGTTTCCGAGGCAAAGGAATTTGTCAAATACCTGCAGTCGCCCGCAGGGCAAGCCATTTTTGCCAAATGGGGCTGGAAGACGCCCTAAGAACCTGTTCAAGGTCTCCTCGCGCCGCGACAGTACCTTGGCGCGATGAGATGCAAGGGGTGCGCCAGGCGACCCAGTACCGCAGCAATAGCACTGCTATTGCGAGGATCTGCAAAGACGTAGATCGTCCCTAGCCGGGCGTCCCTAACCGGGCATCCGCCAAGGTGTTGTCCCTGGGGGTTGGCAAAACGCTTCAAAGCCCGGCTCAAGAGCCAATCCTTACGGCAAACTTACATTTGTTAAAACAATCGAATTCATTTATTGATTTATTTGATCTATGATTAAGGCACTCCAGAGAGGGAGTGAAGAGAAGCACATAAGAGCTAGCCCAAGCTTGAGCCCGCGGAAGCGGGCTCTTTTTTTACCTATTGGTAGCGAATAAGATACAACCAAAACTATCATATTGATAGATTCAGGCTAATATTGCCACAGAGATTTGTGCCGAGTTCGTGCCTCTCCCTCTCCCAATCGCTTCTGCACGACATTCTGGAACCACCAGGATCGGCCTTTTTATAGTGAACTTCTGCCACCTTAGGGTGGCATTTTTTTAAGCCCACGGCTCTGGCTGCGGGCTGGAGGGGTCATGGGTCAACAGCAGTTCAAGCCATTTATCGAGCTTTTCAAACGCACAGCCGAAGCATTGGACGCTCGGGGCGAGCCTGTCGAACTGGATACCCCGCTGGCCCTGCTATCGCGTCTGATGAGCGATGTCGAAGGCTACCTGTCAGAGACCGAAATGCTTGTTCTTGCGGAAATTGGTGGATATATCTACCGAGAAGGCAAGCGCAGCAAAACCTTGCAGCGTGACTGAAGGCGCGTGTTTTGGCACGGATCACCGAGGAGTGGGTTGCGTGCAGGCCGCACAGACGGCGGCGCGGGAGCATTAGATATGCGGCCCACAGCAGTCTGACGACGGACAAGGTCGAGCCTGCGCTTTCTTTCAATGCTGGTGTTGATGGTGCACGTCTGGAAAGTGTTCATGGCTGTGCGTCAGCGGCTCATGGCGATGCCAGTGCACGTGTTTTCCCATAGGGTTCACACCATCGGCGTGCACATGCTGATGGTGCGCATCATGTTCGTGTTCATGGCTGTGCTCCAGAACTTCGTGCGTATGTTCATGCCCGTGCGCCTCGGTCAGGTGCAGCCAGACGCCAATAGCCATGAGCAGGCCGGCTACCAGCAACCGCAGCGAGGTTGCCTCGCCCAGAAAAAGGATGGCAAGCAGCGCACCAAAAAATGGGGCAACCGAGAAATAGGCCCCCGTACGTGCAGTGCCCAGGTTGCGCAAAGCGACAACGAACAGCACCAAGCTGCTGCCATAGCTTAAAAATCCGATGACAGCGCCGATGGAGATGACCGCGGGCGATGGCCATTCGATACCAGTGGCAAGAGCCAGAACAAGATTGGTCGCGCCTGCGGCCAGGCCCTTTACCATGGCGACAAAGGATGCATCAGCAACGGAGACCTTGCGCGTCAGGTTGTTGTCAATTGCCCAGCAAAGACATGCGCCAATGATCGCAAGCGATGGCCAGAGCGATGTTGTTCCTGTACTGCTGGGCCAGCTGAGGACGATGGCGCCAGCCACGATGGCAACCATTCCGAGAGCTATGCGGCGGTCGAAGTTCTCCTTGAAAACAAACCATGCCAGCACGGCAGTGAGCACGCCTTCGGCATTCAACAGCAACGAAGCATCGGAGGCGGTCATACCGCTCAAACCAGTCATCAGCAGCAGCGGCCCCACCATGCCGCCCGATATGACAGCGCCTGCAAGCCACCCCAGTTCGCTGCGTCTGAGCGCCACGGATGGCGCTCGGGTCACCAGTCGGTAAGCCAGCAATCCAATACCCGAGCCAAGATAGAGAATGCCCGCCAGCAGCCACGGACTCGCATGCTCCAGCAGCAGCTTGACAGCAGGTGTTCCTGCACCAAATAACACTGCGGCGCCCAGCGCTGCCAGTACTCCGCGATTTGTCAGCGCATTCATGGTTACCTTTCAACGAACATGCTCCAGACAGCATTGCCAGCTGGATGGCCCCATCATCTCAATCCTCAGCGAATAATATTTGCTTCGCAAAGTCCATGGTTGGACGTTAGAATTTTGTCGTTGGGGACTTGAGCAGTCTCCCCGCATCGAAGGGCCCCCCTGCCCCAAGTGCTGCTCCTAATTACGGGCCATGCGCCCGGGTAGGAGCTCATCTTGACATTGCCAACCCATTCTGAGTCGTCTTCACAGCAATTGGCGGAAAACGCTGCCCCGTACACGTTGTGGCAGCTCGCCCTCTATATGCTCGGCCTTGGCGCCTGGGGATTCGGCGGTCCCGTCGCGCTTGTAGGCTATATGTACCGTGACCTGGTGGAGCGACGCAACTGGTTCACCGAGGCTGACTACAAAGAAGGGCTCGCGCTCGCCCAATTGATGCCTGGCCCACTTGCGGCGCAACTGGCCATCTATCTGGGATTTGTCCGGTATCGCTTGCCTGGTGCAACGCTCATTGGCCTTGCCTTTGTACTGCCGTCGTTTGTCATGGTCGTTGCGCTTGGAGCTGCGTACAAAGCATTCGGTGGTCTCGCATGGATGCAGGCAGTGTTCTATGGCGTAGGAGCCTGTGCCATCGGCATCATCAGCATCAGCGCTTACAAACTCACCGTCAAGAATGTGGGCAAAGACAAGCTTCTCTGGGGCATTTGTGCCGTGAGCGCGACTGTCACTTTCGTCACCCAATCCGAAGAGCTGTGGCTGTTCATTGGCTCAGGGGTTCTGGTGTGGCTGCTGCGCGCTCCCCCAAAGTGGGCAACCGGGGGAAAGCTTCGCTCGGTTGCAGCGCCGGTTGTCGGCTTTTTTGCCTTGAACGGCCTCGACTGGGAGCGGTTGGCGCAGATTGGCCGCTATTTCGCCTATGCCGGTACCTTCGTCTTCGGCAGCGGACTGGCGATCGTGCCATTCCTGTACTCCGGCGTGGTCAAGGAATATGCGTGGCTAACAGACCTCCAGTTCGTTGATGCGGTTGCGGTCGCCATGATTACGCCTGGCCCGGTGGTCATCACAACCGGGTTTATCGGTTTCCTGGTGTCCGGCTTCTGGGGTGCCGTGGTCGCGGCCATTGCAACATTCCTTCCGTGCTTCCTGCTCACGGTGATTCCTGCGCCTTATTTCAAAAAATATGGGAAAGCCCCTGCATTGGTGGCCTTCGTTGACGGAGTCACCGCTGCCGCCATTGGCGCCATCATCGGAGCAGTGGCTGTCATCGGACAACGCTCGATCAGCGATGGGGTGACCGCATGCATGGCTGTGGGAACGGCTGCAGTGCTGCTGCGGTTCAAAAAGCTCCCGGAGCCGGTGGTGGTGTTTGTGGCTGCGCTCTCCGGGCTGGCGATATATCCCTGGGTACAAGCCAGGTAGCACTCATACCGGCTTCGATGCGCGTCAAAGCAAGGTTCGAGGTGGCCATTCAGCTGCCTCGTTCAAGTCGCAGCTTATGGCAGTAACAAGAGCGCGGCCTTTGCCGCAATCCGCAAAAAGCCACTGTCGCGGCGCGAGAAGATCGTAAACACGTTCTTAATCGTGCAGCATCGACACAAACCCCGGCCTGCCCGCCACATGCAGCGTCGCCACGGGCGCTGGCGTGCTTGCAATCCGTACGCCGCGGCGCCATACACCCAGGCGGGTGGCCTTCAGGCGCAGGGCTTCGATGGGGTTGCGGGCGTGCAGCAGCACAAAGTCTGCATTGCAGCCCGCTTCCAGCCCATAGCCTTGCAGACCCAGCATTTGGGCTGGGTTACGGGTGATCGCATCAAAGGCCTGCTGCATGCCGGTGCGGCTTGTCATCTGCGCCACATGCAGGCCCATGTGGGCCACATCAAGGGCATCGCCACTGCCCAGGCTGTACCAGGGGTCCATCACGCAGTCGTGGCCAAAGGCGACGGTCAGGCCCGCTGCCATCAGCTCGGGCACCCGCGTCATGCCCCGGCGCTTGGGATAGGTGTCGTGGCGGCCCTGCAAGGTGATGTTGATCATCGGATTGCTGACCACGCCCAGTTGGGCCTCTGCCATCAGCGCGATGAGTTTGCTGACGTAGTAGTTGTCCATGCTGTGCATGGAGGTGAGGTGCGAGCCGGTGACACGGCCGTGCAGGCCCAGGCGCTGCGTATGGTAGGCCAGGGTTTCGACATGGCGGGAGTGCGGATCGTCCGATTCGTCGCAGTGCATGTCCACGCGCCTGCCCTGCTCGGCTGCCAGCTCGCACAGAATGCGCACGCTCTCGGCACCGTCGGCCATGGTGCGTTCAAAATGCGGAATGCCGCCCACCACATCCACGCCCATCGCCAGAGCGCGTTTGAGGTTATCGAGCCCGCCGGGCGTGCGCAGCACGCCATCCTGCGGAAAGGCGACCAGTTGCAGATCGATATAGGGAGCCACGCGCTTTTGCACATCGAGCATGGCCTCCACGGGCAGCAGGCTCGGGTCGCTGGTGTCCACATGGCTACGGATGGCCAGCAGGCCGCGCGCCACGGCCCAGTCGCAGTAGGCCAGGGCACGCTCCACCAGTGCCTCGTGCGTGAGTTGGGGTTTGAGCTCGCCCCACAGCGCAATGCCTTCGAGCAAGGTGCCGCTTTCGTTCACGCGCGGCATGCCGTAGCTGAGCGTGGCGTCCATGTGAAAGTGCGGGTCGACAAAGGGAGGGGTCAGCAGCAGGCCCTGCGCGTCCACCACCTCATGTGCAGGCGCCTGCAGGCCTTCGGTCACTTCGGTGATCTTGCCGCCTTGCACGGCAACGGACATGCGTTGCCGACCATCGGGCAGCGTGGCATTGGTGATGAGGAGATCGAGCATTTTTTTGTCCTTTTTAGATGCGCCTTGGTGCCAAACTGGCTTCTGGCGAACAACCGGCAAGCGCTGATTGCTATAAAAATAGCTCAGCGTTCGCCCTTGCGGTAGGGTTTCATCAGCGCCTGCGGGTAGGCTGCCTTGCGGGCCACCAGCACCAGGGCCAGGATGGACAGCAGGTACGGCAGCATCAGGTAAAACTGGTACGGCAACAGCCCGTCGCCCGACTGTTGCAGGCGCAGCTGCAGCGCATCAAAGAATGCAAACAGCAGCGCACCCAATAGCGCCTTGCCCGGCCGCCACGATGCAAACACGACCAGCGCTACGCAGATCCAGCCACGGCCATTGATCATGTTGAAGAAGAAGGCATTGAAGGCCGAGAGGGTGAGGAAGGCGCCCGCCACCCCCATCAACGCCGAGCCCGCGATGATGGCGCCGCTGCGCACCGCCATCACCGGAATGCCCTGCCCTTCGGCAGCCTGCGGGTTTTCTCCCACCATGCGCACGGCAAGGCCCAGCGGCGTGCGCATCAGCACCCAGGCAAGCACCGGCACCAGCAGCAGCGCCAGCAAGGTGAGCGCCGTCTGCTCACCCAGAATCGGTATCGGCAGCCAATCCATGGCTTCGAAAGGCGTGATGGTGGGCGGCGTGTTCACCTTCGGAAAGCTCACGCGGTAACCGTAGTACGACAAGGCCGTGGCCAGCATGGTGATGCCCAGCCCGGATACATGCTGCGACAGCGCCAGGCCCACCGTCAGCCAGGCATGCAGCGCGCCAAACACCGCGCCGGCAAGCGCCGCCACCAGCACGCCGGTCCACAGGCCATGGCCCGCATAGACCGTGAGCCAGCCGGTGAAGGCCCCCGCCACCATGATGCCTTCGATCCCCAGGTTGAGCACACCAGCGCGCTCGCACAGCAGCACACCCAGAGTACCCAGCAGCAGCGGTGTGGCGGTGCGCAGCACGGCCACCCAGAAGGCACCGTTGGCCAGAATGTCCATCAACTCGCTCATGCCGCACCTCGCACTGCAAAACTCTCTTTTTGATAGCCAATAGTGCTTATCAGATGGGCACCGGAAGCCATTTTTTCTGTAACCATGGCGCTTCTCACTTTCTGCGCAGGCGGTATTGGGTCAGCAGGCTGGCCACCAGCACCGACAGCAGCGACGCCGCCACGATCACATCGGCAATCGCATTGGGCACGCCCACAGCGCGGCTCATGCTGTCGGCCCCCACCAGCATTCCGGCCACAAAGATGGCAGACGCCACCACGCCCAGCGGGTGCAGCCCGGCCAGCATGGCAATCACGATGCCGCTGTAGCCGTAGCCGGGCGACATATCGAGCGTGAGATAGCTCGTGCGGCCCGCCACCTCGATGGCACCGGCCAGGCCCGCGAGCCCGCCCGACAGCAATGCCACCAGCACCACGGTGCGGGTCACCGGCACACCGGCAAACGCTGCAGCACGCGGGTTGGCTCCCGCGGCTCGAATATCAAACCCTGCCACCGTGCGCTTCAGCAGCAGCCACAGCGCCACCGCCAGCCCCACGGCTATGGCCAAGCCGGTGTGCAGGCGGGTCTGCGGGATGAGCTTGCCCAGCTCCAGATCGCCCTGCAGCGCCACGCTTTGCGGCCAGCCCATGGCCATCGGGTCTTTCATCGGGCCGTCGAGCAGATAGGCCACGAGCAGCAGCATCACAAAATTGAGCAGCAAGGTCGTCACCACCTCGTCCACGCCCAGGCGTGTTTTCATCAGGGCCGGGCCCAGCAGCAAGGCCGCACCGGCCAGGGCGGCTGCCAGCAGCATCAGTGGAAAGAGCAGGTACATCGGCAGCTCGAACCCGGTGCCGCCATGCATGCCGCCCACAGCCACCGCCGCCACCGCACCGGCATACAACTGCCCTTCGGCTCCAATATTGAACAGCCTGGCACGAAAGGCCACGGCAGCGGCCAGCCCCGTCAGAATCAGCGGCACGGCGCGGGTCAGGGTTTCTGACAGCGCAAACAGCGAGCCAAACGCGCCCTTGAACAGCGCCGCGTACGTGGCCCCCACGGGCGCCCCCGCCCACAGCACCAAAAGGCCGCTGACCAGCAGGGTAAACAACACAGCGCCCAGCGGCGCAGCCACCATGGCGGCTTTGGAAGGGGTGGGTCTTTTTTCTAATCGCATGGCAATCTCTCACACCTCACGGGCAGCAGGCACACCGGCCCCCGCCATCGCCAGGCCAATGGTTTCGCGGCTCCACTCGGCGTGTGGCAGCGCGGGCGACAGGTGGCCTTCGTGCATCACGCCAATGCGGTCTCCCAGGGCCAGCACTTCGTCCAGGTCGTCCGATATCAGCAGCACGGCGGCCCCTGCATCGCGCGCGGCCAGCAGCTGCTGGTGCACAAAGCGCACGGCGCCGATGTCGAGCCCCCAGGTGGGCTGGTGCGCCACGATGAGGCGTGGAGAAGCGCCCTCCCCGCCTAGGCCTTGCGCCTGTGGCGCCAGCAAGGCCCGGCCCAGAATCAGCTTTTGCATGTTGCCGCCCGACAGTGAGCGTGCCGGCGCATCAAGCCCGCCGCCGCGCACATCAAACTGCGCGGATACATGCTGGGCCTGGCTGCGTGCTGCGGCGCGCCTCACCCAGCCCAGGCGCGAGAACCAGCGGCTGCGCAGGCGTTCGGAGACGGCGTTTTCCCATACCGGCAGATCGCCCACCACGCCCGTGCTGTGGCGGTCTTCCGGAATGCGCGCCACGCCCTGCGCCACCAGCGCGACGGGCGACGCGGGCATGGGCTGGCCCTGGTAGCGCACCGTGCCACTGCCCACACGGCGCATACCACACAGCACATCGGCCAGCGCCACCTGGCCGTTGCCCGAGACTCCGGCAATGGCGACGATCTCGCCCGCCCGCAGATCAAGCGAGACATCGACGAGGCGGTCACGCGCAGTGCTTTTCTTGCTGAGCAGCGTGTGGACATGGCCCAGCTGGCACACGCTGGCACCTACGCTCTGCGCAGGGCGGCGCTCGGGCAGGGCCACGGCCTCGCCCACCATCCATTGCGCGAGCTGCGCCTGTGTCGTGCCAGCCGTGGGGGCCTCGGCCACCAGCTTGCCGTGGCGCAGCACGGCCACTCGGTCGGCCACACGCAGCACTTCGCCCAATTTGTGGCTGATGAAGATGATCGACAGGCCCTGCGCCACCATCTGCGCCAGGGTGGCAAACAAGGCCTCGCTCTCCTGGGGTGTGAGCACGGCAGTGGGTTCATCCAGAATCAGAATGCGCGCCCCTCGGTACAAGGCTTTCAGGATTTCCACCCGTTGGCGCTCGCCAACCGTCAGGCCCGCCACCCGCGCATCGGGCTGCACCGGCAGCCCGAACTGCGCGGCCACCTGCACCAGTTTGGCGCGCGCCTGTGCGGTGGCCGATGCAGGGCGCAGCAGCGATTCGCTGCCCACCATGATGTTGTCGAGCACGCTCAGGTTGTCTGCCAGTGCAAAGTGCTGGTGCACCATGCCGATGCCCGCGGCCAGCGAGGCACGCGGCTGGCCGGGCGGCAGGGGCTGCCCATGCACATCGATATGGCCCTCATCGGCCACATAGTGGCCGAACAGGATCGACATCAGGGTGGATTTGCCCGCTCCGTTTTCGCCCAGCAGTGCCACCACCTCGCCCCGGTGCAGGGAAAGCGAGATGGCATCGTTGGCGACCAGCGGGCCAAAGCGTTTGGTGATGCCGTGCAGTTGCAATACAGGCAATTGGGGCTGCACGGCGGAGGATGATGAAGGCGGCATGGTTTGGGGCACGGGGGCGCCGGTTGCGCACCGCTGTGGTGCTAAGGTGCAGCTGTCTGGTGTCGGTTCACCAGAAGGGATAACTGACCAAGTGAAAAAAGAATAGCTGGCAGCGTTTGCTGCTATTGGGTTTTCAATAGAAAAATCATAAAAACCCAATACAGAAAGGCGCTACACGCTATGCTTTTGATACCTAAGCGTGCGCAGGCCATGCCGGAGATTGTCCATCACGCCCTGCGCACCGCATGCCGCCTTATTTGGCGGTGGATTTGGGCTGGGAGTCATCCACCTTCACGGTGAACTTGCCAGCCAGGATGTCGGCTTCCCTCGCCTTGACCTTGGCCACCAGATCAGCAGGCACCTTCTTCTCGAAGGTTCCGAGCGGCGCGAGCGACGAGCCCTTGTACTTCATCATCGAGTACGGGCCATAGTCTTCCGCCTTGTAGCTGCCGTCCTTGACGGCCTTGATCGCGCGGTCCACGCTCGGCTCCATGTGCCACAGGGCGGACGCAACCACGGTGTCGGGATACTTGTCCTGCGTGTTGATCACGTTGCCGATGGCGAGCTTGCCCTTTTCCTTGGCTGCATCGCTCACGCCAAAGCGCTCTGCGTAGAGCACGTCGGCGCCCTTGTCGATCATGGCAAAGGTGGCCTCCTTGGCCTTGGGGGGATCAAACCAGCTGTTGATGAAGGTGACGGTGAATTCCACCTTGGGGTTGGTCTCTCTGGCGCCCGCCATGAAGGCATGCATCAGCCGGTTCACCTCAGGGATCGGAAAGCCCCCGACCATGCCGATCTTGCCGGTCTTGGTCATGCCGCCCGCGATCATGCCGGTGAGGTAGGCAGGCTCCTGGATATAGTTGTCAAACACGCTGAAGTTGGGCGCCTGGATCTTGCCGGACGAGCCAGCCACGATGGCCATCTTGGGGAAATCCTTGGCCACCTTGCGGGCAGCGGCTTCCACACCGAACACTTCGCCAAACATCAGCTGCGCGCCGCCGGTGGCGTATTCGCGCATCACGCGCTCGTAATCGGCATTGGCCACGTTTTCGCTGGATTTGTATTCGATCTCGCCACGCGCCTCAGCCGCCTTGAGCGCGTTGTGGATGCGGCTGACCCATTGCTGCTCGTAGGGCACGGTGTAGACCGCTGCCACCTTGAGCTTGGCCTGCGCCTGCGCCGCCACGGGGCTGCCAACCACGATGGCCACAGGAATGGCTGCCAGACACGCTTGAACAATACGACGCCTTGTACTCATACCGAAAACTCCTTGTTGTGTAGAACGTCCACATGGTCGGAACCAGTGGTCAGGCGGTTTGCAGCAAATTCCGTACCGGATGGAAACAGGGGCCCTCAAGCTCGCGCATTTCATGCGGCGGCACCTTCCAGGAGAGGCACCCTTTGCCGCAAGATCTGCGCTGCCAGATCAACAGCCTTTTCAGCAGACTTTTTTCAGCCGCCTTTTTGCGGGCGAAAAAAAAGCCGCGCATCTCTCGATTGCTGCGACTTGGATTGTGAATGCTTGGCCCCGGGTAGTACCGAGGGGAAACGACAGCTTGCACGCCAAAATGCGCCAACGCATTGCGCATATACGCAAAGCGCTGGCATTCTAACCAGAGAAAACGGCAGGCAGTTTATTTTTTGCCTAGGTGCAGGGGCCGGGCCATGGCCTGTGGCTATTCAGGCTGCACGTGAGCCTGCGGCAAATGGTGCCGCAGATGCTTTGGCTCAACGCCGCAGCTTCATCACCAGCGGCAGCACCACGCCAGCCATGCGCAGCAGCTTGCGCGGGCCCAGCAGCAGGCCCAGGCCCACAGCTCCCACACACACCACCGGGTGCTGGCGGCCAAAGCCGATGACCCGCTCCATGATGGAGCCATGGTTCAAGGCGTAATCAGGGCCTGCATCGCGCCGCAAGGCCAGCGCCTGTTCGCGCGCAAGGCGGCGACCGTACAGGCGTTCGCGCTGGCCCTGGATGCGTTCCAGCACAGCACGGGCCTCAGGGTCGGCATCCTGCAATAGCACCAGGTCGATGTCTTTGGTTTGTTCTTTCATCCATTGCTCCAGGCTTGTTCCATTTCTCCGCCATCCGGTTGCGCCAGGCGCCCACCGCATGGCGATGCAGCAGCACTGCCCGCCTCTGCTGCGGACCGCGAAGGCCCGCCAGCACATCAGATGCGGCGCTTGGCAGCCTGCCAGTCCTTTTTCAGCACGGCCTTGGTCAGCTGGAAGGGGTTGGTAGCCTTTTTGGCCGTCACCACCAGAAAGACCAATACACCCATCCACAGCACCAGCCAGACTGCTGCCACGAGCCAGGTCACCAGCATGCGGCTTGAGGTATCCCAGAACGAGATGATGATGGCGCCCGAGAGTACCGTCAGCGCCACGATGGTGAGGCCGGCGACCACCAGGCCCATCACCACCATCCAGAGCATGTTCCGTTTCTGCTCCTGCCATTCGATGGACAGCAGGTCCAGGCGGTCTTCTGCTGCAATGGCCCCTTCGGCCAGCAGCGTACGCCCCCTCGCGAGGGTGTCTTCGAGCCCCAGCAAAGACAACCAGTTCATTGATGCTCCTCGATGGAAACAGGGCGTATGCGCCCTGCTTTTCTTATTGGATGACACCGGTGGATCAAGCCTCCGCGCCCGTAGCCCGGCCAGTTGCCGGGCAGGCACGCGGCTCCATCCATCAGCGGCGAGAGAAGATGAAACCGATCAGCGCACCAACCGCCAGGGCAGCGCCTGCCACACGCCATGGCTCATCGTGCGCGTAGCGGTCGGCAGCCAAAGCGGCTTCCTTGGCCTGGCGGGCAGCATCCTGCGCGGCGCGCACAGCGCTGTCGCGGGCATTGCCGGCAGTGTCTTCCAAGCGGGCACGCAGGGCGCGGATCTCCGGCACGCCGTCCAGATCCTTGCTGGACAGCACGCTACGCACGTCGCCCACCAGCTTTTCCAGATCGGCCTGGGCGCTTTCTACGGTGTCGGAAAACAGATTCGATTTACGCATATTCATCATCCTTTTCTTGATCAGGCTTGGGAAACCATAGCTTACGTCAATCAGGCACGGGCTCCAATATGGGTCATACTTTTTGCCCCCCTGCTGCGCAAATCCATGAGAGATGCACCTTCGCCGCGCAAGCCCCACAGCAAGCATATGCGGCGTCAGCTGGATTACATGTTACCGGAGAACACAGGCTCCACTCGCCCTGCATGCACCCGCATAGATGTCAGACAAAGCCTACCGGCCCTGCGCCGGGGTGCGCGCACTACTGCAGCCGCTGCGCCACCGCTTTTCCGATGGCCATGCAACTGGTCAGGCCCGGCGACTCAATGCCAAACAGGTGCACGAGCCCGGCTACACCGTGCGTGCTGGCATCCTGAATCACGAAATCAGCCGCTGGCTCTCCCGGGCCACTGATCTTGGGGCGGATGCCTGCATAGCCCGCAGCCAATGCTCCACTCTGCAGGCCCGGCCAGTAGCGGCGCACTTCGTCATAGAACACTTCGCTACGCAAAGGGTCCACCAGCAGGTCGTCTGCGCTCTGCACCCACTGCACATCGGGGCCGAACTTGGCCTGGCCGCCCAAGTCCAGCGTCAGGTGCACGCCCAGGCCTGCTGCCTCGGGCACCGGATAGATCAGGTGCGAAAAAGGCGCCTTGCCACTCAGCGTGAAGTAATTGCCCTTGGCGTAGTGCGCCACAGGAATGTGCTCGGGCGCCAGCCCCTCAAACCGCCGCGCGAGATCAGGCGCCCACAGGCCCGCAGCGTTGACCACGGTCTGCGCGAGCAACTGCGTGCCATCCTGCGCGGTGAGCAGGATGCCTTTGTGGCCGTCCACCAGCGCATCGCACTGCGCATGGGCCAATGGGCTGTTGAACACCACCATGCCGCCTGCGTTTTCCAGATCACCCTGCAGCGCCAGCATCAGGCCATGGCTGTCGACGATGCCGGTGCTGGGCGAGTACAGCGCTGCCACGCACTCCAGGGCAGGCTCCATGGCGCGGGCCTCGTCACGAGTGAGCAGCACCAGGTCATTGACGCCATTGGCGGCGGCATGCTGCGCAATGCTGCCCAGCTTGGCGCGCTGGCCCTCGGAAGTGGCCACGATCAGTTTGCCGCAGCGCTGGTGGGCAATGCCGCGCTCTGCGCAGTACTGGTAGAGCATTTCCTTGCCCTGTACGCACAGCTGGGCCTTGAGCGAGCCTTGCGGGTAGTAGATGCCTGCGTGAATCACCTCGCTGTTGCGCGAACTGGTGCCGGTACCAATGGCATCCTGCGCCTCCAGCACCAACACCTCGCGCCCTGCGAACGCCAGCTCACGCGCCACAGCAAGCCCCACCACGCCTGCGCCAATCACGACGCAATCGACAACATCCACCACAATGCACTCCTGAATTCTTTTGATGCAGGGAGCTTACAGGCAGTTGGGCCGCGCGCATGCAAAAAAGGGCCGTCCGACGCTGAAAATTGCCTGCCCCGCTCGCCGCTGCGTGGGACTGCCCCATCACCCGCAGCGGGCCATGGCAAAGAAAAAGCCGGTAAGAACCGGCTTTTGCTATCCATTTTGATGCCATGGCGCCCACCGTGCGGGCGCCAGCGGCTCCAATAGATATTACTTCTTGTTGTAGTTGGCGATGCCGTCCACGACTTCCTTGTGCGCTTCGTCCACGCCCTTCCAGCCCAGCACCTTGACCCACTTGCCCTTCTCCAGATCCTTGTAGTGTTCAAAGAAGTGGGAGATCTGCTGCAGCACCAGATCGTGGATATCGCTCAGGTGGTTGATCTTGTCGTAGCTGGGCAGCAGCTTTTGGGTTGGCACAGCCAGCACCTTGCCGTCCACGCCCGATTCGTCTTCCATGTGCAGGATGCCGATGGCTCGGCATGGCACGACCACACCAGTAGGCAGCGGGAATGGCGTCATCACCAGCACGTCCACGGGGTCGCCGTCGCCAGACAGCGTCTGGGGCACATAGCCATAGTTGACAGGGTAGTGCATGGCGGTGCCCAGGAAGCGGTCCACAAACACGCAGCCCGAATCCTTGTCCACTTCATACTTGACAGGAGCGGAGTTGGCCGAGATTTCGATCACGACGTTGAAGACTTCAGGTGCCTTGGCGCCAGGGGTCAGTTTTTCGAAGGACATGCGGTTCCTTAAGAGTCAAATGGTTGGGTGTCTGGAGCACGCCATCGCCGATCGAACTACAGGCTTCCAACCCGCAGGCCACTGGCCGCAGCGTGCAAAACCCGATGATTTTAGGTGCATTGGCTGACAGCTTGCTGAAAAAAGCCCGAACACGGGGGTCTGTGCTTCGTCAAACCCGTGACAGCCCCGGGCCATTCCCGGTAGGCGCCCTACCCATCCTGCGCTAAGGTGACGGGGTAGAACGTGTTCACGTCCCTGCGCTGTGCTGCAGCGCCACCCCTGTACTGATAACGCCATGCAACTGCATTACATCGCCAACGCCTCCGTGCCCTCCCTCTCGGGCAAGACCATTGCCGTCATCGACCCTTCCGATGGCCAGCAATACGACGAAATCCAGCGCGGCAATGCCGAGGACATCGACCATGCCGTGCAGGCCGCCCGCCTGTGCTACCAGAACGTGTGGAGCAAGCTACCCCCGGTCGAGCGCAGCCGCCTGCTGACGAAGCTGTCGGCCAAGGTGCTGGAACACGCTGACGAGCTGGCCGCCATCGAGCAGCGCGACTGCGGCAAGCCCACCAAGCAGGCCAGGGCCGATGCTGCGGCCCTGGCACGCTACTTCGAGTTCTACGCTGGCGCCTGCGACAAGCTCCATGGTGAAACCATTCCTTACCCGCAGGAATTCAGCGTGCTGACCTGGCGCGAACCCCATGGCGTGACCGGCCACATCGTGCCCTGGAACTACCCGATGCAGATTTTTGGCCGCTGCGTGGGCGGCGCGCTGGCCGCAGGCAATGTCTGCGTGGTCAAACCCTCGGAAGACGCATGCCTGAGCCTGATCCGCGTCGCCCAGCTGGCGGCTGACGTGGGCTTTCCGGCAGGCGCCATCAATATCGTCACCGGCTACGGCCATGAAGTGGGCGATGCGCTGGCCCGCCACCCCGGCGTAGACCACATCAGCTTTACCGGAAGCCCCCGCATTGGCACCCTGATCGAACAGGCAGCTGCCGAGCGCCACTGCCCCTGCACCATGGAGCTGGGCGGCAAAAGCCCCCAGATCGTGTTTGCCGATGCAGACCTGGATGCAGCCATTCCCACCATCATCAACGCCATCATCCAAAACTCGGGCCAGACCTGCTCTGCCGGATCGCGCCTGCTGGTTGAGCGCAGCATCTACGAAACCCTGCTGGCACGCCTGGCCTCTGCCTTTGAGGCCTTGCGCGTAGGCCCTGCCACGATGGATCTGGACCTGGGCCCGCTGATCCGCCAGACCCAGCAGCAGCGCGTATGGGATTTTTTGAGCGATGCACACAACGATGGCATCTCCATCGTCGCCCAGGGCCAGATCGTGGACGACGCCCCAGAAGGCGGCTACTACCAGGTGCCCACCCTGCTGCGTGATGTGCCGGTTGGCCATCGCCTGGCGCAGGAAGAAGTGTTTGGCCCGGTGCTCAGTTCCATGGCATTCGACACCGAAGAAGAAGCCATCGAGATGGCCAATGCTACCGAGTTCGGCCTGGTTGCCGGGGTCTGGACGCGCGATGGCGGCCGCCAGTTCCGCGTAGCAAAACGGCTGCGCAGCGGCCAGGTCTTCATCAACAACTATGGCGCCGCAGGCGGCGTGGAACTGCCGTTTGGCGGCGTCAAATCCAGCGGTCATGGCCGTGAAAAGGGGTTTGAGGCACTGTATGGCTTTACCACCTTGAAGACAGTGGCCATTCGCCACGGCTGATTGACTCGGCTTTATCGCTATCCATTCTGACTGCCTGGCGCTCATACCATGGGCGCCAGCAGCCGAAAAACGCCTCACCCGACGCCTTGACGCGCCGCCAAATGCCGCAATGCAACATGGCGGCGTGATTGTTTTTACAATAGCAGCATCACCCGGCGGCGCTTGCTTGTAGCCTGTTGTCTGCTCCTTGCATCGCCATGCCCTCTGCGCCCCTGTCACTTGCTGCACAGACAAAGCGCAGCAGCCGGGCGCATAGTGTCTTCATCGGCGACAGCCCCACTGCAACGCCACCCACATCGACAAGAACATGCCGCTTTCCCCCGTAGCCAACCGTATTCCCAAGCATTTGCGCGACGTGCGCTTTCGCAGTTTCGAGCGCGAGGACGGGTTGTGGGACGTGGAAGGCGAATTGCTCGACACCAAGGCCTATGACCTGGTGCTTTCGGGCGAGCGCAAACGCAAGGCAGGTGATGCCATTCACCACATGTGGATCCGCTGCACCATCAATACGGACCTGGTGGTGCAGGCCATCGAAGTGGCCATGGACGCGCACCCCCTGGGCGACTGCCCCCAGGCCTTGCCTGCCATGCAAAAAATGGTGGGCTGCAGCATGGCGCGCGGCTGGCGCAAGGCCATCGAAGCCAATCTGGGCGATATTGCCGGCTGCACCCATATGCGCGAGCTGCTCTTCAACATGGCCACCGCCGCCTTCCAGAGCGTACACAAGGCCTTTGTATCGGCCGACCCGAGCCAGCCGCCACGCCACCTGGGCCAGTGCGCAGGTTGGGATTTCAACGGCGCCGGTGTGGCCGCCATCTACCCGCAGTTTGTCGGCTGGCAACCACTGGTGCGCCAGCCCTCCCCCGCCGAGGCCACCAAAGCCACCAAAGCGCCTGTTGCGGCCGAGTCGCCATCTGTAACCAGCAAGGCCGAAACCTGAAGAGGCGCCCAACGCCCAGCGGCTCCTGGTCGCTCCTTGGCGCTATTCATTTCCAGCCATAGCGCCTGTCCATGCGGGTTTGCGGCTCCTTTGCTCTGTGGCCTGCGGTACCATTACCGCATGTCCCACCCCATCATTCCGCTGCGCGACGAGCGCGAACTGCCCCACCCTGCCACCCGCCCCATGGTGGTGACAGGAGGCCCGGCAGCCGGAGCAGTGGGAGCCCAAGGGCCGCTCGACCAGCGCCAGCGCCCGTTGCGGGATTTGCGCATCAGCGTGACGGACCGCTGCAACTTCCGCTGCAGCTACTGCATGCCCAAGGACGTATTTGGCAAGGACTACCAGTACCTGCCCCACAGCGCCCTGCTCAGCTTTGAGGAAATCACCCGGGCTGCGCGCATCTTCGTGGGCCAGGGCGTGGGCAAGCTGCGCATCACTGGGGGCGAGCCCCTGCTGCGCAAGAACCTGGAGTCGCTGATCGAGCAGCTGGCGGCACTCAACACGCCGGAAGGCGAGCCGGTAGACCTGACCCTGACGACCAACGGCTCCATCCTGGCGCGCAAGGCCCGGGCACTGAAGGATGCGGGCTTGAAGCGCCTGACCGTGAGCCTCGACAGCCTGGACGACGCGCTCTTTCGCCGCATGAACGACATGGATTTTCCCGTCGCCACCGTGCTGCAAGGCATTGAAGCAGCGCAGGCCGTGGGCTTTGCCAACATCAAGGTGAACATGGTGGTCAAGCGCGGCGTCAACGACCACGAAGTGACCTCCATGGCGCGCCACTTCCGCGGCAGCGGCGTCACCCTGCGGTTCATCGAGTTCATGGATGTGGGCGCCACCAACGGCTGGCGCATGGAAGAAGTGCTGCCGTCTGACGAGCTGCTGGAGCGCCTGCAGGGCGAATTCGACCTGCTGCCGCTCCATGCCACCGCCCCAGGCGAAACCGCCGTGCGGTGGGGCTATGCCGATGCCAACGGCCAGCACGATGCCCGTCTGGGAGAAATCGGCCTCATCAGCAGCGTGACGCACGCCTTCTGCCATGCCTGCAACCGCGCCCGCCTGTCCACCGAGGGGCGGCTCTTTCTCTGCCTGTTTGCCAGTGAAGGTTGGGATCTGCGCAGCCTGCTGCGCGGCGGCGCCAGCGACGAGGATATCGCCGCCGCCATCGCCCACATCTGGGGCCAGCGCAACGACAACTACAGCGAGCAACGCAGCCAGCACCCCGAAATTGCCCAGCTGCGCAAGCGGGTGGAGATGAGCTATATCGGGGGCTGAAGACGCTGCGGCAGGCAAATCTGCCGGTTACATCAGTGATTCCGGCTTTTCCCCGCGCTCATAGACCACATGGGCGCGGCCCACGATCAGTGGGTCGAGCTTGCCGATCTGTCCGGCGTCCTTTTGGGCATAGGGCAACTTGTGCAGCACGTAGCGCAGGGCATTGAGCCGTGCGCGCTTCTTGCAATTGCTCTTGATCACCGTCCAGGGGCTGTCGGCGGTGTCCGTCTCAAAAAACATCGCCTCCTTGGCTCGGGTGTAGTCGTCCCATTTGTCGAGACTGGCTTTGTCGATGGGGCTGAGCTTCCATTGCTTGAGAGGATGCGACTCGCGCTCCTTGAAGCGGCGGCGCTGCTCTTCACGGCTGACGCTGAACCAGAATTTGATGAGGTGCACCCCCGACTGCACCAGATGGCGTTCGAACTCGGGCGCCTGGCGCACGAAATCCTGGTACTCACGGTCGGAGCAAAAGCCCATCACGCGCTCCACACCTGCACGGTTGTACCAGCTGCGATCGAACAGCACGATCTCGCCTGCCGTGGGCAGATGCTGCACATAGCGCTGGAAATACCACTGCCCCCGCTCGGATTCGGACGGCTTCTCCAAAGCCACCACACGCGCGCCACGCGGGTTCAGATGCTCCATGAATCGCTTGATGGCGCCGCCCTTGCCAGCGGCGTCACGCCCTTCAAACAGGATCACCACGCGCTCACCCGTGGTCTTGACCCAGCCTTGCAGCTTGAGCAGTTCCACCTGCAGGTTGAATTTTTCCTTTTCGTAGACGGAGCGGCGCAGCAGGTTTTTATAGGGGTAGCCGCCATCGCGCCAACCAGGGGCCAGCTCTTCATCGGGGTTGCTTTTGCCTGCATCTCGCGTATCAGAGCTGCTGAACACACGCAACAAAGCTTCACGGTCGTCAGGCGAAGCGCCATCAAGCAAGGTGCGCAGGCTCTTTGCACGCTCTGCCGCAGATTGCCCGGACTTGTTGTCCGCAATGTGCAATACAGCCGATACCAACTCCTGCCGCGCCCCCGAAGTAGCCTTGCTTTCGACGTGGGCTGCAATGGCCTCTCGGGTCAGGCCGGGCGGTGTATCACCGGCTGCTGCGGCCCGTACCTCGCCAGAGGTGCGGCGGGATGCACGGGTTGAGGTGGATCTGCTGGATGCCCCGGCATTGGCCCGGCCAGATGCGGTTTGACGGACGGAGGACGGTGTTCGTGTTTTGCGCGCAGTCATGAAAAGACGCCTTTTGATGTATATCTTCTATTCAAAGGCCGTGTCTGCACGCTGCAGTGCAGCAACAGCCACCCGATCAAACATCATGCTTGGCGGCAAAGGCTTGCCTTTGATTTGCGTCAAACGTCACTGAGCGCTGCCGCGCATGATCCTCCGCAACTTCGCATCTTGTTGAGGCATCGCCTTTGCCACCGTTACGCAACCTGCTATCAAAACAAAAGCGATTGAATGAATTTATACACGCCGACAGGTCCGGGCGAATTGCCACAGCCTGGCTGTCTGCCCAATGCGGGCCTGCAGCGCGAAATTCTCTACCGGCAATGGCTGATAGGCACAGAAAGGCTGATGGCAGTAACGGCAGCACGTACACTGAGCCAACATGCGATAGTCCGTGATTGCATGGCTTGCCCGATTATTTCCTGCGTATTCTTCTACAGCAAAGGCCCGGCACTGCTTTCAAAGAAAATATCAGCTCTGTTGTGCCTCTATCTACGCCTTTAGCTCCCTTATCAATAGCAAAATGCCCCCAAACCCCTTGTCCATTCCCCGTGAACAGATTACCGGCCTCGTGCTTTCAGGTGGCCAGGGCTCGCGCATGGGCGGGGTGGACAAAGGCCTGCAGTTGCTGGCGGGCAAGCCATTGGCCGCATGGGCGGCAGAGCGGTTGGCAGCGCAGACGGGCGAGGTACTGGTCAATGCCAACCGCCACCTGCAAGCCTATGCGGCACTGGGCCATGCGGTAGTTACCGATCTGGCGCCTGCGGCCTTGGCGGCCGCAAAAGCACCCGCAGAGCCCTACCCCGGGCCGCTTGCCGGTTTTGCGGCCGGGCTGGCCGCATGCCGCACGCCCTGGCTGTTGACGGTTGCATGCGACACGCCGTTTTTCCCCGCCGATCTGGCCGAGCAACTTGCCCATGCTGCGGTGCGTGACCAGGCGCTGGTTGCCATGGCCTGCACCCGCAGCCCCGGCGGCGAACGCCTGGCGCAGCCCACGTTCTGCCTGCTGCACGCGAGCCTGGCAGGCAATGTGCGAGAGTTTGTGGAATCGGGCGGCCGCAAGGTTCGCCAATGGGTTGCCCAGCATCCATTGGCGCTGGCCGAGTTTTCCCACAGCGCCGCCTTCTACAACGCCAATACGAACGAAGAGTTGGCAACCCTGGCCCGCCAATTGCCGGCACACCGTGCCGAGGTTTGATCAAACACGACCTCGGGCGCGCTGCAAAAGGACGCAACACGCTATGAATTTGATAGTTTTGAATCTGGAGACCGTATGACTTTCAGCCACCAGCATCTGGCGCAGGAACCCAGCCGCGCCGAAGTGGACGCCTTGCCCGCCTACACCGTCATTGAATTTGGTACGCCCTGGTGCCCGCATTGCCTGGGCGCGCAGCCGCTGATTGAAGCGGCGCTCTCGCCGCGGGCCGATATCCGCCACATCAAGGTGGAAGATGGGCCTGGCAAGCCGCTGGGGCGCAGCTACCGCATCAAGCTCTGGCCTACGCTGGTGGTGCTCAAAGATGGTCAGGAAGTGGCTCGCGTGGTGCGCCCAACCAATGCCGCTGCCATTGCAACTGCCTTGGAGCCCTTGAGCGCTGCGCACTGAGTGCACCCAAAAGCCTGCTGCCGGTCTCCTCACAACACAAGGAGAGGCCACCACCCTCTGCTACACAGGCTTGATCGAGAATGCGGCGCTCGGCGCCGTCGGGTCTTCGGGCGACACGCCAAAGTACATGACCCCGGCACCATGCAACTGCACGGTTTCGCGCCGCACCACGGTGGCAGGGCTGGCACCGAAGGCAAGCCAGGTGCCGTAGCGGCTCAAGTCTGTGAAGATAAGGTTGCCGCCGCGCCAATCAATACGGCCATGCTGGCGGGAGACACGGCGATCCAGAACCACCCATTCGGAATCGGACGAACGTCCGATAAAGATCGGCATCTCATGGGTCTCGAATGTCTTCTCCACCCCGCTGCTGGCCAGGCGCAGCCGCACCTGCACTACGGCTTCCTGCCGCATGGGCAGCGACGAGTCGTAGGCGGTGATCACCTCATGCGCTTCGGGCTCGCTCCATTGCACCTGGTAGAGCATGTGCTGCTCGGATTTGCCGCGCACTTCCATCCAGCCCATGGGCACAAAGTTGGTGTCGGCGCGGGCACCCGACTCCATCGTGGATGCACTGGCCCAGATTTCACGATGGCTCGCCTTTTCGCACAGGCGTGAGGCCATGTTGACCGAGTCCCCATAGCAGTCGCCTTCCATGAGCACCACTTCTCCGGTGCTCATGCCAACCCGAACATGGAACTTCTGCGTTGGCGGCAGCGAATCCCACTGCCCATAATGGCGGCGCATCAGCATGGTCATGGCACTCACGGCCAGTGCGCTGCTGTTGAAAATGGCCAAAACCCCGTCACCCAGGGTTTTGACGACCCGCCCGCCCGCTTGCACGACGACTTGCTTGAATGCATCCGTCATGCCTGCGACCGCCCGTGCAGCCCGCTCGTTGCCCAAGGTTTCGAACAAAGCAGTACTGCCCGAGATATCGATAAATACCACGGTGGCGACAGTTGTCATGGATAGTTCGCACGGATGCAGCCACCTCCTCCCACGGAGCGACTACACCCTCAAAGAATTGTTATTACACATATTACACCGCAAACCGGGGTCCATAACCAAGCGGATTCGCTCGCAACAGCATCAACAAATCTATGCCACTGGCTGTGCCGTGCGGCAAATCCACTGCCGCCGCCGCATGGCGCGTTGCAGCAATGCTGCAATACCGCTACATATGCCCCCAGTAGATCAATGCATCGCGCCCTTCCACACTGAGCGAGACCTGGGCGCCGACCGGCAGCACCACCTTGGTTGGAACATGGCCGAACGGCAGGTTGGTGAAGACGGGAATGGTCAGCTGGTTGCGTAGCCATTGCACCACGGTGGCCAGCTTGTAGCCTTTGTCGTGCGCATTGAGCTTGTAGTCGCTGAACTGGCCAAATACCACTGCCTTTTGCTGGGCCAGAACACCGGCATGCAGCAAGGTGATCAGCATGCGTTCGATCTTGTAGGGCGTCTCGCCCACGTCTTCGATGAACAGCACCCCGTTTTTGACCTTGGGCAGGTACGGCGTACCAGCCAGCGAGGCCAGCATCGCCAGGTTGCCGCCCCACAAGGTAGCTTTGGGAATGTAGGTTTCCGCATCGGCAGATGGGCCCTGTACAGTACCCGGGCGCTCTGCCAGCGTGCGCCAGCCAGCACCTTCGCCATGGCCCATCAGCAGGTCTTCAAAGCAATCGAGCATGATGTCGTCCATGCCCTCTTCCGCGCCGATGTCGGCCACCAGCGACGGCCCCGCCCAGGTCACCGCCCTGGTCCTGGCATACAGCGCCATCTGCAGCGCCGTGAAATCGCTCAGGCCCATCCACTGCGTGCCGCCCTCGATGGAGCGCGCAATCTGCTCATAGTCGATGCGGTGCAGCAGGCGCGAGATGCCGTAGCCGCCGCGTGTCATCATCGTCACATCAGCGCCACTGGCTGCCGCGCGGGCAATGGCAGCAAGGCGGGTGTCGTCATCTCCGGCAAAACGCGTCCAGGAATCGAGGGCCGCCGGGTCCACCTCTACCGTATGGCCCAGCTCCTTGAGCCTTGCAACGCCACGGCGAAAGCCCTTTTTGTCGCGTACCGCGCCCGACGGGGAGTAGATATAGATGCTGCGCGGGCCAGTATGGTGGTGGTCGCAATGGGCATGGTCGCATGGGCCGTCATGGCCATGGTCATGCGGGTGGTTGTCGTGCTGGTGCATGGTGCGCAGTCGATAAAAGCATGGCAGACAGGTCTGCCCGAATCATGGAAAGAAGATCGCGGCGCACAGTTGCGCCGCGCTGCCGCAGGAACCTGCCTTCAGGGCAATCGCAACAGGCTGGTTTCAAGAATGGCTCGCATTATGCGCTCAGAACGTGTTTACGATCTCTACGCAGCCGCGTTGGAGCACAATCGGGATGGGTTCGAAGCGATGGGCCGCAGCTTGCACCGGGGTGCAAGCAAGGGCCAGCGCACAGAAATCGCCCGATTTCACGCCAACCCGTTGGGGCAGTGGGTTTGGGGGCGCCCGGCTAGGGAGGCCCGGTCAGGGGAGCCCGCAAAATTACTGTCGCGGCGCGAGGAGATCGTAGACACGTTCTTAGGCCGTCTGGCCCGGCGGCCTGTAAGGCAACTGCTGCACCCAGCGGGCGTCATCGAGTCTGGATCTGGATCAGGCTGAAGACGCCGTGTACGCCGCTTACGCCCTCCGTGATGGCGATGGCGCGATCCCGCAGGTCAGACGAAGGAAGGGTGCCTTGCAGCGTCACCATGGCATTGCCGGTTTCCACCTGCAGCATGCGCAGATCGTCGTTCTGGGTGGCGGCCAGGGCATCACTCACTGCGGCAGATATCGCATCGTCCTCGGCCAGCGCACGTTGGCGGGAGGCCGTCTGCTCAACCGTCGCATTCACGCGGGCCCCAGAGTTGCGCAGCCGCTGGTGCAGGCTGTGCACCCATTGCGCCACCTGCTGGCCAGTGCCCATGGCATCCGCCTCGACAAGCCACCATGGCGCAGAAATGCCCAAGACGATGGCCACACACAAGCCAACCCCAGCTACCCACAGGCGGATACGCCCGGATTGCAGGGCCGGGCCTGTTCGCGGGCAGCCAGGCGGGTGACAAGGCCTGCGATCAGACGGGTGATCAGGTCGGCTCAAGGGATGCAAAGACATGCGGAGTGCGCGAATCGGAGGTCGGAGTCGGTTGGAGTTTTCAGATTGTTGGCGATCTTCATGCATTTGCCCAGGCCTGTGCGCAAAAACGCAAACTGAAACCTGCGCGATACATTTGTCCGGGATTTCTTCATGCGGGGTGGGCGAGCTTCACTAAAAAAGACGCTATCGCATGCCGCGCACCTAAGAACGTGTTTACGATCTCCTCGCGCCGCGACAGTGGCTTTGCGGGGCGCCCCTGACCGGGCGTTCCTAGCCGGGCGCCCCTAGCCGGGCGCCCCAAACCCACTGTCCCTCCGGGTTGGAGTGAAATCGGGCGATTTCTGCGCGCTGGCCCTTGCTTGCACCCCGGTGCAACCTGCGGCCCATCGCTTCGAACTCATCCCGATTGCACTCCAACGCGGCTGCGTAGAGATCGTAAACACGTTCTTAGGCAAATCCGTGGAACGCTGTCGCATAAGTCCATGCCCGCATGCGGGCCTGCTCATCATAAGGCGACAATGCGCCATGCTTGCGCCGCTGTTCTACCGACTTTTCCCGTTCCTCTCCTGGCCCCGCCCTACCCTGCAACTGCTGCGGGGCGAAGCCATGGCCGGCATCACCGTGGGCCTGATGCTGCTGCCCCAGGGCGTGGCCTATGCGCACCTGGCGGGCATGCCGCTGATCACGGGGATCTATGCCTCGATCATTCCGGCGGCGGTGGCCATCCTCTTCAGCCCGTCGCCGCGCCTGGGCGTGGGGCCCACGGCGCTGTCGGCCCTGCTAATTGGCGCTTCGCTCACCGGCATGGCCGAGCCGGGCTCCGCCCAATGGGTGGTACTGGCGGCATGGATGGCGATTCTGTCGGGCCTGGTGCAACTGTCGCTCGGGCTGGTGCGCGCCGGGTGGCTGCTCAATCTGGTGACCTCGCCGGTATTGGCCGGTTTTACCCAGGCGGCGGCCATTTTGATTCTCGCTTCGCAGCTGCCCAGCCTGCTGGGCATGAAAAGTGATTGGGCCACCGTGTGGGACAACCCGTCACTGGGGCTGTTCGACTGGCGCTCGATCCTGTTTGGCGTGCTGAGCATTGCAGGCCTGGTGCTGGCTAAAAAATGGCGGCCCGCGTTTCCGTCAGCCATTTTCGTCATCGGCATCACCGGCGTCATCAGTTGGGCGGGCGGTTTTGCGGACAAAGGCGGCGCCGTGGTGGGACATCTGCCATCCGGGCTGCCGCAATTCGTCTGGCCGGGCCTGCTGGGCTGGGACGAGTTTGGCCTTCTGGTGATGCCGGTACTGGTGATATCGCTGGTGAGCGCGCTGGAGACCGCCTCCAGCGCCCAGGTGGAGCACCAGCAGGCCGGAACCCGTTGGGACAGCAGCCAGGAGCTGATTGCGCAAGGCATGTCCAAGATGAGCGCCGGCCTGTTTGGCAGCTTTGCCACCAGCGCCTCCTTCTCGCGCTCGGCGGTCAACCTGCTGGCAGGCGCCAAAACGGGCTACTCCAACCTGTTCTCCATCCTGCTGGTGGTGATCGTGGTGCTGTGGTTCATTCCCGCGCTCTACCATGTGCCGCAGGCGGCGCTGGCCGCGATCGTGATGACGGCCGTCGCCAATCTGGTCAAGCCACGGGCAATTCTGCGGCTCTTTGCGATCTCGCGCATCGAAGGCGGCATTGCCGTAGCCACCTTTGCCATCACCATCCTCACGGCGCCGCGCATCTACTGGGGGGTGCTGGCAGGCATTCTGCTGAGTTCCTGCTACTTTCTGTACAACCGGCTGCATCCGCGCATTGTGGAAGTCGGTCTGCACCCCGACGGCAGCCTGCGCGATCGCCACTTGTGGCATCTGCCAACGCTGGCGCCCGACGTACTGGCCCTGCGCATGGATTCGGAGCTGGATTTCGCATCTGCCGCTGCGCTGGAAACCCGCGCCGCCAATGACTGGGCCCGTCATCCCCAATACAAGCAGCTGGCCCTGCTGGCCCAGCCCATGAACCAGATCGACATCACCGGTGTGGAAGCCTTTGTACGGCTGGAGCGCATGGCCGCCAAGCGCGGCGGCCTGCTGCACATCGTGGGCATGAAGCTGCCCGTGGAGCAGCGCTTGAAGCGCGCCGGTCTGCTGCAGGACAACCCCCACCTGCGCCTGTACCGCACCGACGCCGAGTTTCTGCAGGCCCTGGCGCAACATTCGGCCAATGCCACGATTGAGTATTCGATTTAAGTAGAATAGGCCTGTTGCGCCCAACTGGTGGGCGCCATCTGCTATTAATTTGGTAGACCTCCGCCGTGTCCGACATTCTGAACATCTCCTGCTACAAGTTCGTTCCGCTGCCCGATGCACAGCAGCTGCGCGAACTGTTGGCCGAACGCGCTGCGCAATGGGCGCTCAAAGGCACGGTATTGCTGGCGGAAGAAGGCATCAACTTCTTTCTGGCTGGCCCGGCCGATGCCGTGCGTGGCTGGGTGGATGCCCTGCGCACCGATGCCCGCTTTGCCGATGTGGCCCCCAAGGAGAGCTGGTCGAGCACCGTACCGTTTCGCAAGATGCGGGTAGTGGTCAGGCCCGAAATCATCCGCATGGACTATCCGGCAATTCGCCCGGCCAATGGCCGCGCGCCCGCAGTCAAGCCCGCAGACCTGCAGCGCTGGCTGGCGCAGGGGCACGATGATGCGGGCCGCCCGGTAGTGACGCTCGACACACGCAACGACTACGAAGTGGATGAAGGCGCGTTTGCAGGTGCGATTGACTGGCGCATCCGCAAGTTCACCGAGTTTCCGGCACAGTTGCGCGCGCACAAGGCCGATCTGGCAGGCAAGACCGTGGTGAGCTATTGCACCGGCGGCATACGTTGCGAGAAAGCTGCGATCCTGATGCAGGAAGAAGGCATCGAAAACGTCTACCAGCTCGAAGGCGGCATCCTGAAATACTTCGAAGAAACCGATGGCTCTGGTTACCAGGGCAGCTGCTTTGTGTTCGACGAACGCCGTGTCGTGAATGATTCACTACAAAAAACAGAGCTTAAAACGCAATTCTGACAGGCACCGCAAGCCACTTCATGCACCATACATCACAAAAAGCCCTTTGCATGGTGCAAAGGGCTTTTTTGTGAAGCCGCCTCAAGCCGCAGGCGGCCAAGCGGTTGCGTCCATCAAGCGGCTCTGCGTTTGGCGTCCATGCTCCAGCCGCCCGCCCCAAAGGCTGCAAAGGCCAGCAAGCCGCCCACGATGGCGATGTTCTTGTTGAACAGCAGCTGCGTCACCATGCGTGCCTCGGCCGGTACTGACCAGTAGGCATGAAAGAAAAAACTGGCCACCAGGGTGAAAAACGCCAGCAGCAGCGCGGCATAGCGCGTACCCCAACCCAGCAAAATGGCCAGGCCGCCAAGAATCTCGACACACAGGCCGATGCCCACGGCAATCTCGGGCATGGGCATGCCGGCAGAGGCCGCATAACCAACGGCACCGGCAAAGCCGGTGAGCTTGCCAAAGCCTGGAATCACAAAGAACCAGGCCACCAGGATACGGCCCAGCAAGGCCAGCGGGTTTTGTAATGCATTCATATGACACTCCTCTAGCCTTGCCCACCCGCAGGCTGCGGGCGGGGTCTGGCCTCATTCCAAGGTTGTAGATGGATCAAGCTTCCAGGTCAAACACCAGCACTTCGGCATTGCTCGCCTGGTCCAGCTTGACGGCCGTTTCCTGGTCCATAAAGGCCGCGTCGCCAGTGTGCAGCGGCGTGCCGTTGACGGCAACCTCGCCCTTGACCACATACACATAGGACTTGCGCCCCGGAGCAATGGCCACCTCGGCGGTTTCCGCGCCATCGAGCAGGCCAGCGTACATACGGGCATCGGCGGTCATGGACAGCGAGCCGTCTGCGCCGTCGGGTGACACCACCAGGCGCAGCTTGCCGCGTTTTTCAGCGTCGGTGAACGTCTTTTGCTCATAGCTCGGAGCAATACCCCTCCTGCTCGGCTCGATCCAGATCTGCAGAAAGTGCGTTTCCGCGCCCTCGGCATGGTTGAACTCGCTGTGCTGCACGCCGGTGCCCGCGCTCATGCGCTGCACATCGCCTGGGGGCAGCCCTTCGATGTGGCCCATGCTGTCCTTGTGCGCCAGATTGCCTTCGAGCACATAGCTGATGATCTCCATGTCGCGGTGACCATGGGTGCCAAAGCCGGTACCGGGGGCAACGCGGTCTTCATTGATCACGCGCAGATTGCCCCAGCCCATGAAGCGGGGATCGTAGTAGCCCGCAAACGAAAAGCTGTGGTTGGAGCGGAGCCATCCATGGTCGGCATGGCCACGATCAGCAGATTTACGAACCATCAACATTTTTGATCTCCTTCTTGTGAAACAAGGCCGGAATGCCGTGTTCATCACCATGTCCGTTACTGTAAAACTCTCCCATCCTCCTGTGGAACTGCCGGTTTGATGGCATCATTCAAAAAAACTGATGGCGCTTTCGCCATCAACCCTCGAACACGCCCAAGGACCCCGACATGGCTGTACTGCGCGACCGCGATGTACTCACCCCCGACACCCTGGCCCTGCTTCAGTTGGTGGCAGACACCGGCAGCTTTGCTGCCGCTGCGCGCAAACTGGGCCTGGTGCCCAGCGCCCTCACCTACCGCATCCGCCAGGTGGAGGACGCACTCGATGTGCTGCTGTTTGACCGCAGCGCACGCCAGGCACGCCCCACCGAAGCGGGCGAAGAGCTGCTGCGCGAAGGCGCGCGCCTGCTGCAGGAAGTGGATGCCGTGGCCAACCGCGTGCGCCGCGTGGCCACCGGCTGGGAGCCGGAGCTGCGCATTGCGGTGGATGGCGTCATCTCACGCACCACCTTGCTGGAGCTGGTCGAGGCCTTCTACGCCATTGCCCCGCCCACGCGCCTCAAGATCATCGACAGCATCCTGGCGGGCACGCTCGAATCGCTGACCAGTGGACGGGCCGATCTGGCCATTGGCGTTGCAGTCGATGCGTCGAACGTTTCAGGCCTGCAACAGCTCGATCTGGGCGAGATCACCTTCCGCTACGTGGTGGCGCCACACCATCCGCTGGCCGACGAGATCCAGCCGATCAGCGACGACGTGCTGCGCCGCCACCGCATCATTGCGGTAGCAGATTCATCGCGCAGCGGCCAGGGCCAGACCATCGGCGTGATGGGCGGCCAGGACGTGCTCACCGTCGACACCATGCAAGCCAAGCTCCAGGCACAGCTGCGCGGCATAGGCGCGGGTTTTCTGCCCGACAACATGACCCTGCCCTACCTGCGCAGCGGCCAATTGGTGGAGCGTGAGCTGATGCGCCCATTGCGCAAGATCAAGCTGCGCTACGCATGGTGCAGCAATGCGCCAGGCAAGGCCCTGCAGTGGTGGCTGGACAAGCTGCAGTCGCCCGCCACGCGCGAATCACTCCTCACCAACCACTACGTGGGATAAATCCCGACCAGAACTGTCTTCCACAGCGTGTAGAGTGGATTGCCGGAAGCTAAGCTTTCGACTGCCATTGGAGTTTTTTGGAAACACTGATTCTTCCTTGTCCCGCTTGCCGAACCAGAACAGAAAGTCTCGCATGCCTTCTCGCATCCCTCCCAAACCCAAACGATCCAAACAAACCCCAAAATCCGGCGCACAGCCCACCAGCGCACCCCGTCACTTTGCCGTCGTCGGCGCCGGCATGGCCGGTATTGCCTGCGCGCGCACACTACAGCAAGCTGGCCACCAGGTGACCGTGATCGAAGCGCAGACCCAAGTGGGTGGCCGTATGGCCAGCCGCGATGGCAGCCATGGCAGTTTTGACCTGGGCGCGCAGTTCTTCACCGTGCGTGATCCCCGCTTTCAACGGGCGCTGGACACCGTGCCCGGCACCACCCGTCCCTGGAGCGTGAACGCCATCCGAACGCTGGATGCATCCGGTAAAGCCGTAGTAAGCCGCGCTGCGATGGAGCCACACCTGCTGGGCGTACCCACCATGGATAGCCTGCTGCAGGCCTGGGCCGCACCGCTGACCGTGCGCCTGGGCGAGGAAGCCGTGGCTTTCGAGCGCGATGCGCTCAACCCTGCGCAGTGGCAGATCCGTACCGAAGACGCCGAAGGCGGCGTGCATGTCTACGCCGGGCTCGATGGCGTGGTGCTGGCCGTACCCGCCCCCGAAGCCGAGGTGCTGCTGGAGGCGAGCGACCTCACCCCGCCTGCAGATTGGAGTCTGGGCGATGTATACATTGCCCCCAGCTGGACCCTGCTGCTGAGCTTTGCCCACGCCGTGGATCCCACCGTGACCAGCATGGGCCCGCAGTGGAATGCCGCCCGCACCGAACACCCGCGCATCACCTGGCTGGCGCGCGAATCATCCAAGCCCGGGCGCGGCAAGATGGAGCGCTGGACCGTGCAGGCCAGCCCCGACTGGGCCCGCAAACATGAAAACGACGAGCCCCAGCGCGTGGCCGCCAAGATGCTGCAGGCCTTCGCCGAACTCACCCGCATCCGTGCCACGCCTACGGAGATGCGCGTGGTGCAATGGGGTTACGCCAAAACCATCAACCCGCTGCCCAAGGACGCAAAAGGCAAGCCGCGCAGCCACCTGTGGGATGCATCGCAATGCGTGGGCCTGGCGGGCGACTGGTGTCTGGGCTACCGTGTTGAAGACGCCTTCGTCTCCGGGCTGGAGCTGGCCCTGGCCGTGCTCGGCGAAAAGGCCTGATACCTCGCCCGATACCTTGCATACCTTGCCTGTTATCTCCGCCTGCTAGCGCCTCTCATAGCGAAATCAGGCCGGTACCAGTGGCACCTGTGGCCGCTGGTACCTTTTTTTCGCCTGAACAGTCCATGCGCCAAGGCGGTCAGGACCCGCTGGAGCCCAACGCCAAATTGCCCACCGTGCGGCTTGCCAGCAACGGATACGCCGTCTCCTGCCCCAGCTCCATCTGGTCTATCAACCAGGCCTGCTGCCATGGCGGCAGTGGGGCGCAGCTTTGGGCCAGTGGCTCCAATGGAATCGCCTGCTGGTACCGAAACAGCGTGATGTGCTGAATCTGCGGCCGGTGTCTGCCGGGAAAGCCGTCTCTGGCATGGTGCTCGATCTCGTCACGCAGGCGATCCATCGCAGCGGATGGCGAAAACCGCAGATAAATGGCCTTCTCGCCCACCTGAACCTGCCCCTGGTGCAGTACGAACGGATCGTGCTTTGAGGCCAGCGCCTGCAAGGCCGCGAATGTTTCAGTTTCCAGCTCTTGCCATTGCCGGGGCCCGATGGCGACATGGGTCGTTCTCGCCCAGACGAGCTGAAAAATACTCAGGTGCAGCGTTGGCGCGGGTACGCGGTGAAAGGCGCCTGCAGGCGCCAGCGCTTCAATCCGGTCCTGCAGCGCAACCAGCGCCTGCATCACATCCGGCGCGGGCCTGACCACGATATTGATCGCAAAAGTGGGATTGCCTATCTGGTGGTCGGGTACGGTCAAGCGGGTCATGAAAGGGGCACTGCAGCCAACGCGGTTGAAAACGCGCCATTCTAGCCAGCCTCCTTGTGACTTGCGCCCTGCGCCACGGGTTGCAGCTGCTCCCTGCACAGCAGGCAAAAAAATGCCACCTCGGTTGGCAGAGGTGGCACAAGGCCGGTAGAGCATGGAGTGCTTGGACTACCGACGAGGAGGTAATGAAATGGGTGTGTTTCCCCTGTTCGCGCAGTGTCAGAAGGCTGCAGGGCGCCACTTGAGCAAACGCTTTTCCAGACGGGTGAGCAGAAAGTCTGCCCCCAGTGCAACGACGGCCAGCACGATCATGGCGGCAAACACACCACTGGCATTGAAGGCGCCCTGCGCGGTGGAAATCAGCAGGCCAATGCCTTCCTTGGCGCCGAGAAACTCGCCCACCACAGCGCCCACCAGCGCAAAGCCAAAGCTCACATGCAGGCTGGCCAGAATCCACGACATGGCAGACGGAATGACGACCGACATCGTCACCTGGCGCGGCGATGCGCCCAGAATCTGGGCATTGGCGATCATGTACTTGTCTGCCTCGCGCACCCCCTGGAATGCGTTGGCAAACACCACAAAGAACACCATCACCACGGCCAGCGCCACCTTGGACGCCATGCCCAGGCCCAGCGCAATCACGAACACCGAACCCAGCACCACGCGGGGAATGGAGTTGGCGATCTGGATATAGATGGAGAACACATCAGAGAGCAGCTTGTTGCGACCCAGCACAATGCCGCAGATCACACCGGCAATAGAGCCAATCAAAAAGCCGATCACCGTCTCTTCCAGCGTCACCAGCACCTGCTGCCACAGCGGGCCTTGCGATGTACCGTCGCGCATCCACTCCACGATCTGGTTCCAGATCATGGAAGGCATCGAGTAGAAGAAGGGATCGATCCACTTCATGCGGGCAGATACCTCCCAGCCGCCCAGCACGGCGACGAGCACCAGCAGGCGCAGGCCGATGATGACGGCCTTGCGGCGCTTGATGGCCGCCTGTGCAGCGATGGACTCCTGTGCCAGCGCAGCGTCGCTCACGGCAGCGGGGGTCTGGTCGGGCGCCGCCTGCACGGGAGGAATGCCCGGGTTTATGGTGAGTTCAGACATGGTGTATTCCTTCCCTCGTATTACTGGATATGGACTTCTTCGCGCAGGTCGTCCCAGATGCGCTTGGACAGGTCGATGAACTGCGGGTCATAACGCACTTCGCTCATGATGCGGGGGCGCGGCAGATCGATCTCGTACACACGCTTCAAGGTAGCGGGGCGGGCCGTCAGCACAAACACGCGGTCGGCCAGGGCAATCGCCTCTTCCAGATCGTGCGTCACAAACACCACCGAGCCGCCGGAAGCCGACCACAGCCGCAGCAGCTCATCTTGCATCAGGGTGCGGGTCTGCATGTCCAGCGCCGAAAACGGCTCGTCCATCAGCAAAATCTCGGGCTGGTTGATGAAAGTCTGGGCCAGCGCCACACGCTTGCGCATGCCGCCCGAGAGCTGGTGCGGGTAATGGTTGCCAAAATTGGCCAGACCCACGCGGTGAATCCACTCATCGGCCAGCTTGAGCGCCTGCTCGCGCGGCGTACCGCGGAAGATGGGGCCGGCAGCCACGTTATCGCGCACCGATTTCCAGGGAAACACGGCATCGGCCTGAAAAACGAAACCAATGCGCGGATCGATCTGCTCCACCTTCTTGCCCATCACCCGCACCTCACCTACCGTGGGTTGCAGCAAACTGGTGATCAGGTTGAGCGTGGTGGATTTGCCGCTGCCCGTGGGGCCGACGATGGCGATGAACTCCCCCTTGGCCACGCGCATCGAAAAATTGCGCAGCGCCAGGGTGGCCGTGCCGTCTGGCGCAATGAAGCGCAGCGACACCTTGTCAAATTCAATCGCTGCATCCGCTGGGTGGGCGGGCGCTGCAGCGCCTTGGGGCTGCAGAATGTTGGACGGCCGCTGGCTGGCAACCGCCTCGGTGGCGTAGGACATGGGAGTCTCCTGAATGTAATCGGGTAGGCGCGCTGCGCTTTGGCTTTGAGTACGCTATTGGCGCTTGTTGCTATTGCTTATTTCGCGCTCAGGTAGGCGTTGGAATAGGTCTTGGCCAGATCGATGTGCGCGCTCTTCACATTCGGCTTGTAGGCCGACAGCACCTTGAGCACCGTTTCCGGGCCGCCCTCGGGCATCTTGCCGTCCTTGGTATACATGGGCAGCGAGGCCTTGAGCGCCGCCACATACAGCTCCTTGTCGTTGCCGTAGTAATCCTTGGGCATCTTCTCGGCAATCTCCTCGGCGCTGTGGCTGCTGATGTACTGCATCGTCTTGCCAAAGGCGCGGGCCAGCTTGGCGGCCTGCTCCTTGTGGCTTGCGGCCCACTCGTTGCGCACATACAGGCTGGCGGCGGGGTAGAGCCCACCCAGCGCGGCCTTGGTGCCCTCTTCGCTGCGCATATCCACCAGCACCTGCGCGTCGCCGGTCTTGAGCATCTGCGACACGGTGGGCTCGGTCGTCATGCCAGCCTGGATGCGATCCTGCTTCATGCCTGCGATGAAGGAATTGCCAGCGCCCACGGGCAGCAGCGAATAATCCTTGCTCGCCACGCCCTGCTTGTCGACCAGATAGCGGGTCAGAAACTCGGTGGACGAGCCCAGGCCCGTGACACCCAGCGTCTTGCCCTTGGCATCGGCCATGGACTTGAAGCCCGCTGCCGCCGCCTTCGCAGAGACCAGCTCCACCTCGCCGGGCACCTTGCAGAACACTGCAATCGCCTCGATCTCCTTGCCCTTGGCCTGCAGATCAATGGTGTGATCGTAAAACCCCACCACGCCCTGTACGGCTCCTGCGATCAGCTGGTTCTCAGCATCCACACCTGCGGGCTGCGACTGCAGCTCCACCTTCAGGCCCTCGTCCTTGAAGTAACCCAGCGATTCGGCCAGCTTGGCCGGCAGATAGATGATCTTGTTGATACCGCCCACCATGATGGTGACAGTATCGCTGTCTGCAGCCTGGGCAGCAGGGCTTGCCATGCAGCAGACAGCGGCAGCCGCAATGGCTGCCAGCGTGGCGCGGCGTGAAGCGTGGATGGTGGTCATGGTGCATCTCCTTGGGTTGTTGTCCGTGGTGCACCTTTGTCGGCTTGAGCGCCCGCCTGGGCCACCGCATAATGCACCGGATAGGAACAAAGTCTAAAAACGGCACCCTTTCAGTGCGCTTTCGCTGCACCGCAGCATTTTTAGTGGTTATCCCTGATCTCTTTTAATCTGGCGCCTTGGGTGCCGCCCCATCTGATGAAGATTCTTCTGGTCGAAGACAACTTGGAACTCGCCCAATCCCTGGCAGACCTGCTGCGCCAGCACGCCTTCGTAGTGGACCATGTGGATCGCGGCGACGCAGCCGACCAATTGCTCACCCAATCGCACTACGACCTGCTGCTGCTCGACCTGAACCTGCCGCAACTCACCGGCAAGGCCTTGCTGCGCCGGCTGCGCGAGCGCGGCGACAGCCTGCCGGTGATCGTGCTGACGGCCAGCGATTCGCTCGACCAGAAGGTACTGTGCCTCGAAATTGGCGCGGACGACTACCTTGTCAAGCCGGTCGAAATACGCGAGCTTCTGGCGCGCATGCAGGCCATTGCCCGGCGACAGATGCCTGCGCGTGACAACCATGTGCGCTGCGGCAACCTGCAGCTTGATCTGCGCACGCGCCTGTTCAGCGTGGCGGGCGAAGAACTCGCCCTGCCGCCGCGCGAGCGCAGCGTGCTCGAAGCACTGATGCTGCAAAACGGCAGTGCGCTCTCCAAACAACGGCTCATGGATGTGATCTACGGCATGGACGAAGACGCCAGCGCTGACGCCGTCGATCTGTATGTACACCGCCTGCGCAAAAAGCTGCAGGCCAGCGACACCACCATCATGACCCTGCGCGGCGTGGGCTACCTGCTCAAGCAAAAGCTGCCGGGCGGCGAATAGATGCTGCACAGCCTGCGCGCGCGCCTGGCCCTGTGGCTGCTTCTGCCGCTGGCGGTGCTGGTGGCCCTGTGCGGCTGGTTTGCGCATGAACACGCCGAAGATGCTGCCGACTACGTGCAAGACCACGACCTGCTCTCCTCGGCCAAAATCCTCGCCGACCGCCTGATCTGGGAAGACGGCGACGTGCATGCCAGCGTACCGCCCTCAGCGCTCAGCCTGTTCATGTCGCCCGCGCGCGACCATGTCTACCTGAGCGTGACCGATGCGCAAGGACAGCTGCTGGCAGGACAGCAGGACTTCCCCCGGCCGCAGCAGCTGCTGCTGAGCGGCAGCGACAACGCCCAGTGGTACGACGCGGTATGGCAAGGCCAGCCCATCCGCGCTGTCATCACGCGCCGCGCCATGTACGACGTAGCCGGCGCGCGTGAAATCACCATTGTGGTCGGCAAAACCACCCACAGCCGCAACGACATGGTGCAGACACTGTGGTGGCCCACCATGGAATACCTGCTGTGGGCCTTGGCCGTGGCAGTACTGGTGAGCGCCACTGCGCTGACCCTGGAGCTGCGCCCGCTGCTGCGCATGGCGCGCCAGCTGGCCGCGCGGCCCGCACGGGAAGTGGATTTTCACCTTGATTCACGTCAATTACACCAGGAGCTGCGGCCGCTTACCGACACCGTCAACCAGTTTGCGCGCACCATCCGCGCCCAGGTAGCACGGCAGCGGCAGTTCATCTCCGATGCGGCGCACCAGTTGCGAACGCCATTGGCCATTCAGGCCCATACGCTGGAGCAGGCCCTGGGCCAAACGCCTGCAGCGCTGGCTGAACTCTCCATCGCCCAGCGCCTGGCCATCTTGCAGCGGCTGCAGCGCAGCAACCAGCAATTGGTAAACGTGACCAACCAGCTCCTCACCCTGGCGCAAGCCGAAGCAGGCAGCTCCACCCAGGCGCCCCAGTGGGTAGACCTGCGCGCCCTCTGTCTGCAGTGCCTGGAAACCATGGCCCCCGCGGCCGACCAGAAGCAGATCGACCTGGGATGGGAAGAGAAAGAAGAAGCCGAGGAAAGCGAAGCTGCACGCAATGCCACGCCTGCTAAGGGCACCGCGGCTGCGACGGACGCCCACCCGTTTTCCTTGCTCACCAGCAGCCGCCTGCTGCCTGAACTGATTGCCAACCTGGTGGACAACGCCATCCGCTACACACCGCCCCAAGGCCAGGTCACCCTGGGATTGCATGCACAGCCAGACAGCCTGCTGCTGTTTGTTGAAGACAATGGCCCCGGCATTCCCACCCAAAGCCGTGACCAGGTACTGGAACGCTTTTACCGCCTGACCAACGACACACCAGGTACCGGCCTGGGCCTGGCCATCGTGCAGGAGGTGGCGCAGGCCAGCGGCGGCACCTTGCAACTGGCCGACGCCTGGCACCCCTCCCACCCCCCTTTTGGCCCAGGCCTGCGCATCAGCGTGCGCTTTGCGCGTACGGCTGCTTGTATGCAATGAGTTCATCGGCCAGATCAGGCTCTGCTTCGACTGCTCGCCGCAGTTGAACCAGCGGCGTGAAGCTCCCCGGCTCATACACCGTATGGATCACCTCGGGCTGTGGTGTGTCTGCGCTGCTCTTGGCATTGCCGCTGTTGAACCGCTCGGTGTGCACCAGCCGGTCACCGCCCCAGCCAAAGTAGTCTGCCCCGCTTTCTTCACTCGCTCCCGTATTGCCCCTGTTGCCTGGGTCGTTGTATTTGACCAGGCGCCTGCCAAACGCATCGTATCGGTAGCGTTGCGTGAAGTGTTTGCCTTCTTCCTGCACACGCACTTGCACCAGCTGGTTGCTCGCGTCGTAGGCAAGCTGCATGCGTCTGCCTGTGGCTTCGTCCAGGCTCTCGACCCGGTTACCCCGGCTGTCGTAGCGGTAGCGATGACCTGTGGATGCACTGGGCTTTGTTGCATAAATCGGTTTGAGACTGAGTCTCCCCAAACCCCAGACGTAGTTATGCCACGGCCACCGTTTGGGGCGTGCCCAGCTCGGTG
>NZ_JACHKZ010000023.1 GCF_014207855.1 Comamonas odontotermitis | reverse complement strand
CAGTTTGTGGTGCGGTACTTGCGCCGACCCCAGTTCGTCTCACTCATCATCCGAGCCTACTACCGCTGCGGCCCGGATTTGTGCAACAAAGCCATACCGGTCTTGCCACCTCTTATAAAGCCGTCAGCGCGAACGGCTTTAACGGCGCGGCAAACGAAAATCTCACTGCAATTGCCCACAAAACGGATTCCCGCGAAGACGTTCTCGCGCAGTCCGATATGCAATTGGGATTGGAAAGCCGCCCCATCGATAAGAAGGAGATGGGCGGCGGTTTGAAGAAGGCGCTCGAGATTTTCGGGAATGTGGCAAGCGCACTGCTGGTGTTTGTGCCAGGCGCAGGTGTTGCCGCGTTGGTAGGTAACATTGGCCGCATCGTAGCAACAGCAGCAGCCAGAGCGGGCTTGGGCGCCGCCGCGAAGGAAGGCGCCAAGGCCGGAGCGCGAGAGGTCGCAAAAGAGGTCAGCAAGGACTTCGGAAAGGAATTAGCCAAGAAGGCCGCCAACGAAACCGCTAAGGAAGGATTTAAGGAAGGCGCAAATCAAGCTTTGCAGGAGGCGAAGACGAACAATTCTGAGCAAAGATTCAAGAACGAGGTTACTTACAGGGTGTAGTCGATTTCGTATTGGTTCAGGGTAGCAGGCCAATTTAAGAAGAAATGGTCGGCGGAGCCAACACAGCCTGTACAAGTGGATCAAGCTCTATGCAGTGCCCGCGCCTGAGCGGCAGGCGCAGCATCTCAAACGGAGGAGTTGCGGCGACTAAAGGCCGAACTTATACGAGTGACCGAGGAGCGCGACATCCCAAAAAAGCCGCCGCATACGATGCCAGGCAGTCTGGGTGAGGTACGCATTTATCGAGCGCCACGAGCAGGAGCACAGCGTGCGGTGCATGTGCAAGGTAATGCAACTGCACCCCAGGGGTTACTATGCGTGAAAGGCAGCACCGCAGAGTCTGCGGTCTAAGGATGACCAAAGGCTGCTGGGCTTGCTCAAGCAGGCATGGCTCGAGAGCGGTGGTGTCTATGGCTACCGCAAGCTGACATTGGATATGCGCGACCTTGGAGAGCGTTGCGGTAAGCATCGCGTGGCACAGTTGCTCAAGCTGAAAGGTTTGCGTTCGCAGACGGTCTATGGCCAAAGACCAGGAGTGCGTGGTGTATGCAAATACCCTTGGTATTTGCAAATCACTGACCTGAAAACGCCCGGCAGTGCCGGGCGTTTCTAGTTATGAGCACATACAAACGCCTAATAAATCAATATAACCAATCGATTTCAAATTCATCATAAATAATTGGCATTCACTCCCTTGCAGAGTGCATACTTGGCACTTACAAATGCTTCGCTACCGCCCACAATGAGCCACTCGATACAGTGCTCAGGCTGCCTGCATTCCTGTCCCAAGCCATCGCCATGAACACACTGCAACTTTTCGAGCTCATGATCGCCATCTTGCCGGTGATCATCGGTCTGCATTACCTTGCCAACCGCTTGGGCCTTCCCCCTGCTGTCCCGCTGCTTGGCGGAGGCTGCCTGATGGCATTTTTGCCCGGGCTTCCCGCGTTTTCCCCCGATCCAGAACTCATCCTTGTCATCTTTTTACCCCCGCTGCTTATCGACGGAGCCTGGGGAATCTCAGTACGTTATCTGCGCAAGCACATCATCGGCATCACCTCTTTGGCTGTGGGTGCGGTGCTCTTTACCACCTTGGTGGTTGCAGCCGTCACGCATTGGCTATTTCCTTCGTTGCCGTTGGCGGCGTGCGCGGCACTGGGCGCAATTGTTTCGCCGCCCGATGCAGTTTCGGCACGTGCGGTGTTGCAGCAGGTCAAACTGCCTCGCAGGGTGCTGATGCTGCTGGAAGGAGAGAGTCTGCTCAACGACGCCACGGGGCTCGTGCTCTTCCGCTTTGCGGTTGCAGCAGTCATTACCGGCGCATTCAGTACCACCCAGGCATTGGGAAGCTTTGCAATACTCGCATTGGGCGGGGCTGCCATAGGCGCTGCCGTGGGGGTTGCCTGGGTGTTGATTGGGCGCCGTCTTCAAGATGAGTATCTCGTCATCACATCCGCACTTTTGGTTTCCTGGGCTGCGTACATTCTGGCCGAGCAGCTTCATGTCTCCGGTGTCATCGCTACCGTCATCGCCGGCATGATTTGCGGCACCAACCAATACAAGGTATTTACCGCTGCAGGACGCGTGCGCGGAATTGCCTTCTGGACGGTCACGGTATTTCTGATGGAGACAGCGGTATTCATGCTGATTGGCCTCTCTCTGCGGGGCGTCGTAGAGCGCATTGGTGGCTTTGGAATGGCTCTGGAGCAAATGGCGGTGCCGGTTCTGTGGATTTTGCTGGCTTTGCTGGTAGCGAGATTTACCTGGATTTTTCTATCCGACGGAGCCATCTCGCTTTGCCGCCTGCTGGGCATGAAGCGCTACACCCCTTTGGGCGCGCGTGGCGCCTTGGTTCTGGGGTGGGCAGGGGTGCGGGGCGTAGTCACCCTGGCACTGGCGCTCAGCCTGCCTGAGGACTTTCCTGGCCGCGATTTCATCCTGGTGAGCGCATTCGCCGTGATCTTGTGCACCGTGCTGGTTCAGGGAACCACTCTTGGTTTGCTGATCCGCTGGACAGGGCTGGTGCCGCCTGAATCCGATAAACCCCGCTTGTCAATGAGCGAGGCGGAGGCCGCGCTGATGCAGGTTCAATTGCAGGTCGTCCAAAGCAAGGCCTACGATGAAGAAGGCAAGTTGATCCACCCTCAGATGCTGGAGCAGTATAGAAAAAAAGCGTCGATCTATGCCAATTACGCAGGTCAGGAATCCGTGTTGGCGCCCACAGTGCATGCCCATTTTGATGTGGTGCTGGAAGCAATTGCCGCAGCCCATGCAGAACTCATCCGCTTGCACAAAGTGGGAGACATTGACGAGCATACGCTGGTCGAGCTTCAGAAGAACCTCGATCTGGAAGAGCTGACTGCCCTCGCCATTCGAACGTAAAGCGGCTTCGCTCCTCATTCCCGGACGCATTCAATACTTTCTGTATACGATAGCAAGAAGCAGCCTCACAGCGCACCCATTCGTGAAGCGGTGAGGCCAACCAAGTCACCGAGGCCACGGACACAGATAGCGCTGAACTGCTGAGATGAGGCGCCGTGGCTACGTCAGGCCGCGCCGCGTCGGGCAAAGCCGCAGGCAATACAGGCGTATGACAAGGCTGGGCGCTCCCAATCCCAACTAAACGTCCCCGACAAAGCAACGACGTATCAAGGGTGGTGTTGGCGGCTCTTAGAACCTGTTCAAAGTCTCCTAGCGCCGCGACACGATGAGATCCGAGGGGTGCGCCTAGCGGCGCAGTACCACAGCAATAGCACTGCTATTGCGAGGATCTGCAACGACGTAGATCGCCCCTAGCCGGGCGCCCGGCTAGGGGCGTCCGCCAAGGTGCTGTCCCTGCGGGTTGGTGCGAAATCGGGCGATTCCTGCACGCTGCATCTCGCTTGGGGCATGAGTCCAGGCTTCGCTACATCGCTTTGAACTCATCCCGATTGCGCCCCAACGCGGTTGCGTAGAGACTTTGAACAGGTTCTTAGGTTTGGGTAAAAAGCATGGATGTTTAGGCCCACAGTTGAAACTGACTTTGGCCAAGTAGACCACTCTGGCTATCTATAAATTTTGAGCGCGACGGAGATAGCTCTGAGTGTTACCTTGCAGATCTGATGAGCGCCAGATTTGCGAAGCCCCAGAAAAAAGAAAAGCCACCCGAAGGTGGCTGTTTTTTTGCATCAGTGCTGGCGCCTGCGTAGCTGCACCACGCCCATCGCCACCAGCAGGAGCGACATCGCCATCACGCCCCATTCCTTGAGGGTGGGCACAGGTGCCGGTGTGGGGGGCGCCGTGCTGGTGAGCTGGTTCACAAACGCCGCCACATTGCCGCTGCCCGATGTCACCAGCGTCACGGCAGGGGGCAGGTCCGTGCTCCAGGCATAGCCCGCAGGAGCCGCTGGCAGCGCAGCATCTTCACTGACCGTGCAGCTTGCGCCTTGCGGAACATTGGTGATGGCAATGGCGCCAGTACTCGTGCCACTGAGCGTGACTGCCGCCTGGTACGTGCCATCAGCGCCGCAGTTGGCCGTGAAGTTGAAGACACCCGAAACGCCAGTGGCAGGGCCGCCGGTGACGGTCTTGTTGACCGTGATGTCGCTGTTGGCGCGCGCCAGGGTGTTGGTCAGCGTCACGCTGGAGGCAGCCGGTGGCGCCACCAGGCTGGCCGTAGCGCTGGGCAAGGGGTTCTCCACCCAGATGTAGTTGGCTGGCGCCGTCGAGCGCGAAGTCTCGGTCACCGTGCACGAGCCGCTGGAGATCACCGGCGTGGTGGCGACAGTTCCTTGGGTGGCAGAGCTCAGCACGATCGAGGTATTGATGGGGGGCAGCACTACGCCATCGGTGCCGGTACAGGCCACGGTGACGGGGAAGCTCGCACCGGTCAGATCCACTGGCGGAACATTGGCAGGCCAGACCACCAGCTTGGAGAGATTCAACAGGCCCGCGTGGCAGGTGAGGGATGCAGTCGCAGGCGTATTGACCTGGCCAATAGGCGAGACAAAATCCACGCCGGGGGTGATGGTGTTGGTGACCGCAGGCGCGCTCACACAGGCCTGGCGACCAGCATCGGTATTGGGCCAGACCACAGGCACCGTGACAGAGCAGCCGCCCGAGGGAATGCCAAAGCCGGTAAGGCTGACTGCGCTACTGCCCTGGGGGGCGGCGAGCGTGCCGCCGGTGCAGGTATTGGAGACTGCGCCAGCGCCAATCTGCAGGGGGGCGGGCAGGTTGTCGGTGAGGTTCACATTGTTAATGGCGTTTGGCGTGCCATTGGAGATGTTGATGGTCAGCACCGATGTGTTGCCCGTGCCGCCCAAATAGATATCAGCCTTGTCAAAGGATTTGGTCACCTTGGGCAGACCGCATGCGCCGTTCTCTGAGGTGGCGGCATTGACGAAGGCCGGGCCTACCTTGCCTTGGTTTTCACTCCATGGTGTGTAGCCAGGCGCCGCGTTAACAAACGGCGAAACATCAACTACCGCAAATACACATGCACCATTGCCTGAGTTTGACTGCACAGTAGGGATCAAAAGGCCATACACATTGTTAGTCAGTGCCGATCCAGCGGGAGGGAAACTGGCCGGAGGGGTACCAGCAGCCAAATAAAGTGCATTGCTTGCCGGAACGTTGTTGATGTAGGTGATGTCTCCACCAGCGAAAGGATTCAGCCCGGTAAAAGATGGTGCATAGGGAGAGTTCGTATTCAACGGAAATCTGGCGAATCCGCTTAAGCTGCTACCCAGTGAGAAGGACGTCGCTGCCCCCCCATTTAATGCACTTACCATTTTGGCGGCATTAGCGCCGTTGGTCGCTTCACAGCAGCCATCCACAAAAAAGACAATGGAGTTGGCCCAACGGTTTGCGATGGCGTTCTGGATCACTGTCCAATTGGTGCTGTCTATGGATATGTAGGTGCTCGAGACAATGACAATGTCATAAGGGCCCGGGGCGTTCGTGAACGTAGCCTGCGAGATGGCATTGGCATTGTTCAATACCGACATGCGGGTGAGATTTGCCGCGCCGACAACGCTTTCAAACTCACTTTGGAGGTTGTTGGTAGCCTGGATGGCATCCGAAGCCACCTCGCTGGTAGTCAGCATCAACACCTTTTGTGCAAAGGCCATGTGTGTGCCGCCCCACAGCAGCATGGCTGTGAGCATCAGCCTCATAAAGCGTATCGAATTTCGCATGGTTTTTCTCTGAAATTTCTGATCTCGATGCAGGTGATCGTGCCTGTGTTGGATCAATGATAGCAAGCAGCAACTTGTTTGTGTCGAAAAGTGTTAAACAGGCAATAAATGCTACAAAACACCAAAATTCATAGAAGCAATGAATTGATTTGAACCTTGCATTTTATTTAACGGATCAATGCCGACGCAGTTCGGCAAGGCACTGACTCCGGCATCCTCCTGCCAGGTTTCAATAGTTCACAGTGTTTTGATCCAATGACGTGTTTTAAAAACGTTTAGGCCAAATTTCATCCTATCAATCATGCAGTTAGCCAAGAAGCAGGTAACGGCATGTTCGTGTTGCAAGCAAACCCGGACAACCACCGTAAACCGCTTAGCGCATTCACGACCATGCTGTCTGCTGCTCGGCAGACTGAGCCCACCAACTATGTTTTTGGGGCTTTCCTGGCCTTGCCAGGCAGCGCATCCGAACCGGGCATTGAGCGCTCTGTATTCGCTACCGCCTTTGACTGAGTGCTTCTTCGCAATCGCATTGGCGTGTACTGGCGCCACGGAAAGAGCACCCGCTCGACATCTCGGAGCGCCGTCAAGCCAAAACCGGCAAGTCTCAGAAGGCGCTCGGGATATGCCCACACAACTTGTTCCACGCTCGTGATGCCGTGTCGGCCCAGTGCATTGAGGGTTCTTTTTGCCAAGCTCCCTGGCAACGGAGTGGGTGGCGGCAAGCGAACATTGCGCATGGGTTGCTGATGTTTATGCCTGGCTCTGCCGTGCCTTGCTCGCATGGAGCCTCGATCCGGCCAAAAGCAGGATGGCAAGAGCCAGAATGACGTAAGTTGGGGTTGATCGTGCCGGCACCGGCAAGGCGTTGACCGGCTCGATGGGATCGCTGTCCGTCGAGATGCATGGCCCATCTGCAATGCAGTGACCGCCTATGAGCACGGCACTGTTCTCCGCCTTGCTGCCTACAGCACCAGTAACCCTGGCCATCACGGTATAGGTGACAGAGCCGCCGCCTACCAGGGAGATGCCAGTGCACGCTAGATTCACACAAAGGCCCGATTCAGAGCCTTTGCCATCCGCCGACTGCCCAGTGATTGCAAGGTCAGACAGACCGCTGCCTGCACTATCTGACCAGCTCAATCCATTTACCGAGGTGCTGCCTGGATTCGAGATGGTGACGGTATAAGTCACAAAACTTCCTGACGCCACAGCAGAGACACCATTGGTCTTTGCGATATTGAGATTTGCCTGAGCATTTACTACCGTCGCAACCTTAGCGCAATGGCTATCACCTGCCGGGCAACTGCCAGGCGCAGGAGGGTTGCCTCCATTGAACGGGTCCCCCCCTCCTCCCACCGAAGCCTGATTGACGACACCCGGAACTGCGCTGGCATCGACCGAGACAGGCAAATGGATAGTGGCAGTTGCACCGACAGAAATTGAAATGTCGCTCGTGCAAATGACCTCTCCACCGGAGGTCTGGCAACTCCATCCACCATAGATTCCGTCGCTTGCAGAAAGGCCAGCAGGCAAACTGTCTCGAACAGTAATTACCCCTGTAGTCGCGGCAGAGCCACTGTTTGCAACACGGAGGCTATAGAACGCCCCGCTCTGCTGAACTGACCAGGGCCCATTGCTCGCCTTCGTCAGACTGAGCTGAGGCACCGGAGTGACGGTAATGACGATATTGGCCGTGGCTGTCAAGCCTGCTGCATCAATAATTTCATACGGAATGGACGCAACTCCAGTAAATCCAGCAGAAGGAGAAAACAGGTAGTTTCCTGACGCATCAACTGCAATGGTTCCATTTGCAATATTGCGGATACAAGGAAAAGATGTGCAAACAGAGCCATCCAATGCCGACAGTGATATACCGCCGCCTGTATCGTTGGAAAAAATAGGCATTATCCCATTGACCGGAATATTCATCGGCGTAGTTTGCGTATCATCTACTGCCACCAAGAATGAATTAGTTAACGTGCAGGTAATATTGGCGATTGGGCTCAATTGGCCTGGCGATACCGTCAAGGTATTTCCGCTTCTAAGCCCAAAGGCACCTATATTTCCTGTCACCCCACTGTTCGCATCTGTACATGAGGCACCTGCCAATCGCCAACCAGGAGGAGAAGATGACACACTCTCCGTAATGGAGACAGCGCTTGCAGGATCAGGAACAAAGCTAGCGACGCTATCAACCGGCGACTGCATTGCAGTGGTTGTCAGTACTGTGTTGAGGGTGGATAGGTTTGTATTGGCGAATGAAAAGCTGCCCGTTCCGCCCACGCTGATTTTTCTGGTAGTGATGCAGGTAGGGATAGACGGCAGACCGTACCCCACCAAATCCAGAGCATCCAATCCGGCGGTTGTCACCGTCAAGCTGGAAACGAGCGCATTGGAATTACCCACTACAGCACCCGATTCACGTACTGTAGAAACACTCGAGGTTTTCGAGAAAACACCGGTCGCAGGCGTATAGGTAAGCGGATTCATAGGCGAGTTTGTATTATCAAGCAAGCTTGAAAAGCTGAAACTGCTTGGACTCGCACCACCGGTCACACTCAATGTCAATGTTGGCGTGTAGGCAGGCGGTATGTTTGTACCCACTCCCACATCGAAAATTATGAAAGCTACGCGATTGGCAGGAACCGCAGGGGAGAATGTATAGGTCACTGACGTATTCCCACTGACCCTTATATAGTTTGCGCTTGAATATCTCCTTGCTGTTCCTTGCACATTTTGCAATGTGTATGCAGTGCCTGAACTGAAGGAAGATGGAGCACTCACATTCACGTGCACTGTACTGCTATAGGATTCCAGTGCAAAGCTCCCGCCCGAGGGAGCACTATTTCCACCCAATTCACAGGTTTGAGCATGGGCCAATGCTGAAAAGCATAGCAATGCAAGGCATAGCCCCCATCTCTTGGCTTGCATCTTCAGCCACTGCAGTCCAATATGGTTCATTCCTCGCCTCTTGGAGTTGAATTATTTATATTTTTCAAAAGAAAATCCCATAAATCATTGACAGAGCTACCTTTATCATTCTTGTTGACCATAGTCATCAAGCATATTCTTCGCAAAGAGATCAATTCTTTTACGGGCCTGAACACCAAACCCGATTCAAAATGGGATTTGACCTGTAAATTATAAATAACTCCCAAATGGCAATTATTAGCAACCAAGGCATACAGTGATTCGATAAAATTCAAACTTGTGATACTAGAAAAATCTATGCCTTCTTCAACAAGCGAGTTTTGAATCATCTGAAATGTGTTACCTCTGTTCAATATGGCTATGTTTTTCTTCCTCAAGTCATTCCAACTGATGTCTTCTTTGTAAGACAGCGGATGCCCAACAGGTAAAACTGCCATCATCTGGTCTGTGGTAACAAGCGAAAATTCAATGGACTGATTCGTTCGAAACTCCACCCCCAAGCCTATATCTGCATTGCCAGTAACGATTGCCTTTGACAACTCGTCACTATGCATATCCATCAATCGTAAATTGATGAGTGGATTTTTTAATTGCCACTGGTACAGTAAAGGCGCAATCAGATGCAAGGCCGATGGTATGCAGGCAATCCTTATGGTACTAGTTCGGTATTTGACCGACTGGTGCAATTCCCGGACACCATTCTCAAAGCTATTCACCATCCACTCAATGTGTTCTCGAATAGCCTCTCCTTCATGCGTGAGCCGAACATGGTGCGTGCTTCTGTCAAAAAGGTTTGTATCAAGCCCCTTTTCTAATTCTCTGATAGCAGAAGACACCGCCGGTTGACTGATTTTTAAAACTTCAGCAACGCTGGTAAAACTCTTGTAATTGGCCAACTCCTTAAAGCAGTTCAATTGGCGCAATGTGGGGGTTATTGCTGACATATTTCCCCTTTTGAAATTATTATTAATGTTGGTAAATTACCCAAGCATCTCGAGCGACTTATGGAGCCCGTGGAGCCATTGGATGCAATTAGGTCATTACACCAAAGATAGGTCATAGAGACAATAAATCACCTACCAAGGAGTGTCAACAAATGTTTGATTTAGGCCAATTTTTTTGTCGTGGCCCTGGCACGTTTAATGCGTGTATCAGTGATAGATTTCTAAAATATCGTTAGAAAAATTTCAGGGTCTACACTAGAGGGGTCTTAAAAATTGATGAGTGCGCGCCATGTCCGGTAGCCAGAAGAGCAGACCTGGGCCCCGAGTGAAGGTCGAGCCTTCATCCAAGGGAGCTATCTCAGAGCCCGTGTTTCGAGCTCAAGGTCTGCGTACCCGAAACAATCTTCTTGAGCACGCGAGAAAGCAGCTTCTTTCGGAAGGGACAGTGGGATTTAGCTTACGTTCTGTTGCAAAGGCTGCTGAAATTTCGATCAGCAATGCGCAGTACTACTTTCCGGGCCGGGCCGAATTATTGCGAGAGGTGATGAAGCCAGTGCTTGAGGGCTACACCTCGCAAATGGATCCCACCGCGACCGCGAATCTTTCATCAGACGCCGCGCGGGCTGTGCTAAGGGCACTGTTTCAACAAGCTCTGGCAGATGCGCTAAGTGTCGAGCATGCAACGTTGATCATGCACTTTTGGTCCATTGGAGTCGGTGACCCAGAAGCTGCGCAGGTACTTGGTGAAGCCTACGATGTGATGACTTCCGGCATCGCAGAGATCATCCACCGCGCCTACCCTGGCATTGAGAAATCCACTACCAGTGAGTTGGCTGCTGTGCTGATTGGTATGTGCGATGGCCTTTTGGTGCAAGTGGCACTGGCCCGCCGCACCCAGGCATCCACGAAAAGCATCGTGGGTAGTTTTTTGGCATGCGGACAATCGATCCTGGAGCAAGCGGCTCTTAAAAGTCAGCCGACCGTTTGATCGGTTCAATACGCTATCGGCACCTTCGAGCGGATGCAAACAGACAGCGCTTGAAAGATTGAGAGGCTTTTGATACCTCTCCTGCCTTCGACCGCACAGTGCCCGCAATGGAATCTGGAAGCGCTTGGGCGAAACCAACGAAAAAACGCCAGGCGAATGGCTGGCAGAGAAGGCGTTTCCAGCCTTCTCACCGCCAATAGGTATGAATCATTTTTTGCACCCCCACCAGTCGAGGCTGGGCGGCCACCCATGCCCGGGCGGCCTGGATCATTGGCAAACCGCCCGCAATCCACAAGGCGGTGTCGGAACCATTCCATGACTGGCACTCAAGCCACTGCAAGACCTTGGCAATTTCGGGAACTGAAGCCCCTGGTTCGCCGCTACACAGCCACTGCGGCCTTACTCTGGATGCAGGCAAGTCGAACGCGGCGCGTTCATGCTCATTTGCGACCCATAGCAACAAGGCAGGCGTCTGATCCGGCGGCAGCATCTCCACCATGCGTGCAGCAGCGGGCAAGGCACAGGCATCGGCGACCCATATGTGCTGGCTGGCACGCGCAGGCAGACCGCGGGCAGGACTGAGCACGCCGACAGGGCTGCCTGGCGCAGCATGCTCGGCCCAGACGGAGCCCGGCGACGGGCCATCGGCATCACTGTGCAGCAACACGTCGACGTCGATCCATGATTGCGGCACGTTGACCGCGCGGATGGTGTAGGTTCGGCGCGCCATGCGCGGCTTGCCCGGCGGCCAGAGCAAGCGGCCATCCGGCTGCAGATCAGGCCAGGCCGGCTCAGCGCCAGCACATGGCAACAGCATGCGAATATGGATGCCTTCTGTGGCAAAAGGCTTGATGTCGGAACACTTCAAACGCAGGCGGCGCATTTGAGGGCTCAGTGCCCGGTTGCTTATCACCTCCAGAATATGCAACTGTGTCGGGCTGCGCGGCGCCTGCCCTTCCCACGCGATATCCCAGCTGCCATCGGGCAGGCCAATCTCATCGGCATATTCGCCCAGGTATTCCGTCAGCGACAACTGCAGCAACCCGCCCATCGGCTCGGTAACAGGCAGTACCAGACATTCGAGCTGGCGGCTGGCCAGCAGCCGCAGTTGCAGCACGCCAACCCCATCCAGATGGAGCTGGATCAGATCTGGCTCAAGCTCTTTGATCTCTACGCCTTTGTCGCGCCACAGGCTGGTGAGCCACTGAACGAAGTTCGCCGCGCGCGGCAGCGTAATGCTGCCTCTGAGCGCAGCGCTGATTGATGTCGTCGTATCCATCGAAAAAACCGGTGCTTGCAAGCCGATGCTATCCAAGAATGTAGCAATTGCAGTAACCGCCACCAATAGGCAAGTGCCTGAACGGCTCGTACCCAAGACGCCGACAACGCACCTGCTGCCACTGCATCCATTTGCAATGATCCATGGCAAAGAGAAATGCTACATATTTACCACAAATGATAATGCACTTGAGAATAATTATCAGTTGAGACATAGAATTTGCATGAAGAAAGCGGCGTGAGTGCCCGCTTCTTTTTTAACTTCTGAAACACTATGCTTTACGCACAATACACCCCCGTTGTCCGGGCCATACTGATCGCCATGGGTACCGCTGGTTTGGTCATGCCTGTGATGGCCCAAACCGCCCAAGCCGACGACGCAAAGGACAAGACACTCTCGACGGTGACTGTGGTTGGCACCGTAGATGAGCTGCAAAGCCTCGACTTCTATGCGCCCAACTCTAGCGCCGTGATTCGCAAGGACGAGATCGATGCAATGGGTGCGCGCAAGCTCGACCAAGCCCTCCAATACCAGGCTGGCGTGCTCAGCGAGCCTTTTGGCGCCGACAACAAGGTCGAGTGGTTCAAGATCCGCGGGTTTGATGCTTCGGTCTCGCTCGACGGAACACCCACCTCGCCCAATGGCTATTTTGTCTGGAAGCCCGAGGTGTTCGGGGTCGAATCGGTCGAAGTGCTCAAAGGCCCCAGCGCGCTGGTATTTGGCGCCTCCGAGACCGGTGGCGTGGTCAACCTTGTGACCAAACGGCCCCAGAAGCAACGTGCCCTTGAGCTCAACACCGAGGTCGGCAACAACAACCGCCTGGGCCTGAGTGTCGACTACAACAACATTGCCAACAGCGACGGCTCGGTGTACTACCGTCTCGTGGCGCAGGCCCGCAAGGAAGACGGCATGCAGCGCGAGACCAACATGAAGAGCTACTACCTGGCGCCCAGCGTCACGATGGAGTTCAGCCCGCGCACCTCCTTGACGCTTCTGGGCAGCATCCAGCACGAAGACGGGCGCCCCACCAACGGCTTTCTGCCTGCCTACGGCACCATCATCGACACGCCCTATGGGCGCATCGACCGTCGCTTCAATGCCGGCGAGCCAGGCGTGGATCAGCTCAAACGCACCCAATCGAGCCTGGGCTGGCTGCTGAGCCACAAATTCAACCAGGATTGGAAGTTCACCCAGGACTACAAGTACACCAACCTCGATCTCGACCAGACCAATACATTCGCCTATGGCTCCAACGGTGATCGTGAGCTTCTGCGCGGCTACACCTTTACCGACGGCAAGTCCAAATCACATTATCTGGACAACCGCATCAGTGGCCGCCTGCGCCTGGGTGACAGCGTGCAACTGCTGCCCACCTTTGGCATCGATTACCTCAAATCCGACACCGATGGCCTGAACAACGGTTTTGGCATGGTGCCCAACCTTGACATGTTCAACCCTGTCTATGGCGCACCTTTTGCTGTGACGGGCACGCCCTACGGTCTGCATTCCAAGCAATGGGGCGCTTATGCATCTGCCCAGATGCGCGTAGGCAGCCACTGGAACTTCAACGCAGGCATTCGCCACGACAAGGCCAAGAACAACGGGCAGACCAATGGCGCCGATTCCAGCTACGACGTCAGCAAAAACTCGATCAATGCGGGCGCGATGTACATCACTGATTTTGGTGTCTCGCCCTACATCAGCTACTCCGAATCCTTCAAGCCCATCGCTGGCGTAGATGGCTACGGCAACGCCTACCGCCCCTATGAAGGCCAGCAAAGCGAAGTGGGCGTGAAGCTCGAACCGACCTGGCTCAATGGCGGCAACATCACGCTGGCTTACTTTGACGTCAAGGAAAAGAACGCACTGGTCTCGGATGCCTCCAATATCCAGTCGCAGACGGGCAAGCGCACCAACAAGGGCATTGAGCTGCAGGGCGACTTCAAGCTGGGCGCCAATACCCGCATCAAAGCGGCCTATACGCACAACAATTCCCGCCAGGATGTGACTGCCGCGCAGACAGTGCGCACGCCGCTGATCCCTGACAACCAGGCCAGCCTGTGGGTGAGCCATGCCTTTGCCCTGGCCAACAGCCAGAAGCTGACCGTGGCCGCTGGCGCGCGCTACAACGGCTCTACCGAAGACCAGCGCTACACCCCTGGCACACGCATCTCCAGCTATACGCTGCTGGACCTGATGGTGCGCTACGACATCAGCCGTGAATGGGCGCTGCAGTTCAATGCCCGCAACCTCACCGACAAGACCTATGTCAGCGGCTGCGACTTCTACTGCTACTACGGCGACGCTCGCACGGTCGATCTTCAGTTGCAATACAAATGGAAGTAAGCACCGCTGCCCAGGCGGCTGCGCCCGGCGCTCGTCAGGTGCAGCCTTCCTTCAGCTAGCAATGGCTCTCGTTGCTTGCATACCCGCCCGGCCGCACCAGATGCGCGCCGGGCGCCATGCATTCTCACGACAGCTGGGTAAAACAGTACTGCTATGAAAAACTCTTCCAGTGCCGAACAGGCCCAAGGCCCTGCGCAATGGTCGCTGCAGAGCTTGTTGACCGTGGTCTTCCTGGGCCTCACAGCGGGCGTGCAGATGAGCGACTACGGTCTACAGGCCATCTCGTTGTCGGCCATTCAGAAGACTTTTGCCATCAGCGATGCCGCAGTCGGTGCACTCCAAGGTCTGGCAGGCGTACTGGTCGGCAGCGCGCTGGCGATACCGCTGGCTCGCTTTGCCGACCGTTTCTCGCGCAAGCGGGTGCTGTTGTGCCTCGTTCTGGCTTCGACGGCAATGATGGTGCTCAGTGCCCTGGCACCCAATTTTCCGCTGTTCTTTCTGGGCCGCTCGGCGGCAGGCATCACTGAATTTGCAATGGTGCCCCTGGTGTACTCGATGATTCCTGATCTGGCACCCGAGCGCCACCGCGTGTTTGCCAATCTGGGCTTTGCTGCCCTGGTTTCGACCGGCGCAAGCGCGGGCTTCTACTACGCAGGCGATATCCAGGCAGCCGCCATGGCATGGATTCCCGGCGCGCTCGATCCCTGGCGCAAAGCCTTCTTGCTGCTGTCCGCAGCAGGCCTGCCTTTGCTGGTGGCCGGCCTGTTCACCGCCGATCCACCTCGCCACGCAGTGCAGGGCGAGATCGCAAACGGGGGCACGGGCGCAGATTCGCTGCAACAGTTTCTGCGCCAGCACTGGCGGCCAATTGCACTGTTCGTGGGCGTGGCAGGTAGCCTGATGATTGCCGTGCAGGGTCTGAACCAGTTGATGGCCTTGGCATTGGAGCGCCGTTTCAACGCCACACCGGCACACATCGGCAAGGTGCTGGGAGCGCTGGTACTGGTCGCCACGCTCGGCTGCCTGCCAGTGGTGGGCTGGCTAGACCGGTGGCTAGGCAAGCGCCTGCAGGCTGCAGTGCGCCCTCTGCTGATGGGTATATGTGCTCTCCTGGCAGTGCCTGCAATTTTGATGCTCTATTCCACCGCTTCGCTTGAGCAGGCATTTGTGGTGGTGGGGGTGTTCCTGTTCGTCACCTGCACTGCCAATGCACTGGTGCCCACCATGCTGCAGGATCTGGCACCCCCTCCGCTGCGCGCGCGCTGCTTTGCGCTGTGGAGCTTTGTGGTGTCGGTCTTCAGCGCCCTGGGGCCTCTGCTGGCGGGTTTTGTGTCCACCTGGCTGGTGCATGGCCGCATGCTCAGCGCCATTGCCATCACCGCAGTGCCTACACTATTGATTTCAGCCTACTGTGCATGGCGGCTGTTCCTGCACACACGCAGCGCAACGCAAAGCGCAGCCCTGGCACCTGCCGCGCCAGCTGTGTAGCGGTTGTACAGCCGGTTTTGCAGTGCGGACATGCGGCCGTACCGCTCAACGGCCGGTATGTTTATCTGCAGCGCCCGCCGTACGGATGCAATGCTCGGCAAATGCCCATAACTGCGCGGCCTGCTGCAGCACGCTTTGCGGTTGATCGCTCTCCTGGTGCCCGCTGTCCGGGTTGAGCAGCAGCAGTGCAGGCGCGTTGCTGGTGGAATAACGTCGGATATTGGCCAGCAACTTGGCGGGCTCCCAGTAAGGCACGCGATCGTCCTTGAGGCCCGCCGTGCACAGCACCGGCGGATACGCGGCAGCGCGCACGTTCTCATAGGGCGAAATGGCGGCCATGGCGTCGTAAGCGTTCTGGTCTGCCAGCGGGTCACCCCAATCGGGCCGCAACAGCGGCACCAACGGGTGGCCCGCATCGCTCATGGTGTTGAGCATGTCGACAAATGGTACCTGCGCCATCACGCCAGCCCATAGATCTGGCCGCATATTCGCTGCGCCGCACACCAGCAAACCGCCAGCCGATACGCCGTGGCTGACCGTTTGCTCCGGCGTGCTGTAGCCCATGCGCTGCAGGTGCTGCGCGCAGGCCAGAAAATCGCTCATCGAATTGCGCTTGTCTTCGCGGCAGCCGCCCTGGTACCAGTCATAGCCTTTTTCCGAACCACCTCGCACATGCGCAATCGCATAGCGGTAGCCGGCATCCGCCCAGGCCAGTGCGGGTAATGAAAACCCAGGCTCATAAGCAATGCCATATGCGCCATAGCCGGTAAGCAGCAAAGGCAATGGCTGCAGCGGGCTTCCTGCACGGTCTTTGCGCGAGAGCAAGGTAATGGGAACCAGCTGGCCATCGTCAGCAACGGCATGCATGCGCTCGACCAGGTAGCGGTCCGAATCCAGCCCGCTATAGCTTTCGCGCTCCACTTCGCTGACCTGCCCATCGCTCAAACGCACCTGCAGCCAGCGCAGCGGTTGGGCCAGGGTCTGGTGGGAAATTCGTACGTGCGTGGCGTCCCAGGGCTGCGCCAGCGGCATCTCCAATACGTACGAGGGCTCAGTGAACGCGATCACCATTTCATGGCCATCAGGCCGCAGCAGCACCACGCGGTGCAGGCCATCCACGCGCTCCAGCCGCACCAGGGCAGCGGCAAAAGGCTGCATGGCGATGATGGGGACACCATGGCGGTGCGGCACCAGTGGCTCGGGTGCCGCAGATGCGAAGGCACTCTCCATGCGCAGGATTTGCCGGTCACTTGCGCCATCCACATTGGTCAGTGCAATCAAGCCGCCATCCCACTCGTTGATCTCGTAGCGAATACCCCGTTCGCGCTCGCGCAGGATGCGCGGCGGTGCACACTCGGCATCCGCAGCGATCAGGCGCACCTCACTGGTATCAGGCCCAAACAGAGTCACCGCAACATAGCCATTGGCCGCCGTGCGCGCCACTTTCATGAACAAAGCGGGGTCGTGCTCTTCATAGACCAACTCGGTGGAACCACCTGCGACCGGCGTGCGGTACAGACGCGAAGGTCGGCTGTGGGCATCGCGCCAAATCCAGAAAACGTGCTGCGACGACGGCGAAAACACCAAACCGCCATAACCAAATGCGTCCTCCGGCACCAGCACCCGGGTTGAACCTGTCTGTGTATCGAGCATGCAGATCCGATGGCGGTCATTGCCGATCACATCCTCCGCCCAGATGAAATAGCGCTCATCTGGGCTGGCCTGGTGCTCGGCGGCTCGGTAATAGGCATGGCCTGCGGCACGCTCGGCTTCATCCACCAGCGCCTGCACCCGTCCATCGGCATGCCTGCGCACAAACCGCTTGTGACCTAGGGCTGCACTGGGCTCCACGCTGTAACTCCATCCCCCAGGGGCCCGGGCTGATGCTGCCGCAGGCGCCTGCTCCACACTGCGCACATGCGCTGCCATTGCCTTGTAGAACGCCTGTGCAGACGCAGCCAACGGCTGCAACAGCTGCTGCGCATAATTGCGCTCGGCCTGCAGGTGCTGGCCCAGACGGGGCGGCAAGTTCTCCATGGTTCGCGTGCCCGTGGCAGGCACAAACTTCATCCAGGCAAATTCGTCGTTACGGATGCGCCCCAGTTGCTCGATCACATGGTCCTCACGCGGAGCCTGGGGCACCGCCAGCATCGGCCAGCCTGGCGCAGGCTTGTCTGCCTCCGCACGATTGGCAATCAAAGAGGTTTTCTCGGTGAAAAGAGGTGTGGAAGGGAGCACAGGCAAGGTGGTCTCGGCAATAGGATGGGGCGCGCCAGAATATGCTGCAAAGCATACGCCCATAGGTAGCGGGCAAAGCCCTGTCAGCTGCAATCGCGGCACAAGGCAGGCGGCACAAAGGTTGCTTATTGTTGTAATGCGCAGTATTCCCATCCGCACATGGGGCTAATTGGATTGGTTGATTTGGCCACTATGCGCCCTGGCGGGAGGTGGCCATGTTCCACACCGTCGCTGCAGCATTTCTCTCGCTCCGTCATATGACCACAGAACGGACGGCACATGGATGGCATTGGGTAGCCTTGTCATCTCTGCATCACCTCCAGGGCTGTGGGGTGCGCTACGCTAGAAACCTTTCCTTGACCTTCCAAGCCGGTATGCCTTACATCATTGAAACCTTTGACAAGCCCAACAGCCTAGCAATGCGCAAAGAAAATCGGGATGCACACCTGCAATTTCTTGATGAGAACAAAGCAGCGCTGATCGCATGCGGCGCCAAGCTGAATGACGATGGCTCGGACCAAGGCGGCGGCCTGTATATCGTCGCCGTGGAAAGCGCCGAGGAGGCGCGCGCCTTCATCGAGCAAGACCCTTTTTTCAAGATCGGGCTGTTTGGAGACATCAAGATCACCCGCTGGCGAAAGGCCTATGTCGATGGCGTGTGCAAGCTCTGAAAAGATTCCTCCAGCTGCATTGCATGGATGGTCGCCCTCTCGTGCTTTCGCTTATGCGACAGCCAACGGTGGCGATAGTGGTTTGTCCTGAGTTCTGAGCAGAACATGCGTTCTACAATGGGCGCATACAGGTTCAGATTTGAAGACCATCTGTAAGATGGCTTCGTCGCGCCTTATGGGTTTGTATCAGCCTCTTGCAGCATATGAAGGAGGCAATGATGCAAACCAGCGCTATAAAAATTCGTGGTGTCCAGGATGTCATATCCTTTATCGACGGATGCCAGGGGATCAAAGGCCGAGCGGGCGTTATTTGGTGGCTCGCGCTAGGTGGCCTGTTTCTCGATGCATTTTCCAATTCGGCACTCAGCGTAGGCCTGGGGCCCATGACGCGCGACCAGCAGCTGACCCCTGCTGAAGTTGCGTGGATGACGTCGCTTGCATCCTGGGTGTCCATCGCCTTCAACCCCATTGGCGGCTGGATGGCTGACCGCTGGGGCCGCATGCGCCCCCTCATCATCGCCAAGGTGCTCGCGGTGATTGGCGCGCTGCTGGTCACGTTTGCGCCAGACTATTCCACCATTCTTTTCGGCCGCTTCTTTGTGGGCGCGGCCTACGGCATTGATTTCGCCATTGCCATGGCCGTGCTGGCAGAGTTCACTCCGGCAAGGTTCAAGAGCCGCCTGAACGTATGGCAGGGCATGTGGTACATGGCCGTCTGTACCAACCTGGTGCTTGCGCTGTGGTTCAACTCCTGGGGCGTGGGCGATTCGCTGTGGCGTTACTCGGTTGCAGCCACCGCTGTATTCGGCTGCCTCATCCTGGTGCTGCAGCTTTGCCTGTTGATTGAAAGTCCGACCTGGCTGGCGCGCAAGGAACGCCTCGAAGATGCAGCGCGCTCAATGACACGCATCTATGCCCAGTCATTTGTTGCCGCCCCGGTTTCCGAACGCCTGCCGGTCATCAACCAGGCCAAGCGAGGGCTTGCGAATGTGCTGCTGATTTTCCGCGGCATCTATCTGCCACGCACCATTCTCGCGGCCACGGTGCAGATTGGCCAGTCGATCCAGTACTTTGCGGTGGGCTGGTATCTCCCGCTGATCAGCGCGTCGCTGTTTGGCAAGGATTTTCAGCAGGCCACGCTTGGCGCGCTGGTGTTCAATGTCTTCGGCATCGTGGGCGGCTTTCTTTCACCCACGATCGGCCGCATTCTGGGATTGAGACGTGCCTCTGCCATTGGGTTTGCACTGGTCTTTTTGATGCTTCTGGTGCTAGGCCTCTTCAACGGAAAGATGCCAATCTGGGCAGCAGTAGCGGTACCGTCGCTGTTCATTCTTTTCCACTCCGGCGGTCCCGGCGCCAATGGAAAAAGCCTCTCGACGCTGTCTTTCCGCAGCGAATTGCGTGCGGGGGCGAACGGTGTCATTGGTGCGCTGGGTGCCATGGGCGCAGCCCTGGGGCTGCTCGTGTTCCCGCTGTTCCGCCAGCAGTATGGCCTGGAGACCACCTTCCTGATTCTGTCGGTGGTGCCGCTGGTTGCAAGCCTCATCTGCTTCACCATCAAATGGGATCCGACGCGCAGTGCCGTCAACCCGGACAACGAGCCGGACGCCCCCCAGTTTGAAGCCGATGCCGTCAAGGTGGTGGCAGCGCGATAGCCGACAAGAAGAGGAGACAGGCAATGGCCGACAACGACGTTATTTTGTCCATCGATGAAGGCACTTCAGGCACGCGCGCAGCTTTGGTGGGAAGAGACGGCCTCGTCTTCGGCCAAGACTACATTCCGCTGGATGTGTCGTGCCCGCGTCCGGGAACCGTTGAGCAAGACGCAGATGTTTTGCTGGAGAAGACGCTGCTGGTGTGCCGCAGGGTGATTGCACAAGCACAGGCGAGCGGAAAGCACATCGTAGCCATGGCCATTGCCAACCAGCGCTGCTCGGCGGTGCTGTGGGATACCTTGACCGGCAGGTCCCTCGCTCCCGTCATGGTCTGGCAGGATTCAAGGCACCGGGAAGAGCTGGCAGCCCTGTCCTCCCGCTGGGATTCGACCCTGGTGCAGTATGCGGGGCGGCCTGCGGGTGTCCGCTCGCCCTATCTGTGGGCCCGGCACAAGCTGCGAGAGGTACCGGAGATTGCCCAGGCCTACCGGGAAAAGCGCCTGGCATTCGGAACCATCGATACCTGGTTGCTGTGGCACCTTTCTAAGTCGCGCGAACTGGTCACGACGCCGACGAACGTGACTTCAGGCAATGCATACATCCTGCGGGAACACCGGTATCTGAACTCCTGGCTGGATGCGCTGGAGTTTCCACAAGAATTGCTACCCAAGCTCCGGGAGGATGCAGACGATTTTGGTGTCACCCGGCATGAGCTCCTGGGTATCGAAGTACCCATTCTTGCCTGTGCAGGCGACCAGCATGCTGCTGCCATCGGTCTGGGTTGCCTGGAGCGCGGGCAGGCCATGTGCGTGCATGGCACGGGCAGTTTTGTGGATGTTCTGACAGGCACCACGCTGGCGCCACACGATGGAGCGCATGAGAGCTCCCTGACGATGACCGCAAGAAGAGCGAACGGACTGTCTCGCTTCGCCATCGAAACCTATGTGCCCACCACGGGCTCGGCCTTGAACTGGATATGCGAGAAGCTTGAATGGTTCAGCGACCCCAAGCAGATCAGTGAATTGGCCAGCAGCGCAACCACGTCTCCAGACCTGCTGTTCGTGCCTGCGCTGACGGGGCTGCGCATTCCCTCGATGGAGCCCGCAGCCCGGGCATCGGTGCTCGGAATATCGATGGCAACCTCCAAAGCGGAGCTGGCAAAAGCCATTTTGGAGGGTATCGCGCATTCGGTGACCTCCTGCATGGAGGCCAACCAGCAGGCGTCTGGCACCCGCGTATCGGAGCTGCTGGTCGGCGGTGGCTTGGCCGGCAGCTCTACCTTGTTGCAGATACAGGCCGACCTGATGGGTATGCCCGTGCGGCGCCTGGCCGAAACCGATAAAGCAAGCCTCAGAGGAATTGCCTTCCTGGCAGGGGCATCCGGCCTGCTGTGGGATTCGCTGGAAGAGGCTTGCGCCACCTTGAAGACAGACGCTGTCTTCGAGCCGCAGATGGGCGAGGACGAACGCGCCCACCGCCGGGCGATCTGGCATGCACGCGCGGCCGACGAGCTGGCCCACGCAAGAAAGTACACACGTCTTGAACCAACGGAGAAAGCAGCATGATAGGTTGGCCAACAAACCTATATGGCAAGGACAGCGCCGAATTGACATTGACCGCCCCGCTGCGGCTGGAGCGTGCCGAGCAACTGGCACAACTAGGCGGTGAGAAATTCGACCTGCTGGTGATAGGCGGCGGCATCACCGGCTCCTATGTCGCACTGGACGCCAGCCTGCGCGGCTACCGGGTCGCGCTCATCGAGAAAGATGATTTCGCCTCGGGAACATCGTCCAAATCGTCCAAGATGGTTCACGGCGGACTGCGCTACATCGAGCAGGGAAACCTGGGCCTGGTTCGCCATTCGCTTCTGGAGAGGCAGCGCCTGCGCCGCAACGCCCGTCATCTCGTTCATCGGCTGCCGTTCCTGTTTCCCGTGATGGAGCGCGAGGGCGTTTTCGACAAAAAACTGGCCAAGGCCTTCAACAGCCTGCTGTGGACCTACGATTTTGCCGGTGGCTGGCGCGAGGGAATCCTGCACCAGAAACTGTCCAAGGCCGAAGTGCTCTCGCACTGCCCGACTTTCCGCGAAGACCACCTCATGGGCGGATTCATGTACTTTGACGCGCGGGTGGACGATGCGCGCCTGACCTTGACGGTTGCCCGAACCGCCGCATTCCACGGCGCGACCGTCGTGAACCACTGCAAGGCGGTTTCGCTGACGCGCAATGAAAACGGCAAGGTCGACGGCGCCATCACCCAGGTGGATGGCAAGGAGATCCGCGTGCAAGCCCGGTCGGTGGTGATGGCGACTGGCGTATGGCTGCGCGATTGGGATGGTCGAAAGCATGGCCAGGAAGCCAGGCTGCACGTCCGCCCCGCCAAGGGCGTGCACGTCGCCATTCCGTGGCTGAAGATCCGCAACGACTGCACGGTCACCATTCCGGTGCCGGGACGCAGCAGGCGCGCCACCATCACCCGCTGGGGCAACGTCTCTTACCTGGGCACGACGGATGAAGATTATGAAGGCAGCCTGGACGATGTGCACTGCACACGCAAGGAACTCGATTTTCTTCTGGAAGGCGCGCGCTCGGCTCTCAAGACCGACCTGCAGCCAGAGGATGTGGTCGGCAGCATTGCCGGATGCCGCCCGCTGGTCGGGCCAGCCGGCGGGAAAACCGTCGAGATGAAGCGCAACCACGAGATCCATGTCGCCGAGGACGGGCTCGTCACCATCGTGGGCGGTAAGCTGACCACCTCTCGCCACATGGCAGAGCAAACGGTGGACACGGTGGAAAAACAGCTCGGGCGGCGCAAGCCATGCAGCACAAAGTCTGCATTCCTGCTGGGCGCTGCAGGCTACGACTCACAGGCCATCACGGCCACTGGCGGGCTCTCGGCGCATCTGGGTGAGCGCTACGGAACGGAGGCTCGGTTTGTCAGCGACATCATGCAGCCCCATCCGGCCCTCCTCAAGCCCATTGTGGAAGGGCTTGCGTACACCGAAGCGGAAGTCGTCTATGCGGTGCGCCACGAGATGGCAAGAACGGTGGAAGACGTGCTGTCCCGCCGCATGCGAGCGCGGCTCATGGCACGCGACGCATCCGCCTTGGCCGCAGCGCGCGTGGGCGAAATCCTGCAGGCCGAACTCCAGCTGAACGCAAACGACATTTCGGAACAGGTGGCCGCATACCGCCACTCTGTTGAACGTGAAAAATCCATTCTTATGGGAGATATCCAATGCTGAGCAAAGATGCAATCAAACGTGGCTACAACCGTCGCAACTACGTGGTGGGCGCCCATACCCCACCCGCCTATGCGGCAGGCATCACCGAGTTCGGCGGTCCGGCAGGCCTTCAGCGCGATCCGGTGCTGGTAACCCAGGCGCAGGTAGAAGCGCTGCAGAAGGTCGCGGACAAGGTAGAGACCGCCCGCGAAGCCGTCATCGCAGGAACGCGCGACTGGTGGGCTCGCACGATGGTTGCAGAGACTTCCGGGCAGCCCGCCACACCAGATGCAGTCATCGTTCATGCCTCTCAAGTCGCGCAAATCCAGGCCGTGATGCGCATCGCCAACGCGCATGGCATTCCAGTGACCGTGGCAGGTGGTCGCAGCAACGTCACCGGCGCGGCGCTTCCTGTGCGGGGAGGCATCGTCCTGGACATTTGCCAGCTCAACATGCTGGTCGATTTTGACGAAGTCAGCCAGGTTGTGAATGTGGAAGCAGGCATGTTCGGAGACGTCTTTGAGGAGACCATCCAGGGCCAGTTCAAAATGACCATGGGCCACTGGCCTTCGTCCTTCGGCATCAGCACCGTGGGAGGCTGGGTTGCCTGCCGAGGTGCTGGCCAGCTGTCAACCCGGTACGGCAAGATCGAGGACATGGTCTATGGCATGGATGTGGTGCTCGCCGACGGCAGCCTCATCACCGTGGGCGGATACCCGCGTGCAGCCATCGGCTCCGACCTGCAGCAGCTGTTCATCGGCTCCGAAGGCACGCTGGGCATCATCGTTCGCATCCGCTTCAAGCTGCACCGCCTGCCTGACTATGGCAAAGCCATTGCCTACGAATTCAGCACCTTCGCACAGGGCCTGGAAGCCTGCCGCCAGATCATGCAGCAGGGCGCCAACCCCGCCGCACTACGCCTGTACGACGCGCTGGAAAGCGGCGTGCAGTTCAATCGCCCCACAACCAATGTGCTGATGATTGCCGACGAAGGTGCACCGGAAATGGTCGACGCCGTCATGCAGATCTGTGAGCGCGTGTGCAAGGCCACCGGCACCGAACTGGACGGCGCAGCCATTTTGGAGCGCTGGCTGGACACGCGCTACCTCACCGGCAAAAGCGCGGAAGGCTTCAAGAAAAGCCCCGGCTTTGTCGCCGATACCCTGGAGATGTCTGGCTGCTGGCGTGATCTCCCCGCCATTTATGACGAGGTGGTCAAAGCCATCGCATCGGTGCCTGGCACGCTTGCAGGCTCGGCCCACCAGTCGCATGCGTATGTCGACGGTGCATGCCTGTATTTCTCGCTGCGCGGCGAAGTCGAAGTGGGCAAGCGGGCCGACTGGTACCGCGCCGCCTGGGATGCGGCCAATGCAGTCATACTTCGTTACAATGCCACATTGAGCCACCACCACGGCGTGGGCCTGCTGCGTGCGCCTTACATGGCTGAATCGCTGGGCACCGCATTTTCATTGCTGCAGCTGACCAAGAAAATGCTCGACCCCAAGAATCTGCTCAATCCGGGCAAACTCGGTCTGTCCGACGAAGTAACGCCTTAACCGAAACGATTGCCAGCATGGACCGCTCCCTGGGCGCAAGGCTCGCCAGATACCCCGTCATGGCAACCCTCTATGGTGCCGAGCAGATGGCTGCGTTTCTGGCCAGCGATGCCGAAGTTGCCATCGTCGCGAATATCGAGCTGCGAAAGCTGCGCCTGGTGGTCTCCACGATCACCAAGGCGGACAAGCTCGCCATCGTGAACATCGACAGCTGCGACGGGATATCGCAGGACAAGGGCGCTGTGGACTACCTGGTCGATATTGGTGCCAGCAGCCTGCTGTCCACCAGAATGGCGACCATCCAGCGGGCCAACAAGGCGGGCCTGCTCACCATGCTCAAGGTGTTCGTGACCGACCGGTCCACCTGGCCGCGCAGCGTCAAGGCTATCGAGCAAAGCGATCCCAACCTCGTTCAGATCATGCCAGCGCCCATGCTGGCGCACATCTCCAAGGCCGAGAAGCAATCCATGCCACCCATTGTCGCGTCCGGCTTCATCTGCAACCACGAGCACGTGGCACTGGCACTGCGCTCAGGCGCGTGCGCGGTATCCAGCAGCGATGCGGAGCTGTGGAGCCGGGCTTCTTGACACCAAGCAGCCCATTCTGTGTGCCCAAGAAGATAAAAAGAGAGCTGATTGCGCATCGGTATTGGGTTTCAAGCGTTTTAGACCTGAAAGCCCATTCCGCTCTGCGCAAACAGCTGCGCTTCACCGAATCCTCGGTTTGCTGACTGGCTCAGAAGCCTTCATTCGCGCCCAGATAGCGCCACTGCCCCACCGGCAGATTGCCCAGCGTGACCTTGCCGATGCGAATGCGCTTGAGGCCCACCACATGCAGGCCCACCGCTTCGCACATGCGGCGAATCTGGCGCTTCTTGCCTTCGCGCAGTACAAAGCGCAATTGCTCGGGGTTCTGCCAATCCACCTCGGCGGGCAGCAGTGCCTGACCGTCCAGCGACAGGCCATGGCGCAGCAGCGCCAGCTTGTCTTGCGGGAAATGGCGTTCCACATCCTTCTCCACCGCGCCGTACACCACCCGCACCAGGTATTCCTTGTCCACCTCGGAGTCTTCGCCAATGATGTGCTTGGCGATGCGGCCGTCCTGCGTCAGCACTAGCAGGCCGATCGAATCGATGTCGAGTCGGCCACAAGGCGCAAGGCCCTTGAGCTGGCTGAAGTTGAAGCGCGTCTTGCTGCGGTCTTCGCGCCAGTGGTTGGGCGGGTTGATCAGCACCACGGCAGGCTCGTGGCCATCTTCTGCCTGGCCGCTCACGTAGCCCATGGGTTTATTGAGCAGAATGGTGACCTGCTGGGCCTGCTGCTCCTGCGCCGCGCGCTGAATCTCGATTTTGTCGGTCAGGTTCACCAACTGGCCCATCGTGGCGACCACGCCGTTGACCAGCACCCACCCGTTCTCGATCCATGCATCGCCCTCGCGGCGCGAGCACATGCCCAGATCAGACAGGCGCTTGTTCACACGCACCTGGCCTTCAGCCTTGAGCTGCACATTCTGCGCCTGGGCGGTCGCCGTCTGCATGGTGCGTGGCGTAGCATCTGCCCGCCATACATTGGCTTTCGTGTCGCTGCGGGCCGGTTGCGCGGGGCGAAAGCCATCGCGCGGGCGATCAACGCCCGCAGGCTTGCCTGTGGCGCCCCGTGTACTTCGGGGACCGCCATCCCCTGTAAATCTGCCGGATGCACCGCCCCGTCGCACACCACTCTCGGCATTAGCGCCAGCATTGCTGCGCGGCGCTCCAGCCGACCTGCGCGCGACAGGTGCCGGCGCCGGCTTGCTGCTGAGCGTCAGTTTTTTGCGGCCTTCGCCCTCAGGCAAAGAGGATGCGGGCGATGAAGAAGGGGCAGGGGCATTTGGCATAGCCCGCTATTGTCGCGCTAATCCCATGCCTGGCCGCTCCGCACGGCCTTGTTGCCGCCCTTGCGCGGCAAGTGCGCTTACATTTTTCCGGGGTTCTTACGGGAAAAGCGCCCTACTCGCCCGATTGCTTCTCCCACGCCAGACTGGGCCTACGGCGTGCGAGCCGCAACCAGCATGAACAGAAGCGTCGCGCCCCAAAAAAGCAGTTGCAAGCAGATATGACGAATGCAACAGTGCCGCTTTTGACCTTCCGGCAGCGGCGTAGCATGAAACTTCGTTTGACAAAAATTGGAGAAACACCATGAAATGGATTTCCCTGTGTGCGATGCTGGCCTGTGCAGCGGCTGTCAGCGGCTGCGACCGAGGCCCTTCATCCGTACCCACCCCTCGCGCCACACCCGGCACCATGCCCGCACCCGACACTGCGGCCCCTGGCACTCCAAGTACCGGCCCAGGCTCCGCACCCGGCGCTCCAGAAAGCAAGCCCTGAACAACGCTACCCTGCTGCTCACGCGCGCTCGGGGTTGACGAACCAGCCCTTGCCGCGCAGAGCCTGCAGGTTGAGCACGCGCAGGCCGCCATATTCAATGCGGATCGCGCCTTGTTCCTGCAGTGCTGCCAGCGCCTCGTTCACACGTTGGCGAGACAGACCCACCAGGTAAGCCAGCTCCTGCTGGGTAATACGCAGCACATCGCTCACGCCGGGGTAGAGCACCGGATTGAACAGCGCCGCCAAGGTACGTGCAACACGCTCTTCGGGCCGGTTGAGGCGATCAATCTCGCGTGCCGAGATGAACTGCGCCAACCGTTCGTTGAGCTGATGCATCATGAAGCGGTTGAAGCCCAATGAATGGTCGAGCAGCCAGTGGAACGTATCCACCGGAATGCCACCAATCGTGCTTTTGCGCAGCGCCTGGATGTCATAGCGGTAGGGCTCACGCTTGAGCGCAGTGCCTTCGCCGAACCAGCCACTGCGTGGCATGCCTGCGAAGGTCATGGTTCGGCCCTCGCTGTCTTCGGCACTCATTTTGAGCAACCCTTCGATCACGCCGAACCAGAAGGTAACCGGGCGCCCGACCCGGCATACATATTCACCGGGCTCAGCTTCCGTCACCACCAGTTGCCGCACGGCGTGGTCGCGCTCCGCAGGCTGCAGAACACGCAGCCAGGGGATACCCGCCAGTTCGTCAGGGCTGGGGGCACGCCGACGTTGGTACAGGGACGCAGTGACAGTCATAGGGCGCAAGATTGCCGCAGAGCCTGCAGCATTCCTATAGGGAACGCACTAGTGTGCGAGGCTGGTTTGTCGCTTGCGCGCCAGCTACACTGACGCCCAGCTTTTGATTGCATTGGAAATACCATGACCGATTTGAATACCGCCTTTGAAGCCGCCAAGGACAACGCGATGAACCTCAGCGAGCGCCCCGACAATCAGACCCTGCTCAAGCTTTACGGCCTGTACAAGCAAGGTGCCGTTGGCGACAACAATGAACCGAAGCCTGGATTCACCGACTTTGTTGCGTCTGCCAAATGGAATGCCTGGAACCAGCTCAAAGGCACGGCGCAGGATGATGCCAAGCAGCAGTACATCGATCTGGTGAAATCGCTGGAGTAAACACGCACCAGCTCCAAGCAACGGCCCGAGGGCCGTTTTTTTTACCCCCAGCATCACCTATTACCCGCAAAGCGCTCGCATCCAAGCAAGAGCACATTGCAGTGTGGTCCGCAGGAGCGTATTTGCTTCTGCGTTACATCAAGACGGCATGCATTCAGCCGGGCTTTTCTGCTACCACAACCCGCCATTCATCACAGGTAAACACCGAGAGTGCTTTCCCTAGGATTGTCGTCATAAAGACAAAATAACGTCAAAGCTACTTCTACATTCCGTTTCAACAACGACGTGTGCTTTCAAAGCATGCGATCCAATAAAAACGGTTCAGGAGACGGCACATGTCCACTACCTTTCCCAAGCTCTTGCTGCAGCATGCCGCCAGCCGGCCGCACGACGCTGCACTGCGCGAGAAGGAATACGGCATCTGGCAAAGCTATGACTGGGCGCATCTGGCAGCCCTGGTCTCGCACATCGCAGCGGGCCTCGCGCAAGCAGGCCTCGTGCGAGGAGAGCATCTGGTACTGATCGGTGCCAACCGCCCCCGCCTTTATGCCACCATGCTGGCAGCGCAATCGCTGGGCGCGATTCCCGTGCCGCTGTACCAGGACGCCGTTGCTGCGGAATGTGTGTTCCCCTTGAACAATGCAGAGGTGCGCTTTTGCCTGGTGGAAGACCAGGAACAGGTGGACAAGCTGCTGGAGTTGCGCGAGCAATGTCCGCTGATCAGCCACATCTTCTACGACGATCCACGTGGACTGCGCAACTATTCGGAGCAGGGCCTGGCATCGCTCGACAGCCTGATTGCCACCGGCAAGGAATACGTCGACAACCACCCTCAGTGGTTTGAGGGGCAGGTGCATGCCACGCAAACCGAAGACGTGGCCGCAATGTTCTTCACCTCGGGCACCACGGGCAACCCCAAGGGCGTGGTGCACACCCACAGCTCGCTGCTGGAGAGCGCTTCTGCAGGCGCCGAATTCGAAAAGCTGACCAGCAAGGAAGAAGTGCTGGCCTACCTGCCTCCGGCCTGGATCGGCCAGAACATCTTCAGCTATGCGCAATGGCTGGCCTGTGGCTATGTGGTGAACTGCCCCGAATCGAGCAGCACCGTCAACATCGATCTGAAGGAAGTCGGCCCCACCTACTACTTTGCGCCGCCCCGTATTTTTGAAGGCATTCTGACCAGCGTGATGATCCGCATGGAAGATGCAGGCCTCATCAAACGCAAGATGTTCCACCACTTCATGGAAGTGGCCAAACGGGTGGGCCCCGCCCTGCGTGATGGCCAGCGCGTGAGCCTGATGGACAAGATCAGCTACCGGCTGGGCGACTGGATGGTGTTTGGCCCCTTGCGCAACAACATGGGTTTCAGCCGGGTGCGCGTGGCCTATACCGCTGGCGAGGCGATCGGGCCTGATCTGTTCACCTTCTTCCGCTCCATCGGCATCAACCTCAAGCAACTGTACGGATCGACCGAAACTGCCGTGTTTGTCTGCATCCAGCCGGACAACCAGGTGTTTGCCGACACGGTGGGCAATCCGATCCGCGGCGTCGAGATCAAGATGGCGGACAACGGCGAAATCCTGGTCAAGTCCAAAGGGCTGCTTAAGGAGTACTACAAGAACCCCAAGGCCACGGCCGAGGTGCTGAGCGAAGACGGCTGGTACCACACCAGCGACGCGGGCTTCATGGACAAGAGCGGCCAGCTCAAGATCATCGACCGCGTCAAGGATGTGGGCCGCTTGAAGGGCGGCGCCAACGACGGCGCAATGTTTGCACCCAAGTATGTCGAGAACAAGCTCAAGTTCTTCCCCTTCATCAAGGAAGCGGTAGCACTGGGTGATGGCCGCGAAAAAGTCTGCGCGATGATCAACATCGACTTCGAGGCCGTGGGCAATTGGGCCGAGCGCCAGAACCTGCCTTACGCGGGCTACACCGATCTGGCGCAAAAGCCCCAGGTCTACGCACTCATCAAGGATTGCGTCGAGAAGGTCAACGCCGATCTGGCAACCGACGCCATGCTCGCTGGCAGCCAGGTCACGCGCTTTCTGGTGCTTCACAAGGAGCTCGATGCGGACGATGGCGAGCTGACCCGCACCAACAAGGTGCGCCGCGGCTTCATCGCCGACAAGTACGGCGTGCTGGTCGAGGCGCTGTATGCCGGCCGCACGGAACAGTTCATCGAAACGCAGGTGAAGTTCGAGGACGGTCGCACCGGCAGCGTGAGCGCCACCTTGAAGATCGACGACAGCAAGACCTTCACGCCCGTGAAGTCTGTTGCCTGAAGCCATTGCCGAGAGAAAGCCACCCATGAGCAAAAAAATCGGTGACGTCATTTTGGACATCCAGAACATCAGCCTGCGCTTTGGCGGTGTGAAGGCGCTGACAGATATCTCCTTCAACGTCAAAGAGCACGAGATCCGCTCCATCATCGGGCCCAACGGCGCGGGCAAGAGCTCCATGCTCAACTGCATCAATGGCGTCTATACGCCCTCGGAAGGCTCCATCACCTTCCGCGGCCAGACCTTTGCGCACATGAACAGCCGCCAGGTGGCAGAGATGGGCGTGGCCCGCACCTTTCAGAACCTGGCGCTGTTCAAGGGCATGAGTGTGATCGACAACATCATGACCGGCCGCAATCTCAAGGTCAAAAGCAACATCCTGATGCAGGCCTTGCGCATCGGTCCCGCGCAGCGCGAGGAAATGCAGCAGCGCGAGTTTGTCGAACACATCATCGATTTTCTGGAAATCCAGGCGTACCGCAAGACGCCCGTGGGCCAGTTGCCCTACGGCCTGCAAAAGCGGGTGGACCTGGGGCGCGCGCTGGCCATGGAGCCGCAAGTGCTGTTGCTGGATGAACCGATGGCGGGCATGAACGTCGAGGAAAAGCAGGACATGTGCCGCTTCATCCTGGATGTGAACGACGAATTCGGCACCACCATCGTGCTGATCGAACACGACATGGGCGTGGTGATGGACATCTCGGACCGCGTGGTGGTGCTGGACTACGGCAAAAAGATCGGCGACGGCGCACCCGATGAAGTGCGCGCCAACGAAGACGTGATTCGCGCCTACCTCGGCGCAGGCCACTGAGCACAGGTTCCAGGAGCGAAGCATGGCATTTTTTCTCGAAACTCTGTTTGGCGGCCTGATGGTAGGCATGCTCTATGCGTTGATTGCGCTGGGCTTTGTACTGATCTTCAAGGCATCGGGCGTCTTCAATTTCGCCATGGGGGCCATGGTGCTGTTTGCAGCCCTGGCCATGGCGCGTTTTTCCGAATGGATTCCCAAATGGCTGGGCATGGAGCCGGGCTTTGTCAGCATTACGTTGGCACTCGCAGTGGCCATGGCCATCATGGTGGGCGTGGCCTGGCTGATCGAACGCTTTGCACTGCGCTACCTCGTCAACCAGGAGCCCATTGCCCTGCTGATGGCCACCCTGGGCATCGCCTATTTCCTGGACGGGCTGGGGCCGCTGATCTTCGGTTCGGCCGTGTACAGCATCAACGTGGGCATGCCCAAGGATCCGATGTTCGTGCTGGAAAACATGTTCCAGGGCGGTGTGCTCATCAGCCAGGAAGACCTGTATGCCGCCGCCATCGCCGCCGTGCTGGTGGTTGCCTTGAGCATCTTTTTCCAGAAGACCAAGACCGGCCGTGCACTGCGTGCCGTGGCTGACGACCACCAGGCCGCGCAATCCATCGGCATTCCGCTCTCTCGCATCTGGGTGATTGTCTGGTCGGTCGCAGGCTGCGTAGCCCTGGTGGTGGGCATCATCTGGGGCAGCAAGCTGGGCGTGCAGTACTCGCTGTCGCTCGTGGCACTCAAGGCCCTGCCGGTGGTGATTCTGGGCGGCCTCACATCGGTGCCCGGTGCAATCGTCGGCGGCCTGATCATCGGCATTGGCGAGAAACTCTCCGAGGTCTACCTGGGCCCCATGGTGGGCGGGGGCATCGAAACCTGGTTTGCCTATGGTCTCGCGCTGTGCTTCCTGCTGTTCAGACCACAAGGCCTCTTCGGCGACAAAATCATCGACCGCGTGTAACTGGAGATTCTGACCTATGTTTTATCGTGAAAATGGCCAGTTCAAGACCAGCTACGCGGCCGACCAGCAAATCTTCCCTGTTCTGCAAGACAAGTGGGCCATCGTTGCCATCCTGCTAGTGGCCTTTCTGGTGGTGCCCTTCACCTTCAGCAACTACACCTTTCAGGCGGTGCTGATTCCCTTCCTGATCATGTCGCTGGGCGCTATCGGCCTCAATATTCTGGTGGGCTACTGCGGCCAGATTTCACTAGGCACGGGCGCCTTCATGGCGGCAGGGGCCTATGCGGCCTACAACTTCCATGTGCGCTTTGAAGGCATGCCGCTCATTCTGTCGCTGATTGGCGGGGGTTTCGTCGCCATGTTGATCGGCGTGCTGTTCGGCTTGCCCAGCCTTCGCATCCGGGGCCTCTATCTGGCAGTCGCCACGTTGGCTGCGCAGTTCTTTGTCGATTGGCTCACCAGCCGCGCAGCCTGGGTCACCAACCACTCTTCTTCGGGCTCGGTGAGCGCAGGCAAGCTGTCGGTGTTTGGCATGGCCATTGAAACCCCGGTGCAGAAATACCTGTTCTGCCTCGCCATTCTGTGCGTGCTCGGCCTGCTGGCCAAGAACCTGGTGCGCGGTGCCGTAGGCCGCGAATGGATGGCCATGCGCGACATGGACGTGGCCGCCAGCGTGATCGGTATTCGCCCCATGTACGCCAAGCTCTCGGCCTTTGCCGTCAGCTCTTTCATCGTGGGCGTGGCGGGCGCGCTCTGGGGCTTTGTGCATCTGGGTGCATGGGAGCCTGCGGCGTTCAGCCTGGACCGTTCGTTCCAGTTGCTGTTCATGATCATCATCGGCGGCTTGGGCTCCATCGTCGGCAGCATCTTCGGCGCGGCTTTCTTCGTGCTGCTGCCCATTTTTCTCACCCAGGTACCGCACTGGCTGGGCCTGCCGATCTCCACCGCCACTGCCACCTATCTGGAGCACATGGTGTTTGGCGCGTTGATCGTGTTTTTCCTGATTGTCGAGCCGCACGGATTGGCCAAGCTGTGGGCCACGGCCCGCCAGAAGCTGCGTCTGTGGCCTTTCCCCCATTGATCCGTTTTCAGCAGAGCAACGCAGAGTGTTCGTGACAGGGGTAATCAGTCCCCAACAACCCAAAGGAGATAGAACCATGTCTTTCAAGAAAGCTGTTATCGCCGCTGCCACCGCAGCGCTGGGTATGGGCGCACTGGTTGCAGCCCCTGCCGCGCAAGCCCAGGAGCAGTTCGTGCCGCTTCTGGTGTATCGCACCGGCCAGTTTGCACCACTGGGTATTCCGTGGGGCGACGGCAAGCAGGATTACCTCAAGCTCGTCAATGCCAAGGGCGGCATCAACGGCGTGAAGATTGCCTTTGAGGAATGCGAAACCGCCTACGACACGGCCAAGGGCGTGGAATGCTACGAGCGCTTCAAGACCAAGGCGGGCGTCTCCAGCTTTGACACACAATCGACCGGCATCACCTTCGCAGTAAGCGCCAAGGCCCCAGGCGACAAGATGCCTGTCGTAACCCCAGGCTACGGCCTGTCGCAGTCTGCCGACGGCCGCGCCTTTGAGTGGAACTTCCCGCTGCTGGGCAACTACTGGACCGCTGCCGACTCGATGATTCAGGACATCCTGAAGAAGGAAAAGGGCAATCTCAAGGGCAAGAAGATCGCGCTGGTCTACCACGATTCTCCGTATGGCAAGGAGCCCATTCCGCTGCTGCAGAAACGCGCGGCCAAGGATGGTTTCGAGCTGATGCTGCTGCCGGTGACTGCCCCCGGCGTGGAGCAAAAATCCACCTGGCTGCAGATTCGCCAGAACCGCCCAGACTATGTGCTGCTGTGGTCTGCAGGCGTGATGACGCCTACGGCCGTGCGTGAGGCGCAGGCCACCGGCTACCCCCGCGAGAAGATGTACGCCATCTGGTGGGCAGGCTCCGACCATGACGTGAAGGACATCGGCGCCGGCGCCAAGGGCTACAACACCGTCACCATCCACAACACTGCCGAGCGCGACAAGGTGCACGACGAGGTCAAGGCCATGCTGTACGACAAGAACCAGGGCACGGCATCGGACGCCAAGGAACTGGGCCAGTTGGCGCACACCCGCGGCATGATGATTGCCATGCTGCAGGTGGAAGCCATCCGCGCCGCACAAGAGAAGTTCGGCAAGGGCAAGGTGATGACCAGCGAGCAGGTGCGCTGGGGTCTGGAAAACCTGAATCTCACGCAGGAACGCCTCAATGAGCTGGGCTTTGGCAAGATCCTGCGTCCGTTCAAGACCAGCTGCGAAAACCACCTGGGCGCCGACTGGTCGCGCATTGCACAGTGGGACGGAGCCAAGTTCACCGCAGTCTCCGACTGGTACCAGGCAGACAAGAGCCTGATCGATCCACTGGTCAAGGAGTATGGCGAGAAGTACGCCAAGGAAAAGAACCTGCCGATTCGCAGCTGTAACTGAATCGCGCAGCCATAGCTGGTAGCGCTTGTCTGGCATTTTTTCAAATACATTTCGGTTTGAAATTATTGCCAGACAAGCGCAGACAGCTCCATTTTCAATAGCAAATGGTGAGGCCATGAGCACATCCAATCCCGCATCTACCGCAGCGCCGCTGCTCGTGGTCAACGGCATCGAGGTCATCTACAACCATGTGATCCTGGTGCTCAAGGGCGTGTCGCTTTCCGTGCCGCAAGGCGGTATCGTTGCCATCCTGGGCGGTAACGGCGCGGGCAAGACCACGACGCTGCGCGCCATCTCCAACCTGCTCAAGGGCGAGCGTGGCGAAGTCACCAAGGGGAGCATCGAGCTTGATGGCGAACGCATCGAAAACCTCTCGCCGTCCGACCTCGTCAAACGTGGTGTGGTGCAGGTGATGGAAGGCCGCCACTGCTTTGCGCATTTGACGATCGAAGAAAACCTGCTGACCGGCGCCTACACACGCACCAGCAAGGGCGAGATCGCCGCCAATCTGGACAAGGTCTACAACTATTTTCCGCGCCTCAAGACCCGGCGTACCAGCCAGGCGGCCTATACCTCGGGCGGCGAGCAGCAGATGTGCGCCATCGGCCGCGCCATCATGAGCAATCCGCGCATGGTGTTGCTCGATGAGCCATCGATGGGCCTGGCACCGCAGATCGTCGAAGAAGTCTTCAACATCGTGCAGGATTTGAACCAGAAGGAAAAAGTCACCTTCGTGCTGGCCGAGCAGAACACCAACATGGCGCTGAAGTACGCCGACTATGGCTACATCATGGAAAGCGGCCGCATCATGATGGATGGAGCCGCCAGCGACCTGGCCAACAACGAGGACGTGAAGGAGTTCTACCTGGGCATGGGCGGGGGAGAACGCAAAAGCTTCAAGGACGTCAAGAGCTACAAGCGCCGCAAGCGCTGGTTGGCATGAAGTACCTCCTGAGCCGCTGCGCGCCTTCCCCCTCTCTCTGCGCGCCTCGCGCCATGGGAGCGGGGCGACACCCTCGGTGCGGGGCGGCCCTTCCTCGGTCTCTCGCATATCGGGATGCGCCAGTTTTATAGGCCACGCCCTCCACCTTCATTCACAGGATTTTCCATGAGTGCCTTCTACGACGCGCTGGAGACGCGCACACCCCAGGAACGCGAAGCGGCACTGCTCGCCGCACTGCCGCGCCAGATTGCGCATGCACAGCAGTATTCCAGTGCATTTGCCGCCATCCTGCAAGGTGTGGACGCTGCGGATATCACCAGCCGTGCAGCATTGGCGCGCCTGCCCGTCACCCGCAAGCATGAGCTGCTGGAGCGTCAAAAATCCGAGCGCTCCCGCCATGCCTTTGGTGGCTTCAACGCCATCGGCTTTGGCAAGGCCATGCCGCGCATGTTTGCCAGCCCCGGCCCAATTTACGAGCCCGAAGGCAGTCGCCCTGATTACTGGCGCATGGCGCGCGCCATCTACGCCGCGGGCTTTCGCGCGGGCGAGCTTGCACACAACAGTTTCAGCTACCACTTCGTGCCTGCGGGCTCGATGATGGAATCAGGCGCGCAGGCGTTAGGCGCTACGGTGTTCCCTGCGGGTACAGGCCAGACCGAGCAGCAGGTGCAGGCCATGTTGGATCTGCAGCCCCATGGCTATATCGGTACGCCCAGTTTTCTGAAAATTATTCTGGAAAAGGCGCAATCTCAGGGCCAGAAAATTGCATCGCTGACCAAGGCACTCGTCTCCGGCGAAGCCTGCCCGCCGTCGCTGCGCGACTGGTTTGCCAGCCAGGGTGTAGCAGCCTACCAGTGCTATGCCACGGCCGACCTGGGGCTGATCGCCTACGAAACCAGTGCCCGCGAAGGCCTGGTGCTCGATGAAGGCGTGATTGTCGAAATCGTGCGCCCCGGCACTGGTGACCCGGTGCCCGAAGGCGAAGTGGGAGAGCTGGTGGTCACCACCTTGAATCCCGACTATCCGCTGATCCGCTTTGGCACGGGCGACCTGTCGGCGGTGCTGCCCGGCAACTGCCCCACAGGCCGCACCAATACCCGTATCAAGGGCTGGATGGGCCGCGCCGACCAGACGACCAAGGTGCGGGGCATGTTTGTGCACCCCGGCCAGATCGCCGAAATCGTCAAACGCTTTCCTCAGGTGGAAAAAGCCCGCCTTGTGGTGACCGGCGCCATGGCGAACGACCAGATGAGTCTGCAGGTGGAAACACGCGAGCTGGGCATAGGCCTTTCCGAACAGATTGCAGATGCCGTGCGCGAAGTCACCAAACTGCGCGCCGAAATCGTCCTGTTACGCCCGGGTGAATTGCCCAATGACGGCAAGGTGATTGAAGACGCGCGAAGCTACGATTGAAATGCGCTCAAGCGCGGTGCAAGTGTTGAGGCATTTGCACACTGCAATCGTCGACAGCTTCTTACACATCGCAGTCTTGGTGCTGTGGTAAAAACAATGCATGCGGCTGTGGTCGCCCTTGGGGTGGCGCAAGCCGCATTTTTGTGTGTTAGCCGCCGGTGCGGTGCCCCTCATAGCAAAGGAGAGACAACCTATGACGACTGAACACTCCCACAACTATCCGGAAAACTTCAAAGCCCGCGTGGTAGGCAAGGTGGAACATCGCATTGGCGACGGCCAGCTTGAAACGATCCCCGAGAACCTCGATGTCGATGTGGCCACGGCCATTGCCAGCTTCGTGTTGTCGTGGGAATCCGAAGGCCAGCCAGTGATCGTATCCTTGTCCAAGCCGGAGTTCGAATACCACGTGGACAATGGCAATATCCTGGTGAAATAGAAAACCACTGCGGACAATTGAGCCATCCAATCGCAGGCGTCTCGCTCACTGGCGAGGGTGGAGACGCCTTTTCTATGGCCTGATGACAACGGCGCGCTATACCAGCAAGGTTGTAATGCGCACCCCACCTTCCAGCAGCTTGTGCACGGGGCAGGCATTGGCAATCTGCAGCAGCCGTTCGCGTTGCCCATCATCGAGCTCGCCAACAATGCGAATCCGCCGTTCGATGGCATTGGCACTGCCTGCGGCTCCTGCGCCCTGGGGGTTGAGCTGCAAATCCACCTCCACATGCTGCAGCGGCCATTGCTTGCGCTGCGCATACATCTGCAGGGTGATGGTCGTGCAGGCTCCCAGCGCGGACAACAAAAGCGCCGACGGCGTGGGTGCGGTTTCCCCACCGCCAAGGCTTGCGGGCTCATCTGCGTACCAGAGATGACCCTGAGGATTGCTGAGGGAGACGCGAAACGGTGTGTCGCTGCTTTGTGCTTGTGCGCTGTGGGTCATGAAAATGCTCTACAGGTGAATCGAGTTCAATGGTCGCAGCCGTCTTTCAGTGACGACGAACTATTTGTAGCTGAAAACGAAAACCTCCGCGCGGTGTCTGAAAACACGCCCGCCCCTCGCTGGTCACTTCTGTCCGTTTTGCCACTCCAACAGGCAGCTCTGCCGAAATAAGTCCATCGCAGCCTTAAAGACAGGCGCTCTGCCCGATACCGTTCCAAAAGCGGGGCGTAATCAACACCACAGGCGCGGTGCCTCGCGCAATGCATGAGCCCACAGTGCCCACCCGCTCATTGCCACCAATGCAATACCCGCCAGACGCGCACCAAGCTCCTGCCGCCATGCGCTCAAACGGCCCTGCACATGGCGCAATAGCCAGGGAGCTGCCAATAACCACGCGGTGCTGCCCAGGCCAAACAGCACCATCGCCAAAGCGCCATCAAACATGCGGCCTGTAAGGCCAGCAATGGCAGCAGCCGAATACAGAAGGCCGCAAGGAAGCCCCGCCCACGCCAGGCCCGCCACCCCAAGCCGCGCAGGTGTTTGCAGCCAGTGCTGTACGCGCGAACCCAAGGGATAGAGTTTGCGCGCCAGCCAATCGGGGGGCCTCGCGCCCCACAACAGCAGGCCCATCCCTATCAGCAGCACAGCCAACTGAAACAGCGCCCACAAAGGCCTCAATGCCTGTGACCATTCCACGAATTGCGCCAGCCCACCCACCACGCTGCCAGCCAATGCACCCAGCGCTGCATAGCTGAGCAAGCGCCCTCCGTGCAAAGCCAGAACCCGCGAGAGAGATGGCCTTGCAATCCGCGTTGCGCCCGCACGCAAAAGGGGTGTAGAGGCAACTGCACCGGATTCTGGCTCCGGCAAGGTGCTGGCACATGTCAGTCGTGTGCAAGGCACCCCGCACATCGCCACACAGTGAAAGCCCCCCGTCAATCCCAGCGCCAGGCAGGTAGTCATCACGCCGATCAGCATGCCTCAGCCCCTGTCAGGCACTGTCGGCCTTGGCGTTTGATTGATGCATGCGGGGCCCTGATGCATGTGCCGGCTTGGCTGATCGAGCGGCAGCGGCAATAGAGCGACAAGTTCTGTCATCACATCCTCCGTCGCCGCTTGGCTCCTTGTATCTCAGTCATGGGACTTTTCACGGGCAGAAGCCGCAGGTGCAGGTGCTGACGGAGTTGCCGCATGGTTGCGCCCCTGTACGGCTGGCGTCAGCGATTTCTCTGAATGCTTGAGCTCCTGGTTGACGCGCAAGCCGTTCTGGTAATAGTTGGAATCGATGACAGGGTCTTGTCCATGCACAGCAATCCAACCGGTGACAAAACCAGCGATCACGACCGTGACAGGGCCGGCAATGAGCAGCCACACATGACCAAACTTCCACCAGGGCGCGGCAGGCACGGGAGACGGGGGCGTCGCAGCAGTCATGACAGGGCTCCTGTACAGAATATTGGAATGAAAAACATGGCGCTCATCGCGGTACCAAAAACACTGACTTCTCGTTTACCGATTCAGATGCAGCACCGTCTTCGGCCCGCACTTCAAAATGGAAGGGGTGTGATCCGGCGGGCAGGCTGCCATAAGGGATCTGCAGCCGCACCGCCACCCAGCGTGCCTGGGCCGGAGCCACTTGCGTGGTGGATTCGGAAACCACCTCCAGACCAGCCAATCCACTGGCAGTAATGCGGTAGCTACGCGCCGCCTCAGTGGCGTTCATGATCTGCAGGCGATATACGTTTTCCAGCTTTCCGCCTGGCGCCAGACGCGCCAGCGCAGCACGATCACGTACTACGTCCACCTTGAGCGGAGTGCGCAAATACAGGCTGGACACCATGGCGATCGTCAGTACCGCAAGCACGCTGGCATAAATCAGAACGCGCGGACGCAATACGCGGCGCAGCATCTGCGTCTTGTTCCAGCCATTGGTCATGGCATTCTGGGTGGCAAAGCGGATCAGTCCGCGCGAGTAACCCACCTTGTCCATGACATTGTTGCAGGCATCCACGCACACGCCACACCCAATGCACTCGTATTGCAGGCCATCTCGGATGTCAATGCCTGTAGGGCATACCTGCACGCACAGCTTGCAGTCAATGCAGTCCCCCAGGCCCTGGGCACGAGGATCCACTTTTTTTGCACGGGGCCCACGCGGCTCACCGCGCAAGCTGTCGTAGCTGACAATGAGCGTGTCCTTGTCGAACATGGCGCTTTGAAAGCGCGCGTAGGGACACATGTACTTGCAGACCTGCTCCCGCATATAGCCCGCGTTGCCATAGGTGGCAAAACTGTAAAACAACACCCAAAAAATTTGCCAAGACCCTTGCAGCGCCATCAGCTCGGCCGCCAGTGCCCGAATGGGAACAAAATATCCTACAAAGGTGAAGCCGGTCCAAACCGCAATGGCAGCCCACAGCAACTGCTTGAGCGCCTTCTTGCGCAGCTTTTCAAATGTCCAGCGACCTTGGTCTAGTCGCAGGCGCGCACTGCGGTCGCCTTCGACCACCTTTTCTATCCAGAGAAACAACTCGGTATAGACCGTTTGTGGGCAGGTATAGCCGCACCACAGACGCCCCGCCACCGCCGTAAACAAAAAAAGTGATAGCGCGCTGATGACCAGCAATGCGGTCAGGTAAATGAAATCCTGCGGGTACAGGACCAAGCCAAAAAGATAGAAACGCCTTGCCCCAAGATCAAACAAAACCATGGGCCGGTCGCCCCAGGTCAACCAGGGCAGGCCGTAATACAGCAGTTGCGTCAACCACACCATGGCCCAACGCCAGCGTGAGAGCACGCCGGTGATGGAGCGGGGGTATATCTTCTGCTGCGCCGCGTACAGCGCGTCTGAACTCTCTGCCTGCGCAGGAACTATAGGAATGGCACGGTACGCCCCCGTGCGCGGCTTATCTTCTGAAGGAGGCTGCGAATTCATACAAACTATGGGCTTGGCGACGAGATTCCATCCAAACCCTCTGCCAGGGCCACAATAAATCGCTTGCCCTGGCTACCCACCGGAATTTCTCCGGTAGCGTTGAAAATGACGGACACCGACTGCTTACGCAATGGTTTTACTTGGCAGCTCCTCCCTGGTTGGACAAACTCCAGACGTAAGCCGTAAGCACTTTGATCTGTTGCTCGGTCAACTTGCCTTCTTGAGCAGGCATCTGATTGGTTCGCCCGTTGTTGACGATGGAGACAATGGCCTGCTCGCCCCAACCATGCAGCCACACCTGATCGGTCAAGTTGGGAGCACCAATGGCTTGGTTGCCTTTGCCATCGACTCCGTGGCATGCGGCACAGGCCGTGAACTTGGACTTGCCAAGGTGTGCTCGCAACGAATCATGCGGGCTGTTGGAAAGGCTCATCACATAGTGCGCCAGATTGCGCACATCGTCAGCCGTTCCCACGGCAGCAGCCATCGGAGGCATGCTGCCATTGCGGCCCTTGTGAATGGTTTCCGAAATCTGCTCGGGCAAGCCACCATAAAGCCAATCGCTGTCAGCCAAGTTGGGGAAGCCCTTGCTGCCGCGCGCATCCGATCCATGGCATTGCGCACAGTTGTTCATGAACAGGCGCTCACCGATGCCCATGGCCGCTCCGTCCTGGGCCAATGCCTGTGTGCTCATGGCATCAAAGCGTGCATAAACAGGCTCCAAGGCCTGGTTTGCCTGCTGAACCTCGGCTTGGTAGCTCTGGGCCGAACTCCATTTTCTTTCACCAGCGTAGCTGCCCAAGCCCGGGTATAGCGCCAGGTAAGACAAGCCAAACACAATGGTGATGACAAACAGCCCCATCCACCACAGCGGCATGGGATTGTTGGCTTCGGTCAGATCTTCATCCCATACATGCCCCGTCGTGCTGTCCTCGCCCTTGGAAACCACCTTCTTTCGGGCAGTCAGAAAAAGCAGAAGTAGACATGCAAAAATACTAAGCAGCGTGATGGCCGCCACATACCCGGACCAAAAATTGCTGGTGAAATCGCTCATTTTTGTCCCCGCTCAACTTGTGATGGCAGGGCCTCGTCATCAAAAGGCAGCATGGCGTCTTCGTCGAAACGGACGCGGTTGTTTCTGCTGTATGCCCAGCGCGCAATGCCTACAAAACAGGCGAGTGAGGCCAGGGTAAAGAAGATTCTTAAGTCGTTGATGTCCATCGGAAGCTCCATTACTTCAATGCACGGCCCATCACCTGCAGATAGGCCACCAGCGCGTCCATCTCGGTCTTGCCCTTGAGCTCCTCGGGAGCCGCATTAATCTCGTCGTCCGTGTAGGGAACCCCGACCTTGCGCAATGCGCGCATACGAGGCGCTGCATCGGATGGATCCACGGTTGTCGCCTGCAGCCAGGGATACGCTGGCATATTGGATTCGGGCACCACATCGCGCGGATTGTTCAAATGCACGCGATGCCACTCATCGCTGTATTTGCCGCCCACACGGTGCAGATCAGGCCCCGTCCGTTTGGAGCCCCATTGGAACGGATGGTCGTATACGAACTCGCCAGCCACTGAGTAATGGCCATAGCGCAGTGTTTCGGCCCGGAATGGACGGATCATCTGCGAGTGGCAGTTGTAGCAACCTTCACGCAGATAAACATCACGCCCGATCAACTGGGTGGCCGTATAGGGCTTGAGACCTGCAACCGGTTCGGTCGTGGATTTCTGGAAAAACAGCGGAACGATCTCGACCAAGCCACCAACCGCAACAACCAGGACGATCAAGATGATCATCAGGAAGTTGTTGGTTTCAATACGCTCGTGGCTAAAGCCCTTGCTTGTAGTTTGCTCATTGCTCATGGTGTCGTACCTTGATCAGGCGTGTGCCGCTTGCGGCGCAGGAATGGCGACCCGGATGGAACGCCCCGAGATCACCGTCATCCATACATTCCAGAGCATCAGCAGCATGCCGCTCAGGTATAGAAGACCGCCCACCGCACGAATGACATAGAAGGGATAGGTGGCCTTTACGCTTTCGACGAAGGTATAGGCCAAAGTGCCATCGGCGTTAACTTCACGCCACATGATGCCCTGCATTACCCCAGCAATCCACATAGCGGCGATGTAGAGAACGATGCCTACCGTGCTCAGCCAGAAATGCAGTTCGATGGCGCGAATGGAATACATCTTTTCACGGCCAAACAGGCGCGGAATCAGGGCATACAGCGAACCCATGGTGATCAGCCCTACCCATCCGAGTGCACCTGCATGCACATGGCCGACCGTCCAGTCGGTATAGTGGCTGAGTGCGTTGACTGTCTTGATCGACATGAGTGGTCCTTCGAAAGTGGCCATGCCGTAGAAGGACAGCGAGACAATCAGGAAGCGCAGGATGGGGTCGTCACGCAGTTTGTGCCAAGCACCCGACAAGGTCATGATGCCGTTGATCATGCCGCCCCAGCTGGGTGCCAGCAGGATCAGCGAGAACACCATGCCCACCGACTGCGCCCAATCCGGCAAGGCGGTGTAGTGCAGATGGTGCGGGCCCGCCCACATGTAGGTAAAGATCAGTGCCCAGAAGTGCACGATGGACAGCCGGTAGCTATATACCGGACGGCCTGCCTGCTTGGGAATGAAGTAGTACATCATGCCCAGGAAGGCGGCTGTGAGGTAGAAGCCCACCGCATTGTGGCCGTACCACCATTGCACCATGGCATCCTGCACGCCCGCATAAGCCGAGTAGCTCTTCATCCAACCCGATGGGATGGCTGCACTGTTCACGATGTGCAGCAGTGCAACGGCAATGATGAAGGCTCCAAAAAACCAGTTGGCCACATAAATGTGGCGTACCTTGCGGATGCCCACGGTTCCAAAGAACACAATGGCATACGCAACCCAGACAAGGGTGATGAGCAAGTCGATGGGCCATTCCAGCTCTGCGTATTCTTTGCCCTGTGTGTAACCCAGCGGCAGACTAATGGCAGCGGCCACAATGACTGCTTGCCAGCCCCAGAAGGTGAAGCTGGCCAGCTTGTTGCAGAACAGACGGGTATGGCCGGTACGCTGCACAATGTAGTAGCTGGTGGCAAACAGCGCGCATCCGCCAAAGGCAAAAATCACGGCATTGGTGTGCAATGGACGCAAGCGCCCGTAACTCAGCCAGGGAATACCTGCACCAATCTCTGGCCAAGCCAGTTGTGCAGCAATGAACAGCCCTACAGCCATGCCAACCACACCCCAGACCACTGCCATGAAGGCGAATTGGCGAACTACGGTGTCGTCGTAATGGGTGGTGCTGGCTTGTGAAGAAGTCGCAACCATTTTGTCCCTCATTGACAGGTCGGAAGCTCGGCTTGCCATGGCATCCATGGACAGTAGGCATGCTTATTCAGCACAATTAATTGAATCCGGCCTTCCTGATCGATAGTGTTCGCTTTTGGGACTCCAGACCCTTTGATTTGCCTCAAGAGTCATGCAGGATGCGTTCGCCTTCTGGCTCCATGTTCTCGAATTGGCCACTGTGGACGGCCCACCAGAGCGCCGCCACGACCGCCAGCACCAACAGCACCGACAGCGGAATGATCAGATAGAGGATGTCCATGAGTATCTCCGGGCCGCTCAAGTGCTGCCCATGGTTTGCAGATCCAGCGCCTGGTTTTCATTGCAAAGATCGGCTTCCGCGTCTGGCAGTTCAACAACTGGCCAACGCAACAGCCGAGCCGCATTCAGCACTACTGCCAGCGAACTGAGCGCCATGCCCAACCCTGCCAGCCAAGCAGGCATGTGACCCATCATGGCCAATGGCACGCAAAGCGCGTTGTAACCTGCAGCCCATAGCAGGTTTTGGCGGATCACGCGCATCGTGGCGCGCGCATGGAGCAGGCTGCAGGCCACTTGACGTAGGTCACCCCCAGGAACCACGATGTCGGACTGCGCTTGTGCCAATGGCAAGGCATCACCCACGGCAAATGACACCTGAGCCGCCGCCAGCACAGGGCCGTCGTTCAAGCCATCTCCCACCATGGCCACGTGGCGGCCCTTGGATTGCTCGGCCTGCAGCCAGCCCAGCTTGTCTGCGGGCGAGCAGTGTCCATGGGCCACTTCAATTCCCAGTTGCTGCGCCACAGTGTGCACAGCCTCTTCACGGTCTCCAGACAGCAGGCAGATGTGCAGCCCCAATCGGCGCAGCGCCTGCAACGCCTGGAAGGCCTCCGGCCTTGGAGATTCAGCCAAAATGAAACCGGCCAATGGATGCCATTGCCCATGTCGCGTGTCGCGCCAAGCAAGCACCAGCCGGGCTTCAGGCACCGTGTCGTACGCAGTTTCGGTAAATGCGGCCGATCCCAGACGCAATTCCACAGACTGCCCAAAGGGAATCATAGGCAAATGTGCAGTCCGACTTTCCAGCGGCATCGCACGCGCCTGCAGGCCCTGGCCCACCACTTCACAGACATCGCTCACCTGCCAGTCGGGCATTTCATCGATATCTGGCCGGATCAGAGCACGCGCGGCAGGGTGGCGCGATTCCCAGCAAAGCAGCGCTGCCAGACGCCAAGCGTCTTCGCCCGACAGTGCTCCCAAGGGCAAAACCTGCTGCACACACAGCTGACCGCCGGTAAGCGTGCCAGTCTTGTCGAACACCACGGTATCGATCTGGCTCAACTGCTCCAAAGCCTGCAGGCGCCTGACCAGCACCCCATGGCGCGCCGCCGCTCCCGCTGCGCACAATAACGAGGCGGGTGCGGCCAGTGACAATGCACACGGGCAGGTGACGATGAGAACTGCCACCGCGACCATCAGCGCCTGTGCTGGGCCTTGCGGCCACCAGAGCGCAGCAGCCAGTGCAGCACACAGCAGCACACCCCATAAAAAAGGCCGCGCTACCCGGTCGGCAAGTTGCACCATCGCCGGCTTCTGCATGGCAGCCTGGCGCATCAAGGCCACCATGCCCGCATAGATGGTCTGCTCGCCCAACCGCGTGACTTCTACGTCCAGCGACGCATTCAGGTTCGTGCTGCCGCTCACCACGCCGTCTCCCGCATGCTTGGGCCGGGGAGTGGACTCGCCGGTCAGCAGCGATTCGTCTGCCTGCGAATTTCCACGGCGCACCACGCCGTCCGCCGCAAAAATATCGCCCGGCAATACACGGATGATGTCCCCTACACACAGGTCGCTCAGCGCCACCGACTGCAACACGCCATGAGGCCCGATACGCTGGACGGATTGCGGCAGACGGTTCAGCGCCTCGTCCAGCAAGCCCGCGTTGCGATGACGCAGGCGCTGCTCCAGAAGACGGCCGGAGAGCAGAAAGAAGACGAACATGGTGAACGAGTCGAAGTACACCTCGCTCCCGAAAGCACCGCCCGGATCCAGCGTGCCCAGTGTGCTGACACCGAAAGCGATGCCCATGCCCAAGGCCACTGGCAGGTCCATTCCCACCTGGTGCCTGCGCAAATCACGCCATGCCCCTTTGAAGAAGGGCTGGCAGGTAAACAGCAGCACCGGTAGCGAAATCACCCATGAGGCCCAGCGCAGCAGCGATTCCATGTCTGCGCTCAGCTCGCCGGGTTGGGCTACGTATACCGGCCATGCATACATCATGACCTGCATCATGCAAAAGGCCGCCACGAGCCAGCGCCACAGCAGCTGGCGGGATTCTTGCCTGCGCATCTCCCGTGCCATTGCATCCATGGCCGGCTGCACGCGGTAGCCCGCCGCCTCGATGGCGGCCATCCAGCGTGAGGGACGGGTTTGCCCCGCAACCCACACCACGCGCGCGCGCTCGGCAGATGTGCTGACTTCTACCTGCTCCACGCCTGGCACAGCGCGCAGTGCGTCTTCAATAGTCAATGCGCAGGCAGCGCAATACATGCCGCCGACCACGATGTGTGATTCCCACCGACCGGCAATATCGTCCAGGCAGCGGCCAAAGCGCGACCATTCTCGGGCATCGTCGAGCAGCAGCGTTCCAGAAACAGGACGGCGGCCCGTCTCCTGAGAAACGGGAAGGGAATCGTCTACGGGCCGTGTATGACTGTCCTGCATGGCGAGAGCTTAGTCAGCTCTTCAAGGTCGCATCTTGATGCGCATCAAGCGTTGCCGACTGCCCCCAGATATTCAATGCCTCGTGGCAGATCCAACGGAGCTGCTTCGGCAAACCCGCCGTGACGAATGCAAAAAAGCCAACATGCTCGGCATGCTGGCTTCTTGTGGTTGCTGTTGCTGCCTGCGTCTAGTGCATCAACGCAGGCAAGTAGCTGCCAGGAATTACTTGGCGACCACTCGTACCATTTCGAGGCACTTGTTGGAGTAGCCCCATTCGTTGTCGTACCAGGAGACGACCTTCACAAAGGTCTTGTCCAGGGCAATGCCCGCTTCGGCGTCAAACACGGAGGTGCAGGTTTCACCACGGAAGTCGGTGGCCACCACTTTGTCTTCGGTGTAGCCCAGCACACCCTTGAGCGCGCCTTGCGACTGCGCCTTCATTTCTGCGCAGATTTCTTCGTAAGTGGCTTCGCTGTTCAGCTCCACGGTCAAGTCCACCACAGAGACGTCAGACGTAGGCACGCGGAAGGACATGCCGGTCAGCTTCTTGTTCAGCTCGGGAATCACCACGCCCACTGCCTTGGCAGCGCCGGTGCTGGAAGGAATGATGTTTTCCAGAATGCCACGGCCACCGCGCCAGTCCTTGTTCGACGGGCCATCCACAGTCTTCTGGGTTGCAGTGGCGGCGTGCACGGTGGTCATCAGGCCGCGCTTGATGCCCCATTTGTCGTTGAGCACCTTGGCCACGGGGGCCAGGCAGTTGGTGGTGCACGATGCGTTGGAGATGATGGCCTCGCCCTTGTAGCGCTTGTCGTTCACGCCGTACACGAACATGGGGGTGTCGTCCTTGGAAGGAGCCGACATGATCACCTTCTTGGCGCCCGCGTCGATGTGCTTCTGCGCAGTTTCCTTGGTGAGGAAGAGGCCGGTGGATTCGATCACCACGTCTGCGCCCACTTCGTTCCACTTGAGTGCTGCAGGATCGCGCTCTTGCGTGAGGCGAATCTTCTTGCCATTGACGATCAGAGTGTTGCCTTCCACAGAAACTTCGCCGTCGAAGCGGCCGTGCACGCTGTCGTACTTGAGCATATAGGCCAGGTAATCAGGCTCCAGCAGGTCGTTGATGGCAACGATTTCGATGTCAGAAAAATTCTGCACTGCCGAGCGCAGCACATTGCGGCCGATACGGCCAAAACCGTTGATACCTACCTTGATTGCCATGGTTTTCTCCAAGTAAATGAAATTCTGGATGTCCATCCGGCTGCAGCAATGGCGATGTGGCGACCGTTTCGCCATCTGGTGCCGCTTTTGAGGCCCGGCGGAGCGACAAGCGCATGCGTCCCGGCACAACAGAGTCACCGAGGCGCTTCAATCATGCCGCGTATTGTAGAGGCGCCTCGTCTCGTGGCACTTTTATGGGCCATTGACCTGGGGCCCGCCTGTGACGGCTGCGCGACAGCAGCGGCACAGCCTGCAACCCGATAGGCATGAAAAAGGCCCCACATAGGGGCCTTGGATTGTTTTGCGCTGGAGGGCGCAGGAACCTGCTCTAAGCGGCCACCGCCTCGGCGGCCTGTATGCGCCGACGGCGCCACCGCATGCCCAGGCCGCCCAGAATGGCCAACAACAGGCCTGCGCCCATCATCAACGGGGCCTCTGCGCTGCTGCGGTCGGCGTCTTCCTGCATGTACTTGGCCATTTGGGCATAGGGTAGGATTTCCTTGCCATCGCCCTTGACCGCGTATGCGTCGTTGTTCGAGCTCGTGGCGTCGTACGAGACCTGAATGGTGTCGGCATTCGCCATGTCCTGCACCTTGGATTCCGGCACCAGGGTGGGCAGGCGCACGGTCAGCTTGTCGCCGGACTGGGGCTGCACGTCCACTTCATAGTAGTAGGAGTGGCTCTCCCCACCGCGGCGACGCTTTTTCGTGACCGTCACCTTGCGGGCGCCGGCCACCTCGCCTTGCACCACGGCCAGGGCCGATTCCTGCGGGATGCCTCCGCCGGTAGCGCTCTGGTAGAGCAGATAACCGCCAAAGCCCAGCAAGGCAAGACCACCGAGCAGCAGATAGCGCGCGTAGCCCAGGATGAAATTCATAGACTTTCTTTCTCCCCCTTGTCGAGGGTTCACTGTTATAGGTATGGCAACTATAGCCATGATCTATCACAATCAAAAGTCTATCTATCAGTGATTAGCGCTTCTGCAACGCCACTTGCACCGTGTTTGCCACGTTTTCGGCGGTAAAGCCAAAGTGTTCGAACAGCACGCCAGCCGGTGCCGATTCGCCATAGGTGTCGATACCGACCACGGCAGCACAGCCGTACTTCCACCAGAAATCGGTCACACCCATTTCCACGGCCACACGTGGCAGGCCCGCGGGCAGCACGCTGGCCTTGTACTTGACATCTTCCTTGTCAAAGGTCGTGGTGCTGGGCATGGAGACGACGCGCACGGCAATCTTGCGCTCGGCCAGCAGGCGCTGGGCCTTCAGGGCCAGCTGCACTTCGGAGCCGGTGGCAATGATCACGGCCTCGGCCTTTTTCTTCAGGCCGATGTCGGCAGGCTCGGACAGCACATAGGCGCCGCGGCTGATGTTGCCAATGGCCTCGCCATTCTTGGGCGCGTAAGGCAGATTCTGGCGCGACAGCAGCAGGGCTGTCGGCTTGTCGCGGTTGGTCAGCGCCACGCTCCAGGCCACGGCGGTTTCGGTGGTATCGGCCGGGCGCCACACGTCCAGATTCGGAATCAGGCGCAGGCTGGCTGCATGCTCGATGGACTGGTGGGTCGGGCCGTCTTCGCCCAGGCCGATGGAGTCGTGCGTGAACACGTGCACCACGCGCCGCTTCATCAGCGCCGCCATGCGGATAGCGTTGCGGCTGTAGTCGCTGAAGGTCAGGAAGGTGCCGCCGTAAGGAATGTAGCCGCCATGCAGCGCCACGCCGTTCATGATGGCGGCCATGCCGAATTCGCGCACGCCGTAGTTGATGTGGCGGCCAATCTGGCCGTCTTCGGTCTTGACCACGTTGCCCTTGTCATCCACACGGAAGGCAGGCGTCGACTTGGTGTTGGTGAGGTTGGAGCCGGTCAGGTCGGCAGAGCCGCCCAGCAGCTCGGGTAGCGCTGCGGTGAAGGCTTCCAGCGCCAGTTGGCTGGCCTTGCGGCTGGCCACGGTCTCGCCCTTGGCGTGGGCGCCGGCCACGGTTTCCACCGCGATCTGGGCAAAGTTCTTGGGCAGGTCGCCTGCCATGCGGCGCTTGAGCGCTTCAGCCAGCTCGGGGAAGGCCTTGGCGTATTCGGCAAACTGGGCGTCCCAGGTCTTTTCGGCCTTGGTTCCCAGTTCCTTGTGATCCCACGCGGCGTAGACGTCCGCAGGAATCTCGAACGGGCCATGGTTCCAGTCCAGCACAGAGCGGGTGAGCGCGATTTCTTCCGCACCCAGCGGCTCGCCGTGGGCCTTGCTCGTGTCCTGGCGGTTGGGGCTGCCCTTGCCGATGCTGGTCTTGCAGATGATGAACGATGGCTTGTCTGCCACCTTCTTGGCCTTGGCGATGGCATCGCTCACGGCCTTGGCGTCGTGGCCGTCGATCGGGCCGATGACGTTCCAGCCGTAGGCTTCAAAGCGCTGGGCGCTGTTGTCGACAAACCAGGGTTGCACCTTGCCGTCGATGGAGATGCCATTGTCGTCGTACAGCGCGATCAGCTTGCCCAGCTTCCAGGCGCCAGCCAGTGCGCAGGCTTCGTGGCTGATGCCTTCCATCAGGCAGCCATCGCCCAGGAAGACATAGGTGTGGTGATCCACCACATCGTGGCCCGGGCGGTTGAATTCGGCGGCCAGCAGCTTTTCTGCCAGCGCAAAGCCCACGGCATTGGTGATGCCCTGACCCAGCGGGCCGGTGGTGGTTTCCACACCGGGGGTGATGTCCACTTCGGGGTGGCCCGGGGTCTTGCTGTGCAGTTGGCGGAAGTTCTTGAGCTCTTCGATCGGCAGCTTGTAGCCGCTCAGGTGCAGCAGCGCGTAGATCAGCATGGAGGCGTGGCCGTTCGAGAGGATGAAACGGTCGCGGTTGATCCAGTGCGGGTTGACGGGGTTGTGCTTGAGGTGCTTGCTCCACAGCGCCACAGCCATGTCTGCCATGCCCATGGGAGCACCGGGGTGGCCGGAATTGGCTTGTTGAACGGCATCCATTGCGAGTGCGCGGATCGCATTCGCCATATTCTGAGTGTTGACCATGGGAGTGGGAGAGGTTGAAAGCAACAAACCCGGCATTTTACTGGCGTGCCCACAAAGCCGCTGGGCCATTCGCACTTTGCCGTACGGAGATAGTGGGCCTCCGCCTACGTCGCGGGCGGCGTATGGTGCCAAACTATCCCCTTCACAGGCCATGACAATGTATAAAACCCAGGCCTTCACGGCGTGCGACGCGCGTCCGCCTCCCATCCAACGCTCGAAAGGATCTTCCATGCAATATCGCATTCGTACTGCCGCCATCGCTTTGGCCCTGGGCCTGTCTTCGCTGGCGGCATCTGCCAGCACCGCAGACAAGCTGGCAGCCGCTCAGGCCGCTGCCATTGATCTATCGCAAGCCATTGATACCGTACAGACCCAGCACGGGCTCAAGGTGGTGGAGGCCGAGATCGACATGAAGAAAAAGCAGCCGATCTATGAGTTCAAGGGCATCAATGCGCAAAACCACGAGACCCAGCTGAAGTTCAGCGCGCTCGACGCCTCCAAGATGCTGGAAACCAAGGACGAAGGCGCTGCCAAGAAGAAGTACACCGACCGCCTGGCCACCGCCAAGATCGGTATCAACGAAGCAATTGCCACTGCACTCAAGCACACGGCTGGCAAGGCCGTGGAAGTGGATCTGGACGACCACCTGGGCGTGCTGAGCTATGACGTGAAGATCATCGACGCCAACAGCAAGCTGGTGGAAGTGCGCGTCAACGCGGTTGACGGCACCATCAAGCAGTAAGCCCTCCCTGCACGCCCGTGCTCTGCCAACAGCAGAGCATCCAAAAGAAAAGGCCAGCCATGCGCTGGCCTTTGCGTTTCAACAGCCCTGGCCGCTGTATGGCTGCACCATGTACACCGCATCTTCGCCATAGCCGCGCACGGCTGCGGCGTCAGCATCGGACAGGCCCGTATGCAGCGCATAGCCTTTGCGGCGCCAGTAATCCTGCGAGCCCTGCACCGATACCAACGCAGAGTGGCGGGGAGACCAGCTGCGCGCACTGTGCCAAAGCGCATCCAGCAGCGCCGATGCCAGCCCCTGGCCCGCACAATCAGGGCTCACGGCCATGTCGTGCAGATACAGGGTGTCGGGAGCTTCATAGTCTTCAAACGCGCCGTGTATGGGTGTGACACGTCCCAGGGCGGAGCGATAAGCCGCCAGGTAGGCCAGCACGGTATCCCCCTGCACGGCCACCAGCGAGCATTGCATGCGGCTGGCGATGCGGGCGCGATAGACCTCCGCACTCTCCATGTAGTGCCTGCCGTAGCAGGCCTCCTGCACCTGCATCAAGCCTTCAAGGTCGGCCAGCGCCAGCGGGCGGATGATGCGGGAATCATTGGAATCAGGGGCAGAAAAGCGCATGGCCTTATTGTCGGCCATGCGCTTTTCTATTGCATGCGCTACGGATTGTGGAGCGGCCGCATGCCGCCCCAATCACAAAGCAGGCAATGGCGCCTGCGAAGACGCGGGCACCGTGGTGCGCGCGGCATTCATCACCATGGACAGCAGGCTGTAGTAACCATTGATGCCAATCAAGTCCATCACGCCCTTGTCGCCGAACAGCTGCTGGGCCTTTGCCCAGGTGGCGTCGCTCACCTGGCGCGCCTGGTGCAGCTCGATGCAAAAATCATGCACCACGGCTTCGTCCTCGGGCATGGCAGAGGGCCGCTTGCCAGCGGCCACCGCATCAATGGTGGCCTGCGCCACGCCTTCGCGCAATGCGATCGGCGCATGAATTGCCCATTCCACCTGCTGCGTCCACTGGCGCGCAGTCACCAGAATGGCCAGCTCGGTCAGGCGCACGCCAATCGCGCTGCGGTAGCGCAGGTATTCGCCCAGGCGCTGCGTATGGTCCATCAGCTCGGGGCTGCGCAGCAGGGGAACAAAGGGCGAGATCAGCGCGCCGCGTGGGCCGTCGATGATGGGTTGCGCATAGCGGCGCTGTTCTTCGCTCCAGGCCTCTTGCGGCAAGGGTGGCATGCGGTCGTTGGCAGATGTCATTGCGAGGGGCTTTTCCTGTACGTTTATGCAGCCGCTGTAGCGCCATTCCGCGCCAGCACGGTATCGATGGCGTCACCCAGGCGCTCCACCACCTGGTCCAGCTCGGATTCACTGATGATGAACGGCGGCGCCAGCAGGATATGGTCGCCATGCTTGCCATCGATCGTGCCACCCATCGGGTAGCACAGCACGCCATTGGCCATGGCCTGCGCCTTGATCTGGGCATGGAGCTTGAGCGCCGCGTCAAAAGGCGCCTTGCTGTCCTTGTCCTGCACCAGCTCCACGCCCCAGAACAGGCCCCGGCCACGAATATCACCGACATGCGGGTTCGTGTCAAAGCGGGCATGCAGCTGCTTTTGCAGGTATGCGCCCCGCGCCAGCACCTGCGGCATCAGCTGGTCGCGCTGAATCACCTTCTGCACCGCCAGCGCCGCAGCCGCAGCCATCGGGTGGCCGATATAGGTGTGGCCGTGCTGGAACAGTCCGCTGCCCTTGCGCATGGCCTCCACAATCCGGCCTTGCGCGAGCACAGCACCAATCGGCTGGTAGCCACCGCCCAGGCCTTTGGCAATGGTCATCAAATCAGGGCTGATGCCCTCCTGCTCCACCGCATGCAGGCTGCCGGTACGGCCCATGCCGCACATCACCTCGTCGGCGATCAACAGAATGCCGTAGCGGTCGCACAGCGCGCGCAGACCCGTCCAATAGCCAGCGGGTGCCGCTATCGCGCCCAGGGTGGCGCCCACCACGGGCTCGGCGACAAAGGCAATCACCTTGTCGGTGCCCAGTTCCTGGAATTTGGCGTCAATCTCGGCCAGCAGGCGCGCTGTGTAGGCCTGCTGGCTTTCGTCTGCGCGGCGGTCACGGTATTCGTAGGCGGGCGCCACGCGGCCCACATCCATCAGGATGGGCGCAAACTGCTTGCGGCGCCATTCGTTGCCGCCAACGGCCAGCGCACCCAGGGTGTTGCCATGGTAGCTTTGGCGGCGCGCGACAAAGTGCGTGCGCTCGGGCTGGCCGATCTCCACAAAATACTGGCGCGCCATTTTCAGCGCGGCTTCCACCGCTTCCGAGCCGCCCGAGACGAAGTACACGTCCGTCATGCCCGCAGGCGCGTGGGCGACCAGGTGGTCGGCCAGCTCTTCCTGCACCTCGGTCGTGAAGAAACTGGTGTGCGCATAGGCCAGCTGGTCAATCTGGCGGTGCATGGCAGCCATCACATCCGGCTGGGCATGGCCCAGGCAAGAGACGGCCGCGCCGCCGCTGGCATCGATATAGGCCTTGCCCGCCTTGTCAAACAGCTGAACACCCTTGCCGCCCACAGCAACGAGCGGAACCTTGGCCAGAGAACGATGGATGACATGGCTCATGATTGAAGCACTCCTTATTCCGTTTCTAAATCAAACGATGACTTTGTCGGCGGCGTTCGCCGTGCTACAGCACTGTCTTCACTTCGCCTTCGCGTACTCCTTTGATTGAGAAACGGCATTTGCGATGCGGCGCCGGCCCTGTGCTGACGGCCATGCGCACAGTATAAGGAGCATTTGTTATTTTTTAAATATTTTTTGGAACAAATGATCCATTTGCATTCATACCGCTACCAATTTGATAGTTAATACGTGCGTCAGTAGTGCGCCAGAGCCCCATTTCATACCAGAACAGCGCCTGGCTCAGGCAGCCGCCCTCTTCTGCCGCCATACCAGCCACCCCATGGCCAGCGCGGTCACCACCAGCGGCACGATGGAGCCCAGGTTGAGCATGTTCCAGCCCTGGCTGGTGACCAGCGCGCCCGAGGCGAACGAGGTCACCGCCATGGTGGCAAACACGAAGAAGTTGATGCAGGCCTGCGCACGGTCCTTTTCCTCGGGGCGGTAGTTCTGCACGGCCAAGGTGGTGCTGCCGGTGAACAGAAAATTCCAGCCCACGCCCAGCAGGCTGAGCGCCAGTGTGAAATGCATCACGGTCTGGCCCGAGAGCGCAATGCCCACGCAGATGGCATTGAGCACCACACCTGCAAACATGACCTGCATCACGCCAAAGCGCTTGATCAGATGACCGGTGAAAAAGCCCGGGGCAAACATGCCGATCACATGCCACTGCAGCACGCCTGCGGCGGCGCTGAAATCGAAACCGCACACGTCCATGGCCAGCGGCGTGGCGGCCATCAGCAGGTTCATGACGCCGTAGCTGGCCGCAGCCGCCAGGGTGGCCACGGCAAAGCCCGGTTGCCGGAGCAGCTCGCCCACCGTGCGCTGCGGCGCGCTGCCAGCCCCTGCGCCTGCTGCCTGCGGTGCAAAGCGCACCAGGCGCATGAGCCCCATCGACACGACCGCCACCACCATCAAGGCCAGGTAAGCGCCCAGAAACGGCGTGGCAAACATGGTGCGCGTGGCGCTGGCCAGGCCCGGGCCCAGCACCGCGCCGATCAGCCCGCCCGCCAGCACCAGCGAGATGGCCTTGTCGCGCTGGGCGGGCGCCACCAGCTCGGCCGCCGCAAAGCGGTAAAGCTGGCCATTGGCACTGTAGTAGCCCGCCACCAGGGTAGACAGGCACAGCAGCACAAAATGCTGCCAGTACGCCGCCAGCGCACACAGCGCCGCCGACCCCAGCGCCACCAGCAGGCCCAGCTGGAACGAGCCCTGCCGCCCCAGCCGCGCCTGGCTCCTGGCCACCAGCGGCGTGGAAAGCGCGCCACCCACCACATAGCCCATCACCGGCAAGGTCGCCATCCAGGATGCGGGCGCCAGGTGCAGGCCCACGAGGCCATTGATGGCGATGAACACCACGTTGTTGGTGAGAAACAAGCCCTGGCACAAGGCCAGCCAGGCGATGGAGCGGTTCATGGCGGTTTGTTATGTGTATTGTGTTCAGAACATGTTTACGTTCTTAAAGCCAGCATGCAGGCGCTCATGGCACAGCGCTGTCACCTACAGCTCCATCGAACACCTTGCCCGGGTTCATCAGCCCCAGGGGATCGAGTGCAGATTTGATAGCACGCATCGCTGCCAGTTCTTGCGCCGTGCGGCTGAACGGCAGGTATGGCTTCTTGTGCAGGCCAATGCCATGCTCTGCAGACACGCTGCCCTGAAATTGTTGCACCAGGCCGTAGAGCACAGCTTCCAGCGCCTCGTCCTCACCGCCAATGGTCTTGCCATCGGTCGTCACATGCAGGTTGCCGTCGCCTACGTGGCCGAAGAACAGGCTGTGGTGGCCGGGCCAGCGGGCGTCGAACGCAGCGCGGCAGGCGGCGGCAAAGCGACCGATATCCACCTGCGGCAGGCTCACGTCGAAATTGACGGGCGGGTGCATGTGCTGGGTCATCTCCGCCGGGGCTTCGCGCAGCTTCCACAGGCTTTTGGCCTGCTCGCCCGATTGTGCAATCACGGCGTCCACCACCTCGCCCGCTTCCATCGCTTCGCCCAGGGCGGCTTCCACGGCGTCCTGCAGGCTGGCTTCGTCCTTGCCGTCCACATCGATCAGCGCCAGGATCGGGTGCTGCTCGGCAAAGGCGGGCTGGAGCTTTTGCCACTGCATCGAGGTCTGCACGAAATCGTTCCACATCAGCTCGAACGCCGCCACGCTGTTGCCAAAGCGCGATTGCATGCGTGCGAGCACCGCCAGGGCTTCGTCAAACCCCGGCATCGCAACCAGGCAGGTGGCCTTGGCTTGCGGCGCGGGGCGCAGGCGCAGCAGCACGCGGGTGATCACGCCCAGGGTGCCTTCTGCGCCGATGAAGAATTGCTTCAGGTCATAGCCGGTGTTGTTCTTGAGCATGGGGCGCAGCATGGGCAGCACGGTACCGTCGGCCAGCACCACTTCCAGGCCCAGCACCTGCTCGCGCATCATGCCGTTCTGCAGCACGCCGTTGCCGCCCGCATTGGTCGATACATTGCCGCCAATCTGGCAGCTGCCGCGCGCGCCCAGATCCACGCCGAACACACGGCCAGCCACCACGGCAGCTTCTTGCACGGCCTGCAAGGTCACACCCGCCTGCACGGTCATCAGGCCGGTGCGCGCATTCACGTCTTCGATGACGTTCATGCGCTCCATCGACACCGCCACGCAGCCGGGTACCGGCACTGCGGCGCCAGCCAGCCCCGTCAATCCGCCCTGCGGCACCACGGGCACGCGGTAGGCATGGCAGATGCGCAGCAAGGCGCTCACTTCGTCCGTGCTGCGCGGGCGCACCAGAGCGAGCGGCTGCACGGGGGCGGTGCCGCTCCAGTCGGTCCAGTATTTGTCGGGGATGGAATCAGCGCCGCTGCGCGCAAAGCCTTGTGCGCCCAAGGCTTGTTCCAACTCGGTCCAGAAGGCAGCGCCAGGGGCAGTTGCTGCGGTGGTAGGGCTCGGGGTAGTCATAGCCCTCTATTGTGGTGCGCCTGGCGCCGCTGTGGCTCAGGCGGCGGCGCTCAGCTGTCATGCCGGTACAGCGAGGAACTACCAAATAGATAGCATCCGGCGCTTATGGATTGGACGCCAGATGCAGTTTTTGCTACCAATGATGGTTAGCGGCCCTGTTTTGCACAAACTGCAGCAGCGCTTCCACCATGCGGCGCACATGCGGCTGGATCTTGGCCGCCACCCCGGGCAGGTAGTCGAACGGCATGGTTTCCTGCATATAGGCGCACTGCGTCATCTCCAGCTGGATGGCGTGCACATTCTGCGCAGGCTGGCCGTAGTGGCGCGTGATATAGCCGCCGGTGTAGCGACCATTGAGCACGGAGGTAAAGCCGTCCGCCGCGCTCTTTTGCGCCTCTGCCAGCAATTGCTCGCCCAGGCCGGGGGCGCAGCTGGCGCCCTTGTTGGTGCCCAGGTTCAGGTCGGGCAGCTTGCCTTCGAAAAAGCGCGGCAGTACCGAGCGGATCGAGTGCGCATCCCACAGCCCGGCCGCGCCATGCTGCGCCTTGATGCGCGCCAGCTCAGCCGCCAGCTGGTCGTGGTAGGGCTGCCAGACGGCATCGCGGCGTTGGGCGATCTCGGCGTCGTCTGGCTCCAGCTCCTTGCTGCGGTAGATCGGCGTGTCGGCAAAGGTGTCGGTCGGGCACAGGCCCGTCACGCTCTGACCGGGGTAGAGGCTCGCGCCATCAGGCGGGCGGTTCATGTCGACCACAAAGCGCGAATGCGTCGCCACCAGGGTGGAGGCGCCAATCTCCTCGGCAAAGGCGTACAGGATGGGCAGGTGCCAGTCGGTGTCGTGCACCTCGCGCGCATCGGGCATGAAGCGCTCGGCCAGCGCAGGCGGCACGTAGGTGCCGACGTGCGGGAAGGAGATCAGGACAGGCGCGGTTCCCTGGCGAAATTCAAACGCCGGACGGTCGGTTTCGAAATGCATATGAGGCTCCTTCTTTCTCTCCGTGCCTTCTGTTCATCAAAAAAATGAGCTGGTGGCGCTTATCTGTATTGATTTTCATAATGTTTTATATATGAAAATCAATAAAACAATGCGCCTGCAGCTATGCTTTTCACCTAGGCAAGCAGCGCACTACGCGCAGCGACAAAAGCCTGCTGCGCACTGCGGTGCAGGGTGTGGCGGCCTTGTTCAACCTGGCACTGCCCGGCCACCCAGACGCTGGCCACCGCATTGCTGCGGCTGCAGGCAAAGACGTGCGAGTCGAGCTGCTCGGCCACCGGCAGCCCTGCGAGTGCGAAGTGCTCGCCGTCGAGCACAACGCAATCGGCCTGCTGCCCCACGGCAAGGCCCGCCACATCGCGGCCAGCAGCCTGCGCTCCGCCCTGCACGGCAGCGAGCATCATGTGGCTGGCCACGTGCGGCTGCTGCGCACTGGCGGCCACATTGCGCTGCTGCGACTGCAGCCGCTGGCTGTATTCCAGCATCATCAATTCTTCCGCTGCATTCACACCGATGTGGCTGTCCGATCCAATACCCCAGCGGCCTGCACCGGCTTGCCAGCGCGGCAGGTCGAAAATGCCGTCGCCCAGATTGGCCTCGGTCAGCGGGCACAGGCCTGCAACAGCTTGGGAAGCGGCGGCGGCGGCGTATTCCGCATCGTCCATGTGCGTGGCATGCACCAGGCACCAGCGCGCGTCCACCGGCATGTGCTCCAGCAGCCAGGCCACCGGGCGCTGTCCGCTCCACTGCAGGCAGGCGTTCACCTCGACCATCTGCTCGGCGATGTGGATATGGACGGGCGCCTGTGCATTCAATGCATGCAGGCCTTGCACGGCCTCTTTGAGGGCATCGGGCGCCACGGCGCGCAGCGAGTGCGGCGCCAGGCCCAGCGCGGCGCCCTGGGCGGCGCAGGCGGGGGCCAGGGCTTCGAGCAGGCGCAGCATGTTGTCGGTGCTGCGGATGAAGCGCTTTTGGCCGTCGCCAGGCGGCAGGCCGCCAAAGCCGCTGTTCTGGTAGAGCACGGGTAGCAAAGTGATGCCGATGCCCGCCGTTTTCGCAGCGCGCAGCAGGGCCAGGCTCAATTCGCTGTCTGGCGCGTAGGGCTGGCCATCGGGCTGGTGGTGCAGGTAGTGAAACTCGCACACGCTGGTGTAGCCCGCCTCCAGCATTTCGATATACAGCCAGGTGGCAATGGCCTCCAGGTGCTGCGGCGACAGGCGCGCGGCAAAGCGGTACATCAGATTGCGCCAGCTCCAGAAGCTGTCCTGCGCCTGGCCGCGAAACTCCGACAAGCCCGCAAATCCACGCTGAAAGGCGTGCGAGTGCAGGTTGGGCATGCCCGGCAATACCGGGCCTGCCGCCCGCATGGTGCCTTGCGGTGCCTCTGCATCGGCTTGCACCGATGTAAAGCGCCCTTGCGCATCCCAGCGCAGCAATACGTTCTGCGCCCAACCGCCAGGCAGCAGCGCATGGGCGGCAAACAAACTCTTTTCTTGGTTCATGGTTCGCATGGCAGGCGCATCAAGCACCTTTTGCCACCTTGTTCAAAGCCACGGCAATCAGGGTCGCGTCATCACTTGCCGCAGTCACCTCCACCGCATGGCCAGCATGCGCGGCCCAGTACACGCCATCTTGGCCCCCCGCCTGCAGCGCAGCGCCGCCAGCCAAACGCCACTGGCCCGTGCGCGCCAGCAGCAGCCCATGGGGCGACGCCAGCTGCACGCTGCCACCGTGGTGAATGCTGACCACGGCGCGCGCCACGTCACGCCGCGTCATCACATTGAAATCGTACGAAGGGCCGCCCAGCAGGTCGCAATCCAGCGCCACATCGCCCGAAAAGGCAAAGGGCTGCAGGGCCTGACCCAGCCGGTGGTTGATGGCGCCGTCACCGGAGTGCAGATGCACGCCGTCGCCCGACAGCAGGGTGATCACGCGGTCGATACCGGCAAAGGCCGAAAACGGACCGCTCTTGGCAATCTGCGCGATGCTGATGCGCCATTCAAAGCTGTCAAGGCCTGCGCCCTGTGGCCAGCACACCACTTCCTGTGTGGTGCCGCCGCCGTTTTTCCATGGCGCAGCGGGCAGCGCCTGGCTGCTGAAAAAATGCATGCTCATTCAGCCGCTCGCTCATTGCTTGGTCAGTACCGCCTGCAGGAAGCTGCGCGTGCGCTCCTTGGTCGGGTTGCTGAAGATGGTGTTGGGGTCACCGGCTTCGATGATGCCACCGCCATCCATCACCACCACCACGTCGGCCACTTCCTTGGCAAAGCCCATTTCGTGGGTCACCACCATCATGGTCATGCCTTCGGAGGCGAGCATCTTCATCACCTGCAGCACTTCGCCCACCAGTTCGGGGTCGAGCGCCGAGGTCGGCTCGTCGAACAGCATGACCTTGGGGCGCATGGCCAGCGCGCGGGCAATGGCCACGCGCTGCTTCTGGCCGCCCGAGAGGCTCGCAGGCATGGCGTCGGCCTTGTGACCCAGGCCCACTTTCTTGAGCAGGTCATGCGCCAGGGCATCTGCATCCTTGCGGCTCATGCCGTGCAGCTTGCGCGGGCCGAGGGTGACGTTGTCGATCACCGACAGGTGCGGAAACAGGTTGAAGGACTGGAACACCATGCCCACTTCTTCACGCAGCGCGTTGAGCTCCTTGTCGGGCAGCATGCGACCTTCGTCGACCAGCGTGCGGCCGCAGATGTCGACGCGGCCGCCCTGGGGCTCTTCCAGACCATTGCAGCAGCGCAGAAAGGTGCTTTTGCCCGAGCCGCTGGGGCCGATGACCACCACCACCTGCTGGGGCTGCACATCAAAGTCAATGCCGTTGAGCACCACGTGATCGCCATAGGCCTTGCGCAGGCCGCGAATGCGGATCATGGATTCCTGGTTGGGGGTTGCAGCACTCATTGCACCATGCCTCCAGCGCGCATGCGCTTTTCAAAATGGCGCAGCAGCAAGGTCGTCACGCCCGTCAATACGAAATAGATCACGGCAATCGCCAGATACACCTCCAGCGAACGGTAGGAGACGCTGATGATCTTCTGGCCTTCGTGCATCACGTCGTGGATGGTGAGCAGCGACACCAGGGCCGAATTCTTGATCAGCGCGATGAATTCATTGCCCAGCGGCGGAATCATGCGCACGATGGCCTGCGGCAGGATGACCGAAGTCATCGCCTGGCCGGACGACATGCCGATGGAGCGTGCCGCTTCCATCTGGCCCTTGTCGATGGACTGGATGGCGCCGCGCACCACTTCGGACACATAGGCGCCCGAGTAGATGCCCAGACCCAGCACGCCGCAGGCAAAGGCCGGCAGCATGATGCCGAACTGGGGCAGGCCAAAGAACAGGATGAACAGCTGCACCAGCAGTGGCGTGCCACGGATGGCGGCCACATAGGCCGTGCAGACGCCGTAGACAATCCGGCGCTTGGGGTTCAAGCGGCCGATACCGATCAGCAGGCCCATCACACAGCCCAGCAGCAGCGCGCAGGCGGTGATCTCCACTGTCACCGCGGCGCCGCGCAGCAGCTCCGGCCAACCTGCCCAGACGGGCGAAAAATCCAATTCCATAATCTATCCTGTCGTGTCGGTACAGCACGCGGCACTCGCCACGCGCTGCGGACATCACTGCTTCACATTACTTGGTGGGGAACCACTTGTTGACGATGGCCTGGTAGCCGCCATCGGCCTTGAGCTGCTCCAGCGCCTTGTTGACGGCAACGGTCAGCTCGGGCATGTCCTTGCGGATGGCCATGCCGTATTCCTCGGTCGTCAGCTGCTCGGGCAGCACCTTCATGCCGCCACGGGTGCGGATGTACTGGAACGCGGCGGGCTTGCCGGTGACGGCGGCATCGGCGCGGCCGATATCCACCAGATTGAACATCTCCTGGTTCTTTTCCACTTCGACGCGCTGCACCTTGGGGTAGTGCTCGGTCAGAAAGCCCACCGACTTGGTGCCCACCTGCACCGACACCTTCTTGCCATTCAGATCGGTCAGCTTGGCAATCGAGCTGCCGTCCTTGACCATGGCGACCAGGCCGCCGGCGTAGTAAGGCTGGGTGAAATCCACAACCTTCTTGCGCTCCTCGGTGATGTAGATGGCCGATACCGCCATGTCGTAACGCTTGGCAATGAGGCCGGGCACCAGGCCCTTGAAGTCGATATCGACCCATTCCACCTTCTTGCCCATCTTGGCGGCAACGGCTTCCACCAGCTCCACGTCAAAACCGGTCTTTTTGCCGTTCTCGACAAACTCCATGGGTGGGAAGGTGGCATCGGTCGCCACGCGCAGCACATTGGACTGGGCAAACGCGGCGGCACCTGCGCCCAGGGCCATGGCAACCACAGCGGTCTTCAAAACGGTACGACGGAAGTTCATGGGGAAGTCCTTTCGGGGGGGGGAATTGGAAAAAATGGAATCGATCATTCAGCCAGGATGCGGGAAATACGCGCCGCGGCGGCCAGGGTGGCCTGCACCAGTTGCGCCTCCTGCTGCAACACGCGCTGGTGCGGCGCCATCAGCGTGATGGCGGCTACCGCGCGGCGGCCACTGCCAAAAAGCGGCGTGCTGCAGCCCCACACACCGGCATCGACTTCACCGATGGTGGTGATGTAGCCGCGCTCGCGCAGGGCAGCCAGCTCGGCGGCCGCCTCGTTGTACGCCGCCGTGTCGCGGCCATGGTGCTGGCTGAGCAGTGCATCGCGCTGGACGGCGGGCAGGTAGGCCAGCACGCACTTGGCCGAAGCACCTACGCGCAGCGGCACGCTGCTGCCCTTGACGAAGGAGCAGCGCAGCGACTGAGGGCTCTCCACCATGTCCAGGCACACGGCCTGGCCATTGGCAGCGACCAGCAAGCCCGCGCTCTCACGGGTCTGCTCGGTCAGTTGCACCAGAATGGGACGGGCCACCTGCACCAGATGCGAGCCATCGTCAAAACCACGTGCCAGTTGCAAACCCAGCGGCCCGGGCGCATAGCTGCCGCCGCTTTCAGCCACAAAGCCAAAGCGCTTGAGCCGCGCCAATTGCCGGTACAGGCTGCTGCGCGGCAGGCCGGTGCGCTGCATCAGATCTACGGCAGACAACGCGCGGTCCGCACAGGCCAGCACCGCCAGCACCTGCAGCACACGGTCGGCGGCCGAAATCTCGGCAGCCGGTGCAGCAGGGTCATCAACAGTCGCCAAGCGCTCTGGAACAGTCATTCTTTAATTCCCATTCATCGGGATTATAAAATTACAGAGTGAAACAAAATCCATGTCTGAATTTTCATTTTTACCTCTGGAGATACCGTTAGTAAAAACCCTTGCCGGAATCAGAATGCAAATTCAATATCCCATTAATTGGGAATAAAAATTGTAAAAATGGGACTGATCTACGGATTTCACGCCGCCCACAAACAAACATCAGGGCATCGCGGGCGCGCACGAAGACGAAGATGCACACCTTGGGCCAGCGGCACACAATGCAAGCAAGGATGGTGCCCGGGCACCAACGATGTACCCCGGGCGCCAGGGAGCGCCAAGGAACGCGCTCAGGGGACGAACTCGCCAGAAGGCTATGGCGCGGCGGCGCTGGCCAGGGCCTTGCCCTGCTCCACGGTCATCTCACGCGGCAGGGCAACCCCGTTCTTGACGGCCAGTATCTCGGCCATGATGCTGACAGCGATCTCTGCCGGAGTCTTGCTGCCGATATACAGGCCCACCGGGCCGTGCAGCCGCGACAGGCTCTCATCGGTCTCGCCGAAATGGGCCTTGAGCCGGTCCTTGCGGCTGTCGGTGTTGCGACGCGACCCAATGGCGCCCACATAGAACGCCGGGCTGCGCAGGGCCTCCATCAAGGCCATATCGTCCAGCTTGGGGTCGTGGCTCAAGGCCACGATGCAGCTGCGCGGATCGGGGGCGAAGGCCAGCACTGCGTCATCGGGCATGTCATGCCACAGTCGCACCCCGGGCATACCCAAAGCGCTCCAGTCCAATGCCCCCCAGTACTCTTCGCGGGGATCGCACACCGTCACGGCAAAACCGGAAAACTGCGCCATCGTGGCCAGATACTGCGCCATCGCACCTGCGCCGATCAGCAGCATGCGCCATGCGGGGCCAAGCACATTGCGCATGGTGGCCCCGTCCCACTGCAGATCAATGGCCTGGGAGGCTGGCGCCAACGCGGTAGCCCCGGTGTGTCCATCGACGATCCGCTCCACCAGCAGGCCGCGCGACAGCCGATCCACCAGATCGCGCAGCACCGGCAGGGACGGGGCAAATTCCAGCAACAGCTCCAGAGTGCCGCCGCACGGCAGCCCAAAGCGGTGCGCCTCATCGGCCGTGACCCCATAACGCACCAGCCTGGTGGGCTGGCCCCCTACCGCTGCTGCACGCTGCGGTCCCGAAAAGCGCTGGATCAGGTCATCCTCTATACAGCCGCCCGAAACCGAGCCGATCGCCTGACCGTCGCCGCGCAACGCCATCATGGCCCCCTCCGGCCTGGGCGACGAGCCCCAGGTACGCACCACCGTGGCCAAGAGCGCGGGGTGACCGGCTTCCAGCCAGTCCTTCAAGGTTCGCAGCACCAGGGCGTCCATGTCTTGCATTGCACATCCTCATTCCATCGTGGCTGATGCGCCCACAAGACGCGCCAGCCGCTCCAGATCTTCAAGCGTATCCACATCGCTCACCACACCGGCGTCCGGCACCGAAGCGTCCTGCACCTGTTGCAACGCACGCAAGGCCTGCACCACACTGGCAGCACCCTGCTCGCCGCTGAGCTGGCTGAGCGCCGGGTAACACAGGGCGTCAAACACCACCGGATGACCCCGCTGACCGCCGTAATGGGGCACCACGCAGCGAATACCCCGAGGCCGTGCAACATGCAGCACCTGCGCCAGCGACACCAGGGTGGAAGCCTGCACCAAAGGCAGATCGCCCGGCAGAACCAGCCAGGCGCCGGCCTGCGAGGTGGCGCGCACCCCGGCTGCAATGGAATCAGCCATGCCGCTGCCTGCGGGCATGGCGTCCACCACATGCCAGCGCAGGCCACTGGCGCGCACGGCTGCCAACACATGCTCCAGCACCGTGCGCCCTTGCAGCAAGGCCTGCAGCTTGCTCCCACTCCCCCCCGATTGCACAAAGCGGCGCCCCTGCCCGGCGGCAAGCACAACCACAACGGCATCGTCGGCGGCATCGGATCGGCGGTGGGATAGGGCAGCGGCAGGCATGCCCGTGAGCATCATTCGCCGCCGCCACCGCTCATGTAGGACAACACGCCGTGATGCGCGCTGGGCGTTGACGCGCCGGGCGTTTCTACGCAAATTCGTGTGGCGCTTTCCTCCCCCACGATCCAAAACAGACAAGACCCCATGGCGACACTTTCCATCAACGGTACGCAGCAAACCGTGCAAGCTGCGGATGACACCCCCTTGCTGTGGGTGCTGCGCGACGAACTGGGCATGACCGGCACCAAATTTGGCTGCGGCATGGCCATGTGCGGTGCCTGCACCGTGCATATCAATGGCCAGCCGACCCGCTCGTGCGTCACCCCCATCTCTGCGCTGCAGGGTGTGCAGGTGGCGACGATCGAACATCAGGAGACCGATGCCATTGGCCGCGTGGTACAGGCCGCCTGGGTGGAGCTGAGCGTGGCCCAGTGCGGCTACTGCCAGGCCGGGCAGATCATGTCGGCCATCGGCCTGCTCAAGAGCAACAAGAACCCGTCAGACCAGGAGATCAGCGACGCCATGAGCGGCAACATCTGCCGCTGCGGCGCCTACCCGCGCATCCATGCCGCCATCCAGCTGGCGGCCAAGAATCTGGCCAAAGCAGGGACGGGAGCTCCATCATGAATGCACGCGACAAAAACCTGGGCGGCCTCTCGCGCCGGCAACTGCTGCAAGCCGGTGTTGCCGGCTTGACGCTGGCAGTTACTGCACAAGGCAAGGTATGGGCCGCCACACCGGCAGAAGCCAAGAAATACGGAGCCGACTCCATGCCCGGCGGTACGGTGGACGATCCGCTGGTCTTCGTCTCCATCGCAGACAGCGGAGTGGTCACCATCATTGCTCACCGCGTAGAAATGGGTACCGGCGTGCGCACCAGCCTGCCAATGGTCGTGGCCGACGAAATGGAAGCCAAATGGGACATGGTGCAAGTCCAGCAGGCAGAAGCCAACGAAGCCCGCTATGGAAACCAGAACGTGGACGGCTCGCGCAGCATGCGCCACTTCTTCATGCCCATGCGCCGCGTGGGCGCTGCCGCGCGCCAGATGCTGGAAGCGGCCGCCGCCGCCCAGTGGGGTGTGCCGGTGACACAAGTCAAAGCCGTGCAGCACGAAGTGGTACACAGCGCCAGCGGCAAACGCCTGGGTTACGGCGAACTCGCCCAGGCGGCAGCCAAGCTCGCGGTGCCGCCCGAAAACCAACGCCGCCTGAAAAAAGAATCGGAGTTCCGCTACATCGGCAAGAGCCAGGTTCGCATGGTGGATCTGGAAGCCATCGGCAAAGGCCGGGCCAAATATGGCATGGACCAGCACATGCCGGGCATGGTGTATGCCGTGGTGGCGCGCCCTGCGGTGCTGGGCGTCAAGCTGCGCAGCTTCAATGGCGACAAGGCCATGCAGGTGCCGGGTGTTCTCAAGCTGGTCGAGATACCCATGTACCAGGGCGCCCCCGCATTCAGCCCCTTGGGCGGAGTTGCCGTGGTGGCCCGCAATACCTGGGCAGCCATGCAAGGCCGCAAGGCGCTGGAGCTGACCTGGGAAGACAGCCCGCACACCCAATATGACTCGGCCAGCTACCGCCAGACCCTGGAGAAGGCGGCCCGCGCGCCCGGCAAATCGGTACGCAATGAAGGCGACGTGGCCGCCGCCTGGGGCAAAGCCAAGCCAGCGCAGCGTATCACCGCCGAGTACTACATTCCCACACTGGCCCACGCCTCCATGGAACCCCCCGTGGCCACCGCTCTGGTCAAAGACGGCCAGTGCGAGATATGGACATCCAGCCAGGACCCGCAGACCGCGCTGAACTACGTGGCCAAGGCCCTGGGCCTGCCCCCCGAGAAGGTGAAAGTCCAGTGCGGGCTGCTGGGCGGCGGGTTTGGCCGCAAATCCAAGTGCGATTATGTGGTGGAGGCCGCGCTGGTGGCCAAGGCCATGCCCGGCACACCCGTCAAACTGGTGTGGACACGCGAAGACGACATCCAGCACGACTACTACCATGCCGTGGCAGTGGAGCACCTGGAAGCGGCCATCGGCAAGAAAGGCCTGCCAGACAGCTGGCTGCACCGCACGGTCTCGCCCACCATCAGCTCCCTGTTCGACCCCAATGCGCAAGGCGAAAGCCCGATGGAACTGGGCATGGGCGCCATCAACATGCCCTACCGGATACCAAACGTGCGCATTGAGACCGGCAATGTGCCCGCGCACTCACGCATCGGCTGGTTCCGCTCGGTCTACAACATACCGCATGCATTTGCCACCCAGTGCTTCATTGCCGAGCTGGCCCACCATGCGGGCAAGGACCACAAGCAGTACGCGCTGGATCTCATCGGCCCGGCTAGAAAGTTGAATCCGGACAAGGCCTTGGCCGACGCCTGGAACTACAGCGAAGACCCCGAGCGCTACCCCTACGATACCGGGCGCCTGCGCGATGTGATTGAGGCTGCCACACGCGGCGCGGGCTGGGGCCGCAAGCTGCCCAAGGGGCGCGGCCTGGGGTTGGCGTTTTCCTACAGCTTCGTGACCTATGCAGCCACCGTGGTCGAGGTCAAAGTCGATGACAAAGGCCAAGTCAAAGTGCTGTCCGTGGACATGGCACTCGACTGCGGCCCGCAGGTCAATCCCGAACGCATCCGCTCGCAGATGGAGGGCTCGGCCGTCATGGGTATCGGCATCGCGTTGATGAGCGAAATCAGCTTTGACAAGGGCCAATGCCGGCAAAGCAACTTCCATGACTACGAAGTGCTGCGCCACAACGCATCGCCGCCGGTCATTCGTACCCACCTGGTCAACAACCACCTGCTCACCCCCCCAGGCGGCGTGGGCGAGCCGCCGCTGCCACCCGTGGCACCCGCCGTGTGCAATGCCATCTTTGCGGCAACCGGCGTGCGCGTGCGGGATCTGCCGGTGCGGCAGGTCAAGCGCGGCTGAGCGGCGCATAAAACGTATTTACGACCTCTACGCAGCCGTGTTGAAGTGAAATCGGGATGATTTCACTTCAACCCTTCGGAACAATTGGTTGGTGAGCGCCTGACTAGTGCGCTTGCCCAGGCTCTTTGCCGCTGCCGTTTACGTGTGAAGCGCATTTGGGCTTACAAGGGCGTTGTTGCATGACGGAGACTTCCCATCCATGCAAATACCGCTAGGCATTCACCATGCTTTTTACTTCTTCGTATTGAGAAACCTCAACCGCGCGAATTCGGTGTATCTAATCGACGCCTCTTGACAATCGGTCGCTCATTTCCGGTTGCTCCTCCCTATTATCTGGCCCCATACCAAAGCACATACACCCATAAAAACCAGGGGCCACCATGCCAAGCCGCACCTTTGTCGCCCACAGCCCGCTGGGCGAACAACTGGAATTCCGCTCGCTCGAAGGCGCCGAGCAGATATCACGGCTGTTTGAGTTTCGGGTGCGGCTGCTGAGCGACTCCCCCAGCATCTCTGCCAAATCCTTGCTAGGCAAGGACATGAGCATCGAGATTGATCTGACCACTGAGGACGCAGGCAGCGGCAAGCGGTTCATCTCCGGGCAGGTGACGCAATTCACCTACATTGGCCGCGACGGCGATTTCAGCGCTTATCAGGCGGTGCTCAGACCCTGGCTGTGGCATGCCACGCGCCGCAGTGATTTCAAAATCTTCCAGTTCAGAAAAGCCCCCGACATCATCAAGGAAGTGCTCGGTAAATATGGCTTTTCTATTGAGGACCGGTTAACGGGCAATTACCGCGAATGGACCTATATGGTCCAGTACGGTGAGACAGATTTCAACTTTGTCTCTCGCCTTATGGAAGAAGAAGGCATCTTCTACTTCTTCTCCCATAGCAGCGGAAGCCATAAGCTGGTGCTCGCTGACGACATCGGCTCTGTCAGCCCTTTGCCCAACGGCCCCACCACCATTGCCTATTACCCCAATAGCCGTGCTGCGCATGTGCACAGCGAAGATTTTGTTGACGGATGGATCTATGCCGAAGATATCGCATCCGGCAACTTTGAAGCCGATGACTACGATTTTGAGAAACCTCAGACAGACCTGACCACTCGCCAGCAGCAGCCTGCAGGCCACAGCGAAGACAGCAGAGAGCAATACGAATGGCCCGGCGGCTACACCGAGCATGGCGATGGTGAGAACTACGCGCGCATCCGCATCGA
>NZ_JACHKZ010000022.1 GCF_014207855.1 Comamonas odontotermitis | reverse complement strand
CAGTTTGTGGTGCGGTACTTGCGCCGACCCCAGTTCGTCTCACTCATCATCCGAGCCTACTACCGCTGCGGCCCGGATTTGTGCAACAAAGCCCTGTCAGGCGGAACCGATGGAAACTGATATCCATCCCTTCAAGGCTGGACAGGCGCAAGAACCCGTCGGTATGCATCCCCCGGGGAAGAGGCTCTGCGAGCATCGCTTAATGTGAAGACGCATTGCAGATAGGTACTGGCATCGGCCCATTTTGCGCCATCGGCCTGGAGTTCGAACAGATTGCGCGTTACCTCCACGGCTTCGGGCCAGCGATCTTGGGCAACGGCAGCCATGGCCTCCCTGCTGTCGTCATGGTCGTGTAGAGCTCCATCCTGTGCACCATAGGCATGAAATTCCACGATCCGTGCAGGCGTCATAAATGAGGTGCCTTCGCATCGCTCACCGCTCAATTTCGGTTCCCGCTCAGCATGGGCTGCAGCAAAGGAGTCCTGGACGGTGTGCAGGACGGAGCCGAAGGCGATCTCACGAATCTGGGTAATCAGACCGCTCTCCGCATCCTGGCGGCCCAGCAGGTACAAATCTGCAACCGTCCATTCCGTGCAACCGAAATGCTGCTGGATAGTAGGATTGTCGATAGTCTTGAGCTGCGCCTGTGGACGGATTTCTTTGGAGGACACTTTCCACGCAAATTCAAGCCACTCCAGGATCTGGGCCCTGGTATAGACAGGATGCAGGTCGGGCGCGTTGGCCATGCCATGCAGGAACTGAAGGTCGCCAAAATGCGACCGCGTCATCAGATTGCCTTGAATGCTATTGGCCACCTTGTTGCAACCCACAATTGCCTTGGATTGGGCCTTGCGCTCTGCATCTTTGAACAGGCAATACCAGCATGCGGGCTGGGTAGAAAACCGAACGGTTTGATCTCGACAGACGTTCTTGCGGCCCATGTAGTCGCAGTTGCCTTGGCCTTTTTCCAGGAGAAAGGGGGGCAGGTCGTTCCAGCGTACTCCATAGATGACATAAGGCGATGCATACCCCACGTCACGGCCGCTGCAATAGGTATCCGTGGCGAGATTGGTGCGCTCCACATGGCACCACTTGCCGAGATGGGTGATTTCCTCATGGACAGGGGCTTTGACCAGAACTCCCAGTTTCCCCGCAATATCTGCCAGCGTTGAATTAGGTTCGTTGGTCAGGCGCTCTTCATGGCGGGTGCCAAGGGGGCCTATCTGAAACGCGGCGCTCCATCCCCAGGACAAGGTCAAGGCTCCAAGCGCAATCCATCGCAACATCTTTGAGAATTTCATGCTTTACTTCCCTCCGGTGACATTCTGGATAACAGCTGGTAGCGAATGCAAGGGAGAAACTACCGAGATATTTGAGGTGCATTCCAACCCGGAATCATTACTAGGGAAACCTTTGCCACACCCCCAGCCGCGGTCTGAATGCGGTCTCGGGCGATCCGCGTCCATCCCATCTGACGAGTGTTTTGCGGAGAATCTTTAAGGTGATTAAAGAGGCGCTCTCGACTTTTTTGCATTCTTTCGCCACGGCACAGCAGAGCGTTGCGTTGCATCGACGAGAGCCAATGGCTGGCGATGTTCAATATTTGAGCCCGCTGACAACGATAGGGCGTTGGATATGTCAACAGGCCAGGCCCCAAGCCTCCGCTATTTGCATGAACAGCACCATTGCATGGCAGGGGCGAGCGAGGTGACGGTTGACGGCGTCTTTCGCTCGCGGAATGAGGGTCAGATGACCTCGGATTTCGCCAGGTTCGCCAATGTCTCCGGGGGCAGCAGCAGTACCTCTTGAAGAACCTGTACCGTGTGAGCCCCCAACTGGGGAGGGCTTTGATGCTGGACTGGTGTGCGGGAAAAATTGAGCGGACTGCGTAGCGTTGGAATGTCAATTTGCCTTCCATGTTGCAAGGTGAGCGCCAGTTCTCGATGTTGTGTCTGAGGCTCTGCAAAAACTTGAGCCATGTCATTGATGGGCCCGCAGGGGACTCCCGCGTTTTCCAACGCCTCCAGCAGTATCGCTCGGGACTGCTTGAAAACCGCCTCGGCCATGGCGGAGCGTAAGCGGTGGCGGTTGGCTACGCGGCTGGCATTGGTGGCGAAATCGGTTTGCTTTGCAAGCTCTGGCAGACCCAGTACTTGGCAACAGGCGCTGAACTGCGCATTGTTTCCTGCCGCAATGATGAGCTGTCCGTCGGAGCAGGCAAACACTTCGGACGGCGAAGCAATGGGATTGGTGTTTCCCACGCGCTCCGGGCTTTTTCCGGTCATCAAATATCCCAAAGCCAAATGGCCGTTGAGTGCGACGGCCGAGTCGATCATGGCGCAGTCGATGTACTGGCCTTCGCCGGTACGCTGGCGGTGGAATAACGCTCCTAGAACCGCGATGGCTGCATTCTGCCCCGTGACCACGTCGGTGATCGGTATGGAGGTCCGCATCGGCCCGGCGCCTGCACTGCCATCGGGCTGGCCGCAGGTGCTCATCATGCCCGCCATGCCCTGCAAGATGAAGTCGTAGGCGGGGCGCTGGGCCATCGGGCCTGTCTGGCCAAAGCCAGTCAGCGAGCAATAGACCAGATCGGGCTTGATCTTCTGCAGGCTCGCATAGTCCAGTCCGTATTTTTTCAGGCTCCCCGCCTTGTAGTTCTCGACCACCACATCGCATTGCGCAGCCAAGCGGCGCACAAGATCGGCTCCTTGGGCTTGGCTGATGTCGATGGTGACCGAGCATTTGCCGCGGTTATAGGCAAGATACAGCGCCGAGTCGTTGCTGTCACTGCCTTCCTCATCGGGGAGAAACGGCCCCATGCGGCGGGTGTCATCGCCATCTTTGGGCTTTTCGATCTTGTAGACGGTAGCTCCCATATCGGCAAGGTGTTGTGTACATAACGGGCCGGCGATGACCCGTGTGAGATCGAGCACTTTGATGTTTTGCAAGATGGCAGACATGGTGCTTACTCCAGGCGGATATTGGCTTGCTTGACGACCTGGCCCCAGCGCTTGGCTTCGCTTTGCATGAAGCTGTTGAACTGAGCGGGCGTGCCACCTACAGGGTCGATGCCGTACTCGATGAGCTTGGCATGCACGTCTGGAGAATCAATGGCCGCTTGTAGTTCCGCCGAGAGTTTGTTGATGGTGGCACTGGGAACTTTGGCCGGAGCGAGCAAGCCGATCCAGCTGCCACCGGTCATGCCAGGGTAGCCCAGCTCGCTCATCGTAGGGACGTCGGGAATGCTGGGCCAGCGCTTTTCGCTGGTGATGGCCAGAGCGTTGAGCTTGCCGGCCTTGACTTGCGGCATCATGGTCTGTACCGAGTCAAACGCCATGGCTACCTGGCCAGAGAACATGTCGGTCAACGCGGGAGCCATGCCTTTGTAGGGTATGTGTGTGAGCTTGACCTTGGCGGCTTGACCAAACAGCTCACCCACCAGATGCGCGCCAGAGCCCGTGCCGCTGGAGGCAAAGCTGGCTTTGTCAGGATTGGCTTTGGCCCACTGCACAAATTCAGGAAGGGTTTTGGGTGGAAGCGCTGCGCTGGACACCATCAGCAAGGGAATATGCCCAAACTGGCTCACTCCGGTGAGGTCGGCCAATGGTGAAAAGCTCATTTTGGGGTATAGGCTGGGGTTTACCACATGGGCTGCCACGACGACCAGCAAGGTGTAGCCATCGGGTGAGGAGCGGGCAACATTTTGCGACCCGATCTGGCCGTTGGCCCCTGGCAGATTTTCGACCACCACCGGTGTTTTCAGGCGTTCGGACAGCTTCTGGGTGACCAGGCGCGTTACTGTGTCGGAGACTCCGCCTGCGGTATAGGGCACCACCACCCGGATCGGGCGGCTTGGATAGCTTTCCTGCGCCATAGTGTGGGGGGCGACGAGGGCGGCGCAAAGCGCCAAGATCGCCTGTATCAGACGGGTGCCCGTGCCTTTGCGTTTACTGCTTGATGGTGCTGCGACTAGGGGCTGCTGTGCAGGTGTGGCTGAAACTTGGTGCATGTTGTCTCCTCGGGATATGGTTGTCGTGAAAAGCGAATCTCAGTCCAGCAGCAGATGCCGCGGAACCTGAACTGGAATGCTCAGCAGCATTTGTGCAAATGATTTGCCCAAGGGGTCTGAGCGCAGGCTGCATACGCCGCCGCCGCCCAGGGCGTTGTGCAGAACAAAGTTGATGGCGTGCAGGCCTGGCACTTCGTAGCGCTGGACCGTGCCTTGCACCAGGTGGCTAAAGTACTGCTGGACCCGCGCGGTGCCCAGCTGCTCCAGCAACACGGGGTAGAGTTCGGGAGTCCGGGCGATCACGCCGATGTTTTCGTCATCGCCTTTGTCGCCGCTGCGTGCCCAGGCAATGCGTACCAGCTCGACTTGCTCACGCTCGCCATCGAGAGCCAGCGCGGCAGGGCCTTGAGCATGGCTTGGTGCACAGGAGGAATCGGCAACTGCGGGCGCTGCGATCAGCTGCTGCGACTGCCCCTGGAGCGTGACCGTCATCGGAACCAGCTGTTTGGGAACCAGGAAGGAGAACACCTTGAAAACGGGCTGGATATCTGCCCGCCCCGAAAAGGAAGAGCGGGTTCCCGGCCCCATCGAAGTGCCTGCGGACGCACATTCGCGTTGCAAAAATGACAGGCCCTTGGCCACGGCATGGCGTGCAGCAATGCGCAAGACAATTTCACGTGTGGGCAGCTGTTGAGCGTTGGGGCCATAGAGCGATTCGCTCCCCAGCAGTTCCACACAGGTCTCCGAGTAGTCGGACAGGCCCTGGTGGGCCAGTTGCTCGCGGGTACGCTGGAGCAGTGCCTCGGCGGTCTTGCGGGCTTTGGCGGATGCGTCCAGACCACGGATAGCCATCATCACTTGCAACTGGTAGCCATCCACATAGGTACCGTTGGCCTTATAGCTTGCCGTGGGTGCCTGGCCTCGGGCGCCTTGCACACGCACCCTGTTGGCGTCGATGGTTTGCACCGACACTTGGCGAAAGTCGCAAGTCACATCCGGCATCAGGTAGCAGGCGGGGTCACCTACCTCGTACAGGATTTGTTCTGAGACGGCGCCTCGATGGATCAGCCCCCCCGTACCAGTTGGTTTGCTCAGCGTGAAAGCGCCGTCGGGCTCGCAATCGATCACCGGGTAGCCCATGTGCGCCCAGTCCGGCACCAGATGCCAATCGGTGAACAGGCCGCCGGTGGCCTGAGCTCCGCACTCGATGACATGACCCGCCAGCGTGCCTGCGGCCAGGCGGTCCCAGTCGTCCCAGGCCCATTCAAACTCATGGGCAAGCACCCCGACCACCACGGCGCTGTCCACGCAGCGTCCGGTGATCACCACGTCTGCACCCATGGCCAGGGCTTGCGCAATACCTTGTGCGCCGGTGTAGGCGTTGGCAGAGCTGAGCTGCTCGGGCGGCACCTCTTGGGTATACATGTCCTTGAGACCCTGCTCGCGCAGCGTGGCGAAGAGCGCGCTGACGTCGTCGCCTGTGACCACCGCAATCTTGAGTGTCAGGCCCTGTGCTTCTGCCTCCTGGCTCAAAGCCTGGGCGCAGGCCATGGGGTTGAGCCCGCCTGCGTTGGACACCACGCGAATGCCTTTGGCGTGCAGCTCGCTCAGATGGGGAGCCATGGCCACGCTGACAAAATCGGTGGCGTAGCCCAGCGTCGGGTTCTTGCTGCGGGCCCGCGCCAGGATGGCCATGGTGGTTTCGGCCAGGTAGTCGTACACCAGGTACTGCATCCCTGGCACTTGCAGCAGCTGTGGTGTGGCAATGCTGGAGTCACCCCAGAATCCACTGGCACCGCCAATGCGCACGCTGCGGTTGGTAGAGAAGGGCGAGGCGCTCATGCGATCTCCTCTATGCGCAGCAATAAGCTGCCTTTGGTGGCCTGGATGTTGGGGCTGGCATGCAGCTCCACCACCCGGCCGGCGATGGGGGCCGTCAGGCTGTGCTCCATCTTCATGGCTTCGAGCACCGCCAGCGGTTGGCCCACGCTGACGGTCTGACCCAGCTCCACCACTACAGCAGCGACACGGCCGGTCAGCGGTGCGGTGACTGCGCCGCCGCCTTGCTCGGCCTTGCTGGATTTGTGCGCATCGGCTTGTTCGAAGTGCCAGGCCTGTCCGGCATGGAACAGCTCCAGCTGCAGTCCATGGCTCACGGCGATGGCTTTTTCCACCAGGCCGTTGCACTCCACCTGGAAGTGCTGATGCTCGGCATCGAACCAGCGCAGATCGCGCAGGAGGAAAATCACCGCTTCGGCACCGGCTTGTGCTCCGGGATCGTTCAGGCTGATCTTCCAGGTTTCGCCCAGGGCTTGTACCTCGGCATGCCAGCGTTGCTGGCCAACGGCGAGCTCCAGGGTGGCGGGAGCTCGCTGCAAATGGCTGCTGGAGGGGGTGCGAGCCAACAGCGCCAACGCTGCGAAAGCAACGCTGCGCGCACTGGCCACTGGTGGCGCGGCCAGACAGTGGCCCATGTACTGCTGCACAAAGCCCGTGTGGATGTCCTTGCCTTGGGCGAACTGAGGGCTGCGCAGACATTCGACCAGGAAATGCTGGTTGCTGGGTACACCGAGCAGCACGCAGTTCTGCAAGGCGGCAACCAGTTTGCGCCGAGCCTCTTCGCGGTTACTGCCATGCACCACTACCTTGGCGATCATGGAGTCGTAATAAGGGCTGATGGTGCAGCCACTGCCCAACGCTTGCTCCACGCGCACTTCCAAAGGCTGCAGATGTGTGGCCAGAGATGCGGGAGCGGCTGCATTGGGCGCCTGCCAGTACAAGACCTTGCCTGTCTGCGGCAGAAAGCCTGCAGCCACATCTTCGGCCGTCAGTCGGGCTTCAATCGCATGGCCCTGGATGCCGATGTCGCTTTGCTGCAAGCTGAGTGCCTCGCCGGCGGCAATGCGCAGCTGCCAGGCGACAAGGTCCAGGCCGGTGATGGCCTCGGTCACTGCATGTTCAACCTGCAGGCGGGTGTTCATTTCCATGAAAAAGAAGTCGCCATGGGCATCGAGCAGAAACTCCATGGTTCCGGCGCCGATGTAGCCGATCGCCTGGGCGGCCTTGACTGCAGCTTCGCCCATGCGCTGGCGTATCTCTAGTGTGACTGCGGTGGAGGGCGCTTCTTCGATCACCTTCTGGTGGCGGCGCTGGATGGAGCAGTCGCGCTCGCCCAGGTGAATGCAATGGCCGTGGCTGTCGGCCAGCAACTGGATCTCGATATGGCGCGGGGCCAGAATTGCTTTTTCCAGAATCAGCTCAGCGTTGCCAAAAGCCTGCAAAGCTTCGGAGCGTGCCGATGCCAGAGCGCCGGGTAGGTCTGCTGCCGCATGAACGAGGCGCATGCCCCGGCCTCCACCGCCTGCCGCTGCCTTCACCATGACGGGGTAGCCCATCTGCTGCGCTGCTGCAACAAAGGCGGTATCCGCCTGGTCGGCATCTTGGTAGCCTGGAATGCAGGGCATGCTCGCTTGCAGCATCAATTGCTTGGCGCGTGCTTTGTTGCCCATGGCCTTGATGGCTGCGCCGGTCGGGCCGATAAAGACCAGGCCAGCCTGGTCCACGGCGTTGGCAAAGTCTTCGTTCTCGGCCAGAAAGCCATATCCCGGATGCACGGCATCGGCTCCCGCCTGTCGGGCCGCGGCCAGGATGGCTTCGATGTTGAGGTAGCTCTCGCGCGGCAGCGCAGCGCCTACGCAGACAGCGGCGTCAGCCGCTTGTACGTGGGGGCTGTCGCGGTCGACTTCCGAATAAATGGCGACTGTGCGATAGCCCAGCAGGCGCGCCGACTGGATGATACGCAGCGCAATCTCGCCACGGTTGGCGATGAGCACGCTGTGAAAGGGGCGGATTTGTTTGGTGACTGGCATAGGCGGCTCAGGGGCGGGGAGTTGTAGGCGTGGTGGGGTCGCAGCCTTGGGCTTGGCGAATCTGCTCCGCATCGAAGCTGGCATGCCAGCGTGCGGGGCGCTTTTCTTTGAAGGCGGCAATGCCTTCCGGCCCTTCGTCGCGCATGCAGGCCGAAAAGGATTCGGCAGCAACATCCAGCATTTGAGATAAAGGCTGGGCGGGGTCGTTACAGACAAACAAGCGCTTGAGCGCACGATTGGCCCCTGGGGCGCAGCGACACATGCGGCTGAGCCAGAGCGCCAGCCGCTCATCCAGCGCGTGGCTGTCGGGCACCAGCTCATCCACCAGGCCCAGTGCCAAGGCTTGTGGCCCGCTGACACGCTCGCCGAACAAGCCAAGGCGCAAGGCGTTGCGCCGGCCCAGGCGGGCTTCCACGAAGGGGGCGATCTGCGCAGGAATGATGCCAAGGGCGGTTTCGGTCAGTGCGAACCTGGCGTCTTCGGTGGCGAGGACGATGTCAGCCGTACAGGCCAGGCCCATGCCGCCACCCATGGCTGCACCTTCTACTGCTGCGATGATGGGCACGGGCAAGGCAGACCACAGCTCCAGGAACTTGCCGAATTCGCGGTTGCGGGCGGCGATGGGGTCTTGCGTGGGCGCTGTCTGCTGGTGGGCCTGGAGGCGCGACTGGAAGCTGCCAATATTGCCGCCGGCGCAGAAGAAGCCTTGGCTGCCGCGCAGCACGATGGCGCGTAGGGCTGCATCGGCTTGCGCAAGCGTGCTCACCTGGTAGAGCTCGGCAGTGACTTCGGGCGAGAGCGCGTTGCGGGTATCTGGGCAGTGCAGGGTGACGAACAGCACGTCCTGGACGCGGTTCACTCGCAAATGGGTGTAGCGGTTCATGGAATTTTCAGGTTTGGTGGGGCGGGAGGGCGCGGGCTCAGGCGCTGAAATCCATCAAACCCATCTTGCGGGCGATCACCATCATCATCACTTCGTCGGCACCGCCGCCAATCGAGCCGAGGCGGTAGTCGCGGTAGGCCCGCGAGACGCGGTTCTCCCAGGTGTAGCCCATGCCTCCTTGGAACTGCATGCACCAATCGGCCACTTCGCGGCCCAGGCGTCCGGCCTTGAGCTTGGCCATGGAGGCCAGCTCGATCACGTCTTCGCCTTGCACATAGGCGGCGGTAGCGCGGTACACCAGCGAGCGCAAGGCTTCAATCTCGGTCTTGAGCTCGGCCAGCTTGTACTGGATGAACTGGTTGTCCAGCAGCGGGCGGCCAAAGGCAATGCGCTGGCGCAGATAGTCGGCGGTCTCCTGGATCAGCTCCATGCTGGCCAGGCGGCGGGCTGCACCGTCCAGACGCTCCTCTTGGAACTGCTTCATCTGATAGATGAAACCCATGCCTTCTTCGCCAATGCGGTGGCGCACGGGCACGCGCACGTCGTCAAAAAAGATCTGTGCGGTGTCGGAAGACCACATGCCGAACTTCTTGATCTTTTGCACGCTGATGCCTTTGGCACGTTGCCCTTGCTCTTTGAGCGGTACGATGATGAGCGACTTGTTCTTGTGCGGCGAACCTTCCGAGGTATTGGCCAGCAGGCAGATCCAGTCGGCCTGGGTACCGTTGGTGATCCACATCTTGGAGCCGTTGATGATGTAGTCATCGCCATCGCGGCGCGCCGTGGTCTTGAGCGACGAGACATCGGAGCCCGCTCCTTGCTCGGAGACTCCGATGCTGCAGACCACATCGCCCGCAATGGCGGGGGCCAGAAACTCCTGGCGCAGCGCGTCGGAGCCAAAGGCTGCCAGCGCTGGTGTTGCCATATTGGTCTGCACGCCCACACCCATGCTGACGCCCTGGGCCTTGGCATGGCCTATGGCTTCGGCCGCGGCCAAGGCGTACGAAAAATCCAGCCCCAGACCACCATAGGCCTCAGGTTTGGAAATGCCCAGAAAACCCAATTGCCCCATCTTCTTGAAAAGCGCGTGGGCGGGAAAGATTTCGTTGGCTTCCCATTCGTCGACAAACGGGTCGATCTCGTTGGCCACAAAGCGGCGAATACTGGCCATCAGTTCATGGTGTTCGGCGGTATAGAGCATGGCGTATTCCTGGAGGTCAAAGGAGTGATGGCCGCTTCAGAAGCGCGCCACACCAAAAGAGAGGGGACGAGGTCGTCGTTGCTCGGCCTCGCGGATGGTGGCCAGCGTGAACAGCAGCACATCGCGGGTAGTGCGCGGGTCTATCACACCATCGTCGAGCAGATGGCCACTGGTGTAGAAGGCGCTGGCCTGTTTGTCGAAATGGGCGACGATTTCTGCCTTTTGCCGTGCCAAGGCGGCTTCGTTGACGGGCTCGTTTTTTCGCTCGGCTTTGGCGCGCTCGACAATCTCCAGTGTGGTGGCTGCTTGTTCGCCCCCCATGACGGCTGTGCGGGCGTTGGGCCAGGAAAAGCAAAAGCGCGGCTTGAATGCACGGCCACACATGCCGTAGTTGCCAGCGCCAAACGAGGCGCCGCAGTAAATGGTGATCTGCGCCACGCTGGAGTTTGACAAGGCCTGGATCAGCTTGGATCCGTGCTTGATCATGCCGGCTTCTTCCGAGGCTCGGCCCACGATGAAACCCGTGGTGTTCTGCAAAAAGACGATCGGCGTCTGGCTTTGGTTGCACAACTGTATAAATTGCGCAGCCTTGGTGGCCCCGGCCGGGTCCAGCGGGCCGTTGTTGCTGATAAAGCCAACTACATTGCCATCCATGCGGCCATGGCCACAGATGGTGGCCGGGCCGTAGTCGGGCTTGAAATCCATCCAGCGCGAATCGTCTACCAGGCGGGCAATCACTTCGCGCATGTCCATGGGCTTTTTGTGCTCCAGCACCATCACACCTGCCAGTTGCTCGGGCTCCAGGCGTGGGGCAACTGTGTTGCTGGCGGCCTGGGCCGGATCCCAGTTCAGGCTGCCCACAACATCGCGAGCAATGGCGATGGCGTGGGCATCGTCTTCGGCCACATATTCGGCCAGGCCGCTGATAGTCGCATGCATATTGGTGCCGCCCAGGTCTTCGGCGCTGGCAATCTCGCCAGTAGCGGCCTTGAGCAGAGGGGGGCCGGCTAAAAATGCCCGCGCCTGGCCGCGTACCATGACCACATAGTCCGACAGGCCCGGCATATAGGCGCCCCCAGCGGTGGATGAACCGTGCACCACCGTAATGACCGGCAAGCCGGCTGCCGACATGCGGGCCAGGTTGTAGAACATGCCACCGCCCCGGATAAATTTGTCCACCCGGTATTGGCGCAAATTGGAGCCCGCCGATTCCACCAAATGGATGAAGGGCAGTTTGTTCTCCAGCGCGATCTCCTGGCAGCGCATGAGCTTCTGGTTGCCCGCTTCGGTCAGTGCGCCAGCGTTGATTCCTGAGTCGGTCGCCACCACCATGCATCGCACGCCATTGACGATGCCGATGCCGGCGAGCTGAGAGCCGCCAGGGATGGTCGCCTCCAGATCGTCGCTGTCCATGCCGTAGCCTGCCAAATTGCACAGCGGCAGAAACGGAGCAAGCGGATCGAGCAGGCGTGCAAGGCGCTCGCGGGGGAGCAATGCGCCGCGCTTGGAAAAGGTGGCCTTGGCCTGGGCAGACTTGTGCATTGCACGCTGCTCCAGTGCCTGCAATTGCTCAATCAGTGCGAGCATGCCGGAGCGCTGCAACTCGTATTCCGGGCTGTGGACTTGGATGCGGGTGTCAAACGGTGTCATGGGAAAACTGCATAAAGGCAATCAATGGTGTTGTCCATGATTGAAAAAGATGCAGTTCGGCAAGACAAACGAAAATACGAGTTTTGTGCACTATATGCACAAATAAGGGATTACCTGAGAGCGCGAATGCGCGTTAGGGAGCACCATGCAATCATGATGAAAGGTAAGCAAATAGCCGCAGATGGAGCCAGCCGAGGCCGATCTCATGGCGCTCAAAGCGTGGACCGTGCCTTGGAGCTTTTGAGTTTGGTGGCTGCCCAGCATGGCGATGGCATCAAGATCCCGGCGCTGGTGCAACGCACAGGGCTCGATCGCACCACGGTGCATCGCCTGATCAAAGCGCTGGAACGGCACCAGCTACTGCACCGAGAAGCGCGCACCGAAGGCTACCGGCTGGGTCTGGAAGCCTATGCGCTGGGCCAGGCCAGCATGCCGCGGCCTCCGCTGGTGCGGCAATACACCGCCTTGATGAAGTCTCTTGCGCGTCGTGTGGACGAGCCTTTGTTTCTAGTCGCTCGTGCGGGTGATTACAGCCATTGCCTGCATATGGAAGCGGGTTCAAGACCGGTCAAAACCTTCAGCGAAACCGTGGGCGGTATCCGTTTGCTGGGTCTGGGCGTGCCGAGCTTCGCCATGCTCTCGCACATGGGCGACAGCGAGGTGCTGGCGCATTACGAGCGCTTTCAAGAAGAGTATCTGAAGAACCGTATGACACTTGCGCGCCTGCGCAAATGGGTGGATGAAGGGCGGCAACAGGGCTTCTCTCACATTCATGGCAAGGGAGTGCGGGGCGTGGGCGTGCGCTTTTCCTTTGGCATCAGTGGCGAGGCTGCCTTGGGTTTCGTGGCGCCGTCGTCGCGTCTGGGCAGAAACGCAGCCATCGATATTGGTAACTGGCTGAGGCAGGAGGTGATCGCCCTGCAAGGGCATCCGTGAAGCCAAGGGTTCAGCAACAGTCACAGCGCTAGAGCGGTTTCCAGAAGCACCTCTGGGGATCAGCGGGTGCAGAGGCCTCGAAAGAGGAGCTAGTGGGTTGGATTTATTGAGATTTTCTGTCAGCTGATCATCACGGGGGAGTGACCTCCCCTCCATGGCACGCATCGGCCGCCGGACGGCTGCCCGCCGTGCAATGTTTACAAGAGCCGCCCATCATGGATGAGTGGTTTTTTTGCTTGGCGTCATATCAATGGTTGATGGAGGAGGGCTCCCGTGCATGGGCGACGAATATTTACATTGACGCCATTCGGGTACTGCTGGTAACCGCCTTGCGGGCGGCTACACTCGCTGCGTTACTCGTACGGATTGCTTGTGAAGCCCTTTAATCTCGCCCGCTCCCTGCTGGTGGCCGCTTCGGCAGCGGCAGCACTGGCCGCCCATGCGGCAAACCCCATTCTGGTGCTCAATTCGCTGGATGCCAATATCAGCGTCATTGATCCTGCGACCTGGAAAGAGGTCAAGCGCATCCCCACGGGCAAGGAGCCGCACCACTTGTATCTCACTCCCGACAGCAAATCCGTCATCGTGGCAAATGCCACAGGCGATTCGCTCACCTTTGTCGACCCCAAGACCGCCGATGTGCAGCGTGTGATCCAGGGCATCTCCGATCCCTACCATCTGCGATTCTCGCCCGATATGAAGTGGTTTGTCACTGCGGCCAACCGCCTTAACCATATTGATATCTATAGTTGGAACGGCACCGATCCCAAACTGGTCAAGCGTATCTCGACCGGCAAGACGCCCAGCCACCTGTGGATCGACAGCAAGAGCACAACCATCTACTCCACCATGCAGGACAGCGACGAGCTGGTCGCCATCGATATCGCCAGCCAGACGCTTAAGTGGCGCATCAAGACCGGCCCCATGCCGGCCGATCTGTACGGCAGCCCCGATAACAAGTTCGTGTTTGTGGCGCTCACGGGCGGCGAGGGCGTGCAGGTGTTCGATGTGGCCGGAGCGCAGCCCAAGCTGGTCAACACCATCAAGACGGACAAGGGCGCGCACGCATTCCGTGCAGCGGGTGACGGCCGCCACCTGTTTGTGAGCAACCGCGTGGCCAACACCATCAGCAAGCTCGACATGCAAAGCCAGACCGTGGTGGACAAATACCCCGGCCCCAGCGGCCCTGATTGCATGGATGTAACGCCTGACGGGCGTTATATCTACCTCAGCTCTCGCTGGGCGGGCAAGATGAGCGTGATCGACACCAAGGAGCGCAAGGTCGTGAGCCAGGTCAAGGTCGGCAAGTCGCCGCACGGCATCTGGACCTTGGACCATGCTCCGCGCTGAAATGGGCCGCGCATGCGCCTGAATACTCTTTTTTTGATAGCTATCAGCGCTTCATCCATAGGTGCTAACGCGCAAAATCATGCTGATTCTGCAGCCAGTTGCAGCAAACCCGTTTATCTGACGCTCGATACCGGCCACATGGGGGTGGCTGACAAGATTGCCGAAGTGCTGCGCCAGGAAAATGTGAAAGTCACTTTTTTCGCCGCCAACGAGCGCACCAAGGAAGGTGACGGAAGCCTGGGCCAGCACTGGGCGCCCTGGTGGAAGGCACGTGCGGCCGAAGGCCACGCCTTTGCTTCGCACACATGGGATCACGTGTATTGGCGTGCCGATGGAAAAGCGGAGCAGGGCGCGGTGCGCAGCTTCACGGTGCGCCCTTCGCAGGGGCCCGATGCGGGCAAGACTGCGGTGATGACCGTGCCCCAATACTGTGCCGAGATCAAGAAATCCGAGGATCGCCTGCAGCAGATTACGGGCGCCAAGCCATTGCCGCTGTTTCGTGCGCCTGGCGGCAAGACATCTCCCGCCTTGATTGCTGCGGCGCAAAGCTGTGGTTATGCGTATGTGGGATGGTCGCCTGCCGGTTTTCTGGGCGATGAATTGCCCAGCGACAAGTACCCCAATGCGATGCTGCTGGACAAGGCGCTCAAGAGCATCCGCACTGGCGATATTCTTCTGGCGCATCTGGGTATCTGGGATCGCAAGGACCCCTGGGCACCTGCTGTGCTCCAGCCGCTGATCCAGGGGCTCAAGGCCCAGGGCTTTTGCTTTGCCACGCTGCGCGATCATCCCCAGTACCGTGAATGGATTCGCAGCCACTGACCGCCGTGATCGGCAGTTTTGGGCACACTGAACGGGCTTGCGGTACGCAGGCACAGGTAATTTCTAGCTATGGAATTCTTCAGCTCTCTTTTCGACACTGCCCAGCAGTGGGTGTTTGAACAGGTGTTCCAGCCGCTGTTGTTCAACATGGGTCTGGCCAACTATCTGGAAGACGGCTATACCGCAGCGGGCTGGTTTCTGGTGGGCTGCCTGCAGATTGTCATCATGGTGCTGGTGATTGCCCCGCTGCAACGCTGGAGGCCAGTGGAGGCGGTGAGCGACAGGCACGCCATCCGCATCGACATCCTCTACACGCTGATCCACCGTCTGGGACTGTTCCGCCTGGGACTGTTCTTTACGATCGATCCTCTGTGGGACTGGGCGGTAGGGGGTCTGCGCATGCAAGGGTTTGAGACCTGGCATGTGGACGCACTCTGGCCGGGGGTGACCGATGTGGCCTGGGTCAGCCTGCTGATCTATTTGGTGATTTTTGACTTTGTCGCCTACTGGATCCACCGCGGCCAGCACAGTTTCGTCTGGTGGTGGAAACTGCACGCGCTGCACCATTCGCAGCGCCAGATGACGATGTGGAGCGATAACCGCAACCACCTGCTGGACGATATTTTGACCGACAGCATTCTGGTGCTGGTGGCCGTGTTGATCGGTGTGGCCCCAAGCCAGTTTGTAGCCATCGTCGCCATTACGCAGTTGAGCGAAAGCTTGCAACATGCCAATCTGCGCATGTGGTTTGGACGGCTGGGTGAGCGGTTGTGGATCAGCCCGCGTTTTCACCGCCGCCACCATGCAATCGGCATCGGACACGAATCGCCCGCGAAAAACGCAGATGAAAATGTATCGCCAGCATATGCCAGTCAAGCGCAGGCTGCTCTCAATGCAGAAGTAAAAAGCGCTGCGGCTACCCGGCCGCGCCTGGGGGGCTGCAACTTTGGCGTGTTGCTGCCCTGGTGGGACATGCTGTTTGGCACCGCCAATTTTGAGCTGCGCTACGATCCGACTGGCATCCGCGACCAGGTGCAGCCCAACAGGCAGGGCCAGTTGCGCGACTATGGCCGCGGCTTCTGGAGCCAGCAGTGGCGCGGCGTGCTCCGGCTGCTGAACAAGGCCTGATACCTTCCCCAATGCTTGCGCGGGGCGGCTTTCGCCTTTGGGCAGGGGAAGAGCGGCATCGACAGGGCGTGCTGTTGCCGGTTAGCATGACCATTCGTTTTTATGCACAAGATCGTAAACACGTTCTAAGGAATTCTTCCCATGTCCCAAGGCTCCAGCCTGATGCTTGATTCTTTCTGGCGCGCTGCAGCGTATTGCTTTCGCCCCAAGGTGATTGCGCTGTCTCTGGTGCCGCTGGTCGTGATGCTGCTGGTACTGGGTGGCTGGAGCTACTTCTACTGGACGGCCAGTGTGGCCGCAGTACAGCATTGGGTAGAAACCATCGGCTGGCTGCGCACCATGTTCAGCTGGTTTGGCGGCAGTGGCACCGAAGGCTTTGCTGCGGGCGTGGCGCCGTTTGTGGTGCTGGTGCTGTTGACCCCCGTTGCAGCGGTGCTGGCGCTGCTCATCATTGCCTTGCTGATGACACCGGCGCTGGTGCGTATGGTGACGGAGCAGCGCTTTGCCATGCTGGCCAAAAAACACGGCACGGGCCTCGTGGCCAGTGTGGTGTGGGCCCTGGGCACATCGGCTGTGGCAGTGGTTGCCTTTGTCGTCACGATGCCACTGTGGCTGATTCCTCCGCTGGTGCTGGTGGTGCCACCTGTCATCTGGGGCTGGCTGACTTACCGGGTCATGAGCGTGGATGCGCTGGCCGAGCACGCAAGCAAGCCCGAGCGCGATGCGCTGCTGCAGCGCCATCGCTGGCCGCTCCTGCTGATGGGCGTGATCAGCGGCTATATCGGCATTGCGCCCAGCATCGTCTGGGCCTCGGGCATCGTCTTTACCATTGGTTTTGTAGTGCTGGTGCCGCTGGCAGTATGGATCTATGCCATCACCTTTGCATTCTCGTCGCTGTGGTTCATCCATTTCGGGCTGGCTGCCTTGCAGGCCTTGCGCGCAGAGCAGGGTGAAATACCGGTAGCGCAGGCGAAAGCCCCCGATGTTTTGCCGTCCCAGACGAGTGGACAGCTAGAGAACCACCCGGATAACCACCTTGGTGCACCATGAAACGCTTGAATGCACAAATTTGGTGCATTAAGATGCCAAATTGGTGCGGAGAAGCTGGGTCTTGGTGCTTGATGCAGTCCGCACCGCAGTGGTGCGAAGACCGGGCTCTGCCGTTCGTTCTGGCTTGCGCAAATTCCTCTGCAATGGCTATCCCAAGGCGCTAAAAGCGCGGTACAGTCACGCTCGGTACGGTGGCAGACACGGCCCGGTGCATTGGGCTGCACGGAGCAGGCGGAGTTCATAAAACTGGCACGCAATCTGCTTTAGTCTTGCCACAGTCTTTTTATTGATGTTTTTCTTTGGAGCTTTAGATGGCCAAGAGCGTTGCAGATGTGATGAGCATGTTGGACGAGAACGAGGTCAAGTTCGTTGACCTGCGTTTCACTGATACCCGTGGCAAGGAACAGCACGTCACGGTGCCAATCTCGCACTTTGACGAAGACAAGTTCACCTCGGGCCATGCGTTTGACGGCTCCTCCGTCGCTGGCTGGAAGGGCATTGAAGCCTCGGACATGCTCTTGATGCCTGATCCGAACACCGCCAACATCGATCCATTCTTTGACGAAACCACACTGTTCCTGCAGTGCGACGTGATCGAGCCGGGTGACGGCAAGGCCTACGACCGCGATCCACGCTCGGTCGCCAAGCGCGCCGAAGCCTATCTGAAGGCTTCTGGCCTTGGCGACACAGCCTACTTTGGTCCTGAGCCAGAATTCTTCATCTTTGATGGCGTGCGTTGGAGCACCGAACCCAACAACCCGTTCTACGACATCGAAGAGTACGAAGCTCCCTGGAACAGCGGCACCAAGTTCGATTCCGGCAACCGTGGTCACCGTCCACGTGTCAAGGGCGGCTACTTCCCTGTTCCTCCTGTCGACAGCACGCAAGACATGCGCGCTGAAATGTCCCTGCTGCTCGAATCGCTGGGCATTCCCGTCGAAGTGTTCCACCACGAGGTGGCAGGCGCTGGCCAGAATGAGCTGGGCACCCGTTTCTCGACCCTGGTGGAACGCGCTGACTGGACGCAGGTGCAAAAGTACGTGATCTGGAACGTGGCCGACACCTATGGCAAGACGGCGACCTTCATGCCCAAGCCTTACGCTGGCGACAATGGCTCCGGCATGCACGTGCACCAGTCCGTCTGGAAGGACGGCAAGAACCTGTTTGCTGGCGACGGCTATGCCGGCCTGTCGGATTTTGCGCTGTACTACATCGGCGGCATCATCAAGCACGCACGTGCCTTGAACGCCATCACCAACCCTGGCACCAACAGCTACAAGCGCCTGGTGCCCGGTTACGAAGCACCAGTCAAGCTGGCGTACTCGGCCAAGAACCGCTCGGCATCGATCCGCATTCCTTACGTGAGCAACCCCAAGGGCCGTCGCGTGGAAGCCCGCTTCCCTGATCCGCTGATGAACCCTTACCTGGGCTTTGCAGCGCTGCTGATGGCAGGCCTTGACGGCGTGGAAAACAAGATCCACCCAGGCGAAGCAGCCACCAAGGATCTGTACCACCTGCCTCCTGAAGAAGACAAGCTGGTGCCTACCGTGTGCCACAGCCTCGATCAGGCGCTCGAAGCCCTGGATGCAGACCGCGCCTTCCTGACCAAGGGTGGTGTGTTCAGCGACAGCATGCTTGACGCCTACATCGAGCTGAAAATGAGCGAGGTGACCCGCTTCCGTCAGGCGGTGCACCCTGTCGAGTTCGACATGTACTATTCGCTGTAAAGCTGTTGTGGCTGGAGCGGCATTGCTGCCGCTCTTTGGCGATTTCTGTAAAGCGGCCTGTATTGCACAGGCCGTTTTTTCATTTCTTGTTTTTGTATAAAGTTGATAGCAAAGCGGTTTGGCGGGCCGGGCATGGTGTGGCCCAGGCGCTGCGAATCTGTAACAGTAGGAACTGTTATTCATGGTCAGCCTCTGTTTGTCTATACACTGCCTGTGCACGCCACAGCAGTTGCCCGCGTTATGAAACGTGATTGCAGCTAGTATTTGTTTGCTGTTGCAATGGGGTGCTGGAATCTTTGATGTACAGATTGGCGTGATACTTGCCACTGTGGAGTGAATGGGCGAAGAGAGGTTATGCATATCAAGTGGTTGTTTTTGGCGGTTGCAATGGCGGGTGCGCAGGGCGCTGTGGCGCAGGATCGCATTTATCGCTGCGGCAATGAATACACCAATGACGCGGCCAAGGCGCGCCAGCGGGGTTGTGCCCAGATCGAGGCTGCCAATGTGACCATTGTGCAGGGCACGCGCCTGCAAGGTGGTGCAGGGGCGGCCAGTCCGGCACCCGCTCCGTCAGCAGCCGCACCACGCCCCGCCCGTGCACCGGCAGCAGCAACGCCGGCGCCGCGTTCCACATCGGCTGAAGGCCGTGCGCGTGATTCCGACGCGCGGCTGATTCTTGAGACCGAATTGAAGAAGGCCGAGACGCGCAAGGCAGATCTGGCGCGTGAGTACAACAACGGCGAGCCTCAAAAGAATGCACTGGAGATGCGCAATCCTGCCTTCTACAACAAGCGCGTGGAAGACCTCAAGGCTGAGATCACACGCATGGACAGTGATATCGCCGGTATTCAGCGCGAGCTGCAACGCTTGCCTCCGCCTTGATTCCTCTTTCTTTGCCGCTGCAACCCCATGCCTGACCTGACTGCAGCCGACCGCGAATGGCGCGAGTGGCAAGCGCTGGAGCATATTGCTACCCTGGTAGCCGTTGTCCGGCTCGATGGCGCAACGGTGCGTGTGAACGCCGCACTTGAAAATGCGCTGGGTGTATCGCGTAAAAGCATTCTGGGCCATGAGCTCGGTGTTTTTTTTCAGGACGATGAGCTTTTGCACAAGGCTTTGGTGGACGCAAGGGCGCAGCGCTTTTCGTCCTTGAGATTCGAGGCGCAGCTGCGTCGCAGCCTGCAGGATGCCTTTCCGGTGCACGTGAACCTGTCCTGGTGGCAGGAAGACGCCGAGATTCTGGTGGAGCTGTGGCCTCTGGAGCAGCAGGTGCGCCAGGACCGGGAAGAGCGCGTGCGCGAGCAGGCCCTGGCCAATAAAGAGTTGATCCGCAACCTTGCCCACGAGATCAAGAACCCGCTGGGCGGCATCCGTGGCGCAGCGCAGTTGCTTGACATGGAGTTGCCCGACCGGCAGCTTAAAGAATACACCGACGTCATCATCCACGAGGCCGACCGCCTGCAGGCTCTGGTGGATCGGCTGCTCGCGCCGCACCGCCATCCGCATACGGTGGGTGATGTGAACATCCATGAGGTGTGCGAGCGCGTATGCCAGCTTGTGCTGCTGGAATATCCGAGCGGTCTCAAGATCGAGCGCGATTACGATATCTCGCTGCCCGAGATCCGGGGCGATCGGGAGCAGCTCATCCAGGCCTTGCTCAACATTGTGCAGAATGCCGCGCAGGTGCTGGAGCCGCAGATGGCTCAGGGAACCGCGCGCATCATTCTGCGCACGCGCATTGCACGCCAGCTCACACTGGGCCGCAAGCGCCACAAGTTGGCATTGGAATTGCATGTCATCGACAATGGTCCTGGCATTGAGCCGGACATCAAGGAGCGGATCTTCTACCCCTTGGTGACCGGCCGCGATGGTGGCACGGGCCTGGGCTTGCCGCTGGCACAAACCTTTGTACAAAGGCACGAAGGTCTGATTGAATGCGAGAGCGAGCCCGGGCGCACGGATTTCCGCATCATGCTGCCATTGACGGATTAGGTTGCATGGCGCAGCCCGGCCAGGACCACGATTCATGGTTTGTAGATTTGGAAGGGCGATAGCGACAATGAAACCCATCTGGATAGTGGACGACGACCCTTCGATCCGGTTCGTACTTGAGAAAGCGCTGGCGCGCGAACAATTGCCGACGCGCAGCTTTGTGCATCCGCAGGAAGTCCTGGAGGCGCTCGCCTCGAACGATGACCCGGCACAGGCGCCTTCTGTACTGGTGAGCGATATCCGCATGCCGGGTGGCAACGGCCTGCAGCTGCTGGAGCAATTGCACGCCGCCCAGCCCGAGCTGCCTGTCATCATCATGACGGCGTACTCCGACCTCGACAGCGCAGTGTCTGCCTTTCAGCGCGGTGCTTTCGAGTACCTGCCCAAGCCATTTGATGTGCCCAAGGCGGTGGAGCTGATCCAGCGTGCGGTGCAGCAAAGCCAAAGCCAGATGCCGGATCCGGCGCAGTCTGCCGGCAACGGCGAGATGCTCGGCCAGGCGCCCGCCATGCAGGACGTCTTTCGCGCCATCGGGCGCCTGTCGCAAAGCAATGTGACCGTAATGGTGACTGGCGAATCGGGCTCGGGCAAGGAACTGGTGGCGCGCGCGCTGCACAAGCATTCTCCAGTGGCAGGCGGGCCGTTTGTGGCCATCAACACTGCAGCCATTCCCAAGGACCTGCTCGAATCCGAATTGTTCGGTCATGAGCGCGGCGCCTTCACCGGCGCGCAGACCCAGCGCAGGGGCCGCTTTGAACAGGCCGAGGGCGGCACGCTGTTTCTCGACGAAATCGGCGACATGCCTTTCGATCTGCAGACCCGTCTGTTGCGTGTGCTCTCCGATGGGCATTTCTACCGGGTGGGCGGCCATGTGCCGGTCAAATCGCATGTGCGGGTGATCGCCGCCACGCACCAGAATCTGGAAGAGCGTGTTCAAAAGGGCGTATTCCGCGAAGACCTGTTTCACCGTCTGAACGTGATCCGTCTGCGGCTGCCGCCGCTGCGCGAACGCAAGGAAGACATTCCGATGCTGGCCCGCCACTTTCTGGCTGCCAGTGCCCGGCAACTGGGCGTCGAGCCCAAACAGCTGTCCGAAGGGGCACTGGCGCGGCTGGCGCAGTTCGGTTTTCCAGGCAATGTGCGTCAGCTCGAAAACATCTGCCACTGGATCACCGTGATGGCACCTGCCCAGCGTGTGTCCGAGCAGGACTTGCCGCCCGAAGTGCTGCAAAGCACGGCAGGGGCTGGCATATCCGCTGCGCCTGTACCGAAGGCCATGATGCCCGATACACATTTTGTGCCCGCTCCTCATGCGCCAATCGCTATTAATTCAGTAGCAAACGGCAGTGCTGTAGCGCCTGCAGAGACACCACGATCCACCATCGCGCCTGTCCCGGGCTCCGCACCATCATGGGAATTCGATCTGGCACGGGAGGCCGATGCGCTGCTTCAATCGGGTAGCACGGAGGTCTGGGATGTCCTCAGCCGCCGGTTTGAATCTCAGTTGATACGGTCTGCGCTGGCTGCCACGCACGGAAAGCGCATAGAAGCCGCGCAGCGCCTGGGCATTGGCCGCAACACCATCACACGCAAAATTCAGGAACTGGGCCTCGCAGCAGGTGATGAGTAGGCTGCTTTGCGGCTTGAAAGCACAGCCCGCAGCACGCGGGCTGTGTTGCTTGCGAACCCTGCTGCCATGGACGGACACAAGAAGACGGAGCGCCTGTGCAACTGCTGGTGGACCATGCCACAATGGTCAGATACAGCTTTCCTACGTGTACAAGCATGCAAAAAATGTCTTCGGTATTCACGGCACAGGCTTACCGCAACTCGCCGGAGCGGGTAGGGCGGCAGCGCTCGGCCATGCTCAATACTGTGCGGCTGGCGGTATCCACAGCCAATGGCATGGCCCATGTGGCGGGCGACGCGGTGCACAGTCTGCTGGCCAGAGGTCTGCCGCCCAAGGCCAAGGGGCAGTGGGGTAACCCCGCGCGTGAAGAAGCCTACTGGCGCAGCCATTACCAGAGCATGGATTTTTATGAGGTGGGCCAGCCGTTTGAGGTGTACCGCCCCGCGTTGGCGCTTGGCTGGTTTGCCGCGCAGCGCAATCCGCAAGGCTTTGACGAAGTGGCACCGCAGCTGGAGGTGCAGTGGCAGCATGTGCGCGGCAGCAGCACGCTCAACTGGCCTCAGGTGCGTGAGATTGCTGGTGCGGCCTATGAACACGCACTGCAAGGTATTCGCGGGGAGGAGCTGTCGGCGGCGCAAGTGCAGCATGCACTGCGGGTACTGCAGACCGGCCTGAAGGACTGCGAAGAATGCTTGGTGGCAGGCAGCGAGCAGGCCCGCGCCATTGCACTGCGCACGCACTTGTATGCGCTGGCCGAGCAATTTCGCGCGCTGAACTGGCAGTTGCAGGACGTGCTGCTGGCCATGCCTGAAAGCGGCCCGCTGGTGGAGCGCCCCAGCCAGAGCGCCGCCGGCCGCCTACATCGGCGCTGGACGGATTTCAAGCAGCGCGCCAACATGGTGAGCGACCGCGATCTGATCGCCGAGTGCAGCCTGTGCCTGGTGCTGGCTGCCGAGCGCTACCAGCGTGTGCTGGAATCTGCTCTTCCACTGGAGCTGCGTCCGCTGCTGCAAGGCCAGGCCCAGCAACTGCGCCGCCATATCGACGAGCTGCAGCATATGCAGGACGCGCGGGCACGCTGATTTATTGCTATAAAACTTGAATATACGGCGACCGCCTACCGGGCGCTGGCAGCTTTTTTCTGATTTTTTTTGTAGCAGAGGCGATGTGCATTCAGCCGGGCAAGATACCTGCTGAGTGCACGGGAATTGGGCGTCTTTGCGCCTTAGAAGGCTGGAGGTTGCGATTACAATCGCACCCGCAGAACATTGCATTCCTGCTGTCAAAAGCGGGCTCATGGTTTCCTTCCTGCTGGCGCCCTGCATGCGCCTTGGCGCGCCAAGCTGCGCGGCATCGGAGAGGAATGTGCACATCCGGATCACGAGAACAACAACCGCCGATGTGCATCAAGGGCCCCGCTCGGAGCGTTGATGGCACCAACAACCGCTCTGATTGAAGGTAATCGTTATGGCTCTAACGGGCAAAAAGGGCATGTCGTCGGCCCTGGTCATTCTGGCCGCCATGGTGCTGGGTATTGTGGTGGGCTATATCGTCCATGCCAGCGTGCCGGACCCGGCAGAGGTCAAAGAAATAGCCGGGTATATCTCCCTGGCCTCCGATATCTTTCTGCGCCTGATCAAGATGCTGATCGGGCCACTGGTGTTTTCCACCCTGGTCGTGGGCATTGCGCACATGGGCGATGCCGCCTCGGTGGGCCGGGTGTTCTTCAAGGCCATGCTGTGGTTTTTGACGGCTTCGCTCGTGTCGCTGCTGCTGGGCATGGTGCTGGCCAATGTGCTGCAACCGGGCCATAACCTGGGGTTGCCGCTGCCGGATGTGAGCGCCGCCACCAACCTGGCCACGGGCAAATTCACGCTGCGCGAGTTCATCAACCACACGGTGCCCAAATCCTTTGCCGAAGCCATGTCGAACAACGAGATCCTTCAGATCGTCGTGTTCTCGATGTTCTTTGGCGTGGCGATGGCGGCACTGGGTGACAAGGCCAGGACCTTGCTCGCGGCGATCGACGAGTTGTCGCACGTCATGCTCAAGATCACAGGCTATGTAATGAAGCTGGCGCCGCTGGCGGTGCTGTCGGCCATGGCTTCGACTGTGGCGGTCAACGGACTGGGCATTCTGTTGAAATTTGCGGTTTTCATGGGTGAGTTCTATCTGGGGCTGTTCATCCTGTGGTCGATTCTGGTGCTGGCGGGCCTGGCCTTCCTTGGCAAGCGCGTGTTCAAGCTGTTGGCGCTCATCAAGGAGGCATTCATGGTGTCGTTTGCCACCGCCAGCTCGGAGGCTGCGTACCCCAAGATTCTTGATGCGCTCGACCGTTTTGGCGTCAAACGCAAGATTTCGAGCTTTGTCATGCCCATGGGCTACTCGTTCAACCTGGACGGCTCGATGATGTACTGCACCTTTGCAACGCTGTTCATCGCACAGGCCTACGGTATCGAGCTGTCGCTGGCCACCCAGGTGACCATGCTGCTCGTGCTGATGCTGACCTCCAAGGGGATTGCTGGTGTACCACGTGCGTCGCTGGTGGTGATTGCTGCCACCCTGGGCCACTTCAATATTCCAGAAGCAGGCCTGCTCCTGATTCTGGGGGTGGATACCTTCCTGGATATGGGCCGCTCGGCCACCAATGCGGTCGGCAATTCGCTGGCATCAGCCGTGGTTGCCAAGTGGGAAGGCGAGTTGCTGTCGGAGGCGGATGCCGAGGTGCTGGCGCGCAAGCTCGATGAGGAAGCTGCACTGGCCATGCACGCGGTGCAGGAGCCTGAAAAGGCCTGACGAAGGCCGGGGCAACCAGGCTGCGACTGATCAAGAGATCAAGATCAAGCGAGCTAACGGGCGCATGCAGCGCCCGTTTTTTATTGACAGCCTATTTCTCGATGGCTCGGAGCCGCCGGCGCGGAAGGGGAAACGCCCTCAGCAGTATTGGCCGCAATGATGTGGCCAGAGAGCAGTCTCATTCCAAGGCTCTGGTCACCCCAGGGTGATCACTACCGGGGCGTGGTCACTGGGCTGCTTGTTCTTGCGCGGCACGCGGTCAATCATGCAGGCGCTCACGCTGCCCTTGAGCGCCTCGCTCACCAGGATATGGTCAATGCGCAGGCCGCGGTTCTTCTGGAAGCCCAGCATGCGGTAATCCCACCAGCTGTAGCTTTTTTCCGGTTGCTCGAACATGCGGTAGGCATCCGTCAGGCCCAGGGCCAGCAGGCCCTGGAAGTGGTTGCGTTCTTCGGTGGTGTGGTGGATGGTTTCGCGCAGGCCATCAGGGTCGTAGCTGTCGCGGTCTTCCGGGGCCACATTGAAGTCGCCAACCAGCACGAGACGTGGGTGCGCTGCCAATTCGGCCTTGATATAGGCCTCCAGCCCGCCCAGCCAGCGCATCTTGTAGGCAAATTTCTCCGATCCTGGCTCCTGGCCATTGACGAAATAGCAGTTGACCACGCGGATATCGCCAGCAGGGCTGGAGATGGTGCCCGCAATGATGCGCGCCTGCTCGTCCTCAAAGTGCGGGTTGGCGCGCACCACATCGGCAATATCAGTGCGGGCCAGCAATGCCACACCGTTGTAGGTTTTCTGGCCAAAGCTCACCGCCTGGTAGCCGACTGCCGCAAACGCATCGTGCGGAAACTTGTCATCAGTGAGCTTGAGCTCCTGCAACCCCAGCACATCGACCGGATTGGCTGCCAGCCAGTCCAGCACCTGCGGCAGGCGGACGGAGAGGGAGTTGACGTTCCAGGTGGCAATTTGCATATCTCAAAAATTCCGTTTCGATGGCTGGGCCATGGGGCAATGTACAGTGCATTGCGATGGGTCAAGTGTAGAACATGCACTGGACTGTTGGCACAAGGTTGTTGCCGGTAGGGCGCGGGCCTGGCTTCGCTTCTGGCAAAAAAAAGCCACCGCAAGGGTGGCTGAACGACGCTCAGTAAGCGCTGGCGCCGAAGGAGAAGGGGAGCTACTCGCTGCATCCGGTGCATCGGGCGCACCAGCATCCGCTTTCGCTCAAAAAAAATTCGCCCGCAGGCTGCACACTCAGGCAGCGGGCATCATGCAGAGACAAGGAGGTTGCGACGCAAACATGACATCAATATTTCGGATGGCAGGCGCCGCATGTGCTGACGAAGCCATGGCCCCTTGCATCTCTCTCAGGTTGGCACGGATCTCTCCACTGGCTTTCTTATGGTTATGGAGAAGTTTGCACTGTATAAAATGCCAGTATAGCAAAAATACTGTATGAATAAACAGTTTTTTGTTGTGCCGGGGATCGGTACTTGTCTTTTTCTCCACATCGCCAGACGAACCGATGGCGGGGGCTGGCCCCAGGCGCTGTCTACAATGGCGACCACTGCCATGAACAAGCCTGAGATTTCTTCTTTTGTCACTGCCGAGGGGGCCGCCTCACAAGCCGCCATGGTTCGCCGCTCGGTGCGGGCCTTTTCACCACAACCCGTGGCAGATGCAGTGTTGCACGCTGTGTTGCAGGAGGCTCGCCGTGCCCCCAGTGGTGCGAACCTGCAGCCAGGCTATTTCTGGCAGGTGTGCGGTGATTTGCGCGAACAGCTCTCCAGTCGACTGCAGCAGGCCTATGAGGCAGGTGCGCAGGAGGCGGAGGACTACGGCTATTTTCCCAACCCGCTGCCCATGTCGCTGCGCAAGCGCCAGGTGGCAGCGGCGCAGGCCTTGTATGGCGCGTTGGGCGTGGAGCGGGGCGACGCTGCTGGCCGCGCTGCGCAGTTTGGCCGCAACTTTCAGTTCTTCCAGGCGCCGGTGGCGCTCATCATCACCATCGACAGCGGTTTTGGCCCCGGCGGCTATATGGATCTGGGGATGGCGATCTATGGCTTGATGCTGGCTGCCCAGTCGCGCGGCCTGGCCACCTGCGCCATTGGTGCGATGGCGTCCTACCCGGGCCTGATCCGCGATGTGCTGCAACTGCCCGCATCGCAAACGGTGGTGTGTGGCATGGCAATGGGCTACGAAGCTGCCGATGCGCCAGTGAACCAAACGGTGACCGCGCGAGCAGCCCTTGGCGATTACTTTCAGCGCTTAGGGCGCGGTTGCTGAGTCACCGCTGGCTGGGCGCTTCTTCCAATGCAGTTGAATGCCTGCCACTTGGGTTGCCATTTGCGTGGGAGCGTATGACGCGGGGTAAATCACTTCCAGCGTGTGGTTGGCGGTCCAGTTCAGGCCTATTTCGGTGGTGGTGGGATCGCCGACGAGGGTGCTGTAGTTGCGCTTTCCACCATTGGTGTGTATGGACAGGCGCAACTCTGGGTCGGCTTGACTGTTGCATTGTTGCCAGGTGATCTCAGCCCATTGGCTGTTGTCAGGCGCATTGGCTTTGGCCATTGCAGACTGTGTGCAGGTTTCGGGACGCCCGAGATGGGCATAGACCATCACTGCAGTGTTCAGCACTCCAATGGCTGCAAACAGATACAGCAATGCGTTGAATATGTGTTTCATGCAGTTGTTACCTATCGAGGCATCAGCGTACCTGCTGTACCAGGCCTGCGCTTCCCAGTCCGCCAGCCCCTGCTATTGCTGCCAATCCCAGTCCTCCTGATGGAGTCCGCTCCAGTTCTGCCAGCATGCGCACGAGTGCAACGGCGGCCGATGCGCCTATGGGGTGCCCGCGCGCAATGCCGCCGCCATGGCGGTTGAGGAGATTTCCGTCCCCACCTTCGACCTGCAGCAGGGCCTGCCATTGCAGGCCTTGCACGGCAAAGGCGTCGTGCAGTTCAATGGCGGCCAGATCTGTCCAGCGGCGGTGATGGGCCTGCAGCAGGCTTCGGGCCGCCTCTGCGGCCAGCACCAGGGGCATGGCAGGTGCGCCTCCCAGCGATTGGTGGCCCAGCCACTGGGCGCGAGGCCTTGTGTGGAGGCGCGAGCAGGCGGCCTCGCTCATCAGCAACACCAGCGCCGCACCGTCGGCCTTGGGGGAGATGGCGACCGCGCTGACGGCGTGCTCGGTGCGCCGGGTGTCGTCCTCATCGGCGTCAGTGTGGGCAATGGTGGGCGCGCGTGCCAGCTGTCTTGCTCCCAACTCGCGCGGAAACGCATCTTGCGCCACGCCCTGGATCGGCACGATCTCTGCGGCCAGCACGTTGGCGCCCTGCAGCGCACGGGCATGGCTGGCGGCAGCGTAGGCATCCTGTACCGCGCGGGTGTGGCCTTGGCTTGCCGCGTAGCGGGCGGCTGCCTGCAGTAGATCGGGATCGTCATGCGGATGCGGGGCAAAGGCAGGGCGCTCGTAGGGCACGGGCGCCTCGCCCGCATGCAACGGGCGCGTGGCGCGCATGGGGGCGCGGCTCCAGGCTTCTGCGCCGCCTGCCACCACCACGTCGGCCTGGCCGCTGGCAATCAGGCTGGCGGCAAGCGCTACCGCGTCCAGACCCGCGCAGCATTGGGTATCGACGGTGTAAGCCGCACAGGTGTGCGGCAGGCCCGCAGCGAGGGCCAGCATGCGTGCCGGGTTGCCGCCCGCGCCAAGCGCGTTGCCCAATACCACGGCCTGCACCTGGCTGGCGGGCAGGCTTGCCTTGGTCAGCAGGGCGCGCAGCACGGCCGCGCCGATGTCATGTGCATGCAGGGCTTTGAAGGCGCCGCCTACCGGCACCACGGCGCTGCGGGTGTAGCTGGCAATGTAGACGGGATGTGCAAGCATGGTAAGGAAAACAGCCGTCAGTGCTTTTGAGGAAAGCGCTGGCAGCTTCTATTTTGATTGCGGTTTTATTGCGCGATGGCGCCTACTTTACCGCGTTGCTGTGTCTGTGCTGGCTAGGGTAGATGGTGTGCTTGGGGCCATGCTGTCCTGCAGCCATGCGGCAATTGCCGTGTGGTCGGTCTTGCCGCTGGCAGTTTGTGGCCATGGTGCTGCGGGCGCGGCGGCGAACCAGCCCAGCCAGCGGCGCGGGCATTTGTAGGTTTCCAGCCGGGTGCGGCACCAGGCAGAGAGTTCTGCGGCCAGTGCCGCATCGAGCGTGTGCAGCGCCTGTGTTGCTTGCCCTGGCGCGCCGCTGGCAGATGGCGCTGCGTCCTTGAGCAGCACCGCCACCCACACCTGTTTGCCGCGCAGCGCGTCATCAACGCCATGTACCGATGCGGCGGCGATGCGCGGATGCTCGCACAGCAGGTTTTCCACTTCCTCGGGGAAGAGGTTTTTGCCCTGGGTGACGATCATGCGTTTTTCGCGGCCCACCAGGGTGAGCTGGCCACTCCCGTCCAGGCTGCCCATGTCGCGCACGCTCAGCCATTCGCCCTCTTGCAGCGCGGCGGTTGCGTCGTGGCTGTCGCCCACGTAATCCATGAACAGCATGGGGCTCTTGATCCAGATCTGGCCGATTTGGCCCTCCGGCAAGGCTGCCTCTGTTTCGTTGCGGATCTGCAGTTGCACATTGCTGAAGGCCCGGCCCACGGCTTGCGGGGGCGCTGCAGGGTCTGCATCCATCCAGGCGATGAAGCTGGTTTCGGACGCTCCGTAGAACTCCACGATCCGCGCATTGGGAAACAGCGCCTGCAGCGCCGGAGTGTGCTGGCGTATCCAGCGCGCGCCGCTGATCAGGATGAGTTGCAGCGACGCGATGGGCGCCAGTGCACGGCGCTCGGCCAGTTGCAGCATCACCAGCAACTGACTGGGCACGGCCATGAGGCAGGGCGTAGCGTTGTGCTGCAGGCTGTGCAGGCACTGGCTGGCCGAAAAGCGTGGTTGCAATTGCACGCCGCCACCCGTCCACAGGCCCAGGAGGGCGCCAAACAGGAAGAGCGAATGCGACAGATTGCCCGGCGCCATCACAGAGCCTTGTGCTGCCTTGCCGAATGTATCCACGCAGACGCGAAAACTCTCAGCCCATGACTGGTGGTGCCGTCGAAAGCCTTTGGGCTTCCCCGTGCTGCCCGAGGTGAATCCAATATAAAAAGGATGGTGCCCCGCACTTTGAGCATCAACGCAAGGCGGTGTTTTTGCTGCTAAGTCGGCAATCCATTGCGCCGCCGTTGCGTGCTGGGTGGCGGGCCAGGCGGCATCGCCCAGCGCAGCGCAGCGGCCGCTGGCATTGGTGGCCAGAAAATCGGTGATGAGTGCAATGGGGGGTTGCGCGGCATCCAGAAGCCGTGTGCTGGGTGCTGCGCTGGCGTTCAGTTGATCGGCACCCGCTTGCACGGCGGCATGCAGCTGTGCAAAGCTGATGCGCTGTGTGCCGTCATCAATGGCCACGGCATCGGGCTGCACCTGCGCCCAGTGTGCCAGCGGGCCGTGGACGAGGCGCTGCCAGTTCTGCAATGGATGCACAGGCTCGCTCACAGCGCCCGGCCGCCAAAGCGCCAGTCGGGCAGGCCACGCGCCACGGTATGCACGATGACGGCCACCAAAACGCATTTGATGAGATCCCCCGGCACGAACACCAAGGTGCCGATGGCCGCTTGCACCAGGCTCAGCTTGGCCAGCAGCATGAGGCCCACCACGCCAAACACATGGATTACGAGCACGCCACCCACCACCGAGGCCGCCAGCGCCGCAAGCGCCAGACGCTTGGGTGAAGCAGGGCCCGAGCCTGCAGGCCCGGACAGCGCGCGCATGACCAGGCCCGTCACGATGGCGGCAAAGGGCCATGACACCAGATAGCCGGCCGATGGCAGAAAGAACACGCCCATGCCGCCGCGTCCGCCTGACAGCAGGGGCAAGCCCAGCGCCACGGCCAGCAGGAACAGCGCCATCGCCTGAAAGCCCATGCTGGCGCCCAGCATGCAGCCTGCCAGCATCACTCCCATGGTCTGTGCGGTGATCGGCACACCCAAGGGCAGATCGATCTTGGGAATCATGCCGAATGCGGCCATCAGCGCGGCAAACAGTGCCACAAGCGCAATGCGCTGGGCGCGGGATTCTCGGTGGGAGGAAGAGGTCATGGTCATGGACATGCTTTCATCAATCAAATCGGGGGCGGCGTCACAGCTTGAGCCGTATCGCCAGCGCATCGGCCACCTTGCGGGCGGTCACCAGCATGTGGATGGCCAGCGGCGCAAACAGGCGCAGCCCTCCGGCGCGGCCCGTGCGCACACGGTAGGCATCGGCCAGGCGCTGCCACTGCACAAAAAACTGCTCGGCAAACCGCATCATCAGGCCCAATTGCAGTGCCAGTCGCTCCACAGGCACGCCAAAACGGGCCAGAGGAGCCAGCAGCCATTCGGCCACATCCAGCAGATCGCCAAAGCGCGTAGTGGCCGTCAGCATGGCACCCAGCATGGTGGCGCTCATCAAGCGCAGGCCGCTGGCAAGGCCGACCAGTGGCTGGCCGGTGGCGGCATGCAGCGCACCTACCAGCACCGATGCAACCAGCGCAGCCACGACCAGGCGCCGCGTGGGACGCGATGCGGCCCCCAGGCTTGCGTACAGCACCAGCACCACGGCAAAGGCCGCGGCCTGACCACGTATATCGACGACAAACAGCAGGCCCAGGCCACACAGGGCCAGTGCCAGCAGTTTGGCGCCTGCCGGCACACGATGCAGCCAGCTGGGAATGTCACTGTAGAGCGTACCCATGCCGGTCAGCCTTGCACCGCAACAGCGGCTTCGCTGCTGTTTTGGGTGCCGTATGCGCTTTCTGTTTGCGCACTAGAGCGTGTTTTCACATCCAGCTCGTAGGCCGCGCATACGGCCTCGCCCGGGCCATCGCCGCGCACTTGGCCGCCAGCGAGCCACACCACGCGCTCAAAGTGGCGAACGTGGCTGAGCACATGGGTCGACACGACGATCTGTGCGGATGTGCGTTGCAGATCGGCGGCCAGACGCGCCTGGCCGGGTAGATCAAGGCTGGCAAAGGGCTCGTCAAGCAGCATCACCCGGGGCGCAGCCATTAGCATGGCCAGAAAGCAGACCTGCTGGCGCTGGCCCTGGCTCAAGCTGCTGACGGCGCGAGGCGCCCATGCGGCCAGACCCCGCTCAGCCAGAAATTGGCGCGCCTGCACCATGGCCGCCTTGCGTGCAATGCCCTGGTATTGCAGGCTCAGGCCCAGCTCTTCTTCCACGGTGGGAAAGATGATCTGGTCATCCGGGTTCTGAAACATCATGCCCACCACGCCGGGCAACTGCTCCCGGTGCTTTAGCACGTCATGGCCTGCAACATGCACCTGCCCCTGGCGAGCCACTTCCAGCCCGCACAGCAGACGGAAAAGGCTGGTCTTGCCCGCGCCGTTGTCGCCGATCAGGCCAATACGCTGCTCGGTGAGCGACAGGCTAAGACCGGCAAACACGGGCTGGGCGCCGCGTGTCAGATGCACGTCTTGCAGATGGATGCCCGTATCTGGCAGGGCGGGCGAATTGGCAGTCATTGGCGGGCAGAAACAGCTGGAAGCAGTCGGAATCGATATGAAGATATGGCAGCTTTGGAACCCTGCAATGCCATAGGCCGATACGCTGCGCATCGCATGGCGCTGTACGGCAAGGCCCATGCAGCACGGGTTTGCGTTGGTTGCCAAGTATTGTCGCACCTCAGTCGGCTTGCAAGCCCACACCTTTGCCGCCGGGCTTGAATAAGTGTGGTTGGAGATGGCTGCTTTTTGCGGGGGAGATGCCAGACGTTGGCCGAACTTGCAATGCTGCAGCGCTTATTGCACAGGAAATTGCAGCCATCTTTCACGCCCTGCCAGCCACTGAAGCTGCCCGGGATTGAAGTTTGTGCTTTTAAATTGATAGCTTTCGGTGCATGCTCCATGCGGTTTTCGTCGATTTTTCATATCAATATGAGAATGAGCTCCCAAAAACTGCCAAATGGGTCATAGGGGCATTGTCGATATCCGCTGACACCACAGCCCACGCCGCTGCGTTCCAATAACACATAACACCTGCGCGAAAGGAGGCCTTCATGTTGGAACACCCCCACTACCACTGGCAAGATTGCGCCACCTTCGTGGGCCTGATCATCGCGGTAGCCCTGGCTTTCTCGGTTTTGGTCTGGCCCAACAGCACCGCACAGGCTGCCGATTCATTCGCCCATATGCTCAAAGGCTTGCAGCTGGTGCTGCGGGGGAGGTAGACGCAGCTTGGGTAAATCCAAGCCGTGCTTCGTTCAATTCTGGCCGCCTTCGGGCGGCCTTTTTTGTGCCAGTTTGTGCAGGTCAGCATGTCGCTTGCGGCGTGGGCGCAACGCATCACCAAAAAATTGATGGGCGGAAAGTTTTGGTTTTGCCTTGTCGATTCATAATTTCTATGGATGCCGCTGTGCTGCTATGGATGGCAGTGTCGGCGGCTCCTCCATATATCTCCGGCTCGGCAAGAGCCAATAACCTGAGGCCTTTATGAAACGACTGAATCCACTTGGCGCTACCAGTGCGCTGTTGGCCGCGCTGCTGTTGGCAGGCTGCGCATCCGGCCCATCCAAAGAAGAACAGGCCGCAACTGCCAAGACAGAGGGGGCCAAGGCAGAAGAAGCCAAGGCTGCAGAAGCCGCCAAGGCCGCGCCAGCGCCAGTGGCGCCTCAGGCCACAGCGCAGTTTGCCGATGCCAAGCCCAACAAGTTCGTGCAGCAAAGCTATGCCACTGCCAATGGCGAAGGCAACAGCAATTTCAGCGTGCAGTTCTTGAAGGGCAACCGGGTGGTCTACAAGGCCAAGGCCGACGATGGAAAGCAGGTGCTGTATCGCGGTACCTGGAAGCGCACCGGCAACCAGATCGACGTGGCCGCCAAGGATCCCAAGTCCGATGGCGCAGTGAACCTGAGCTACGAAGTGCGCCCGGAGCTGACCAGCCCCGCCGAGCAATACAAGGAATGCAAGAAGTTCGCCCCTGGCCTGTACCCCCTGAATGTGAATGGCAGCACTGACGAAGACCTGAGCTACAGCCTGTGGCCTGAGCACATGGTGAAAACCAATGCTGCTCCCTGCGAGCCAGAGCGCAAGCATGGCGGCAAGAAGCGCAAGCAAAAATAACGCAGTGGAAAGCCACTGAGCCAGTCCGGCAAGTGGTTACCGTTCAAAAGCCAGCGCTTGCGCTGGCTTTTCTCATGGGAAAACGGCGCCAGCAGCTGCGCGTGGAGCAGCGTTTTGCGAAGAGCGGAGTCTTCATGCTCTATCGGTATAAGAATGGGAGAAATTATTCGTTGGGATTGGTAAGCCATGCGCAGATACTTTGCCCATTCACCAACCGATGAAAAGGTGCACAGCACCAGGAGCGTAATAGACATGACGACCTTTTTCTCCACCCGCCGCTCGCTGATCGCCGCTGCCGTGCTGGCCGCTGCATCCATGGGGGTGGCTGGCCCTGCGCTGGCGCAGGATGCCTCCAAGAAGCAGCTGGTGATCGGCGGCACGGCGGGCTCGAACATCGACCAGCTGCAGGCCGGCATCGTGCCGCTGCTGCAGAAAAAGGGCTACAAGGTCAAGCTGGTGGAGTTCAACGACTATGTGCAGCCCAATCTGGCGCTGGCCGATGGCTCGCTGGACGCCAACTTCTTTCAGCACGAGGTGTATTTCAACCAGTTCAAGGGTGACCGCAAGCTGGATCTGACGGCGCTCGTGCAGGGCCCGATCGCACCGATGGGGGTGTACAGCAAGCAACGCAAATCGCTCGCAGACCTGAAAGAGGGCGACAAGGTGTCGCTGCCCAATGACCCGAGCAACCTCGCTCGCGGCCTGTTGCTGCTGCAGCAGGCGGGGCTCGTCAAGCTCAAGGCTGGCGTGAATCCGCTGCGCGTATCGGAGCTGGATCTGGCCGAGAACCCCAAGAAGATCAAGCTGCTGCCGCTGGATGCGGCGCACCTGCCGCGCTCGCTCGATGATGCGCAGTTCGCCATCATCAATGGCAACTTTGCCATTTCCTCGGGCCTCAAGCTGCAGGATGCCGTGCTGCTGGAGAAGACGCCGGAGCACTATCTGAACATCGCCGCAGTCAAAACCAAGGACAAGGACGCGCAGTGGGCCAAGGATCTGGCCGAAGCCTTCCGCTCCAATGAATTCAAGGCGGTGGTGGATGCCAAGTTTGCCGGTTACGCCAAGCCTGCATTCCTGCAGTAAGTGGTAGCGCCCATGCGTGGCGCGAGACCCGGGGCCGCATTTGCGGCCCTTTTCTTTTGGGTGCGAGTCTACTGAAGCTTCGGTGCCATGAAACTGACTGCGCGCGGTCATCATGCAGTCATGTGATTTGCCAAGAATCGCCCGGATCTCACCCGGCAAGGGTGAGGCGTTCTTCGAGCAGATCACACACCCATGGCACTCCAATCAAATACACCATCTTCCTCGCGCCTGCGTCTTCCGTTTCCCTTGAATGCCTTGTGCAACGGCCTGGTGCTCAGCCTGGCGTCTGCAGGCGCATTTGCAGCGCCCGTGCCATTTGGCGGCAGCTATGCGCAGGATTTCAATACGCTTGCCAACACTGGCGCCAATGCCCCCTGGGCCAATGACAGCACGCTGGCGGGCTGGTCGCTCTTCAACAAGGATGGTGCGGCCATCACACAAATTGCGGTGGGTAGCGGCGGCAGCACGGGTGGCAGCTTCTACAGCTTTGGGGCAGACGCCTCAGACCGCGCGCTCGGCGTGCTGGCCTCCAGCGGCACTTATTTCGGATCTCCCGGATCGGGTGCCGTTGCAGGCTGGATTGCACTCGCACTGGTCAACAACACCAGCGCGCCAATCGATGCAGTGAATCTGCGCTTCAATGGCGAGCAATGGCGCAATGGCGGCAGCCCAGCGGGGCAAGGCATGACCCTGGAGTGGGGCTTGGGCAGCAGCTTTGGCAGCGTGCAGGCCTGGAGCCCCGCTGGCGATCTGTTCAGTTGGGTCGCGCCCGTGACCGGTGGTACCGCTGGCGCTGTGGCGGGCAATACGCAAGGCGGCGGTGGCGGCCTGGTGCCCCAGGTGGGCGGCGATCTGCAGGGGCTGGGTTGGGGTGTGGGCCAGACGCTGTGGCTGCGCTGGGTGCAAAAGCGCACGGCCAGCGGTTCGAGCAACGGGCTGGCCATTGATGATGTGGTCATCAAGACAGCCGGGCCAGACACCGCAGCGCCGACCTTGCAGTCCAGCGTACCGGCCAGCAACGCCACCGGCGTGGCAACCACGACCAGCAGCTTCTCGTTGACCTTCTCCGAGGCGGTGCAGGCGGGTGACGGGCGTTTTGAACTGCGGCAAGGCTCCAGCGTGCTGGCCTCCATGTCTGCGCAAGACACGGCCAAGGTGGTGTTTGGCGGGCAGACCGTCACGCTCAATCCCGGTGTGGCGCTGGCGCCTGATACCGCTTACCGCATTGTCCCCGTGGGCACGCCGGTGCAGGATGCATCAGGCAATACCTGGGTTCCCGGCGATCTGGGCTTCACGACCGGGGCGGCGCCCACGGTCACCCGCATCCACGCCATCCAGGGTAGCGGCGAGGTATCGCCCCTGCTGGGCAAGCCCGTCACCGTCAATGGCGTGGTGACCGGCCATGCTCCGGGGCTGAGCGGTTTTTACGTGCAGGAAGAAGAAGCCAATTACGACAGCGATGCCGGTACATCGGAAGGTATTTTTGTCTACTACGGAGCCCAAAACCCCGGTGTGGATGAAAGCACAGTGGGCAAGCGCGTGCAGCTGAGCGCGGTGGTGGACGAATACAACAAGCAGACGCAGCTGAAGAACCTCACCTCCTTCCAGGTGCAGGGCGCTGGCGTGCTGCCGACGCCGATCTCCATCACGCTGCCAGTTGCCGACATGGCAAGCTGGGAGCGATACGAAGGCATGCTGGTGAAGGTGACATCGGCCAACGCGAGCGGCAAGCTCGTGGTGTCGGACAATTACACGCTGGGCCGCTTTGGCGATGTAACCTTGTCGGCCGACAAGGTTCTGCCGCAGTTCACCGACGAAAACGTCCCCAGTGTGAGTGGCTATGCGCAATATGCCAACACCATGCAGCGCAGTCAGATCATTCTGGATGACCTGAGCAGCAAGCAGAATCCGGTGGTGGTGCGCGGCCGCGGCGGCAGCGATCTGTCTGCGTCGAACACATTGCGTGCGGGCGATGGGGTGGATGCGGTGGTGGGCGTGCTTGACCAGTTCTACCAGGCATCGTCTCCGCCTGAAATCTACCAGACCAGCTACCGCGTGCAGCCGACACAGACGCTGAGCTTCACAGGGGCGGCACGCCCCACCGTGGCCGATCTGCAGGCGGCAGTGGGGGCGGCAGGTGTCAAGGTGGCATCGGCCAACGTGCTCAATTTCTTCAGCAAGGTAGGCGATACCAGCACCAATACCAAGGATGTGTTCACCACCCCGCTGGGCAACAGCATCGGTATTCGCGGTGCCAACAATGCGGCGGAGCTGGAGCGGCAGAAAGCCAAGGTCGTGGCCAATCTGATTGGCCTGCAGGCCGATGTGTATGGGCTGATGGAGGTGCAGAACAACGGTTTTGGCAGTGACAGCGCGCTGGCGCTGCTGGTGGATGCCATGAACACGAGCGCTGACAAACCGGCGGGCGCTACCTACGATTACGTGAAGGCGCCTTTCAGCCAGGGAGGCAGCGCGACGATTGCTGGAGCGGGCACGGATGCGATCACGGTGGCCATTGTCTACCGCAGCGACCGCGTCACGCCCGTGGGAGCGGCGGCGGTTCCCAACGTCAATACCTACGACGCTTTCACGCCAAGCGTGGGCGGCGCGCGTGTGCCGATTGCGCAGACCTTCTCTGTGCCGACCGCGTCAGGTTCTGAGCAGCTTACCTTGGTGGTGAACCACTTCAAATCCAAGGGTTCGCTGCTGACCACGGGCGGTAACGAAGACAAGCTGGACGGTCAAGGCAATAACAACCCGGCGCGGGTCAAGACGGCCATGCAGCTCAAGGACTGGCTGGCGACGCGGCCCACCGGCTCGGACACCGACAAGGTGATTCTGGTGGGCGACTTTAATGCCTATGCCAAGGAAGACCCGGTCACCTATCTGGAGTCGAATGGTTTTACCAAGGTGACGCACGGGTATTCGTATTCCTTTGACGGGCTGTGGGGCTCGCTCGACCATATCTTTGTGAGCCCGACCCTGGTCTCCAAGGTGGGGGCCGCCGTGAAGTGGGCCATCAATGCCGAAGAGCCCACCGTGCTTGACTACAACACCGAATACGGCAAGCCTGAGTCCTTCTACGCCGCAACGGCCTACCGCTCCAGCGACCACAACCCGATCGTGCTGGGCCTGAACCTGGATGCACTGCCTGCCAATCAGCCGCCAGTGATCAAGGGAGTTCCAGGCAGTGCGGTACAGATCTCGGTGGGGCAGAGCGCATCGCTTGCCTCCCTGAGCGTGGAAGACGTGGACAGCGAGCAACTCACGCTCACGCTGATCAGCACGAACGGAAGCCTGCAGGGCGTTGCCGACGCCGATGCGCAGCAGGAAGGAACGCAGCTCAAGGGAAGCGCAGCGCAGATCAATGGTGAGCTGGCGAAGGCAGGCTTTGTGGCGCAGGCACAGGGCGATGCCGCTGTGGGCCTGAGCCTGAGCGACGGCGTGAACGCGGCGGTTACCGCGCGTTATGCGTTCACGGTATCGGCCAGCGGCAATCCGGACACCAGCTTTGTGCTCACACCGGTTGCAGGCGGCAGCGTGACAGGCACTTTGCAGGGAGCGGGATGCAAGCTGGCGGCGCCTGTGCACTATGTCAGCGCGCAGAGCCTGGGCATTACCCAACTGCCAAGCCCCGGCGCCACCTTGCCTGATGGCTTGATGGTGCTGAACGCCACCGGTTGTGAGCTGGGCGGCAAGCTCACCGTCTCCATGAACTATGCGCAGCCGCTGCCGCAGGGCGCGCAGTTGTGGAAATGGGGCCGCACATCCGACAGGCAGGAAAAGCACTGGTACCGCGTTCCTTCGGAAGTGAGCGGGCAGGTGGTGCGCTTTGAGCTGCACGACGGCGGGCTGGGCGACGATGACCTAGTGGCAAACGGCAACATTGCCGACCCGACGGCGCTGGTGGTGCCAACGGCGGCCGGGGCCACGGCAACGCCGGTGCCAACCCTCAGCGCATGGGGCTTGCTGGCGCTGGCGCTCTCCTTCCTGCCATTCCTGCGCCACACTTCCATGGCGCGGCGCGAAAAAACGCAGCGCTGAGACAGTGACAGGCGGCGCGTACCACAGTGGGTCGTGGTGCGCGTCTGCCGCATCATCAGGCGGTGCGCGCCTGGACTTCGCTTTTGAGGATGGTCATGGCGCGCTGCTCCATGTGCAGCAGCTGCTGCACCTGCTCTTGCGGCAAACCATGCAGCAGGGCGGCGGCTCCCAGATCGCTCAGTACGGCATCGCCGGTTGCCGGATTCCACAACACGTTGTGTGCATACAGATCGCCATGCAGAATGCCGTGTGCATGCAGGTGACCGACTGCGCTCTCGATGCCCTGCAACAGGCGCTGCGCGACGTCTGGCGAAAAACGGGTGGCAGGCGCATACACGTCGCGCGTACAACTGTCCATGCTGGGCGGGCCAGCCAGAGCCTGCAGACCTGGCGGCAGCAGCGGCAAGGCCATGGCCAGCTTGCCTTGCGGGTGTCCGGCCACGGGGGCGAGCGGCGTCAGCAGGTGGGGGTGCAAGCTTGCAGACAGGCCAGCGGCCAGCTCGGACGCGGGCGTCCCGTCGCTGGTCTGGCCCGCCTTGAAGACCTTGAGCGCCACATCACCACCGCCGATGCGGGAAGCCCGGTAGATGTGCCCGCTGGCACCTTCGCCCAGCAGTTCGTGCTGCTCAAGGCTGTGGTGGAAAATTGCCCTCTGATCAGACCGGGAAAGCGCGAGCTGCTCATTTTTTTGAGTGAGCGGATTGCCAGCAATGGCCAGCCACGCCAGGGCAGGCAGTGCAAACACCGCGTCTGGAATCTGCGCAAACGCATTGCCAGAGATGCGCAGCAGTTCCAGCCTGGTGCATTGCGCAAGGCTTGCAGGCAGATCCTGCAATTGGTTGCAGGCAAGCATGAGCTTTTGCAGGCGCGGGCGCTCGCCCAGTGTGCCTGGGAGATGGCGAATCTGGTTGTCTGTGAGGATGAGCCAGCGCAAAGCTGGCGGCAGGCTTTCTGCCGGTACTTCGCGGATCTGGCAGGCCTTGAAGCCGACCATCTCCAGCTGTGGCATGCCGCCGAGCACACGCGGTAGTTCGGTAAACGGATTGTTGGAGGCAAACAGGATGCGCAGGCGGGTAAAGCGTGCCAGATCGTCCGGCAGGGCGCTGAACTGGTTGCCCGAGAGATCGAGCACCTCCAGCGTGTCCGCGAACTGAAAGAGTTCGCGCGGAAACTCGCGCAGGCCCGCAGACAGCTTGATCTGGCGTGCGCCGAGCAGGGCGCCGCTGCGCAGTTGTTCGTGAAAGGCTTGAAGGCTTTGCATGGCTGCACAGTGTAGGTGCTGGCAGCGCATGCATGGGCCATGTTGCGCAGCAAGAGTTACTTGGCGCGCTCGATACGGGTAATGGTCAAGGTACCGCCATCATCCTGCACATGAAAGCGCACTTTGTCGCCCGCATTGAACTGAGCGGCCTGTGCCCCGTCCTTCAAGGCAAAAACCATGGTCATGGCTGGCATTTCCAGGTTCTTGATGTCTTCATGGCGAATGGTCAGCTTGCCTCCGCGTGCATCGACACGGGTGATCTCGCCAGCTGTCATCACAGCGTTGGCACTGGGAGCCGCCGCTGCAGGCGCTTTGTCGGCAGAGCTGCCTGGGTTGCTGTGGCCCGGGTGCTCCTGGGCAAACGCTGGAGCCAGCAGGGCGGCGCCCAGTGCCAAAGCTGCGATGGTGGTGGTGGTGATGTTTTTCATGAAATTCTCCAAATCTGTGAAACAGGGCTTAGCCGCGGTAGCTGGTGAAGACCGTGGTTGAGACATCGCTGCTCATCAGGTTCTTGGTGACCAGCAGAACATCGAACGGGTCTTTGCGGCCGCCGTATTCGGGGCCATCCATGCCTGGGCTGCCGACGGGCATGCCGGGCACCGCAATGCCCAGCGCCTTGGGTTTTTGCTGCAGGAGCTTGCGCACATCGGCTGCGGGAACATGGCCTTCGACGGCATAGCCGTCCACCAAGGCGGTATGACAAGAGCCCAGGCGTGCAGGCAGGCCCAGCTTGGCGCGCATGGCGCTGTTGCCGGTTTCATGCACGGTGACGGCAAAGCCTGCTTTTTCCATCAGCGCAATCCAGTCTTTGCAGCAGCCGCAGTTCGGGTCTTTCCAGACATCCATCGGCGTCTTGGCCGGGCTGGCTGCAAGGGCCGGAAAGCCGGAAGTCAGGCCTGCGGTAACCGCAGTGGCGGTGGCCAGCAGGTGCAATGCGTGGCGGCGGGTGAGGGTCTGTTTCATGATAGGTCCTTGGTAGGTGTTCAACGTGTGCGCGTTTCAATCGGTGACGGTGAAAGTGCCCGTCATGCCTGCCTGGTAGTGGCCCGCAATCAGGCAGGCGAAATCAAAGCTGCCCGTGCGGTTGAAGTTCCACACCAGGTCCTCGCTTTTCTGAGGGGCGACATGGGCCATGTAGGGCTCGGCATGCTCCATGCCGGGGAACTTGAGCATCAGTTGCGCATGTTGGTCGAGCGATGCCTTGGTGCCCAGCACCACTTCGTGCATCACTTGGCCGCGGTTGACCACGCGCAGGCGCACGGTTTCGCCTTTTTTGACGCTGAAGTGCGAGGGTGAAAAACGCATATCGTCCGTCATGTTCAAGGTGATGGTGCGTTTGGCGTCCTTGGCATCTCCGCCAATGCCCCATTCCTTTTGCTCCTTGGTGGCTGGGACGGAAGCGTGGCTTTCATTGCCATGCGCAAATACGGTGCTGGCGCTTGAAAGAAGAGCGCAAACAGCGATGAATTTGATGGTTTTCATGGGGTGAGTCCTGTGTTCAGTGGTTGGCGTGGCCCGACGCATCGGCTGGCTTGTGCACGCGAGGGGCTCCAGGAGCCGTGCCTGGCATGGTCTGGCGCGGAGCCTGCGCGTCAGGTGGCGGGCCCTGCCATTCATAGGCCGTGGTTCCTCTGGGTTGGGCATACCAGCCTGGGTCTTTGTAGTCACCAGCGGCAAGGTTGCTGCGCACCTTGAAGGTGGTGAACATGCCGCCCATCTCAATGTTCCCGAATGGGCCCTTGCCGGTCATCATGGGAAAGGTGTTGTCGGGCAGGGGCATCTGCATGGCGCCCATGTCGCCCATGCCACGTTCGCCCATCAGCATGTAGTCGGGCACGATTTTCTGGATCCTGCCGACGAGGCCCCGGTGGTCGACACCGATCATGGTCGGCACCTCGTGCCCCATGGCGCCCATGGTGTGGTGGCTTTTGTGGCAGTGAAAAGCCCAGTCGCCGGGCTCGTCCGCAATCAGCTCCACCTGCCGCATCTGGCCCACGGCCACATCGGTCGTCACCTCGGGCCAGCGTGCCGATCGCGGCACGGGGCCGCCATCGGTGCCGGTCACCTCGAACTCGTGGCCGTGGAGGTGGATGGGGTGGTTGGTCATCGTCAGATTGCCGACACGGATGCGCACGCGGTCGCCTTGCCTTGCCACCATTGGCGTGATGGCGGGAAAGGCGCGGCTGTTGAAAGTCCAGATGTTGAAATCCGTCATCTCGCCTACCCGGGGCGTCATCGCACCGGGCTCGACCGCGTAGGCACTGAGCAGGAACGCATAGTCGCGCTGCACCTCGGCGATCAAGGGGTGCCTTGTCTTGGGGTGGGTGATCCACAAGCCCATCATGCCCATGGCCATCTGCACCATTTCATCGGAGTGCGGGTGGTACATGAAGGTGCCGGGGCGGCGTGCCTCAAATTCATAGACAAAGGTTTTACCGGGCGGGATGTGGGGTTGGTTGAGCCCGCCCACGCCATCCATGCCATTGGGCAGGCGCTGGCCATGCCAGTGGATGGTGGTGCTCTCGGGCAGGCGGTTGGTGACGAAGATACGCACCCTGTCGCCCTCGACCACCTCGATGGTTGGCCCGGGCGACTGCCCGTTGTAGCCCCACATGTTGACGAAAAAGCCCGGTGCCACCTCGCGCACCACAGGCTCGGCCACCAGATGGAATTCCTTGACACCGGCGTTCATGCGCCACGGCGTGGTCCAGCCATTCAAGGTGACGACCGGGTGGTAAGGCCTGCCGTTGGGTGGCATCAGCGGCGCTGCGGTGTCGGCGCTCGGTTGAGTGACGGGCTCGGGCAGGGCCGCCATGGCGACCCTGCTGACGGCTGCGGAAGCGGTGGCGGCGGCCACTGCTGTGGCCGCGCCGGTGAAAAATTGGCGGCGTTGCATATCAGTGGCCTTGTTCAGTGCTGGCAGCGGGCGCTGCGGTGTTGAGGGCGGGCGCCGTACCAGGCGATGTGCCGGTGAGCGCCAGTTGTAGATCGGTCTCGGCCAGCCAGAAGTCGCGTTGGGCTTCTGTAGCCGTCACCACGGCCTGCGTGGTGGCGCGTGCCTGGGCCAGGAGTTGCCACACGCTTACGAACATGCCGTTGTAGCGGTAGACGGTTTCTTCCTGCACCAGCCGCGCAAGTGGCAGCACCTCTGCCTGCTGCTGCTGGGCCAGGTCGTAGGCTGTGCGGTAGGCCAGCCACTGACTGCGCGCCTCGCTGCGGGCACGGATCGCATTGTCGCGCAACTGCGCCGCGCTGCGCAGCACTTCGTTTTTCGCCATTCCGCGTGCGGCAGAGCCCCAGTCGAACAGCGGCAGCGGCACATCGAATTCCCAGCCCCGCGTCTTGTCGCTGTGTCCGCTGTCGCGCTCGGTACTGGTGTTGTTGCTGTAGGTGGCACCAATGTCGCCAAAGATGGAGCCAATCGCAGCCCAATCCTCGCGGCCTGCGCTCACATCGAGGTCGCGGCGCAGTGCGACCAGGTCGAGCCGCTGGCGCAGCGCGGTGGCCTCGGCATCTTCGCCGCTGCGCAGATCCCCAGCGCTTTTGGGGAGCGCGGGCAATTGTGCGGGCAATTGGAAAGCCAATTGCTGGCCCCACAGGCCCATGCGGCGCCCCAGTTGCTCGCGTTCGAGCTGTGCATTCAGACGGGCTCGCGCAAGCTGCGCGGCGGCCAGCTGCTGCAGGGCCAACTCGCGCGCCTGGTCCATCTTGCTGAAGTTGCCTACCTGCGCCATGCGTGCAGCCAACTCGCCACCCAGGGCGGCGGCTTCGTGCATGCGCTCGCTGGCGGTCAGAGCCTGCTCGGCGGCGACAGCGCGCAGCCAGCTGCGGCGGGTATCGGCAGCCAGCAGCAGCACCTGTTGCGCGGCGGTCAGCGTGGCCTGCTCCATCTGCCAGCCCTGCCAGCGGCTGCGCCACGGCAGGGTGATCAGCTGTACCAGGCCAAAGCTGAATTGGCGCTCGATCTCGCGCTCCTGGCTGTTGCGAAAGCGGCCAAAGGTAAAGCTGGGGTTGGGCAGCGTGAGTGCCTGTACGCGCTGTGCGTCTGCAATACCCAGCTGCGCAAGCTGGCCTTGCAGGCCGGGATTGTTCAGCAGGGCAATACGCACAGCGGTATCGGCGTCGATGGGTGCCTCAAGCCAATGGGCGATCTGCGTTTGGGCCTCCTGCTGGGCCTTGGGGTCGATGGAGGGGAGCTGCGCCCCCTGGGGCAGACGGCCTTCGGTGCGCTGGGCAACATTGCTGCGCAGGCCATCGGGCGACACGCTTGCACAGCCCGCGAGCACCAGGACGGCCAGCAGCGGGGAGAGGCGGAGGATGGTGCGCTTCATGGCCGGCCTCCCTGGTGCTGGCGATGATGCTGTTGGTGGTGCGGGCAGACGTGTGTCTCGCCAGTTTCCCGGTCATCCATCGCTGCATGGTCTTTTTCCCAGAGCATGACATCGGCATGGCCGCGCGGGAAGTCGGCTACAGCAGCGTTGGCTTCTTTCCAATCGCCCGGCTGGGCCACGATGGCGCCGCTTGCCGCCATGGCCTGGTGACGCAGGGGTGCCGTTGGCGCTTGGGGCGAGGCGGGGTCACCCAGAGCAGGTGCAGATTCAGCCGGGTTGGCTGCGGGCTGGGTGGGTTGGGCAAGGCTGTAAGAGGCCATGGCCCAGGCCGCAGCGGCAATGCCGACGGCCAGGCACCTTCGGGTGCCGAATGGGGGACGCGCGTGGCGCATGAGAAATTCCTGTCGTTGAAACCATGTTCACGACCGCAGAGCCAAGGCTTTGGCTCCTGGCACAGACAGCAGGCACAGTGGCTACTATCCGATTGCGGACGCACCTAGGGTGTCAGATGACAGAAATGGGAGGTTTGATGATGGAGGCGGGCAAGGTGCTGGCAAAGCGCGTGGCCGCTTCTGCCAGTCGTTGAGGCGCAGAAGGCACTGGGGCCAGCACAGCAATCGCAGGCAGGCCTACCGCGGAATGACAGATGCCGCAGGCCGAGCAGTTGGGCCCGTGTGCAGCGCTGTCACTGCAGTGCGCGGGCTCGGCGTCGCTGCAATGGGCAGTGGCCGCCGGGTGCACTTGCAGGTCAGCAGGCGAGGCGTCGCTAGGGGCAGCGCTGTTGGCCTGGTGACTTTCATGCAGCCCAACCGGTACGCTGTTGTGGGTGGTATGCGCACCGCCCGTCTGGGCGACGGGTGTAACGATGCCCATGGCCATGGCGTCGCCCAGCAGGCCGCGCAGGACCAGCGTGAGAACGAGCAGGATGGACAGGCAGGAGCGCATGATTACTGTGGAGCGGCTTGCCGCAAAAAAGTTCCGCTCCGAAGGGGCCACATGAAAGCCGGATCAAAGCCATGAACGAAAGACAAGTGTACGCCATCTCGATTGCGGCGGCTCTCCGGCCCGGTGGCGCAGTTGCCGGGTGGTGTTTGTAGTGGCCTCATGCCGACAGATCCTGTGTGTAGAACACGTAACGCCCACGGCCTTGTTTCTTGGCTTCGTAGAGGGCGATGTCGGCTTCGCGCAGCAGGCGGTCCGGATCGAGCGCCTGCGTCTGGCCCAGGTGCATGGTGATGCCGACCGAGGCGCCAATGTTGACCCGTTGGCCCTCGATGAAGTAATCCGCACTCAGAACATCGATCACCCGCTGCGCGAGGCTGGCTGCTGCCTGTGGAGACGAGGCTTTCTGTACGATGCAGAACTCATCGCCGCCCAGTCGCACCACGAGATCGGTGTCGCGCAGCAGGCCACGCAGGCGCTCGGCGACGGAGCACAGCAGCGTGTCGCCCGCGGCGTGGCCCAGGGTGTCGTTGACCTGCTTGAACCGGTCCAGATCCAGGTAGAGCAGGGCGCCGGATGCACAGGTGCTGCCGACGCTGCTGATATGGTTTTGCAGCAGGCTGCGATTGGGCAGGCCTGTGAGCGGGTCGTGGTGGGCAAGGTAGGCAACAGCTGCCTGGGCGCGCTTGCGGTCGTCTACATCTTCGAGCACGCCCAGCCATTCGTGTACATGCTGCTCCGCACCCAGAATGGCCGCGCCGCGTGCGCGCATCCATCGCCATTGGCCGTCATGGGTGCGCAGCCGGAACTCCACATCCAGCGCATGTTCGCTGTTGGGAAGCAGATCGGCGGCCTGGCGGCGCAGGTCTGCCACATCTGCAGGGTGAATGCGGCGCAGCCAGCCAAAGCCCAGGGCCGTGCTGTCGGGCATGCCTGCAAGCACCTGCCAGCCGACCATGGATGTGGCGCGGCCCTGTGCATCGAGCGTCCACAGAACGGCGGCGCCTGCATGTGCCAGGGTGCGGCTGCGCTGTTCGCTCACAGACAGCGCGTGGGCGATCTGGCGCTGGCGGCCCAGCGCGGATTGAAGTTGCGCGCGTGCATTGGCAAGGCTGCGGCGCAGGGTTTCGTACTCCTTGACCATCAGTACCTGGTGCTCATCGGCTCCGGGCGTGTCGTAGGCCGAACCCGTACGGGATGCATCCGTCAACTGGCGGATGGGCCTGAGCAACTGGCGCGATACCCAGGCGCTCAGCAGCATCGCCACGATGAGCGCCACCGTGCCCACGAGGGCAATATTGAGCATGGGTTTTTGCCAGCGGGCATTGAAGGCTTCCAGAGACTCGCCAGCAACGATGACCCAGCCGGGCGTTCCCTTGATTTCATGGAAGGCGAATACGACCTTGCCCTTGTCGGCACGCTCGGCCTCGAAGGTTCCGCTGGTGGCACCTACCTCTTTGAGTTTTTGCCAATCCGGTACGGGGGAGCCGATGTAGCGCTCGGGCTGCACTGAGCGCGCAAGCATGCGGCCATTGCCGTCGGTCACCGCAATCAGTGCACCCTGATCACTCGTGTCTTGCGCTGCGCTCACCAGGTGCTGGGGCGTGGTGGTCAGCATCAGCACCTTGCCACCGGTTTTTTTCATGCGCACGGCAATGGCGATGCGCGGCTTGTCGTCGTGAAAGAACAGTTGTGAAAAAACAGGTGCTTTTCCGCTCAAGGCCTGCTGCACCAGACCGGGCGGCACGTACCCTTTGATATGCGAATGGGCCGACACCAGGAGTGGCGAGTCACTGCCGGGCGCGGTGACGACGAGCATGCTGTCCGAGTCCATGCCGGTGAGAACCAGCCACTTGGCCAGAGCCTCGGCGTTCTCCGATTCCGCATTGGCCGCATAAGCCTCCAGCATGGCCGCGCGGCCGGCCAGATCGCTTTCGATGATATGACCCAGATTCTTGGTGGTATCGAGCATGCGCCGCAAGCTGTTGTCGCGGTATGAGCGGGCCACGTGCTGCACGGTATAGATGCTGGCAATCAATACCGGCAAAGCCGCTGCAAGCATCATCACGATCAGATAGGTACGCAGGCTGCGTGCGCGCCAACGCGGAGCGGCCGAATGCGGCGCGGCCGAGTCTGGCTTGGCAGCGGGCTCCTGCAAGGAGGTGACAGAGGAACGTGCAGCGGGAGAGGACATCCGGGCGCAGCAATATCGCGGCTATGAAGGACAGTGTATGGGGCTATAAACAGCTATTATCCAATTTGTCTCTATTTGTTTCAATGGTTGAGGAGGAAGCTTACATTTGTTGAAGAAGTTTGTGTTTATTCACTGCGCAGCCGCGGAGTGGTGGGCTTCTCCGCCTCTATAGCAGCGCAAACGGCCTGCCCGCGATCTACCAACGACAGCGTAAAAGCAATCTGCTGCTAACGGTGCTGTATGGTTGACACGAGCATGGCCAAGCCCGCCATGGTCAGAAGCCCCAGCACCACACGGCGGAAGGCCACATCGCTGATGCGGTGGTAGAGCCGACCGCCCCATAAGGATGGCAGCAGCATGGCGGGCAGCGCCACGGCGAACAGAGGCAGCATGCCTGGGGTGACAAAGCCTGTTGCCACATAGCTGGCAAAGGTGACGGCAAGCATGGTGAGATTGAAGTTCTGGATCACCTGGCGTTGCTGGTCGCGCGCCACGCCCAGCAACTGGCACCACAATGTGGGCACGACGCCTGAAAACCCACCCAGGGCCGCCATCGCGCCACCCGCAAGTCCCGCCAATCCGTTGGCAATGCGCAGCATGGGCCCCTGCATGCAGCGCCAGCTGGCAATGCGCGGCAGCCGGTGTGCAAATGCCATCAGGGGGCAAAAAACCACGAGCAGCGCCCCCAGCACGGTCTTGAACAGCTGTGCATCCAGCAGCGGCAGGAGCCGCAGCCCAAGCGGCAGTCCGCACAGCCCGCCCAGTACAAAGGGCCATAGCATGCGCCATTCAAAGCCGCGCCGCACGCTGAAGGCCTGGATAATCTGCCCGGTAAGTCCGCCAAAGACGGCCAGTGCGGCAGCAAGCGTGGGCTCCAGCGTCCAGGCCCACAAGGCCATCGCGGTCATGCTGTAGCCAAAGCCGGAGAGGCCCTGCACAAAGCCCGCGAGGGCCGCTCCCAGGATGATGACTATGATTTCCATAGCTGGTCGTGCTTGTCAGATGCGCGCTGAAGGCTTTTTTGAAAACGATAAAAGAAAACGGCCCACAGGGCATGTGAGCCGTTCTTAGTAGCTGGCGCGCAAGAGCGCTGTAGCCACTGTAACCATCAGGACTCGTAGTCGGACAGCGGCACGCAGCTGCAGAACAGGTTGCGGTCGCCGTAGACGTTGTCCACCCGGCCCACGGGGCTCCAGTACTTGGCGCGGCGCAGGTGAGGCACAGGGTAGGCGGCGGCTTCGCGGCTGTAGCTGTGGTTCCACTCGGCAGTCAGCAGGGCTTCGGCCGTGTGAGGGGCGTTCTTGAGCGGGTTGTCGTCCTGTGGCAGCTGGCCCGCTTCGATCTGGGCGATTTCGCCGCGGATGGCGATCATCGCGTTGATGAAACGGTCCAGCTCGTGCAGGCTTTCGCTTTCGGTCGGCTCCACCATCAGGGTGTTGGGAACGGGGAACGACAGTGTAGGCGCGTGGAAGCCATAGTCGATCAGGCGCTTGGCCACGTCTTCGGCCATTACGCCGCAGGTTTCCTTGAAGTGGCGCAGATCCAGAATGCACTCGTGCGCCACGTGGCCGTGTTCGCCTGCGTACAAGGTCGGGAAATGGTCCTTGAGCCGTGCGCTGATGTAGTTGGCGTTGAGGATGGCGGTCTCGGTGGCCAGCTTCAGGCCCGGCTCGCCCATCATGCGGATGTACATCCAGCTGATGGGCAGGACCGCAGCGTTGCCCAGCGGCGCGGCGCTGACGGCGCCCACCTTGCCGGGAACGCCCGCCGTGGCGTGACCAGGCAGGAAGGGCACCAGGTCTTCCACCACACAGACCGGGCCGACGCCGGGGCCGCCACCGCCGTGTGGAATGCAGAAGGTCTTGTGCAGGTTCAGGTGGCTTACGTCGCCACCGAACTCTCCGGGAGCCGCCAGGCCCACCTGGGCATTCATGTTGGCGCCGTCCACATAGACGCGGCCACCATGGCTGTGCACCAGCTCGCACAGCTCCTTCACCTGGGTCTCGAACACGCCGTGTGTGCTAGGGTAGGTGATCATGATGCAGGCCAGATTGGCGCTGTGCTTCTCGCAGGCCAGTTTCAGGTCTGCCATGTCCACGTTGCCGTTGTCATCGCACTTGGTGACGACCACCTGCAGGCCGACCATTTGCGCGCTGGCAGGGTTGGTGCCGTGTGCGCTGCTGGGAATGAGGCAGATATTGCGGTGCGCTTCGCCCTTGGAGGCGTGGTAAGCCTTGATGGCCAGCAAGCCGGCGTATTCGCCTTGCGAGCCCGCATTGGGCTGCAGGCTGATACCGGCATAGCCGGTGGCCTGGCACAGCCATTGGCGCAGTTGCGCGTCCAGCTCGGCATAGCCTTGCAGCTGGTTGGCGGGCGCGAAGGGGTGCACGTTGGCGAACTCGGGCCAGGTGATGGGGATCATCTCGCTGGTGGCGTTGAGCTTCATCGTGCACGAGCCCAGCGGAATCATGCTGCGGTCCAGCGCCAGATCCTTGTCGCTCAAGCTGCGGACGTAGCGCAGCATGGCGGTTTCGGAGTGGTGGGCGTTGAAGACCGGGTGCGTCAGGTAGCTGCTCGTGCGCTGCAATTCCTGGGGGATCAGCGAGGTAGCGCCCTGGTCCATGGCTTCGATGGAGGGCAGGGTAGCGCCTTCCTGGGCAAAGATGCTCCAGATCAGTTCCACATCGGCGCGCGTCGTGGTTTCGTCCAGGCTGATGCAGATGTATTCGTTCCAGGCCTTGCGCAGGTTGGCACCCTTGGCGAGGGCACGGGCGATGATCGCATCCGTGGCGCCCTTGGTGTGCAGCGACAGCGTGTCAAAGGCGGTGTCATGGTGGTGGGCGCTGAAGCCCAGCTGTGCCAGACCGCGGCTCAGGATCGCCGTGAAGCGCGCCACGCGCTGGGCGATGCGCTTCAAGCCCGCCGGGCCGTGGTAGACCGCATACATGCTGGCGATGACGGCCGGCAGCACCTGCGCCGTACAGATGTTGGAAGTGGCCTTTTCGCGGCGGATATGTTGCTCGCGCGTTTGCAGCGCGAGGCGGTAGGCGGGTTTGCCATGCACATCGACGCTGACGCCCACGAGGCGACCGGGCAGCGAGCGCTTGTAGTCGTCGCGGCAGGCCATGAAGGCGGCGTGCGGGCCACCTGCGCCCATGGGCATGCCAAAGCGCTGGCTGTTGCCCACCACGATATCGGCACCCCATTCGCCGGGTGGCGTGAGCAGGGTCAGCGCCAGCAGATCGGTGGCCACAATCGCAGCGGCCTGCTTGGCGTGGATGGCGTCCACATCGGCCTTCCAGTCGACAATCCAGCCACTGGAGGCGGGGTACTGGATCACGGCAGCGAAGAAATCGCCCGCCATCGCAGCTTCCCATTCGTTCTTGCTGTTGGCCACGAGCACCTCAATGCCCAACGGCTGGGCACGGGTGTGGATGACTTCGATGGTCTGCGGGTGCACATCACCTGCGAGCACGATGCGGTTGCTCTTGGACTTGACCGAGCGCTTGGCCAGTGTCATGGCTTCCGCTGCGGCGGTGGCCTCGTCGAGCATCGATGCGTTGGCGATCGGCATGCCGGTGAGGTCGCACACCATGGTCTGGAAATTGACCAGCGCTTCCATGCGGCCCTGCGAGATTTCGGCCTGGTAAGGCGTATAAGCGGTGTACCAGGCGGGGTTTTCCAGGATGTTTCGCAAAATCACGCCGGGCGTGAAGGTGCCGTAGTAGCCTTGGCCGATGAAGCTCTTGAGTACCTGGTTCTTTTCTGCAATGGCCTTGAGCTCGGCAAGCGCTGCCGATTCGGTCACGGGGGCAGGCAGATCCATGGGTCTGGCGCGGGCGATGGAGGCTGGCACCACATCGCGGATCAAGGCATCCAGGCTCGGCTTGCCGATGACTGCCAGCAGGGTCTGCTGGTCATTGGTGTCGGGGCCAATGTGGCGAGGGATGAATTCGGTGGCGTTTTCCAGCGCGGCCAGGGGCTCTTTGGAGGACATCAGCATGGTGGGAAATCCAGGTGTTTGTGCTTGAAAATGCCACTAGCGCAGGATAGGCGGGCGGAAGCAGCTATGAATATGTGAGTAAGCATTGACGGCCATGCGCGCATGCCGCCAATGCACAGGGACTCGGGCTTACGAGTTGGCCGCGAAGTCGTTGTAGGCGGTTTCGTCCAGCAGGGCATCGAGCTGCGATGCGTCGGCAAGCTTGACCTTGAAGAACCAGCCCGCACCCAGCGGGTCGCTGTTGGCGAGTGATGGGTCGTTGCGCAGCTCTTCGTTCACTTCCACGATCTCGCCAGACACGGGCATGTACACATCGGCGGCGGCCTTCACGGATTCGACCACGCCGGCCACATCGCCCTGGTTGAACGAGGCGCCCACTTCGGGCAACTCGACAAACACCACATCGCCCAGCGCGTCCTGGGCGTGCACGGTGATGCCAACAACAGCGGCGCCAGCGTCAGCGGCGTTGATCCATTCGTGGTCGCGGGAGAATTTGATCGTCATAGGGAAACTCCAGTTGGTAGGCGTGAATCTGATGTCCAGAACGGCGCGCGACAGCGCACGCCAGCAGCTACTTTAGCCGCGGAAATAGTTGGGGGCCACGAAAGGCATCGCCACCACCTCGACAGGCACCGGCTTGCCGCGCACCATGGCGTTCAGGCGGGTGCCAATGGCTGCGAAAGCTGGCTCCACATAGGCCATGGCAATGGGCTTGTCGATGGTGGGGCCGAGCAGGCCACTGGTGGTGACTCCGATGGCCTTGCCATCGGGCGTGCAGATTTCCACCTGCTCGCGCACGGGAATGCGCTCTTGCGCAATCAGACCAACGCGCTTGCGGGGCAGGGTGGCGGGGGTGTCGATCTGGGCGAGCACCTTGTCGGTGCCGGGAAATCCTCCAGCGCGGGCGCCACCAGTGCGGCGAACTTTCTGGATAGCCCAGTTCAGGCCTGCTTCGGGGGGCGTAGTGGTCACGTCCAGATCGCTGCCGTACAGGCACAGGCCTGCTTCCAGGCGCAGCGAGTTGCGGGCGCCCAGGCCGATCGGCTTGACCTCGGGCTGGGCCAGCAGCAGGCGCGCCAGCGCTTGCGCCTGGTCGCCTGCGACGGAGATTTCAAAACCGTCTTCGCCGGTATAGCCGCTGCGGGTGATGAAGCAAGGGATGCCCTTCACATCGAAGTTGCCCCCCGTCATGAAAACCAGTTTTTCAACGCCTGGCGCCAGGCGCGAGAGGGCAGCCACCGCCTGTGGGCCTTGCAAAGCGAGCAGGCCGTGGCTGGGCATGGGTTCCACCTTGCAGCGGTTGCCGATACGGGCCTGGATGTGGGCAATATCGGCCACCTTGCAGGCACCATTGACGATGACAAACAGCTCGTCCTGCGAGACGCGGAAGAACATCAGGTCGTCCAGAATGCCGCCGTCATCGTTCAGCAGCAGGCCGTAACGCTGCTTGCCGACAGCCAGATCGATCACATCAACGGGCATCAGGCTTTCAAAGGCTGCTGCCGCGTCGGGGCCCACCAGACGCAACTGACCCATGTGCGAAACATCAAAGAGGCCTGCCGCGCCTCGGGTATGTTTGTGTTCCGCAATCAGTCCATCGGGGTACTGTACGGGCATGGAATAACCGGCAAACGGCACCATGCGGGCGCCCAGCTCAATATGCAGGGCATTCAATGGAGTGGTGAGCAGGGCGGCGGAAGCAGTGGCGGTCATGAAAAAAACTCCAGGGCAAATAACAATGCCATGCCGCTGTTGCCAGCCGCATGCTGTTTGCCCTGCTGTCCGCTTTACCTGAGAGATTCACCCCGCACCTTCGAGGCGTGGGGGGCTTGCTCCTTCGGTGGATGGTGTCTGGGCACCATCTCTCTCCAGCCGGGGACGCTGGCGGCGCAAAAGCCTGCATCAGCGTGTGCCAGTCCTTTTGCCTGAGCGTTCGGCATTGAAGCCTGCGCCTTCGGCGGCCTTGCTGCCCGCTTGGGGCGAAGACTCTCTCCTGACTGCGGCGATTTTAACGGCAAACGCGGCATATACCCAGACGGTGCCCATAAATTTGTGACGCTTCAGCTGCACGCCTCATGCATAAAAAACGCCCGGCAAGCCGGGCGTTTTCATTTCATCAGCGGATTTTCTGCCTTCGTCGGGCCAGTGCTGCAATGGCCACGGCAAGCCCCGCCACACTCCACAGCGCGTTGGCCGGTACAGGAGCAGGCGTGGTAGGTGGTGTGGGAGGTGCTGGCGGTGTAGGTGGCACAGGCGGTGTCGGAGGTTCAACCGGGGGATTCACTGCATCCGCAGTCATGTAATTGACTGTGGCGATATTGTCTTCGGGCGTCAAATCTTTCGCGGTGACTTCGGTCACACCATCATTCAGCAGCGCCTTGGCTGGTGAGCCCTGCAGTGCGACAGAGGCAACATTCTTGAACGAGCCGGAGCGCAACAGGTTGCCAGTGATGGTGCAGTTGACGATTGCACCGCGCTCCATGTTGCTGATGGGGATTTGCAACTCGTTGTTCGCTACGGCAATACTGCCCAGCAGTGACCCGGTAGGGACGGTGGCATTACCGGCACTCACGCTGCAGGATGCGGCCGTAGCCTTGAAATCAGGGCCCAAGGTGTCCTTGGCGATGGCCTGGCGTATGCTCTTTGGGCCGTCTGGTGCAGTGTTGTTGGCAAACTGCAGATCAAACACGACTGGCGTAGCAAGGTCGGGCACTTCCATGGGCGTCACTCGTTTGTTGCTCGTGAGGTTGACGCAATAGGGTGCGTTGGGCAGCACTTCGATCTGTGTGTCTGCCAGATTGGCGCTGCTGGGTGACTGGATGTAGGAAGGGCCGAAGGTGTAGCCGTCGGTAGACACGGACACCACGCTGAAAGCCGCCTGATTCTGCAGCGCATCGTTGTGATGCATGCACTGTAGATTGCTATCAATTTTAAAGCGAAGAGCGATCTGCATCACAGCCTTGGAGCCCCATTTCACATGCACGTTCTGGCTGAACGATGGTGTGAAGTAGGCCCGATATGGCTGGATGGGGTTGTTGGCAGGAATGCAGTTGCCGTTGCTGTCCTCACAACTGATCCACTCCATCTGCAGCTGCAAGGCGTTGACGGGGGCAGCCATTGGCATATGGCCCTTGGCCAGCAACACGGTGTCATACACGTTGAAGTCGATGCCGTCCCGGTTGGAGCCTGGGGGGGCGGTGTCCTGGCTCAGGTCTACGGTCAGTTCGTAGATGGCCACATCGCCGTCCTGGTCGATGACCTTGCTGGTCTTGGCGACACCTGCCTTGTCCTGCACAGACAGCAGCTTCTTTTCTGCATTCTCATGCAGATTGACGGCCGTGCAATCCCTGCCTTGGGTCGAGAGGGCGATGGGAAAAGAGAACGAGACGGTGCTGCTGTCGCTGCCGGATCCATCCCATTGCAGATGGACGTCTTCGGCCGTGACAGCCCAGGTGGCCGTGTTGGCGAGCGCGGGGCTGCCGCACAGTGGCGCCTTGAACGAGCGCCAGTATTTGATGGTAATGCTCTCGCCCGCCTGCATCACCTCCTTGCCGAAGCCCGTGCTGTCGGTATTGAGGAAGGTATTGACATTGGTGCCCGCCTGCGAGGAAGCGCCGGAGAAGCTGAGCGCATTGCAGATGGCGCTGCCCGCGCCGTCCACGCTGCTGGCGCAACTGGTCAAGCCGCCATCGGAGCCGCTGGGTACGATCTGTGGCGACCAGCTGCCTTCCCAGTCGCTCCACTTGCTGGCAATGGCGCCCAGCGAGACCGGTGTTGCAGACTTGTTGGTATAGGTGACCGTAAATTCAACGGGGGCGTTGTAGGCGTTGCCGATCCAATGCGTCGCGTCGTTGGGATCCTGCGATGCACCGGCAGTGATCTTTTTGTCGACCGCAAGCTTGATTTCCGATTGCGTCACTGCAAACGGATTTTCACTGGTATTGGTGGAAGGCGTGGTTTCGGTATCTCCGCTGCCTGCAGCCATCGATGACCGCATCAGATAGGCGGAATCCGCCTTGGTGGGTGTGACGCTGAGCACGTAATTGCATTGCTGCCTGTTCTGCATCAGGGGGAGGGTGGCGCTCATGGTTTCGCCTCCTGCCGTGTTGTCTGTGGGAACAGGGCTGAAGGCCGATGCCGCAGGGCAGCTGGCCGCATTGCCACTGGCTGCTGTCAGCATAACGGATGTGACATTGGCGGGCAGCTCGATGCTCGCCCGGGCATTGGTGGCCGTGCCGTTGATATTGGAGAAACTGACGTTGAGCCGGTAGGGCACAAAGGTCTGTGCCGGAATGTTCGAGGTGACCGGTTCAATATTGGTGACCAGATCGACATTGGCGGCATGCGCGGCGGGCGCAAACACGCTTGCTGAGGCTAGCAGGCCCAGGGCCGCCCATTGCGAGCGTAAAGTGGCAAGCGTTCCGCAGCGGTATGCAAGACTGGCTGTCATCCATTCCTCTCTATGTATAGTTAAAAACAAACGAAAATGGAAATCCGATGTTTAAAAATTATATTTATGAAATGAGGTGCCGTAGCCGTTGACACAAATTCATACTTTTTTGGAAAGATTTTTTGACAATCTGTGCCGGAGAGCAGAAGGCAAACATGAAAAAAGCCGCGTCCTAGACGCGGCTTTCTGTTGGAGTAATGCCAATCTCAGCGGTACACCAGATCGCGCAGACCCAATGAGATGCCAGGCACATAGGTGATGACCATCAGGCACAGCAGGATCACGGCCACAAAGGGCAGCAGGTATTTGATGATCTGGTCGAGCGAGATTTTGGCGACGGTGCAGGCCGCAAACAGGTTGACGCCAAAGGGCGGGGTGATCATGCCCAGCGCCAGGTTCACCACCATGATCAGGCCGAAGTGCACCGGGTCGATGCCAAAGTGCTGGGCAACGGGCGCCAGGATGGGTGCCAGCACGATGATGGCTGCGCTGGTTTCGATGAACATGCCGATGATGAAGAGGGCGGTGTTCACCCCCAGCAGGAACATGGCGGGGCTTTGCAGCATCTGTTCCAGCCAGTGGCCGATGGCTTCGGGAACGCCAGCGCGGGTGATCAGGAAGGCAAACAGCCCGGCGTTGGCAATGATGAACATGATGATGGCCGACGAGATGGCCGATTTGCGGAAGATGGCGTACAGATCCTTGATTCTGATTTCACGGTAGATCAGCATGCCGACAACCAGCGCGTAGAACACTGCGACGGCGGATGCCTCGGTCGGCGTAAACACGCCGCCATAGATGCCGCCCAGAATGATGACCGGCATCAAGAGTGCCCATCCGGCCTGCAGCGTGGCCTTGCCAAAGCCCAGGCGTCCTTCGCCGTCGTTCTTGCCCCAACCCTTGTATTTGCAATAGGCCCAGACAAAAACCATCAGCGCGGCGCTGATGAGCAGGCCTGGGCCGAAGCCGGCGATGAACAGTTCACCAATCGAGACTTCGGCGCTCACCCCGTACAGAATCATTGGAATCGATGGCGGGATGATCACACCCAGCTCTGCGCTGGTTGCCTGCAGTGCTGCGGCATAGTTTCTGGGGTAGCCATGCTTGATGAGGGCCGGGATCAGGATGGCGCCAATGGCAAACGTGGTGGCGACCGAGGAGCCCGAGACGGCGGCAAAGATCATGCAGGTCAGCACGCAGGTCATGGGCAGGCCGCCCTGCACGCCGCCAACAATGCTCTTGGCAAACTCCACCAGCCGGCGTGAGATGCCGCCGGTCTCCATCAGGTTGCCAGCCAGAATGAAAAAGGGGATGGCGGCCAGCGGGAATTTGTTGATGGCGCCGAACATCTCCTTGACCGAGATGAGCATGTTGGCGTTGCTGGCCTGAATGCCGAAGATCGAGGCCAGGCCAATCGATACGGCGACGGAGACGGTGAGCGCAAAGCACAGCACCATCGTGGAAAGCATCACGGCGGTCATTGCGCGTTCTCCAGTTCGGTATTCTTGGGATCGATCAGATTGCCGATGACGCCAATCACGGCAAACACGCCGCCGATCGGCATGGCCACATAGGCCCAGAACATGGACAGCGATTCGAGCCCGGCCATGGTCTGCACGCTGCCGCGCCGGGCATAGTCCCAGCCCCACCAGATGATCACGGCCAGAAGTGCCAGCGTGGCAATGCACACCAGCCAGTCCAGCACTCGGCCAAAGGCGCGCGGGCTCCAGCGGCGCAAAACGTCAACGCTCACCATGGCGCCCTGGCGAAACGCCATGGGAATGGCCAGGAACACCATCCATATGAGGCTGAAGCGGATCAACACCTCGGTCCACTCGGCGGGCTCTTCCAGCACGAAACGGGTCAGGATCTGGAACACGCCCAATGTGGATGCAATGGCGAGCATCAGGCAGGCGACCGCCATCGCAAAGCCCGATGTCCATCGCTCCAGGGTCAGAAATGCATTTTTCATGGTGTCCGAAAGCGCAGGCCTGCATGGGCAGCGCGCCCGCTCTCTCCTCCAGTTTTAATAAAAACAGCTGTTTGCGCTTATCCGTGAAGCGCAAGCAGCTATCGAAATGAGAGTAATTGGTTGGGGGCACCGCCGGGCCACAGGCCAGTCCAGCGGGTGCCTGCCCCGTGCTTACTTGTAGTCGCGGATGCGGTCGAGGTTGGCCTTGCCAAATTGCTTCTCAAAATCTGCATTCGTCTTGGTGAGCGCAGCCACAAACTTGGCCTTGTCCACGTTCTCGATCACCTGCATGCCCTTGCTTCGCAGTTCTGCCACGCCATTGGCATCATCCTGGTCCACACGGGCTCGGTTGGCCTTGGTCGCTTCCTGGGCCGCCTCCACAAAGGCCTTCTTGTCGTCGGCGCTCAGCTTGTCGTAGGCGCCCTTGTTCATCACCAGGATGCAGGGCGAGTACACATGGCCGGTGAGCGACAGGTGCTTTTGCACCTGGTCGAACTTGGCCGAGGTGATCACCGGCAGGGGGTTTTCCTGGCCGTCCACGGTGCCTTGCTGCAGCGCGGTAAATACTTCCGGGAAAGCCATGGGCGTGGTGATGATGCCCAGGGCCTTGTAGGCCTGGATGTGCACCGGATTTTCCATGGTGCGCATCTTCAGGCCCTTGGTGTCGTCGGGGCTGTTGATGGCGCGCTTGGAGTTGGTCATGTGGCGAAAGCCGTTCTCTGCCCAGGCCAAGGCCTTGAAGCCTTTGGAATCGAACTTGCCCAGCAGCTCCTGGCCGATGGGGCCATCGAGCACGGCACGGGCATGGGCCTTGTCGCGGAAGAGAAAGGGCACGTCGAGGATCTTGGTCTCGGGCACGAAGTTCGGCACGGGCCCGCTGGAGCTGAAGGCCAGCTCCTGCGTGCCCAGTTGCACGGCTTCGATCGATTCGCGCTCTCCGCCCAGTGCGCCGCTGTAGAAGGTCTGCACCTTGTAGCGGCCACCAGTGCGTTTTTCCACTTCCTTGGCGAAGGTGTCGATGGCCACGCCCTGGTGCGAATTCTGCGCCACCGAAATGCTGATACGCATCGTGGTCTGAGCGCTGGCAATATTGCCCGCCATCAAGCCCACGGCCAACCCCACGCCCCAAGCCAGTTTTTTCATCTGCATGATTTGTCTCCTCGGTCTTACCGAATGATCGTTATTGCCGTCTGCGGAAAGCCCGCGCGAGCTTTGCATTGTGGGCAAAGTGGCGTGAATCCATATTGGGGTTTTTATGATGCCGCGATGCAGCGCAGGCTGGTAGTGGCAGCGCACGTCGATAAGTGCTTGATAGCACGGCGTTGGGGTGCGCTGCTGCCTGAGGCGGTTGTTCTTCTGGCTGTCGCAGGGCGGACAGCCGCCTGCGGTAGCTCCACGCTGAATGAAAAAGGCGCCAGTGTCTGCTGGCGCCTGAAGGTGGAATGCAACGGTGCAGGGGGCAGTTACATGCCCTGACCCAGATCGGAGATGAGCTGTGCCGACAGGTACAGGCGGCGTGCAATGGGCTCGGTCAGCACGTATTCGGCCAGATTGGAGTGGTAGTTGGCACCGGGCAGGCCCAGGCCTTCGATCACCGGCTTGCCCGAGAGCGCGGCGTAGGCCGCGTCAGAGCCGCCACCGCCGCGCGTGGTGTACATCTGCGATTTGCCGCCTACGTCGGCATAGATGGTGATGGCTTTCTGGATGAGCTTGACGCCGTCGTCGGTGGCGTTGAAGGCCGGGCGGCCGCGGGTCAGGTTGATGTCGATGGTGGCGCCAGGTACATGCGGCGCGGCCGCTGCCTTGTCCAGCATGCCTTTCATCCAATCCAGATCCTCGTTCTTGCCGTAGCGCACGTCGGCGTTGACAACGGCCTTGTCGGGGATGATGTTGGTCGCGGTGCCGCCAGCGGTCATGGTGGTCCAGTTGAAGCCGCGTTCCTTGGACTTTTCCTGGATATCCTGGGTGCGCAGCACGAGGGCCGATGCTTCGGTGAGCGCGTTGATACCTGCCTCTGGTGCCACGCCCGCGTGCGATGCCTTGCCGTGCACCACGGCCTGCACATAGGCAATGCCCGAGGTGGCGGTGCCAAAGCCCTCTTCAAGGCCCGAGGGTTCGTACGACAGCACATAGTCGTGTGCTGCCGCGAGCTTCTGGATCAGGTCGCGCGAGCCGAAGGAGCCTTTTTCCTCATCGGTGTTGAACATCACGGTGATGGTCTTGAACTTGCTGAAGTTCTGCGCCTTGAGCAGGCCCAGGCTGTGCAGGATGACGGCGATGCCGCCCTTGGCATCGGCAATGCCTGCGCCATAGGCCTTGTCGCCTTCCACCTTGAACGGGGCCGTGGCCAGGATGCCGCGCGTGTACACGGTGTCCATGTGCGCCATCAGAAGCAGGCTCTTGGTGCCGCTGCCCTGGAAGGTGCCGACGATGTTGTCGCCCACCACGCCAGCCTCTGCCTTGTGGCGCACTACGGTGGCGCCCAGCGCCTGCAGGCGGGCTTCGAGGTAGTTGCCCATCTGCGGAATGCCGACGGAGTCATTGGTGCCGGTTTCGATGTTGACCAGCTCCTGCAGGGTCTTGATCACAGCGGCCTTCTCGGCCTGCGAGGCCTGGTCGAGTGTGGCGTTGTAGCTGATGGAGGCGGCGCTACTGTCGGAGCAGCCCGATACGGTCAGGGAAAGCGCCGCTGCAGCTGCGATGGCCAGCAAGGTTTTTTTCATGGCAATCAAAAGGGTGGGGAAGGGGGCGCGGTGAGCGCGCTGCGTTTACCACCCAATTGTTACCAAAATGTGAATTGCGCCAAACCAAGGCTGTCACGGCTGAGACCAGCGCGATGCCCTGGGCGCAGGCGGCTTCACCCCGCAATGGCCGCCAGGCGCTCGGGCGTGCCCACATCCACCCAGACTCCGTCGTAGCGGCTGGCGCTGCAGCGGCCCGCCTGCATGGCGGCGCGCAGCTGCTGCACCAGGGGCATCTTCACGCCATGAGGGTTGCCGGGCGGAATATCGCAAAACGGAGGTGCGAACAGCTCCTTTTTCAGCAGCGCAACGGAGCAGTAGGTCAGGCGCGGCCGGGTGTCGTCTGCTGCTGGGGTCTCGGCACGGCCGGTATAGGCGTGGCCTGCATCGGTATGGTCATCTTCCGTCAGCACAAAATCCCCCTTGGGGTGGTGCGGCGCATTGGGCACCAGCCACAGGTGGGCCAGATCACCCGATTGGGCAAAGCGCTGGCGCAGCGCTTCGTCAAAGGGAAAGCTGGGGATGAACACATCGCCCGATACCAACCAGAACGCATCATCGAGCAGCGGCAGCGCACGGCTGATACCGCCGGTGGTTTCGATGCCGCCGCCAAAATCCAGGTCTTCGCGCGAATAGCGGATCTGCACGCCATGCCCGCCCATGTCTGCCTTGGCGGGCCAGGCATCCGCCACCTGCTGGCCCAGCCAGCCGGTGTTGATGACGATGCGGTCCACTCCGGCTGCGGCCAGTTGCTCCAGGCTGTGCTGCATCAGCGGTTTGCCGCGTACCGGCAAAAGCGGCTTGGGCGTGTGATCGGTGAGCGGGCGCATGCGCTCGCCCCGGCCTGCGGCCAGCACCATGGCCTGGGCGCGGAATTCGGTGGTGGATGACATGATCATGAAGAAAAGTGGCTCTGGCGCTTTACTGTAAAGAACAAGCAGCTATCAAAATTATAGAGCCTCCGATAAGGAGGCTCTGTGGGGATGGTGGGGAGGGCGCTCAGCCTTTCCAGGTAAAAGGGAACTTCAGCTGCTTGAAGAACCCGTTGGGCACATAGTCGCCCAGCACGCCATAGTCCTTGGGCCAGAGCTTGTCGCTCTTGACTGCCGTGCCAAACAGGTAGTCCAGAAAGGCAAAGTGGGCTGCATAGTTCTTGTCCAGCGCTTCCTGGTCCTGGCTGTGGTGCCAGTGGTGGAAGTTGGGCGTGACGATGACGTAGCGCAGCGGCCCCAGGCGCACGCTCACATTGGCGTGGTTGAAGACGGCCTGGAAGCCAACGATGATGATGTAAGCATCAATCACCTCCTTGGAAAAGCCCAGCACATAGATGGGGGCCAGCACCAGCGTGCGGGTGATCAGCAGCTCCAGGATGTGCTGGCGCGAACCTGCCAGCCAGTCCATGCTCTTGACGCTGTGGTGCACGGCGTGAATGCGCCACAAGAGCGGCACCTCGTGGTAGGCGCGGTGCGTCCAGTACTGCACCAGATCGGCCACGAGGATGATCAGGAACAGCGCGACCCAGAAGTTCAGGTTGGCCACCCAGCCACGGATACCGTCGTTGGCGGCCCAGCCAAACAGCTTGTGCACCATCAGATTGGTGGCCAGCAGGATGAATCCGACCACCATGTGGTTGACGAGAAAGTGGTGAAAGTCGGTCTGCCACTCGGGGCGGAAGACCGGCTGGTCCTTGCGCAGTGCAAACAGCTTCTCGATGAAGATGAAGATCAGCGAACTGCCCAGCAGATCGAGGATGAACCAATCCAGGCCGATATAGGGCGTGTCGGTGGCGAATTCGCCCACTGGCACCTTGTGGCCGCCCAGCAGTGCCGACAGCGCCACCAGCCCGAAAGCCGACGCAGCCAGCCAGCGCACCCGCCCCAGCACGATCAGCGCAACCGACAGGCCGCCCGCAATCACCATGCACCAGAACAGCAGCTGCCGCATGACATCTACGTTGTAGCTGCGGCGCAGCTCAGGAGTCGTGAGGTACTGCGGAAAGTGAAAGGCCATCACTCCCAGAAAGCACAGTGCCGCCAGGATGAGGGCGATTACGCCCGTCACCATCCCCTTGCCGGCCTGCAGGGATCCGTGGCTTTCAGACAGATCATTGAGTCGCTTGAACATAGCTGCTTCGTTGTCATGTTGTGATTTGGCGCCACTATGCCACGGGCGGCAGGTGTAGGACAGGACGCCGCATGGCCCCAATTGCAACAGTTTTGTTACGCCAAGGGAAAGCGCAGGGACGGGTGAGGGCACTGTAGACACTGTGCAACAGCCCAAAACAACCCGCCCCCATGGCAGCGGTAACTGCCTGGGGGCGGGCGGTGAGAGGGGCTGCCGGTAAGCAGGCTCTGCAAGAAAGCGGCTTCGGTAAAAGTGTTTCGATGCCCAAAGTATGGGCCCGGATAGCTGGGAAGAAATTCTGTTTTGTCTGGTAATTTTTATAAATTCGGAAGAAAATTCTTTTAAATCTTCAATGGTGGAAAAATATGCTGCTTGATCGTCTAGATCGAAAAATTCTTGCGGTACTGCAATCCAATAGCCGTGCCAGCCTGCAAGACATAGGCCATGCCGTGGGGTTGAGTCCTTCGCCTTGCTGGGGCCGCATCAAGAAGCTGGAGGAGGCGGGCGTGATCGAAGGCTATACCGTGCGCCTCAATCCACTGGCGCTCGGGTTGGGCGACACCGTACTGGTGCAGGTCACGCTCGACAGCCACTCGGACAACACACTGGAGAAGTTTGGCGAAATGCTGGCCACCATTCCTGAAGTGGTGGAGGCGCACCTTGTCTCCGGTGAATACGACTACCTGTTGCGGGTGGTGGTGAAGGACACGCGCGACTATGAGCGCCTGCTGCGAGAGAAGCTCTACAAGATCAAGGGCATTCGCCACAGCCAGTCGAGCTTTGTGCTGCGGACGCTGAAGAAGGCCGACCTGCCGCTGGGCGTGTGAAGAGAATGGCATGGCGAGCCGAATGGCATGGCGAGCCGGGCCGGGCCTGGAGCGATCAATGGATTTTCTGTGATGGCGATAAACCCATGTAAATCGGTCAATACCATCATATCTATATCGAATTTTTCAGAAGAAATTTCTGGTGTGAATATATCAAATGAATGAGAGATTATTTTTTGAAAATTAAATAAGAAAGCAAGCTTCGATAATGGCATCCTGAAAATCTATTTCATTACAGGTGAAATAGATTATTTTTATGACATCTGCAGAAGATGTGATAAAGACCTGCTCAGTTTGTAAGAATTTCCCATTTATTTGCAAACAAACGTTATTTTAAAAATTCATAAAATTTTAATTGTTTCAATAAAGCTTATGGCTATGGATAATTGTGTTCCCCGTGAGGCGAAGAGAGACTCTTTGGGGAGCGCACTTCCATTTGAAGGCCAGGTATTTGAATCACTTCTTGGTGAATGAATACGATGAATGGTTTGTGCATTTGCATTTAATTTTTTGGAGAGGCCTTTATATTAATATAAAGGATCAGTTCCATGGCACAAAGAAAACCATTTTCCAGTATTATATTTGCCGCTATCCAATATATTGTCGCAGGCATTGTATTGGCGGCATCGCCTTTGCATGCAGGGGCGCAGACCGCTGATGTGCAGATTACCAAGTCCGGCCCTTCGTCAGGCGTAGGTGGAACAGGTTTTATATATATTTTGGAAATGGATAACAACGGCCCGAACGCTGCCGATGGTGCAAGCTTTCAGGACCCGTTGCCAGCCGGAATCACCAATGTGCAGGCGACATGCACGTTGGCAACCGGGGGCGCGGCATGCCCCACCGACTTGTCGGTGGTCAATGGCACGGTGGCCGGTACCCTGGCGACTTTCCCCAACCTGGGCAAGGTGCGGGTGGAGATCAGCGGCAAGTTTGGCGTCACCGGCCCGAGCACATTGACGAATACGGCCAACATCAGCCCGCCAGGGGGCGTGACAGACCCCTTGCCCAATTCGAACACCAGCTCCATCAGTACCGCCATGCGCTACGAAGCGGACCTGGCTGTCACTAAAACGCAGAGCAGCGATACCTACCAGTCCGGCGTGCCCCTGACCTATACGATCACGCTCAGCAACAATGGGCCGGGTGCTGCAGACGGCGTCGTGCTGTGGGACACGCTCTCCAACAGCTTCATCAGCCATATCGCGGCCGATCTGGTGTTCAACCAGTGCACGGCAACGGGTGGTGCCCAGTGTCCGGACAATGCCAGTTTTCCCAATCGTGCAGGGCAGAGCAGCTACAGCCCGGTGTTCAACGCCACCATTCCGGCGCTCCCGCCAGGAGGCACTATCACAGTGACCTACACCATGACGCCGTACCTGGTGCCCAATGCGGCTTGCGGCAGGCCCGCCGGGCAATTGTTCAACACGGCATCGATCCAGCTGCTCGATGGGATGAATGACACCAGCCCCAACAACAACCAGCAGTCTGCCATTTTGCAGGTGCCGGGTACGCCCCCGTGCCGGCAGACCGACCTGCAGGTGACCAAGACCCAGGAGCCCGCCACCCCGCAGATGGGCGATCTGGTGACCTACACCATGGAGCTGACCAACGCAGGCCCCGAGGCCGCCGATGGCGCGTACATCTCCGATGTCATCCGAACCCATGGCGGCTCTGCCGCGTACATTGACGCGGCGGCGCAGTTCCAGAGCTGCGTGGCGGATTTTGGCGCGGTGTGCCCCGCGAATTCCGAATTCCTCAATCCGTCGGGCAGCGCGTCGTACTCCACCTTGTTCAATACACAAGTGCCGGTCTTGCCGGTCAATGGCCGCCTGACCATCGTCTACCAGGTGCAGACGGGCTTCAATGCACCGGTCCCCTGCGGCAGAACGCTCGGGGGCCTCAACAACGAATTTGCCGCCAACCCGCCAGATGGGCTGGACGACTCCAACACCAGCAATAACTTTGCGTCGGTGCCGATCATCGTTCCCGCAACGCCGGAATGCCCGAAAACAGACCTCGCGGTCACCAAGACGCAGAGCTCGGACGCTTACCAGCCAGGCGTTCCGGTCACCTACACCGTAACGGTGACCAACAAGGGCCCCAACCCCGCAGATGGAGCCTCCATCGCCGATCGCCTGATCACCTTTGAGCTGGGCGCGAGCCTGGATGTGCAGTCGTCGGTGGTCAATTGCACGGCTGCTAATGGTGCTGTCTGCCCTGGCGCATCTGCTTTTCCCGCACCGTACGCGGGCAGCATCGGCGGTTTTTCCGGCCCCTTCCAGACAGTGGTACCAAAACTGCCCGTCGGTGGTTCGCTGACGATCACTTATTCGCTGACCTATGGTTATTCGCAGAGCACCTGCAACTGGCCATCGGGCTATCTGGTCAATGAATTTTCTGCCGGGCCGCCGGATGGCACGGATGAGCTGGCACCCGGCGACAACCAGGCCACTGTCACGATGGCGCAGTTCAACTGCTCGAATGTCTCGGTCAACAAATCGGTGGCGCCGATCACGGCCAATCGGGGGGCCATGGTGACGTACTCGGTGGATGTCTACAACGCTGGCCCGTCCGATACCACGAATGTGCTGTTCTCCGATCCATTACCCCAGGGCGTGGCTTTCGTGGATGCGGCGTGCTCCGTGCTGACGGCTCCGGCGGCCTGTGGTGCTTCGGTGAACTACGATGCGGCAACGCGCACGGTCAGCAGCACCATTGCGTCTCTGGGCAATGGTGCCGCGGTGCGGTTCGTGATCCACACCACTGCAGGCTACCAGCCCGGCACCTACACCAATACCGGCTATGCCACGGTGGCTGCGGGCGTGGTTGATCCCATCCTGGCCTCGAACGAAAGCCATGTGAATCTGCAGATCTTCAACACCAGCACCCCCCGGACGGTGACCAAGGTGATTGAAGGCATGGCCGCGGGCCTTGCCAGCCCCCTGACTTTCACCGGCACCATGGTGTGCGGTTCGCAACCTGCGCAGGTCTGGTCGGTCACCGTGCCTGCGGGCGCAACCAGCGGCACCAGCGCCCCGGTTATCTTCTATGACGGGGACAGCTGCACAGCGACCGAAGACACGCCGCCTGCGGCCCCTGCAGGCTATGCATGGGTGGGCGCGCCGGAGATCAGCGCGCAGGACGCAGGCTTTACGGTGACCAACCGCGTGCAGCGGCAGACCGCAGGCATTGCGCTGACCAAACGGATCACCGGAGATACGGCGGCTGCAGCCTTGGTCAATGGCACGTTTGATTTCTCGCTGAACTGCGGGGTGGATGGCGTGCACCAGCTCAGCGTAACCATTGCCAATGGACAGACCGCGTCGGCCAGCCTTGGCGCGCTTCCCGCCAATGCGTCCTGCTCGGTCACAGAAACTGGCAAAGCCAATCCTCCTGTCGGGTTCAACTGGGGCGCGCCGGGTTACTCTGCCAATCCAGTCACCATTCCCGCCGCAGGCAATGCGCAGGTGGAAGTCGTCAATCCGCTGGTCGGCGGCGATGATGGTGGAGGAGGCAGCGGTGGCGGTGGTGGTGGTGGCAGCGTTGGCGGTGGAAGCAAGCCAGCCCCCAACCCTGTTCCCGTGGGTGGCCCATGGGGGTATCTGCTGCTGGCGCTGACGATGGGCTGGCTGGCGGCCGCTCGCTTTCGCGTGGCACGCCAGGGCTAGGAAGTTGTTCAAAGTCTGCGCACCCGGAGGGGTTGCGCGACTGGGTTGGGCCGAGCAAGCCGCACCAGGGGGCGGTGCAACGCTGCTACAGCGCAACGGCGCAACGGCGCAACGGCGCAACAGCACCTAGGCCCATGCGCCGCGCTCGATGTGCAAGCATCGCGCGGTAGCTGCTCAACCCTCGAACGCCTGCTGGCCCAGCGTCTGGGCCACGTAGTCCACAAAGCAGGTGATGCGCGCCGCCAATGCCGTATTGCGGTAGTAGACGGCGTTGATGGATTGGCGCACATCCAGTGTTTGCTCTGGAAACAGCTGCACCAACTGGCCGTTGCGGCGGTCCTCGCGGGTCATGAAATCCGACAGGCTGACGACGCCCAGGCCCGCAAGTGCCATGTGCCTGAGCGTTTCTCCGCTCGATGAAGTAATCGCAGGCTGGATGCGCAAGGCGTTGCCGTCCGCATCGCGCAGCGGCCAGTCGTTGAGCGACTCAGGCTGGGTAAAACCCAGCAGGGTATGCGGCCCGCCCGCCTGGGTGAGCTGTGCAGGTTCGGCTGGCATGCCATGCTGCGCCAGGTAAGCGGGGCTTGCGAGCACCCGCACGCGGCTGGTGCCGATGGGGCGGGCATGCAGCGTAGAGTCTTTCAGCACCCCGATGCGGAACGCCACATCGGTGCGTTTTTCGATCAGGTCGATGATGCCTTCGTTGGAGTTCAGCTCCAGCTCCACCTCGGGGTAGCGCATGCTGAACCCTGCGATCAGCGGCACCAGCACATGCAGCATGAACGGCGTAGCCGCGTCCACTCGCAGCCGGCCAGCAGGCCGCACGCGCCGGGCGGCCATCTGTTCTTCGGCTTCGTCCACCAGCGCCAGGATGGCCCGGGCGCGCTGCAAAAAGGCGGCGCCTTCTTCGGTCAGCTCCAGCCTGCGCGTGGTGCGGCGCAGCAGGGTGGTTTGCAGCTTCTCCTCCAGCCGGCCCAGTGTGCGGCTGGTGGCTGAGATCGTCAGCCCCAGCAGCTCGGAGGCGGCGGTGATCGAGCCCGTGTCCACCACCGCCGCGAAGGCCTGCAATTCATCAAGGGTGGTTTTCATTGTTGATTTTTTATCAAGAGATATTGGTTAATAAGGGGCTTAATCTGCAAATATTAACCGTGCACACTGTCATCCATCAAGCGCAACGGCAAAGCTGCGGCACGGCCGCATCCTGTTTCTGCGTTCCATTTACCTGATTGAGGAGTCCTTTCATGAACCATATCCCTTCCTTCGGCGTCGGCACGTTCCGCCTGAGCGGCCAGACCGTCATCGACTCGGTGCGCAATGCGCTGGACGTGGGCTACCGCGCCGTCGATACCGCGCAGATCTACGGCAACGAGGCCGAGGTTGGCCAGGCGATTGCCGAGAGCGGCGTGCCGCGCGCCGAGCTTTTTGTGACCACCAAGATCTGGACCGACAACTACGCCAGGGCCAAGCTGGTGCCCAGCCTGCGTGAAAGCCTGAAAAAGCTGCGCACCGACTATGTGGATTTGACGCTGATCCACTGGCCCGCGCCGGGCAACGGCGTGGAGCTGCCCGAATTCATGGACGCGCTGGCCGAGGCCAAGGCGCTGGGCCTGACCCGCCAGATTGGCATCTCCAACTTCAACATCGAACTCACCCGCCAGGCGATTGCCGCTGTGGGCAAGGGCGAAATTGCCACCAACCAGATCGAGCTGAGCCCCTATCTGCAGGGCCACAAGCTGACGGCTTTTCTTCAGGAGCAGGGCATCCAGGTGACCTCTTACATGACCCTGGCTTACGGCAAGGTGCTCAAGGATCCGGTGCTGGCCAGCATTGCCGCCAAGCACCAGGCCACGGTGGCGCAGGTGGCGCTGGCCTGGGCGCTGCAGCTGGGGTATGCGGTGATCCCGTCGTCAACCAAGCGCGAAAACCTGGCCAGCAACCTGCTGGCCCGCGGCCTGAAGCTGGACGCCGAGGACATGGCCCTGATCGCCACGCTGGAGCGCAATGGCCGGGAAGTCAGCCCCGAAGGCCTGGCACCGGCCTGGGACTGAGCGTTTGCTGGCGGGCCACCCTGCCAAGAGGGGGCCCGCCGCCGCGCAATCGTTGCTTAAGCCGCGATCTTGGCCGCGAGGGTGGCAACCTTGGCGCCCTGGGCAAAGGCCAGCTCCAGCTCGGGCTCAGATGGCTGGCGCGAGCCGTCGGCACCTGCCAGGGTGGCAGCACCGTAGGGCGAACCGCCCTTGACCTGCGACAAGTCAAACTGCGAGGGCAGGCCAAAGCCAGCGGGCACGATCACCATGCCGTGGTGGGCCAGCGTGTTCCAGAATGAGGTGACGGTGGTTTCCTGGCCGCCCAGTGTGCCGGTGGAGGTGAACACGCTGCCAACCTTGCCTGCCAGTGCGCCTTTGGCCCAGAGGCCGCCGGTCTGGTCGAGAAAGCTGCGCATCTGGCCGCTCATGTTGCCAAAGCGGGTGGGGGTGCCAAAGATGATGGCGTCATAGTCGCCCAGCTCAGCGGGCGAGGCCACGGGGGCTGCCTGGTCCGTCTTTCCGCCTGCGGCCTTGAAAGCCTCTGCAGGCATGGTCTCGGGCACGCGCTTGACGGTGACCTCGGTGCCTGCCACGCTCTTGGCGCCTTCGGCGATCTTGGCGGCCATGGTTTCGATGTGACCGTACATGGAATGGTAGAGAACCAGAACTTTAGCCATTGCGATTTCCTTCGTATGAGTGAGTGGCCGGCCCAAGGGGCGAGCACGGTGTCAGAACACGAAAACCACTTGGCCGTCGACCTGTTTTTGGCGTCGGGCCCTGTGTGATTTCCTGAAACACAACTGTAGCCAGATCCTTTGCTGGCAGAGGACGCGCGATTTGAACGCAGCGTTGCACGAATTTGAACGACGCCTGCGTGGTGAGGCCACATCTGAGGATGAATCTGGCCGCCAGCGCTTGCGTGTGGGGGGCTGTGACTTAAAAAATCATCGCTAAACGAAAAGTCAGGCCCGCTGGCTGCCTTGCTGTTTGCCGTTTCCCGTTTGCTATTTGCTGTCTACTGTTTGCCGCGTCTACGACTCTTTTCGCCCATCGCCAACGGCGCCTTTGCAGCACAGCAGGTGCGATGCCTAGAGCCATGAAGGCGCAATAGAAAAAGCAGCTGGCCCACGGTAGTGAAAGCCAGCTGCCTTGTTGGAGGCGGCGAGGTGCTCGGGAAACCTGTCAGCTCAGCAGCAGGGCATCGTCGGCCAGTTTTTCGCCGCGCACCTTCTCGAACATCTGCAGCAGGTCGGGCACGTCCATGCGGGCGCGCTCATCGCCGCTCACGTCCAGAACCACCTGGCCCTGGTGCAGCATCACGGTGCGGGTGCCCACGTCGAGCGCCTGGCGCATGCTGTGGGTCACCATCATCGTGGTGAGCTGGCCTTCTTCCACGATGCGTGCGGTGAGGTTGAGCACAAAGTCTGCCGTGCGCGGGTCAAGTGCTGCGGTGTGCTCGTCAAGCAGCAGGATGCGTGAAGGCTGGAGCGCCGCCATCAACAGGCTCACGGCCTGCCGTTGGCCGCCCGAGAGCAGGCCGATGCGGTCGGTCAGGCGGTTTTCCAGGCCCAGGCCCAGGGTGGCGAGGCGCTCGCGGTAGAGCTCGCGGTTGGCGTTCTTCACGGCTTTGGACAGGCCGCGGAAGTTGCCGCGCTCGTGCGCCAGGGCCATGTTCTCTTCAATGGAGAGGTCTTCACAGGTGCCCGCCATCGGGTCTTGAAAGACGCGGGCGACTTTGTGGGCGCGGTCCCAGACGGGTTTGCGCGTCATGTCTTCGCCGTCGATGACGATGCTGCCGGTGTCGACCATCAGGTCGCCCGAGATGGCGTTGAGGAAAGTTGATTTTCCGGCGCCATTGGAGCCGATGACGGTGACAAACTGGCCGGCAGGAATCTCCAGCGTCATGCCGCGCAGGGCGCGGGTTTCGATGGGCGTGCCGGGGTTGAAGGTGATCTTGAGGTCTTTTGCGCTCAGCATGGCTATTCTCCGATTCTGGGCTTAGGGCTTCTTGCTGAGCTTGCGCTTGAGCTGGGGTATCACCAGTGCCACGGTCACGAGCAGCGCGGTCACCAGATTCAAGTCCTGGGCCTTCAGGCCGATGAAGTCGCTGTTCAATGCCAGGGCAATGAAGAATCGGTACACGATGGCGCCGATCACCACGGCCAGCGTTGCCAGAATCAGCTTGCGCGACGGCAGGATGGATTCGCCAACAATCACCGCCGCCAGGCCGATCACGATGGTGCCGATGCCCATGGAGCTGTCTGCGCCGCCCTGGGTCTGGGCAAACAGCGCGCCAGCCAGGCCCACGAGTGCGTTCGATACGGCCATGCCCAGCAGGATCATGCCGCCGGTGTTGACGCCCTGGGCGCGTGCCATGCGGGCGTTGGTGCCAGTAGCGCGAATGGCCAGGCCCCGCTCGGTGAGGAAGAACCAGTCCATGGCGAGCTTGGCGAGGATCACGATCACGATCAGCAGCAGCGGGCGGAACACATAGTCTTCCATGCCGGAGGGCTGCAGCTGGTTGAAGAGGGTAGGGTCGTTGATCAGCGGCACATTGGGACCGCCCATGATGCGCAGGTTGACCGAGTACAGCGCAATCATCATCAGGATGGAGGCCAGTAGATCCATGATCTTGAGCTTGACGTTGAGCCATCCGGTGATCAGACCAGCGATGGCGCCTGCCAGCGCCGCGCCGATGGTGGCGACGATGGGGCTGTAGCCGCTCGTGATCATCACCGCACAGACGGCGCCGCCCAGCGGAAAGCTGCCGTCCACCGTCAGGTCGGGAAATCGCAGCAGGCGAAAGGAGATGAACACACCGAGCGCGACCAGCGCAAAGATCAGGCCGATCTCGATGGCTCCCAAAAATGAAAATAAGGTCATGGATTTTTCTTATCTAAGAGGTGGCTAGATAAAACAAGCCCCGCTTCTGGCGGGGCTGCATCTTGTCATCACCTGCGCTGCACGGTCAGCACGGCAGCAGGCAATGCGGCATTACTGAACCACCTTGGCGGCCGACTTGACCAGCTCGTCGCTCAGTTTGATGCCTTGCTTCTCCGCAGCGCCGGGGTTCACGAACAGCTCCATCTTGGTCGAGACTTCGGTCTTGATGTCGCCAGGCTTTTCGCCCTTGAGGATGCGAGCGACCATGCGGCCGGTCTGCTCGCCCAGGTCACGGTAGTTGATGCCCATGGCGGCCACCGCGCCACGTGCGACGGAGTCGGTGTCCGATGCCACCAGCGGCACCTTGGAATCTTGGCCAACCTTGACCAGGGCTTCATATGAAGACACGACGTTGTTGTCGGTGTTGGTGTAGATCACATCGACCTTGCCAACCAGCGAGCGCGCAGCGCTGGAGACGTCCACCGAGCGTGGCGCTGCGGCTTCCACCAGGGTCATGCCCAACTTGGGCAGCAGCTCCTTGAGCTCCTTCACCACCACGGCCGAATTGGCCTCGCCCGGGTTGTAGACCATGCCTACGCGCTTGGCATTGGGCACGACCTTCTTGACCAGCTCCATCTGCTTGTCCAGAGCCAGCAGGTCGGACACGCCGGTCACATTGTTCTTGGATGGCTCCCAGCTGGGTACCAGCTTGGCGGCAACCGGATCGGTCACGGCGGAGAATACGACGGGCACAGTCTTGGTAGCGGCGACGACGGCCTGGGCCGAAGGCGTGGCAATGGCTACGATGGCATCGGGCTTGTCACCGACGAACTTGCGGGCGATCTGCGCGGCGGTGCCAGGATTGCCCTGAGCGCTCTGGTACTGCCACTTCAGGTTCTTGCCTTCTTCGAAGCCTTCGGTTTTCAGGGCGGCTTTGACACCATCACGCACGGCATCCAGTGCGGGGTGCTCAACGATGGCAGTCACAGCAACCGATTTCTGATCGGCGGCCTGCGCCGGCGCGATTGCAGCAATTGCCAATGCCACTGCGCCCAGAGGCGCCCATGCCAGTTTCTTCATTCGTGTATCTCCGCCAGGGTGGGTTGAAAGTCGTAGCTGCAGCGTCGAGCGTTGCAAGCAAGTGGCAGCAGTCTACACCCCTGTTAACGGGCAATGACGGTTTTTGAACTCAGGGAGAGCCCTAGTTGCGATGATGCGGAAAAAATGAATGCTTGCAGGCGCTGTTTGCCTGAATGTTGAAGAATAATTGCTTGAAAATGCAGTGTTGAAGCAGAAAATTGTGACGTTCTCCATTTTTTGCATGGGTGGCGCAGAAAACGTGCGGAGCAGAAGCTGCGCCTTGATGGCGGTTTTCAGTTTTCCTGGCCCGACCAGACGAGGTTGCCCATGTCCGGGTAGTGGCGTTTGGCTAACTGTGTGAGCGCCCGGCGCAGGGGCTCCGGCACGGAAGGAGAGCGCGAAAGCACAAAATACGATCCCGCCGTGGGCCCTTTGACCAGTGCCCACTGGTAGTTGGCATCGATGGCAAACGTGCGGTAGTCCACGCTCAGCAGGTTGCCAAAGCGGTTGATGCGGAAAGTGACGGGTGGCTCAATCCTGGGGCTGCTTTGGAAGGATCCGCCATTTTTGTCTACCGGCTCCATGTAGTCCTCGACCCGCTTCCATTGGTTGGACAGGGGCAGGTAGTAGGTATAGATGACGCGCACGGCACCGTCATAGCGCAGCAGCATCTCATAGCGCTCCCGTGTACGCAGCTCATTGCTGGGGATCTCGGTCTTGCCTGCCTTGTACCAGAGGCCCATGTAGCGCTCGGCGTTGTAGCGGGTTGCGAGCTCCAGGATCACCGAGGAAGGGGGCGCTGGTGGCGCAGGGGTTGCCACCGGAGGCGGGGCGGCACGGCTGCTTTTGGCCGATTGCGCCGCAGCCAGCCCATGCATTGCCATGGCAGCGCCCACCCCAACGAGACCGTAGAGGGCAAACTTGGCACGGGCAGCTCTGAAACCGAGAAGCATGGACATGTGCGCTATTCTGGTGCGCGAGCAGAAAGCGCTTTGTCGGTAAATGTCGGTATTGCCACGGAATGCCGTAGCGCGCTAGTGCGCTTGCCCAGGCTCCTTACCACCGCCGTGCACTTGTGATGCGTATTTGCGCCTGCGGAGATGCTGTTGCATGACGGAGACTTCCCATCCATGCAAATGCCGCTAGGCATTGACCATGCTTTTTACTTCTTCGTATTGAGAAACCTCAACCGCTTGGATGCGGTGTATCTAATCGACGTCTTCCGACAATCGGTCGCTCATTTCCGGTTGCCTCTCCCTATTATCTGGCCCCATACCAACGCACATACACCCATAAAAACCAGGGGCCAACATGCCAAGCCGCACCTTTGTCGCCCACAGCCCGCTGGGCGAGCAACTGGAATTTCGCTCGCTCGAAGGCGCAGAGCAGATATCACGGCTGTTCCAATTCAGAGTGCGGCTGCTCAGCGACTCCCCCAGCCTCTCAGCCAAATCCTTGCTCGGCAAAGACATCAGCATCGAGATTGACCTCACCACCGAAGCGGCAGGCAGCGGCAAACGGTTTCTCTCCGGCCAGGTCACCCAATTCACCTACATCGGCAGAGACGGGGATTCCAGCCTCTACGAATGCATATTGCGCCCCTGGCTGTGGCATGCCACACGCCGCTCTGATTTCAAAATCTTCCAGTTCCAAAAGGCCCCCGACATCATCGAGGACGTGCTCGGCAAATACGGCTTCTCTATTGAGAACCGGTTAACGGGCCACTACCGGCAGTGGACCTATATCGTCCAATACGGCGAGAGCGACTTCAACTTCGTCTCCCGCCTCATGGAAGAAGAAGGCATCTTCTACTTCTTCGCCCACAGCAACGGCAGCCACAAGATGGTGCTCGCTGACGATATCGGCTCTGTCGCCCCCTTGCCCACCGGCCCCACCACCATTGCCTACTACCCCAACAACAGGGCAGCGCACATCCACAGCGAAGACTTCATCGACGCCTGGGTCCATGCCGAAGACATCGCCAGCGGCAACTTTGCAGCCGACGACTACGACTTCGAAAAGCCCAAGGCCATCCTCGACACCCGCCAGCAGCAGCCCGCAGGCCACAGCGAAGACAGCAGAGAGCAATACGAATGGCCCGGCGGCTACACCGAGCATGGCGATGGTGAGAACTACGCGCGCATCCGCATCGA